>NZ_JBVJRC010000003.1:130049-848959 GCF_055608005.1 Lentzea sp. NPDC036955 | reverse complement strand
CGCGGTCATCGAACACCCTCCTCAGCAGCGTGCGCACGGGAACGGATCGAGTGCCCGGACAGGACCGGACTGTGGGGCGGGGACAGGTGCCGCAGTGCGGTGGCCACGACCAGGCCAGCGGCGGCGAACACCAGGAACTGCACGGCCGGGGTGTCTGCGGTGGCGGTGGCGAACAGCCACAGTCCGAGGCCGATGCCGGCGGCGGTGATCAGCAGCTTCCACAGCAGCACCACTGCGGTGAGGGCCAGCAGCGCGCCGACCGTGAGCACGGGGAAGGGCAGGGCGTTCATCGCTGGCCCTCCGTCTCACCGATGCTGCGCAGCGCGAGGGCGTCGTGGGAGAACTCCGCGGCCAGCTCGCAGGCCTTGGTGTGCTCGGGGTGCGCCACGTCGGTGGTGATCGGCTTGAGCAGCGTCACGGCCAGCTCGAACCAGTCGGATACCGCGTCGTGGGAGGCGTGCATGCCGGGGGCGAGCGCCGCCCAGCCCAGCAGGATGCTCGACAGGTGCGACAGGTCGGTGGTGGGTTCGGGAATGGTGGTGGTGGACACTGGTGTGGCCCTTCGGTCTGATGATCGCTTGGGTGTCAGGACCGGACCGGCGGTGTCTTCTGGCCGGAGTCGGCCGCCGGTCCGGGCGTGGCTAGGCGTTGGGCCTGTTGACCTGCAACCAGGTCGTCACCCAGGCCGCGGTCTTGTCGCTCGGGTCGTCCCACGTGGTGTCGGGGTCGGTGTGGAACTCCTGGCACAGCCGCACGGCCAGCGCCTGGTCCGACAATCCGACCGGCAGGACCTGCGTCTTGCCGTTGGCGATGCGAGCCGGAGACCACTGGCTGAAGTCGATCTGCACGCTCACGCCGACGTCGGCACCCTTGATGCGCGGGACCAGGGCGAGACCGTTGCCGATCCGCATGAACGGCAGCGGGAACTGCACGGTGGTGCCGTCACCGAACCTCGCGGTGATCGACGGGTCGAACACGACCACCTGGTTGCCGCGGTTCTCGACGTAGTGACTGGTGAGCTGCAGGTACGTGGACATCACGCGGCCTCCGTCATCTCGGTGTTCTCGTTGGCTTCAAAGCACTTCCAGCACAGACGGGTGCTGGTCGGGACCACGTACAGCGGGTCCTTGCCACAGTGGCAGCAGATGCGCCGCGCGAGGTTGGCCTTGGCCAACGCGGTCCACTTCGCCGGCGTCATCGGCCGCACCGGCGCGGCGTTCGCGATCAGGTACAGCGACGCGAACCACGTCGTGCCCGACCCGTTGTGCCGCCCGTACAGCACCGCCACCGGGTCAGACCCGTTGGGACGCAGGCCCATCGCCCGCAACTGGCGGTAGGTGGCCAGCTTGTCCCGCGGCGCGCAGCAGTACGACAGCAACGGCAGACCGTCGTGCGTGCCACGCGTCCACTGCGGACCCTGCGCCCACACCACCGACGTGAACACCCACGGGAACGTCTTGCCCGCCACGGCTACACCACCGCCGTGACCGTCAGCGCGACACCCAGCAGCAGCAGACCGACCATCAGCAAGTCCACGGCGCGGCGCACGTTGGCGTACTTGGCCTTGGCGATCGCCGACAAGTGGCACACGTCCACCGCGAGCACGGTCGGCGACGTCTCGTCCGCGAACTGCTCCAGCAGCTCAGACGGCCGCTCCACGTAGCCCGCGAAGTGCAGGAAGCCGTGCGGGGCGACCTGGGTCAGCCTCGGCCGCACCGCGGACAGCAGCAGCAGCACGCTGAACGCCATCGGAGCCGCGGCCAGCCACAGCACCACCTCAGCCGCGACCGGGAGGCTGCGCGTCGTCAGCGCGACCACACCCGCGAGGAACCCGCCGAACAGCGGCAGCAGCGTGGCCGCCTTGGTGTCCGCGCGCCTCAACTGGTCAGCCACATCCGCCTGCGCCTTGTCGATCCGCGCAACCACCTGGTCGTCGGTCTCGCTCATCACGCGGCCTCCGTCCCGTAGGACGCGGCGTACCGCGACGTCGCGAGGTGCAGTTCTTCGGGGGAGAGGTAGTGCAGGCCCTCGTTGAGGTCGACGCCTAGCGGCGCCAGCAAGGCACGCGCGCTGTCGGTGTCGGCGTGGTCCCACACGCGGACTTCAGCGTCACTGCCCGCCACAGACGCGGTCACGGCGAACTGGACGAACGTCTTGCCCATCGCCACCGTGATCGAGCCGTCCAACGCGTGGCACCACTCGACGATGGCGCTCACCGTGCCGACGATGTGCGGCGAGTATGTCTGCAACTCGACCATCGGCACGATGCCGTCAGACAGCCGCACCGAACACACCTCGGGCGCGTCCGAGTGCACTTCCAGGATGCGTGCCGCCAGTTTGGCCAGTTCAGCAAGCACGTTCATCACGCGGCCTCCGTCCCGCGCGGAACGGACGCCGCCTGGACCCGCAGGACCCGCACGGTCTGACCGGTCACCCGGTTCACCTCCCGGCGCTCCCAACGGACCGCGGCCACACCGTCCAGCAACCGCGACGTCGGCGCCGGCATGTCTTCCAGCTCCGCGTCCACCTCCGCAATCAGCAGGTCAATCGACGCTTCGTCCAGCCCGTCCGGGCAGTATTTGCCCTGGTCACCCGTGGTCCGCATCGGTGTTTCCTCCCATGTGGTCGCCGCCACATCTAGCGACAATGAGGACGCTAACAGTTGTTATGTGAGCAGGTCAACTGTTTGGTAAGACTCGCCCAGAAAAGGCCCGCTACCTGCACAAACGCCGGTCGGCGTGCTGTTTGGTTGCTGGTATGGTGCGACCTAACAGCAGTCGAGGCGGTCGGAGGTTGCATGTCGGGCGAGGGTCCTCGCGTCGCGCGAGCCGAGGCTGGTTACCAGCAGGTGGCGCGCAACATCCGCAATCAGATCGCCGCTGGTCTGCTGCGCGACGGGCAAGCGCTGCCATCCACGCGCGCTCTGGGGAAGGAGTGGGGTGTCAGCGTCTTCACGATCAATAAGGCGATGGAGCTGCTGATAGACGAGGGATTGGTTGTCAGTAAGGAGCGTTCCGGTCGTGTCGTGAACGCGCCTGACCAGGTGTACCGCACCGAGATGCGAACGGCGGCGCCACACGTCCTTCTTATTGGGGGGTATGCGGGCAGCGGAAAAACCGAGCTGGGTAGAATTCTCGCCCGCGCCACCGGCTGGCCAATGCTGGACAAGGACACGCTGACCCGCCCTGTAGTTGAGGCTGCGCTTGAAATCCTTGGTCTCTCGCCGAATGATCGGGAGTCGGAGACCTATCTGTCGCAGGTGCGTCCTCGGGAGTACGAGGCGCTCATCAATGCTATGACCGAGAATGTCCAATGCGGGAGCAGTGCAATCGTCACGGCACCGTTCATCAAAGAGTTTAAAGATACGGCGTGGCTTAATCGCATTGCGGCTAGCTGTGCTGACATGAACGCCACAATGACGGTTGTGTGGGTTTATTGTGACCCCGCCACTATGCACAGCTATATTCGACACCGCGGCGCGGCTCGGGATGCGTCGAAGATCGAGAACTGGGCCGACTATCTAGACGTAATTGACGTCGACTTCCGACCGCCTGTGCCGCATAAGGTCATCGACAACAGTGCGTCCGGCGTGCCGCTGCAAGCGCAAGCGCGTGAGCTGATTGCACAAGTGGCGGATCAGGGTTGAGGGGAGTGATCCGTGGCTGTGTCCAGAATCCTCGTAAGTAACGAGCAAGACGACAGAGATGGTTACGAGTATCTGAGTGCTGTTCCGAACCTAGAGCTCGTTGGATACGATCCTAATAGTCTGGCTATAGACGATTTGCAGCGTTCGGTTCAACTGCTCATGCCGCCGTATCGGGGGAGTCACCGACCTCTCGGTTTGGTTGGGGCGCTGCCAGCACTGCGGATGGTGCAGCTGCTCTCGGCAGGCGTAGACGAGTGGAGGCCTCATGTGCCAAAGCATGTCACAGTGGCTAGTGCGCGCGGTGCGCACGCCGGACCGGTTTCTGAGTGGGTGCTGTCGGCAATTTTGACGCAGTTCCGCCAATGGCCTGCGCTGGTGAGGTTTCAGGACCAGCGCACATGGGCGCACCGCAGGTTCGACGCTGATACGCTGGCTGGTAGGCGTGTGCTCATTGTTGGAGCGGGAAGCATCGGAATGGCGGTTGCACGAAAGCTTGATGCTTTTGATGCCGAGTCGACGCTAATTGCTAGCTCTGCACGAAACGGTGTACACGGTCCCGAGGAATTGCCACACCTTATTCCGGGGCACGCTGTCGTGGTTGTTACAACACCGCTAACCGAAGCGACAGCGGGCCTTGTGGATGCCAAGTTCCTTGCTGCTATGGACGACGGTGCATTACTCGTGAACGCCGGTCGTGGTCAAGTCGTTGACACGGACGCGCTAGTCCTCGAACTACAGAGCGGCCGTCTCCGTGCGGCTCTTGACGTGACCGATCCTGAGCCATTGCCTTCCGAGCATCCAATTTGGGGCTGCGCTGGAGTAATTGTCAGCCCGCACGCTGCTCGTACCGTTCCTGGCACCAGTCGACTTTGCTACCAGGTAGCAGCAGAGCAAATCGCAACCTTCCTATCAGGCGGCACGCCATCGAACGTGGCCTACCTCTAGGGCGGCTGTAGCCGAGGGGGATTGGTCTAGGGTGGGGGACCCGTTTTTCTCAGGTCCGTAACTGCCGTAACTGCCGTAACCTCCCTGGTCAGGCGGTTACGGATAGGTCTGGGCATCCGTAACCGTCTACGGATCGGGGCACGGCGGTTACGGATAGGGCGGGCTATCCGTAACCTTCTGACCTGCATGGTTACGGCAGTTACGGCAGTTACGGACTTTGAGAGGGTGGGGGAGGCGCTGGCGACTCTGGTCCTGGATTGGTCCCCCCGGCTACAGCCTCGTCGTCATGGAGCTACTTCGGTCGATCGATGGTCGCCGATCACTCGCGGTGTGGCCCTGGAGACGGACTTAGACCGCGCCGTCGCGCAACGCTGGTTGTGTTGCTGCCCCGAGGAGTCCCGCTGAGAAGTCGTCCATAGTGGACGGTCTGCCTACGTGAGTGAGTGACTAACTGAGTCCCTTCGGTCACAGCCTTCGAGCGGCGGTGTTAGGTCCTCCCCGCCATGCTGCTAGGTGCGGCATCGCCGTGGGAAGTGACATCCGCTACAGTTTGTGGGTGACTGCGCGAGTCTTCCTTGAACGGTTGATCGATACCCTTCCGATGTATAGGGGCGATGAGCTGGTCTTCGACCCGGATACGCGCTTCCGGGTCGGCGTCGACATGCCAAAAAACTATGTATGGCCTTGTCTCGCTTCGGATCAAACTCCTGAGTGCTCGGTCCTTCTGATCGCGGCACCAGGGGCCGGCGGAAAGACAGTGGCGGCAGAGGCCATTGCTCACCGCCTGAACGCTCCGTTGGTTGATCTCGCCGAGCAGCCTGTAGGCGGTGACGGTATGACCGGCCTGCTTGCCAACTTGCTTGGATGGGATCAAGCGCCGATCTATATCAAGCAGCTGCGAAACGGTGAACGAGCGCTCGTGATGGACGGTCTGGATGAGGCGTATCTCCTTGCGGGGCATGTCCACTTCCTAGCCTTCTTGAAAGATCTGGCGTCGCTCATCAAGGGCGCGGCGCCTGCTCGGCAAGTGGTAATCCTAGGGCGGCATGATTCAATCGAGACCGCCTTTCTTGCGTTCGAAGATGAGGGTATCGCCGCTAAGATTGCGCACATCACCCCGCTTACTTGGGAGCAAAGCGGCGAACTGATCGCCCTTACTCTTGATGATAAAGAGCTTCCCGACGGCACGCTGTACACTGTGCACCGGAAGTATCCGAAGCCGTTCGCTCGGCTGCGTGACCAGGCATTCACCGAAATTGCGACAGCCCTAGGAAACCCCCCCAGCAACGGCGTTATGGACTGGCAGCTGAGCGAAGATTTTCTGGGTTATCCGCCTGTTCTTCTGGTGCTTGCAGAGTTCCTGGTAGTAGATAATCCCGAGGCTGAGCGCTCAAACCGGTCAATTCACGTAGCGGCGCCTGCAGATCGCTCAGCCCAGGGCGCCCTATTGCGCGAGGTAGTTGAACGAATCCTGGATCGCGAAGCCGGTAAGGTGCGCAAGCAGCTCGTAAAGTCGATTCCAGCAGCAGAGTCTTGCTTGGAGACCCTTTACGGGCGCGAGGAACAAGCACTGCGGGTTTTGCGACTGATCACAACGTCGAACATTGAAGTGGTGGCTCCCGCGTCTCTTCTTATGGAGGATCGCGCGATCTACGAAGAGCAAATCTCCATTTTTGTTCGAGAGCATCCATTCTTGGTAAATGGACGCTTCGCTAACGTGGTGTTTAGTGATTACATCCGTGCGTTCATCGCCACTTCGCCCATCGTCGCCGCACACGGACAATCCGTCCCGAGCCTGCTGAGTGCAAGCCCGCCTTCGGGACCCTTCTTTGCACATTTTGTCTTTGCGCTTAGTTCGGAGATGTATCACCGTACGGGGAAGATCGCAGCTCCATTCGCGGGTGAGGCCAACGGTGAGGTAGTCAGCATGGGAGTAGCTTCGGAGGGGCAGGTGGACGACCTGATCAAGTCGTTCGCAAGCGGGACTTCGAACCCATGCTGGGCATCGTATGGGCATTCAGAAACTGATGCCTATTTGATTTTGAGTGAGTATGCTGTCGAGCCTGAGGCCGATGTATCGGCGGCGAGCAAGTATTACTCGCTTTACTTCTCTATCGAAGACGCGTCGGGCGTGCTCGAACTTTCTAGTCCCATATCGCGTACTGTTGTGTTTTCTGACTTTGGCGTTGTTCTGACCTCGCGAGTTGGTGATGAAATTGAAGTTGGTCCTGCCGTAATAATTGCTGCAAACGAAATCGATTTGCGGGCGACCAAGTTTTCTGCAGTTGGCGGACATGACAACGCAATCGGCTCAGTTGCTATGATTGCCGAGACGGTACGACATGCCCAGAATCTAAAGGTTGCCGCTTACCCGCACAGCTGCTTGCGGGCTATGTGGAATGATTCTTGGCATCAATGGAAGCCGTACGCCGCAAAGCTTGGTGGGGTTGAAAAATTCATCAGCAGGGCGAGCGCTTATCAGGTTCTTATTGATTCCCGACGTATTTTGACCTCGTTCAAGAAGGCTGGTGGCAAAGCGGCTAAGGCGGCTCCTAGTGTGTATTGGGAGATGCTTGAGCGGATGGTTGTTGGTCGCAACATCCTGACCAATGCCGTTCTCAGCGGTTTGATTGAGCTGGAGCTAATCACACGAGATGGGCCGATGTATCGGCTCAATCTCGATGAACTGAGCTCGTATGGGGTTAGCTACTCCGCCCTTCGTGGCCCTGAATTCGAGGAAGCACTATCCAATCTGCACGCGGCCCTTGTGAAGACTAGTGCGGTGTTGGCTGTGGTTAGTCGACCGAAGAAATAGCGCACACGTGCGTAAGGTGTCGCCACCGTAGTCGGCACCTTGTAGAAGTACTGTGGCTAATTGCTCCGATGCTGGTCTACGTCCACCCGCCGGCAGCGCGGTGCACTACGGTTGCAATCGTGGTGGCATTCGCCCGTAGTCGGCGGTGCACGCCGAGGTGTGCCGTGCATCGTTGAGCAGGTGAAACATCGCCGATGATCCTCGGTGATCGGTCACTCGCAGACCTCGAAAGCGTGTGAGGTGAAAGCCTCCGTGGGTTCAAATCCCACCGCCACCGCCAAAGCTGGAAGGCGAGTGCTCACGACGAGCGCTCGCCTTCTTGCTTTGGCGGGTGTTTTGTGGGGGCGGAGCCCCCACACCCCGCCCTGGGGGCAAGCCCCCAGACCCCCACCATGGCTCAGAACCTCACCGCGGCGAGGAACTTCTCCAGCAGTGCGGCGTCGCCGGTCACCTCGAAACCGTCGACCGGCCGCCGCTGGTACAGCGCCAGCACCACCTCGAACGCCGGCCCGCTCAGCGACGCGTCAGCCGCCACCTCCCCGTGCCGGAGCGCCACGGGCGCCTCACCGCGCAGGTCGACCAGCCACTCCTCCGCGCCGGTCGCCGTGAAGCGCAGCACCCCGGACCCGAGCAGTGCGGACGCCTCCGGCCGAATGGTGAAAACGAACGGCAGCAGCGTCGTCATCCACTCCCACAGCGCGTCGCAGGTCACCCGCTCGCCGACCTCGAACGGCAGCCCGAGCGCCTGGCACGCGTCGAACCGGTGCACGACGGTCTCGTGCGCCATCCGCCGTCCCCAGAACCGCGGCCCCGCCATCCCGGCCATCACCGCGATCGGCTCGTCGACCCGCACCCCGGACATCCGGTCGGCCAGCAGCTGGGCGCCTTCGAGCAGCCACGGGCCGAGCTCCGCGGTCGTCTCCCCGGCGTAGCCGGACACCGAGTGCGCCTTGCTGAACGACCGGTCGGTCTCCTGGACGCGCCGCTCGACCATCTCCGCGACCCAGCGGTGCGCGTACCCGAGGTGGCGCAGCAGCTGGTTGACCGTCCAACCGGGGCACGACGGCACCGGCGCCGACAGGTCGGCGCCGTCCACCGCGGACACCAGCAGCGACGTTTCGGAGACGATCGTGGCCAGGCGCTCGTCGTAGCTCAGGGACCCCACGGTCAGAAACGTACGCCCCGCACCAGCAGGTCGAGCAGCGCGCGGTCGCCGAACACCTCCAGCCCCTCCACCGGGCGCCGCCGGTACATCGCCAGCACCAGGTCCACGACCGGGCCGCGCACCGCCACGTCCGCCTTCTCGTGGCCCTCCCGCACCACCGGCGCCGCACCCGTGAGGTCGATCACGAACTCGGCCTCGGCGTCCGTCGCGTGCAGGTGCACGGTGCCGGTCCCCACCAGGGCCGCCGTCTCCTCCGGCCACCGCGTGAACGCGTAGGGGACCGCGAGACCGGTCCACTCGCGCAGCGTGTCCTGGGCGATCTCGGGGTCGAGGTCGAACGGCAGGCCCAGCGCGTTCAGCGCGTCCCACCGGTGCACCGCGGTCTCGTGGGTCATCCGCCGCGACCACACGCGGGGGCCGGGGTGGCCCTCGACCGGCGCGATCATCTCGTCGGGGTCGACGGAGCGCAGCACCTCGGCCAGCGAGGCGGCTCCCTCCCGCAGCCACGGGATCAGCACCGAGGTCTGTTCACCCACGTACGAGGACAGGTGGTGGGCGCCGTTGCGGGAGAAGTCGATCTCCGGCAGCCTCTCCCTGAGCATGACGTCGGCCCAGCGGTGGGCGTGGCCGAGGTGGCGCAGGAGTTGGTTCAGCGTCCAGTCCGGGATCGACGGGACGGGAACGCGCAGGTCAGCGCCTTCGAGGGCAGCGGTCAGCAGTGCGGTCTGGTTGATGATCTCGGCGCAGCGGCGCTCGTAGCTCGGAATCCCCACACCTGTGAACATAGGGACGCCGGCCGGTGCCTGGGAGGGGCCCACCGGCCGGCGTTCCGAAAACGAGCATACACCATGATCGAACACTTGTTCGAGTGATCATTGCTGGGCCAACTGGTTAACCGTTAGTGACAACAGCTTCCAAACACCACTCGATCGAGGAAGGATGCGGCGGTCCGCCGCATCCCCTGGAGGAAGTTTTGAGACCCACCCTGCCCGGTGTCGGGACAGCGGTGGTGGCGCTCGTGTTCGCCGCCGTCCCCGCCGTTGCCGCACCCAGCTCCGATGCGCTGATCTCCGAGGTCTACGGGGGCGGCGGCAACTCCGGCGCCACCCTCACGCAGGACTTCGTCGAGCTCGCGAACAAGGGCACGGCCCCCGTCGGCCTGGACGGCTTCAGCGTCCAGTACATCTCGGCGAGCCCCGGCGCCTCCACGCAGTGGGGCGTCACCCCGCTGACCGGCAGCATCGCCGCCGGCAAGACCTTCCTGGTCGCCCAGGCCAAGGGCACCGGCGGCACGGTCGAGCTGCCCACCCCCGACGCCACCGGCACCCTCGCCATGAGCGCCACCGGCGGTGCCATCGCGCTCGTCTCCGGCACCACGCCGCTGACCTGCAAGACCGCCGCCGACTGCGCCGCGGAGCCGCGTGTGAAGGACCTCGTCGGCTACGGCACCGCCGTCGTGCGCGAGGGCACCGCGACCGGTGCGCTGAGCAACACCACCTCGGCGGCCCGCAAGACCGGCCTGCCCGACACCGACGACAACTCCGCCGACTTCACCGTCGGTGCCCCCACCCCGACCAACTCCAAGGGCGAGACCCCAGGCGGCGGCGACCCCGGTCCCGGCCCAGACCCGGACCCCACGCCCGGCGACAAGCGCATCCACGACATCCAGGGCGTCACGCGCATCTCGCCGCTCGTCGGCCAGAAGGTCACGAACGTCCCCGGCGTCGTCACCGGCACGCGCGCCACGGGTGACCGCGGCTTCTGGATCCAGGACACCAAGACCCCGGACGCCGACCCGCGCACCAGCGAGGGCGTGTTCGTCTACACGGCAGGCTCCGCGCCGACCGTCGCGGTGGGCGACGAGGTGCTGGTCAGCGGCACGATCGCCGAGTACCGGCCGGGCGGGGAGACGGGCTCGAACCAGACCCTCACCGAGATCACCGCTCCGACCACGACCACGCTGTCCAAGGGCAACGCGGTCCCGGCACCGGTCGTCGTGCAGAACATCCCGGCCGGCTACCTGCCCGCCCCCGGCGGCAGCATCGAGCAGCTCCCGCTGGAGCCGGAGAAGTACGGCCTCGACTACCTCGAGTCGCTCGAAGGCACGCTGGTGCAGGTGAACGACGCCCGCGTCGTCGGCCCGAGCAACTCCTTCGGCGAGGTCTGGGTGACGGTCAACCCCGACCAGAACCGCAACCAGCGCGGTGGCACCACCTACACCGCGTACGACCAGCAGAACAGCGGCCGCCTGAAGATCAAGACCGCCGGTCAGCTGCCCGCCGCGAACGTCGGTGACGTGTTCGCCGGCGCGACCGTCGGTGCCGTCGAGTACACCAACTTCGGCGGCTACACGCTGGCGGCGCTGACCCTCGGCCAGCACGTCTCGTCCAACCTGCAGCGCGAGATCACCGCGCAGCAGAAGGAGTCCGAGCTCTCGGTCGCGACCTACAACGTCGAGAACCTCGACCCGTCCGACCCGCAGGAGAAGTTCGACCGGCTCGCCGACGGCGTGACCACCAACCTGCGCAGCCCGGACGTCGTTGTCCTGGAGGAGATCCAGGACAACAACGGCGCGACCAACGACGGTGTCGTGGCCGCGGACCAGACGCTGCAGAAGTTCTCCGACGCGATCGTCGCCAAGGGCGGCCCGCGCTACCAGTGGCGCCAGATCGACCCGGAGAACCTCAAGGACGGCGGCGAGCCCGGCGGCAACATCCGCGTCGGCTTCTTCTTCAACCCGCAGCGGGTGTCCTTCGTGGACCGTCCCGGCGGCGACTTCAAGACGCCCGTCCAGGTCGTGAAGAAGAACGGCCGTGCCGCGCTTTCCGTGTCACCGGGCCGGATCGACCCGCTGAACGACGCGTGGGCCAGCAGCCGCAAGCCGCTCGCCGGCGAGTTCAAGTTCCGCGGCCGCACGGTCTTCGTCGTCGCGAACCACTTCAACTCCAAGGGCGGTGATGAGGCCGTCCACGGTCGCAACCAGCCGCCGAACCGCACCTCCGAGGTGCAGCGCGGCAAGCAGGCGGCGTCGCTCAAGGCGTTCACCGAGCAGATCCGCGCGATCGACAAGGGCGCCAACGTGATCCTCGCGGGCGACCTGAACGACTACCAGTTCTCGCCCGCGCTGAAGGCGCTGACCGGTGACGGGAACCTCAAGGCGCTGATCGAGACGCTGCCCGTGAACGAGCGGTACAGCTACGTCTTCGAGGGCAACTCGCAGACGCTCGACCACCTCGTGATGAGCAAGAACATCACGCGCTTCAGCTACGACGTGGTCCACGTCAACGCCGAGTTCGCCGACCAGGCGAGCGACCACGACCCGCAGATCGTCCGCCTCCGCCCGTCCACGGGTGACGCGAGCGTCGACCGGATCGTGTTCACGCTCGAGGACGTCATCGACTGCCTCAAGAAGTAACCCGCTCCACCTGCTGCCGTCGCCGCGTCATCCAGCTGACGCGGCGGCGGCAGCGGCCGTTGCGGCCGCGACACCGGCCTGGATCGCCTGGATGGCCTTGCGCACGGCGTCACCGGCCCAGTTGCCGGCTGCGATCTCCCCGGCCCGCCGCTTCAGCTCGCGCTTGTCGCCCTCGAACACCCGGTGCACCGCGTTCGCCGCGTGCAGCAGCGTGATCAACGACCCCGTGCGCGCATCCGCTCCGCGGTACCCGTGCACGACCTCGCCGACTGCCTTGCGCACCTCGTCGTCCGCGCGCTCGTCCGTGATCACGTAACTCCTGCCGGGAAAGATCCCGAGCACCCTGCGCGCGTCCACCCGCACGGCGCCACGGGCCTCCAGGTCCGCGAGCACGTTGTCGCGCACGCGTTTCCGCAGCCGCTCCACCGCCTTCCGCGGTGACATCGGCTTGTCGATCCGCGCGACCGACTCCCGCAGCAACGGGTCCGCCAGCGGCGCCGGGTCGACGACCTGGAGCTTCTTGCCGGTCGGTTCGAACGCGACCCGCCCCGAGCTCACCAGCTCGATGAGCACGGCACCGGCGAGCGCGTTGTCCGCCGACGCCGAGTCGACGTGCAACTTCCCGTTCTGCCGGTTGATGAACAGCAGCATCAGCTCTTCGTGCAGCACCATGCCACCGTAACGCGAGAAGGGCGCCGAACGGTGAGGTTCGGCGCCCTTCTGCGAAGAGAGCGGAGGATACGGGATTTGAACCCGTGAGGGGGTGAACCCAACACGATTTCCAGTCGTGCGCACTAGGCCGCTATGCGAATCCTCCGTGGAGAACCTTACCGGACGGGTGTCCCACGGCCCAAAACGGGGGGTCTCGACCACCTCGCCGAAAAATCTTCCGAGGCCGTGTCGATCTGGCGGGTGCCCGCTCGTCGTGATCCCGTAGACCCGGACCGAGGAGGACTTCCGTGAAGTACATGCTGTTGATCCACGCCGCCGCCGACCAGGAGGCCAACTGCACCGTCGAGGACTGGATCGCCTACGAGAAGGAGATGAAGGACGCGGGCGTCCTGGTCTCCGGGCACTCGCTGGCCGACCTCGTCACCGCGACCACCGTCCAGGTCGGACCGGACGGCCGGCGCAGCGTCACCGACGGGCCGTTCGCCGAGACCCGCGAGGTCCTGGGCGGCTACAACGTCATCGACGTGCCCGACCTCGACGCGGCACTGGAGTGGGCGGCCAAGTGCCCCGGCTCGCGTGACGGCGGCGCCGTCGTCGTGCGGCCGATCGCCGAGTTCGACCTCTGAGTTCTCGATGAACGTCGAGCAGGTGTTCCGGGAGGAACGCGGCCGGCTGCTCGCCACCCTGGTCAAGCGCTTCGGCGACCTCGACCTCGCCGAGGAGGTCACCTCCGACGCGATCGAGGCGGCGCTGCGGCACTGGCCGGTCGACGGGGTGCCGGACCGGCCCGGCGCGTGGTTGCTCACGACCGCGCGCCGCAAGGCCGTCGACCGGCTGCGGCGCGACCGGGTGCACGCCGCCCGGCTCGCGCTGCTGCAGGTGGAGGTCGACCGCGCGGACCCGCCGAAGGGCGACGCGCTGCCGGACGAGCGGCTGGAGCTGTTCTTCACGTGCGCGCACCCGGCGCTGGCGGAGGAGGACCGCGGGGCGCTCGTCCTGCGGTGCCTCGCCGGCTTCACGACGCCGGAGGTCGCGCGGGCGTACCTCGTGCCCGTGACGACGATGCAGCAGCGGATCGTGCGCGCGAAGAAGAAGATCAGGGAGGCGCGCATCCCGTTCCGCGTCCCCGACCCGCACGAGCTCCCGGAACGCCTGCCCGGCGTGCTGCAGGCCGTCTACTCGATCTTCACCGAGGGCTACGCCGCCCAGCGCGCCGACCTCGCGGCGGAGGCGGTCCGGCTCGCGCGGATCCTGCGCGGCCTGCTGCCCGACCGCGAGGTGACGGGCCTGCTGGCGTTGATGCTGCTGGTCCACGCCCGCCGGGACGCGCGCGCCGAGCTGCTGGAGGACCAGGACCGCTCCCTCTGGGACCGCGACATGGTCGACGAGGGCAGCGCGCTGGCCGAGCAGGCGCTGACCGGCGGCCACGGCCCGTACGGCGTGCAGGCCGCGATCAACGCGCTGCACGACGAGGCACCCGACTTCGCCTCGACGGACTGGCCGCAGATCGTCGCGCTCTACGACGTGCTGCTGAAGCTGGCGCCGTCGCCCGTGGTCGCGCTGAACCGGGCCGCCGCGGTCGCGATGCGCGACGGTGCCGCGGCGGGCCTCGCGTTGCTCGACGAGCTCGCCGCCGAACCCAGGCTGCGCGACTACCACCCGTACCGGGCCGCCCGCGCCGACCTGCTGCACCGCCTGGGCCGTTCCGCGGAGGCAGCCCAGGCGTACCGCGAGGCCATCGCACTCGCGGGCACCGCGTCCGAACAGGACTTCCTGCGCCGCAGGCTCACCGCCGTCGAGGAGAAACCGTGATCGTGAAGTGGTTGTCCACAGGTGGGGACAACCCTGTGGGCAACTCGAACATGCGTTCGAAGAACTAGATCGGTTACACTTGCGTCGGACCTCGTGCGGCACACATCTCGCGAACCTCCCCAGGGCCGGAAGGCAGCAAGGATAAGCGGGCTCTGGTGGGTGCACGGGGTCCCCTTTTTGTGTCGGTGCTCCCCGGTACTGTCTGCGGCGTGGCGCTCGCTCTGTATCGCAAGTACCGTCCGGCCACGTTCTCCGAGGTCGTCGGCCAGGAGCACGTGACCGATCCGCTGCGTGTCGCACTGTCGGCGGGCCGGGTGAACCACGCGTACCTGTTCAGCGGTCCACGCGGCTGCGGCAAGACCTCGTCGGCCCGCATCCTGGCCCGCTCGCTGAACTGCGTGAAGGGCCCGACACCCGACCCGTGCGGCGAGTGCAACTCGTGCATCGGCCTCGCGCCGAACGGCACCGGCAGCGTCGACGTGGTCGAGCTCGACGCCGCGTCCCACGGTGGTGTGGAGGACGCCCGCGACCTGCGCGACAAGGCCTTCTACGCCCCGGCGGAGGCCAAGTACCGCGTCTTCATCATCGACGAGGCGCACATGGTCACCACGCAGGGCTTCAACGCCCTGCTGAAGATCGTCGAAGAGCCGCCGGACCACCTGATCTTCATCTTCGCCACGACCGAGCCGGACAAGGTCCTCCCGACCATCCGCTCGCGCACGCACCACTACCCGTTCCGCCTGATCCCGCCCGGCGTGATGCGCAGCCTCCTCGAACGCAACTGCGCCGCCGAGGGCGTCGCCGTCGAGCCCGCGGTGTTCCCCCTGGTGATCCGCGCGGGCGGCGGCTCAGCCCGCGACACCCAGTCCGTGATGGACCAGCTCCTCGCCGGCGCGGGCCCCGAGGGCGTGCGGTACGACCGCGCCCTCACCCTGCTCGGCGTCACCGACTCGGCCCTGATCAACGACGTGGTCGAGGGCCTCGCGGCCGGCGACGGCGCCGCGGTGTTCGGCACCATCGACAGCCTGGTCGAAGCGGGCCACGACCCCCGCCGCTTCGCCTCCGACCTCCTCGACCGCCTCCGCGACCTCGTCCTGCTCTGCGCGGTGCCCGACGCGGCCGACCGCAACCTCGTCTCCGCCCCGGCCGACGAGCTGGCGACCATGTCGTCCCAGGCCGAGCGCATCGGCCCCGCCACACTCACGCGTTACGCCGAGATCGTCCACACCGGCCTGGTCGAGATGCGCGGCGCCACCGCCCCCCGCCTGCTGCTGGAGCTGCTCTGCTCCCGCATGCTGCTGCCCTCGGTCTCCCAGTCCGAGGCCGCACTCCTGCAACGCCTCGAACAACTCGAACGCCGCCCACCCGCCGCCATCGCGGCCGGTCCCGGCGACCCGTCGGCTGCTCCGGCCGGCGGTCCGGTGTTCACCCGCAGGTCCCAGCAGGCCGCCACTCCACCTGCGGCACCCGCGCCGGTCGCGGCGGTTGCGCCGCCGGTTGCTCAGCCCGCTCCTCCCGTTGTCGAGCCCGCTCAGCCCGTTGTCCAGGCCGTCGCCCAACCGGTTGCTCCGCCCGTTGCCGCTCAGCCCGTCGCTGTTCAGCCAGAACCTGTCGCTGCTCCCGCTGCCGCGGCGGTTCCTGCTCCATCGGAACTCTCCACCGCTCCCAGCACCGGCGCGATGGACGCGCCGGCCGTGCGCCGCATCTGGTCCGAACTGCTGGCCGCGGTCCGCTCCAGCAGCCGCAGCACCGAGGCGATGCTGACGAACGCGATGGTCAGCGAGGTCGACGGCAACGTCGTCACCATTGCCCACACCTCCGCCCCGCTGGCCCGCCGCCTGGCCGAACCCCGCAACACCGAGGCCATCGCCGCAGCCCTGTCCGCCGTGCTCGGCGGCACCTGGCAGGTCCGCTGCATCCACGGCACCCCCGGCGCCACCACCCAGGCCTCCGGCCCGGCCAAGGCCCCCCGTCCCGCCCCGACCCGCCCGAGCCAGTCGTCCGCACCGCCGCAACCCCCGGCCCGCCCGCAGCCAGAACCCCAGTCCCGCCCGGCCCCGCGCCCACCGGTCGACGACGTCCCACCCCCACCGGAACCCCCGGAGCCCGACGAGCCCCTCCCGCCAGAGCCGTACGACGAAGAGGCAATGCTCGCCGAGGCCGCCCGCCCAGCCGACCCCAACGCAACGCCGGTCGCGGCCCTGGACCCGGAGGCCAAGATGTTCCAGCTCCTGGCCGACGAACTGGGCGCCCGCCCGCTGAAAAAGGCCTGACGGGTTCCGCACGCGCCACCCGACCGGGTGAAGCTTGTCCTGATCCACGCCTGGGTTCGTCTTGTAGGTGTCCGGATCACACCTGCTCCGGCGCCCGCAGGTGTGGAAGCGCGCGGAGGGGGCGATGCTCGTGGTCGAGCCGGGGCGGCGGCATCGGTGAGGCCGCGGTGCTCAGCCGGTGTCGTGGGTGAGGACAGCCCGTGGGGGCGGCCGGCGTGCGCACCCGGTGTGGTGGCTGGGGGGTAGGCCGCGGGAGCGGTGGCCCGCGCGGCACCGCGCACCAGCGTTCCCGGCACCTGGACCACCCGCGCACCCACGCTGGCACCGTGGCCACCGCACGTGCCGCCCACCGCACGCACCGCCCACCGCACGCACCGCCCACCGCACGCACCGCCCACCGCACGTGCCGCCACCGCACGCACCGCCCACCGCACGTGCCGCCACCGCACGCGCCGCCCACCGCACGCACCGCCCACCGCACGCGCCGCCGCCCCACGCGCCGCACCGCACCGCGCGTGCCGCCGCCTCACCGCGCGTGGGGCCACCGCATGTGCCGCGCGCCGCCCACTTCACACGCCGCCCATGCGCCGCCACCCCACACGCCGCCCGATTCCACGCGCCGCCCACCCCACCAGGCCCCCACCCCACCCAACCCCCACGAGGGGCGAGCCCCACCCACCGACGCTGCGCGCCGTACGCTGGACCCCACTCCCAACCCACCCGAGAGGACCAGCAGGTGCAACCCGGTTTCGACATGCAGGCACTGCTCCAGCAGGCCCAGAACATGCAGCAGCAGATGGCCACCGCCCAGCAGGAGCTGGCCGAAACCGAGGTCGCCGGTTCCGCGGGCAACGGCCTCGTCACCGCGACCGTCACCGGTGGCGGTGAGCTCATGAACCTCACCATCGACCCGAAGATCGTCGACCCCGAGGACGTCGAGACGTTGCAGGACCTGGTGATCGCCGCCATCAAGGACGCGAACACGAAGGCCCAGCAGTTGGTGGAGCAGAAGCTCGGTCCGCTCGCGCAGGGCGGCCTCGGCGGATTGCTCGGGTAAGTCGCGATGTACGAGGGGCCGGTTCAGGACCTCATCGACGAGCTGGGCCGGCTGCCCGGTGTCGGCCCGAAGAGTGCGCAGCGCATCGCCTTCCACCTGCTCGCGACGGAGCCCGCGGACATCGAGCGGCTGCAGAGCGCGTTGCAGAAGGTGAAGGAAGGCGTTGTGTTCTGCGACGTCTGCGGCAACGTGAGTGCGGAGACCACCTGCCGCATCTGCCGGGACCCGAAGCGGGACCTGACGCTGGTGTGCGTGGTCGAGGAACCCAAGGACGTGCTCGCGGTCGAGCGGACCAGGGAGTTCAAGGGGCGCTACCACGTGCTCGGCGGGGCGCTCGACCCGCTCAGCGGGGTGGGGCCGGACCAGTTGCGGATCAGGCAGCTGCTCACGCGGATCGGCACGCCGACCAACGGGGTCGACATCTCCGAGGTGATCATCGCCACGGACCCGAACACCGAGGGTGAGGCGACGGCCACCTACCTGGTGCGGATGCTGCGGGACTTCCCGGGGCTCACGGTCACCAGGCTGGCGAGCGGGTTGCCGATGGGTGGCGACCTGGAGTTCGCGGACGAGCTCACGCTGGGGCGTGCGCTATCTGGGCGCCGGAGCATGTGACGAACCATCCACCGCGGTTGGGCAGCACCAGGCTGATCGCGGTGGATGGTCCTTCCGGCGCGGGGAAGTCCACCTTCGCGGAGCGGCTCGCCGAGCAGCTCGGGGCTCAGCTCATCCGCACCGACCACTTCGCCACCTGGGACGATCCCGTCACGAGGTGGTGGCCGCGGCTCGTGCGGGCGCTCGACGAGGTCGCGGAGGGCAGGACCGGTCGTTACCGCACGACCGACTGGTCGCAGGGGTTCGCGCGGCCGGAGCAGGGGGAGTGGGTCGAGGTCGAGCCACGACCGGTGCTGGTCCTGGAGGGGTTCTCCGCCGCCAGGAAGGCGAACCACCGCGCCAGCACCGCGATCTTCGTCGACCACGGCACCGAGGAGGCCCGGCTGGAACGCGCGGTCGCGCGGGACGGGGAGCGGCACCGGGAGCACTTCCGGCGGTGGCAGCAGTTCGAGCGCGGCTGGTTCGCCGTCGACGAGACGCGGGACAGGGCCGATTACGTGGTCACGGCGAGTTGATCGCGCACCACGTCGGCCTCCGGTGAGCCGATCGCGTTGAACACCTCGAGCGCCGACTCCCAGTACTTCCTCGCTGCCGCAACGGATCCCGACGCCAGTGCCGCGTCACCGGCCAGGCCGAGCGCCCGTGCGAAGACCCAGCGGTGGCCGGACGACTCGCCGAGTGCGGACGCGCGCAGGGCGCATTCGAGGGCCTGGGCGGCGTCGCCCGTGTCGAGGTGGATGCGGCCCAGCACGAGCAGCACCTCCATCTCGGCGCTGCGGAACTGCGACCGGCCCGCCTCCACCAGCGCCGAGGTCGCCTGCGCCAGCGCCTCCTCGTAGCGGCCGACCCCGCGGTACGCGGCGGCCAGACCGCGGCGGGCGAGGATCATGCCCCACGAGTAACCGGTCTCGGTCGCGCTCGCCAGCGCCGCCGAGAACTGCGTCAGCGCCTCCTCGTAGCGCTTGGCACCTTCGAGCGCGCGGCCCAGCAGGTTCGTGGCGTCGCACGAGCTCTTGACGTTCTCCAGGTCAGCGGCGATCTCGATGGCCGCACGGGCGTGTGTCGCCGCTTCTTCGTACCGGCCGCGCATCAGCAGGGTGATGGCCATGCCCTCGTGCAGCGTGTGTCCGAACGTGCGGGCCGCGGAACGTTCGTACAGCTCGCCCGCGCGCACGAAGTAGTCGGCGCCGAGGTCGGCTTGGCCGCGCATCGCGTACACCTCGCCCAACGCGCGCATGACGTGCGCCTGGGTGATCCACGAGTCGAGCCGCGTGCCGGCTTCGAGGGCTTCCTCGAAGTTCGCTGCGGCCCGGTCGAGCTGGCCGAGCTGCATGTAGATGCCGCCGAGGTTGAACAACGCGGTGGCCTGCAGCTGGTCTGCCTGGACCCGCCTGGTGATCACCAGCGCGCGTTCAAGGTGGTCGGCGGCGTGCTCCAGCTCGCCGAGGTCGATGTAGACGCCGCCCGCGTTCGACAGGACCGCGGCCTCCGCCTGCGGCAGCGAGATGCGCGGCACCAGCGCGATGGCCTGCTGGTAGTAGCCGAGGGCGTTGCGGAGCTGGCCGGTCACCCAGTAGAGCGTGCCCAGCGACGACAGCATCGCGAGCTGGCCGAGCTCGTCGCGGGGTGCGCGGGCGCCCAGCAGGCCCGCCTTCGCGGTCTCCCGCCACTCCGCGGCCAGGCCCTGCGTGTGGAAGTAGCCGCGCAACGCGTCCGCCAGCAGCCACGGCGAGTTCTCCGGGTCGCGTTCCACGGCGTGCGCGACCAGCGCCACCAGGTTGCCGCGTTCCACGTCGAGCCAGCTCAACGCCTCGGTCGAGGTGCTGAACGCCCGCGGCACCACCCCGTCGAGCGGGTCGGGGCGGGGGAAGCGGAACAGCGTCGACTTGAGCGCGGCCGTCGCGTTGTCGACCGACCGCACCGCCCAGTCCACCAGCCGCCGCAACGCCAGGCGCGCGTCGACCTTGCCCTCCTCGAACGCCAGCCGCTCGGCCGCGTAGTCGCGCAGCAGGTCGTGGAACTGGTAGCGGGACGGCGCGTGGTTCGCGATCAGGTTGGCCGTGGCCAGGCGGTCCAGCCGGCGGCGGGCGTCCTGCGGGGTCAGCCCGGACAGCGCGGCCGCCATCTCCGGTGTGAAGTCGGTACCGGGCACCAGCGACAGCAGGCGGAACATCTGCGCCAGCTCCGGCTTCAGCGCCGTGTAGGAGAGGTCGAACGCCGCGTGCACCGCGACCCGCTCGTCGCCCTCCACGGCCAGCGCGGCGAGCCGGTTGCCCGCGCGCAGCTCCTCGACGTAGTCCGCGATCGACAGCTCCGGCCGCGACACCAGGTTCGCCGCCGCGATCCGCAACGCCAGCGGCAGGTGCGCGCACAGCGCAGCCAGCTCCGCGGCCGCGTCCTCCTGCGCGTCCACCTCGGCGGCGCCCACGATGCCCGCGAGCAACGCCCTGGTCTCCGGCCAGTCGAGCACGTCGAGCCGCACGTTCGAGGCCGCGTGCGACACCGCGAGCCCGCGCAGGGTGTCCCGCGAGGTCACCAGCACCGCACAGCCCGGCGACCCCGGCAGCAGCGGCCGGATCTGCTCGGCCGACGACGCGTTGTCGAGCAGCAGCAGCACCCGCTGACCGGTCAGCGTCGAGCGGAACATCGCCTCCTGCTCGTCCTGGTCCAGCGGCACCTGGTCGGGTTCGGTGCCCAGCGCCCGCAGGAACCGCGGCAGCACGTCGACCGCGCTCAACGGCGGACCGGGGGCGTACCCGCGCAGGTTCACGTACAGCTGGCCGTCCGGGAAGTCCGACCGCATCCGGTGCGCCGCGTGCACGGCCAGCGCCGTCTTGCCCACGCCCGGCGGACCGGCGAGTGTGACGACCGGCACGCCCTGGGCGGTCCGGAGCAGGGCGATGATCAACGCCACGGCCTCGTCGCGGCCCACGAAGTCGGGGATGTCGGCGGGCAGCTGCGACGGCACCACCCGCTCGGGCTTCGCCGCCACGACCGCGGCACCGGAGACGGCGGGCGCCACCGCGTCGATCGAGCCGGAGAGCACCTGGCCGTGCACCCGCCGCAGCTCGTCACCGGGGTCGATGCCCAGCTCGTCACCGAGCAGCCGGGACACCCGCTGGTAGGCGGCCAGCGCCTCGCTCTGCCGGCCGGAGCGGTACAGCGCCACCATCAGCTGCGCCCAGAACCGCTCGCGCAACGGGTGCTCGCTGGTCAGCCGGGACAGCTCCGCCACCAGCTCGCCGTGCCTGCCCAGCTCCAGGTCGACCTCGACCCGGCGTTCCAGCACGTGCAGGCGGCGTTCGTTCAGCCGCGGCACCTCGTCGCGGTGCAGGATCTCCGACGGCACGTCGACCAGCGCCGGACCCCGCCACAGACCCAGTGCGGCGGTGAACGCGGCCGAGGCGGCCGGCAGGTTCCCCGCGGCGCGCTCCTGCTCACCCTGCTCGATCAGCGGTTCGAAGCGCATCAGGTCGATGGTCTTCTCGTCCACGTCGATCAGGTATCCGTCTGGCACGGTCCGAATGGGCACGGACGGACCGAGCAGCTGCCGCAGCCTCATCACGTACGTCTGGAGCGTCGCGCGGGCCCTGGCCGGCGGCTCGTCGCCCCACACGTTCCCGGCGAGCTCGTCGACCGACACCGACGTGCCGGCGCGCAGCAGCAGTGACACCAGCAACGCGCGCTGCCTACCCGCTCTCACCAGCAAAGGTTCGGAGTCGACGAGCACTTGCAGAGGGCCGAGCACGCGGAACTCGACGTGCCTGCTCATGCGCCCTCCTCCGCGTGTCGCTGTTGTTTCTACAGCCTAGGAGAGCGTTCGACGCATCTGGCGTGCTCACGTTGGGTCAGCGCGCATGCGCCGGACGTATCAGAATGCCTGGTCTAGTGGCCGGATCGTGACCTGAGCTACCTCGGGAGGGGTATGAACAACGGTTATGGTCGGCGACCACACCGTGAGATGTGCGGATTGTCCAAGGGGTGTTTGATGGTCCACTCAGTAACGGCTCGCCGCCGTTGGGTAGCCGCGATCGGCTTCCTCAGCGTCAGCGCGCTGGCCCTGTCCGGTTGCGCGCAATCCCAGCGCGACTCAGGGGGCGGCGGCCAGCAGGGCGGCACGCTGACCTTCGGTGCCGCAGGCGCGCCGAAGCTGTTCGACCCGTTCTACGCGACCGACGGCGAGACCTTCCGGGTCGCCCGTCAGATGTACGAGGGTCTGGTCGGCTTCAAGCCCGGCACCGCCGAGGTCGAGCCCGCGCTCGCCGAGAAGTACGAGCCCTCCGCTGACGGCAAGACGTGGACGTTCACCCTCAAGGAGAACGTGAAGTTCCACGACGGCACCGCGTTCAACGCCGAGGCGGTCTGCTTCAACTTCGAGCGCTGGTACAACCAGAAGGGCGCCGGCCAGTCCGACGCCGTCTCCCAGTACTGGCTGGACAACTTCGGCGGGTTCAAGGGCACGCCGGACAAGCCCTCGCTGTACAAGTCCTGCACGGCCAAGGACGCCAAGACCGCGGTCATCGAGCTGAACGAGGTCACCTCGCAGTTCCCGTCGGTCCTCGGCTTCACGTCGTTCTCGATCTCCAGCCCCGACGCGCTGAAGAAGTACGACGCCGACAACGTCCAGGCCGCAGGTGACTCGTTCACCTACCCGGCCTACGCCACGGAGCACCCGACCGGCACGGGCCCGTTCAAGTTCAGCAAGTACGACAAGGCCAACAACACCGTCGAACTCGTCCGCAACGACGACTACCACGGCACCAAGGCCAAGCTGGACAAGATCGTCTTCAAGATCATCCCGGACGAGACCGCCCGCAAGCAGGCGCTCAAGGCCGGCGACATCGACGGCTACGACCTGCCGAACGCGGCGGACTGGGCCGGTCTGAAGACCGACGGCTTCAACGTGGCGATCCGCCCGGCGTTCAACGTGTTCTACCTGGGCATCAACCAGAAGAACAACCCGAAGCTCGCCGACCTCAAGGTCCGCCAGGCCCTGATGTACGCGATCAACCGCGAGCAGCTGGTCAAGTCGCAGCTGCCCGAGGGCGCCAAGGTCGCGACGCAGTTCATGCCGGACACGGTGAACGGCTACAACAAGTCGATCCCCGAGGTGAAGTACGACGTCGAGAAGGCGAAGGCGCTGCTCGCCGAGGCCGGTGCCACCGACCTGACCCTGAAGGCCTACTGGCCGTCCGAGGTCACCCGCCCGTACATGCCGTCCCCGAAGGACCTGTGGGGCGCCATCGCCGGCGACCTGCAGAAGGCCGGCATCAAGCTGGACGTCGTCACCAAGCCGTGGAACGGCGGCTACCTGACCGACGTCGACAACGGCATCCCGGACGTGTTCCTGCTCGGCTGGACCGGTGACAACGGCACCGCCCACAACTGGGTCGGCACGTTCTTCGGCCGCACCGACAACCGCTTCAACACCGGTGTGTCGGCGTGGGGCGCCTCGCTCGCCTCCGACCTCGCCAAGGCGAACTCCGAGCCGAACGAGGGCAACCGCACCAAGCTGTACGAAGAGGTCAACAAGAAGATCATGGAGGAGTACCTCCCCGCGATCCCGATCTCGTACTCCCCGCCCGCTCTGGTGTTCAAGTCGGACATCAAGGGTGTCGTCCCGAGCCCGTTGACCGACGAGAGGTTCGGTTCGGCCTCCAAGGGCTGAGTCGACCAGCTCCCACCACAAGAGAACAACGGGGTAGCTCACAGTGCTCCGCTACACCATTCGACGGCTGGTCCAGCTGGTCGGCGTGGTGCTGGTGCTCTCGCTGCTGCTCTTCGCGTGGCTGCGCGTACTCCCAGGAGGGCCGGTCTCGGCCCTCCTGGGAGACCGCTCCACACCGGAGAAGGCGGCGGAGCTCACCAAGCAGCTCGGCCTCGACCAACCGATTTTCGTGCAGTACTTCAAGTTCCTCGGTCGCGCGGCGACCGGCGACTTCGGCGTCTCCACCGGTGTCCAACCCGGTGACTCGGCGCTCGACATCTTCCTCCAGCGGTTCCCCGCCACGCTCGAACTGAGCTTCTTCGCGATCCTCATCGCGATCGCGGTCGGCGTCCCGCTCGGTTACCTCGCCGCGAAGCGCCGCGGCGGCTGGTTCGACAACCTCAGCGTCGTCGGCTCCCTCATCGGTGTCGCCGTTCCGGTGTTCTTCCTGGCCTACGTGCTCAAGGGCGTGGCGTCGTCCACGCTCGGCCTGCCGTCCAGCGGCCGCCAGGACGCCATCGACGCCACCCGCGTCACCGGCTTCTTCACCCTCGACGGCATCCTCACCGGCGAGTGGGACGCGACGTTCAACGCGCTGGAACACCTGATCCTGCCGGCCGTCGCGCTGGCGACGATCCCGTTCGCGGTGATCTTCCGGATCACCCGCGCCGCCGTCCTCGACGTGCTCGACGAGGACTTCGTGCGCACGGCCGAGTCGAAGGGCCTCACCGCTCCGGTGATCCGCCGCCGGCACGTGCTGCGCAACGCGATGCTGCCGGTCGTCACCACGATCGGCCTGCAGACCGGTGCGCTGCTGTCGGGTGCGGTGCTCACCGAGAAGGTGTTCTCGTTCCCCGGTGTCGGCGAGGCGCTCGCCATCGGGTTCGAACGGCGCGACTACCCGGTGCTGCTGCTGTTGATCATCATGGCCACGAGCGTCTACGTCGTGGTCAACCTGCTGGTCGACCTCTCGTACGCGCTCATCGACCCGCGCATCAGGACGAGGTGAGACCGTGGCACTGGGAGTGACCAAGAAGGAAAAGATCGACGGTCTCGCGGAGAGCGCGGGCACCTCGCTCGCTGCCAGCGCGTGGAAGAGGCTGCGCCGCAGCCCGGTGTTCCTCACCGGCGCGGTGATCATCGGCATCTTCATCGCGGTGTCGCTGCTCTCGCCGTGGCTCGCGCCGCACAACCCGGCCGACCCGATGCTGATCGACCAGGTCGTCAAGGCGCGCAACGAGATCCCGCCCGCCCAGCCGGGCCACCCGCTCGGCGGCGACCTGCAGGGCCGCGACTTCCTGTCGCGCCTGCTGATCGGCTCGCAGCAGACGCTGATCGTCGGCATCGGCGCGACGGTCATCGGCCTGACCGGCGGCCTGATCCTGGGCACGCTCGCGGGCGCGCTCGGCGGCTGGGTCGACTCGCTCGTCATGCGCGTCGTCGACGTCATGCTGTCCCTGCCGTCGCTGCTGCTCGCGTTCTCCATCGCGGCGATGTTCGCGCGGCCCAGCCAGTTCACCGTGATCCTCGCGGTCGCGATCGTGCAGATCCCGGTGTTCGCCCGGTTGCTGCGCGGTTCGATGCTGGCGCAACGGCACAGCGACCACGTGCTCGCGGCGACGGCGCTGGGCGTGAAGAAGGGCGCGATCGTGTTCCGGCACATGCTGCCGAACTCGCTCGGTCCCGTGATCGTGCAGTCCACGCTCGTGCTGGCCACCGCGATCATCGAGGCGGCGGCGCTGTCGTTCCTCGGCCTCGGCAACCCGGACGACCGGGTGCCGGAGTGGGGCCAGATGCTCGGCGACGTGCAGAAGGTGTTCGACACCCACCCGCACCTCGCCGCGTGGCCCGCGGTCTGCATCATCATCGTCGCGCTCGGTTTCACCCTCATGGGCGAGACGCTGCGCGAAGCCCTCGACCCGAAGAACAGGCGGTGAGTCGTCGTGGCACTGCTCGAAGTTCGTGACCTCTCCGTCGTGTTCCAGCGCAAGGGCGAACAGCCGTTCACCGCGGTCGACGGCGTCAGCTTCGACGTCGAACCCGGTCAGACGGTCGGGCTCGTCGGCGAGTCGGGCTGCGGCAAGTCGGTGACCTCGCTGGCGATCATGAGACTGCTGCCCAAGCGCGGCGCCAAGATCACCGGTTCGGTGCACTACGACGGCACCGACCTGCTCAAGCTCTCCGACAGGGAGATGCGCGACCGCCGCGGCCGCGACCTCGGCATGGTCTTCCAGGACCCGCTGTCGTCGCTCAACCCCGTCGTCCCGATCGGCCTGCAGGTCACCGAGGTGCTCGAACGGCACCGCGGCCTGGCCCGCAAGGAAGCGATGATCGAGGCGAAGGACCTGCTGGACAAGGTCGGCATCCCGGACCCGAACCGGCGGCTCAAGGAGTACCCGCACCAGCTCTCCGGCGGCATGCGGCAGCGCGCGCTCATCGCGATCGCGCTGGCGTGCCGGCCGAAGCTGCTGATCGCGGACGAGCCGACGACGGCGCTGGACGTGACCATCCAGGCCCAGATCCTCACGCTGATGAAGGAACTGGTGCAGGACCTCGGCACCGCGCTCGTGATGATCACCCACGACCTGGGTGTCGTCGCCGGCCTGTGCGACGAGGTCAACGTGCTGTACGGCGGCAAGGTGGTCGAGAAGGCCATGCGGCACAAGCTTTTCTCCGAGCCGCGCCACCCGTACACGCACGGCCTGCTCGCGTCGATCCCGCGGCTCGACGCCCCGCGCGGCGAGAAGCTGACGCCGATCAGGGGCTCGGTCGCCGACAACATCCCGTGGACGAGCGCCTGCGCGTTCGCCCCCCGGTGCCCGAACGCGCTCGACGTCTGCCGTGCGGAGACGCCCGCGGAGGTCGACAAGCTCGGTCGCCTGCTCCGCTGCCACAACCCGGTGGTCCCGGGCACCCCGGCCGCCGAGGAGGTGTCGGTATGAGCGAGACCCTGGTGTCCGTGCAGGACATGAAGGTGCACTTCCCGATCAAGCGCGGTGTCTTCTTCGACCGCACGGTCGGCCACGTCTACGCCGTCGACGGCGTGGACCTGGAGATCCGGCGCGGCGAGACCTACGGCCTGGTCGGCGAGTCCGGCTGCGGCAAGTCCACCCTCGGGCGGGCGATGCTGCGGCTGAACGAGCCGACCGCGGGCAAGATGGTCTTCGACGGACAGGACTTCTCGGCCCTCAAGGGCGAGGAGCTGCGCAAGATGCGGCGCCGGATCCAGATGGTGTTCCAGGACCCGCTGTCCTCGCTCGACCCGCGCCAGTCCGTGGAGTCGATCCTGGTCGAGGGCCTGCGGGCGCACGGCCTGGACAAGGGCAAGGAGGAGACCGCCAAGCGCTTGCGCGAGCTGCTCACCGCGGTCGGCCTGCCGACGTCGGCCCTGCGCAAGTACCCGCACGAGTTCTCCGGCGGTCAGCGGCAGCGCATCGGCATCGCGCGGGCGCTGGCGCTGGAGCCGGACCTGATCGTCGCCGACGAGCCGGTGTCCGCGCTGGACGTGTCGGTGCAGGCGCAGGTCGTGAACCTCCTGGAGGACCTGCAGGAGCAGTTCGGCCTGACCTACCTGGTGATCGCGCACGACCTGGCGGTCGTGAAGCACATCTCCGACCGGGTCGGCGTGATGTACCTCGGCGGGCTGGTCGAGGAGGCCGACTCCGAGGACCTCTACGCCGAGCCGCTGCACCCGTACACGCGGGCGCTGCTGTCGGCGATCCCGGTGCCCGACCCGGTCATCGAGGACCGGCGTGAACGGATCCTGCTCGCGGGTGACCTCCCGTCGCCCGCGAACCCGCCCACCGGCTGCCGGTTCCACACCCGGTGCCCGTGGCGGCAGCAGACCCGCTGCGACACCGAACGCCCGGTGCTGCGCGAGCTCAAGCCCGGTCACAAGGTCGCGTGCCACTGGGCCGAGCAGATCCGCTCCGGCGAGATCCAGCCGCACGAGGTGAAGCCGGTCCTGGTCGAGGAGGGCGACGGCCTCTCCCCGGACGTCCCCCTGGTCGGCCCGGCCTCCGTCACAGAGGCGCTCAACCCGTAGCTCCGATGTCACGCGGGGGCCCCGCGTTCCCTTCCGGGGAACGCGGGGCCCCCGCGTGCCGTTTCAAGGGGCACGCGGGGACCTTTCGTGCTCCAGGAGAGTACGAAAGCTCCCCGCGTGCACTCGTTTCGAGGGGAGCGCGGGTGGGGCTTGAGGGGGGTCCGCTGTCGTGGGCGGATGGACAGTCGTGCGGCGATCCTGCTGAGGGCGGCGGAGATCGCGTCCGTCGACGGGCTCGAAGGAGTCACGATCGGGCGGCTCGCGGTCGAGCTCGGCATGAGCAAGAGCGGGGTGTTCTCGCACTTCGGCTCCAAGGAGGAGCTGCAGCTCGCGACCGTGCACACGGCGTCGGAGATCTTCGCGCACGAGGTCGTGGTCGCCGGCGGCACGGTCCACGACCTGTGCGGGCGCTGGCTCGACTACTCGAAGCGGCGCGTCTTCCCCGGCGGCTGCTTCTTCGTGGTCACGCGCTCGGAGTTCGCGGCCAGATCCGGCCGCGTGCGCGACGCGCTGATGCTGTTCCACCTGCGCTGGGTGTCACTGCTGGAACGGCTGTGCGGTGACGCGCAGCTGGCGTTCGAGGTCGACGCGCTGCTGACGGCCGCCGACCGGTTCGCGGTGCTCTACGACGACGCCTCGGCGTACGACAGGGTGCGGTTGGCGTTGCGCGCACGCCACACCATGCCGATCGGCACGGAGATCAGCATCGCGACGCCCAGGGACAGCAGCATCGCGAGCCAGGCCTCATCGATGATCTGACCGCCGATGTAGCCCACGGTGGCGGGGTAGAGGCTCCACACCACGGACCCGACGGTCGCGACCGGCAGGAAGCGCCGCAGCGGCCACTTCAGGGCCCCGGCGAGCATCGCGCCGACGATGCCGCCCGCCGGCAGGAACCGCGCCACGACCAGGATCGTCTCGCCCCTGGTCGCCAGCTGGTCGGCGGTCCACACCACCATCGCCCGCGCCTTGGCGTTCTTGTTCACCTTGTCGAGGGCCCTCATGCCCATCCGGCGGCCTGCGGTAAAGTTGATCATGTCGCTGGCCAGGCAGCCCGCGGCGGCCACGGCGATCACCAGGTACAGCGGAACCTCACCGGACGCGGCCAGGACACCAGCGCCGATGAGCACGGCCTCCGTCGGTGCCAGCGGCACGACGGCGACCAGGAACAGCACGACGAGACTGGCGGCTGCGGTGCTCATGATCTGTGAACGTACGTGACGCGGCTGAACAATCCCGACCTGGGTGTTTCTTCAGCCCGCCCACAGGGTGGAAGTCGATCTACACTCTCGCGTGCCCTTCACCCTCGCCCATCCCGCCGCCGTCCTGCCGTTGCGCCGGTTCCTGTGGTTCCCGGGGCTGGTGGCGGGGGCGGTCGCGCCCGACCTGGGCTACTACCTGCCGGTGCTGCCGACGCACGACGTCCCGGGCGGCTCGCTGGCGGCGGTGGTGTTGCTGCTGGTCGGGCGGTTGCTGCTGCCGTCGGTGCTGGCGTTGTCGCCGGAGCTCGTGCGCACGAGGGTGCCGCACCCCGGCCCGTTGCGCCGGCCACTGCGGTGCGGGCTTTCCGTGGTGGCCGGTGTGCTGACGCACCTGGTGTGGGACGCGGTCACGCAGACCGACGGGTGGTTCGTGCAGCGGTGGGACTGGTTGACCACGTCGGTCGTCGGCCCCCATCGGCTCTACAACGTGATCGGCTACGTGTCCTCCGCAGGGGGCATGCTGCTGTTGGGCTGGATGGCGGCACGGTGTCCGAAGGGGCATGACTGGCGGGCATGGTCAGGGATTTCCCGGTCCATGTTCCGGGCGCTGATCGCCGTCGCAGTCGTGGTCGGCGCGGTCTGGTCGTTGTCCGATCCGGTCAGCCAGGTCAGCGCGTATGACTGGGTGCGTGCGCTGCTGGTGGGCGGTATGCAGGGGCTGGGCGCCGGTCTGCTGCTCAACGCCGTGGCGTGGCGGTTCGCCGAGTCATCGCATGACAGGCGATGACTGCTCGGTTCCGCCGGTGAACCGCTGATCTGTCACGCGTTCATCCGGCACTTCTGCCGTTGACCTGTGTCTTCGAGCACGTCTAACCTCCGACCTTAATAGGAAAGCTTGTTTACCAATCCTTCGCCGCCACCCTTGCCCAGGAGGACGAAGTGATCAGAAAGCACACCAGAACAGGTGTCGCCGTCGCAGTGTTGGCGCTGGTGATTCCGCCTCTGGCGGCATCAGGACCGGCGCAGGCGGCCGACTCGCTGCTCTCGGCGAACAAACCCACCACCACCTCCTCCACCGAGGCCGAGACCTTCGGCGGAGCCAACGCCGTCGACGGAGATCCGACCACCCGGTGGGCGAGCCTCGAAGGCGTCGACCCGCAGTGGGTCGCCGTCGACCTGGGTGGCGCCGCCACCATCTCCAAGGTCAAGCTCACCTGGGAGGCCGCGTACGCCTCCGAGTACAAGATCCAGACGTCGAGCGACGGCTCGTCGTGGAGCACCAAGAAGACCCTGACCGGGCAGAACGGCGGCGTCGACGAGACGGCGCTGAGCGCGTCCGGCCGGTACGTGCGGATCTACGGCACGAAACGCGGCACGGCCTACGGCTACTCGCTGTTCGAGCTCGAGGTCTACGGCAGCTCGGCGAACGGCGACGTGACCGCGCCGACCGCGCCGTCCGGGCTGACCAGCACCGGCACCACGTCCAGCTCGGTCGGCCTGCAGTGGACCGCGGCGACCGACAACGTCGGTGTGACCGGCTACGAGGTGCTGCGCAACGGCAGCGTCGTCGGCACGCCCACCGGCACCACGTTCACCGACACCGGGCTGGCCTCCGGCACGGCGTTCACCTACACCGTCAAGGCGCGCGACGCCGCCGGCAACCTCAGTGCCGCGAGCAACGCGGTGCAGGCGACCACCCGGCCGCCGGCACCCGGCGACACCATCACGGTCGTCGCCGCCGGTGACATCGCGTCGCTGACGAACACCGAGCACTACGAGACCGCGAAGCTCATCGACCAGATCAAGCCGAACCACATCCTCACGGTCGGCGACAACCAGTACGACAGCGGCACGCTCACCGAGTTCCGCAACCACTACGACAAGTCGTGGGGCCGCTACAAGAGCATCACCCACCCGGCGACCGGCAACCACGAGTGGGAGGACAACCTCAACGGTTACAAGTCGTACTTCGGCGCTCAGGCCTACCCGGCCGGCAAGCCGTACTACAGCTGGGAGGCCGGCGACTTCCACTTCGTGTCGTTCGACTCCCAGAAGATGTACGACACCGGTGCCGACTCGACGCAGCTCGACTGGCTGAAGGCCGACCTCGCCGCGAACACCAAGGCGTGCGTCGTCGGGTACTGGCACCACCCGCGGTTCAACTCCGGCGAGTACGGTGACAAGTCCAAGATGTCGGCGCTGTGGAACGTCTTCGCCGACGCCAAGGCCGACCTGGTGCTCAGCGGGCACGACCACCACTACGAGCGGTTGAAGCCGCTCAACAAGAGCGGTGCGGTCGACGAGGCCAACGGCCTGCGCTCGGCGATCATCGGCATCGGCGGCGACTACCTGTACGACGCGGTCAAGCCGCGCACCGGGGTCGAGAAGTGGTTCGCCGACACCCACGGCGTCGTGAAGTTCACCCTGTCCGGTCGCTCCTACTCGTGGGAGGTCATCGACACGGCGGGCCGGGTGCGCGACAAGGCCGGTCCCTTCACCTGTCGCTAGTCGCACCTGGCTGTTGATCGGAGGCCGTCGTGTACATCGCAACCGCAAGACAAGCCCCGGCTTCGGGCGGCACCGGCAGGATCGCGGGGAACGTCCTCGCGCTGGGCGCGGTGTCCCTGCTCACGGACGTCTCGTCCGAGATGGTCACCGCGATCCTGCCGCTCTACCTCGTGCTGGGACTGGGGTTCTCCCCGCTGCAGTTCGGTGTGCTCGACGGCATCTACACCGGTGTGACCGCACTGGTGCGCGTCGTCGGCGGTCATGCGGCTGACCGCTGGCAACGCCGCAAGTTCGTCGCGGGCCTCGGCTACGGGATCTCGGCGCTGGGCAAGCTCGGCCTGCTCGCCGCCGGGACCTCGGCCACCGCGATGGGGCTCGTGCTCGCCGGTGACCGCACCGGCAAGGGCCTGCGCACCGCGCCGCGGGACGCGCTGATCACGTTGAGCAGCGAGCCCTCGGCGCTCGGCCGCGCCTTCGGCGTCCACCGCGCCATGGACACCGTCGGCGCGTTCCTCGGCCCGCTGGTCGCGTTCTGCCTGCTGTGGACGCTGCCCGCGCGCTACGACGTGGTGTTCGTCGTCAGCTTCTGCTTCGCCGCACTGGGTTTCCTGGTGCTCGTGCTCTTCGTCCGCGACCACCGCGACGTGCTGCCCCGCTTGGCGGTGTCGCTGCGGAACGCCTTCGGGCTGTTGCGGTCCAGGCCGTTCCGGCGGGTCTGCCTGGTCGCGTGCGGGCTCGGGTTCCTGACGCTCGGCGACGGTTTCGTCTACCTGTTGCTGCAGAAGAAGCTCGACGTCGAGCTCGCCTACATCGCGTTGCTGCCCCTCGGCACGGCCGGCGTGTACCTGCTCGCCGCCGTGCCACTGGGGTCGCTGGCCGACCGGGTCGGGCGGTGGCGGATCTTCCTCGCCGGCCACCTCGCCCTGCTCGGTGCGTACGCGCTGCTCGCGGGCACGTCCGGGATCACCCTGCTGGTCGGCGTCCTGCTGCTGCACGGGGTGTTCTACGCGTGCACGGACGGGGTGCTGATGGCCGTCGCCGGGCCGATGGTCCCCGACGAGCTGCGCACCTCCGGTCTGGCCCTCCTGCAGACCGGCCAGGTCCTCGCCCGTGCCGCCTCCTCCGTCCTCTTCGGTGCACTGTGGACGTGGTTCGCTTGAAAAGGGTTCTGATCGTCATCGCCGCCGTGGTCGTGCTCGGCGCCGGCGCCACCGCCTACGCCCTGCGCACTCCCGGCGAGATCTCCGTTGCCGTGGAACAGGGTCCGGTCGAGCTCTCGTCCGGCCGGCTGCTGTTCGTGGACGAGGCGAGCGGCAAGGTGGCGTCCGTGCCGCTGACCGACCCGTCCGGTCCACGACGGGTCAGCTCGTTGTCCTGCAAGCGCTTCTACACCTCCGGCGGCCGGGGGCTGTGCCTCGCGGACGCCGCGGGCCCGTTGCCCGGTGCGACCGCGGTGTTCGTCGACCGCGGCCTGACCGAGCGCCGGCGCGTGGAGGTCGACGGCGTGCCCAACCGCGCCAAGCTGTCCGCGGACGGGCGGATGGCGTCGTGGACGACGTTCGTCACCGGCGACTCGTACGCGCAGGCCGGCACGTTCTCCACCCGCACCGCGATCTTCGACCAGGAGACCGAGGTGTACGCCAGCAACGTCGAGGGCACGAGCGTCGCCGGCATGAAGACGACCAACGACATGAACTGGTGGGGCGTCACGTTCGCCACCGACGACCGCACCTACTTCGCCACGATGAGCACCGCCGGCAAGACCTACCTGGTGCGCGGCGACTCGACCGACGAGTCCGCGACAACGCTGCGGGAGAACGCGGAATGCCCGTCGCTGTCACCGGACGGCAAGAAGGTGGCGTTCAAGAAGCGCGTGCCCGGCGACGGCGCGCGACCGTGGCGCCAGCACGTGCTCGACCTGACCACGATGGTGGAGACACCGCTGGCCGAGACCCGCGGGATCGACGACCAGGTCGTGTGGCTCGACGACGACACCATCGCCTACGGCCTGCCCGGCGAGGGCATCTGGGCCGTGCCGGCGAACGGGGAGGGCGCGCCGCGGCAGCTGGTGCCGCACGCGTCCTCCCCGTCCGTCGCTACCGGTTAGCGCGGTTGACGGCGCTGACGATCGCGCGGAACGACGCCGCCACCGTCGACGAGTCGATGCCCACGCCCCACAGCACGCGGTCGCCCACGGCACACTCCACGTAGGCGGCCGCGCGGGCGTCGTCACCGGCGGACAGCGCGTGCTCGGCGTAGTCCATGACCCGCACGTCGTACCCGATGGACGCGAGCGCGTCGACGAACGCGGCGATCGGGCCGTTGCCCGCCCCGGTGATCTCGTGCTCCTCGCCGTCGATCAGCAGCACGGCGGTGATCTCCTCGCGCCCGCTGCCGTCCGACGACGCCCGGTGCCGCAGCAGGTGCAGCGGGACCTTGCCGTGCAGGTACTCCTCCGCGAAGGCGTCCCACATCTCCTTCGGGCCGATCTCGCCGCCCTGCGTGTCGGTGACCTCCTGGATCACCCGCGAGAACTCGATCTGCAGCCGGCGCGGCAGGTCCAGGTGGTGCTCCTGCTTCATCAGGTACGCCACACCGCCCTTGCCGGACTGCGAGTTGACCCGGATGACGGCCTCGTAGTTGCGGCCCACGTCCTTCGGGTCGATCGGCAGGTACGGGACCTCCCACGGGTACTCGTCGACGTGCTGGCCCGCGTCCTTCGCGTCGGCCTCCAGCGCCTCCAGGCCCTTCTTGATGGCGTCCTGGTGTGAGCCGGAGAACGCGGTGAACACCAGGTCACCGCCGTACGGGTGCCGCTCGGCCACCGGCAGCTGGTTGCAGTACTCGACGGTCCTGCGGACCTCGTCGATGTCGCTGAAGTCGAGCTGCGGGTCGATGCCCTGGCTGAACATGTTCATCGCCAGCGTCACCAGGCACACGTTGCCGGTCCGCTCGCCGTTGCCGAACAGGCAGCCCTCGATCCGGTCAGCACCGGCCAGGTACCCCAGCTCCGCAGCGGCGACGCCGGTGCCGCGGTCGTTGTGCGGGTGCAGGCTCAGGATGATCGAGTCGCGGCTGTCCAGGTTGCGCGACATCCACTCGATGCTGTCCGCGTAGACGTTCGGCGTGGCCATCTCGACGGTGGCGGGCAGGTTGATGATCAGCGGCCGCTCCGGCGTCGGCTGGATGACCGCGGTGACCGCGTTGCAGACCTCGAGCGCGTAGGACAGCTCGGTGCCGGTGTAGGACTCGGGCGAGTACTCGTAGCGGAAATCGGTCTCCGGGTAGCCCGCCTCCTGCGCCTTCGCGAACTTCGCGGCGTCCACGGCGATCTTCTTGATGCCCTCGCGGTCGCTGCGGAACACCACCCGCCGCTGCAGGATCGACGTCGAGTTGTAGAAGTGCACGATCGCCTTGCGAGCCCCGCGCAGCGACTCGAACGTCCGCGCGATCAGCTCCTCGCGGCACTGCGTCAGCACCTGGATCGTCACGTCGTCCGGCACCGCGCCGTCCTCGATGATCTCCCGGACGAAGTCGAAGTCGGTCTGGCTGGCCGCCGGGAACCCGACCTCGATCTCCTTGAAGCCCATCCGCACCAGCAGGTCGAACATCTTCCGCTTGCGCGCGGGCGACATGGGGTCGATCAGCGCCTGGTTGCCGTCGCGCAGGTCGACCGCGCACCACAGCGGCGCCTTCTCGACGCGCTTGGCCGGCCAGGTGCGGTCGGGTACGTCGACGACCTCCACCACCTCGTGGAACGGGCGGTAGCGGTGGAACGGCATGCTGCTGCCCAGCTGCGGGTTCCAGGGGGGCTGCGTCGACGGGGCCGGGCGCGCGGGCTGGCGGATGCGGCTCGAACCGGAGGTGTACGCGTCAGGTGAGGCAGACATTTCGGGGTAGCTCCTGCTGGTCGTGAATCAGACGACCGGCGGCAACGCTGAGTCCCGCGACGGGGGGCCGGTCTGGATCAGACCCCGTCACGGCAGCGAAGCAGGAGGGAACGCCACACGCCGAACAGAGTAGCCATAGGGGAGGGGGAGATGGAACTCGACGACCGGATCGTGGGACGTGGCTGTTCGGCGCGGCGTACTTCCAGCCTGGCGAGGCGGCTGTTCCCGGGGCTCCGGCTCGACCAAAGCCCGCGCCGGTCGGCCCGTGCGTCCGTCCAGCTCAGCGCAATGACCCTGTCGGTGCAAGCGAGTACGGTCGAACGCAGGGGCGCCGAAAACAAAGGGGACCCCTGCGCAAGCCTGCGGTTTGAAGCAACACAAACCCGGGAAGTTTTCAGGTATGTCCAGATTACGTACGACTAGTGGCCGCGGCACGGCTTCACGCGTGATCAGCGGCATCGGTGCGGTCTTCGCGATCATCGAGGTCCTGTACATCCTCATGATCGTGCTCGGCGCGAACCAGGCCAACGCGTTCTTCCGGTTTGTCGGCTCCCTCGCGGAACCGCTCGCCCTGTTCTTCCCCGGTCTGTTCGCCACGGGCAACTACAACGTCGATGTCCTGCTCAACTACGGACTCGCCGCCGTGTTCTGGCTGGTCGTCACCGGCCTGCTCGCCCGCGCGGTGTCACGCTACTGAAGAGTAGATTCCTGACCCATGCGTACGCGCGTGGTCGGAATCGTCGCAGGGATCTTGAGCTGGGTCGGCCTCGCGCTGGCGGTGGTGCTCGTCGTTCACGTCGTGCTCACCGTCGGCGGGGCCAACCCGGAAAATCCCATCACCAGCACCGTCAAGGCGATTGCCGAGCCGGTGTCCTTGGCGTTCAGGAACCTGTTCGAGCCGAGTGATGCGAAGCTGCGGACCATCGTCAACTTCGGGTTGGCGGCGATCTTCTGGCTGGCCGTTCGAGCGATCGTCCTCAAACTCGTGAGGCGTCTCGGCTAGCGTTTGGCCATGGCGCGCGACGACTTCTGCGACAACTGCGGCACCGCGTACGCGGACACGTCCGCATACCCCCGCAAGTGCCCCCGCTGTGCGCACATGGTGTGGGCGAACCCGTCGCCGGTCGTCGTGCTGCTCGTGCCGGTCAAGGACGGGCCCAGGACCGGGTTGCTCACGGTGCGGCGCGCCATCCCGCCGGTCGGGCAGCTGGCGTTCGTCAGCGGGTTCATGGAGCGCGGCGAGTCGTGGCAGTGCAGTGCGGCGCGCGAGCTCGAAGAGGAGGCCGGCGTCAGCGTCGACCCCGGTGAGCTGCGGCCGTTGCACTTCGTGTCCACGCCGGACGGCGGCACGGTGCTGTTGTTCGCCACCGCGCCCGCCATCAACGCCGAGGACATGCCGCCGTTCGTGCCGAACGAGGAGGCGTCCGAGCGGAAGGTCATCTTCGAGTGCGAGCCGTTGGCGTTCCCGCTGCACAACGAGGTCGCCACGAAGTACTTCTCAACCGAACAGTGACTCGCCCCAGGTGCCGGTGAACACCGTCTCGGACAACGGCAACCGCTGGCGTTCCCGCTGTTCGCGAGCTTGGAGGTCCTCCGGCAGGTCCGCGAGGTCCCCGATCCGGCCCACGGCCATCGCCACCAGCGGGCGCACGTCGGCGGGCATCGCGAACGCGGTGTGGGTGGCTTCCCCGTCGAAGCCGCCCATCATGTGCGTGACCAGGCCCAGGTCGACGGCCTGCAGGGCGATGTTCTCCATCGCAAGACCCAGGCCGAACTCGGCGTTCGGGATCGGTCCGCGGTCGTCGGTCGTGAGCACGCAGCCGACGAGCAGCACGGAAGCGCGCACCGCCCACGTCTGGTTGCCGGGGCGCAGGGTGTCGAAGACCTTGTCGAACGTCGGGGTGCCGCGGTGGCCCACGACGAACCGGGCGGGTTGGCTGTTGCCGTGCGACGGGGCCCAGCGGGCGGCCTCCAGCAGCACGCGCAGCTCGTCGTCGGACACGGTGGCGTCAGCGGAGAAGGCGCGAGGGCTCCAGCGCTGCGAGATCAGCTCGTTCATCAGATCGCATAGTCCCAAACGGCGAGCGCGTACGCACCGAACCAGGCGCTGAACAGGACGGTCACGCCGAGCACGGTCACGAGGGTGGACAGCCGGCGGCGCGCGAGGACCAGGGCCAGCGGCACCAGCAGCGTGAACGCCGGCAGCAGCAGGCGGGCCTTCGAGTTCATCAGGCCGTTCGAGCCGAGGTCCATGACCAGCACGCCGATGCCGTAGACGACCAGCGGCCACTCCAGGCGGCGCTGGAAGGCGTAGGTGACCAGGGCGATGGCCAGCACCAGCAGCCAGACCGTGCCGATCTCCAGCGCCGAGCGCGGTTCGCCGAGGTGTTGCAGGGCGAACGTCCAGGTCGCCTCGCCGCCGTCGAACTTCGAGCCCCAGCCGCGTTGCTGCACGCCGAACCAGCCGGCGAGGTCGCCGGTGCGGACGGCCACCCAGCCGAGGTAGCCCAGCAGGCCGACCGGGGCGACCAGGCCACCGGCCCACGCCCGCCAGTCGCGCCGGTCGCCGAGGACCGCGACCAGGGCGGCCAGGCAGACCGCCGCGATCAGCGCGCCCGCGGTCGGGCGGACCAGGCCCGCGGCCGCGCAGCAGACACCCGCCACGACCCACTGCCTGCGCACCACGCCCACCAGCGCCCACACGGCGAACGCGCAGAACGTGGCCTCGGAGTAGGTCATCGACAGCACGATGCCCATGGGGGAGGCGGCGAACAGCGTGACCAGCACCAGACCGGCACGCGAGGAGCCGGTGCGGACCGCGCGGCCGAGCACGAACAGGCCGTACGCGCAGAACAGGCCGCTGATCAGGCTCACCGCGAACGCCGCGCCCTGCACGCTCACGCCCGGCAGGCCGTCGACCCACCTGACCAGCGCCGGGTAGCCGGGGAAGAACGCGAGCGGGGTCTCCGCCGACCGCTTGCCCGCCGCGTCGACCAGGCGCATCGGCACGCCGTTGTAGCCGTGCTCGGCGATCGCCAGGAACCACTCGCCGTCCCACGAGCCCAGCTCGCCGGCCACGGTCATCCGCGTGCCGCCGCGGCTGTTCTGGTGGTCGACCATCCAGCCGAGCACGACCAGGCCGAGCTGGCGCACGAAGAGGTAGATGAGCGCCGGGGCGACCCACAGCGCGGCGGGGTGTCTCAGCAGTTCGCCGACGCGGGGTCGCGGAGCGCGTTCGGGCATCGAGGGAGAAGCCTCCACCACATCGACTGACGACACCCGGACAGAGTAGTCACGCGCATCACGGCTCCAGAGTCTCACCAGGTGGTCCGGGTAGGCTGCCTACGACGTGCGGTTTTAGTCGCGTGTGAGGGAGGTTGGGTCGGTGGCGCTCGTCGTCCAGAAGTACGGCGGTTCATCGGTGGGAAGTGCCGAGCGGATCAAACGCGTGGCCGAGCGCATCGTCGCGACCAAGAAGGCGGGCAACGACGTCGTTGTCGTCGTGTCGGCCATGGGCGACACGACCGACGAGCTGCTCGACCTCGCCCACCAGGTCGCCCCGGTGCCGCCGGTGCGCGAGCTCGACATGCTGCTCACCTCGGGTGAGCGGATCTCGATGTCGCTGCTCGCCATGGCGATCAACACGCTGGGTGCCGAGGCGCGGTCCTACACGGGCTCGCAGGCCGGCGTGATCACGACGTCCGTGCACGGCAAGGCCCGGATCATCGACGTGACGCCGAGCCGGATCCAGGACGCGCTCTCGGACGGGGCGATCGCGATCGTCGCCGGGTTCCAGGGCGTGAGCCAGGACTCCAAGGAGATCACCACGCTCGGCCGCGGCGGCAGCGACACCACGGCGGTGGCGCTCGCGGCGGCGACGAAGGCCGACGTGTGCGAGATCTACACCGACGTGGACGGCGTCTACACCGCCGACCCGCGCATCGTGCCGAACGCGAGGAAGCTCGACACGATCACCTACGAGGAAATGCTCGAGATGGCCGCCTGCGGCGCGAAGGTGCTGATGCTCCGCTGTGTGGAGTACGCCCGCCGCTACGGCGTCCCCGTGCACGTCCGTTCGTCGTTCAGCAACAAGACCGGAACCATCGTGTCCGGTTCAGTGGAGGACGCTTCCGTGGAACAGGCGATGATCACCGGCGTCGCGCACGACCGGTCCGAAGCCAAGATCACCGTTACCGCCGTCCCCGACCACCCCGGCATCGCGGCCAAGATCTTCCGGGTGGTGGCACAGGCGGAGCTCGACATCGACATGGTCGTGCAGAACGTCTCGCAGGCCGCCTCCGGCCGCACCGACATCACGTTCACGCTGTCGAAGGACGACGGCCCGCGTGCGGTGGCCGCACTGGAGAAGGCCCGCGGCGAGATCGGGTTCGACCAGGTCCTCTACGACGAGCACGTCGGCAAGGTGTCGCTGATCGGCGCGGGCATGCGCTCGCACCCCGGTGTCACGGCCACGTTCTGCGAGGCGCTGGCCACGGCCGGCGTCAACATCGACATCATCTCCACCTCGGAGATCCGCATCTCGGTCATCTGCCGCGACACCCAGCTCGACGACGCCGTGCGCGCCCTGCACGACGCGTTCGACCTGGGCACCGACGAAGAGGCCGTCGTCTACGCAGGGACTGGCCGATGACCGCCCCCGTGCTCGCGCTGGTGGGCGCGACCGGTGCCGTGGGCACCGTGATGATCGACATCATGAACACCCGCTCCTCCGTGCCGTGGGGCGAGATCCGGCTGATCGCGTCCGCGCGCTCGGCGGGCAAGAAGATCAACGTGCGCGGCCAGGAGCTCACGGTCGTCGCGCTCTCGCCGGAGGCCTTCGACGGCGTCGACATCGCGATGTTCGACGTGCCGGACGAGGTCTCGGCCGAGTGGGCCCCGATCGCCGCTGAGCGCGGTGCCATCGCGATCGACAACTCCGGCGCGTTCCGCATGGACGCGGACGTGCCGCTGGTCGTGCCCGAGGTCAACGCGGACCAGATCGACAACCGCCCGCGCGGCATCATCGCGAACCCGAACTGCACGACGCTGTCGATGATGGCGGCGCTCGGTGCCCTGCACCGCGAGTTCGAGCTCAAGGAACTCGTCGTCGCCTCCTACCAGGCGGCGTCCGGTGCGGGCCAGTCCGGCATCGACCGCCTGTACGCCGAGATCAGCGCGCTGGCCGGCAAGGAGGCGGGGGTCGTCGCGGGTGACGTGGCGCAGGCGCTGTCCGCCGCCGGCCTGTCCGCCGAGGACTCGCCGTTCCCGGCCCCGCTGGTGCTGAACGTGGTGCCGTGGGCGGGTTCGGTGAAGGACGACGGCTGGTCGTCGGAGGAGCTGAAGGTCCGCAACGAGGCCCGCAAGATCCTCGGCATCCCCGACCTGAAGGTCTCCGCCACCTGCGTGCGCGTGCCCGTCGTGACCACGCACTCGCTGGCCGTCCACGCGACGTTCGCCCGCGAGGTCACCGTCGAGGCGGCGCACAAGATCTTCTCCGAGCAGCCGACCATCGTCCTCGTCGACGACCCGGCTGCGGGCAAGTTCCCGACGCCCGCCGAGGTCGTGGGCGGCGACCCCACGTACGTGGGCCGCGTGCGGCAGGCGCTGGACTTCCCGAACACGCTTGACTTCTTCGTGTGCGGCGACAACCTGCGCAAGGGCGCCGCGCTGAACACCTACGAGGTCGCGGAAGAGCTCGCGAAGCGCCTCTGAGCCGACGTGGAGGGCCCCTGTCACCCGAGCTGACTCCGGTGACAGGGGCCTTCTGCTGTCCGAACGGGACCTGAGCCGCTGCAACGACCCGGACCCACCGCGCAGGCGGCCGGGGAGTGGTTCCGCCGCCACCCGCCCACCTAGGGTGGTCGGCATGGCGGAGAGCGACGAGCAGTACGACGCGCTGGGGGCGGTCTACGAGCGCGCCAAGCACATCCCGACCGGACTGGCCGAACGCGCCACGCTGCTGTCGGCCGTCGGGGACGTGCGCGGCCGGAGCGTGCTGGACGTGGCCTGCGGCACCGGGTTCTACCCGCGGCTCTTCCACGACCTCGGTGCGACGCGGATCGTGGGCGTCGACTCGGCCGGCGAGATGGTCGGCTACGCCCGGTACGTCGAGGACCGTGAACCGCGCGGCATCACCTACGCCCAGCACGACGCCACGAACCTGCCGGTGCTCGGCGAGTTCGACGTCGTCACGGCCGTGTGGCTGCTCGGGTACGCCGACGACGTGGCCGCGCTCGACGTCATGATCGGCAACCTGACCGCGAACCTCGCGCCCGGCGGGCGGCTCGTCGTCGTGGTGCCGAACCCGGACGGCGACTGGGACCTGTTCGCGCAGTACGGCCGCTACGGCTACGAGATCACCCGCACCGGGCCGATGGACGTCAAGCAGCCGGTCCGCGTGCACGTGCTGGGCGACCCGCCGTTCGACTTCGACTCCTTCTTCTGGGAGCGCGGCGTGTTCGACGAGGCGTTGCGGCGTGCTGGGCTCGCGGACGTGACGCGCCACCCCGTCGTGCTGCCGGACGACGACCGCGGCGCCGAGTTCTGGGAACCGCTGCGGACCTCGCCGAGCTTCGCGGTCTTCAGCGCGGCGAGGGGCGAGTCGTGATCGTCCTGGCGGTCGACCTGGGCACCACGGCCACGAAGGTGGTCGCGGTGGACGAGCAGGCGCGCGTGGTCGCCTCGACCGAGCGCAGATATCCCATGCGCACCAGCGGTCTTGAGGCGACGCACGACCCGCTGGTGGTGCTCGCGGCAGCGTTTGACGCGCTGCGCGAGCTGGCCTCCGATGACGTGCGCGCCATCGCGTTGACCGGCGCGATGCACACGATCATGGGGCTGGACGCGGACCTCAGGCCCGTCACCGAGTCGCTCAGCTGGGCCGACAACCGCGCGGTCGAGCAGACGGAACGGTTGCGCGGCACCGAGGAGGGGCGCGAGCTGCACCGGATGACCGGCGCGCCGATCCACTCGTTCACGCCGCTGATGAAGCTCGCCTGGTTCCACGAGAACGGCGTGCGGGCCGCGAAGTGGTGCGAGATCAAGGACTTCGTGCACCTGCACCTGACCGGCGTGCTGCTGAACGAGCACTCGTCCGGCTCCGGCACGGGCCTGATGGACATCCACTCGCTGCAGTGGCACGCGCCGTCGCTGGAGTTCGCCGGGGTCACCGCGGACCAGCTCCCGCCGCTCGTCGACCCCACGCACGCCACCCCGTTGACCGCGGAGATCCCGGGGCTGCGCAAGGGGATTCCGGTCGTCGTCGGCGGTGGCGACGGGCCGTTGGGCAACCTCGGCGTCGGCGCGGCCACGCCCGGCGCGGGGGCGGTGTCGCTCGGCACCTCGGGTGCGCTGCGGGTGGCCCAGCTGGGACCGGGCATCGACGACCAGGGCCGCACGTTCAGCTACGCCATCGCCGAGGGGCTGTGGGTGCGGGGCGGGGCGATCAGCAACGGCGGCGTGGTCGCGCAGTGGGCGTCCGAGACGTTCGGCGTCCCGGTCGGCGACCTGCTCGACCAGGCGCTGCACGCCGACTCCGACGGGCTGGTGGCGTTGCCGTACCTGCTCGGCGAGCGCGCGCCGTGGTGGGACCCGACCGCGCACGCCGCGTTGCTCGGCCTGCGCCGCGAACACACGCCGGCGCAGATCACCAAGGCGCTCGTCGAGGGAGCCTGCCAGCAGCTCGCGCTCGTGCTCGACGCCGTTCCGCTGGTCGAGTCGATCCGGATCACCGGCGGGGCGTTCCGCGCGCAGGTCTGGGCGCAGGTGCTGGCGAACGCGCTCGGGATGCCGTTGCACCTCACCGAGGACAGCGGCGGCTCGGCCGTGGGCGCCGCGCTGCTGGCGTGGCGGTCGCTGGACGTGATCGAGTCGCTGACCGTCGACCTCGTGCGGCCGATCAAGACGATCACGCCGGACCCGGACGCGATCACGCGGTACGCGATGGCCCGGCCGTTCGTGGCGAAGGCCTACCGGGCGCTGGAGGAGCTCTACTCCGTGTGATCTTGAGTACATCAAGAAAACGCCCTGTCAAATCATTAGCCAGGCAAAGTAAGCATGGGGTGTGAACCTCGCCCCGTTCAAACACGTCCTCGCGCTGCCCAGGGTCCGCCCGCTGGTGCTGTTGATGTTGTTTGCGCGGATGCCGTCGGCGGCGACCGGCGTGATCCTCACGTTGCACGTCGCCGTCACGCTGGACAAGGGCTACGGCGCGGCCGGGCTGGTCGGCGCGGCCGGCACCGTCGGCATGGGGCTGGGCGCCCCGCTGATGGGCAAGCTGATCGACGAGCGCGGCCTGCGCACGATGCTCGCGCTGAGCGTCACGGCGTCGGGCACGTTCTGGCTGGTCGCGCCGTTGATGTCGTACTGGGTGCTGCTGGCGGCGTCGTTCGCCGTGGGCCTGCTCAGCGTGCCGATGATGTCGGTCGGCCGGCAGATCGTCACCGCGCTGGTGCCGGTGGCGCAGCGCCGGGTCGCGCTGTCGCTCGACTCGATCTCCGTCGAGCTGTCGTTCATGGCCGGTCCCGCGCTCGGGGTGTTCGTGGCGACCCGGTTCTCCACCAGCGCGGCGCTGGTCTCCATCGGCATCTCGATCCTGGTCGCGGGTGTCCTGCTGTACGCGGCGAACCCGCCGATGGTGCACCAGGACGAGGTCCTCGACGGCCCGAAGCCGCGGGTGCGGGAATGGCTGCGCGGTCCGGTCGTCGGGGTGTTCGTGGTGTGCGCGGGCGCGACGCTCTGCCTGGTGGGCATGGAGGTCTCGACGATCGCGAGCCTGGAGCACGCCGGCAAGCAGAGCTGGCTCGGGATCGCGTTCTTCGCCATGTGCGCGTCGTCGATCACCGGCGGCCTGGTCTACGGCGGGGTGAAGCGGACGCCGAGCGTGCTCGTGCTGCTGGCGTTGATGGGGCTGTTCGAGATGCCGGTGGGACTGGGCGACGGCAGCGTGCTGTGGCTGTGCCTGCTGCTCATCCCGATGAACCTCATGTGCGCGCCGCTGATCGCGGCGTCCGGCGAGCACATCAGCCGGCTCGCCCCGGCCACGGCACGCGGGCTCGCCATGGGGTTGCAGGGCTCGGCGTTCACCATCGGCAGCGCGATCGGCTCACCGCTCGCCGGCGTGGCGATCGACCACGGCGGCGCACCGCTCGGGTACGTGGTGGTCGGCGCGGGCGGGCTGGCGGTGGCGGGGATCGGCTGGCTGCTCGCCCGGCGGCGCGACCGCGTGCCGGCCTGACGAAGGCCCCTCCGCGGAGGGGCCTTCCCGTTCTCAGGAGGTCAGCTTCGCCTTCACCGCGGCGGCCACCCGGCCACCCTCGGCGCGACCGGCCACCTCGGCGTTGACGGCCTTCATGACCTGACCCATCTGCTTCGGGCCGGGCGTCTCACCGGACTGCTCGGCCAGCGCGGCCACCGCCCTGTCCACAATGGACGCGATCTCGGCGTCGTCGAGCTGCTTCGGCAGGTACGCCTCCAGAACGGCGAGCTCGGCCCGCTCCAGCTCGGCCTTCTCCGCGCGCCCCGCACCCGCGAAGGCCTCCGCGGCCTCCTTGCGCTTCTTGGCCTCGCGCATCAGCACCTTCACGACCTCGTCGTCGCTGAGCACACGGGCCTGCTCGCCCGCGACCTCCTCGTTCGTCACCGCCGTGAGGGCCATGCGCAGAGCGCCGGCCGTGACCGTCTCCCTGGCCTTCATGGCCGCAGTCAGGTCGTTCTGCAGCCGCGTCTTCAACTCCGCCATGGCGCAGAACGGTACCGCCCGCCGGATGCGGCGCCGATCGAGTTATCCGTCTTCCGTACCCTTGACACGTGAACAAGCTCGGCCGCGCGCTCCTCGCCACGACCGCCCTCGGCACCGCGACCATCGCGTACGCGGCGGGAATCGAGAGAAGGCACTGGACCCTGCGCACCGCGACGGTCCCCGTTCTCGCCCCCGGCGCCAAGCCGATGAGGGTGTTGCACATCTCAGACCTGCACATGACCCCGAACCAGGTCTCCAAGCAGCGCTGGGTCGCCGCGCTGAACGACCTGGACCCGGACCTGGTCGTGAACACCGGCGACAACCTCGCCCACAAGGACGCCGTCCCCGCCGTCCTGCGCGCACTGGGCCCCCTGCTGGACCGCCCCGGCCTCTTCGTCTTCGGCAGCAACGACTACTACGCCCCGCGGATGAAGAACCCGGTCCGCTACCTGCTGCCCTCGGCCAAGACCAAGCGCATCCACGGCGTCACCCTCCCGTGGCGCGACCTGCGCGCCGGGATGATCGAACGCGGCTGGCACGACCTCACCCACGTCCGCCGCTCCATCGAGGTCGCAGGCCAGACCGTGTTCGCCGCGGGCCTCGACGACCCGCACCTCAAGCGCGACCGCTACGCCGACATCGCCGGCACCCCGGACCCCAGGGCCGCCCTGCGCCTCGGCGTCACGCACTCCCCGGAACCCCGCGTCCTCGACCCGTTCGCGGCCGACGGCTACGACTTCGTGATGGCGGGCCACACCCACGGCGGCCAGCTCCGCGTCCCGTTCTACGGCGCCCTGGTCACGAACTGCGAGCTCGACCGCGGCCGTGCCCGCGGCGTCTCCCGCTGGGGCTCCCACATGTGGATGAACGTGTCGGCCGGCATGGGCACCTCGCCCTACGCCCCGGTGCGTTTCTGCTGCCCTCCGGAGGCCTCGCTGCTGACCCTCGTTCCGAGGCCGGTCATGCCTGGTCAGGGCCGTAATGAGGGGGTCCGATTCGGAGCTGGGAAGAACATGATGTAGAGTTCTACTCGTTCCCACCGGGGTGTGGCGCAGCTTGGTAGCGCGCTTCGTTCGGGACGAAGAGGTCGCAGGTTCAAATCCTGTCACCCCGATGAAGATAGATACAGGTCAGCCCCTGTCCACAGCAGACGTGGACAGGGGCTGATTCGTGCTTCAGGGCCTCTCCTAAACGGTTTGGGAGAAATTTGGGAGAACAACTCTCCAAGAGGTCACTTCGGTGGGGCGCGGAAGCATCTTGAGAGGCGCTCAGTAAGCGTCGTGAACCGCAAGGCCCATCAGCCTGCTCATCGACGGGCCGTACGGCCGCACCTGGGCCCCACAGCGCGGGACCCAAGCTAGAAGATCGCTCCCTGACCGTGCGCTGGTGGCTGCTCGACCGAGAGCCCAGGAATCATGTCAGCGATCTTCAAAATCCCGCCGTCCCACGTGTAGAGCTTGGGACACTTCCACGCCAGAGCCACCGCAACAACGCAGGCGTCGGCGCCCTTCAGGTTGTGATCCGTCGCCAGGCGTGCGGCCTGTCCTGCAACGCGTTCGGTGATGTCAGCGACGAGGTACTCGCTGTCTTTGATCCACTGCTGTGCGAGCGCGATCCTCCGCTTGCGCTCGGCCGCTCCGCCCTCATCACCTCGTATCTGGCCAGCGCCAGCGATCTCAGCGATCACCAGAGCTGGCAACAGAACGCGGTGCTGCTGGCCGTCGAGACGAAGGATCTGGACGGACCTGGCGTGCCGATCTGTGTCGGTGGGAGCAAGCACATCGACGATCACGCAGCTGTCGACCACCACGAGCGGTGGTGGTGGTTTAGCCACGCTGCCGCCCAACCCAATCCACGGCGTCCATTCCTTCTGTCCAGTCAGAACCGAACAAGCCGATCACGTCGTCCAGAGATACCCGCGACTCGGGAGTCTCTAGCGAGGTCAGACCTTCCAGGGCGATGGACTCGACCTGGTCGTGAATGTTTCGCGTGACTCGGCCCCAGGCTTCGACTTCCTGGTCCAACGCGCCCCGCACGTCGGCCGCTAGCGCACTCGGGAAGGTGACGGTCACGATCTTGCCGGTTCGGTAGTCGCGGAGCGCGGCTGTGTGCTGGTGGCCGTTGTACCGGTACAACTCGCCACGAACAGAGCCAAGCGAAGGCGCTGGAGGTTCGATGCTCTCTCGCGCGTGCAGCGCCAGCTGCTCATCGAGCGGCGCAAGCGCGTCATCGATCTGTAGCCAGATCCCTTCAACACCTGCACGTTTCCGTACCTGGTCGAGCTCCAAGAGGCCGGCCACAGTCTCGATCGACCAGCCTCGCGGAACCACGGCCTCATGGAACAGATCCCGAAGCCCATCGCGCATCACGCCAGCAACGCGCTCTGAAGCTCGGATTCCGATCTTGGCGCTACCTACGGAAAGGCTGCTGATAGCGAGCGGTGTCGGCTCATCCTGCGGAAGGCTCCGGAGGACCTTGTCCAACGCAACGATCGCTTCGGCGACTGCACGAGGGTCGATCTGTCCGTGCGGACCCTTCAATTCCAGATTGATCACAGCTCCGTCTTCTGCTGCCTCTGATCCCACGTTGACCTCCCCTCAGCTTCCGCATCCTCATGTCCAGGATGGCACCACTACAGACCGGTGAACCTATCGATACGTGCACGCACGTTTGTTACTTCGGCCACCGGATCACTCAGACGGGCTATCTACTGCACGGTCCTGGCCACAGTGTCGTCCGCCCAGCCTGGTTGGACAACCTCCCTTTCATGATCGAAAAGCAAGCCCTACGGCAACAGCAGCGCGCCATAGGGAGCCAACGGCCCTGATCTTCAAAGTGAAGGTTCCAGCAGGTCAGGGTCGTCTTGTTGCGTCCGACGTCAGCACGCGCCCTACCGTCACAGAAATCCTGTCGATTCCCCCAAAGGCGTGAAGCGACGGCCTCAAGTGGTCCTGAGAAGCTTGTCAAGCGCCACAATCGGAGACCTAGGGTTCATCGCCCGTCGTAGCTCCAACGCCTCCTTCCAGACCTCTGTGAGGTCCGCCATGAGCCGATCCCGCATCGTCTGCGTCATGTGCGAGTGCGCCCCTGCGCGGTGCCGTCCAGATGCCCCATGCGCTCGTCCTGGAGCGGCCTGGGCACTCCGAGCTCCACGAGCAGCGTCTTGTGCGTGTGGCAAAGACCGTGCGGCGTGAGGCTGGCCGCCACAGGCAGCCACCTTGCGTTCGCACGAGCTCTCGGCGGCGGTCGCCGGCGGCTGCTGCGGGTCTCGCTGGGACACGGTCTGATGCGCAGAGTCGAAGGTCCCGCACTTCCCGGAAAAAGTAGTGAATCCACGCTCAAACATCACACGATCGGGCGACACGTATCGACACGGGTGGCCGCAGCAGTCACCGTGAGTTCACGGTCACAGCGCCATCGTTCCAGGTCAAACATGCGGAACGGCCACGTAGCGTTAGCCCCTACGAGTGAAGGTTGACGATTCAAGTCACGTTGCGTAACAGGTGCCAAGATCGACGCGACAAGCTGGACGACGTGTTCGGCACTTGTTGAACAAATCGGGAGACGCTCCATGAACTCCGCCACCGCTGCGAACCCCTTCACAAGTCGTGGCTCGTCGTAGCCGCCAAGACCGTTGTCGTGCTGCAAGCGCTGGCGATCGTGTACCTGCTGACGTCGGTGTGGGTGACCGTCGCCGTCGTCGCCGCTGTCGTCGTCGTGTTCGCGGCGGTCAAGGCGCTCGGCCGGGCGTCGAAGCAGGTCGACCGGATCTTCGAGGAAGAGCTCGGCTGAGCCGTGGGACCGGCGCTAGCTGAGGAACCCCCGCGCGGGCAGTCCCTCGGGGAACCGCTCCAGCGCCACGCCCGCCGCGGCGGCCAGCGCCTCCAGTGCCGACGTCTCCGACTCGGACGCGGTGTGCGGCACCGCCCAGTAGCACCCGATCGCCCCGATGGGCAGCGGCCGCAGGATCGGCGTCACGACCAGGCTCCGCACGAACGTCGGCCGGTACGCCTCCTGCGGGATGCGCGCGTCGAACCGGATGTCGGTGATCACGACGGTCTTGCGGTTCAGCATCGCCCAGCCGCTGATGCAGTTCGCGGCGGGGAAGCGCTGGCCCTTCCACAACGGGCTCATCGAGTCCTCGTCCGCGTAGTAGCAGAGGTCGCCGTCCAGCAGCACGAGGGTCGCGCCGTGGGAGCGCAGCAGCGAACGGGCCGTCGTGCGGACGATCCGCTGCACTTCCTCCAACGAGGTCGCCTGGTCGAGCAGCTCCGTCGTGTCGGGCATTCGTCAACGTTAACGCGCACGAAGCCGCGCAGCCAGGGATTCCGGTCCCGCCGGACCGCCCCTGACCTAGTGTTGGGTTGTGACGACGCACCCCGCTCCAGAGGTTCCGGACCAGCTCTTCGACGACCCCGCCGCGGAGACCACGTGGCGCGAACGGTTCACCGCACCCCGGATGAGCCTGCCCGGCTGGGCCGATGACGCACCCGACCGCGCGCTGTACCTGTCCAACGCGAGCGGGGTGTGGGAGATCTACTGCTGGGACCGCGCCACCGACGAGCACCGCAGGGTCACCGACCGCCCGAACGGCACGTCGCACGGCACGCTGAACCCGGACGGCACCGAGATCTGGTGGTTCGACGACCACGACGGCGACGAGTTCGGCGTCTGGGTGCGAGAGCCGTTCCACGCCGACGGCAGCAAGGCCGAGCCCGCCGTGGAGGGTGTGACCGCCGGCTACCCGGCCGGGCTGGAGATCGGCCGCGAGCTCACGGCCGTCGCCGCATCGACCGACGACGGCACCACCGTCTGGCTGGCCCGCGGCGACCGCACCGAGGTGGTCTACCGCAACGAGAACGACGCCGGTGTCACCGCGCTCGCCAAGGACGAGTCGCTGGTCGCCATCGCGCACTCCGAGCACGGCGACAACCGGCACATGGCGTTGCGCGTGCTCTCCACCGCGGACGGTTCCACCGCGGCCGAGAAGTGGGACGGCAAGGGCAAGGGCCTCGACGCCGTCTCGTTCAGCCCGGTCCGCGGCGACCAGCGCCTGCTCGTGCTGCACGAGCGCCGCGGTCGCGAGGAGCTGCTCGTGTGGGACGTCGCCGCCGACACCGAGCAGGAGATCGTCCTCGACCTGCCGGGCGAGGTCGCGGCCGACTGGTACCCGGACGCCTCGGCGTTGCTGATCGTCCACACGCACCACGCGCGCAACACCGTGCACCGCTACGACCTCACGACCGGTGAGCTGTCCACCCTGGACACCGCGCCCGGTGTGATCGGCTCGGCCGGCGTGCGCCCCGACGGCACCGTCGAGTACTCCTGGTCGTCCGCGTCGAACTCGACCGTGATCCGCGCGCTGTCGGCCGACGGCACCGAACGCGTCCTCGTCGAACCCGCCGGCTCCCGCCCGGCCACGTCGCAGCCGCTGGAGGACGTGTTCGTCGGCGACGTCCACGCGCTGGTCTCGCGCCCGGCGGGGGAGGGCCCGTTCCCGACCGTCTTCATGGTCCACGGCGGCCCGCACTCCTCCGACGAGGACCGCTTCTCCGCCTACCGGGCCGTGTGGCTCGACGCGGGCTTCGCGATCGTCCACGTGAACTACCGCGGCTCCACCGGGTACGGCTCGAAGTGGCGCGACGCCATCGAGGGCCGCCCCGGTCTCACCGAGCTGGAGGACATCGCCGCCGTCCACGACTGGGCCGTCGAGTCCGGTCTGGCCGACCCGGCGCGGGTCGTGCTGAACGGCGCCTCCTGGGGCGGCTACCTGACGCTGCTCGGCCTCGGCACCCAGCCGGAGCGCTGGGCCGTCGGCATCGCGGGCGTCCCGGTGGCCGACTACCTCGCCGCCTACGAGGACGAGATGGAACCGCTGCGCGCCTTCGACCGCGCGCTCTTCGGCGGCTCCCCGGAGGACCTGCCCGACCTGTACCGCGAGTGCTCGCCGCTCACCTACGTCGACCGGGTCACCGCACCGGTGCTGGTCCTCGCGGGCGAGAACGACCCCCGCTGTCCGATCAGGCAGATCGACAACTACCTCGACGCCCTCGCGGAGCGCGGCCACACCTACGAGATGTACCGCTACGACGCGGGCCACGGCTCGCTGGTGGTCGCCGAGACCATGCGCCAGACGGCCGCTGAGGTGGACTTCGCCCGCCGCCACCTGGCGGGGTAGTCGCGGAACGGGGCCCTCCCGCCACGGTGGGAGGGCCCCGCCCGGGCCGGGAAATCACCTTGCCCGCGGGGTGACGATGTGGGGGTGAACCTCGCCCCCTTCCGGACCGTCCTCGCGCTGCCCGGTGTGCGGTCGCTGATGCTGCTGGTGCTGCTCGCGCGGATCGCCCCGACGGCGGCGGGCGTCACGGTGACGCTGCACGTCGTGACCTCGCTCGACCAGGGGTACGCGGCGGCGGGTGCCGTCGGGTTCGCGACCATGGTCGGCATCGGGCTCGGGTCGCCGCTGATGGGGCGGTTGATCGACCTGAGGGGTCTGCGGACCACCCTGGCCGTCAGCGCGGTCGTCGAGGGCGCGTTCTGGCTGACCGCGCCGATGATGAGCTACTCCCTGCTGCTGCCGCTGGCGTTCGCCAACGGGTTGTTCTCGGTGCCGGTGATGTCGATCGGCCGGCAGGCCCTCACGGCACTGGTGCCGGAACCGCAGCGCAGGCCCGCGTTCTCCCTCGACTCGATCTCCGTCGAGCTGTCGTTCATGGTCGGGCCGGCGGCGGGCGTGCTGCTCGCGACGAAGTTCTCGACCGGCCTGGCGCTCGTCTCCGTCGGCGTGGCGATCGTGCTCGCCTGCGTGCTGCTGTACGTGGTGAACCCGCCGCTGGTGCACGAGGACGAGGTGAGCGCGGAGCCGGCGCCGCGCTGGCAGGAGTGGCTGCGCGGGCCGATGGTCGCGGCGCTGATCATCCCGTTCGGGGCGACGATGGTGCTGTCGGGCATGGAGCTCGCCGCCATCGCCAGCCTGGAGCACGCCGGCCGGCAGAGCTGGCTCGGCGTGCTCTTCGTGGTGATGTGCGCGGCGTCGGCGTTCGGCGGGCTCGTCTACGGCGGTCTGCGGCGCGTGCCGGGAGGCGTGGTCCTGCTCGCGGGCATGGCGGTGCTGGAGCTGCCGGTGGGTCTCGGCGACGGCAACGTGGCGCTGCTGGCCCTCGCGCTGGTCCCGATGAACCTGCTGTGCGCGCCCACGATCGCCGCGTCGAGCGAGCAGATCAGCAAGCTCGCGCCCCCGTCCGCGCGCGGCGTGGCACTCGGCCTGCAGGGCTCGGCGTTCACGTTCGGGGTCGCGGCGGGACAACCGCTCGCGGGCCTCGCCGTGGACCACAGCGGGCCCGCGCTCGGGTTCGTCGTCGCGGGGCTGGCCGGACTGGTGGTCGCCGGTGTCGGCTGGCTGCTGAGCAGGCAGCGGACCGGCGACCGCGGTCAGGCCGTCTCGGCCACGTCCTGAGCGGAGTTCGCGAGGGCCAGGCCGGTCCGCAGCGCTCCGACGGCCTCCGACACGGCCTCGCGGAAGATCCCGCCGACGCCGAGCACGTTCGCGAAGCCGTGGAACAACCCCTCGTGCCGGCGCAGGACCACCGGAACGCCCTCGGCGGCCAGTCGTTCGGCGAACGCCTCGCCCTCGTCGCGCAACGGGTCGTAGCCCGCGGTCGCGACGTAGGTCGGCGGCAGCCCGGACAGGTCGTCGGCCAGCATGATCGACAGGCGCGGGTCGTGCCGGTCGCGGCCGCCGGAGCTGTACTGGTCGAGGAACCAGTCCATCTTCTCGTCGGTCAGGAAGAACCCGTTGCCGAAGACCTCCCGCGACCGGCGCCGCACCGACGCGTCCACGCCGGGGTAGAAGAGCAGCAGGAACGCCACGTCGACCTCGGCGCCGTGCGCGGTCACCGCGGCCAGGTTGCCACCCGCGCTGTCCCCGCCGAGCGCGATCCGGCGCGGGTCGACGCCCAGGTCCTCTGCCTTGGCCACGGCGTAGCGCAGCACCTCGGCCGCGTCGTCGGCCGCCGCGGGGAACGGGTGCTCCGGCGCGAGCCGGTAGTCCGCGGCCAGCACCCGCACGCCCGCCTCCCGCGCGAGGAACCGGCACAGGTTGTCGTGGCTCTCCAGGCTGCCGGTCACCCAGCCGCCACCGTGGTAGAAGATCAACAACGCGGAGCCGGGAGCCAGCCCGTCCGGCGTGTAGAGCCGCCCGGCGAACTCCCCGATCGCGAGGTCGCGTGTACCCACACCGGTGATCTTCTGCCCGGAGACGAGCTTCGAACTCAACTCCAGGTCTAGTCGGCTCTCCGATGCTGTCCTCGTGCGCCACCCGGTGCCGGACAGCTGCTGGAGGCGAAGCAGCAACTGGGCCTCGGGGTGCAGGTCCTGACCGTCCAGCCGGATCGGTCGGCCGGCGATCAGGCGGCGCACGGGAGCGGGCAGACCGAACGCGAAGCGCAGGGCGCCGGCCAGGACGCCGGCCCGGAAGTTCGACATGTGGTGCACGTTACTCGCGAGTAGTGCTGGATCTCCAGGTATCTGGAGGTGGAAGGATCGACGTCATGACGGTGACGGTGGTGGGCATCGGCGGCTCGATCAGGTCCGACTCGCAGTCCGAGCGGGCGCTGAGGGTCGCACTCGAGGGTGCCCGCGAGCTCGGCGCGCGGACCATCCAGTACAGCGGCCCCGAGCTGGTGCTGCCGTTCTACGACCCGTCCGTGCCGGAACGCACGGACATCGCGAGGAAGATGGTCGAGGACCTGCGCAGGGCCGACGGCGTGATCCTCGTGTCGCCCGGCTACCACGGCACGGTCTCCGGCCTGGTCAAGAACGCCCTCGACTACATCGAGGACCTGCGCGACGACGACCGCCCCTACCTCGACGGCCGCGCGGTCGGCACGATCACCGCCGCCTACGGCTGGCAGGCCGCGGTCAACACGCTCGCGGCGGTCCGCTCGATCGTGCACGCGCTGCGCGGGTGGCCCACGCCGCTGGGTGCCGCGATCAACTCCGCGCAGGTCAAGTTCGACGGCGACGGCTCCTGCTCGGACTCCGACGTCGACCGGAACCTGCGGGTCATCGGCCGCCAGGTCGTCGAGTTCGCGCTGCGCCACGCGTCACCCGTTGACGTGAACTGAGTCACCATCGGGCAGATAAGTCGTGCGCGATGCGTTCTCCCCGGTGGAAGCAACGTCCACTGACTCAAGGGAGAGCGGAATGGAAGCGCTGTACACGGCTGAGGCGACTGCTTACGGCGAAGGCCGCAACGGCGAGGTGCGCTCCTCCGACGGTGTGATCGACGAGGTCCTGTCGGTCCCGAAGGAGATGGGCGGCCCCGGCGGGGACGCGACCAACCCGGAGCAGCTGTTCGCGGCCGGGTACTCGGCGTGCTTCAACTCCGCCATCGCAGCCGTCGCGCGCGCCGGGAAGGTTCAAGTTGCGTCCTCCGAGGTAACCGCCAAGGTGGGTATCGGATCCAACGGGGCCGGCGGCTTCCAGCTCGCCGTCGAGCTCGCGGTGAAGATCCCCGGACTCGACCAGGCGGTCGCGGAGAAGCTCGTCGAGCAGGCCCACCAGGTCTGCCCGTACTCGAACGCGACGCGCGGCAACATCGAGGTGGCGCTCACCGTCACCGTCTGAGGAGGCGCGTTCAACAATGGCCAAGAACCCGATCACCAGCCCGCTCCCCGACGCCGACCGTGACGCCGTGGGGGCAGTGCTGCAGGCAACGCTCGTCGACCTCGTCGACCTGTCCCTGATCGGGAAGCAGGCGCACTGGAACGTGATCGGCAAGAACTTCCGCAGCGTCCACCTGCAGCTCGACGAGCTGGTCACCGCGGCGCGCACCGCCGCGGACCAGGTCGCCGAACGCGCGGCCGCTCTCGGCGTCACCCCGAACGGCACGGCGAGGACCATCGCCGAGTCGTCCGGCGTGCCCGAGATCGAGACCGGCTGGCTGAAGGAGGACCAGGTCGTCACGGCGATCACCAACTCCCTGGGCAAGCTCATCGCCCGCATGCGCTCCCGCATCGACGAGACCGACAAGCCGGACCTCGTCACCCAGGACCTGCTGATCGGCATCACGCAGGAGCTGGAGCAGGCGCACTGGATGTGGCAGGCCCAGTCCGCCTAGGACGCAGCCGGACGAAGACGAACAGGGCCCTCCCGCTCGAACGGCGGGAGGGCCCTGTCGGCTACCTGCGGGGTGGTCCACCCGGCTCGGTGGGCAGGGTGATCGGCGGCCCCGGGTTCGGGTCACCGGGACCCGGCGGCTGACCGCTCGTCGGTTCGGTCGGCACCGGCGGCGGCACGTAGCCGGACGAGACCGACAACGTGATCACCGTGCCGCGCAACGCGTTGCCGCGCGGCGACTGGCTGACGACGGTGCCCTTGGACTGCTCGGAGTTGACGGTCTGCTGGCTCGTCTTGTAGCCCGCCTGCTCCAGCACCCGCACCGCGTCGTTGACCTGGCGGCCGACGACGTCCGGGATCTGGATCTCGCGGCCGCCCTTGAGGTAGCGCTGCTCGACCGGCGCGAGCTGCGACACCGGCAGGTCGCCGTGGACCTTCGACATCGTGTCGAACCACGTGCGGGCCGGGACGGTGCCGCCGAAGATGTTGCCGTTGCCGCACAGGCGGGGTGCGCCGCCGACGCAGATCGGGCGCGGCGCGGTGCCGTCGTTGAACGTCTGCACCGCACCGGCGAAGTCCGGGGTCGCGCCGATGAACGCGGCCGACTTGTACTCCTCGGTGGTGCCGGTCTTGCCGATCATCGGGCGGGTCCACTTGAACGCGCGGGCGGCGGCCGCGGCCGTGCCGTTGCCCAGGTCGTCCTTGCTCATGCCCATCGCCAGGCCGTTGGCCAGGCCCTCGTTGACGACCTGCTCGCACGGCGCCTCGTTGACCGGCACGGGCTTGCCGTTGCGGTCGAGCACCTTCGCGAGCGGGGTCGGCGGGCACCACTTGCCGCCGGACACGATGGTCGCGGCGACGTTCGCGAGCTCCAGGGTGGACACCGGGGCGGGCGAGAGGGTGAACGAGGCGTTGCCGCCGTTCTGCTTGTAGAACTCGGTCTGCGAGATGCGGTTCTGCTTGTCCTTGGCCTTCGGGTCCGGCCGCATGCCCTGCAGGTTCGTCGCCATCGTGTCGCGCATGCCCAGCCGCGACGCCATGTCGACCACGGCGTCCATGCCGGTCTGCTCCTCGAGGATCACGAAGCCGGTGTTCGGCGAGGTCTGCAACGCCTGCTGCAACGACATCGACGACGGGTAGCTGGAGTCGAAGTTCGACAGGCAGTACCAGCGGGTGCTGGGCTCGCCGGTGCTCGGGCAGCGCTGGGCACCGCCCTTGAAGACCCGCGAGGTGTAGGACGTCGGCGTCGCGATGGTGTTCTCGATGCCCAGGCCCTTCTCCAGCGCCGCGGCGGCGGTGAAGACCTTGTAGACGGAGCCGGCGCCGAACTTGTTCTCCACGCCGCTGGGCAGGTCGAACGTCGTCTGGTTCAGGTCGGCCTTCAGGCCGTAGTCGCGGTTGGCCACCAGCGCGAGCACGTCGTGGCGTTCCTTGCCGGGCTTCACGACGGCCATGGTGTTCGCGATCCCGGGCGTGCCCTTGGCGACCCCCGCCTCCGCCGCCGCCTTGGCCTGCGCGGTGATCCCTCTGTCCAAAGTGGTCTGGACGGTGTAGCCGCCGGTGCGCAGCTGTTCTTCGCTGAAACCCGCGCGTTGCAGGTAGTTCACGACGTAGGAACAGAAGAAGCCGTTTTCCGGTCCGGCGCCCACACAACCGTTCGGCGGGGTGCGCACCGGGTTCGCCAGGCCGAGGCCTTCCTTCTTCGCCGCCTCACCCGCGTCGCGCGACAGCTTGTCGTTCTCGACCATCCTGTCGATCACTTTGTTGCGCCGCTCCAGCGCTTTGTCCGGATACGCTTCGGGGTCGAGTGCTGACGGGCTGTTGACCATTCCGGCGAGCATCGCGGCCTGGGGAACCGTCAACTTGTCGGGCGTGGTGTTGAAGTAGGCCTGGGCGGCCGCCGCGATCCCGTAAATGGTCGAACCAAATGGGACGACGTTGAGGTAGCGGGCGAGGATCTCCTCCTTGCCCAGCTTCCGCTCCAGCTGCAGGGAGATCCGGGCCTCGCGCATCTTGCGCGCGATGGTCTGCTCCTGCGCCTTGGCCTGCTCCAGCTTGTTGTTCCGCGCCACGACGTGGACCAGGTAGTTCTTGACGTACTGCTGGGTCAGCGTGGACGCGCCCTGCGTCACGGCGCCGCTGACCTGGTTCGTCAGACCGGCGCGGATGGTGCCCTTCCAGTCCACGCCCTGGTGCTCGTAGAACCGGCGGTCCTCGACCGAGATCAGCGCCGCCTTCATGGTCGGCGAGATCTTCTCGGGCGGTGTCAGGACTCTGTACTGGTCGTACAGGTAGGCGATCGGGGCGCCCTCCCTGTCGGTGACCGTCGTGATCAGCGGTGGGTCCGTGGTCACGAGGTCGGCGGAGATGCTGTCCACGGTGTCGCTGGCCCGGTTCGACACCAGACCGGTCGCGCCCACGACTGGGAACAGCATGCCGGCGAGGAGAACCCCAGCCAGCAGGCACAGGCCGAGCATCTTGAGCACGCCATTCCTGACTCGCACGCGCCTCAGCGTACGCCGTACACGAACGGGTGAAGGTGATCAGTAAGGGCCGTTACTCAGCATGAGTAGACATACGCAAGACAGGTAACAGTCGGGTGACCCAGGCTTGGAAGGGGAACCGAACGGCACTACAGTCCGTCAACGTCCAAGGAATGCAGTCGTAGCTCGAACGCTACGGCATCCGTGGCAGGGGTGTGGCGGATTTCCACATTTGGACAGCACTGAGGAGTGGGGGATATGAACCAGGGGGATTGGCGTATCAACGCTTCGTGTCGTGATGAGGAGCCGGATCAGCTCTTCGTGCGCGGTGCGGAGCAGCGCAAGGCGAAGCTCGTGTGCCTCGGTTGTCCGGTGCGCATGGAATGCCTGGCCGAAGCGCTCGACAACAGGATCGAGTTCGGTGTCTGGGGCGGCATGACGGAGCGTGAACGACGCGCTCTCCTGCGTCGCCGTCCCGACGTGACGTCCTGGTACGAATTGCTCGACAATGCGCGCCAGGAACACCACGAGGACACGCGGGTCGGCTAGTTCCGCGGCTCCGCACAAAAGATCAACGAGGCTCTACTCCCCGGCGAGCCGGCGGCCGATCTCGCGCAGGCCGTCGAGGTCGTGCACGTCCGCGGGCAACGCGGGCACGCCGACCAGGGCGACACCGGGGTGGGCACGCGTGAACCGGGCCAGCAGCCGCTTCTCCCGATCGGCGACCGCCACCCGGTCCGCGTGCAGCCGGAGCACCGCCGCCGCGAGCGGCGCCTCACCGGAACGGTCGAGGTCGTCCGCCGCGGCGTGGGCCTTCGCCGCGGGCAGGTCCGCCGCCAGCACGGGGTGGGTCCTGTTCGCGACGAGCCCGCACAACGGCATGTTCTCCGCGCTGAGCCGCTCCACGAAGTAGCTGGCCTCGCGCAGCGCGTCCGGCTCCGCCGCCGCCACCACCACGAAACCGGTGCCCGGCGAGCGGAGCAGCTCGTACGTGCGCTGGGCCCGTTCGCGGAACCCGCCGAACATGCTGTCGAAGGCCTGCACGAACGTCGACGCGTCCTGCAGCAGCTGGCCGCCGACGATCGTCGACACCGCGCGCGTGAACAGGCTGAAACCGGTGCCGACGATCTTCAGCAGGCCCCGGCCGCCGGCGCGCGCCGGTGCCGAGAGCATGCGGATGAACCTGCCGTCGAGCACAGTGGACAGCCGCTGCGGCGCGTCCAGGAAGTCGAGCGCCGACCGGCTCGGCGGGGTGTCGACGACGATCAGGTCCCACTCGTCCGCGGCCACCAGCTGGCCCAGCTTCTCCATCGCCATGTACTCCTGCGTGCCGGAGAACGACGACGAGATGGTCTGGTAGAAGGGGTTCGACAGGATCTGGTCGGCCCGGTCGCGCCCGGCGTGGGTCAGCACCATGTCGTCGAACGTCCGGCGCATGTCCAGCATCATCGCGAACAGCTCGCCCTTGGGCTCGAAGCCGTCGACGACGACCTCGCGCGGGTGGTTGTCGAGCTCCCGCAGCCCGAGCGACTGGGCCAGCCGGCGTGCCGGGTCGATCGTCAGCACCACCACGCGCCGGCCCCGTTCGGCCGCCCGCAGCGCCAGCGCCGCCGCCGTCGTCGTCTTGCCGACACCACCCGACCCGCAGCACACGAGCACGCGCGTGGCCGGGTCGTCGAGCAGCGGGTCGAAGTCGAGCCTGTTCACCGCACACCCGCCGCGACCAGCACCTCGGCCAGCTCGTAGAGCGCGGCCACGTCCACCCCGTCGGTCAGCTCCGGCAGGTCGAGCGTCGGCAGGTCCGACTCGCGCAGCAGCTCCATCGCCTCCTGCTGCGAGCGCACCCGGATGGCGTGCTCGACGGTCTCGTCCACCAGGTCGTCCAGCGTCTCCTCCGCAAGGTCCAGCCCCGCCGCCACGAGCCCGGCGCGCACCCGTGCCGCGTCCACCCTGCCGTCCGCCGCCGCGGGCAGCGACCTGGCCGGCAGCCGCGTCGGCTGCACCCGGTTCACCAGCACCGCGCCGGGCCGCAGGTCCGCGGCGTCCAGCTCGGCGACCGCGTCGAGCGTCTCGCGCACCGGCATCTCCTCCAGCAGCGCGACCAGGTGCACCGCCGTGTCACCGGAGTGCAGCAGCCGCACCACGCCCTCGCTCTGCCCCTTGATCGGCCCGACCTTCGCGAGGTCGGCCATGGCCTTCGTGACGTCCAGGAACTTCACCACCCGGCCGGTCGGCGGCGCGTCCAGCACCACCGCGTCGTAGCAGTGCCTGCCGCCGTCGCCGGTGCGGTTGACCGTCTCCTTCACCTTGCCGGTGAGCAGCACGTCCCGCAGGCCGGGGGCGAGGGTGGTCGCGAACTCGATCGCGCCCATCTTGCGCAGCGTCCGGCCGGCGAAGCCGAGGTTGTAGAACATCGCCAGGTACTCCAGCAGCGCGGCCTCGGCGTCCACGGCGAGCGCGTGCACCTCACCGCCGCCCGGCGCGGACGCGATGCGCTCCTCGGAGTAGGGCAGCGGGGCCCGGTCGAAGAGCTGGGCGATGCCCTGCCTGCCCTCCACCTCCACCAGCAGCACCCGGCGGCCCCCGGTGGCGAGCGCGAGCGCCAGCGCGGCCGCGACCGTGGTCTTCCCGGTGCCGCCCTTGCCGGAGACCACGTGCAGACGGGCTCTGGTCAGCTCCTCGGTCCACGACGTCACCCGTCCAGACTATGTGTGAATCCGGCCGGACGTGGATCGGTCGGTCAATCGACCAGGGTGAGGAAGAGAACGGCCATGGCGGTCGCCGCGACCAACGCCCACGCCACGACCGACGGCAGGAAGAACGCGATGCCCAGCGTGACGAGGGCCACGACCACGAGCCCGATCAGCCCGGCCTGCCGGACCTGCACCCGCTGGCTGTGCTTGCGGTCCCGCACCTGGGCCATGGCGACGAGCACCAGCACCAGCCCGCCCACCGCGAACGCGCCGGTGGCGATGACGCGCCAGGTCTCCATGTGATCAAGGTAGCCCGATCGGCCGGAACCGCGCAGAGGTCGTTCGGGTGGCGGGTTAGGCTTCCGCGCATGACGAAGTGGGAGTACGCGACCGTTCCGCTGTTGATCCACGCCACCAAGCAGATCCTCGACCAGTGGGGCGAGGACGGCTGGGAGCTGGTCACCGTGCTGACCAACCCCACCGGTGAGCAGCACGTCGCGTACCTGAAGCGGGTGAAGGCATGACCTGGTCCGCTCGCCTCGACGAGCTCGGCATCGAGCTCCCCGGCGTCGCCGCCCCGCTCGCCGCCTACGTCCCGGCCGTGCAGAGCGGGTCCTGGGTGTTCACCTCCGGCCAGCTGCCGTTCGTCGACGGCCAGCTCCCGGCCACCGGCAAGGTCGGCGCCGACGTCTCCCCGGAGGAGGCCAAGGCCTACGCCCGGACGTGCGTCCTGAACGCGCTGGCGGCGGTCCACGACCTCGTGGGCGTTGACTCGATCAAGCGGATCGTGAAGGTTGTTGGCTTCGTCGCCTCCGCGGAGGGCTTCACCGGCCAGCCCGGTGTCGTGAACGGGGCGTCCGAGCTGCTGGGGGAGATCTTCGGTGACGCGGGCAAGCACGCCCGTTCCGCCGTGGGCGTCGCCGAGCTGCCGATCGGTGCGCCGGTCGAGGTCGAACTGGTCGTCGAGGTCTGAGTCTCCCGGTCCCCGTCCCGGGTTTCCGCTGAAGGGTGTGACATGTCGGACACGTGCCACGAACTGCTGCTGCGGCTCGCCGGACGCATTCCGGACGACCTGCTCTGGCGGTACCGGGACTGGGCGGCCTCGGACGCGTACGCGGTGCTCGCGCGGTCGTTGCCGCGCACGTTGCTGCACGGGCGCATCCCGCTGACCGACCACGAGATGCGCCTCCTTCAGGACGCGCTCGTGCCCTACGGGGCCGAGCCGGGGGCCGTCAGTTCGGTCAAAGGGCTGGACGAACTGCCCCCCACCGACTACACCTTCTCCCCGGAATCACCCGATCGGGTGCCGATGGGGGATTCCGCGACCGTCGTGCTCGGTGCCACGCTGCGAGGCCGCCACGGGGTCGGTGAGGTCCGTTCCTGCTGGCGCATCGGCCCCGAGGGGGTCAACCGCGTCCTGCTGGTGGCGGCCACCACCGGTCACGCGAGGCTGACCGGCGAGCTGCAGCGCGTGCTGCGGGCGCTGGGCGAGCCCGACCCGTGCGTCGAGGTCGTGCCGTCCGGTCTGGACCTGCCGCCCTACCACCGGGCGGCGCTGGCGGCATCGGAGCTGGTGTGCGCCGGCGCCGAGTCCGAGGAGCACCTGGTGCTCAGCTAAGGAGAGTTGCCGTGACGAACGACGGTGTCGGCCTGCCGGTCCGTCTGCACGATCTCCTGCTGTCGATGGCCGGGCGCGTCGACGACGACGCCCTGTCGAAGGCGCGCGAGTTCCTCGCCGTCGGAGAGCTGGACCGCGCGGTCGAGTTCCTCGTCGGCACGCTCCTGGCAGGCGGCATCCCCGTGCTGCCCGACGAGCGGGCCGCCATCACGTGGGCGCTGCACGAGGTGCGTTCCGACGCGAGCCTGACCGACCGCATGCCGGTCGTCGAGGTGCTGCCGTTCATCCGGCACCGCTTCACCTCCGACTCCGACCCGGCGGCGGACCTCGGCCCGCTGCTGTCGCGCGCGGTGTCGGTGCTGCCGGACGTGCGCGCGGTGCGCTGCGTCTGGCGTTCCTCGCCGGCCGGGGCCACCCCCGGTCCGCTGCCGCAGCGGGTCGTGCTCGTGGACGTGGGTCCGCAGGGCTTCGCGCCCGCGACCGCGTACCGGGTCGACACGGTGCTGCGCAAGGCGGGCATCCGGGCCGCGGTCGAGGTGCTGGCCGTCGGCACGCAGCTGGGCGACTACCACGCCTCCGCCGTGACGTCCTCGCGTCCGGTGCCCATCTCCGGGGCGCAGGTGGCGTCGATGCCACCACCGGCACCCGCGGGCGTGGGGCACGAGCCCACCTGGTTCGACCAGTCGGAAGAACTTCCCGCTCCGGCGCCGGTGGCCGAGCCGACACCGGCGCCGGAGCCAGTGGTGGAGGAGTCCGGCTCACGTTTTGCCCGCACGCCGTCCCTGGAGGGGTCGCAGCCCTTCCCGCCCAAGCCCGTGAAGCGGATCTCCGTGGCCCCGGCCGAGCCGGAGCCCGAACCGGAGCCGGAACCGGTGGTGGAGCTGGAGCCGGTGCCGGAGGCGTTGCCGGAGCCCACCCCGATCAACCGGGCCGAGGTCACCATGGAACTGCGCGGCGACGAGCTGGCGGCCCTGCAGGCCGCGCTGGCCGAACCGCCCGCGGAGTCGTCCGGTGTGGACGCGAACCTCAGCGAACGCGAACGCGCGTTGCTGCAGCAGCTGCACGAGGAGCTGGCGCAGCGCGAGCAGTCCGGCGCGAAGACGTCCGACGCCGGTCGCTGGCAGATCGACCGGTCATCGGCGCGTCAGTCGGCGTTCGGGGCCACGAACAACGGGCACCAGCAGCAGTGAGGGCGACTCGTGCTCCCGGGGCGGACGTCACGCCCCGGCCTTGCGCCGCGCCAGGTCGATGACCTTCTGCAGGTGCAGGCCGCGGCGCACGTCGCACTCGTGGGTGGTGGTGCCGCTGTGCACCATCGCCACGAAGTCGTCGAGCAGGTTCGTGTAGCAGTCGGAAGTGGACGTGTCGCGGCCGTTCAGCGTGCGGTGGCCGTTCGGCCCGAACACGGTGAAGTCCGTGAACGGCGGCTGCAGCGGCAACGACAGGGTGAGCGTCAGCGTGCTCGTCGCACCGCCCGCGTGCTGCAGGATCAGCTGCCACAGCCCGGTCTCCGACACGTTCGCCGCGAGCACGTCGGTGATCTCGCCCAGTGCCGCGTCCAGCAGGTCGAACGCGTGCGGGCCGATGTCGTCGAGCGCGCCCTTCTCGTGCCGCCACGGCGAGTTCGAGAACGGCCCGTCGAGCAGCGCGCCGGTCAGCCAGCGGCCGTCGGCACCGGTCCAGCCGCCGGTGCGGTGCAGCTGCCTGAGCAGCTCCTTGGTCTCCGGGGCGTAGCGGCGGGTCAGCACGACGAGCGACGCCACGTCCGCGTCGCTCACGGCCTGCGCGAGCCGCTCGGCCACGTCCGCGGACTCGGCGATCGGCTTCTCCAGGACGACGTGCTTGCCCGCGTTCGCCGCCGTGATCGCCATCGGCGCCTGCACGCCCGGCGGCACGCAGAACGCGACGGCGTCCACAGTGGACAACATGTCCTCGTAGGACTCGAACGCCTCGGTGCCGTGGGCGTTCGCGAGCCGCTGCGCCGCCTCGGGCCTGCGGGCCCAGACGCCGGCGAGCCGGGTGCCGGGGTGGTTGGCGAGACCGGGGGCGTGGACCATCTCCGCCCACGGTCCGGCACCGACGAGTCCTACGCGCAGCTGTTCGTCCACTCGCCCATCCTGCCTCAGAGGTAGCTGGCCCTGGGGACGAAGATCTCGCCCCCGTTGTCGAACTTGAGCCGCAGGCCGTCGGGCGTGCTCTCGCGGTCGGGGTCGTGTTCCCACCCGGCGGGAACGGTCACCACGTGACCCCTGTCGGGCGTGGGCCCGAGCCAGATCTCGTAGCCGGTGCCGCCGACCACGCGCTCGACCTTCTTCACGTACACGCCGGGGGACTCGGCGGTCGGGTCGACGCTGATCACGGTCGTGCGGTCGGGCAGGAACAGCAGGACGGCCGTCACCGCCGTCAACCCCGTTCCCACCACCACGCCGAACAGGACCAGCAGCATCTTCACCAGGCAGCCGGAGACCTTCGTCGCCATCACACCATCCTCACGTCAGCGCGGTCGTACGCTCGGAGGATGCCCGAGGACATGACCTTGCCGGGAAACCTGGTACCCGCGGCGCCGGTTGCCCAACCCGTCGAACCCCGTGACGCGGTCACCGTGGTGCTGCTGCGCGACGGTGCGGCCGGGGTGGAGGCGTTCCTGCTGCGGCGGGTGAAGGGGATGGCGTTCGCGGGCGGCATGACCGTGTTCCCCGGTGGTGGCGTGGACCCGCGCGACGCGGACACGTCGGTCGCGTGGGCCGGTCCGCCGCCGTCGTGGTGGGGGTCGGTGTTCGGGGTGGACGAGTCGCTCGCCCGCGCGTTCGTGTGCGCGGCGGTGCGGGAGACGTTCGAGGAGTCCGGTGTGCTGCTGGCGGGGCCGTCCCCGTCGACGGTCGTCGCGGACGCCTCGGTGTACGCGCAGGCCCGGCAGGACCTGGTCGACCGGAAGGTGTCGCTGGCGGAGTTCCTGGCGGCCGCCGGGCTGGTGCTGCGGGCGGACCTGCTGCGGCCGTGGGCCAACTGGGTGACTCCGCGCGAGGAGCCGCGCCGCTACGACACGCGGTTCTTCGTCGCGGCCCTGCCGACCGGTCAGCACGCCGACGGCGCCACGACCGAGGCGTCCGACGCGGCCTGGCAGACGCCCGCGGAAGCGGTCCAGGACGCCCAGGAGGGGCGCCGCATGCTCATGCCGCCGACCTGGCGGACGCTGGACGAGATCGGTGCGCTCGGCTCGGTCGCCGCGGTCATGGCCGAGGAGCGCAGCGTCGAGAAGATCATCCCCAAGCTGATCCGCGACGGTGACGTGGTCAGGGTGGTGCTCGGATGAGCGGGTCGCCGTTGATCGGGGCCCGTGCCGAGCACCCGCTGTACGGGCAGCTGCGCCAGGTCACCGCGCACGCGGCCGTGCTGCTGGCGGACAACCCGTCGCCGATGACGCTCGACGGCACCAACACGTGGCTGCTCAAGGCGCCGGACGCCGGGTCGTACGTCGTGGTCGACCCCGGTCCGCTCGACCCCGCGCACCTGGAGCGCATCGCGGCGGTCGGGCCGGTCTCCGAGGTCCTGCTGACCCACGGCCACCCCGACCACTCCGAGGGGGCGCGCTCGTTCGGAGAGCTCGTCGGGGCACCGGTGCGCGCGCTCGACCCGACGTTCGTCTTCGGGTCCGAGGGCCTGGTCGACGGTGACGTCGTCACCAGCTCCGGTCTGGAGCTGCGGGTGCTCGGCACACCGGGGCACACCAGCGACTCGCTGTGCTTCGTGCTCGACGGCGAGGCCGTGCTGACCGGCGACACGGTGCTGGGCCGCGGCACCACGATCGTCGCCCACCCCGACGGGAAGCTCGGCGACTACTTCGAGTCGCTGAAGGTGCTGGCGGACCTGCCGCCGGACACCGCGGTGCTGCCCGGCCACGGCCCCGAGCTCGCCGACGCCGGCGAGGCCGCGCGGGCCTACCTGGCGCACCGGACCCAGCGCCTGGAGCAGGTGCGCCGGGCCGTGGAGTCGCTGGGCGGCTCGCCCACGCCCCGGCAGGTCGTCGAGGTCGTCTACGCCGACGTCGACCGGGTGCTCTGGCCGGCCGCGGAGTGGTCGGTGCGGGCCCAGCTGGAGTACCTGCGCACCGGGTGAGACGCCGGTGCTCATGCGTCCTGGTCGCGCTCGTGCCCGCGAAAATTGTCAGGGGTGCTCGCTAACGTCCCTGCCATGGACCTCACCGCCACCACAGCCGAGCTCGCCGGCGCCGTCGCCGAGGTGGCGCGGCTGCTGCCCACCCGCGTGCTCGACCCCGTCCTCGCCGGCGTCCGGCTGCGGGCCTCCGCGACGGGGGTGGAGGTGGCGGGCAGCGACCACGAACACGCGGTGAGCCTGACGAAGCCCGCGTCCGCGCACACCGAGGGGGAGGTGCTGGTGCCCGCGAAGGCGCTCGCCGCCACCCTCCAGGCCCTCGACGAGCCGCAGGTCCGCCTGCGCGTCGAGGGTTCCCGGCTCGCGGTCCGCACCGGCCAGGCCCGCTTCGCCCTGCCGTTGCTCGACCTGCACGACCACCCCGGCATCCCGGCCCTGCCCCCGTTGCAGGGCACCGCGGCCGCCGAGCACCTGCGCGTCGTCGCCGCCGTGGCCGGTGCCGCCTCGAAGGACGACGCACTGCCGATCTTCACCGGCATCCGCGTCCAGTCCGACGCCGAGCACCTGCACGTCATGGCCACCGACCGCTACCGCATGGCCTACGCCAAGCTCCCGTGGCAGTCCGCCGGCTCCGTCGACGTCCTGGTCCCCGCCAAGGCCCTCGCCGAAGCCACCCGCCAGGCGGAGGGCCCCGTCGCCCTGCACGCCGACGCGGACCGCATCGGCCTCGCCTGGCACCACAACTCCCTCTCCACCGCACTCCTGGCCGCCCCGTTCCCGGACGACCGAGCGCGCCGACTCCTGGAGACCACCATCGACAGCACCGTCCTGGTCGACGCCGACGCCCTGTCCCGCGCCGTGCGCCGCGCCACCCCCTACGGCGGCCCCCACCAGGCCGTCACCATCCAGGTCGAGGACAGCGAGCTGCGCGTCAAGAGCAGCGACCCGACCTCCGGCGAGGCCGAGGAGTTCGTCAAGGCCACCGTCGAGGGCGACCGCCTCACCAAGACCTTCCAGGCCCGCTACCTCGCCGACGCCCTGAAGGCCTTCGCGGGCCGCCGCATCGAACTCCGCATCCAGGACGGCCTCCGCTCCACCGTCCTGACCTCCCCGCCCGGCGAGGACGGCGTGGAGCTCACCTACCTGGTCGTGCCGATGCGCTCGGTGGCCTGACGGCGCCGTCAGGCCACCGAGCGTGGGGTCTGAGCGTGGGGTCTGAGCGCGGGCACGGGGGCGCGAGCGCGGGGGCGTGGAGGCGCGGGCGTAGGGGCAGGGCACGACGAGCCTGGCCCGTTGGCGGTCGTGCGACGCTGCGGGCCTGCAGTCCAGGGTCGGCGCCACTCAGCGCGTCCTGGGACGCGCTCTGCTCGTCCTGGGGTGCGGCGCGCTCGCCCTGGAGTGCGGCCTGCCCACCCTCGGTGGCGGCCCGCCCGCCCCCTTCCCGCCCTGCCCCGCCTCACTCGGCCCGCTCCGCCCGCCCGTCCCCGGCCTGGCCTGCCCGCCCCCTTCTCGCCCCGCCTCGCCCCGCCCCGCCCCGCCCCGCCCCGCCCCGCCTCGCCCCGCCCCGCCTTGCCCCGCCCTGCCCCGCCTCGCTCGGCCCGCTCCGGCCCGCCCGTCCCGGCCTGGCCTGCCCGTCCCGGGCCGTCCCCGTCCTGGGCCGTCCCCGGCCTCGGCCTGGCCCTGCCCCCGGCCCGCCCCCCGCGCGGCAGGCCCGCACCCTCACCCGGCCACCAGCCGCCCCAACAACCCCCGAAACGCCGAGAGGCACGCCGTTCCCGGCGTGCCTCTCAACCACAACCTCCGGCCCCCACTCCGGGGACCCGTCCACCCCTCAGCGGGCCACGAGCTCCATTTCCGACCGCGCCGGCAGCGCATCCCCGGCCGGAACCCCGCGCCGCACGGTCTCGCGCAGCGCCCACACGGCCGCGGCGATCAGCAGACCGGCCACGCCGGAAGCGAGGAACGCGGGCCGCGTGCCGAAGTGCTCGATCAGCTGACCGGACAGGCCCTGTCCGATGGCGAGGCCGACGGTCACCGAGGTGATCACCCAGCCGAACGCCTCCGCAGCCATGCCGCTGGGCGTGACCTGCTCGATCGCGGCGGAGTGCGCGGTCGACTGGGGCGTGATCAGGGTGCCGACCACGAACAGCGCCAGGCCCAGCCCCACCAGCGACGCGGGGATCGCGAGCAGCAGCGACAGCAGGCCGAAGCCGCCGAGCAGCACCGGCAGGCGCAGGTGCATCGGGCGCGGCCACGGGCGCATGCCGTAGAGCACGCCGAAGATCACCGAGCTGATCGACCACAGCGACAGCATCAGGCCGCCCATCGCGGCGTGGCCCGTCGCCTTCGCGAAGGCCGGCACCGCCACCTCGACGAAACCGATGGTCACGCCGAAGCCGAGCGCGGCCAGCGCCACCGTGCGCATGCCGGGGTAGGCGAACGCACCGAGCAGCGGCCGCGGGGCCTGGACGACCGGGCCCCACTCGCGCACGACCGGGTTGGTCGCGAACCACAGGGCGCCGACGACCATCAGCACCGAGCCGACGACCACGCCGGTGCCCGCCCAGGGCGCCGCCAGCAGCAGGCCCGCGAGACCCGGTCCGAGGATGAAGAAGACCTCCATCGAGATGGCCTCGTAGGCGTAGCCCGCCATCCGCGTCGGGCCGGCGGGGACCATCCGCTCCCACAGCGCCCGCGACGCCGAGCCCACCATCGGCTCGGTCGCGCCGACGCCGAGGGCCAGCGGGACCAGCAGGAGCACCGGCAGGCCGGCCTCGACAGCGATCACGGAGGCGGTCACGAAGAGGGTGAAGAGCGCGGTCACGGTCATCAGCGGGCGGGTGGGACCGAAGCGGTCCATCAACCGGCCCTGCACGACCGAGCCCATCGCCACGCCCACCAGCGCCGCCGCCGACACCAGACCGGCGACCGCGAACGAACCCGTGGCGCGCTCCACGTAGAGCAGCAGCGAGAGCCCGACCATCGCGATGGGGAGGCGGGCGAGCAGGGACGCGACCACGGGGCCGCGCATGCCGGGGGTCGTCAGGGCAGCACGGTAGTCGGACAGGCGGGCAGAGTGGGACATGTGTACCAGTATGACAAAGGTGGTACGGAAGTACCAGTTTGGGTGCGCGGTGTCACCACGGTTGCGGTTCGGTCACAGGAATGGGATGACCGGGTGAAAGATGCAGCCAAAACCACCCGAACGAGGTCCCTGAGGGTGAAAAGGCTTGAGTCCCACGGTAGGGGCCGTGCGAAAGTTGACTCGTCGATCGAAAGACCAACCTCCGGCCAGAGGGTCGGGGCCTGCGCGCCGGAGGGTGGGAAGGCACGGTTCGTCGGGGGATGGGCCGTGCAGCACAAAGGACCGGTGCGCCACGTCGGGGGTGGCGCCCGGTCCTTTGTCCGTCGAACTGCTGAAGTCCTAGCGTGCGCGGCGCGCCAGGCGCTCCGGGTCCAGGATCAGCACGCTCTTGCCCTCCAGCCGCAGCCACCCGCGGTGCGCGAAGTCGGCCAGGGCCTTGTTCACGGTCTCGCGGGACGCGCCGACGAACTGGGCGATCTCCTCCTGCGTCAGGTCGTGCGTGACGCGGAGCAGACCGGCCTCCTGCGAGCCGAAGCGCTGCGCGAGCTGCAGCAACGCCTTGGCGACGCGGCCGGGCACGTCCGTGAAGATCAGGTCGGCCAGCATCGAGTTCGTCCTGCGCAACCTGCGGGCCAGTGCCCTCAGCAGCTGCTCGGCGATCTCCGGCCGGTTGGTGATCCACTGACGGAGCGCGGGGCGGTCCATGGACACCGCGCGCACCTCGGTCACCGTCGTCGCGGTCGACGTGCGGGGGCCGGGGTCGAAAATGGACAGTTCACCGAACATGTCGGAGGGCCCGAAGATCCCCAACAGGTTCTCGCGGCCGTCCGGCGACTTGCGGCCGATCTTCACCTTGCCGGACTGGATGATGTACAGGCGGTCGCCCGGCTCACCCTCCGCGAAGATCACATGGCCACGCGGGAACTCCACCGTCTCCAGGGTCTGCGCCAGCGCCTCTGCGGCTGCCGGGTCAACTCCCTGGAAGATGCCCGCTCGCGCCAGGGTCTCGTCCACCTCGTCCCTCCTAATCGACGCGACGGCACGCCTACCACCATCTTTGGTGGAGTCAGCGCCGTGCCGCCGATCACTGCGTTGCAGTCTAAGGGCTGTGTAGTGGATCGCCGTTCGGCTCGCCGTCTCGCTGGGAACAACTCGACTGACTCGATCCAGAGCCCAACGAACCAGTCTACGCCATTCGGGTGCCTGGCCGGCACCCGCCCGCTAGCGGACGCGCTTGCGCACGCTGCCGCGACCGCGGCGGCGCAGGCGGAACAGCTCCAGCGCGCGACCGATGCCGTGTCCGTAGAGCGCCTTGACCTCGTCGGGCCGGGCGGACTCCAGGAACTCCTCGACCTCGTTCTCCTGCACGGCCACGTGCCGGAGCTTCGCTTCCACGCGCTCCATGAAGAGCGCGAAGAACATGATCACGATCGGGACGACGATCACAAACCAGGCAGTCATGATGCTCCGCAGTCTGGCGCATGGGGGATTCGAGCACGGATCTAGGGGGTGGTCGCGGCGTGTTGACTACTCTGGATCAGTGCCCGCAACCAAGAAACCGGAAACCAAACTCGGCCTGACCCGCAGGGCCCGCCGGATGGTGCGCACGCTTGCCGAGGGATATCCCGACGCCCACTGCGAGCTGGACTTCACCACGCCGCTCGAACTGGTCGTGGCAGTCGTGCTGTCCGCGCAGTGCACCGACAAGAAGGTCAACGAGGTCACTCCCGCGCTCTTCGCGAAGTACCCGACGGCCGCCGACTACGCCGGAGCCGACCGGGTGGAACTCGAGGAGATGATCCGCCCCACCGGCTTCTACCGGAACAAGGCGTCATCCCTCCTGGGTCTCGGTGCCGCTCTCGTGGAGCAGCACGACGGTGTGGTTCCCGGCAGCATGGAGGAGCTGGTCAAGCTCCCCGGTGTAGGACGCAAGACGGCCAACGTGGTTCTCGGCAACGCCTTCGATGTGCCGGGGCTCACAGTCGACACCCACTTCGGCCGGCTCGTGCGCCGCTGGGGGTGGACCGAGGAGGAGGACGCGGTCAAGGTCGAGTACGCGATCGGTGAGCTGATCGAGAAGCGCGACTGGACCATGGCCTCGCACTGGATCGTCTTCCACGGCCGCCGCGTGTGCCACGCCAAGACCCCCGCGTGCGGGGCCTGCCTGCTGATGAAGGACTGCCCGTCGTACGGCCTGGGCCCCGAGGACCCGGTGAAGGCCGCGAAGCTCGTGAAGGGCGACGAGAAGCCGCACCTGGTCGAGCTCGCCGAGCGGGTGCGGGCCGGTGAGAAGCTGGTGGGGTGAACAACCGCACCCGCTGGCTGGTCCTCGTGCTCGTCCTCGGCGTCGCCGGGGTCGTCGCGCTGTGGCCGCGCGATGACGCGCGGGAGCAGCCCGTCCGGTCGAACCGCTCGCCGCAGGACGTGGTGGCGTTGCGCGCGCAAGCCCAGCTGCGGCCGTGCGTGCCGGGTGGTGCGGGCGGCGTCGGCGTGACGTGCCTGCGCGACGGCACCCGGACGGACCTCGCGCTCAAGGGCCCGCTCCTGATCAACTTCTGGGCGACCTGGTGCCAGCCGTGCCAGAAGGAGCTTCCGGTGCTGGACGCCTACGCGGAGCAACCGAACGCCGTCCCGGTCGTCCCAGTTCTCGTGGAGAGCACCGAGGCCGACGGCCTGGAGCTGCTCGCCAAGCTGGGCGTGCGGCTGCCGTCGGTCCACGACGGGGCGGACGAGCTGCGCAAGCGGGTGAAGGCGCCGATCACGTTGCCGGCCACGTATTACATATCAGCGGACGGCGCGGTCCGGTTGATCACGGACCCGCCGGTGTTCACGGCGCCGGAACAGGTGGAGAAGGCGGTGCGATGAGCGAGGCGACCGAGCTGGGAGCAACCGGGCTGGGGGCGACCGAGCTGCCGGACTGGATGCAGCGGCTCGTCAAGGCGACCGAGGAGATCGACGCCACGGCGTTCACCCGGATCAAGCCCCCCGCGTCCGGCGGCAGGCCCGCGGCGGTGCTCATGCTCTTCGGCGACAACGCCGACCACGGCCCGGACGTCCTGCTGCTGCGCCGCTCGGACACGCTGGGCTCCCACCCCGGTCAGGTCGCGTTCCCCGGCGGGGCCGCCGACCCGACCGACGACGGACCCGTGGGCACCGCATTACGCGAGGCTTACGAGGAGACAGGTGTACTTGGGACAGGAGTGAGACCACTGGTCGTGATGCCGGAGCTGTACGTGCCGGTGTCCGGTTTCGTGGTCACCCCCGTGCTCGCCTACTGGGAACAGCCGAGCCCCGTCGCCCCCGTCGACCCGGCCGAGACCGCCGCCGTCGCACGGGTGCCGGTCGCACACCTCGCCGACCCTGCCAACAGGTTCCGGGTGCGCCACCCCGCGGGCTACGTCGGAGCGGCCTTCTCCGCACCGGGCATGCTGGTGTGGGGCTTCACCGCGGGACTGCTGAACGGCCTGATCGCACTCGGTGGCTGGGAACAGCCGTGGGATGCGACCGATGTGCGCGACCTTGAACTAGCGTTGCGCGCTACACAGTGAGGCGGAGGTAGTCGGTTGAACTGGGTTGACCTGCTCGTGCTGGGCCTTGCCGCGATCGCCGCGGTGTCGGGGGCCAGGCAGGGCATGGTCGTCGCGCTGCCCGCGTTCGTCGGTGTGCTCGTCGGCCTGATCCTCGGCACCCAGATCGCACCGATGCTCGTGTCCCAGTTCGAGAACGTGGTGACCAAGGTCGTCTTCGCGGTGGGCATCGTCGTCCTGCTGGTGGCGCTCGGCGAGACGATCGGCGTCTACATCGGCCGGACGATCAAGGCGCGGGTCAACGCCTCCCCGTTGCGCGGCGCGGACAACGCGCTGGGCGCCATCGTGCAGGGCATCGTCGTCTTCGTCGTGGCCTGGATGATCGCCCTGCCGCTGACCTCGGTCGCGGGCCTGCCCGACCTGACCGCGTCGCTGCGCAACTCGGTGATCCTCGGCAAGGTCAACGAGACCATGCCGCAGGCCGCTCGCGTGCTGTCCGACGACCTGCAGAAGCTGTTCGACGTCTCCGGCTTCCCGCAGGCGATGGACCCGTTCAACCGCACCCCGCTGAAGGACGTCAGCCCACCCGACCAGGCGCTGGCGAGCTCCCCGGTGGTGAACCGGCTGAAGTCCTCGGTGCTGAAGGTCCGCGGCCGTGCCCCGTCCTGCTCCCGCGCGCTGGAGGGCACCGGTTTCGTGATCGCCCCCGAGCGCGTCATGACCAACGCCCACGTCGTCGCCGGCACCAACGAGGTGACGGTCGAGGTCGGCCGCGGCCAGTTCGACGCCACCGTCGTCCTCTACGACCCCAAGGTCGACGTCGCCATCCTCGCGGTCCCCGACCTGGAGGCCGCGCCGCTGCAGTTCCGCTCCGACGAGGTGCAGGCCGGTGAGGACGGCATCGTGCTGGGCTACCCCCTAGACGGCCCCTACCTCGCCAAGTCCGCCCGCGTCCGCGAACGCATCCCGCTGCTGCGCGGCCCGGACATCTACGACGCGCAGACCGTGACCCGCGACGTCTACACCGTCCGCGCCGAGGTCCGCTCCGGCAACTCCGGCGGCCCCCTGGTCGACCCGAACGGCCGGGTGATGGGCGTGGTGTTCGGCGCGGCGGTCGACGACCCGGAGACCGGGTTCGTGCTCACGGCGCAGCAGGTCAAGGAAATTGTGCAGAAGGCTCCGACGCTGACCCGGCGGGCCTCCACGCAAGGTTGTGCCTCGTAGCGATCCCGTCGAGCACGTAGCCGAGGCCGATCTCGAACCTGTGCGCGGGATCGGTGTCACTCGACTCGTGCATGACCCTGGCGAGCGTCGGGAACCGGCCGGTGGCGAGCATCCGCTGCATGTAGGGGCCGGACGCGCGCTGCCACTGCTCCTCGGTCATGCCGCTGGACCGTTCCGCGCGCAGTTCGGTGATCTCGCCGCGGACGGCCCCGAAGACGTACGCCATCACCGCGCCGACCGCGCCGAGCACCTGGTCGATGTCGTCGAACCGGACCGTGGCGAGCGTGGTCTCCAGGTGCGTGAGCGCGTTCGGGCCCTGGTGCGGGCGGTTGCTGAGCAGGTCGATGAACCACTCGTGCCGCTTCGTCGCGTCCCGGATGCCGTGCGCGACGTGCCGCAGACCCTCGCGCCAGCCGGCCGATGACGGCGGCGGCGTGATCTCGCCGTAGACCTCGTCGACCATGAGGTCGAGCAGTTCGTCCTTGGTCTCCACGTAGCCGTACAGGCGCATCGGGCCGGCATTGAGGGCGGCGGCGACCTTGCGGAACGACACCTCGTCGAGCCCGCCCGCGTCGGCGAGCCTGATCGCGGCGCTCACGATCAGGTCCCTGCTCAACGGGGTCGGCGACGGCTTGCCGGGCGGCTCCGGCCGCTCCCACACGGGTTCGTTCGACATCGGACTGGACAATACAGCGTCTCTTGTCGATACAGTGTATTGACAGATACGGCGTATCGGAGGGTGGGCGTGATGAGGACGCAGGTCGTGGTGGTCGGGGGCGGGCTGGCGGGTACCTCGGCCGCGTTGTTCCTGGCGTGGCGCGGGGTGGACGTGGTGCTCGTCGAGAAGCACCCCGGCAGCTCACCGCACCCGCGGGCGGTCGGTTTCAACGCGCGGGTCGGTGAGCTGCTGCGGGCGGTCGGCATGGCGGACGAGCTGCCGCGCAGCCGGATGACCAGGGGTTTCGGCGTGCGGCGGGTGCGGGCGGAGAGCCTGGTCGGGAAGAAGTACGACGAGACGTTCTGGACGCCACCGGCTCAGCTCACGGACGTCGAGCACTCGCCGGTCAGGGGCGTCGGCGCGGCGCAGGACGTGATGGAGCCGATCCTGCGCGACAAGGCGCGCGCGTTCGGCGCGGACATCCGGATGAGCACCCGGATGCTGGAGTTCTCCCAGGACGACGACGGCGTCACGGCGGTCGTGCAGGGTGACGGGGAGCCGTACGAGATCCGCGCCGACTACCTCGTCGCGGCCGACGGCCACCGCAGCCCGATCCGCGAACAGCTCGGCATCACCCGCACCGGTCGCGGATACATGCACACGTCGCGCAGCGTCTTGTTCCGCGCACCGCTGGACGAGTACCTGAAGGACGGCATCGGCCAGTTCGTGATCGACGACGTCGGCTTCCTCACGACCTACGGCGACGGCCGCTGGGTGCTGATGCTCGACGACCGCGAGTACACCGAGCCGGAGCTGCGGCAGAAGGTCTTCCAGGCCATCGGCCGCGACGACCTCGACGTCGAGGTCATCACCACCGGCCGGTGGACCATCAGCGCGAACGTCGCCGACCGGTTCAGCCGGGGCAGGGTCTTCCTCGCCGGCGACGCCGCGCACACGTTGCCGCCCAGCCGCGGCGGGTTCGGGGCGAACGTCGGCATCGAGGACGCGCACAACCTCGCCTGGAAGCTCGCCGCCGTGCTGGACGGCACGTCACGACCGTCCCTGCTGGACACCTACGACGCGGAACGGCGGCCCGTCGCGACCCTGTGCCACCAGCAGATCTTCGCGCGCAACGACGGCCACAACCGCGGCGGTGAACCGGAGGACGCGCCGCTGTACGACAACGACGCCATGCACTTCGGCGTGCTCTACCGCTCGGCGGCGGTGCTCGGGGCGGGCGAGGAACTGCCGCCGGCCCGGCTCCCCGAGCAGTGGAACGGCCAGCCCGGCACGCGCGCCCCGCACCTGTGGATCGAGCCGGGGAAGTCCACGTTGGACCTGTTCCAACGCGGCTGGGTGCTGGTGGCGAACGACCCGCTGTGGGCGGACGCGGCCGAACCGCTGGGCGTGCGGTACGAACCCGTCGAGGCGCTCGACGCGTTCGGGCTGTCCGGCAAGGGCGCGTCGCTCGTCCGCCCGGACGGCTACATCGCCTGGCGCGCGACCGAGCTGCCGGACGACCCGGCGGCGGAGCTGGCGGCGGCGTTCAGGACGACCTCTGCAGGAACTCGGTGAGCAGGCGGCTCGTGGTGTGCGGCGCCTCCTGGTTCGGGAAGTGCCCCACCTCGGGCAGCGAGCGGAACTCCGAGCCGGGACCGAGCCACGGCAGGGACGCGCGGGCTGTGGACTCCAGCACCACCGCGTCCAGCTCGCCGTGGATCTGGAGCACCGGCACCGGCAACGGCTTGTCGACCGCCTCGGCGAAGCGGCGGCCGTCGCCGCGCAGCTGGGACCGCACGGCCCAGCGGTAGTACTCCATCGCGCTGTGCGCCACGCCCTGCACGAGCATCGCCTGCCGGCAGCGGCGGACGACCTCGTCGAACTCCGGTGCCGACCGGTACTTCGGGCCCGACCACGCCGACAGCAGCTTGGCCACCTGCAGGCCGTTCTCCCTGGTCAGCAGGCGTTCCGGGTAGAGCGGGAGCTGGAACTGCAGCACGTGCCGGTTCAGCCGGCCCGGTCGGCGGAACGTGCGGCGCAACGCCAGCGGGTGCGGGGCCGACAGCGCGGACACCGACGACACCAGCCGCGGGTGCATGGCGCCGGCCGTCCACGCCAGCAGGCCGCCCCACGCGTGGCCCACCAGGTGCGCGCGTGGGGCGCCGAGCGCCTTGACCAGACCCGCGATGTCACCCGCGAGGGTGAACCCGTCGTACCCGCGCGGGGGTTTGTCCGAGTCGCCGTAGCCGCGCAGGTCGACGGCCACGGCGCGGTACCCGGCCTCGGCGAGCGCGGTCAGCTGGTGCCGCCACGACCACCAGAACTCGGGGAACCCGTGCAGCAGCAGCACGAGGGGTCCCTCGCCGAGCTCGGCGACGTGCAGGCGGATGCCGTTGGCCGAGACGTCGCGGTGCGTCCACGGCCCCGCGACCCGCACCACCGACGGGTCGGGTTTGCGGCTCAGTTGTCGTCGCCCCTGCCGTGAGAGTCACGGTTGCGCAGTGCGGCCACGGTGTCCTTGGCCGCCGCGATCGACCGCTCCGGCGCCCTGATCTTGCGGACCTTCCGGTAGCCGAGGAACGCGAACAGCCCCGCGGTGACGAGCATCAGCAGGAAGGTCAGCCCGAAGCCGGCCCAGGCGTACCAGCCGAACCACTCGGTGAACCCGAAGCCGAGCGCCATGAACAAGAAGAACAGGCTGAACAGCAGCACCGTCAGCGCGACGATGAAGAAAACACTGCCCCTGAGCGCCTTCTTGACCTCGGCGGCGAGCTCGCCCTTCGCGAGCTCGACCTCTGCTCTGACCAAAGTCGACACGTGCGCGGTCGCGTCGCGGACCAGGCCGCCGATCGAGGCCTCGGCCGCGGGGTCGTCAGCGGTCAGCGGAATCGACGCGATGTGCTCCCTGGTGGTCACCCGGACATGGTGCCATGCGCCCGGCTCCGGCGAATGAGCAACACCGCCGCGAGCAGCGACGCGATCATCGAGGCGAGCAGGACGGCGGCCTTCGCGGTCTCCGGTTCCGGCAGCGACAGCTCCGCGATCAGCAGGCTGACGGTGAACCCGACCCCGCCCAGCGTCGCCACCGCCACGATGTCGCGCGGCCCCGCCCCGGCCGGCCAGACCGCCGCCTTGAACCACACCGCGAGCGCCGACGCCCCCACTATCCCGATCACCTTGCCGACGACGAGCCCGACCACCACACCGATCGCGATCTTGTCCTCGAAGAGCTTGCCGAACGCCTCCGCGCCGACCGGCACACCCGCCGCGAACAGCGCGAACACCGGTACCGCCACGCCCGCCGACCACGGCTGCAACCGGTGTTCGAGGCGCACGGCCGGTGCGTGCTGCTCGTACGGGTCGCGCTTGACCCGCGTCAGCAGCGCGAGCGCGACACCGGCGATCGTGGCGTGGATGCCCGACTCGTGCATGAACCACCAGGTGGCCAGCGCGATCGGCACGTACAGCAACGGCGTGGTGATCCTCTTGTGCTGGAGGAACCAGTACAGCGCCAGCAACGCCACCACGGCACCCGCCGCCAGCAGGTTGAACTGCGCCGTGAACAGGACAGCGATCACCACGATCGCGCCCAGGTCGTCGACCACCGCGAGCGAGAGCAGGAAGACCCGCAGGCTCGACGGCAGTCCCGACGCCGTCAGCGCGAGCACCCCGAGCGCGAACGCGATGTCCGTCGCCACCGGGATCGCCCACGCCTTCTCGATCCCCGGCTGCCCCCACCCGATCGACAACGCGATCAGCGCCGGCACGACCATGCCGCCGACCGCCGCGATGATCGGCAGGGCCGCGGCCTTGATGTTCGAGAGCTCGCCGACGACGAGCTCGCGCTTGAGCTCAAGGCCGGCCACGAAGAAGAAGACGGCCAGCAGACCGTCCTTGGCCCAGTCGCCGACGGACAACGGCCCGAGGTGCAGGTCGCGCAGCCCGAAGTAGGCGGGTGCCCACAGCGAGTTGGCCCACAGCAGGGCGATCGCGGTGGCGCCGAGCAGAACGGTGCCACCGACGGTCTCGGTGCGGAGGTAACGGGCGAACTCGGCGACGACGGCCTTCTTGCGCGACACGGGGCTCCCAGGGCGGTCTGCGGGCACGACAAATCCTCGTGCCGACCAGACTTCCCGGCTCACCCTGCCGCAACCTTAACGCGAACGGGCGTCCCCCGAAGAGGACGCCCGTCACGTTTGCGCAGATCAGTATCAGTCCTCCGACTTGCCCGACTGCAGGCCCGCCGAGATCAGGTCCATCACCGACGAGTCCGCGAGCGTCGTCACGTCGCCGACCGCGCGGTTCTCCGCCACGTCGCGCAGCAGGCGGCGCATGATCTTGCCCGAGCGCGTCTTCGGCAGCTCCGGCACGACCATGATCTGCCGCGGCTTCGCGATCGGGCCGATCTCCTTGGCCACGTGGTCGCGCAGCGCCTTGATCGCCTCCGCGCCACCGGCGTCGGCACCCGCGCCACCGCGCAGGATCACGAACGCCACGATGCCCTGGCCGGTCGTGTCGTCGGACGCGCCGACGACCGCGGCCTCGGCCACGGTCGGGTGCGACACGAGCGCCGACTCGACCTCGGTGGTCGAGATGCGGTGACCCGACACGTTCATCACGTCGTCGACGCGGCCGAGCAGCCACAGGTCGCCGTCGGCGTCGTACTTGGCGCCGTCACCGGCGAAGTAGTAGCCCTGGTCCTTGAAGCGCGACCAGTACGTGTCGCGGTAGCGCTCGTCGTCGCCCCAGATGCCGCGCAGCATCGACGGCCACGGCTCGTCGAGCACCAGGTAGCCACCGCCGCCGTGCTCGACCTCGACACCCTCGTCGTTGACGACCTTCGCGCCGATGCCGGGCAGCGGGCGCTGCGCGGAACCGGGCTTGGTCGCGACGACACCGGGCAGCGGCGAGATCATGATCGCACCGGTCTCGGTCTGCCACCACGTGTCCACGATCGGCGCCTTGCCGCCACCGACGTTCTCGCGGTACCACATCCACGCCTCGGGGTTGATCGGCTCGCCGACCGAGCCCAGCACCCGCAGCGACGACAGGTCGTACCTGGCCGGGATGTCCGCGCCCCACTTCATGAAGGTGCGGATCAGCGTCGGCGCCGTGTAGTAGATGGAGACGCCGTACTTCTGCACGATGTCCCAGTGCCGGCCCTCGTCCGGGGTGTTCGGCGTGCCCTCGTAGACGACCTGCGTCACGCGGTTCGACAGCGGTCCGTAGACGATGTAGCTGTGGCCGGTGACCCAGCCGATGTCCGCGGTGCACCAGTAGACGTCGGTGTCCGGCTTGAGGTCGAACACGTTGTGGTGCGTGTACGACGCCTGCGTGAGGTAGCCGCCGGACGTGTGCAGGATGCCCTTCGGCTTCCCCGTGGTGCCCGAGGTGTAGAGGATGAAGAGCGGGTGCTCGGAGTCGAACGCCTCCGGGGTGTGCTGGTCGGACTGCGCGTCCACCAGCTCGTGCCACCACACGTCCCTGTCGGTCCACGCGACCTCGGTGTCGGTGCGCTTGACGACGACGACCTTCTCCACCGACGGCGCGCCCGCGACGGCCTCGTCGACGGCCGGCTTGAGCGGGGCCGGGTTGCCGCGGCGGTACTGGCCGTCGGTCGTGATGACGAGCCGGGCCTCGGAGTCCTGGATGCGGGTGCGCAGCGCCTCGGCGGAGAAGCCGCCGAACACGACGTTGTGCAACGCGCCGACGCGGGCGCAGGCGAGCATCGCGAAGATCGCCTCGGGGATCATCGGCATGTAGATCGCGACGCGGTCCTGCGCGCCGATGCCCAGCGAGGTCAACGCGTTCGCGGCCTTGGAGACCTCGCGCTGCAGCTCGTCGTAGGTGATGGTGCGGGAGTCGCCGGGCTCGCCCTCCCAGTGGATCGCGACCTGCTCGCCGTGGCCGGACTCGACGTGGCGGTCGACGCAGTTGTAGGCGACGTTGAGCTTGCCGCCCACGAACCACTTCGCGAACGGCGCGTCCGACCAGTCGAGCACCTGGTCCCACTTCGTGTCCCAGTGCAGCCGTTCCGCCTGCTTCGCCCAGAACGCCTCGCGGTCGGCCTTCGCCTCCTCGTACAGCGCGGGCTGTGCGTTCGCCTGTGCCGCGAACTCGTCGGAAGGCGGGAACGTCCTGCTCTCCGTGAGCAGGTTGTCCAGGGCGTTGCCCTGGCCTGGCGACTGCGTCATGGTGCGAGACCTCCTGGAAAGTCCAGACCTGTTCGGGATGCGGGTACTGACCGTAGTGCGAGCCAGCTCACTCCAACAGGCTCCTCCCCTGAAAGGTTCAGACCAATCTTGGGAGGTTGGTTACACGGCTGTCACTGTGTAACCCGTTTTGTCTGGTCCAGGCACGTGTGGCGCGTTGAACGGGCGAAGTTGCGCGCTCAACGGTCGCCCAGTGAGCTGGGTCACGCGTTTCACCTGGTCAGGTACTCTGCGCGACCGTGACCGATCCCCTCGCCCCGCTGCTTTCCCTGCCCGGTGTCGCAGACGCCGCGAACGCGGCCAAGGACGCCGTTTTCCAGGTGCACCGCCATCGGGTGAACCTGCGCGGCTGGGCCACGACCGCGGCCGAGGCGTCCGTCCGCGCGGCACGGGCGTCGGCGGCGCTGGAGGGCGGCCCGACCGAGATCCCGGAGTCCGGCGAGGTCTCCGACCCGGTGCTCGCGGGCTCGCTGCGGATCGCGGAGGCGCTCGGCGGCCTGGTCGCCGTCTGGCAGCGCGCACCGCTGCAGGCGCTGGCGCGGCTGCACGTCCTCGCCGCGGCGGACCTGACCCCGGAGGTCGGCCGGCCGCGCGTCGCACAGGACGTGTCGCAGCGGCTCGACCTGCTCGGCTCGCTCGTCACCGGCGGCACCTCGGTGCCCGCGCCCGTGCTCGTCGCGGTCGTGCACGGCGAACTGCTCGGCCTGGCCCCGTTCAACGTCGCGAACGGCGTGGTGGCCCGCGCCGCCGCCCGGCTGACGTCGATCTCCACCGGCCTCGACCCCAAGGGCCTCGGCGTGCCGGAGGTGGCGTGCCTGCGCCGGTCGGCGGAGTACGAGGCGGCGTCCGTGGCGTTCGCGTCGGGCGAACTGGAAGGCCTGGCGCAGTGGATCCTGTTCGTGTGCTCGTCGCTGGAGGCGGGCGCCCGCGAGGCCAGGAGCATCGCGGACGCCGCGCTCACCGGATGACGTCGGCCAGGACCTCGGCGGCCCGCACCGCGTCCTCGTCGGTCACGTAGAGCGGCGCGAACCCGAACCGCAGGACGTCCGGCGGCCGGTGGTCGCCGATGACACCTCGCGCGATCAGCTCGTCCATCACGGCCTTGGCGTCCGGGCAGCGCACGGAGATCTGGTTGCCGCGCCGCTCCGGCGTGATCACCTCCAGGTCCGTGAGCTCCTCGACCCGCTCGCGGAACACCGCGGTGAGCCGGAGCCCGCGCTCGCGCAGCTCGGCGAGGTCCACGTCGTCCCACACGTCGAGTGCCGCGTCGAGCGCCAGCATCGACAGGATGTCCGGCGTGCCGACCCGTGCCCGCGCGATGCCCGGATCGGGCTCGTAGGACGACTTCATGCCGAACGGCTCGCGGTGGCCGTTCCACCCCGACAGCGGGTTCTCGAACGTGGCCTGCTTCGCGTGCGGCACGTAGATGAACGCCGGCGAGCCGGGCCCGCCGTTGAGGAACTTGTAGGTGCAGCCGACCGCGAAGTCGACTTGGAGCTCGTCCAAGGCGATCGGCAGCACGCCCGCGCTGTGGCAGAGGTCCCACACCACCTGCGCGCCGGCCGCGTGCACCTGCTCGGTGAGCGCCTTCATGTCGTGCAGCTCGCCGGTGCGGTAGTCGACCTGGTTGAGCAACACCACCGCGGTGTCCCCGGTGAGGTCCAAAGAGGACGGATGTGCGGCCCGGACCTTGAGGCCCGTCAACGAGGCCACGGACTCCGCGATGTAACCGTCGGTCGGGAACGTCGCCTCGTCGACCACGACCTCGCCGCGCTCGGTGCCCTTCACCGCACCCATCAACGCCTTGAACACGTTGACCGACGTGGAGTCGCCGACCACGACCTGCCCCGGTGCGGCCCCGACCAGCCGGCCGATCCGGTCACCGATCCGTTGCGGCGCCTCCCACCAGCCCTCGGACCACGACCGGATCAGCCGCGTTCCCCACTGGTGCGCAACGACCTCCTGCATCCGGGCGGCGACGTGCCTCGGCGGTGCGCCGAGGGAGTTGCCGTCGAGGTAGATGACGCCTTCGGGGAGGTCGAACAGCTCACGCTTCACACGTAGCTCCTGGCGGTCCACAGCTCCGGGAACACCGCTCGTTGGGTGCGCTTCTCCAGCCATGCAACACCGGCGGACCCACCCGTGCCCACCTTCGCGCCCATCGAACGGCGGGTCGCGAGCAGGTGGTCGTAGCGCCAGCGCGCGAACTCCTCCGCGATGTCGGTCAGCGCCTCGCCGAGCTCCAGCAGGTCGCGGTCGTCGCCGCGGTAGATCGCCGCCCACACCTGCTCCACCTCGGCGGACGGCTCGTAGGCCTTGGTGAGGTCGCGGTCGAGCACCTCGGCGGGGATGCCGAAACCGCGGCGCTTCAAGGCCGCGAGCACGTCGTCGTAGAGCGACGGCTTCGACAGCGACTCCTCCAGCTGCGCGTGCATCGCGGGCACGGCGCGGTGCGGCACGAGCATCGACGCCGACTTCTCGCCGAGCAGGAACTCCACCTCGCGGTACATGCCCGACTGGAAGCCGGAGCCCTCGCCCAAGGCGTCGCGGAAGGAGTTGAACTCGGTCGGCGTCATCCGCGCGATCGGGCGCCACGCCGCGGACAGCGCCTGCAGGTGCAGGTCGGAGCGGCGCAGCGTGCGCACGGCAGCGCGCAGGTCGTCGGCGCGCAGCTCGGTCTGGGCCTGGCGCCACTCGAAGCAGAGCAGGCCGAAGTACAGCTCCATCACCTGCGTGATGACCAGGAACGACATCTCACGGGGATCTTTGGACCACTGCTGTTGAAGGGTGTGCAGCACCGACGCGTGCACGTAGTCCTCGTACGGCGTGGTGCCGCCGAAATCCAGCTTGGGGGACACGGGGCAGCTCATGCCCTCAATCCTGGCTCGAAGGGCGCGTCACCTGAATGGGCGTCGAAAGGCGTTCAGCAGAAATCTCTGCCAATCGCAAAGCAGAGAGCCGAGTAGCTTTGCGTTCATGTTGGACGACGTGGACAAGGCCCTGTTGGAGGCGCTCCAAGAGGATGCGCGCCTGTCGTACAACGAGCTGGCGCGGCGGGTGCACGTGTCGCCGCCGACGGTCGCTCAGCGCGTGCGGCGGTTGGAGAACATGGGTGCGATCACCGGTTATCGCGCCGTGGTCGACCCGACTGTCGTGGGGCGTCCGGTCGTCGCGTTGGTGCGCATGAAGTGCTACGGGCCGCGATGCATCACCGTGCACCCCGAGCTGCTGGACGACCTGCCGGAGGTCGTGGAGGTCGTGCGGCTCACCGGTGACATCTGCTCGGTGGTGAAGGTCGTCACCACGTCCATCCTTGAGCTGGAACGCCTGCTCGTCCGGTTGGCGTCGCACGGTGAGACGTCCAGCGCAATGGTGCTGTCCACGCCGATCCCGTGGCGTCCGGTGCTGCCGGGATAAGTGGAATCTAAGATTCAAATTAAGCTAGCCTCGGTCGGGTGAGGCTGACGAAGAGCACGGACATCGCGCTGCGGATCGTGATGAGGCTTGCCGTCGTGGACGGCTCGGAGCACCCGACCACACGGGACGTCGCCGCGGTCATGGGCGTGCAGTACACCCATGCGGCGAAGGTCGTGGCGCAGCTGCAGCACCTCGGTGTCGTGGAGGCGCGACGCGGCCGGGGCGGTGGCCTGACGCTCACCGCGCAGGGCCGGGCCGTGTCGATCGGCCGGCTGATGCGCGAGCTGGAAGGCGTCGGGGACGTCGTGGACTGCGAGGGCGAGCTGCGGTGCCCGCTCAGCTCGGCCTGCCGGTTGCGCCACGCCCTGCGCCAGGCGCAGGAGGCGTTCTACGCCTCGCTCGACCCGTTGTCCGTCGGAGACCTCGTCGCCCGGCCCACCGGTCCGGTTCTGCTCAGCCTGGGGCTGAAGTGAGGAGCACGTCGATGTTGTCGGAGAAGTCCGCCGAGCTGGTCGAGGCCACGTTGCCCGCGGTCGGCGCCGCCATCGGCGAGATCAGCACGCTCTTCTACCGGCGCATGTTCGCCGAGCACCCGATCCTGCTGCGGGACGTGTTCAACCGCGGCAACCAGGCCAACGGCACCCAGGCCCAGGCGCTCGCCGGGTCGGTCGCGGCCTTCGCGTCCGGCCTGCTCGCCGGGCAGCGGCCCGACGCGATGCTGCGCCGCATCGCCCACAAGCACGTCTCGGTCGGCGTCACGCCCGGTCAGTACGCGGTGGTGCACAAGCACCTCCTCGGTGCCGTCGCCGAGGTCCTGGCCGTGTCGGACGAGGTCGCGGCCGCCTGGAGCGAGGTCTACTGGCTGATGGCCGACACGCTGATCGGCCTGGAGCGGTTCCTGCCCACGGGCCAGCAGGACCACCGGGTGATCGCCCGCTTCCAGGAGACCGACGACGTGGTGACGTTCGTGGTCAGACCGGTCGACGGGCCGGTGCCGGCGAGCCAGCCCGGTCAGTACGTGTCGGTGCAGGTCCCGCTGCCCGACGGTGCCCGGCAGATCCGCCAGTACAGCCTTTCCGGGCGCACCGACGACGCGTTGCAGTTCTCCGTGAAGCGCGACGGCGAGGTGTCGAACCACCTGCACGACCACGCGCCGGTGGGCAGCACGCTGCGGCTGAGCCAGCCGGCCGGTGACGTGACGCTCCAGCCCGGCGACGGCCCGGTGCTGCTCGCCTCGGCCGGCATCGGCTGCACGCCCATGATCTCGATGCTCGCCGAGCTCGCGGCCACCGGCTCACCGCGGCGGGTCATCGCCGTGCACGGCGACCGCGACCAGCTCAGCCACCCGTTCCGCGCCGGTCTCGGCCAGCTCGTGGCGAAGCTCGCCGACGGGCAGGCGCACGTCTTCTACGAGCGGCCGATCGGGGAGTGGCCGGCCGAGCGGACCGGGTTCGTCGACCTGAGCGGCATCGAGGTCCCGCCGGACACGACCGCGTACCTGTGCGGGCCGGTGCCGTTCCTGCGCGCGGTGCGGGCCCAGCTCCTCGTCGCAGGTGTCACCGACGTCCACTACGAGGTGTTCGGGCCGGACCTCGTGTCAGCCGGCTAGCCGGTCCAGCGCGTCGCGGACGTGGCCCTTGCTGTCCTCCAGCGCGGCGGCCGCCCGTTCGGTCGGCACCCCGGACAGCAGGTGCACCAGCGCGACCTTGAGGTCACCGGACGAGTCCACGAGCGCCTTCTCGCAGGCGTTCTCGGGCAGTCCGGTGGCCTCGTGCAGAATCCGGATCGTCCGCCCGCGCAGCTTGGCGTTGGTGGCGCGCATGCTGACCATCAGGTTCGAGTAGGTGCGACCGAGCTTGACCATCACCGCCGTCGAGAACGAGGTCAGCACCAGCTTCTGCGCCGAACCCGCCTTCATCCGCGTCGACCCGGCGATCGCCTCCTGCCCGGTGTCGAGCGCGACCAGCACGTCCGGTGTGATCGGCACGGCGGCGTTGTTGGAGATCAGCACCGTGTGGGCGCCGAGCGCCTGCGCCTCCTGCAGCGCACCGATCACGAACGGCGTGCGCCCGGACGCCGTGATGCCCACGACCAGGTCCCCGGCGGTGGCGTGGCGGCGGATCTGGGCGGCACCGGAGTGGTCCTCGACCTCCTCGACCGCGCGGACCAGCGCCTCCGGTCCACCGGCGTGGTGGGCGACGAACCAGTCGGACGGCGCGTTGAACGTGGGCACCAGCTCGGCGGCGTCCAGCGTGGCCAGCCGGCCGGAGGTGCCGGCGCCGACGTAGTGCACCCGGCCGCCGGCCGAGATCGCGGCGACGCCGAGGTCGACCGCGCGCGCCAGCTCCGGCAGCACCGCGGCGACCGCGGCGGGGACCGTGCGGTCCTCGTCGTTGATCATCCGCAGCACGTCGATCGTGGGAACCCGGTCGATGTCGGCCGTGCGCGGGTTCCGCCCTTCGGTCGGAGACTCCACGTGCACCACCACACCGTTCCGGGGCGAGGTCATTTAGTCGTCTCCCGCGGCCGCCGGCGTCCGTCCGGTCTGGCTCCGAGCCGGTGGCCGGACACCGCCTCGTAGGTCGCCTCCAGCGCCGTCTTCGCCGTGTCCACGTGGTGCTGGGCGACACCGATGAACAGGCAGTCGATCACGGTCAGCTGGGCGATGCGGCTCGCCATCGCACCCGAGCGGAACGTGGTCTCGCGCGCCGCCGTGGTCAGCACGTGGTCGGAGACCTCGGTGATCGGCGAGCGCGGGAAGTTCGTCAGCGCCACGGTGGTGGCCCCGGTCTCGCGGGCCACCCGCAGCGCCTCGACGGTCTCCGAGGTGGAGCCGGTGTGCGAGATGCCCACCGCCACGTCCGCCTCGGTCAGCACCGCGGCCGAGGTCAGCGCGATGTGCGTGTCGTTCCACGCGAAGCAGGTCAGCCCGATGCGGTGCAGCTTCTGCTGGAGGTCGAACGCCACGAACGCGCTGGCGCCGAAGCCGTAGACGTCCACGCGGCGTGCGCCCGCGACGGCCTCGACGACCTTCGCGAGCGACTCCACGTCCAGCTGTTCCGCCGTCTCCTCGACGGCGCGGGCATCGGCGAACGCGACCTTGCCGACGACCTGGCGGAGGTCGTCGCCGGGGCCGATGTCGCCGCCCATGTCGTGGTTGGCCCTGGCCTGGCTGCGGGCGGTGTCCGCGGCCAGCGCGATGCGCAGCTCCGGGTAGCCGCCGACGCCGATGGCCTTGCAGAACCGCGTCACCGTGGTCTCGCTGGTGCCCGCCTGCTCGGCGACCTCGGTGATGCTGCGGTGAGCGACCGTCGCCGGGTTCTCCAGCACCACCTTGGCGACGCGCTGCTCGGCGCGCGCGAGACCCGGCAGCAACGACCGGATCTTCACCAGCGGACTGGACTCGGCACTGCTCTCAGTGGACACGTGGGAAACTTACTAACCGCCACCCCCAGGGTCAACGGAGTGTGTCCGAAAGTCACCCTCTCGGCCAGCCGTTCAGCGGACGTCGGGCTTCTTCCTGGTCGACACCGCGATCCGGTTCCACGAGTTGATCGTGAAGATGAGGGCGATGAGCTGCGCCAGCTCCTCCTCGTCGAAGTGCTGCGCTGCCCGCTCGTAGACCTCGTCGCTGACGTACTCGTGGCTGCTCAGGACGGTGATGGCTTCGGTGAGCCTCAGCGCGGCCTGCTCTTTTTCGGTGTAGACGTCGCCCGCCTCCTCCCACGCGTTGAGCAGGTAGATGCGGGCCTCGGTCTCACCGCCCTTCCGTGCGTCGACGGTGTGCATGTTGAGGCAGTAGGCGCAGTGGTTGAGCTGCGAGGCGCGGATGCGGACCAGCTCGGCGAGCTGCTCGTCGAGGCCCTCGCGGGCGGCGGCGTCGAGGGCGATCATGGCGCGGTAGACCTTCGGCGCCTTCTTGGCGAGGTCGATTCGGTTCGTCATGTGGACAAAACTAGGGCGCTCATTGGCCCTCGACATGGTGCAATCTGGTCGTGGAATCGTGGGCCAATCTTGACTTCCACCTCGACCTGTCCGGTCCGGGTGGGGTGCGGCAGCGGTTGACGGCGTCGCTGCGGGACGCGGTCCGGTCCGCGCGCCTGCCACCGGGAACGCGGCTGCCGGCCTCCCGCTCGCTCGCCGCCGACCTGGGGATCGCGCGCAACACCGTGGCCGAGGCGTACGCCGAGCTGGTGGCCGAAGGCTGGCTGACCGCTCGGCAGGGCTCGGGAACCGTTGTCGCGCAACGGGTCGCGCCGCCGCCGCAGGTGGTGCGCCGGGTCGTCGCCGACGACGTGCGGTACGACCTGACCGTCAGCACGCCCGACATCACCGAGTTCCCGCGGGCGGAGTGGGTCCGCTCGACGCGGCGGGCGCTGATGGCGGCACCGGCGGAGGCGTTCGGGCCCGGCGACCCGCAGGGGCGGATCGAGCTGCGGACGGCGCTCGCGGAGTACCTGGCGCGGGCGCGGGGCGTGCGGGCCGACCCGGAGCGGATCGTGGTGTGCTCCGGCTTCGGCGGCGCCGTGCAGATCTTCGACCGGCTGCTGACGCCGCCGGTGGTCGTGGAGGAATACGGGCTGGGGTTCCACCGGTCGCTGTGGACGTCGACCGTGCCGTTGGCGGTGGACGACCACGGCGCGAACACCGAACAACTGCCCGACGAGCTGCGCACCTGCGTTCTGACGCCCGCGCACCAGTTCCCGTTGGGCGGCCCTTTGCACCCACGGCGGCGCGCGTCGGCGGTGGAGTGGGCACGGCGCGTGAACGGGCTTGTGCTGGAAGACGACTACGACGGCGAGTTCCGCTACGACCGGCAGCCCGTCGGGGCGGTGCAGGGCCTCGACCCCGAGCACGTGGTCTACCTGGGGACGTCCAGCAAGGCGCTCACGCCCGCGTTGCGGATCGCGTGGATGGTGCTGCCGGACCGGTTCGTCGACCCGGTGCTCGCGCTGAAGACCAGCCGCGAGCAGCACATCAGCATGCTGGACCAGCTGACGCTGGCCGACTTCCTGGCGTCCGGGTCGTACGACGGCCACGTGCGCCGGATGCGGTTGAAGTACCAGCGGCGGCGCGCCCGGCTCGTGGAGGCCGTCTCGCCGTACGTGGAGATCTCCGGCATCGCGGCCGGGATGCACGCCGTGCTGGACACCCCGCACGAGACGGCCATCGTGCAGAAGGCGCGCGACCTGGGCGTGAAAGTCAGTCCGCTGTCGTGGTTCCGGCATCCGTCGAGCACCGACGACCGGACCGGGGTGGTCATGAGCTTCGGAGCGCCCGCGTTCCCACGGGCGCTCGACACGTTCGCCTCGGCGCTAGCGGCGTGCTGCTGACCAGCCCTCGGCGGTGACGTTGCCGCGTGCGTGGACGTAGACGCCACGGCCGTTGTACTGACCGGCCTTGGCGTAGACGAACCTGGTCTTCTTCTGTTCTGTGGCAACCCATCGGCGCTCAGTGGTGGTGATCGTGCGGACGTCCTGCCACGCCGTGCCGTCCCAGTGCTGGACGGTCAGGCTGTCGCCCTCGTCGACGTCCACGAACACCTCGACCGGGCGGTCCGCGGTGAGCGTGCCGCCGGAAGTCGTTGCCCGCCACTGCTTCCCACCCGACTGCACGGCGAGCGCACCGGCCAGCCCGTCGGCGACGGCGCGGCGAGCGGGGTTGACGCTGCCCCAGTCGCGGGACGGGTGCACGCGGTTCGTCAGCAGGATCGCGATGCTGCGCGAGGCCTTGTCGATCACGAACGACGTGCCCGTGTACCCGGTGTGCCCCGCGGTGCCGGGACCGCTCAACGCGCCCATGTACCAGCGCTGGTCGAGCTCGAAGCCGAGGCCGTGGGCGTTGCCGGGGAACTGCGGGGTGAAGTTCGTGAGCATCAGCTCGACGGAGTGCTCGCTGAGGATGCGCCGGCCGTCGTACGTGCCGCCGTTGAGAATGGTCTGACCGAGGACGGCGAGGTCTCGGGCCGTGCTGAACACGCCGGCGTGACCGGCCACCCCGCCGAGGGACCACGCGTTCTCGTCGTGCACCTCACCGCGGACGATGCCGCGCGGCGGGGAGGCCTGGAACTCCGTGGCGGCCGTGCGGTCCTTGTCCCGCGGGTTGTAGCCGGTGTCCGCCATGCCGAGCGGCCGGGTGATGCCGTCGCGCACGGCCTCGTCGAGCCTCTTGCCGCTGACCCGGTGGACCAGCTCGCCGAGCGTGATCAGGTTCAGGTCGGAGTACACGTACGTGCTGCCGGGCGTGGACTTCGGCTGCACGTCCATGACGCCCTTGATGCGGCTCGGGACGTCCGGGAACCGCGACCACAGCGGGATGAACGGCTCCAGGCCGCTCGTGTGGGTGAGCAGCTGCTTGACGGTGATGTCCTGCTTGCCGTTCACGCCGAACTCGGGCAGGTAATGCGCCACCCGCTGGTCGATGTCGACCCGGCCCCGCTCGACCTGCTGGATCACCGCGATCGACGTGAAGAGCTTCGAGATCGAGGCCAGGTCGAAGATCGTGTCCTTGCGCATCGCGACCCGGTCGGACTCCGGCAGCTCGGTCTGCTGGTCCCGGTAGAGGACGGCGTACCCGGTGCGGTCGTGCGTGACGACCTTGCCGTCGTGCACGTACAGCGTGACGGCGCCGGGGAACAGCGGCTTGCCGTTCGCCTGCGGCCTGGTGAAGTCGCGGACCTGGCGCAGGGCGGTGTTGATCGGCTCCGGGTCGAGGTGCGCCCAGTACGGGTTGGACGGGCGCAGCGTCGTCCGCTCGTGCGCGAAACCGTCCTGCGGCTGGTCGAAGTGGCCGGGGATGGCGACCGTCACGAGTGCGACGGCCAGTGCGGGGATGAGCATGGCGTCCTCACCGGTAGCGCAGGTAGGGCAGGCGGGTGCGGCGGAACTGCTGGAGTTCCGGCTGCCAGGCGCCCACCACGTCGTCCGCGGTCGCCCCGGCGTCGATCATCGTGCGCAGCCGGTCGGAACCGCTGAGCTTGTCGATCCAGTTGTCCGGCCGCCACGCGAACACGCCCGGGTACAGCGACTTCGCGGTGACGAGCATGGCGACGGCCGCCCTGATGGCGTCGAACTCGCGCGGGTCGGTCACGGACACGGTGACGCCGCCGCAGGTCTGGCCCTGGAACTTCTGGAACGTGGGGGAGAAGTGGGTCTCGCGGAACCGGACACCCCTGAGGTCCATCGCGTTCAACGCCTCGGCCCAGCGCCAGTCGACGCCGGGAGCGCCGACCGTCTCGAACGGGCGGGTGGTGCCGCGGCCCTCGGACAGCACGGTGCCCTCGAACAGGCAGGTACCGGGGTAGACCAGGGCGGTGTCCCGCGTGGGCATGTTCGGGCTGGGCGGCACCCACGGCAGGCCGGTGTCGAGCTGGTCGCGCCGCCAGTCGCGGACGTCGACCACCTCAAGGCGGGTCTTGACGCCGAACTCGCCCACGTAGAAGCGGCCCAGCTCGCCGACGGTCATGCCGTGCTGCTGCACGATCGGCTTCAGGCCGACACCGGTGGCGTACGCGGGGTCGAGCTGCGGGCCGTTCGCCCTGCCGCCGATCGGGTTCGGGCGGTCGAGGACGACGAAGTCCAGGCCCGACGCGGCCTGCATCGCCGTGTAGAGCGACCAGATGTAGGTGTAGAAGCGCGCGCCGACGTCCGCGATGTCGAAGACGACCGTGTCGATGCCGGCCTTGGCGAACATCGCCGCGAGCTTGGTGGCGTTCGCGCCGTACGCGTCGTAGACCGGGATGCCGGTGCGCGGGTCCCGGTAGTCGCCCTCGGAACCACCGGCCTGCGCGGTGCCGCGGAACCCGTGCTCCGGACCGAACACCGCCGTCGGCTTTGCGTCGTGCGCGACCATCGAGTCGACGATGTGCGTCTGGTCCGTGAGCACGCCCGTCGGGTTCGTCAGCACGCCGACCTTGCGGCCCTTGAGCTTGCGCCAGCCGTCCTGCGCCAGCCGCTGCGCGCCGGTCGTGAGCCTGCGGTCGGCGGCCGCGGACCCGGTGGTGGCGAGGGGGACGGACAGGGCCGCGCCGGCTGCGAGGAAGTGCCGTCGCCTCACCAGGTCACCCCGTGCCCGAACGGGTAGGGGGTCGGGCCGGGCACCGCGACGGGCAGCTTGCCCTGCGGCTTGGCCTCGCCGAGCAGGACCTTCGCGAGCGACTCCATCGACACCGCCGTGGTCGAGTAGGTGGCGAGCCACGTCTTCGCGTCGGTGTGCGCGACGTCGTACGGGTTGCCGGTGGCCACCGCGACGACCGGCTTGCCCGTGGCGACGAGCTTGGCCAGCAGGTCGAGCTGGGCAGGGCGGGTGCTCAGGTTGTTGGTCAGCACGACGATCTTGTCGGCGCTCGCGGCCGCCGTCAGCGCCTGCTGGGTCTGCGCCGGTGTCGGGCTCGTGGCGGTGACGACCTTGGCGGCTTTGAGCCTGGTCGCGAGGGCCGCGACCGGTGCGTCGCCGGTGCCGACGACCAGGGGAGCGGTGGCCTGCAGCGGGAGCGCCTGGCCGTCGTTGCGGACCGCGGTGATGGTGCGGTCGGTGATGAGCTGGGCCTTGGCGGCGTTGGAGCCGACGACCCGGTCGGCCGCGTCCGCGTCGACCTGGGCGTTGAGCATGACACCGCGCAGGAGCTTCATCTTCAGGATGCGCAGCACGCTCTGGTCGATGCGCCGCTCGGAGAGCTCACCGCTGCGCACGGCGGCGATGACGCTGTTGATCGCGAGACCGAGGTTCGGCGGCATCAGCAGCTGGTCGACGCCCGCCTTCAGCGCGAGCACCGGGATCTCGGCGTCGGAGTGCAGCTTGCGGACACCGGCCATCTCCAGCGAGTCGGTCACGACCACTCCGTCGTAACCGAGCTCCTCGCGCAGCAGACCGGTGATGACCCGCGGCGAGAGCGTGGCCGGGTTGCCGGACGGGTCGATCTGCGGCACCTGGATGTGCGCGGTCATGATCGAGTCGACCTTGGCGGCGATGGCGGCCTTGAACGGCGGCGCGTCGATCTCCCGCCACTGCTCCAGCGTGCGGTTCGAGACCGGCAGGCTGGTGTGGCTGTCCTCGGACGTGTCGCCGTGACCGGGGAAGTGCTTGGCCGTCGCGGTGACCGAGGTGGGGCTGAACCAGCGCTGCTCGTAGCCCTCGACCTGCGCCCTCGTCATGTCGGCCGCGAGCTTCGGGTCGCTGGAGAAGCTGCGCACGCCGATGATCGGGTTCGCCGGGTTGGAGTTGACGTCGGCGTCCGGCGCGAAGTTCTGGTTGATGCCCATCGAGCGCAGCTCGGCCGCGGTGATGCGGGCGGCCTCCTCGGCGTCCTCCGCCGACCGGCCCGCGCCCAGGGCCATGTTGCCCGGCAGCTGGCTGAACGGCGGGCCGATGCGCGTGACGAGACCCATCTCCTGGTCCGTCGAGATGAGCAACGGGACGCTGCTCGCCTTCTGCAGGCCGTTGGAGAGCTGCGCGATCTGCCTGGGGGTGTCGATGTTGTCGCGCGAGGAGTTGTTGAAGTAGATGACGCCGCCGGGGTGGTACTTGCGCACCACCTCCGCGGGCGTGTCGACGCCGAAGTCGGTCCGGTTCTTCGGGTGAGCGACGTCGGCTGCCTGGCCGTTCACGAACGTGACGAACAGCTGGCCGACCTTCTCCTCCAGCGACATGCCGCCCAGCGTGATCACCGAAGCGTCCGCTCGCGGTACCGGCACGAGCGTGAGCATCGCGGTGGCCAGGGTGAGCGCGGCGATTTTCCGCACGGTGTCGTGCCTCCCGGTGATCTTCCCACGAGATAACAGGCCTGTTATGCAAGTTAGTGACGCCAAGCCTATGGGTCAACGGGAGCGCATTCCGGCGACGCGCCGAGTTCTTCACAGGGTCCGCGCGGAGCTTTCACACAAAAGCAGACGGGGCGCCCCACGAATGGGGCGCCCCGTCTTCAGCGCGGGCTTGCGAGTTACCAAGCGTGCAACTCGTGTCGTACAACCCTGGCCTCGGCGTCCGGCGTCCCGGTACGCAGGCCCTAGACGACAAGCCTCCCGCGGCGTGCTGCGCGTGGGTACTCGAAGTCCGCGCACGGAGCTCCGCCGGGGTGGAGTCTGGCTCCTCTTCGCCAGGTCCCTGGCCGACCCGAGGTCCGCACCACCTATTTAAGTGCGTGGGCCCGGTCACAGCAAGGGCTCGGAAGGGTGCACCGGTCAAGCCACGTTCAGTAGTGAAAGCACTGGCGTTCCAGCGTTTCCGCGGTCGTGCCGGCGTCCGGGTACCGCTGTCGGGGCAGACGTGTGCACCCACGCGGACACCACGTGTGCGGGCCGTTGCCGCTACTGCTCGGTACGCGTCCCGATGGCTGTTCTTCGGGTCGCGAGCCTTGACTAGTCGCCCTTGCGCTTGCGCCGGAGGCCGTACCAGGCGGCCCCCGCGGCGGCGACGGCACCGAGGCTGATGGCCGTGACCGCGACCGTCCTGCCCGACGGGGTGGGGATGCGCGAGCGCAGGCTCACCGGGTCCGAGAACACCTGCACCGGCCAGTCCTTCTGGACGGCGATCCGGCGCAGGCCGCGGTCCGGGTTCACCGCGTTCGGGTGACCGACGACCTCGAGCATCGGGATGTCGCTCACCGAGTCGGAGTAGGCGTAGCAGGTGGCGAGGTCGTACCCGCGTTCTGCGGCGAGCTGCTTGATGGCCACCGCCTTGTTCTCGCCGGCGCAGTAGAAGTCGACGTCACCGGTGTAGCGGCCCCCGTTCACGACCATCCGGGTGCCGACGGAGTGGTCCGCGCCGATCAGCTGTGCGATCGGGGCGACCAGTTCCTCGCCCGACGCGCTGACGATGACGACGTCGTGGCCCTCCGCCTTGTGGTCGGCGATGAGCTGCGTCGCCTCCTTGTAGACCAGCGGGTCGACGATGTCGTGCAGGGTCTCGCTCACGATGCTGCGGATCTGCTCGACGTCCCAGCCCGCCGCCAGCGCCGTGATGTGCGCGCGCATCCGGTCCATCTGGTCCGCGTCCGCACCGGCCAGCATGAACACGAACTGGGCGTACGCGCTCTTCAGCACCGCTCGGCGGTTGATCAGCCCCTCCTGGAAGAAGGGACGGCTGAACGCCAGCGTGCTCGACTTCGCGATCACGGTCTTGTCGAGGTCGAAGAAGGCGGCGGTCCGGCTCATGGGACTCAGCTTAGGTGTACTGGTCAGTAGGCCGTTCGGGCGGCATTTCGCCGGTGGACAAAACGGTGTTGCCGCACGGTTACCGAAACTTGCCCCACGGCTGTAGCGGAAGTTGCGCGCGGCACTGGCGCATGGGGATACAGTAGGAGAGTCCGGTTCGACGGACGGGTTCAGTCCGACCCCCCGGGACTGAACCATTGACGACCCCCGTCCCTCCCCCCTGGCGGGGGTCGTCCCATATCCCGGGCACGTTTCCCGGTGACCTCGACTGGACCTCTGCGGCCACCGCGGCCCGACCTCCCAGCGTCGCACACACCCCCGACAGTTCCGGGCCCGCCGACGCCTGAAGATCGCGACTTGTCCACATCCCGCGATTCGTCCACATCTCGATCTTCACCCCGTTGTGTCGTTCATCACGACCGACGACCGTTCATCCCATGACCCACCCCCTCGCCCTGCTCACCGACCCGCACTTGCTCGACGAGGTGCTCCGCCTCGCGGCAGCCGCCGACTGCCCGCTGTCCTGCGCCCCGGACGTCCCCGCGCTGCGCCTGTCCTGGCACTCCGCGCCGCTGGTGGTCCTCGACGCCGCAGCACTGCCCGCCTGCGTGGCCGCCGACCTCCCGCGCCGCCCCGGCGTCGTGGTCGTGCACGGCGGCGACCCGCCATGGCCCCTGGTCGTGGCGGTCGGCGCCGCCGCGCTGCTGGAGCTCCCCACCGAGGCCGAGGCCCTCGTCACCCTGCTCACGGACGTCCGCGACGGCCCGCCCTCGGACGCCGGCCGCGTCCTGTCCGTCATCGGCGGCCGCGGCGGCGCCGGCGCCTCCGTCCTCGCCACCGCCTGCGCCCGCGAGTCCGCCACCACCGGCACCGAGACCCTGCTCGTCGACTGCGACCCGCTCGGCGGCGGCCTGGACCTGACCCTCGGCGCCGAGTCGGCCACCGGCGCCCGCTGGCCCTCCGTCCACTGCTCCGGCGGCCGCGTCCCCATGTCCTCCCTGCGCGCCGCCCTGCCCACCACCGGCGCACTGAGCGTCCTGTCCTGCGACCGCACCGCCGAACCCCCGGAACCGCAGGCCGTGTCCGCAGTTCTCGACGCGGCCCGCCGCTCCGGCTGCACCACCGTCTGCGACCTCCCCCGCCACCCCACCCCGGCCGCGACAGCCGCCCTCTCCCGCACCGACCTCGCGGTCCTGGTCGTCCCCGCAGAGCTCCGCGCCACCGCCGCCGCCACCCGCGTCGCCACCCTGCTCCGCACCCACGGCACCCCCACCCGCCTGGTGGTCCGCGGCCCGTCCCCCTCGGGCCTGTCCGCCCCCGACATCGCCGCCGCCGTCGGCCTCCCCCTGCTCACCCAGATGCGCCCCGAACCAGGCCTCCCCGCCGCCCTGGACCGCGGCCACCTCCCCCGCAACCCCAAGGGCCCCCTCGCCACCACGGCCCGCCTCATCCTGCAGTCCCTCCACCCCTGAAAGGCCGCCCCCGATGCCCCGCCTCCACCTCTCCCTCCGCATCCGCACCTACGCCCGCATGCTGCTGAACCTCGCCCTGTACGGCCGCACCACCAAACCCCCGTACAAATTCGTGAAGCCCCCACCCTGACCCGCCCCCGCCGCGCCTTCGCGAACCGCCGCACACCAACGCTTCCGCGCCGCAGAGCGCCGCCCTGCCCGCGGCCGCCTCCCCGCGCGTGGGCGGCGCGCGACCAAGGCCGTTCTCGCACGCCACCAACCGCCTTTCCCGCGTTGGCAACGCATCCAGCCACCAACCGCACCGGCCTACGCCACACCCACCGTCCCGGCCCCGCGCACCGCGCGCCAAACCCTCGCCCTGCACCGGCCCTCGCCCGCTGCCCGCCACCCGTCCTCGCGCCTCACCCCGCCCTCGTCTCACCCTGCGCCGCCGTCGACCTCCGCATCGCCCGCCCCGCGCCACTCCGCTTCCCGCCACTCCGCTTCCGCCACCCGACCTCCGCCCTCGCTCCGGCCCTCGCCACCCCACCCCGTGCCCCTGCTCTCGTCTCACCCGGCGCTCCGCCGACCTCCGCATCGCCCGCTCCGCGCCACCCATCCCGCCCTCTGCCATCCCGTCCTCTGCTACTCAGCTCCCGCCACTCCGCTCCCGCCACCCCGACCCCCGCCCTCGCTCCGGCCCTCGCAACCCCGCCCCGCGCCCCTGCCCTCGTCTCACCCGGCGCTCCGCCGGCCTCCGCATCGCCCGCTCCGCGCCACCCACCCCGCTCTCTGCCACCCACCCCTGCCAGCCCGCCCCGGCCCCTGCCACCCGCCCGCCCCTGCCACCCAGCCCAGCCCTCGCCATCCCCGCCCACTCCCGCCGTCCCGCACCACCCACCCCAGAAGGAGCTCCCCATGACCCGCTTCCTCGCCTGGTGCTCCGAAACCTGGCTCCGCCTCACCCACCGCGCGAACGAGATCCCGTACGGCCGCCACGCCCGCCACCCCCACCGCCCCGGACCGGCGACCCCGGCATGAGCACCCTCATCGACCGCGTCCGCCACCGCCTCGCGGGCACCGACGCCGAGATGACCGCTGCGGTCGTCGCCCAAGCGGTCCGCTCGGAGGCGGGCGGCGTCCTCGCCGACGCGGATGTCCTGCAAGCGCTGCAGGTCCTGCGCCAGGAGTTCAGCGGCACCGGCCCCCTCGACCCGCTGCTGGCCGACCCCGGCACCACCGACGTCCTGGTCACCGCACCCGACCAGGTCTGGGTCGACGGCCCGGACGGCCTGCGCCGCACGGCCGTCGTCTTCCCCGACGAGGACGCCGTCCGCCGGCTCGCCCAGCGCCTCGCGGTTGCCGCAGGTCGGCGGCTGGACGACGCCTCGCCGTGCGTCGACGGCTGGTTGCCGGGCAGCGGGGTGCGCATGCACGCGGTGCTCCCGCCGATCGCCGACCACACCTGCCTGTCCCTGCGCGTCCTCCGCCCCGCGACCCACGACCTCCAGGCGCTGCAAGACCTCGGCACGTTCGACGCGGAGATCGCCGGGACGCTGAAGGCCGTCGTGCGCAGGCGGATGGCGTTCCTCGTGGTGGGCGGCACCGGCTCGGGCAAGACGTCGTTGCTGTCCGCGCTGCTCGGGTGCGTGCCGCCGAACGAACGGATCGTGTGCGTGGAAGACGCCGGCGAGCTGCGCCCGGATCACGAGCAGTTCGTGCGGCTCGTCGCACGCCCGCCGAACGTCGAGGGCGCGGGGGAGGTGACCGTTCGCGAGCTGGTGCGCGAGGCGTTGCGGATGCGGCCGGACCGGATCGTCGTCGGCGAGGTCAGGGGCGCGGAGGTGCGTGAGCTGCTCACCTCGCTCAACACCGGCCACGAGGGTGGCGCGGGGACCCTGCACGCCAACTCACCGGCCGAGGTGCCCGCCCGGCTCGAAGCGCTGGGAGCGCTGGCGGGGCTTGACCGCCAAGCGCTGCACAGCCAGGTCACCGCGGCGGTCCGGCTCGTGTTGCACATGCGCCGCTGCGACACCGGCGAACGACAACTGGCCGAGATCGGCGCCTTCAGCCGTACGGAGAACGGACTCGTCGTCCATCCACTGTGGACGAAGGAGCACGGGTGGAAGGAGAAGCCGTGGTAGGCCTGCTCCTGCTCGCGACAGCACTGCTGGTGTGGCCGCACGTCAAGCCCATCCGACGACTGAGACCCGCCACCGCCCGCGGAGTCCCGGTGCCGAAGTGGTTCTGGGTGCTCGCCGCAGCCGTGGCGGTCTACCTGACCACCGGCCTCGGTGGTCTGCTCGCCGCGGCGGTCGTCGCCGTCACCGTCGAGCGGATCGTCAGGCGCATCAGGCGAGAGCGCTCCCAGAACGCCGCGACCGAGGCGTTGAGCAACGGACTAGGCGGCGTGGTCGACGAGCTCAGGGCCGGGGCCCACGCGGCAGCGGCAGCGGAGGGCGCCGCCCAGGACACGCCCGCGCCGGCGAACGAGGTGCTGCGGACCGCGGCTGCCGCGTCCAGGCGGGGCGGTGACGTCGAGAGGGCGTTGCGGGAGCTGGACCAGCCGCTGCTCAGAACCGCGGTGGACCAGCTCGCCAGGGCCTGGCACGTGTCCGCCCGGCACGGGGTCGCGCTGGCCGACGTGCTGGACGCGACCAAGGCGGACCTGGACCGGCGCCTGGCCTTCGCACGGCAGGTGCGGGCCCGCATGGCAGGCCCGCGGGCGAGTGCGCTGGTCCTGGCCGGGCTCCCGGTGTTCGGAGTGTTGCTGGGCGAGCTCAGCGGAGCACGACCGCTCGGCGTCCTCACCGGCACCCCGGCCGGTCAGGTGCTGCTCGTCGCCGGCGCGGTGCTCCTGGCGACCGGCCTGTGGTGGACGAAACGGATCACCGAGCCATGACCTACCTGCTCCTGGCCCTCGCGGTGCTCGTCGCACCTCCGCCACGACGTCCCCTCGACCGCCTCCGGCCACGGGCCGACGACCCGCCACCCGCACCGCGCAAGGCCGACGGGCCGTTCGAACGGGCCGCCGCCTGGGACCTGCTGGCCGCGTGCCTCAAAGCCGGGTTGCCGGTACCGACGGCCATCGCGGCGGTCCGCGTCGACGGGCTCGGCCGGGTCGCGGAGCTGCTGCGGCTCGGTGCGGACCCGGTCACGGCGTGGGCGACGGCGCTCGACGACCCCGCGACCGCGGCGTTGGCCAGGGCCGCGCGCAGGACCGCGCGGTCAGGGGCGGCACTCGCGCAGCAGGCCGCCGAGCTGGCCGAACGGACGCGCGCCGATGCCGTCGACCAGGCCGAGGCGAAGGCGCAGCGGGCCGCGGTGGCCGTGGCCGCGCCACTCGCACTGTGTTTCCTGCCGGCCTTCCTGTGCCTCGGCGTGCTGCCGGTGGTGCTGGGGCTGGCCGGCCAGATCCTCCACTAGAAGGGCGAACGAGATGGAACTGCTCAAGGACGACAGCGGCATGAGCACGGTCGAGTACGCGATCGGCACGCTCGCTGCGGCGGCGCTCGCAGGCGTGATCTACGCGGTCGTGACGAGCGACTTCGTGCAGAACCTGTTGCAAGGGCTGATACAGCGTGCGCTGTCGGCGGTCTGACGACCGGGGCATGGTCACGGTGGAAGCCGCGGTCGCGGTGTGCGCACTGCTCATCGCCATGGGACTCGCGGCCGCGAGCCTCACGGCGGTGATCGAGCAGATCCGGTGCACGGACGCGGCGCGCGAGGCGGCGCGGTTGTCGGCGCGCGGCGAACGGCAGCGCGGGGTCCAAGCCGTTGCGCAGATCGCACCCGGTGCCACGGCGGAGTTCCAGGACGAGGGCGATGCCGTGCGCGTCTTCGTGCGGCAGCGGGGACCGCTGGGCGTGCTGCTCACCGCGACCGCGTTCGCCGTCGTGGAGCCGCGGTGAACGGCGGGACGAGCGGCGGGACGAGCGGCGAACCGCTTGGCGGTGAGCGCGGATCGGCTGCGGTGAGCGGCGTCATGGCGATGTTGCTGCTGGTCGTCGTCACAGCGGCGGGTGCGCAGTTCGGCGCGGCGGTCATCGCACGGCACCGGGTGACCGGCGCCGCCGATCTGGCCGCCCTCGCGGCTGCCGCTCGTCTTGCCGAAGGTGATCAGCACGCGTGTGAGCAGGCGGAACGCGTTGCGCGGCAGAACGGTGGCGAGCTCGGCTCGTGTGCGGTGAACGGGTGGGAGGTGGTCGTCGAGGTGTCGGCGGCTACGCCGTTCGGCCCGGTCAGTGCTCGGTCGAGAGCAGGTCCGGCTGAAGATCAGAGCGTTTGGAGCACGACGAGCGGTCGTTCATCGGCGGTGAGCGGACTCACACCCGTGCCTGGACATGCTGAACGGTGATCGAACCAATTGTTGACAGTTCGGTTCCCCGTTCAGCCGAAGCACGCTCGCCGTGCCGTACCGACCAGTTGTCGAGGCGGGGGTTACCAAGCCCGGCCCCGGTGTCGTTAGTTGTAGTGGCGGCACCGACGCGGTGTCCTACGAACACCGGCACCACGTCGATGTCGAGCCAAGAGCCTTGGAGGCGAAGGAAGATGGACTGGTCGGACAGCTGGCGCGGGGCCTTCCGCATCGAACTGCGTGCGGAGGCCGTGAGCCTGGCGTACCGCGGCTGGCCCGTCCTGCCCGGCACGTACCCGGCCGGTTCCGAGCAGGGTGTGACGCAGTGGGCGGGCCGCAGCGGGCTCGAGCTGCACGGTCCCATCCCGGTCCACCGCGACTGGGTCGACCGCGTCGGCACCCGGTCCGACCAGGTCGCCACCTGGTGGGCGGGCCGTTCCTACAGCCTCCTCCTCGCCACCGGCCACGGGGTGGACGCGATCGAGGTCGGCACCGACCTCGGCCGCCGCGCGGCCGTCGCACTGCGGTCGATCAGCGTTCCCGTGCCGATCGCCGCGACCCCGTCCGGCCGGTGGATGTTCATGGTGAAGTCCGGCTCGAAGCTGAACGCCGAGCTGGCCAACAACTCGGACGTCCACCTGTACGGCCAGGGCGAGTACATCCCGCTGCCGCCCACCCCGATGGCGCACGGCGTCGTGCACTGGCGGGTCAAGCCGTCGATCTGCGGCTGGAACCTGCCGGACGCGCACGTCGTGCAGGACGCGCTCGCCGAGGCGCTGCACGCCCCGGCCCGCTTCCAGCTCGAAACCGTCTGACACACAACTACATGTAGAGCCCGGCCGTGCTGGGTGTCGTCGTGGACTCTCCCCGACAACCCCGAAGGCGATGCCCTGCACGGCCGTTCCACCAAGCCCGATCCGACGACCTGCCTCCGCACCCGCACTTCGGGGGAGGTCGCAGGAGAGGGCAGAAAAGCCGAACACGCACCCCGAAGGACAGCCTCCCGCAACACGACCGGACCGAGGAACGTTAGTGGCAGAGCACCTGCGCTGCCGCGATCGGCGAAGCCGGCTCCTCCCCGGAGTTCGTCCCACAGCAGTCGACACCGTCGCCTCCCGCGTGTCCTGCTCGGACGGACAACCAGATTCCGCCGATGTTCCACGGGATCCGGTCGAGATGCGGTAGCAGGCGGGAACACAGTGTTCGGCACGTGGAGAGCGCGCGCCGCGGGTACCCGTGAGCCCGCGGCGCGCGCCCACGAAGCAGGCAATGCTGCTCACCGCTGACGCGGTTTCGCCGCAGCTCGCAGTGCCTGTTGCGGGGGCGACCCCGCAGACCCCGCGGGAAGCACTACAACAGGAGCTCGCAGCAGGCCGCGAAGGCGAAGGTCTGCTCCAGGCTCCCCGGACGAGGAACCGCGTCGGCGTCCCAGCCGAGGTCCCGGTCCGCCAAGACCTGCTCGATCAGCGGGTGCCACCGCTGATCGAGCATTTTCAACCCCCACAGCAGCGCGCCGCGCTTCGACTCCACCTCCCCGGTGTGGATGGTGTAGAGTGTCCGGCAGTACGCGGCGACGATGTAGCGCTGCGTCCAGGCGTTGCCCATCGGGGCCCAGCCGCGAATCCCCTCCAGCACGTGCGGCAGCGCGGCGCGCATCGACGACCGCAGCGCCTCCGGCGGGACCTCGTCGACCAGCGACTCGATCGGCGGGCCGTCCAGCACGATGCCGTGGTTGCGCAGGATCCACCGCGCGTGCGGCGAGTTGCAGTGCAGGTCCCACTCCAGCGTGCGGGTGCCGTGGTCGTTGAACAGCCACGGAACGCCAAGACTGGCGACCGACCGCAGCGAGTCGACGTCGGCGTACGAACCCTCGATCTCCGTCGACCAGCGGCCCGGCCGGGTGAGGATCTCGTCGTGGAGGACCCGCAGACCCTCCAGCGCGGCACCGGACGGCAGCTCGGTGCAGGCGATGATGAAGTCGCAGTCGGAGTGGACGTCCCCGGCGCCGAGGGCGAACGAGCCCTGGACGTAGGCGCCCACGTAGGTGGGGCCGAGGATGGTGCGCACCGACGCGACGAAGTCGTCGAGCAGTGCGTCGAGGTCGGCAAACGGCGTGAACAAGGCAGACTCCAAGGAACCCGTGGCGAGAAGGGGGACGGGCGCGGCAGAGCGTCGCGTCGGCCGCGCGGGAGGGCACGGTGGAGCGGCTCACCAGCCGCGCACGTGGAACGGTGGAGGTCCGGGTCGCCCGCGCCGGTGGACACGGCAGCGGTCCACCCGCACGCGTTGCACGCGGAGCGTCGAGCTGTCCGCGCCGGAGAGCACGGCCAAACGGTCCGCCAGCCGCGAGTAGGACGGCGAAGCGTCGAGTCGGCCGCGCCAGAGGGCACGCCGGAGCGGTCCACCAGCCGCGAGTGGCACGGCGAAGCATCAAGTCGGCCGCGCCGGAAGGCACAGCGGAGCGTCGAACCGGCCGCGCCAGAGGGCACGCCGGCGCGATCCACCAGCCGCGCGTGGCACGGCGAAGCATCAAGTCGGCCGCGCCGGACGGCACGCCAAAGCGGTCCACCACCCGCGCGTGGCACGGCGGAGGTCCGGACTCGGCCGCACCTAGAAGCGGCGGGTCCGGTCAGTCGCGTTGCAGCTACCTGCGTTCACACCAACACCGTAGCCACGAGCGACCGCACCGGTCAGGTGATTTTCCCGAGCACCACGTCCAGCACCAGCACCGCCCCGGCCTTGTCCAGCGGGTCGTTGCCGTTGCCGCACTTGGGGGACTGGACGCACGACGGGCAGCCCATTGGGCACGTGCAGGCCTTGATCGCCGCGCGGGTCGCCGACAGCCAGGCCCGCAGCGCCGAGTGGCCGCGGTCGGCGAAGCCCGCGCCGCCGGGGTGGCCGTCGTGGACGAACACCGTCGGCATGCCGGTGTCGGGGTGCGCGGCCGTCGACACGCCGCCGATGTCCCACCGGTCGCAGGTCGCGAACAGCGGCAGCAGGCCGATCGCCGCGTGTTCGGCGGCGTGCAGTGCGCCGGGAGTCCGCTTCGCTTCCACGCCCGCGGCGAGCAGCAGCGACTCGTCGACGGTGTACCAGACCGCGCGGGTCCGCAGGGTCTGCTCGGGCAGGTCGAGCGGGATCTGGTCGAGCACCACGCCCGAGGGCAGCCGGCGCAGGTAGCCGACGACCTGCGTGGTCACCTCCACCTCGCCCAGCGACACCGTCACACCGCCGAACTCCTGCCGCTCCACCTCCCGCACGACGGTGATGTCCACGCAGTCGCGCGGCTGGGTGGTCCACTCCGGGTCCTCGCGGTGCACCAGTGCGAGACCGCTGTCGAGGTCGAGCTCGTCGACCACGTATGAGCGGCCCTGGTGCAGGTAGACGGCGCCGGGGTGCACCTGCCAGCTGGCCGATCCCGGGTCGACGGTGCCGAGCATCCGGCCGGAGTCGGCCTCCACCACCGCCACCTGCTCGCCGCCGGAACCGCGGATGTCCACCCCGGCGTGCGGCCGGTCGTGCGAGGCCCAGTACCAGCCGGCGGGCCGTTTGCGCAGCAGCTTCTCCGCCACCAGTTCGGCCAGCACGGACTCCGCCAGCTCGCCGCCGAAGTCCGGCAGGCAGTCCCGCGTCAGCGGCATCTCGGAGGCCGCGCAGGCCAGCTGCGGCCCGAGCACGTACGGGTTCATCGGGTCCAGCACGGTCGCCTCGACCGGCCGGTCCAGCACCGCCGCCGGGTTGTGCACCAGGTACGTGTCCAGCGGGTCGTCCCGCGCCACGAACACGACCAGCGCGCTGTCACCGGACCGCCCGGCGCGACCGGCCTGCTGCCAGAACGACGCCAGGGTGCCGGGGAAACCCGCCACCACCACGGCGTCCAGCCCCGCGATGTCGACGCCCAGCTCCAGCGCGTTCGTCGTCGCCACGCCGAGCAGGTCGCCCGTGGACAGCGCCTTCTCCAGCGCCCGCCGCTCCTCCGGCAGGAACCCGCCCCGGTAGGCGGCCACCCGCGCGGGCAGCTCACCATCCACTTCGGACAGAATCCGCTGGGTGCCCAGCGCCGTCAGCTCGGCACCGCGCCGCGAGCGCACGAACGCGAGCGAACGCGCACCCTCCACCACCAGGTCCGCGAGGATCCGCGACGTCTCCGCGCCCGCCGACCGCCGCACCGGCGCGCCGTTCTCGCCCTCCAAAGAGGTCAGCGGCGGCTCCCACAACGCCACCGTGCGCGAGGCACGCGGTGAGAAGTCGTCCACGACAGCGGACACCGGCACGCCCAGCAGCCTTTCCGCCGAAGCGGAAGGATCAGCCACAGTGGCCGATGCCAAAACGAAGATCGGGTCCGCGCCGTATTTGCGGGCCACCCGCCGCAGCCGCCGCATCAACAACGCCACGTGCGAACCGAAAACACCTCGGTAGGAATGGCACTCGTCGATCACCACGTACTTCAGCCTGCGGAAGAACCGCAACCATTTCGGGTGCTGCGGCAGGATTGAGCGGTGCAGCATGTCCGGGTTGGTGAAGACCCAGTTCGCGTGCGCCTTCACCCAGTCCCGTTCGGCCATCGGGGTGTCACCGTCGTAGGCCGACGCGCGCACCCCCTTGATCCCCAGCTCGTCGAGCGAGCGGAGCTGGTCCGCACCAAGGGCTTTGGTGGGGGACAGGTACAGCGCGGTGGCCCTCGTGTCCGCCAAAAGAGTGGAAAGCACCGGCAGTTGGTAGGCGAGCGACTTGCCCGACGCGGTGCCCGTGGCGAGCACCACGTGCCGCCCGGACCACGCCAGCTCGGCCGCCTCGACCTGGTGCCGCCACGGCTCGCGCACCCCCGTCTCCGCGAACGCCTCGACCACCGCCGAGGCCGCCCACGACGGCCATTGCACGTGATCAGCCCGCCGCAACGGGAGATCGCGCGCGTGCGTGAGGGGCGACTCCCCGGCGGGCGTCCCCGCCAGCACCCGGTCCAGCAACCGGCGTCCCTGATCCACCACGACCCGAGCTTCGCATACACCACCGACAGTCTGGACCGGGCCGCGGTCGACTTCCAGCGCGGATAACGGTGTGTGCACGCTTCGGGACGGTTCGTTGCCTTGTTGCAACCAGCCCCTAGACTCCCCGCTCATCGCATCCAATGAGGGATGCGTCACGTCGCGCTGGGCGGCTGGTCTGCCTTGGCGCTGCACATGGCAACTCACCAGGAGGACGGATGTCCCGGCAATTCCTCGCGGAGGGCCTTGAGCTCTCCGGAGGTGATCGCGGCGTCGTAGCCGTGGTCGCCGTGGTCGCCCTGGCTGCTCTCGCCGTCGGGTACGTGCTGCTCAAGGAGGTGCTGGCCGCCGGCCAGGGCACCGACAAGATGCAGGACATCGCCAGGGCGGTTCAGGAGGGCGCAGCGGCCTACCTCAACCGGCAGTTCCGCACGCTCGGCATCTTTGTCGTGATCGTGTTCGTGCTGCTGTTCGCGCTACCGGCAGATGATTTGGCCGAACGAATCGGCCGATCTTTGTTCTTCATCGTCGGTGCCGCGTTCTCGGCGATCATCGGCTACCTGGGCATGTGGTTGTCCACGCGCGCCAACGTGCGTGTCGCCGCCGCCGCGAACGAAGAAGGCGGTCGCGAAAAGGCGACGCGCATCGCGTTCCGCACCGGCGGCGTGGTCGGCATGACCACGGTCGGCCTCGGCCTCTTCGGCGCGGCGCTCGTCGTGCTCGTGTACGCCGGTCAGGCCCCGAAGGTCCTGGAGGGCTTCGGTTTCGGTGCCGCGCTGCTCGCGATGTTCATGCGCGTCGGTGGCGGCATCTTCACCAAGGCCGCCGACGTCGGCGCCGACCTGGTCGGCAAAGTCGAGCAGGGCATCCCCGAGGACGACCCCCGCAACGCCGCGACCATCGCGGACAACGTGGGCGACAACGTCGGTGACTGCGCCGGCATGGCTGCGGACCTCTTCGAGTCCTACGCCGTCACCCTGGTCGCGTCGCTGATCCTCGGCACCGCCGCGTTCGGTGTGCAGGGCCTGCTGTTCCCGCTGATCGTCCCGGCGATCGGCGTGCTGACCGCGGTCATCGGCGTCTACACGACCAGGGCGAAGGTGGGCGAAAGCGGCCTTTCCGCCATCAACCGCTCCTTCTACATCTCCGCGGTCATCTCCGCGGTGCTGTGCACGATCGCGGCCTTCACGTACCTGCCGAGCTCCTTCGCCGACCTCAACGGCATCTCCGACGCGATCAAGGGCACCAGCGGCAACCCGGCGCTGATCGCGTCCGTCGCGGTGATCATCGGCATCGTGCTGGCCGGTGTGATCCTCTGGCTGACCGGCTACTACACCGGCACCGAGCACAAGCCGGTGCAGGAGGTCGGCAAGACCTCGCTGACCGGTGCGGCCACCGTCATCCTGTCCGGCATCTCGGTCGGTTTCGAGTCGGCCGTCTACACCGCGCTGGTCATCGGTGCCGCCGTCTACGGCGCGTTCCTGCTGTCCGGTTCGGTCGTCGTCGCGCTGTTCGCGATCGCGCTGGCCGGTTGTGGTCTGCTGACCACCGTCGGCGTCATCGTCGCGATGGACACCTTCGGCCCGGTCTCGGACAACGCGCAGGGCATCGCCGAGATGTCCGGTGACGTGCACGGCGAGGGCGCGCAGATCCTCACCGAGCTCGACGCCGTCGGCAACACGACCAAGGCCATCACCAAGGGCATCGCGATCGCGACCGCCGTGCTCGCCGCGACGGCGCTGTTCGGCTCCTACAAGGACGCGATCGACCAGGCCGTGCTGAAGATCGGCAACGAGATCGGCTCGCTGCCCATCTCGTTCACCAACGTGGTGTTCAGCCCGAACGTCCTCGTCGGCGTCGCCATCGGCGCGGCCGTCGTGTTCATGTTCTCGGGCCTCGCGGTCAACGCCGTGACGCGCGCCGCCGGTGCCATCGTGTTCGAGGTGCGCCGCCAGTTCCGCGAGAACCCGGGCATCATGGACTACTCGGTCAAGCCGGAGTACGGCCGCGTCGTCGACATCTGCACCAGGGACTCGCTGCGCGAGCTCGCGACCCCCGGTCTGATGGCCGTGCTCGCCCCGATCGCCGTCGGCTTCGGCCTCGGCGTCGGCCCGCTGGCCGGCTACCTCGCCGGCGCCATCGCCACCGGCACGCTGATGGCGGTGTTCCTGGCCAACTCCGGTGGGGCGTGGGACAACGCGAAGAAGCTGGTCGAGGACGGCAACCACGGCGGCAAGGGCTCCGAGGCCCACGCCGCGACCGTCATCGGCGACACCGTCGGTGACCCGTTCAAGGACACCGCCGGCCCGGCCATCAACCCGCTGATCAAGGTCATGAACCTGGTCTCGGTGCTGATCGCCCCCGCCGTCGTGACGTTCTCCGTCGGCCCGGACGCGTCCGCGCCGCTGCGCATCGCGATCGCGGTGGTCGCCACCGTCATCATCATCGGCGCGATCATCGTGTCGAAGCGCCGCGGAACGGCGATCGCCGACTCGCCCGCGGAGGCCGTCAGCAACGGCGCCGCGTAGTTCCACCGCCGGTCGGGGTACGTTCGGGTGTCCACCGACGTACCCCGACCGAGGAGTTACGACATGAGGCGCAGCCTCGTCGCCACTACCGCAGTTGCCGCCATCGCGCTGGCCGGGTGCACCAACGGCGGCAACTCCGGCACGTCCACGCCGACCAGCGGCCAGCCCGACGCCGCCGCCGTCACCTACATGGACAAGGTCTGCGGCGCGGCGTCCGCGTTCGCCAAGGTCGACAAGACGGCGCCGAAGCTCGACGCGGGCGACCCCGCCAAGCTCAAGGCCGAGATGGCCGCCTACATGGGCCAGCACGCCGACGCGTTCACCAAGTCCGCCGCCGACCTCAAGCAGGTCGGGCCGTCGCCCGTCGCGGGCGGTGACGAGGCCGTGACGAAGATGTCGGAGACCTTCACCGCGCTCGGCACGCTGTTCGCCGACGCCAAGGTGAAGATCGAGCAGGCGGACGCCAACGACGCCACCGGCGGCCTGCAGGCGGCGGGAGAGGCGATCTCCAAGCTCTCCGAGCTCGCCGACCCGCTGAGGGACCTCAAGGCCGTTCCCGAGCTGCAGAAGGCCGCCCAGAGCGCGCAGAAGTGCCAGGAGATGCAGCGGCTCGGCGCCGCCCCCACGGGCTGAGCCCGACCTGTGCGGCACCACCGCCCGGAGTAGCTTGCGGCCCATGACCCGCTCCACCGCACGCGCAGTCCTCGCCGTCGTCACGAGCCTGGCCCTGGCCTCCTGCACCGGCGGCACCCCCGCGTCCACGCCCGCGGCGCCCACCGAGGCCGACGTCGTGGCGTGGCTGGACCAGGTCTGCGGCGCCGTCGGCGGCACGACGAAGGCCATGGCGGGGGAGCCGTCCATCGACCTGAGCGACCCGGCGAAGCTCAAGGCCGGCCTCTCGGGCTGGCTGACCACCCAGATTACCGCCGCCGACCGGTCGGTGAACGACCTGAAGGCACTGGAGGACGGACCGCACCCGAAGGCGAAGGAGCTGGTCGGGGCGGTGGAGAACAGCACGGGGGAGTTCAAGGCGCTGCTCTCCGACACCAGGTCGAAGATCGACTCCTCGTCCGACGCGACCGCGGTGGTCACCGCGTTCAGCGAACTGATGACCAAGGCTGCCGCGTTCGAGAACACCGGCGCCGACGTGCGCAAGCGCTTCGAGGACAGCGGGCTGGCCGAGCCGATGAAGAAGGCGGGCAAGTGCGAGGAGCTACCCCGGTGACCCGGACCAGGCTGGTCACGGCGGTGCTGGCCGCCGCGGCGCTGCTGACGGCGTGCGGTTCGGACGAGGACAAGCCCCTCACCGACGCCCAGGGCCGGTGGGTCGACGCGTTCTGCGGCGGTGTCCTGCCCGGTCTGAGGGCAGGGCAGGAGCTGCAGGCCCAGGACCCCGCCGACCCGGCCGCGGTCAAGGCCGCCTACCTCAAGCTCGTCACCGCGAACGCCGCCGCCCTCACCGACGCGGTGCGGGAGCTGACCGAGCTCGGCTCACCGTCGGATGAACTGCGGGACGTCCACGACGGCACGCTCAGGTACTTCACCGAGTCCGCGAAGTCCTACGAGGCGGCGAAGGACCCGATCACCGTGCTCGCCGCGGACGCCGGGTTCTGGGACGACGCCGAGCAGGTGCTGGCGAGGACGTCGCAGGTCAGCACGCCCGAACAGCTGCGGGCCACGTTCGACGCGCTGGAGCGGTCGCCCAAGTACGCGGCCGCCGTCGGCCGGTCGCGACCGTGCTCCGAGCTGAAGGCGAAGCAGTAGTCCAACCGGTGTGGCCACGCGTGCGCCACTGGTCACAGTCGAACGCCTGTTCTACTCTGTGGGCCGTGGTGGGGCAGCTGTCCTTCTTCTCGGCCGAGGCGCGCACGCCGGCCAAGGCGGACCTCGCCGGCTTCCTCTGCGGGCCGGGGCAGGCCGTCAGCTTCGCACGCGGCACAGCGGCCCGCGTGTACGTCGAACTGCGCGACGAGTGGCGCTACCGGCCCCTCAAGCAGGCCTGCGACGAGCGCGGCGTCACCTCCGAGCTGTGCGTCGACGACGAAGGCACGCGCTTCGTCCGCACGCCGTTCCGCACCGACCTCACCCCGCTGGCCGCCCACTGGCTGAACGGGACCGCGAAGACGGTGCCCGCCGGCTTCGAGCTGAACGGGGCGGTGCTCCGGGTCTGGGCACTGGCCGCCGGCAGCTGGTCGGAGTCGGCCTACCTGCTCGGTTTGGACCCCAACGCACCCCAGACACACGCACCGTTGCAAAATGCCCTGCTCCAGTCCGGACTTCCGTGCACCCTGGTAGGGGCACCGGCGCTGCGGGTAACCGGCCGCCGACGGCTCGCAAGGCTCGCTGAGCTGGTCGGAAGCCCTCCCCACGGGGTGGCGATGAGCACTTGGCCGGCGGCCTGAGCGGGGCAGTCCGGCGGGGTTGTGTCACTCTGTCTCGTCGAACAGGCGTCGCAGAAGACATGACGGATGGTGTGCTTTTCGGCCGGCGCTGGGCAACACTGGCGGGCCTGGGAACGGGTTTGGAAGAGAGCGGGACGGCGTGGCTGGATCGACACGGACGAGAAAGAGCAGCGGAGGAGCGGGTGGCACCCGACGACTTGTGATCGTCGAGTCGCCCACGAAGGCGCGCAAGATCGCGTCCTACCTCGGCGCCAACTTCGTCGTGGAGTCCTCCAGGGGACACATCCGGGACTTGCCGCGCGGTGCCGCCGACGTGCCCGCCAAGTTCAAGGGCCAGGCCTGGGCCCGGCTCGGCGTGGACGTCGACCACGACTTCGAGCCGCTCTACGTGGTGTCCGCCGACAAGAAGTCGCTGGTCACCGAGCTCAGGGAAGCCCTGAAGGAAGTCGACGAGCTCTACCTCGCGACAGACGGTGACCGCGAGGGCGAGGCCATCGCGTGGCACCTGCTGGAGACCCTGAAGCCCAAGGTCCCGGTGCGCAGGATGGTGTTCCACGAGATCACCGAGTCCGCGATCCAGGCCGCCGCCGCGAACCCCCGCGACCTGGACCAGGACCTGGTCGACGCGCAGGAGACCCGCCGCATCCTCGACCGCCTCTACGGCTACGAGGTCAGCCCCGTGCTGTGGAAGAAGGTCATGCCGAAGCTCTCGGCGGGCCGCGTGCAGTCGGTGGCGACGCGCCTGGTCGTGGAGCGCGAACGCGAACGGATGAAGTTCGTCTCCGCCGGCTACTGGGACATCTCGGCGGTCATGGACGCCGGTGCCGACGCCACGCCGCGCCAGTTCGGCGCCCGCATGGTGGCGCTCGACGGCACCCGCCTCGCGACCGGCCGCGACTTCGGCTCCGACGGCAAGCTCACCGGCAAGGCCGACGTTGTCGTGCTGGACGAGGCGCAGGCCCGTGCCATCGCCGCCGGCCTGGAGCAGGCCCCCGTCCGGGTCGCCTCGGTCGAGGAGAAGCCGTACACGCGCAAGCCGTACGCGCCGTTCATGACCTCGACGCTGCAGCAGGAGGCGGGCCGCAAGCTGCGGTTCTCCGCCGACCGCACGATGCGCACCGCGCAGAAGCTGTACGAGAACGGCTACATCACCTACATGCGCACCGACAGCACGACGCTGTCGGAGACCGCGATCAACGCGGCCCGCACGCAGGCCACGGACCTGTACGGCGCGCAGTACGTCGCCGACAAGCCGCGCCAGTACACCCGCAAGGTCAAGAACGCGCAGGAGGCCCACGAGGCGATCCGGCCCGCCGGTGAGGTGTTCCGCACGCCCGGCCAGGTGGCCTCCGAGCTGGACTCCGACGAGTTCAAGCTCTACGAGATGATCTGGCAGCGCACGATCGCCTCCCAGATGGCCGACGCGCGCGGCAACACGACCAGCGTGCGGATCGTCGGCAAGGCGGCGACCGGCCAGGAGGTCACCTTCGCCGCGTCCGGTCGCACGATCACGTTCGCCGGCTTCCTCAAGGCCTACGTCGAGACCGTCGACGCCGAGGCCGGTGGCGAGTCCGACGACGCCGAGTCGCGGCTGCCGCTGCTCGCCAAGGACCAAGCGCTGACGATCGCCGAGCTGTCCCCGGACGGCCACACGACCTCACCGCCGTCGCGCTACACCGAACCGTCGCTGATCAAGACGATGGAGGAGCTCGGCATCGGCCGCCCCTCCACCTACTCGTCGATCATCAGCACGGTCCAGGACCGCGGCTACGTGTGGAAGAAGGGCGCGGCGCTGGTCCCGTCGTGGGTGGCGTTCGCCGTGGTCGGGCTGCTGGAGGTGCACTTCGGCCGCCTGGTCGACTACGACTTCACCGCCGCGCTGGAGGACGAGCTCGACGGCATCGCCGCCGGTCGCCAGCAGCGCACGACGTGGCTGTCCGGGTTCTACTTCGGCGGCAGCGTCGGCCCCGACGGCTCGATCGGCCGCTCCGGTGGCCTGAAGAAGCTGGTCGGCACGGGCGTCGAGGACATCGACCCGCGCGAGGTCAACTCGATCCCGCTGTTCAGCGACTCCGAGGGCCGCACGGTCGTGGTCCGCGTCGGCCGGTTCGGGCCGTACCTGGAGCGCGAGGTCGACGGTGCCGCGCAGCGCGCGAACCTGCCAGACGACCTGCCGCCCGACGAGCTCACCGCGGAGATCGCCGAGAAGCTGTTCTCGACGCCGCAGGAGGGCCGCTCGCTGGGCACCGACCCGGTCTCGGGCAACGAGATCGTGGCCAAGGAGGGCCGCTTCGGCCCGTACGTGACCGAGGTGCTGCCCGAGCCGGAGGAGAGCACGCCGAAGTCGAAGCTGCCGAAGCCGCGCACCGGCTCGTTGTTCAAGTCGATGTCGCTGGACACGATCACGATCGACGACGCGCTGAAGCTGCTGTCGCTGCCGCGGGTGGTCGGCAAGGACCCGGAGACGGGCGCCGAGATCACCGCGCAGAACGGCCGCTACGGCCCGTACCTCAAGAAGGGCACCGACTCGCGGTCGCTGGCCGACGAGTCGCAGATCTTCACGGTCACGCTCGACGAGGCCCTGAAGATCTACGCCGAGCCGAAGAAGCGCGGCCGGGCCGCCGCCGCGCCGCCGTTGCGGGAGCTGGGCAACGACCCGGTGTCCGGCAAGCCGATGGTGATCAAGGAGGGCCGCTTCGGCCCGTACGTCACCGACGGCGAGGCGAACGCGTCGCTGCGCAAGACCGACAGCGTCGAGTCGATCACCGACGAGCGCGCGGCCGAGCTGCTGGCCGAGAAGCGCGCCAAGGGCCCGGTGAAGAAGAAGGCACCGGCCAAGAAGGCGACGACCGCGGCGAAGAAGCCGGCGGCCAAGAAGGCCCCGGCGAAGACGAAGAGCTGACGTGACGGGGGTGGCGGGTGCCGAGCTCTGACTTCGGTCCGGACGGGACGCAGGCCCCGCCGCCACCCCCGCTGTTCCCCGACCCGCTCGCCGGGCTGGTGACGGCCGACACGTGGGTGGCACCCCAGTGGTCCTCGCTGCGGACCGCGTCGTTCTCGTCACGTGTGGCGGTGCCGACACCTCCCGATCCCACCGAGCAGGTGCGGCAGGCCGTCCAGGCCCAGCTGGAACAGGAGCGGCGGCGCCCGCAGAGCCGCCGGCCACGACCGGGGCAGCAGGCCGCGCAGTGGCCGCAAGTGCCTGCCGCACAGGCGCAGCAGCCCGTGCAGAAGCCCAACACCGCCGCTACCGTGGTCGGCTGCATCGTCGTCCTCGGCTTCTTCGTGCTGGTGCTCGTGAGCGTCCTCGGCGCGATCTTCAGCGGATAGTGACCTTTCGACGTCGAGAGTCCGGCGTCGTCACCCACTACATCCGGTTACCCTGATCGCACCCGCACGGGCGAGCAGAGGTGACTGAGATTCAGGACGCGGACACACCAGCGACGCAGGCAGACCCGGCCGGGTCCGCCCAGTCCAGCGTGTCCACGGTCCACCGGCTGCGGTCGGTGCTCGCGATCCGGCCGTTCCGCCGGCTCTGGCTCGTCACCTACCTGTGCAGCGTCGGTGACTGGCTGTCACTGCTCGCGTTGACCGGTCTGGTCTCCGAGATGCTGAACAGCTACCAGTGGCAGTCGTTCGCGCTGTCGCTGGTCGTGCTGACCCAGCTGCTGCCCGGCATCCTGTTCGCCCCCGTCGGCGGGGTGCTCGCCGACCGCTTCGACCGGCGCAAGGTCATGGTCGTCTGCGACGTCCTGCGCGGGTCGCTGTTCATCTCGATCGCGCTGATCGGGTCGCCGATCTGGCTGTTCGTGGCGAACTTCCTGGTCGGCTGCTGCGCGATGCTGTGGATTCCGGCCAAGGAGTCGGCGGTGCCGAACCTGTTGCGCCGGCCCGACCAGGTCGAGTCGGCCAACCAGCTCGGCCTCGTGATGACCTACGGCATTTCGACCATCAGCGGGTTCGGCCTGTACTCACTGATAGCGGGCGTGCCGGCGTACCTGAACCTGCAGGGCGGCGACCTCGAGTTCCGCATCGCGACCATCGCCGTGATCATCAACGGCCTGCTGTACTTCACCTCCGCCGTCCTGATCGCCACCCGGCTGCCGGAGCTGTCCGGCCGGGCCGCGCGGCAGAAGAAGGAGGTCGACGCCGACAAGCCGGGCTTCGTCGCGATGTTCCGCGAAGGGGTCAGGTTCGCCGCCGCGACGCCGCTGGTCCGCGGCCTGGTGATCGGCATGATCGGCGCGTTCGCCGCGGCCGGTGTCGTGATCGCGACGGCGAAGCTCTACGCGACCTCGCTCCTCGGTGGCGCGTCGACGTTCGGCCTGCTGTTCATGGCCGTGTTCCTCGGGCTCGCGGTCGGCATGGCGACGGCACCCCGGTTCGCGCGCAGGCTCGCCTACAACCGGCTGTTCGGCGTGACGATCGTCGGCGCGGGCGTCACGTTGACGCTGGTCGCGCTGGCCCCGAGCCTGTGGCTGGCGCTGCTGATGGTGTCGCTGGTCGGCCTGTGCGCCGGCGTGGCGTTCCTGACCGGTCTCACGATCGTGGGCTCGCAGGTCGAGGACGAGATGCGCGGCCGCACGGTGGCGTTGATCCAGTCGTTGCTCAAGGTCGTGCTGTTCGGTGCGTCGGCCGGTGCTCCGCTGCTGGTCGCGGTGCTGCAGAAGCGCACGGTCAGCATCTTCGGCCACCCGATGGAGGTCGACGCGACCCGTCCGGTGATGCTCGGTGGCGCGGTCATCGCGATCGTGCTCGGTCTCGTCGCCTACCGGCAGATGGACGACCGTCGCGAAGAGCGCGTGCTGTCGTCGTTGTTCGCCGCCATCCGCGGACGCTCGCGCACCAAGGGTCTGCTGATCGCCGTCGAGGGCGACACGCGTCAAGACACGTCCGTGCAGGCCCGTCGGCTCGCGGCCGCTCTTCGCGCCGAGGGGTTCGAGGTGCTGCTTGCCGCCGACCCCGAACACGACGAACGCCGTCTGCGCACGATGCTGTCGTCCGCCGAGCTGGCCGGCGTGCGCGCCCAAGCCCTCGTCGCCGCCGCCGTGCGCGCCGATGTCGTCGAACGGCAGGTGCGTCCCGCGCTGGACGAGGGGTCCATCGTCGTGATGGAGCGCTACGTCGACTCGCCCCTGGCGCACTTCAGCGCGACCGGCACCCTGGAGCACCAGGAGCTCGAAGGCCTGGTCGAGTGGGCCACCGGCCGCCTGCGCCCGGACCTGACGATCCTGCTCGACCGCCCGGTGTCCGACGGCAAGGCGATCGGCCTGGAACAGCACTGGCGGGTCCAGCGCCTGCTCAGCGAGATGGCCGCCGCGAACCCCGACCGCTACCTGGTGGTCGAGACCGACGGCGACGCCGACACGACCGCGCACCGCGTCCACACCGCCGTGCTCCCGCTGCTCGCGTCCCGCAAGAAGGTGCCCGCGGAAGCCCCCGCCCCGACGTCGTGACCGGCCCGGCCGCTGGGAGACTGCACCCATGAGCGTGTGGGACGAGGTGGTCGGCCAACCCGACGCGGTGGCAAGCCTGTCCGCGGCGGCCGAGGCAGCCGCCACGATCGTCGCCGGCGGCACCCCGGCACCCGGCGTGATGACCCATGCCTGGCTCTTCACCGGCCCACCCGGCTCCGGCCGTTCGTCCACGGCCCGTGCGTTCGCCGGCGCGTTGCAGTGCGTTGTCACCGATGACCGCCCAGGCTGCGGTGAGTGCACCGGCTGCCGCACGGCCCTGCACGGCACACACGCCGACGTGCGCGTCGTCATCACCGAAGGCCTCTCGATCTCCGTGGCCGAGATGCGCTCCCTCGTGCAGATCTCCGCCCGTCGCCCCACGTCCGGCCGTTGGCAGGTCGTCATCATCGAGGACGCCGACCGCCTCACCGAGGGCGCCGCGAACGCGCTGCTGAAGGCCGTCGAGGAACCCCCGGAGCGCACCGTCTTCCTGCTCTGCGCCCCCTCCGACCACCCGGAGGACGTCTCGATCACCATCCGCTCGCGCTGCCGCCTCGTCCCCCTCGGCTCCCCCCGCCCCCCGGCCATCGCCTCAGCACTGGAAGTCGTCGACGGCGTGTCCCCTGAGATGGCCTCCTGGGCCGCCTCCGTGTGCGGCGGCCACGTGGGCCGCGCCCGCCGCCTGGCCGTCGACCCCGAAGCCCGCGAACGCCGCGAGGCCGTCCTGCGCATCCCTCTTGCCCTGCGCAAACCCGCCGACGTCTTCACCTGCGCCGACGAGCTCATCAAGGCGGCAGAGGAAGACGCCACCACCGCCAACGAGGCCCGCAACGAGGCCGAACGCACCGCCCTGGAAACCGCCATGGGCGCCGGCGGCACCGGCAAGGGCACCGCAGCCGCCACCCGCGGCGCGAAGGGCGCGTTGAAGGACCTCGAAAAGCGCCAGAAGTCCCGCGCCACCCGCACCCAGCGCGACTCCCTCGACCTCGCCCTGGTCGACCTCGCCGGCTTCTACCGCGACGCCCTGGTCACCAAAACCGGCTCCGAGGCGTCCCTGATGCACCCCGACCGCGCCGCCGACTCGCGCACCGCCGCTGCCCAGTGGTCGCAGGAGTCGATCCTGCGCCGCCTGGAGGCCGTGCTGTCCTGCCGGGAGGCGATCGAGGTGAACGTGAAGCCGCGCATCGCGATCGAGGCGATGGTCACCACGCTGCACCGCGGCTGACGCGCGGTTCTCGGGTGCCGCTGGTCCGCCCCAGCAGGTGCACCCGACTCCGCCACGCCAGCGTCAGCCCGGAACACGACGCGGCCGGCGCCGGACCGGGAGCGCCGCCACCACCACGACCCCGACGAGCAACAACCCGGCACCGGTCCAGAACAGCGGAACCGACTGATACGCGGCGTTCGTGTAGGCGAGCGGCGGTGCCTTCTTGGGCGGCGCCGCCGCACCACCCGGCTCCTGCGGAGCGGGCGTCTGCGGCGGCTGTGACGTTCCGCACACCACGCCGCCCTGCGGTGCCGCGGCGCGGACGATCTGCTCGCCGAGCGAGATCTGCGCGAGCGCGGTGGGCAGGTTCGGGAGCTTCAGCTTGTCCGTCGGCAGGAGCTGCACGTCGAGCATCCGCGCGGTCGCGCCGAGCTGGTAGCCGGTGAAGCCGTTGCCGGAGAAGGCGGCCTTCTTCTCGGTCAGGCCCGCGATCTGCAGCTTCACCACGACCAGGTCGAGCAGCAGCGGCACGTCCAGCACCGGGTGGGCGGCGTCGAGGGTGCCGAGGTCCTTGCCGTTCTGGCTGACCTTGAGCACCGGCGCGGTGTAGCTGATCGTCGAGGTCTTCTCGTCGCCGGTCGCGGTGGCGGTGAGCGTCGGCGGGGTGACCACGTCGATCTTCAGACCGCCGGCGAGCTCGATGCTGACCGCCCGCATCGTCGACGTGGACGCGACGGCCTTGTTCTTGCTGCCCGGCAGGTCGACGAGCCGGACGGCGGAGCTCGCCTCGAACGTGTCCGGGATGCTCACCAGCCCGGTCTTGGGCGCCAGCGGCACCTCGGCGGGCAGCGCGCTCAGCACCTGCAACCCGGCCAGCGACGTCGTGGCCGTGGCGAGCGGGCTGATGCACGGCCCGACCTCCTCGTCCCACCGCGCCTGCACGCTGCCGTTGAGCACGCTCAGCTTCGCGAGCGGCGTCTCCGGGATCGGCAGGCCGCCCTTCGTGGGCTGCGGGTTGTCCGGGATTGCCGTCTGCACCAGCGTTCCCGGCGTCTGCGGCGCCCGACCGGCCACCGCGAACCCGAACGGGTTGGCCTGCGTGACCACGCGTTCCGTCGCCAGGAACGCCTCGGTGTTGACCTGCGCGCTCGACAGCCCCAGCCCGAGCTCGGTCACCGACTGCTTCGGCAGCTGCTCACCGAACCCCGGCAGGATCGTGCTCGTCGGAACGCCCTGCGGCCCGAGCCGCACCACCGCGAGCCCCGTGCCCGCGTCACCGACCGCGTGCGCCAACGGCTGCGGCCCGTTCGGCGACGACGCCGGCGGCTGGTTCGGGTCCCTCGGCCCCGGCACCGGTGTGGTCGGCGGCTGGGCGAGTGCCGGCCCTGCGGCGAGTGCCAGCAGCAGACCGGCCAGCGGCACGGAGAACGAGCGACGCATGAACCACTCCTCGACGCGGACTAGGAGACGGTGACCTCGGTCACGGTCGGTTCAACGATGCCGACCCCCGTGAGTGACGGGTCCACGGGTCAGCTATAGTTATCGCGTCTCGCCGCCTTAGCTCAGTCGGCCAGAGCGGCTCACTCGTAATGAGCAGGTCATCGGTTCGATTCCGATAGGCGGCTCGGTGAGATAAGACCCAGGTCAGGCTTCCTGACCTGGGTCTTTCTGTATCCGCAGGTTCGTGACGAGTTGTAGACCTGCGCTGCTCTGGGCCTCGTGTGTGCTCGAAGTATGCCCATCGGTTCCCGGTGGACTTGCGCGGGACGAGCTTGGTCGCCGCTTCGGCGGCACGGTGAGCGACCTCGGGCGGGACGCTCGTGTAGATGTCCGATGTGATCGTGATGGACGGGTGACCGAGCATCTCCTGCACAGTCTTCATGTCTGCGCCGCCCGCGAGAGCGAGCGTCGCTGCACCGTGCCGCAGGTCGTGCAGCCGGATCGGCGGCAGGCTCGACGTCCGCACGATCTTCTCGAACGCCTCGGACACCTTGCCTGGGTGCAGCGGCGTCCCGTTGGCCTCGGTGAACACGCGGCCTGTGTTGATCCAGGCCTCGCCCCACTCCAACCGTTCGGCTGCCTGCTGCGCCTTGTGCGTTCGCAGGACTTTGACCGTCTCGGCGTCCAGCGCAACGACTCGTGCACCGCTGGACGTCTTCGGGCCTCCCTCCTCGACCTCCCAGCCGGCGAGCACGAGCTGAGTTGCGACCGTCGCCGTCCTCGTGTCGAGGTCGACGTCTGACCAGCGCAACCCGCAACCCTCGCCCCGACGCAGGCCCCGGAACGCGATCAGGTGATGCAGCCCGTACAGCCTGTCCTCGTGCACCAAGTCGAGGAACTCGCCCGTCTGCTCTGGAGTCCAGACCATGACCGGTGACGGCTTCTCGCCGGACCGCTTCCACTGCTCGACGCGCTCGGCTGTCCACACCAGGGCCTTGGGGCGCTTGCCTGGTTCGACGCTGCCTCGGCCGTCACGTAGCCGGAGCGGCGGAGCAGCCGACGCTCACCGTCCGCTGTAGACGAGAGTTCTTGACGGATCGCTACCGTCCCGTGTGCTCGCTGACGCTGACCGGTATGTCATAGCAACTCGCGGCGTGTACGAAACTTGGAGTTATTTGACCAGCTGCCACTTGCCGCACCGCTGAGTGGTGAAGCTGCCGTCTGTTGATGCGATCGTCACAGTGATCGACTGGGCGTGTGTGGCGAAGTTGTTGTCGATGATCTCGCCGTCAGGCCGTGTCCGCTCCCAGTAGCAGTCATCAACGCTGAACAGCGTGCGGTACTTACCGGGCTTGATCTTCCCCTTCCCGGTACCGATCTCGTAGGTTCCGCTACCGAAGGGAACGTTGCCTTCGAGAACTTCGTTCAGTGCGCCTTGGTGCTCGGCGCACAACAGCGGTATGCCGATCTTGAAAATCTCTAGTCTCTTCGCATCCTCGTTGATCTGCCCCTGGAGGAACTCCGACGCGGTCACGTACTGAGCCGGGGTCGTCATGCTCTTGCACACGTCGAGCACCCATGCGGATGCCGTGCGGTATGTCGTGCCTACAGCCGAGTCGAGCCCTGCTGCCTGTGCGGCCTCATCGACCTTCTCCGCTGGAGTGAGTTCTCCAGGTTTGACCCACACGGTCGCAGTCGAGTGGGTGCTGCGGTTGGCCTCGATCGAACTCACGACCCACTTGTTCAGGGACTCGGGGAGCGTGCCAGAGGTCGAAATCTGGAAGAGGTTCGACTTCTTGGTCGCATGCGTCACATAGACGTAGTAGCCGAGTTTCTGGATCTCGGCGACCGCTGTGTTCGCAGTGACGCCCACGTACTTGGCTGTGTCGATCACAGGCGGAAGCGGTGCGGCGGAGGTAGTCGTGGTCGTTACCGCCGTTGATGATCGGGACGGTTCAGACGAAGGACTTGCAGCGCCGCAGGCGCACAGCGTGACTACTACGCCTAGCGCGATGATGGGCAGCGTGAATCGGCGCATGCGGAACTCTTTTCGCAGTCGCTAGTGGGTGTCACATCTGGCTGCCAGGCATGCCCTGTATCGGTGTGAGACCAGCAACGCGTTACCGACCGTGGTCGTCCACTGAGATCGACTCAGCCGATCCTTATCAGCCCGGTGTCAGAAGGGCGTTGAGGCGTTGCAGTGCCAGCTGCCCGCCCGTGCTGATTTCGATGAGTCCGCCGTCGTCGGCGGCGCGGATCGTTCGCTGGATCTGATGCGGCAGGCGGTGCGTCTCTGCCGCAAGGAGTGCGGTGCGCAAGGCGTCCCGTGCGCCGTCTCGCTGGCGTGCTGCAAGCAGAACCTGTCCGGCGGTGACTCGCTCGATGATGTGCCATTGCGGCGCGACCGGCGGCGCGACCGGCATGTTCGTCTGCATGATCCGGACCGCCTTGGCGGCTCGGCCAGTCGTGACCAGCCCGCGTAGTTCGATCTCCCGGAACGTGAACGGGTTGAACAGCATGCTGCGGCCGCCAACGTCGTCGAGCCGTTCGCGGTACCCGTCGATCGCGAGGTCGAACAGGTCCGGGTCACGGTGTTCGCCTGCGGCACGAGCGAGCAGTGCGAACGCGGCTCCCTGCCCCTCACGATCCTCGGACACGGCAACCGCCCGGCTGAGTCGAGCAATTGCTGCGCCGGCGTGGCCGGCCTTGCGCAGTTCGTTCCCGTGCATCCGGAGCGCGTGAGCGAGGAATGCCTGATCGCCGAGGCGCTCGGCGATCACGAGTGCCTTGCCCGTCCAGCGGGCAGCAGCCACCAGCCGTTCTTCAGGCAGCACCGTGCCGAGCGAGACGCCGAGCGCGGCACGGCCCTGACCGAGCAGGATCATTGTGTCCCGTTCGGCCCGTCCCTCGGCGGCTCGTGCCTCAAGCCGAGCGACCAGCGGCCACAGCTCGTTGACGGCGTCGACGGCCCTGCCGGACTGGCGTGCGATCTCAGCAAGGCGGATGGTCGAGTCACCGAACTGGATCATCGCCGCGAAGTCGGCGTCGTCGTTGTCGGTCACGCCGAGCGCGTGCATCGGCAGCCCGAGCGTCCGCGCGATGTGCCGGCGCGTGGCGACGTCGCTGATGTTCCGGCGACCGGTCTCGATCATCGACACGTAGGTCTTGTCGTAGCCGAGCAGCGCGGCGAGCCGTTCCTGACTGAGCTTGTTCAGCCTGCGGTACACCCGCAGGATCGTTGCCAGGTCACGACTTCTGAGGGCCGCGGTTGCCTCTGGTGCCGACCACAACCACACGGCGGGCATGAGTCGGCGAGCAGGGACGACCGGGGCGACGTGGCGAGCACTCGCGTGACAGGTGGGGCAGATCGGCTCGACGGCAAGCCGACTCAGCTCGGCTCCACACGCGTCACACCGCCCGCCCGTCACGGCTCACCTGACCGCGTCCGCGCGCAAACGTTCGAACCACGCTGCGATTGACCGCTTGTAGCCCTCTGGCATGTTCAAGCCGGGCACTTCGTCCTCGGTGAACAGGCCGATTTCTTTGTGCTCGTCGGACAGCACGGGTTCGCTGTCGCCATTCGGGTGGCAGCCGTAGGTCACGATGAACACGTTCTTCTCGGCGACGTTGATGTAGTACATCCACGTGTCGAGGATCGGCCCGGTCGTCACCTTCCACTGCGTCTCTTCGGTGATCTCGCGGGCAACGCACTCTTCCGGGGTCTCGCCTGGCTCGATACGGCCGCCCGGCAGCTCCCACTCCTCGCGCTCGTTCTTCAGCAGCAACACCTTGCCGTCGCGGACCACCACGCCCTTGATCGAGACGGGGTAGGCAAGCTGGCTCATCGAGGAGTCCTCCGTGATCGCAGGCGGTTGCTCAACGGCAACGTAGCACCGGAACTCACCGTGCTGAGGCGACGCGATGTTGACAGCCTGTCACTGGACGTGGTGGCCCGAACGGCGTTCTGCTGATCCTATGGACGAGTCGTTCCGGGAGGTAGACGCCATGATCGAGCCATATCGCGTCAACGCGGACTCCACCGACCTGGTCGGGCTGATCGCTGAGCGGGGACTCGCTGTGGTCGACGGTCTCGACGGCCCCGAGGACCTGCTGAGGCTCGCGCAGTCGATCGCCGTAGTCGTTCCGCATCGCGACAGCGGACCTGACGGCGTCACCACGATCGCTGACCTCGGTGAGTCCGTCGTGCGTAGCGGGTTCGCGGGCTTCAGCGCGTGTGCGCTCAACCCGCACACCGATCGCTCAGGCATTCCGCACCCGCCCGCCCTGCTGATGATGAGCTGCACACAGGCTGCGACAACCGGTGGCGAGTGCGTGCTCATCGACGGCCAGGCCGTGTACGACGATCTCGCCGAGTCGGAGCCCGAAGCGCTCATCGCGTTGAGCACGCCGCGTTCCGTGCTGTTCGGCGGTGCGGCAGGGCATCTCAGCTCGGTCTTCAGCGACAACGGTCGAGGTCGAATCGCCGTCAGACTTCGGCTCGATGAGCTCGCTCAGTTCGCGCCTGAGGTCAACCGGTGGATTCCGGCGCTGCGGGCGGCGATCGATCGCCACGCGTTCGAGTTCAGGCTCACTGCCGGGCTGGGCTACGTACTCGACAACCACCGCTGGCTGCACGGCCGGCGAGCGTTCACCGGGCAGCGCGTGGTCCACCGCGTGAACGGAGATCCGTTGCCGGAACTGGTTGTGGCGACCGGTGTTCGCGTCCGGGCGTTGAGTGATGCCGCATGAACGACGACGCAGCGATTCCGCGTTTCCCCGTGCTCGTGCACCGACCACGCCTCGTCCACGGCGTCGGAGGCCAGCGCCACGACCAAAGCCCGTGCGGTGGCGCGGAAGTCGGCGATCAACGCCTCCACGGCCGGCCGCAGCAGGGTGAGCTCGTCGTCGGAGATGAGCCGCAGCACCAGGAGTTGGCGTTGCCCGCCGATCACCGCGACGTCCGGTGGCAGCACGGCGCGCAACGCGGACGCCGCCTCGGTCGCCTCCTGCAGGCCCGCGGTGAGCGGGATGCGGAACGGGTGCCCGCGGGTCAGGTCCACGGGCGGCACCCTAACCGCAGGTCGCCAGCGCCTTCTCCAACGCCGATCGCTCCGCCGGTGCCACCGTCAGGGCGTAGGCGGTCTTCACCGTCACGTAGATCCGCCCGTACGAGCACGCGTAGGCCGCGTTGGGCGGCATCCACTCGTCGGGCGTCTTGTCGCTCTTCGACTGGTTGACCTTGCCCGAGGTCGCCACGAGGTTGCGCAGGTCGTTCGCCGCCGCCACGCGCTTCTCCGCGGGCCAGGCCGCCGCTCCGCTGCGCCACATCTCGGCGAGCGGCACCACGTGGTCGATCTGGATCGAGGACACCTTGGTCACCTGCGAGCCGGTGTAGGGGTCGTCCAAGGTGCCGGACTGCACGCCGCAGCGGCCCGGTTTGCGTTCCACGGCGGTCAGGTCGCGGGCGAGGACCTGGCTGCGCTGGTCGCAGCCGTCGCCGTCCACGTCGGACCAGGGCCGGCCGAACACGCAGGCGCCGGGGCAGTCGCGGTCGTAGCCGCGCAGCGTTCCCGGTGCGCCCGCCGGCAGCGAGGCGAGCGAGGTGCGGGCCGTGGCGGCGTCGAGCGTGCCCGCGGGCACTCGGTCGACCTGAGCCGAGGTGGGGAGCGCTGCACACCCGGTGAGCAGGAAGATGAGCAAGATCCACCGCATGGGGTGGGCATACCCGCCGCGCGTGGCGGTCATGGCGGCCCATCGGCCTAAAAGCCGGGGGACGAATGGGTCGCGACGACGCCCGGGCTGCTCGACGAAGTCGTGCGGAAGTGGGTAGAACGGCAGGCATGAGAACCGCCGTGGCGGCCGCCGCCCTGCTCCTGCTCGTCACCTCGTGCTCGAGCGAGCCGGAGCTGCCGCCGCGCGAGCTGCCCCCGGTGGGTGCCGTGTTCGACTACCAGATCGGCGGCGCCTACCAGCCGGACGTGCCGGTGAAGATCGTCGTGCGGGACCGCAGCAAGACGCCGGACGGGCGGCGCTACAACATCTGTTACCTCAACGCCTTGCAGACGCAGCCAGAGGGCATGGAGGGCGGGCTGGGGTGGTGGCGGCAGCACCACGCCGACCTGCTCGTCAAGAAGCAGGACGGTCAGCCCGCCATCGACGCGGAGTGGTCCGAGGGCATCCTCGACATCTCCACCGAGGACAAGCGCGCCCGCATCCTGGAGATCCAGAAGAAGTGGATCAAGGGCTGCAAGCAGTCGCTGTTCAAGGGGATCGAGCCGGACAACCTCGACTCGTACACGCGCTCGGACGGGGCGTTCGACCTCGGCGCCACCAAGGAGTTCATGAAGGGCTTCGTGCGGTACGCGCACGAGCAGGGGCTCGCGGTGGCGCAGAAGAACACCGCCGAGCTGGGGACCGCGGGCAGGCAGGAGATCGGCTTCGACTTCGCGATCACCGAGGAGTGCCAGGTCAACGACGAGTGCGGGCGTTACGCCGAGGCGTTCGGCGACAACTTCATCCAGATCGAGTACACCGACGACGGGTTCCGGAAGGCCTGCGCCGATCGCGGCGGACGGGTCTCCGTCATCCGCCGCGACCGGAACGTCGTGCCGTACGGGCACGGCGACTACGTCTACGAGCTCTGCCCGCCCGGGGTCTGAGCCAGGAACGCCTGCCACTTCTCCGCCTGGCCGGTCGCATCGCCGAACAGGTGGTGGCCGACCGCGTTGGTGCCGTGGAAGCGGTAGAGGCCGTCCTGCCCGCGCACGCCGAGGAACCTGTGCGCGTCGTGGCGCACCACGTAGTCCACGACCCCGTGCACGCCGAACGGTTCGAGGGAAACCTCGTCGCCGACCTCCGCGTTCTCCGGGATGCCGAGCGCGCGCATCAGCACCGGCCAGTTGTCGGCGCCCTCCGGCTGCGGCGGCCACTGCGCGAACACGTACGTGCCGGGCCGGCCCGCGAAGTGCCGCACGTACTGGGCCAGCGTGAACAGGTACATGTCCCAGCCCTTCGACTGCTGGTCCACGAACTCGTCGCCCCAGCCGTCGCCGAGGATGCCGCTGTGCACGAACCGCAGCACGGTCGAGCCCTGCTCACGGCCCTCGACCAGGAACTCCATCGCGTGGAACGTGCCGTCCTCGCCCTTGTCGCTGGAGTAGGCGAGGTGCTTGCCCGGCTCCCAGGCCGTGATCGTCGAGCTCTCCTGGAAGAAGCCCAGGTCGAGCGACATGCGGCCGCCGAGGCGCCCGTCGACGGTGTGCGGGCCCATGAACCACGAGTCGATGCCGGGTCCGGTCGCGATGGCGTCCCAGACCTGCTCGGGGGTTCCCCCGACCTCGACTTCCTTGCTGATCTCGAACTCGCGGGTCACGACTCCTCCTCCTTGGCGCTGACGCTCGGGTGCAGGGCGACCACGATCCGGTGTGGACGGCCCCCTTCTGCCTGCTCGTCGTGGTACTTGGCGACCAGGTGCGCCACGCAGCCCGCGAGCTCCTCCGCGAACGCCGCCCGGTCGGCCGCCGTGGCGAACCGGACCTCGCCGTCGAGCGCGAACGTGGCGAGCCGCTTCTTCGCCTTCGTCGCCCCGGTGAGCAGGGTTCCGACGTCGCGCACCAGCCTGGCCGCGACGGCGAGCAGCCACCGCGCGGACAACCGGTCGGGTGAGCGAGCTGGGTCGGGCTGCACGGCCGCGAGCGCGGTCGGGGAGATGACGTAGGACGCCGCGGTCGCCTGCAGCAGGCGTTCGTTGACGTTGCCCTTGCGCCGTTCCTCGACCAGCTCCACCAGGCCGTGCTGCTCCAGCGTGCGCAGGTGGTAGTTCACCTTCTGCCTGGGCAGACCCACCTTCGCGGCGAGCATGGTCGCCGATCCGGGTTCTGCCAGCTCCGCGAGCAGCCGCGCCCGCACGGGGTCCAGCGACACCTCGGCCGCGGACGGGTCCTCGATCACCGCCACATCGAACATGCACCCACGGTCGCACCGAAAACAAAATTAGTCAAGAACGGTCGTGCTGTCGGTGACTTTGCTCCAGCCGGGTGGCTTTGGGACCGGTGCCGTAAGCGATGTCTCGATTGGTCGTTGCTCGTTCACAACCTCCAGGGAGACAAGATGACCATGATGCTCGTCCTGACCGTGCTCGCCTTGCCGTTCGCCCTGAACGCCGCGAACGTGGGCAGGCGCAGGTGGATCCGCAAGCAGGGCGTGGCCAGGGTGTGCGCCGGGCTCGCCGCGTTCCACGCCGAGCTGGCGCGCCAGGGCCTCAGCCACTCCTCAGGGCGCTGAGCACGTCCCCCGACGGGGACAGCCGGGTGACGACGTCGCCGTAGCGGTCCAGCAGCGCGGCCGCGACGCCCTCCGCGGACGACCCCACGACGGCGAACTCCGCCAGCACGTCGTCCGTGACCAACGCGCTCATCTCCGCCCACTGCTGCCGCCGCGACATCCGGTGCAGCTCCTCGTGCAGCTCGCCCCAGCCGTGCAGGTCCAGCACCGCCCTATACGCGGGCGTCGACCCGTAGAACGCGATCTGCCGCTTGACGTCGGCGATCTCCTCGTCGGTGGTCGCGGCGAACACCGGGCCGCTGATCTCGAAGCCCTCCAACGACTTCCCGGCCTTGGCGCGGCCGCGTTCGAGAGCGGGCAGCGTCACCTCGCGCAGGTAGCGCGGCGTCGTGAAGTTGTGGCACAGGAAGCCGTCGGCGACCTCACCGGCCACCTCCGTCATCCGCTCGCCCACACCGGCCAGGTAGATCGGCGCGGTGCCGTGCGGGTTCGGACCGGGGTTGAAGAACGGCGTCATCAGCGCGTGCGTGTAGAACTCGCCGCGGAACGCCAGCCGCTCGCCGGTCTCCCACGCGTGCCAGATCGCCCGCAGCGCCAGCACGAACTCCCGCATGCGCGCGGCGGGCCTGCTCCACGGCATGGAGAAGCGCTTCGTGATGTGCGCCTCGACCTGCGAGCCCAGACCGAGGTTGAACCGGCCGCCCGACAGCAGCCGCAGGTCGTTCGCCGTGGTCGCGACGGTCATCGGGTTGCGCGCGAACGCCACCGCGATGGCCGTGCCCAGCTCGACCCGCTCGGTGGCCGCGGCCGCGCCGGCGAGCGCGAGGAACGGGTCGTGCTTGGTCTCGGCGAGCCAGAACCCGTCGTAACCGCGGTCTTCCGCCCGCTTCGCGATCGTCCCCGCGTCGCCGGGGGTGTAGTCGACAGCGCTCCAGTCCAGCTTCATACCGGCGAGGTTATTGGCCGTGGGCCGCGGTGCGCGTTATCGGCGCGGTGCTTCGCAGGCGATGCCGTTGCGGTTGCCGTCGAGCTCGACCCGGTAGCCGGGCTGACCCCAGGGGATCGGCGCGGCACCGGCCCGCCAGGCGTCCTCGCAGGAGGCGAAGAACACCGGCTTCGGCTTGGGCGTTGTCGTCGTCGGCCCGGGAGCTGGCGCGGGCGGTGGCGGCGGTGGGGGAGGAGGCGGTGGCGTGGGCGTCTCGGTGACGTCCCTGCCGTTGCACGGCGGGCCCCAGAACCCGAGCGTGCCCTTCACGGCCGCCGCCTCGGCCTCCTTCATCGCCGCCGTCGCGGACGTCGTCGCGCGGCCGGCGCCGTTGCCCAGCGCGAGCAGGGCGTAGTCGGTGCCGTCGGAGAGGGTCAGCGCACGCGACTCGGGGTCGAAGCGCACCTGCTGGTCCAGCAGCATGCGCGCGGCGAAGTCGCTCGCCGCCCTCGCCCAGCACGCGCCGGGCGAGGCGAGACCGCCGACCTCGACGGTCCTGCCGTCGGACAACGTCACCGCGTGCCCGTTGACCACGGTCTGGACCGTGAGCTCCAGCTTGGCCGGCGGGACCGACGCCGTGGTGGTGACCGGCACGTCGACCGGCACCGCCACCGGAACCGGACGCGCGTGCTGCGCGTTGCCCGTGCACCCCGCGCACAGGGCGGCAAGCAGCACTCCGCCCGCAGTTCTCCACCCCGACATGGGGTCGAATATGCACCCGGCCCGGAGTGTGGCCAAGGTTACGTATTCCGCCGCGATCGGTTCACGCGGAGACCGTTTTGAGACCTGGAACCGCGCAGGTCAGCCCGTGCGGACCGGCTTGAGCGTCCAGACGACGACCATCTCGCCGGTCGTGACGCCCTCGGCGTTGGTGATCGTGACGGTCACCGGGAACTCCGGGCGGGTGCCGCCGTCGAGCTCCGCGAGCACCTCGTCGGCGGAGCGGCCGAGCACCGCCTCGGCCTTGAGCGGGCCCATCGCGAGCTTCCTGTACGCGATGTCCGCGCGGGCGACCAGCGGCGTCGCCTTGGCCATGTGCTGGGCGAACGCGGCCATGACGACGGCACCGGAGGCCGTCTCACCGAGGCCGAACATCATCGCGGCGTGCGGGCCGCCGACGTGGTTGCGCAGCGTCTCGTCGTCGGGCAGCGACGCGACGACGCGCGTGGCGGAGACCTCGTCGAAGTCGATGCCGGTGGTCTTCACGTACGGCACGGCCTGCTTCATGGCGTCGGCGATGAACGAGACGTCTTGGCTCATGAGCACGGATGCTACTCGCGAGTAACCCACTCGGCTACCCGCCAGTAACCGAACATACCACACTTTCCTGGGGTGTGACTCGAAACTCGCTTGCACATCGGCGTACCGAGATGGATGCTTGTAGCGAGCAACTAGTTGGGTGATACAAGCAACGAGGTGGGCGATGTCAGATCCGGGCGGGTGCGTCAACGGCGTCACCGGTGTCGGCGTCGATCCCGAGCACGAGCTCGCGGACCGCGTCGGCATGGCGATGGTGCGGCTGAACAAGATGCACGCCCAGGTCTCCCACCAGATGGCGAAGCAGGGGATGGACAAGTCCGCCTTCGTGCTCCTCGCGACGCTCTCCGGTCTCGGTGAGTGCCGTTCGAGCGCGCTCGCGGAGGCGGTGCTCTCCGACCCGTCCACGGTCAGCAGGCAGGTCGCCGGGCTGGTCAAGGACGGGCTCGTCGAGAGGCGTGCTGACCCGGCTGACGGCCGGGCCAGTGTTCTCGCGGTCACCGGAGCGGGCCGCGAGCTGATCTTGAAGCGACGCCGGATGCGCAACGAGGCGCTCGAGCAGGTGTTCGCGGACTGGGCCGACGAGGACTTCAAGGGCTTCGCGGACCTGTTCGAACGCTTCGTCCACGACTACGAGCGCACGATTCCGGCGCTTATGACCGAACGCGGGACGGGGACCCGCGCAGGAGGGGAAGACCAGTAATGTCAACGACAACCGATGCGACACCCACGCCAGGGGTTTCCCTGACGCATCGCCAGATCATGACGATCCTGTCCGGTCTGCTGCTGGGCATGTTCCTCGCGGCGCTGGACCAGATGATCGTCTCCAGCGCCATGAAGACCATCGCGGACCAGCTGCACGGGCAGACGCTGCAGGCGTGGGCGACCACCGCCTACCTGATCACCGCGACCATCACGACCCCGTTGTACGGCAAGCTGTCCGACATCTACGGGCGCAAGCCGATGTACCTCGCGGCGATCTCGCTGTTCCTCGTCGGCTCGCTGCTGTCGGGCATCGCGACCTCGATGTACGAGCTGGCCGCGTTCCGCGCCGTGCAGGGCCTCGGCGCCGGCGGTCTGATGTCGCTCGCGTTCGCGATCATGGCGGACATCATCTCGCCGCGGGAGCGCAACAGGTACTCGGCGTACTTCATGGCCGTGTTCGGGTCGGCCAGCGTGCTCGGCCCGGTCATCGGCGGCGTGTTCGCCGGTCTCGACACCTTCATCGGCGTCACCGGGTGGCGCTGGGTGTTCCTCGTGAACGTGCCGATCGCGCTGCTCGCGCTGTTCGTCGTCGGCCGCGTGCTGAACATCCCGCACAAGCGCGTCGACCACCGCATCGACTTCGGTGGCGCGGCCGCGCTGACCGTCGGCCTGGTGCCGCTGCTGATCGTGGCCGAACAGGGCCGCGAGTGGGGCTGGGCGTCCGCCACGGCGATCACCATGTACGTGGTCGGCGTCCTGGGCCTGCTGGCGTTCGTGTGGGTCGAGAACCGCATGGGCGACGAGGCGCTGCTGCCGATCCGGATGTTCCGCAACCACACGTTCGCGCTGGGCAACACGATCAACTTCGTGCTCGGCGTCGGCATGTTCGGCGGCATGGTCTCCATCCCGCTGTACCTGCAGATCGTGAAGGGCGTCTCGCCGACCATGTCCGGTCTGATGCTGCTGCCGATGACGTTCGGCATCATGTCGGCCACCGCGACGGCCGGCCGGATCACCTCGAAGACCGGGCGCTACAAGATCTTCCCGATCATCGGTGCCGGCCTGATGTCGATCGCGCTGTTCCTGTTCAGCACCATCGGCACCGACACGCCGAACTGGCTCGTGATGGTCTACATGTTCATCATGGGCGCGGGCCTGGGCCAGTGCATGCAGACGCTGCTGCTGGCGATCCAGAACGACGCCGAGCCGCGTGACATGGGCGTGGCGACGGCCTCCGCGACGTTCTTCCGCCAGATCGGCGGCACCGTCGGCACCGCGGTGTTCCTGTCGATCCTGTTCAGCACGGTCGGCGACAAGATCGCGTCCGGACTGCGGTCGGCGATGCAGACCGAGGCGTTCAAGTCGGCGCTGGCGCACAACCCGGAGTTCGCGAAGTCGCTGCAGAACGCGGGCGGGTCCGGTGTGGACATCAACAACACCGAGTTCCTGAACAACCTCGACCCGGTGCTGGCGCGGCCGTTCCTCGACGGCTTCTCCGGTGCGATCGACACGGTCTTCATGACCGGCGGGATCGTGATGGTGGCGGCGTTCGTGCTCGTGTGGTTCCTGCGCGAGAAGCCGCTGTCGAACAGGTCGGGCCTGGAGCGCGTCGCCGACGCGGAGTCCGTGGCCGTCTAGGGACGCGAGAACGAGAAGAGGGGCCGCGCTGATCCAGCGCGGCCCCTCTCCCGTGCGTGCCTCAGTGGCCCTCGCCGTGCGCCTCGGCGTCCTTCAGACGCTGGTAGGAGCGCTTGATCTCGGCCTCGGCCTCGGTGCGACCGACCCAGGTCGCGCCCTCGACGCTCTTGCCGGGCTCCAGGTCCTTGTAGACCTCGAAGAAGTGCTGGATCTCCAGGCGGTCGAACTCCGCCATGTGGTGGATGTCGCGCAGGTGCTCGTGCCGCGGGTCGTCGGCCGGCACGCACAGGACCTTGTCGTCGCCGCCCTTCTCGTCGGTCATGCGGAACATGCCGATGGCGCGGGCCTTGATCAGGCAGCCGGGGAACGTCGGCTCCTGGACGAGAACGAGGGCGTCCAGCGGGTCGCCGTCCTCACCCAGGGTGTCCTCGATGAACCCGTAGTCGGCCGGGTACTGCGTAGACGTGAACAACGTGCGGTCGAGGCGGATGCGACCAGTCTTGTGGTCCACCTCGTACTTGTTGCGCACGCCCTTGGGGATCTCGATCAGGACGTCGAACTCCACTGGTCCTCGCTCATGTAGCCCATTCGTGACGCCACTAGTGTGGACCACGACGCCCTGTCAACCCTCATCGGAGCCGCGGCTGGCGGGTGTGAGATTGCCCGTACCGAGCTGACGGAGGCCCTTGTGCCGGACGACCCCCAGTGGCCGACCGACGACGACGACACCACCCCGGAGTCGCCGGCCACCACCGTTCCGTCGCAGGTCACCGCACCTTCACCCGAGCGCCCGACGCTCGCGCTCCCGGTGGCACCGGTGCTCACGGCACCGTCCACTCCGGAGCCTCCGTCGTCCTCCCCGCTGCCCTCCGCGGGCTCTGCCCCTGTCGAGGCGTCTCCTGCTGGTTCCGACCCGGTTGACGGGCCTGCGACCTCAGCGAACGGCGGTTCAGCGGAACCATCGGGTGAAAATCCGAGTGGTGATGCTCACGACGGGATTGGTCTGAACGGTCGCGAACCGGCTTCGACCTCGTCTTCCACGCCTGCCGACGCTGCTGCGGACGCCGTTCCCGAGCAGAACACCACCGCGCTCCCGGTCCCCGTCGCGGAGGAGGAGCCCTCCACTCCGGAGCCGGACTCCCCGGAACCCCCGGAAGCCTCGGAACCCGAACCGCCCGTCGAGGCCGAGCCCGACACCGCCGCCGACCCGGACGCCGAGCCCGATCCCGCCTCGCAGGCCCCCACGACCCCGGAGCCGGAACCCGCTGCGCAGCCGGCCGCACCTGAGTCCGCCGAGCCAGAGGCCGCTCCCGCCGTTGACGCCGAGCCCCCGGCACTGCCCGACGGCGCGACGATCCAGGTCCCGCTCCCCACCCCGGACGGCGCGACGGTCCAGGTCCCCCTCCCCGTCATCCCGCCCGTACCCGCACCCGCCGACCCACCGCGCGCAACCCCGGTGCGCGTCACCCCGTCCAAGGACGGCGACGGCGCACCCCGCGTCGAACCCGCGCCCACGGTCGAACCGCCCAGCGACCAGACCCGCGTGGTCCCCAAGCCGACCACCGCGGAACCGGAGCAGGACGAGCAGCTGTCCCGCTCCGGCCAGTTGGAGCTCGGCCCCCCGCCCCCGGCTGAGCCCTCGCCCGCCGAGTCCCCGCGCACCGAGCAGACCCGTCCGGAACAGCCCCGCACCGAGCAGCTGCGGTCGGAACCGGCGCGTCCGGAGCAGTCGCGTCAGGACCAGAACCAGCCGGATCAGCGCCGCCAAGACCAGCAACAGGGACAGGCACGGCCGGGCCAGGCCCGTCCTCAAGGCCGTCCGGACCAGGGCCGACCCGGTCAAGCCCGCCCAGGCCAGCCCCACGTCGGCAACCCCGCACCCGGCAACCCCGCACCTGGCCAATCCGCACCCGGCCAGCCGCGCGGAGGCCAGTTCGGCCAGGGCCAGGGACGCCCTGACCAGCACCGGCCAGGTCAGCAGCCCCGCCCCGGCCAGTACCGCCCTGACCAGCGACCGGGCCAGCGCACCCCCGACCAGCCGTGGCCCTCCGCTCTGCGCCAAGAGCCTCTGCGCCAGGAGCACCAGCGTCAGGAGCCGCAGCACCAGGACCCGCCCACCCGGCAGAACCTGCGTCCGGTCAACCAGCGCCAACACCCGGCGCCACCCCAGCAGCGCCACGACGCCGCCCACCCGGCGACCGTCCGCCTGGCCCCGGTGAAGCCGGCCGAACCGCGAGAAGAAGAGCCCGAAGCCCTCCCCGGCTACGACGAGGAACCCGAAGACCGCCTCAACGACACCAAGAACACCAAGAACACCCAGGACGACCAGCCGAAGAAGAGCCGCAAGCCCCTGGCCGTCGTCCTGGCCCTGGTGGTCGTGGCGGCCCTGGCCGGCGCCACCGTCTACGCGGTCAACGAGCTCGGCGGCACCGAGGCGGTCGAGACGAAGCCGCCGGCCGCGCCGGCCAACGTCCAGCCACTGGTCAAGCCCATCAGCGCGCAGGGACCGGCACCGACTCCGCAGGGGATCAGGCAGGCACTGGCCGGTCCGGCGGCCAGTGGTGCGCTCAGCCCGCTGACGGGCAGCGTCGTCGACCCCTCCACGGGCACCGTCCTGTGGCAGCAGGGGGACACGACCCCGGCGACGCCCGCGTCGAGCCTCAAGGTGCTGACCGCGGCGGCCGCGTTGCTGGAGCTGGACCGGACCGCCCAGCTCAGCACCAAGGTGGTGCAAGGGTCGGAGCCGGGCACGGTGGTCGTGGTCGGCGGGGGTGACCCGACGATCTCGGCGACGCCGGGCAGCAGCGTGTACCCCGGTGCGGCGTCGTTGGACGACCTGGTCAACCAGGTCAAGGCCAAGGGGCCGGTCACCAAGGTCCTCTACGACCTCGGGCGGTACGCGGGCGAGCCGATGGGGCCGCAGTGGGAGACCGCCGACATCGCGGGCGGGTCGGTCACGCCGATCGTGCCGTTCATGGTCGACGGTGGGCGGCTGGACCCGAAGAAGGTCGACGGGGCCCGCACGCCGACGCCCGCTCAGCAGGCGGCGGACGCGTTCGCGGCCAGGCTCGGGGTCACGGCGGCGGCGGGTGCGGCACCTCCGGGGGCGCAGACCGTCGCCGAGGTGAAGTCGGCGCCGGTGGAGCAGCTCGTCGACAACATGATGCAGATCTCCGACAACGTGCTCACCGAGGCCGTCGCCAGGGAGCTCGCGATCAGGACGGGCAACGAGCCGTCGTTCGCGGGTGGGGTGAAGGCGGTCAGGGACGTGCTCACCAAGCACGGGTTCGACCTCACCGGGGCGAACTTCGTGGACGGCAGCGGGTTGTCGGCGACGAACAAGATCCCGGCGAAGCTGCTGACCGACGTCCTCACGGCGGCCGCGAAGCCCACCATGGACGACAAGACCGCGAAGCTGCGGCCGTTGCTCACGGCGCTGCCGGTGGCCGGTGGCAGCGGCACGCTGGCCGGGCGGTACGACGGGGCCGCCGCGCGCGGCAAGGGCTGGGTGCGGGCCAAGACGGGCACGTTGACGGCCGTCAACGCGCTGGCCGGTGTGGTGGTCGACGTGGACGGGCGGGTGCTGGTGTTCGCGTTCATGTCCGGCAACCCGGGCAATCCGGACACCGAGGTGCGGCCGGCGCTGGACGTGCTGGCGGCGGCGTTGCGAGGCTGTGGCTGTTCGTAGCGGGGCGTGCGCAGGTAGCGTCGGCGGGGTGAACGGCGCGACGGAGGCAGAGCTCGGCCCGGTGGACTGGGAGCTGGCGGTGGCGACCGCGACCCGGCTGGTGCGGCCCGGTCCGGTGGTCGGCAGAGACGAGGCCGAGCACGTCGTCGGCCGGTTGCGCGAGCTGGCACCGCAGGCCGAGGTGCACGTCCGGGAGCTGACCGGGCTCGGTCAGGGGCTGCCGTTGCTGCCGGGTGAGGTCGTGGACCGGCCCGCCTGGGTCAAGGCGGCCGCGCAGGGCCTGGAGGCGCTCACGGCTCCGGCGATGCCGCGGCAGACGGGTGCGATGGCGGCGGTCCTCGCGGGCACCGCGGGCGTGCAGGCCGGTGTGGTGCTGTCGTTCCTCAGTTCGCGGGTGCTGGGCCAGTACGACCCGTTCAGCCCGAGCGACCAGCTGGCCGGGCGGCTGCTGCTGGTGGCGCCGAACATCGTTGGCGCGCAACAGGCGCTGGACGTCCCGGCGGACGACTTCCGGATGTGGGTCTGCCTGCACGAGTGCACGCACCGGCTGCAGTTCACCGGGGTGCCGTGGCTGCGCAGGTACTTCGCGGAACAGGTCACGACACTGTTGTCTACAATGGACGAGGACAGGGCCCCGCTGCCGGAGGTCATCCGCGACTTCCGCACGAAGCTGCGCGCGGGCGACGGTCCGATCGGGCTGATCGAGCTCGTCCAGTCACCGCAGCAGAAAGCGGTGCTGGACCGGCTGATCGCACTGTCCACTTTGCTCGAAGGCCACGCCGACCACGTGATGGACGCCGTGGGCGAGGCGGTCGTGCCGTCGGTGTCGACGATCCGCAGCCGCTTCACCGTGCGGCGCAAGGGCGGCGGCCTGCTCGACCGGGTCCTGCGCACGCTGCTCGGCGTCGAGGCGAAGGTGCGGCAGTACGCGGAGGGCGCGGCGTTCACCGAGTACGTCGTCGAACGCGTCGGCATGGACGGCTTCAACGCCGTCTGGACCAGCGCCGACACCCTCCCGACCCGCGCGGAGATCGCCGAGCCGATGACCTGGCTGCGCCGCGTCTCCCCGTGAGCGCGGCCTCGTGAACGGCCCGGTCTCCGAGGTCAGGGCCGCGGTCCGGCGGTTCCTCGACGAGGTGCGCCCGGACGGCGTGACCGTCGCCGTCTCCGGCGGCGCCGACTCGCTCGCACTGGCCGCCGCGACCGCGCGGCTGGTCCCCGGCGCGCGGGCCGTGGTCGTCGACCACCGGCTCCAGCCCGGCTCGGACGAGGTCGCGGCACGCGCGGCGGGCATCTGCGCCGACCTGGGGCTGACGGCACGCGTGGCGCCCGTCGACGTCACGGGTCCCGGCGGTCCCGAGGCGGCCGCGCGCAGGGCCCGGTACGCCGCCCTCAAGCCGGAGAACGGCGTCGTGCTGCTCGGCCACACGCTGGACGACCAGGCGGAGACGGTCCTGCTGGGCCTCGGCCGCGGCTCCGGTCCACGCTCGATCGCCGGCATGCGCGCCTATGACCCGCCATGGGGCCGACCGCTGCTGAACGTCTCCCGCGCGACGACGCGTGCCGCGTGTGTGGAGCAGGGCATCGAAGTGTGGGACGACCCACACAACAACGATCCGTCGTTCACCCGTGTGCGCCTGCGTGCGGAAGTGCTGCCACTGCTCGAAGACGTGCTGCAAGGCGGTGTCGCGGGGTCGTTGGCGCGCACTGCGGCGCAGCTCAGGGAGGACTGCGACGCCCTCGACGAGCTGGCGGAGGCGTTCGCGGGCGACTGCTGCGCCGTGGCCGACGTCGCGGAGCTGCCGGCGGCACTGCGACGCAGAGTGCTCAGGTCGTGGCTCCTCGACGAAGGCGTGCCGGAACTGTCCGATTCGCACCTGCGCCGGGTGGACGCACTGGTGAGTGAATGGCGTGGTCAGGGCGGTGTCTGGCTACCCGGCGGCTTTGTCGCGCGCCGTGCGCATGGCAGGCTCCAGGTGGAACCGGAGTCTTAACCAGAGGAGACCTCTCCGTGTACGACGGCGACATCGCATCCGTGCTCATCACCGAGCAGGAGATCAGCGACAAGGTCACCGAACTCGCCAAGCAGGTCGCTGACGATCACCCAGAAGGTGACTCCGACCTCGTGCTGATCACCGTTCTCAAGGGAGCGGTGATGTTCATGGCGGACCTTGCCCGCGCGCTGCCCGTCCCGGTGCAGCTGGAGTTCATGGCCGTGAGCTCCTACGGCTCGTCCACCTCGTCGTCCGGCGTGGTGCGCATCCTCAAGGACCTCGACCGCGACATCGCCGACCGCAACGTCGTGATCGTCGAGGACATCATCGACTCCGGTCTCACGCTGTCGTGGCTGCTCAAGAACCTCCAGTCGCGCCGCCCGCGCTCGCTCGAGGTGTGCACGCTGCTGCGCAAGCCCGACGCGGTCAAGGTCGAGGTGCCGGTGAAGTACGTCGGTTTCGACATCCCCAACGAGTTCGTCGTCGGCTACGGCCTCGACTACGCGGAGCGCTACCGCGACCTGCCCTACATCGGCACGCTGGACCCGAAGGTCTACTCCAGCTGAGCCGCAACGCACGCGGGGAGCCTTCGTACTCCAGAAGAGTACGAAAGCTCCCCGCGTGCGTTCAGCGGCTCAGCAGTTCGGGCGGCAGCGGCGCTGGGAGACGGCGTCCAGCAGCACGCCGCGGATGTCCTCGGGGTTGGGTGCCTGGTACGCCTTGCCGCCGGTCGCGGCCGCGATGGCCCGCAGCGCGTCCATGTCGGCCTCCTGGCCGAGCCCGACCATGATGATCGGCACCGGGCGCGCGGGGTCCGACTCGCGCTTCAGGGTCTCGATGAGCGAGGCCGTGCTGATGGACGAGATGTCGTCGTTGCGGCCGTCGGTCATCAGGACCACGGAGTTGACCTTCGACGGGTCGTAGCCCGCCAGCACGTGGCGGAACGCGGCGAGGGTGGTGTCGTTCAACGCCGTGCCGCCGCCGACCAGGCCGTTCAGCTGCGAGGCCCCGGCCTCCAGGCGCTTGCGGCGGGCGACGCCCTGCAGCGGTTCGCCGAGCGGGCCGACGGGGACCAGCTCGATCCAGTCCTGCGGCGGCTTCTTGTCCGTCGAGAACGCCCACAGGCCGATCTGCGTGGTGTCGGGCAGCATCGACAGCGCCGTCATCGACGCCTCGGTCGCCGCCTCCACGCGGGTCTTGCCGTTGGGACCCTTCTCGATCATCGAGCCGGACACGTCGACCACGGTCAGCATGCGCATGTCGAGGCTGATGGCGCCCCACGTGCGCAGCAGCTCGGAGACCTGGTCGGCGCCCGGCGTCTCGATCAGCTTCACGTCACCGGCCTGCACGCCCTCGACCTGGGTCGACCACTTCGCCGGCGCGGCACCGGAGGTGGTGCGGAAGCCGGCCTCGCCGAAGCGCTTGACCGTCTCCGCGGAGCGCAGCACCCGCTCGAACTCGGCGGCGGCCTCGCCGGTGCCGTCCTGCTCGTTCTGCCGCGACACGCGCACCAGCGGGTAGTCGAACGACAGCGTGCCCTCCCGGGGCGGTGCGCCCAGGACGGCGTTCTTCTTCACGGTGCGGTTGTTCGCGACGACCGACTGCTCGGTCGCGGCGAACAGCGGTGCCTTCTCGGCGTCGGTGGTGACCTTGCCGAACGCGTCGCGCACCGACGGGATGGCGGTGCGGCCCACCCTCAGCAGGGTGCTGACCAGCTCCGGCTTCGGCGTGCCGTCGGCGTTGCCGAGCAGGGTGCGGATGACGAAGAGGGTCGCGAGGCCCTCCGACGTCATCGTGGGGTCGCTCATCGAGACGGTGACCTTCGGGTCGATCACCTTGGTCCAGGAGACCGGGGAGATCGGGTAGCCGATCTTGCCCATCGTCGTCTCCGAACCGGCCACCACCAGCGGAGAGGACGCCAGCGAGGGCTTGATGTCTAGCTTCGGGGCCTCGGGACCGGTCTCGGCCGACTGGCGCTGGGCCTCGGCCGCCCACATCGAGGAGTCGGGAATCCACAGGGAGTGCGGGTTGATCTGCGCGGTCGGCAGCTCGTGCGCCACGTCGGCCGCGTTGCGCGACTCGACCTGGACCTGCACGCACCGGCCGTTCACGACCGGCTGGGACCGCTGGTAGTCCTGTGCGGCCGCGTTCACCACGTCGAGGGCCGCGGGCGTGACGGCGATCTTGAGCGGCAGGGCGCCCGCGCAGTCGGGGCCGCTGGTCACGCGCAGTGCCACGACCGTGACGCCGGCCGCCGCGATCACACCGAGCAGGGCGCCCACGGGGAGGGCGACCCTCCGGAACAACCCGGGGGACGTATGGCGAGCTGACATACGGTTACTTACCTTCGGTCACGTGTTCACTCTTTCGAGTGGCGGGGGAACACTCGGGGGATGCATGAGGATGACATGTGACCCCCAAACGTAATGAGATGGCGTGACCTGCGTCACTCGTCTGGTCGGCCGCACTTGTTCCGGGTGAACCAAACAGCGTGAACATGCGTGGCAGCGGTCACGCGCGGGAACCCAGCGGCGGGCAAGACCGTTGGTTGTCCAGTACCCGACCAGCGGGCGGTAGGCTGGTCGGACGCGGTATGTGGGTCTTCCACTGCCCGACGCGCAAGTCAGGGAGGGTCGAGGCCGCCCGCCGGCCGTAAGTGCATGGACCGCAAGCGCCTGCTTCGCAACCCGCTGCTGTGGATCGCTGCGGTGTTGCTGCTCTACTTCGTCTTCACCGTGCTCTTCGACGACTCACGGGGCTACCACCAGGTCAAGACGTCTCAGGCACTGCAACAGGTGCGTGAGGGCAACGTCAAGGAAGCCACGATCGAGGACAAGGAGCAGCGTCTCCGGCTGACCCTCAAGGACGGCTCGACGTTCGAGAACAGCAACCGCCTGATCACGCAGTTCCCGGCGAGCTCGACGGACGAGATCTTCACCATCCTCGACCAGGCCGGCAACAAGCCCGTGGTGGAGACCAAGGTCAGCCAGGAGTCCATCCTGATGCAGATCTTGATCTACCTGGTGCCACTGGGTCTGCTGCTGCTCCTCCTGATGTGGATGATGAACAACGCCCAGGGCGGCGGGAACCGCGTCCTGAACTTCGGCAAGTCCAAGGCCAAGCAGCTCTCCAAGGACATGCCGAAGACGACGTTCGCGGACGTCGCCGGCGCCCAGGAGGCCGTCGAGGAGCTCGAGGAGATCAAGGACTTCCTCCAGAACCCCGGCCGCTACCAGGCGCTGGGCGCCAAGATCCCCAAGGGCGTGCTGCTCTACGGCCCGCCGGGAACCGGCAAGACGCTGCTCGCACGGGCCGTCGCCGGTGAGGCGGGCGTCCCGTTCTACTCGATCTCCGGTTCGGACTTCGTCGAGATGTTCGTCGGTGTCGGTGCCTCGCGTGTGCGCGACCTGTTCGAGCAGGCCAAGCAGAACGCGCCGTGCATCATCTTCGTCGACGAGATCGACGCGGTGGGCCGCCACCGCGGTGCCGGTCTCGGCGGCGGGCACGACGAGCGCGAGCAGACCCTCAACCAGCTGCTCGTCGAGATGGACGGCTTCGACTCGCGCGGCGGGATCATCCTGATCGCGGCGACGAACCGCCCCGACATCCTCGACCCCGCCCTGCTGCGCCCCGGTCGCTTCGACCGCCAGATCCCGGTCTCCGCGCCGGACCTGAAGGGCCGCAAGCAGATCCTGCGGGTCCACTCCAAGGGCAAGCCGCTCGCCGACGACGCCGACCTCGACGGGCTCGCGAAGCGCACCGTCGGGTTCTCCGGCGCCGACCTGGCGAACGTGATCAACGAGGCGGCACTGCTCACCGCGCGCCAGAACGGCACCACCATCACCGGTGCCGCGCTGGAGGAGTCCGTCGACCGCGTGATCGGCGGTCCGGCCCGCAAGAGCCGGATCATCTCCGAGAAGGAGAAGAAGATCACCGCGTACCACGAGGCCGGGCACGCCCTGGCCGCGTGGGCCATGCCGGACATCGACCCGGTCTACAAGGTCACGATTCTCGCCCGCGGCCGCACGGGTGGCCACACCCTCTCGGTGCCGGAAGAGGACAAGGACCTGATGACCAGGTCCGAGATGATCGCGCGGCTGGTGTTCGCGCTGGGTGGCCGCTCCGCGGAGGAGCTCGTCTTCCACGAGCCCACGACGGGTGCGTCCAACGACATCGAGCAGGCGACGAAGATCGCCCGCGCGATGGTCACCGAGTACGGCATGAGCGCGAAGCTCGGCGCCGTGAAGTACGGGCAGGAGCAGGGCGAGCCGTTCCTCGGGCGCTCGGCCGGCCGCCAGGCGGACTACTCGCTGGAGGTCGCGCACGAGATCGACGAGGAGGTGCGCAAGCTCATCGAGGCCGCGCACACCGAGGCGTACGAGGTGCTCAACACCTACCGCGACGTCCTCGACGACCTCACGCTCGAACTGATCGACAAGGAGACCCTGCACCAGAAGGACCTGGAGCGGATCTTCGCCCGCGTCGAGAAGCGGCCGCGCATCACCCAGTTCAACGACTTCGGTGACCGCACGCCGTCCGACATCCCGCCGGTCAAGACCCCCGGCGAGCTCGCCAAGGAACGCGGCGAGCCGTGGCCGCCGGTCGTCGAGGACGTCATCGAGGAGGAGCTGCAGCAGGAGGAGCCCGCCGCTGCGGCGCCGACCGAGGAACTGCCCTCGCCGAACGGTGCCAACGGTGCGAACGGCGTGCACCAGCCGGGTCAGCCGGCCGGGTCGGGCCCGCCGCACTACGGCGCCCCGCCCGGGTGGACACCGGCGACCGTCCCCGGCCAGCCGCACAACGTCTGGGAGCCGCGCAAGCCGCAGCCAGACCAGGACGAGCGGCAGTGACCGAGCACCACCGGCTCGACGCAGACGCCGGCCTCACCCACGACGGGGAGGCCGGCGTCTCCGCGCGGCGGGCCTTCGACCAGGCCCGTGCCGAGGCCGCGGTGCGTGAGCTGCTGATCGCGTGCGGTGAGGACCCGGAGCGCGAAGGCCTCCGCGAGACCCCCGCTCGGGTGGCGCGTGCCTACCGGGAGTTGTTCGCCGGGCTCTACACCGACGCGGACAGCGTGCTCGCGAAGACGTTCGACGAGAGCCACGAGGAGCTCGTCCTCGTCACGGACATCCCGATGTTCAGCTTCTGCGAGCACCACCTGCTGCCGTTCCACGGCGTCGCGCACGTCGGGTACATCCCGAACGAGCACGGCCGCGTGACCGGGCTGTCGAAGCTCGCCCGGCTCGTCGACCTCTACTCGAAGCGCCCGCAGGTGCAGGAGCGGCTGACCTCGCAGGTCGCGGACGCGTTGGTGCGCAAGCTCGAACCGCGCGGCGTGATCGTGGTCGTCGAGGCCGAGCACCTGTGCATGGGCATGCGCGGCGTGCGCAAGCCCGGCTCGCGCACGACGACGTCGGCGGTGCGCGGGCTGCTGCGCACGTCGGCCTCGACCCGCGCGGAGGCGATCGAGCTGATCAGGGGCCGGTTGCGGTGAGCGGTCTGCCCCGCCCGGACCGGTGCGTCGTGATGGGCGTCCTCAACGTCACGCCCGACTCGTTCTCCGACGGCGGCCGCTACCTCGACCGCTCGGACGCGGTGAAGCACGGGGTCGCGCTGCACCAGCGCGGCGCCGACCTCGTCGACGTCGGCGGCGAGTCGACCCGGCCGGGCGCCGCGCGCGTCGAGCCGGCCGAGGAGATCGCCCGTGTGGTGCCGGTGATCCGGTCGCTCGTCGCGGAGGGCGTGCCGGTCAGCGTGGACACGATGTGGGCCTCCGTCGCCTCGGCGGCGCTGAAGGCGGGCGCCTCGATCGTCAACGACGTCTCCGGCGGCCTCGCCGACCCGGAGATGGTCGAGGTCGTCGCCGACGCTGGAGTGCCGTACGTGCTGATGCACTGGCGTGGGCACAGCACGGAGATGGACTCGTTGGCGCGCTACGACGACGTGGTCACCGACGTGCGCTCGGAACTGCTTGAGCGCGTGGAGGCGGCGTTGGCGGCGGGTGTCGCCGAGTCGTCGATCGTGCTCGACCCCGGTCTCGGGTTCGCGAAGCTCGGCGACCACAACTGGGAGCTGCTGCACCGCCTCGACGAGCTGGTGGACCTGGGGTTCCCGGTGCTGGTGGGCGCGTCGCGCAAGCGGTTCCTCGGCACGTTGCTGGACAACCGCCCGCCGGACGGCAGGGAGGACGCGACCGCGGCGGTGTCCGCGCTGGCCGCGTTCAACGGGGCGTGGGGAGTGCGGGTGCACGACGTCGACCGGACGCTGGACGCGGTCGCCGTCGCCGGAGCGTGGAGGCGGGGACATGGCTGACCGGATCGCGTTGACGGGCCTGCGGGTTCGCGGCAACCACGGCGTCTTCGAGCACGAGAAGCGCGAGGGCCAGGAGTTCGTCGTCGACATCACGCTGTGGCTCGACCTCAGCACGGCGTCGAGGACCGACGACCTCAAGGAGACCTACCACTACGGCGAGCTCGCCGAGATGGCCGCGGCGATCGTCGGCGGCGAGCCGCACGACCTCATCGAGACGGTCGCCGGCAAGATCGCCGACGCCGCGATGACCGACACCCGGCTGCACGCGGTCGAGGTGACGGTGCACAAGCCGTCCGCGCCGATCCCGCTGACCTTCGACGACGTGTCGGTGACGATCCGCCGCTCGCGCCGGCTCGCCGCGCCGCTCAAGAAAGACGCGCAATGACCCGCGCGGTCCTGTCGATCGGCTCGAACCTGGGTGACCGGTTCGCGTTCCTCAGGTCGGTGGTGGACGGCCTGCGCGAGCACGTCGTCGCGGTGTCGCCGGTGTACGAGACGGCCGCGTGGGGCGTGGAGGACCAGCCGGACTTCCTCAACGCCGTCGTGGTCGTCGAGGCGGACGACGTCGACGAGTGGGGCTGGCTGCGCCGCGGCCAGGCGCTGGAGAACGCCGCAGGGCGCGTGCGGGAGCAGCGCTGGGGACCGCGCACGCTCGACGTGGACGTGGTCACGGTGGACGGCGTGACCTCCGGCCACCCGGACCTCCTCCTGCCGCACCCCGGCGCGTTCGAACGCGCCACGGTCCTCGTGCCGTGGCTCGACGTCGAACCCGGCGCGGTGCTGCCGGGGCACGGACCCGTTGCGGCGCTGGAGTTCTCGACCGAGGGCGTGCGCCGCCGCGACGACCTGGTGCTGACTTCCGGTTGGATGGACGCGTGAGGTTCACCCGTCCCCGCGACCTGGCGACCGTCGTGGTCATCGCCGGTCTGCTGGCGCACCTGTTCCTGCGACTCGCCTACGACACCCTGCCGCCGCTGCCGCGCGCGGCCGGGTCGACGTTGCTCGCGCTCGCCGCCGTCGAGGTGTGGTTCGCGTTCTCGCTGCGGGCCCGGATCGAACGCCGCCAGGGCGCGCGCCCGGTCCAGCCGCTCACCGCCGCCCGCGCGGTCGCGCTGGCGAAGGCGTCCTCGGTCCTCGGCGCGTTGATGTTCGGCGTCTGGACCGCCTTGCTGATCTACGTGATCCCCGTCCAAGACTCGTTCGCCGCTGCCGGGAATGACCTGTTCGCGGCGGTTGTCGGGATGGTCAGCGCGGCCGCTCTGACCGCTGCGGCGCTGTGGCTGGAGCACTGCTGCAAGACGCCGACGGAGGGTTCCGGGAAGGATTAGACACCGGTGCGCAGGTCTCAGTCGGATAACTAGGCGGTACCGTAGTGCGCATGACCGGACGCGGCGCGTCGATCGACGACGAGCAAGAAGATCACGGTCGTGGCTCCGGGCGGTTGCTGTTGGTCGCAGCGCTGGCGCTCGCCCTCGTGGCCGCGGCGGTGCTCGTCCTGAGCGACAGCGCCCGGATGCTGCGCCTCGCCGTGGTGGCCGCGCTGTGGGCCGCACTGGTCGGTGCGTTCCTCGCGGCCAAGTACCGCAAGCAGGTCAGCGAGCGCGACGACGAGGTGGCCGACCTCCAGAGCGTGTACGAGCTGGAGCTCGAACGCGAGGTGGCCGCCCGCCGCGAGTACGAGCTGGAGATCGAGGCCGAGACCCGCAAGCGGATCGAGGAGGAGTCGCGCGCCGACATCGAGGCGCTGCGCGCGGACCTCAGGGCGTTGCGGGAGAACCTCGAAGGTCTGCTGGGCGGTGGTGACGTCCTGGTCGAGCGCGTGGCGTTGCGCGCGGAGTCGACCCGCCTGCGCGCGCTGGCCGGTGACGGTTCCCGGCTGAGCTCCGGTTCGGAGAAGCGGATCATCAACGCGATCAACGCCGCCAAGCCCGCGGTGACCGCGTCGGCGGAGAAGCCGTCGGAGCGCACCGAGCTGATCGAACGCGTGGCGCACGACGCCAAGGTGCAGCCGCCGCGCCGCGAACCCGCCCGCCCGGAGCCGGCCAGACCGGAGCCCACCCGCACCTCGCCGCGCCCGCAGCCGGCCGCCGCCCGCCGCGAGCCGGCCAAGGCCGTGAAGCAGGAAGCCGCCCGCTCGGCCCCGCAACGCGCCGGCAGCGCCGCCGCCGCGGTGTCGGCCCGGCTCGGCGCCCAGCAGCAGCCCCCCAAGCCGACCGCGCAGCCGGTCCAGCGCACCGAACGGGTGCCGCGCCCCCAGCCGCAGCCGGCCCAGGCGCAGGCGCAGCGCACGGAAGCGTTGCAGCGCCCGGAGAAGCCGCCGGTGAAGAAGACCCCCGCCGCGGAGCCGCGCACCCCGGAGGCACCGCGGTCGCGGGTCGCCGAGCGCACCGAGATCGTCGACCCGAAGTCGCTGACCGGCCGCCGCCGCGCTGACGAACGCGCACCCGAGCAGGACAGCGGCTCGTGGGAGACGCTGCAGCCGGACGAGCCGCCGAGCGGCAAGCGCCGAGCGGCGTCCGCTTCCGCTTCCGCCTCTGCTTCCGAGGAGTCCTCCGCGTCGCTCCCACCGGCACGTGGTCAGTCCAGCCGCCGCACGGCCTCCGAGGACTCGTTCGTGTCGCTGCCGCCGGTGACCCGGCGCGGACCGGAGGAGCCGGCCACCCGCACGCCGGCGCCGACGGGTCGTCGTGCCGCCGAGGAGTCGTCCGCGCGGCTGCCCGCGGTGGCCACGGGCCGTCGTGCTGCGTCCGAGGAGTCGTCGGCCAGCCTGCCCGCGGTCTCCGGTGGCCGCAGGGCCGCGCCGGAGGACCCGTCGGGAGCGCACGCCGACGGCAAGTCGGTCAGCGAGCTGCTGGCGTCACTCGGCGGCGGGGACGCCCCGCGCCGCCGCCGTCGCCGCGACGACTAGGCAGGTCGCCGGAACCGCCGTGCCAGGGCCGTCTACTTGTCGATGTCCCCGACGATCACGGCGAACGAGCTCAGCACGGCCGGCAGGTCGTCGACCGACGTGCCCGGCAGCAGCGCGGACAGCGCCTGGACGTTGTTGAACGACGGAGTGCGCAGCTTGAGCCGCCACGGTGTCTTCTCGCCGCGGGACGACAGGTGCACGCCGGACGTGCCCAGCGGCGCCTCGACGCGGGTGTAGACCGAACCCTCCGGTGCCTTGATCGCCTTGGGCAGCCGCAGGTTCACCGGTCCGGCCGGCAGTGCGTCCAGGCAGGACCGCGCCAGCCGCAGGGAGAGCCGCACCTCGTCGAGCAGGCACCGCACGCGCGCAGCGGCGTCGCCCTCGGTGCGCACCACCGGCGTGACCGCCAGCGAGCGGTACGCGGGCAGCGGGTCGTCGCGGCGCAGGTCGAGGTCGACCCCGCTGGCCCGGCCGATCGGCCCGGTCACGCCGTACTGCAGCGCGTCGGCGAGCGGCAGGACGCCGAGTCCCTCCAGCGGGGAGAGGTCGACCTCCAGTTCTTCCACTGTGGACAGGAAGTCGGCCACCCTGCCGGTCCAGCCGGCCGGCACGTCCTCGCGCAGGCCGCCGATCCGGTTGAACATGAAGTGGATGCGACCGCCCGACGCCTCCTCCATCAACGCCTGCACGCCCTCGCGGTACGCGGCAGCAGCCGGGCACAACGGCGTCAGGAACACCATGTGCGCCATCAGCCTGTTGAGCTCGCACAACAACACGCGCAGCCATTGGGCTCGTGCGGGGACGTCCATTCCAGTCATCCGCTCCACGGCCAGCGCGACCGCGAGCTCGTTGCAGAACGCCGACAGCCAGTCGTGCCGGTTCGCGAGCGTGAGGACCTGGCGGTAGTCGCGGACCTCGAACAGCTTCTCGGCGCCGCGGTGCAGGTGGCCGACGAGCGGGGTCGCGGCGGTGATCACCAGGTCCGGCGTGACCGTGAGCCGCAACCGGTAGGCGCCGTGGGCGGACGGGTGCAGTGGGCCCAGGTCGATCACGCGGTCCATGCCCAGGTACTGCGCGCCCGCGCCGACGCCGACGGTGATCTGCTCGCTCACACCGGCAATGGTTTCACGACCGCGTGACCGCGAAGAGGAAGCACCCGTGCGACAGGCTGCGCACCTGCACCGCCTCGACCGAGGGAGTGTTCAGCAGCCCCTCCACCGCGCTGTCGAACCCGCCCGGCTCGACCAGGACGCCGTCCTCGATCTGCCCGGCCGCGTTGTACGCCCGCAGCACCCGGGAGTTGTTCAACAACCCGGCGGGCAGCCGGTCCGGCGCAGCGCCGCCGGGGCAGTCGACGTGCGTGAAGACCGGCCCGACCTCCTCGTACGGGCCCTTGCCCGCGGCGGGGGAGTAGCGGAACAGCCAGACCGGCTCGTCCGGCGCCGACTTGCGCAGGCAGCACCGCAGCGGAACGCCGGGTTCGGAGGCGCGGTACTCGCGGCCGGGGTCGGACAGGGCAGCTGCTGGGGCGACGGTGTGGATTCGCATTCCCGCAACGATCGTCGTCAGACGTCGGCGGTGCTGGCGGGTATCGGACGCCAGGGCGGCAGTTCCGGCAGCAGGTCCGCCACCGCGACACCGCGGCCGTGCAGCAGCCACCCGAACGCGCCCAGCCCCGCCGGGTCGCGCAGCTCCGCGATCCGGCCCGCCCGCGCCGCCGACTCCAGCCACTCCCAGCCCGACCCGGTGACCTCACCGGTCAGCCCCAGCGCGGTGAGCGCGTCCCGTTGCGACACCAGCACCCGGTCACCGCCGGCCGCCTCCGCGCACGCGTCGAGCGCCACGTGCGCGGTGATGTCGCAGGAGCCGTCGAACACGGGTGGCACCTGCCGACCGGCGCGGTAACCCGTCAGCGTGAACCGGCGGGACGACACCAGGTGCCCGTAGTCGACCGCCAGCGCCGCACCGCGCACCCGCGAGACCGCCGCGGCCCAGGCGGCGTCGCGGGGCGCCCCGACCTCCGCCTGCTCACCGTCGGCCAACGGCCACCACCGCGCGATCCACGGGTCGTCGCTCGGCCCGGTCACCACGGGGCACGGGATCGCGTCCAGCCACTCGTGCCCGACCAGCAACCCGGTGCACGACGGCACCTCCGCCGTCCACCGCACCCCCGGCAGCTCCACCGGCGGACCGAGCTCGACCGCCGTCACCCGCAGCCGCGCGGCCAGCGACCCGGCCGCCAGCCGCCGGACGGCGAACGCGAGCTCGCCGCCGCCCGCGCCGACGTCCACGAAGTCCACGACCGGGGGAAATCCGAGCGCCGCGTCCACGCGTGCGAGCAGCACCAGCAGCGCCTCCGCCAGCTCCGGCCCGACCAGCACAGACGTGCGGAAGTGCGCGGACGGCTTCTCACCGCGGGCGAAGAAGCCATCGGGGCCGTACAGCGCGGCGTGCCAAGCGGCTTCCGGATCGAACACCGGACAAGTGTGCATCTAAGGTCATTTCTCGTGAACGACGCCGACCTCTCGCCGACGCCGGGCCGCAAGCGCATCGAACAGCGCCGCTGGACCGTCCTGTTCCCCGTCGTCGGGCTGATCGCCCTGGCCGCGGCGGGTCTCGTGCTGTTCGCGCTCGGGTCGACGAGCATCGGGCTGGAGCCGATCCTCGTCGGTGCCGCCGCCGCGCTGATCCCGGTCGCGTTCGTGGTCAGCGCGTTCCTGTGGATCGACCGGTGGGAGCCGGAACCGGCGAAGATGCTGCTCTTCGCGTTCTTCTGGGGCGCGTGCGGCGCGACGATCAGCTCGCTGGTGTTCAACCAGACCTCGCGCGTGGTCGGCGACATCCTCACCCACGGCGGAGGCGGCGACTTCACGCTGCTCATCGGCGCGCCGGTGGTGGAGGAGGCGACCAAGGCGGCCTTCCTGATCGCCGTCTACCTGCGGCGCAGGCACGAGTTCGACGGCGTCGTCGACGGCATGGTCTACGCGGGCATCACTGCGGCGGGCTTCGCGTTCACCGAGAACATCTGGTACTTCGGCCGGATCTTCGCCCAGCAGGGCTTCGGCGACCTGGAGGGCGGTGTGGTCGCGCTGTTCCTGCTGCGCGGCGTGCTCTCGCCGTTCGCGCACCCGCTGTTCACGTCGATGACCGGCATCGGCGTCGGCATCGCGGCGAGCTCCAGCAGGGCCGCGACCCGCGTCGTCGCGCCGATCGCCGGGTACCTGGCCGCGGTCGGCCTGCACGCGGGCTGGAACGCGATGACCAAGGTCGAGACCGGGTCGGCGTTCATCAACCTGTACTTCCTGGTCATGGTGCCGCTGTTCGCGGGCGCGGTCGCGATCGTCGTGTGGCAGCGCCGCCGGGAGCAGCGGATCGTGGCGGGCCAGCTCGCGGCGATGGCGCAGAACCGGTGGATCGCGAACAGCGAGGTCGCGTTGCTGGCGAGCCTCAACGGCCGCAGGAACTGGCTGCGGGCGGTCAAGCGCAAGTCCGGTGACGCCGCGGCCAGGTCCGTGCGGAACTACCAGGTGGCCGTCACGGAGCTGGCGTTCCTGCGGCACCGCATCGAGCAGGGCACCGCCGGACAGAGCGCCGAGAGCCGGCACGGCGTGCTGCTCGACACGCTGCACGCGGCCAGGTCCGCCGCCCGCGGGTGAGTCCGGTCACCGCCCGGCCACGCGCCGGGACGTGCGGGATTACCCTCGGCGGCGTCGTCTGGTACCCGAACCGGGACTGGAACGTCAGAAGGAGTTAGTCGCATGGACGCGACCCCTCGTCCGGCCAGGCTCGCCGTCGGCGTCATCTCGGCCGGCCGGGTCGGCTCGGTGCTGGGCGCCGCGCTGGCCAGGACCGGTCACGTGGTCGTCGGCGCGGCCGCCGTCTCCCGGGCCTCCCTCGCCCGCGCGGAGGAGCTGCTGCCCGGCGTCGCCATCGCCGACCCCACCGAGGTCGCCCAGCGCGCCGACCTGGTGCTGCTGGCCGTCCCGGACGACGAGCTGGCCGGCCTGGTGCGCGGACTGGTCGCCACGGGCTCGTTGCGCGCGGGGCAGATCGTCGTGCACACCAGCGGTGCCCAGGGCGTGGCCGTGCTCGAACCCGCCGCCGAGCTGGGCGCGCTGACGCTCGCGCTGCACCCCGTCATGACCTTCACCGGCCGGTCGGAGGACCTCCAGCGGATGAGCTCGGCGTGCGTCGGCGTGACCGCCGCGGACGGCGACGAGGTGGCGTGGAGCGTCGGCGAGGCGCTGGTCGTGGAGATGGACGCCGAACCGGTGCGCGTGCCGGAGGCCGTCCGCCCGCTCTACCACGCCGCGCTGGCCCACGGCGCGAACCACCTGATCACGCTGGTCCGCGACGCCGCGGACCTGCTCACCAACGCGGGCGTCGCCAACGCCGAGCGCCTGCTCGGGCCGTTGCTGTCGGCCGCGCTCGACAACTCGCTGCGCCACGGCGACCGGGCCCTCACCGGTCCGGTCGCCCGCGGCGACACGGGTACCTTGCGCAAGCACCTCACCGTGCTGGCCGAGCAGGCACCCGACACCCTGCCCAGCTACCGCGTGCTCGCCCGGCGCACCGCCGAGCGGGCCGAACGCTCCGGGCTGCTCAAGCCCGACGCGGCCGACGACGTTCGCACCACTCTCGAGGACTGACGTGACCAAGCCCCTGACCAAGGACGACTTCCGCCCCGACGACGTCACGGTGCACCGCGACCCCGCACGGCTGAACCGGGTCGTGCGCGCGCTGCGCAACGCCGGACGCAACGTGGCACTGGTGCCCACCATGGGCGCCTTGCACGCCGGGCACCGGCAGCTGATCCGCGAGGCCCAGGTCATGCAGAACACGGTGGTCGTGGTGTCGATCTTCGTGAACCCGCTGCAGTTCGGCGCGAACGAGGACCTCGACAAGTACCCGCGGCAGTTCGAGTCCGACGTGGACATCTGCCGCGCGGAGCGGGTCGGGCTGGTCTTCGCGCCGTCCGTCGAGGACATGTACCCAGAAGGTGCCCAGGTCACCGTGCACCCCGGTCCGCTCGGCGACGAGCTGGAAGGCGCCGTGCGGCCCGGCCACTTCGCGGGCGTGCTCACGGTCGTCGGGAAGCTGTTCAACATCGTGCAGCCCACGTACGCGGTGTTCGGGCAGAAGGACTACCAGCAGCTCCAGCTGATCCACAAGATGGCGCGCGACCTGAACTTCCCGCTCGACGTCGTCGGCGTGCCGACGGTGCGCGAGCACGACGGTCTCGCCCTGTCGTCGCGCAACGCCTACCTGAGCCCCGAGCAGCGCCAGCACGCCGTGACGCTGTCGGCCGCCCTGACCGCGGGCGCGCACGTGTCGGCGCAGGGCGCGGACGCCGTGCTCAAGGCCGCGCACGACGTGCTGGCGCAGGTGCCGGAGGTCGAGCTCGACTACCTGGAGCTGCGCGGGGCCGACCTCGGTCCCGCGCCGGAGAACGGCGACGCGCGGCTGCTCGTGGCGGCCCGCGTCGGCACCACCCGCCTGATCGACAACATCGCGGTGTTGCTCGGCGAAGGCGACGAGTAGGGGGATGGCCATGTTCCGCACGATGCTGAAGTCCAAGATCCACCGCGCCACGGTGACGCAGGCCGACCTGCACTACGTGGGTTCGGTGACGGTCGACGAGGACCTGATGGAGGCCGCCGACCTGCTCGCCGGCGAACAGGTCGCGATCGTCGACGTCACCAACGGCGCGCGCCTGGAGACCTACGTCATCCCCGGTGAGCGCGGCACGGGCGTGCTGGGCATCAACGGTGCCGCCGCGCACCTGGTGCACCCCGGTGACATCGTCATCCTCATCGCCTACGGGCAGATGGACGACGCCGAGTCCCGCACCTACAAGCCGCGCGTCGTGTTCGTGGACGCGGACAACAAGGTCGTGGACCTCGGCACCGACCCGGCGCACGCCCCCGAGGGCTCCGGACTGGTGAACGGCTCCACGAGCGCCCCGTCATCTGAGACCGTTGAGGCGACCGCGCTGGACGCGTTGATCCAGGCCGAGAACCTGAAGCAGGAGATCTCCTAGTGCTGCTCGCCATCGACGTCGGCAACACCAACATCGTGCTCGGTCTCTACGACGGCGTGGGCGACTCCGCGCCGCTCGTGCGCGACTGGCGGATGCGCACCGACGCCCGCATGACCGCCGACGAGCTCGCGCTGACCATGCGCGGCCTGCTCGGCGAGTACGCCGACAAGATCACCGGCATCTCCGCGCTGTCCACCGTGCCCGCGGTGCTGCGCGAGCTGCGGGTGATGCTCGGCCGCTACTACGACACCGTGCCGAAGGTGCTGGTGGAGCCGGGCGTGAAGACCGGCGTGCCGCTGCTCGTGGACAACCCGAAGGAGGTCGGCTCCGACCGCGTGATCAACACGCTGGCCGCGCACCACCTCTACGCGACCTCGTGCGTCGTGGTCGACTTCGGCACGTCCACGAACCTCGACGTGATCTCCTCGCGCGGCGAGTTCCTGGGCGGCGCGCTGGCGCCCGGCATCGAGATCTCCGTCGACGCCCTCGCCGCGCGCGCGGCCCAGCTCCGCAAGGTGGAGCTGGTCCGCCCGCGCAACGTCATCGGCAAGAACACCGTGGAGTGCCTGCAGTCCGGCATCGTCTACGGGTTCGTCGGCCAGGTCGACGGACTGGTGCGGCTGATCACCCAGGAGCTCCAGCAGACCGACCCCGGCCCGGTCACGGTGATCGCGACCGGTGGCCTGGCCCCGCTGGTCGTGGCGGAGTCCTCGACGATCGCGCACCACGTGCCCGACCTGACCCTGCTGGGGCTGCGCCTGGTGTTCGAGCGCAACCTCGTCAGCCGCTGACGACCATCCGTGTCACGTCCGTGAGCATGGGGACGTCGAACGGCCCGTTCGACGTCTCCGGCCGCGAACGCAGGAACGCGAGCATCTTCTCGTTGACCGCTTCGCGTTCCTCGGCGCTGACGACCAGCATCCGCGAATGGGTGTTCACGGTGGCGATGAGCGCCTCCGGTGAGTCCCGGTGCTGCGCGTGCTGGAACACCTGCCGCTCAGGCGTGCCGAACAACGGGTGGGCCAGGAGGCCCGTGGGGTCCTGCCGGTTCATCTCGATGCTGTTCGCCGACACCCGCTCGAACTCCGCCACCCACTCGACCGACGTGTCCGGCTCGTTCCACATCGCCGCCACCACACCGCCGGGCCGCAGCACGCGGGCGATCTCCGGCATCGCCTTCGCGTGGTCGAACCAGTGGAACGCGGTCCCGACCAGCACCGCGTCGACCGTCTGGTCCGGCACCGGGATGTGCTCGGCATGGCCGGGCAACGCGCGCACGTCGTGCACCCGGCGCACGAGTTCCGACAGCATCTGCTCGTTGGGCTCGACCGCGGTGACGCAGTGGCCCTCCGCGACCAGTCCCGCGGTGAGCTTGCCGGTGCCGGCGGCCAGGTCCAGGACGTCCAGGCGCCTGTCCTGTGCCAGCGGCTCCAGAGCCCACCGGATCGCCGCCAAGGGGTAGTCCGGCCGGTGTTCGGCGTAGGCCTCCGCCTGCGCGCCGAACGAGTCAGCTCGCCTCGCGTGTAGATCCATCCGTCCAACTTAGTGACCGGCCCGGTGTCCGAAATGGTCCGGTCGGGTTCCCCGCGTCACGCCATCCCGCCGCACGCCGCCCTCTCGCGCTCCTCGCTGGTCACGCGGGAGTCCCGCGTTCCCCTCACAGGCACGCGGGAGTCCTGCGTTCCCCTTTCCGGTCACGCGGCGGCCCTGCGTACCCTCAGAGCGCACGAAAGCTCCCCGCGTGCACTTCTCAGGTTCCGGGATGCGGAAAGCGCGGCTCAGCGAGCAGAGACGTGGGGGTGAGGCCTCTGCGGTTGCATTCCCCGTGGGGGCAGAGCTCGCGCGTCGGTTCCTCGTCGATCTCGGGATCGGTGGCGAGCTGGTGCAACGGGTATCCGGTTCGCCCTGACCTCCCGCCCTTCCGTACCCTTCTCGGCGTGAGTGAGCAGCCGAAGCAAAACCCCGTGACCAGCGAAGAAGACCTGCCCGAGCAGATGCGCGTGCGCCGGGAGAAGCGTGCGCGGCTGCTCGCTTCCGGCAAGGAGCCGTATCCGGTCGAAGTCGGGCGCACGCACACGTTGCGCGAGATTCGCGAGACGCACCCGGAACTGGAGCCCGACACGCAGACCGGTCAGGTCGTCGGTGTGACCGGCCGGGTGATGTTCCTGCGCAACACCGGAAAGCTGTGCTTCGCCACCCTGAGGGAAGGTGACGGCACCGAACTGCAGGCGATGCTGAGCCTCGCCGGTGTGGGTGAAGAAGCGCTTTCCGAGTGGAAGAGCGACGTCGACCTCGGCGACCACGTTTTCGTGCACGGCGAGGTCATCAGCTCGCGCCGCGGTGAGCTTTCCGTGATGGCCGACGCGTGGCAGCTGACGTCGAAGTCGTTGCGCCCGCTCCCGGTCGCGCACAAGGAACTCGGCGAGGAAACCCGCATTCGCCAGCGTTACGTCGACCTGATCCTGCGGCCCCTCGCGCGTGACACCGTTCGGACCCGCGCGAACGTCGTCCGTTCCTTGCGGGAGTCGTTCCACCGGCGCGGTTTCCTCGAAGTCGAGACGCCGATGTTGCAGACGCTGCAGGGCGGTGCGTCGGCGCGTCCGTTCATCACGCACTCGAACGCGCTCGACATCGACCTGTTCCTGCGCATCGCGCCGGAGCTGTACTTGAAGCGCTGCGTGGTCGGCGGGATCGAGAAGGTCTTCGAGATCAACCGCAACTTCCGCAACGAGGGTGTCGACTCGTCTCATTCGCCCGAGTTCTCGATGCTGGAGTACTACGAGGCTTACGCGACCTACGACACGAACGCCGTGCTGACCCGCGAGCTGATCCAGGAAGCCGCGGAAGCGGTGACGGGCTCGCAGATTGTCACCCTCGCCGACGGCACGGAGTACGACCTGTCAGGCGAATGGCGGACGATCAGCATCTACGAGTCGTTGTCCGAAGCCGTCGGTGAGGAAATCACCCCCGAGACGCCGGCCGAGGTGCTCCGCAAGCTTTGTGACCGCCACGAGCTGGAGGTCAACCCGAAGTTCGGGCACGGCAAGCTGGTCGAGGAGCTGTGGGAGCACCTGGTGTGCGACTCGCTCTACCTGCCCACGTTCGTGCGCGACTACCCGGTGGAGACGTCGCCGCTGACCAGGCAGCACCGCACCAAGCCGGGTGTCGCCGAAAAGTGGGACCTCTACGTCCGCGGATTCGAACTCGGCACCGGTTACTCCGAACTGGTGGACCCGGTGATCGAGCGGGAACGCCTCGAAGCGCAGGCCCGCCTTGCCGCGGCCGGCGACAACGAGGCCATGCCGGTCGACGAAGACTTTCTGCGATCACTGGAGTACGGAATGCCACCGAGTGGTGGTGTCGGAATGGGGATCGATCGGCTGCTGATGGCACTGACCGGGCTGGGTATCCGAGAGACCATCTTGTTCCCGCTCGTTCGCCCTGAATGAGTAACTTTTCGCGAGTCGATAGGTGCAATGCGGCACCTGTGCGCTAACCTGCGTCCGCAGGGCATTAGTTGGCGTGCGGGTGACCGCGCATTCGGGGTCCAGGAGGATACGCATGGCGCAGAAGGTCACGGTGACCCTCGTCGACGACCTGGACGGCTCCACTGCGGAGGAGACCGTCGAGTTCGGGCTGGACGGTGTCAGCTACACGATCGACCTTTCCTCGGGCAATGCGGGCAAACTGCGGGACGCCTTGTCCGACTACGTGGCGGGTGCCCGCCGCGCGGGTGGTCGCAAGCGCACCGGCACTGGACCTGGCCGTCCGGCGAGCGTGAAGGCGCGTCCGGCATCGGCTGACCGCGAGCAGAACCAGGCCATTCGCGAGTGGGCCCGCAAGCAGGGCATGAAGGTGTCGGACCGGGGTCGCATCCCGGCCGAGGTGCTCGACGCCTACCACCAGCAGGGCTGAAATTCGGTAAAGCACGAAGGGGTTCCGGGGCGCATTCCCGGAACCCCTTCGTGCTATTTGAGTGACCACTCAACTACTTCCGGGGGACACTGGGGTGACCCGTCCGGGAACCGGTGCTGTCCAAACGACTTTCTCGGTTCACGTTCGGATGAGCCGAGAACGTTTCCGTGGAATATTCTTCCTCGATCGTCCGACGGCCGTTGTTCCGCTGTTCTCGCCTGGGTGTTCTGCGGGGCGTGCGTCCGCGTGACGAGGGCAACGGGACTGCGCGGCCGACCGCCTGGTCGGTTCGGTTAGGCTTACCTCTCCTTGAGGAGTACAGGAGGGTGGGCCTTGGGTCGTAGGTCGTCGGGCCTGCTCTTCCTGCTGGTCGTGCTGGTCGCCGTGGCGCTGGTGAGCATCGCGGTCGGCTCGAAGGACATCCCGCTCTCCGCCGTGTGGCACGGGCTGTTCACACCGACCGGCGTCGAGGACGACGTGATCGTCCGCGAGCTCCGCGTCCCGCGCACCCTGATCGGCATCGCCGTCGGGATCGCGCTGGGCGTCGGCGGCGCGTTGATGCAGGGCCACACGCGCAACCCGCTGGCGGACCCCGGCATCCTCGGCGTCACGCACGGCGCCGCGCTGGCCGTGGTGCTGTCGATCTTCCTGTTCGGCGTCTCGTCGCTGTACGGCTACATCTGGTTCGCCTTCGCCGGCGCGATGGTCGCGAGCGTGCTGGTCTTCGTGCTCGGTTCGGCCGGGCGTGCGGGTCCATCGCCCGTGACGCTGGCGTTGGCCGGTGCCGCCGTATCGGCGCTGATGAACGGTCTGGTGTCGGCGATCGTGCTGCTCGACCAGCAGTCGCTCGACGCGTTCCGGTTCTGGCAGCTCGGCGGGATCGCCGGCCGCGACCTGTCGGTGCTGACGCAGGTGCTGCCGTTCCTGCTGGCCGGTCTGGTCGTGGCGGCGTTCAACGCGCCGGGGCTCAACGCGCTCTCGCTCGGTGAGGACGTGGCGCGGTCGCTCGGCGTGAACGTCAGCCGCACCCGGTCGTTGGGCATCCTCGCGATCACGCTGCTGGTGGGCGCCGCCGTCGCCGCGTGCGGGCCCATCGGGTTCGTGGGACTCGTCGTGCCGCACATCGCGCGTGCGTTCACCGGGCCGGACTACCGCTGGATCCTGCCGTTCTCGGCGGTGCTCGGCGCGGTCCTGGTCCTCGTGGCCGACGTCGTCGGCCGCGTCGTCGCCCGTCCGTCCGAGGTGGAGGTCGGTGTGGTGCTGGCGCTGCTCGGCGCCCCGTTCTTCATCTTCCTGGTGCGCCGCAAGAGGCTGGTGAAGATTTGACCGCCACCGCGCTGAGGGTCGGGGCCACCTCGTTCAAGCTCCGCCGCCGTCCACTGCTGGTGGTGGCGTGCTCCCTGGTCGTGCTGGCGGCTCTGTTCGTCGCCGACATCATGATCGGCGACTTCCCGCTGACCGCCGCGCAGGTCGTGGACACCCTGCTGGGCGGTGGCTCGCGCCGCGACCAGTTCGTGGTCTTCGAGCTGCGCATGCCCCGCGCGCTGACCGGCCTGCTCGTCGGCGCCGCGCTCGGCCTGTCCGGCGCGATCTTCCAGGCGATCGTGCGCAACCCGCTGGCCTCACCCGACATCCTGGGCGTCACCTGGGGCGCGGGTGCCGGCGCGGTCTCGGTGATCACGTTCGCCGGCTCGCTCGGCGTGGTGACCGGCAGCGCCGCGTCGATCGGCGTGCCGCTGGCGGGCCTGCTCGGCGGCCTGACCGCCGGCCTGCTCGTCTACGCGCTGGCGTGGCGCAAGGGCATCGAGGGCTTCCGGATGGTGCTCGTCGGCATCGGCGTCACCGCCGTGGCCGGCAACTTCACCCATTACCTGCTGACCGTCGGCGACGTCCAGGACGCCGGCCGCGCGATGGTGTGGATCACCGGCTCGCTGAACGGCCGCGGCTGGGAGCACGTCGTCCCGGTGGCGATGGCGCTGGCCGTGCTGGTCCCCGTCGCCCTGGTCGGCGGCCACGTCCTCGGCGCGCTGCAGTTCGGCGACGAGACCACCCGCGGCCTGGGCATCCGCGTGAACCCGGCCCGCTCGTTCCTGATCGTCGTCGCGATCGTCCTGGCCTCCGTCGCCACCGCCGCCGCGGGCCCGATCACGTTCGTCGCGCTGGCCACGCCCCAGATCGCCCTGCGCCTGGCCGGCACCGCCCAGCCCCCGTTGTTCGGCTCGGTCGTCATCGGCGGCGCCCTGGTCATGCTCTCCGACCTGGTCGCACGCACGATCTACCGCACCGAGCTGCCCGTCGGCGTCGTGACGGCGGTGCTCGGCGCCCCCTATCTGATGTACCTGCTGGTTCGGAGCCGCCGGGAGGCGCGGGTATGAGTGTGCGTCTTGAGGCCACGTCGCTGTCGGTCGGTTACGGCGAACGGCTGGTCGTCGACTCGTTGGACCTGGCGGTGCTCGGCGGCACCGTGACGGCCGTGATCGGCCCGAACGGCTGCGGCAAGTCCACGCTGCTGCGCGCACTCGGCCGGTTGCTGCCCGCCCGGTCCGGCGCGGTGCTGCTCGACGGCAAGGCGATCGACTCGATGCCCACGCGCGAGGTGGCGCGGGTGCTCGGCATGCTGCCCCAGGCGCCGTCCGCCCCCGAGGGCCTGACCGTCGCGGACCTGGTCGCCCGCGGCCGGCACCCGCACCAGTCCTGGTACCGGCAGTGGTCCTCGGACGACGCGGCCGCCGTCGACGCGGCCCTGGAGATGACCGGCATCTCCGACCTGGCCGACCGCACCGTGGACGAGTTGTCCGGCGGCCAGCGGCAGCGGGCGTGGATCTCGATGGCGCTCGCCCAGGGCACGGACCTGCTGCTGCTCGACGAACCCACCACGTACCTGGACCTGGCGCACCAGATCGACGTGCTCGACCTCGTGCAGGAGCTGCACGCGTCTATGGGGCGGACCATCGTGATGGTGCTGCACGATCTCAACCTGGCGGCGCGGTACGCGGACCACGTCGTCGCCATGCGCGGTGGGCGGATCGTGGCGCAGGGAACGCCCGCGGAGGTGCTGACCGAGGAGATGCTGCTGGAGGTGTTCGGGCTGGACGCGCGGGTCGTCGAGGACCCGGTGGCCGGAACGCCGCTGGTGGTGCCGGTCGGGTCACGTCACCGCCTGCCGTAGCGCCTGCGGCGGTGCCTCAGGCCGTAGCGCCGCCCATCGGGTGGGGGCGGCGCTCAGCTCAGCTCGTGCGCGGGCAGGCCGTGCACGGCTCGGCGTCCGGCAGCACGTAGTGGAAGCAGCAGGAACGGCGGCGGCGCTTCCAGCCCTCGTCCGTCAGGTGCAGCGTCGACGCGGAGATGAACGGGTCGAGCTTCTCCGGCAGGAGCAGGGCCGCGTCGGTGACGCCCGCTGTCTCGTCGCCGCACACCCGGCCCGCGGCCCAGGGGCCGTACTCCAGCATGTCCGTCGCCGCCGCCCACAGGGTGCGGCGGCCGAAGCGGACCACCTGGCCGAACGAGGTCACGAACTGCGCGGCGTGCGCGGCGTAGCGGGCGCGGAACAGGGCGGCGAGTGCCGCCTCGTTCGCCACGACGGTCGCGGCCGGGTGGTTCGAGGCCGGGTCGTCGGGCAGGCAGGCGAACTCGTCGGAGAGCAGGGCGATGCCGTCGGGGTGCGGGCGGCCCTCCTGGGCGATCCGGAACGCGACGTCCGCGGGCTTGAGGGACGGGATGCGGCGGACGGTGTGGAAGAGCAGGCTCGCGAGGTAGGCGGGGACGTGCAGGTACCAGCCCATCACGTAGCCGGCGGTCGCGCGGTCGTCCGACTCGCCGTGCTGCTCGACCATCCACTCGGCGAGGTCCTTGCGCCAGAGGTCGAAGCGCGACGGCTCGGCCACCAGCTCCGAGCAGATCGTCCAGTCCGACGGGGGGACTCCGAAGCGGATCTCGGTTCCCACGTCCAGGCGGGCGACGGATTCGGCCAGTGGCGTGAACGCACGCGGGTTCTGCTGTGAGACCCTCGCAGGTACGGTCAACGCGCAAGTCCAATCTCAGCGAATGAGGCTTGCCTAACCTTACCTAAAAGGTACCCGATCGCGCCCCCTGAGGTGGGCCCGGTCACAGCAGCGTCGCTCAACGGGGGGTTGTTCGCGCTCAGCGGACATCGCCCGATCTGTGGAATCCGCTGGGCCCGACCTGCGTTGATGCTGATGTCAGAGTTCCACGGACGCGACTGTCCGCTGACGGGAACCACAGGCCTCGGTACCGCCCACTACAGTGGAGCCACGGTGCCGCGCTCACCAGGGTAGATCGGTGGAGCCGAGGACCGCCGACGCAGCAGTCAGGGAGTGCGAATGTTCGAAAGGTTCACCGACCGCGCGAGGCGGGTGGTTGTCCTTGCCCAAGAAGAGGCACGGATGCTCAACCACAACTACATCGGCACCGAGCACATCCTCCTGGGTCTGATCCACGAGGGTGAAGGTGTCGCCGCCAAGGCGCTCGAGTCGTTGGGGATCGCGCTGGAGGGCGTCCGCCAGCAGGTCGAGGAGATCATCGGCCAGGGCCAGCAGGCCCCGAGTGGACACATCCCCTTCACCCCACGCGCGAAGAAGGTCCTGGAGCTGTCGCTGCGCGAGGCGCTGCAGCTCGGACACAACTACATCGGCACCGAGCACATCCTGCTCGGCCTGATCCGCGAGGGCGAGGGCGTTGCTGCGCAGGTCCTCGTGAAGCTGGGCGCCGACCTCAACAGGGTGCGGCAGCAGGTGCTGCAGCTGCTGTCCGGCTACTCGACGGAGAAGGGCTCGTCGGAGGCCCCTGGCCGCGGCGAGGGCACCCCGTCGTCGTCCCTGGTCCTCGACCAGTTCGGGCGCAACCTCACGGCTTCGGCCCGTGAGGGCAAGCTCGACCCGGTGATCGGGCGCACCAAGGAGATCGAGCGGGTCATGCAGGTGCTGTCCCGCCGCACCAAGAACAACCCGGTCCTCATCGGCGAGCCCGGCGTCGGCAAGACGGCCGTCGTCGAGGGCCTGGCGCAGATGGTCGTCAAGGGCGAGGTGCCCGAGACGCTCAAGGACAAGCAGCTCTACACGCTCGACCTCGGCTCGCTGGTCGCGGGCTCGCGCTACCGCGGTGACTTCGAAGAGCGCCTGAAGAAGGTCCTCAAGGAGATTCGCACGCGCGGCGACATCATCCTGTTCATCGACGAGATCCACACGCTCGTCGGCGCGGGTGCCGCCGAGGGCGCGATCGACGCGGCGAGCATCCTCAAGCCGATGCTGGCCCGCGGTGAGCTGCAGACGATCGGTGCCACCACGCTCGACGAGTACCGCAAGCACGTCGAGAAGGACCCCGCGCTGGAGCGCCGCTTCCAGCCGATCCAGGTGGGCGAGCCGTCGCTCGAGCACACCATCGAGATCCTCAAGGGCCTGCGCGACCGGTACGAGGCGCACCACCGCGTCTCCATCACCGACTCCGCGCTCGTCGCCGCCGCCACGCTGGCCGACCGGTACATCAACGACCGGTTCCTGCCGGACAAGGCGATCGACCTCATCGACGAGGCGGGCGCCCGCATGCGCATCCGCCGGATGACCGCGCCGCCGGACCTGCGCGAGTTCGACGAGAAGATCGCGGACGTGCGTCGCGACAAGGAGTCCGCGATCGACGCGCAGGACTTCGAGCGCGCCGCCAAGCTGCGGGACGCGGAGAAGCAGCTCCTGGGCCAGAAGGCCGAGCGGGAGAAGCAGTGGAAGGACGGTGACCTGGACGTCGTCGCGGAGGTCGACGACGAGCAGATTGCCGAGGTCCTCGCCAACTGGACCGGCATCCCGGTGTTCAAGCTCACCGAGGAGGAGACCACGCGTCTGCTCCGCATGGAGGACGAGCTGCACAAGCGGATCATCGGCCAGGTCGACGCGGTCAAGGCCGTGTCGCAGGCGATCCGCCGCACCCGCGCCGGCCTGAAGGACCCGAAGCGCCCCTCCGGCTCGTTCATCTTCGCCGGCCCGTCCGGTGTCGGTAAGACCGAGCTCTCGAAGGCGCTCGCGAACTTCCTGTTCGGCGAGGACGACGCGCTCATCCAGATCGACATGGGCGAGTTCCACGACCGGTACACCGCGTCGCGGCTCTTCGGTGCCCCTCCCGGTTACGTCGGCTACGAAGAGGGCGGCCAGCTCACCGAGAAGGTGCGCCGCAAGCCGTTCTCCGTCGTGCTCTTCGACGAGATCGAGAAGGCCCACCAGGAGGTCTACAACACGCTGCTCCAGGTGCTGGAGGACGGCCGCCTGACCGACGGTCAGGGCCGGACGGTGGACTTCAAGAACACCGTCATCATCTTCACGTCGAACCTGGGCACGTCGGACATCAGCAAGGCCGTCGGCCTCGGCTTCACCTCGGGTCAGGACACCGCGTCCAACTACGAGCGCATGAAGAACAAGGTCAACGACGAGCTGAAGAAGCACTTCCGGCCCGAGTTCCTCAACCGCATCGACGACATCATCGTCTTCCACCAGCTGACTCAGGACGAGATCATCAAGATGGTGGACCTGATGATCGCCCGCGTCGAGACGCAGCTGAAGAACAAGGACATGGCGATCGAGCTGACCGACAGGGCCAAGTCCCTGCTGGCCAAGCGCGGCTTCGACCCGGTGCTGGGCGCCCGCCCGCTGCGCAGGACGATCCAGCGCGAGATCGAGGACACCCTGTCGGAGAAGATCCTGTTCGGCGAGATCCAGCCGGGCCAGATCATCATCACCGACGTCGAGGGCTGGGACGGCGAGTCGGACCAGCACGACAAGGCGAAGTTCGTGTTCCGCGGCGAGGCCAAGCCCACCCGCGTGCCGGACTCGCCCCCGGTCGACCTGACCGCCTCCGCCGCTGCCACCGAGCAGCAGGACGCGCCGGCCGCCGAGAACGAGTGACCGAGCACCACTAGCACGACCGGCACGACCCGAACCGGCCCCCAGGCACACCGCCTGGGGGCCGGTTCGCGTTCGGAGCCGGTGGCCGCGGTCACTCGACCGCGTGGATTTGCCCGTTTCGCCGCCTCGGTGTGCGGCCGCTGCCAGACTGCTGAGCACCGCTGACCCGAGAGTGTTGAGGAGCGTCACGGCAGTGTCGGCCGAGTTTGATCAGCTTGTCGCTCAGTTCGAGCGGTTCCAGGCCCAGATGCACCGCGTGGACCAGCAGTTCGCCGGCATCGGCGAGATGCAGCAGCAGCTCACCGAGCTGGAAGCCGTCGCCACCTCGGCGGACAGGGCGGTCACCGTCGTGGCCGGCCCGTCGGGGTCCATCAGGGACATCCGCCTCACCGACCTGGCCATGCGCCGCCCACCTCACGCACTGGCCGCCGAACTGATGTCCACGCTGCAGAAGGCCGTCGCCGAGGCAGCCCGCCGGCAGGCGGGCATCGTCGAAGGCGCGCTGGGCGATGACATGCACCTCAAGGACCAGGTGCTGGAAACCCAGGCGCAGCTCTTCGGCATGTCCAAGGAGGACCTCGTCCGCGCCACCGCCGAGCAGGACGCGGCCGCGGCCCAGCAGCCGCCCCAGCCGACTCCTCCCGCACCGCCCGTGCCGCCGCGCGCGCCGGTTCCGCCGCCCGTGCCGCAGGCGGGACAGGTCCGGCAGCCGCCACCACCGCCACAACGCCGGCCCGCGCGGGAGTCCCCGGAGGACTTCTCCGACCAGAACGTGCTGCGCGAGGACTCGTGGCAGTCCCGCTCGCAGCAACCACCTTCGCCGGCGCCACCGAAGCAGGGCGGCGGCTACCTCAACCTGTACGACGATGAGGACGGACGATGAGCGGCTTCGACGTCAACCCGGCCGAGCTGACCGCGTTCGCCGGGAAGCTCGACGGTTACCGCAGCGCCGCGAGCGAGCTCGCCGGTCTGGTCGGCCGGTCGGACGTGGGCGGCAAGTCGTGGGGCGTGATCGGCCTGTTCGTCAAGGACGAGTACACGCAGATGCTGAACGACCTGAACGAGCTGTTCAAGGACATGCAGAACGGTTTGCAGTCGGGCGCCGACAAGTTCCGCGGCACCGCGCAGGGCTACCAGGACCAGGAGGACGCGTTGATGCAGATCTTCGACGGGCTCCAGGTCGAGATCGACAGGGGGTAGGCGCGGCATGGCGGAAGAAACCTCGAACGTCAGCGAGGGCGCGCAGAACCTGACCGGCAGCGTCGAGATCACCGTCGGCGAGAAGACCACGGGTGAGAAAGCACTCGAGGCGACGCCGTTCGTCGGCAGCTACCTCAAGACGTCCGAGGCGTTCGAGAAGCGTGGCGAGGCCGGTGGCGCGAGCACGCTGGCGTCCGAGGGCAGCGCGCTGCTCAGCTCGGTCGGCTCGGCGGCGCAGGGCATTGCGGTGGACCCGATCGGCTGGCTGGTCGGTCAGGGGTTGAACTTCCTCATCAGCGTGGTCCAGCCGCTGGAGGATGCGATCCACTTCGTCAGCGGCGACGGCCCGGCGCTGTCGCAGGCCGCCGACAACTTCGGTGCCATCGCCCGGGGTGTCGCCACCCGCCGGGAGAACTTCGACGAGGACCTGTCCAGCTCCGTGCAGACCTGGGGCGGGGAAACGGCCGACATGGCCGCGACCAGGCTGGGTGAGTTCGCGAGTGGCATCAGCGGTGTCGCGGGCCAAGCCGGCGAGCTCGCCCAGATGCTGACGATTTCCAGCATGATCATGCAGATCATCGAGGACATCATCAAGGCGATCCTCACCGAGCTGATCACCTGGTTGATCCTCATCTGGGTCCCGGCGCTCGCCGCCGCCGCACCCAGCTTCGGTGCCTCCACCGCGGCGGCAGGTGCGGCCACCGGTGTGCGTGTCGCGTCCACCGCCGGGCGGGTGTCGCGCATCGTGGCCAAGCTGCGCCAGTTCCTGCAGAAGATCATGGAGTTCCTGCGCAACGTGGGCAGCCGCCTCAAGAACGTGCGGACCGCGTTCCAGAAGTCCATGGCGGACAAGAAGGCCGGTGTCGCGACCGCCGACAAGAACCTGGAGCGCCTCAGCCCGTTCGCGGTGCACCGGCAGTGGGGCGACAAGCTCAACAGCTCCAAGGGCGACGTGGGGGAGCGGATGAAGCACGGTTTCGGCAAGTCGATGGTGGAGGCCGTGGGTGGTGAGGCGCTGGCCCAGGTCAACCCGTCGCACGAGAAGGGCCTGCGCAACATCGCCGCGGTGGAGAAGGCAGCCGAGAACGACCAGATCGGCACAGACGAACCGAAGCACCGGATCCAGGGCTACCTGGACCTCTGACCACGCTGGGGGAGCTGGACGCATGAAACCGTGGGAGCTCAAGCTCGGGCTGTTCGTCCTGATCTTGGTGGTGCTGCTGGCGCTGATGTTCTGGTGGAGGTGGCGGGTCGCCAGGAGGGAAGCCGCCGACCACGCCGCCGACCTGGCCAGGTTCGCGGCGATGATGGGCGGGACCGCGTCGGGTCCGGGCGAGGACGTGAGCGCCTGGTCCGCCGGGCTCCTCCGCCCGTTCGCCCACGAGTACGGCAACGTGATCGCCTGGCTGGGACGCGTTTCCGACTCGCGGTTCGAGCACGCGTTGGACTTCGAACGACACGGGTGGCGCATCCGGGTGACCGAGGCGTCGATCGAGCTGCAGGACCCGACCAACGCCGACGTCGCGAACACCCATCACGAACGCCGTGTCGAGGTGGCCACGTCCGAGCTCCCGCCGCTGAAGCTGGTGGTCCGCTCCCCGGGTGGGGGCGAAGGGGCGCGGAACTGGGCTGGTGAGGCGCCTCGACCGGTCGCGGACGGTGGGTCTCGGGAATGGCGTGAACTGACGCTTCCCGCGGGCCTGGACCGGGCTTTCGCAGCCCTCACCGGTGACCCGCACCGAGCGGCCGCGATGTTCGTCCCGGAGGTGGTGCAGCGGTTGCTCGCCGAGGCCGGTGCGGACGACTTCCACAACCTGACGCTGGAGGGCGGCATCGCCTACTCGGTGCTGCCCGGCCAGATCGACCCCGAGCGCCTGCTGCAGGAGGTCGACGCGATAACCGGTCTGCTGCAGCGTTTTCCGGGTGTGAGACCGAGGAACCCCGCTTCTGCCGCATGAGCACACCGACGTCGTCGGATGCGCAGAAGAGCATCCAGTCCTCGGCTCCCGTTCGTCCCCCTGAGAGTTGGTGTTGAGATCAGGATGCACGAGGGGCCTGACAGTTCCGCGAGGCAACGCAACCGTGCCACCGGCCGTCCCCCGAACGTGGACACCCGGATCGACCTCAGGCAGCCCAGGAACGGCTTCACCACGTTCGTGCTGGTCATCTGCGCCGTCGCGTTCGTGGCGGCGGCGTTGGTGCGGCTGCTGGGCATCGACGGCACCCGGTACATGATCGCCACGACGGCGTTGACGCCGTACATCACGGTGGCGGGGTTGGTCATCGGGTTGTTCGCGTTGTTCCGCAAACGGTGGGTCGTCGGGCTGACGATGACGTTGGTGGCCGTCGTGCTGGTCGCGAACGTGGTGCCGCGGGCGTTCTCGGACCCGCGGCCGAACGTGGTCGGGCAGGAGGTCCGGCTGATGACGTCGAACCTCCTGGTGGGCCAGGCGGACGCCGAGTTCGTGGTCGCGCAGGTCAAGGCCCGCCGGATCGACGTGCTCGCGATGCAGGAGCTGTCGCCCGCGATGGTGCGGGACCTCCAACGCGCCGGGCTCGACCAGGTGCTGCCGAACCAGGTCCTCATCCCGGAGCCGGGCGGGTCGGGCTCCGGCATCGCGTCCCGGTTCCCGCTCACCCGGCGCGACCTCACGCCTCTGGGCACGTTGCGGCAGGCAGGGGCACTGGTCGACCTGCCGGGTGCGCAGGACATCGAGGTGGTGTCGGTGCACCCGCTGCCACCGGTGGTCGACGAGGGGCCGGAGCCGTGGCAGCGCGAGCTGGCCGGGCTGCCGAGCCCCGACTCCACCGGCTCGATGCGGGTGCTCGCGGGCGACTTCAACGCCACGCTGGACCACGTCGGCATGACGCGGTTGCTCAACAAGGGCTACGTCGACGCCGCCGACCAGGTCGGCAAGGGGCTGGTGCACACGTGGCCCAGCCAGAGCGGCATCTGGCCACCGCCGGTCACGATCGACCACGTCCTGGTGGACCCGCGGTGTCCCGTCGACACCGTGGACGTGTTCGACGTCCCGGGCAGCGACCACCGCGCCCTGGTTGCACAGTTCGTTGTACCGCGCTAGCGGGTTGCCGCTACAACGACGGCATGAAGATCCTCGCCACCGCGGCTCTGCTGGGGGGCTTGCTCGCGCCCGCTCAGGCCGAGGAGACCATCAGCTGCCAGGCTCCCGACCCGTTCGACATGCGCGTCCAGGAGCACTACGACTTCGCGTTGCTCTACAAGACGCAGTGCGCGTCCAAGCAGAACTGGGACCGCACCTTCGCCGACGTCACCATCGCGACGGACCGGGTGTCCGTCACGGCCTCGACGGCGCTGGCCGGTGCCATCGTCTCGGTGCGCCACGGCGGCCGGGAGTACATCGGCAGCGGCGGCCACGGGTCGGCGTTGCAGTGGGCCGTCCGCCCGTCGGTCGCGAAGCTCGGTCAAAGTGACGGCCGGCCGCACACCACCGAGTGCTACAACCCGACCCAGGCCGGCAGCCAGAAGGACGACCACGACGAGCCGCCGCCGTTCCACGGCCCCTCCACCAGCGCGCTCACCCGGTTCGAGAAGACCGGACCCACCAGCTACGCCGCCGCGAGCAGGCTGGCGATGTACGTGCCGCTGGGGGAGCGCAGCAAGTTCGACTCGTGCGACCCGGCGCACTACCAGGACCCCGCTCCCGTCGCCGGTGAGGCGGTCAACCCGATGCCGCTCGGGCTGTCGCGGTACTGGCTCAACCCGGACGTGGACGTGCGGGACAACGTCATCCGGCTCGGCGCCGGCCTGCACGTCGAGGACGCGGAACCGGCGGCGCACCTCGGCGAGGTCTACACGACGGTCGTCGCGTACACGCTGAAGGACTTCACCCGCCAGTACACCTACGTCGACGGCGGGGCGGTGCCGTTCGTGGACGACTGGGACCACAAGAACCGCCCGCTGCTGCGCTGCACCGAGGGCGGTGAGCACTGCCTGGGCCTGTACTGGCAGCGCAGCCGGTTCCCGCAGGGCACGGCCTACGCCTACCAGGCGAGCGTCGAGCCGAACGAGTACACCGCGTGGGGCGGCTCGTACACGGTCGAGGTGACGTTCAAGACCACCGGGCAGCGGCACGCCGCACTGGAGGCCTACGCGGCCGTGGGCACCCAGCAGGAGGTCATCGCGACCCTCGACCGATTGAGTCGCGAACTGCCGTGAGGGCTTCGAGGGCGTTCATCGGCAACGAGACGCCCCGGCCGTGCCTGACCTCCGGCTCGCGCGGGTTGATCCTGACCAGCGCACCGGAGGCGGCACTGGCCAGCTCGGCCTGCCGCCGCACGGTCGGCACCGCGGTGCCCGCACCGATCTCGACCACCACCAGCCGCCGCTGCTCCCGCCGCCACCGCGCGAGCGCGTCGAGCTGCGCCTGGCTGCGGTGCGGCACCCAGCCCCAGTCGCCGAACATCAGGATGTTCGGCCTGGCCAGCCCGCCGCAGTTCGGGCACGTCGGCAACGGGTCGAGCGCGCGCATCGACTCCGGGTCGACCTCGACGTCGAACGAGCACTCCCAGACGTCGTCGCAGCACGGTTCCACGCACTGCGAGTGGTGGATCGACCCGTGCACCTCGGCGACGTCGGTGAACCCGGCCCGCTGGAACTGGCCGTCCACATTGGACGTGAAGACGCGCGCACCCCACGACCGCAGGATCGCGAAACCCTCGTGCGGCACGGTGTTGCGGTACAGCGCGAGCCGGTGGCCGTAGAACCCCCACGCGAGCGCGGGGTCGTCGGCGAAGTGCGCCGGGTCGGCGAGCTCCTCGAACCGCAGCCCGAGCCGCTCGTACGGCGGGTAGGCCCGCCAGAACCCCTCGGTGCCGCGGAAGTCGGGCAGCCCGGAGTCCACGCCGATGCCGGCACCGGCGCAGACGAGCACCGCGTCCGCGCCGGCGACCAGCTCAGCGGCTCTCTCGACGGAGGCGCTGTCCACCGCGGTCACTGCTTGGGCTTGCTCCCGAGCACGACCTCGAACTCCAGCAGGTCGGCACCGGACGACACGGGACGCGCGCGCTCACCGGAGTGCGCGGCGGCACCGGCCTGCCCGTCGCGCCACGCGACGAAGTCCTCGTGCGTCTCCCAGTGCGTGACGACGAAGTAGCGGTCCTCGCCCGCGACCGGCCGCAGCAGCTCGAAGCCGAGGAACCCCGGCTGCTCGTCGACCGCGCCGAGACGGGCGGCGAAGCGCTTCTCGAGCTCGGGGCCGTTGCCCTCGGGAACCTTGATCGCGTTGATCTTCACGACTGCCATGCCACCCACACTAGCGGCGGAGTACGCCGGGCAGCAGGTACTGATCACCCGGAATGCCCGAGTCGTGGAACCACGCCTGGAAGAACCCGTCGAGCTGCTGCCCGGACGCCTTCGCGACGTGGTCCTCGAACTGCGGCCAGGACGCGTTGCCGTCGCGGTGCTGCGCGGTCCACGAGCGCAGCGCCGGGAAGAACACGTCGTCACCGACCTGCCTGCGCAGTGCGTGCAGCGCGAAGATGCCCTTGTCGTAGACGCCGCGGAACTCGTTGCCCTGGCCCATGTCGTAGAGCTTCGGCGACCAGAACCGGGTGCTGCCGCGCTTCTGCTCCAGTTCGCGGCGGTAGCGGTCGTCGAGGTCCTCGCCCTCGTACTCGGCCCACAGCCACTGCGAGTACGACGCCAGGCACTCGTTCAGGCAGATGTCCGCCCAGCTCCGCAACGTCACCGAGTCGCCGAACCACTGGTGGGCGTTCTCGTGCACGACGGTCTCCAGGTCCGCCCAGGCCGCGTAGATCGGCCGGGTCTGGGTCTCCAGCGAGAACCCGATCTGGTCGGCGACCCAGATGCTGCCGGCCGCGCGCTGCGGGTACGGGCCGAACTTCGACTCCAGCAGCGCGAGGACCTCCGGCAGCCGCGCCTGGACCGGCTTCTTCTGCGCGGACGTGCCGGGTGCGTAGGCGTCGACCACCGGGGTGCCGCCGGGCAGCTGCGAGCGGACGATCTCCCACCTGTCGATGGCCACCGTGACCAGGTACGTCGCCAGCGGCGTGTCCTCCTGCCAGCGGAACGTCGACCAGCCGCCGTCCTTCGTCACCTCGCCCTCCAGGCCGTTCGACACGACCGACCAGCCATCCGGCACGCGGGCGGCGACCTTCAGCGCGGCCTTGTCGCGCGGGGTGTCGTTGGCGGGGAACCACGTCGTCGCCGAGTGCGGCTGGCCCGCGGCGAACGCGCCACCGGTGGACGAGACCTGCCAGCCGCTGCGGCCCAGCGAAGCGTCGTTGATCGTGGTCGGCTTGCCGCCGTAGGTGACGGCGATGACGAACTGCCCGCCCTTCGCGACCGGTGCGGACGGCGTGATCACGAGCTCGTGGTCGCCCTCCCGCGCGAACTTCGCGGGCCGACCGCCGACCTCGACCCCGCTGACGTCGAGGCCCTCCAGGTCGAGGTTGAACCTGGCCAGGTCGTCCGTCGCGGTCGCGGTGATCGTCGCGACGCCGTCGAGCCGCTGCGAGCCGGGGTCGTAGGTGATCGCGAGGTCGTAGAGCCGCACGTCGTAGCCGCTGTTGCCGTCCGCCGGGTAGTAGGGGTCGCCCGCACCGGCGCCCGCCTCCACCGCGGCCTGCGGTGACGTGTCCTGGCGCTGCTGCTGCGCGGGGTCACCGCCGGGTGTGCGGAACACGACCAGCAGACCGGCGACGAGCACGACCAGCACGAGGGCGACGAGGTACGGACGGGCCTTCATGCGTTAATCATCCCTGTGTCGGTGGTGGAGTTCGGCGGAACGGGGCGGGGCGTCCTGCTGTTGCACGGCCTGATGAGCAGGGCCACGGCCTGGTGGCCGGTCGCGCAGTGGCTCACACCGCACGGCCGCGTGGTCGGGATCGACGCGCGGGGGCACGGCCGAAACCCGCAGCGGGGCCCCTACCGCACCGAGGACTTCGTCGCCGACGCCGCGGCGGCGATCGAGCGGCTCGGCCTCGGGCCCGCCGTCGTGATCGGGCACTCCATGGGCGGGCTGCACGCGTGGTGTCTCGCGGCGGCCCGTCCTGACCTGGTCAGCGCGATTGTGGTCGAGGACTTCGCCCCGGACAACAGGGGCCGCACGATCGACGAGTGGAAGTGGTTCTTCGACGCCTGGCCGGTGCCGTTCCAGTCGCTCGCGCACGTGACGTCGTTCTTCGGCGCGCCGGTGTTCGCCGAGTACTTCGAGGAACGCGAGGACGGCTGGCACCTGATCGCGGCGATGGACGACCTCTACGAGATCGCCGCCGAGTGGGGCACGCGGGCGTACTGGGACCAGATCGCGGCCGTCCGCTGCCCGTCGCTCGTCATCGAGGCGGGCCAGGGCGGGCAGCTGCCAGGGCAGATGGCGGCGGCGGCGCGGTCGTGCGGCGGGCAGTACCTCCACGTCCCCGAAGCAGGGCACCTGGTGCACGCCACCGCTCCGTGGGTCTACCGCGGTGCCGTGGAGGCCTTCTTGAGCACGTCGACCTCACCGGTCTGAGTGTCCACGACCGACACCTCGCGGACCTTCGCGCGGATCGGCTCGACCGGGAACACCTCGGCGAACGCCGACCGGATCGCCGCCTCGCCGACACCGTGCACGAGCGTGCAGTGGGGGACCCAGTTGCCCGGCAGGTAGTAGGCGCTGGGGTTCTTCACGTTGCCGGCCAGCACGTCGTGGATCGCCGAGTGGACGGCCAGCAGCTCGGCGTCGACGACGGCGGCGAGCATCAGCACGTTGTCGACCGCGGCGAACGTGCCCAGGTGGTGCAGCCACAGGTCCGGCAGCCAGAGCCGTTCGAGGTCCTCGCGCAGCTCCTTGCGCACCTTCTGGCCGATGGTCGTTGCCGCCGCGTAAGTGAGGTGCGGTGGGAAGCCGGGTGTTACGCCGATGCGTCGTTGCAGGTCGCGGACCTCCTTGTCCGCGTCGTCGTCGAAGAACGCCACCAGCGCGTGCATCAGTGCTCTCCCGGCAGCGCGAACAGGCCGTCGCGGGTCTGCTCGACCAGGCCGTCGTCCAGCAGCGAGACCAGGCACTTCTCCCGCTGCGTGACGTCGTTCCAGACGAGGTCGAGCTGGATCTTGGGCACCGGGCCGGGTGCGCCGCGCAGCACGTCGAGCAGCTTGCCCCGCACCTGCCGGTCGGTGCCGGCGAACTTCTGCACCTTCTTCTCCGGCCCGGCGTAGGCGGGCCGCCCGGCCAGCTGCCACGCGCACTCCGCGTACAGCGGGCAGTCGGCGCACTTCTGGTTCTTCGCCGTGCAGATCAACGCGCCGAGCTCCATCAGGGCGGCGCTGAACACGGCGGCGTCGTCCCGGTCCTCGGGCAGGATCGCCTCGACGTCCCGCAGGTCTCGCTTGGTCGACGGCGGACCCGCGTCACCGGCACCGTGCACAGCGCGCGCGACGACCCGGCGGACGTTCGTGTCCACGACGGCGCACTTCTGCCCGTACGCGAACGTCGCCACCGCACGAGCCGTGTAGCTGCCGATGCCCGGCAACGACTCCAGCGTCTCGATGTCCGACGGCACCACGTCGCCGTGGTCGCGCGCGATGGCCGTGGCCGCCTCGTGCAACCGCAGCGCGCGCCTCGGGTAGCCGAGCTTGCCCCACATCCGCAGCACCTCGCCCTGCGACGACGCGGCCATCGCACTCGGGACCGGCCACTTCGCCAGCCACTCGTGCCAGATCGGTTCCACGCGGCTCACCGGCGTCTGCTGCAGCATGATCTCGCTGATCAGCACACCCCAGGCGGTGCAGTCGGGTCGGCGCCACGGCAGGTCGCGGGCGGCGGTGTCCCACCAGCCCAGCAGCAACTCGTGATTCATCGCTCGCCATTGTCGCAAACGCACGCGGGGAGCTTTCGTACTCTCGTGGTGCACGAAGGCTCCCCGCGTGCCCCTGGAGGGCACGCGGAAGTCCGCATTCCCCTGGATGTCACGCGGGGAGTCCCGCATTCCCCTGGATGTCACGCGGGAGTCCCGCGTTCCCCTCAGGGAAACGCGGGGGCCCCGCGTGGCACGAGGTCAGGTGGCGGCGGGGTCAGGCGGCGGCGGTCTCCGCGGCGTCGACCTCGCGCAGCTCGCCGGTGTGCACGTCGTAGACGAACCCGCGGACCTTGTCGGTGTGCGGGATGAACGGGCTGCGCCGCAGGCGGGCCATCGACCCGCGCACGCTCTGCTCGACGACCTTGAACGCCTCCACGGCCCAGGTCGGCCGCAGACCGGTGTCGGACTCCAGCTCGTCCTTGAAGTCGTCCTCGGTGACCATCTCGAGGCCGCAGTTCGTGTGGTGCACCAGCAGCACCTCACGCGTGCCGAGCTTGCGCTGGCTCAGCGCCAGCGAGCGGATCATGTCGTCGGTGACGACGCCGCCCGCGTTGCGCAGCACGTGCGCCTCGCCCTGCTTCAACCCGAAGATCTCGAACACGCGGATGCGCGAGTCCATGCAGGTCAGGATCGCCACCTGCAGGGACGGCCGCGCGGAGGAACGGTCTCCGGGAACCACGTTCCCGAGCTCGTAGTTCCGCTTGAGCAGTTCGTCGATCGCGGTCATGACTACCCTCCATGGCCTACCGGCGGACCCCCGCTCGATGGAACTTCAGCGAGCGCGCGTTCACAAGGGCTTTCCGGCAATATCACGTTCACCGGATCGAGCGACGCTCGCCTACGCCTGGATTCCACGTCACCCCGCTACGTTCGGGCCGTGATCGAGCCCACAGCACCACTCTCGTCCTCGGTGTACTGGCGCCGCCGCATCGCCGCGATCGGCGCGGCGCTGGTCACGCTGCTGCTCGTGATCTGGATCGTCGGCCTCTTCGGCTCCGGCCCCGACCAGCCGTCGCAGCCCACCAACGCCGCGGCCGCCTCGGCCTCCACGCCACCGCCGACGATGTCGGAGGCCGGTGCGGCGTCCTCCTCGACGACCCCGCCGCCCGCGGTGAGCACCCCGACAGCCGCGCCGCCTCCGCCGCCCGGCCCGCCGCAGCCGTGTCCCGACGACGCGGTCGTGGTGGTCGCGAAGGTCGACAAACCGGTCTACAGCGGCGGTGACCAGCCGGAACTGTCGATGGACGTGGTCAACAACGGTCCGGCGCCGTGCATCAAGGACATCGGCCGCGAGCACCGCGAGCTGACCGTGCTGACCGCCGACGGGCACACGGTGCTGTGGTCGAGCAACCACTGCCTCGCCGCGACGGGCAGGGAGGTGCGGGTGCTGGCACCGAAGGAGGTCTTCAACTTCGGCACGAAGTGGGCCGCCTCGACCTCGCAGCCGGGGTGCGGACCGCACACCCGGCTGGGCGCCGGCGACTACCTGCTGGTGGCGAAGCTGGCCGGGAAGGCCAGCCAGCCCACCGTGTTCCGGCTGGGGAACTAGGAGCTGTTTGAAGTTTGGATCATGTGGTTGAGGTCAGGGTCCTCAACCACATGACCGCTGCCCGCAGGCGTAATCCGGCTTCGTAGCTGTGTGGTGACTTGTCATAGCGTGTGGCCAGGCCACGCCATGTCTTGATCTTCTGAAAGCAGCGTTCGACGGTGTTGCGCCGCTTGTAGAGCGTGGGATCGAAGCAGACCGGCCGCCCTCCGGCCGAGCCCTTGTTCTTCCGGTTGGCTTGCTGATCGGTCTTCTCCGGGATCACCGCGGTGATCCGCCGTCGACGCAGATAAGCCCGGTTGGCTTTGGAGGAATACGCCTTGTCCGCGGCCACCGCGCCCGGCCGGGTGCGCGGCCGACCGGCCGCGCCGGGGACCCGGATCTGGCCGAGCACGGCCTGGAATTGTGGGCAGTCCGCGGCCTGGCCGGGCGTGAGCACGAATGCCAGTGGCAGCCCGTGTGCGTCGACCGCGGCGTGGATCTTGCTGCTCAGCCCGCCTCGGGACCGGCCGAGCCCAGCCGCTTTCGCCCTGGCTTTGCGGCGCCGCCGGAGCGCGGCACGGCCCTGATCGGCAGACGTGCCCGCGCTTTCCTGATCCGCGCCCGCCTGTGATTGATCACCCGCAGAACCCGCTGCTGGGTGGGCAACGGAGCCCCTTTTTCCTCGGTCAGTGCCTGTTCCAGCGCATCGAGCGTCTCGCCGGCGATCGCCAGGCCGGCCGATTCGTGGTGAGCCCGCACGATCGTGGAGTCCACGCTGACCAGCTCAAGCCCGACCTGCCCGCGGGAGGCGGCCTCGGCGATCAGCGCGTCCATCAGCGCCTGGAACATCCCGGCCTTGGCCCAGGCGTTGAACCGGGAGTAGACGGTGGACCAGGGCCCGTACCGCTCGGGCACGTCACGCCAGCCCGACCCGGTGCGAAACCGCCACAGAATCCCGTTGAACTGATCCCGCACGCGCCGCGGCAACGGCCCCGTGGCCGCGACCGGCACATGCGGCTCGATCAACGCCCACTCGGCATCGGTCAGATCAAAACGCGCCACATTCGTGTTCTACCAGCACGCCACCGGCCAACCTAGATCCGAACTTCAAACAGCTCCTAGGCCCGGCTCACGGGCCGAACCAGCGCTCCTCCGCCCCGCCCCGCGGCGGGCCCGACGTGTTGCCGATCATCAGCTCGGTCGCGAGGTTCACCGACCGCGGCCGGGACCGCTCGTTGGCGTCGAGCAGCAGCTTGCCCGCCGCCCGCCCCTTCTCCAGCACCGGCTGGCGCACGGTCGTCAGCCCGGCCTCCTCGGCCCCGCGAATCCCGTCGAACCCGGTGACCGTGAGGTCGTGCGGCACCCGCAGCCCGCGCCGGGCCGCCTCGGTCATGGCACCCAGCGCCAGCACGTCCGAGGTGCAGATCAACGCCGTGACCTGCGGGTCCCGGTCGAGCACCTGGGCGGCACCGGAGGCACCGGACGAGGGGTTGTGGTCGAACCGCTCGACCACCGGCACCTGCGACCAGTCGACACCGGCCTCGCTGAACGCCTCGGCGAGACCGGAGAGGCGGTTGCGCTGCACGTGGAAGTGCGCGGCGTGCTGGCGGTCCGGCGTCACGAACCCGTCGTTGCGGTCGCGGGCCAGGCGCATGCACACGACGCCGATCCTGCGGTGCCCCAACGAAATCAGGTGCTGCGCGAGCTCGTACATCGCCCCGCGGTCGTCGATGCCGACGCGGTCGACGGTGCCGAGGTCGGGCTGGTCGCAGACCACCGTGGGCACCGGCCGCTCCAGCACGGCCGCGAGGTGCGGGTCGTCGTCGGGCACCGAGTAGACGACGAAGCCGTCGACGCCGGCGCGGTGGACGGACGCGACGTCCTCGCGTTCGGGGTTGGCGGGCACCAGCAGCAGGCCCGTGCCCGCGTCCTCGCACGCCAGCGCGAGGCCTTCGAGGAAGCCGATCGCCGCGGGGTCGCGGAAGGCGTAGGAGAGGTTCTCGGTGAGCAGCAGGCCCACCGCCCCCGCCTTGCGGGTGCGCAACGAGCGCGCCACAGGATCCGGGCCGGGGTAACCCAGCCTTCGGGCCGTGTCCAACACCCGGCGACGCAGCTCGGGGGAGAGCTGGTCGGGACGGTTGTACGCGTTGGACACCGTTGTCCGGGAAACGCCCAGCTCAGCGGCCAGGGAGGCCAGCGTCGCAGGACGTCGCACATGCATAGACCGCGCCATGAAAGGACCGTAACGGTTCAGAACCAATTCGTGAAGTCAGGGTGACCGGCGTCCCTCAAATGACGCATCCGCGCTGGTCGTCCCATCTGGCTTGTTCAGAATTTGGTCCAGACCAATATCCCCCGCCGGGTGTCTCACCTCGGGGCCGCTGACGACTCCCGCACGACCAGCCGCGGCCGGAACACGCGCGTGTAGTTGTCGTTGCCCTGCCTGCGCCGATCCGGGTCCAGGCGCTGCACGAGCTCGTCGATCGCGGCCGCCGCCATCTCCTCGATCGGCTGCGCCAGCGTCGTCAAAGCGGGCGAGGAGTAGGCAGCCAGCGGGATGTCGTCGAACCCGACGACGGACAGCCGATCGGGTACCGCGATCCCCCGCTGGTGTGCCTCGCGCATGACGCCCAGCGCCATGTGGTCCGACGAGCAGATCACCGCGGTCGGCGCCACCGTGTCGAGCAGCTGCGCCACCGCCTCGCCACCGCCCTCGGCGCTGAACGGCCCGTGCGCCACGTACTCCGAGCCCGCCGGCAGGTGGTTCTCCTCCAGGGCGGCGGCCCACCCGGCGCGCTTGAGCCGTGACGGCAGCGACCGCGCCGGCCCCGACACGAACCCGATCCGCTCGTGCCCGAGGTCGATCAGGTGCTTGGTGGCCAGGTAACCGGCCATCTGCTCGTCCACCGTCACGTCGGGCACGTCCAGCGCGGGCGTGGCGCCGTTCAGGAACACCATGTGCACGCCGTCGGCCAGCAGCTTCGCGTAGTAGCTCGGCCGCGGGGCCTGCCCGAGCGGGACCTCGACGTTGGTGATCTCCGGTGACACGAACACCATGCCCTCGACCCCGCGGGCGAGCAGCATCCGGACGTACTCCTCCTCGCCCATCGGCGCGCCGCTGCGGGTGTTGCACAGCAGCGAGGAGTAGCCCAGCCGCGCGGCGCGGGTCTCCAGCGCCTCCGCGAACGCCGGGAACACCGGGTTCGACAGCTCCGGCACCAGCAGGCCGATCACGCCCGTGCGCTGCAACGCGCCGAGTCCACGCGGGGTGTACGGCATCTCCGCGAGCACCGACAGCACCCGCTGGCGGGTCTCGTCGTTGACGCCCGCCCGCCGGTTCAGCACTCGGCTGACGGTCGAGATGGACACCCCGGCTGCCCTGGCGATCTCGGACAGTCCGGACACGTTGCCTCCCTGCTCAGCTTGGGTCGGCGCAAGCCTGCCGTGTCCAGAAAAATTTTGCAATGACGGTTCACGGGACGGGGCCGTTACGGCTTGGTTACGGTCGACGTCTTGACCTGACCATGGTTCGGGTAGTGAAATCGCCCGCAACATTCTCGCAAAACCTTGCAACACCTCGTCTCGCTCGGAGTCGAGGCCCCAGCTGGAGGGAACGGCAGCAACGATGCGACGGACAACCCTCGTGACCGCCATGGCGACGGGTGTCGCCCTCGTGCTCACCGCCTGCGGAAGCGGCGGATCGAGCAGCAACAGCGGATCCGACTCGGGCGAAGTGACGTTCTGGGACACCAGTGGCCCCAACGAGAGCCCCGCGTTCGCCAAGATCGCGAACGACTGCGCCTCGAAGGGCGGCTACAAGGTCAAGGTCGAGACGCAGGCGTTCGACACGGCGCTCGCGAACTACAAGACCGCAGCCCAGGGCGGCCAGGGCCCCGACGTCTTCCGCGCCGAGGTCGCCTGGGTGCCGCAGCTCGCCAAGCTGGGCTACGTCGCCGACCTCTCCGACACCGACCTCGCGAAGGACACCGGCGACTTCCTGGAGGCCCCGCTGGGCTCCACGAAGTTCGAGGGCAAGACCTACGCGGTGCCGCAGGTGACCGACTCCCTCGCGCTGCTCTACAACAAGAAGAAGCTCGCCGACGCGGGCGTCGAACCGCCGAAGACGTGGGACGAGCTCAAGGCAGCGGCCGCCAAGCTGGGCGGCGAGAAGGCGTTCTTCCTCAACAACGACGCGTACTACGCGCTGCCGTTCATCTACGGCGAGGGCGGTGACCTGGTCGACGCCTCCGCGAAGAAGATCGTGGTCAACTCCGAGAAGAACGTGAAGGCGCTGCAGACCGCGAAGGGCCTGCTCGACTCGAAGGCCGCGTTCACCTCGCTCGACGCCGGCAACTCCTACACCACGATGCAGGCCGCGTTCTCCAGCGGCGACGCCGCCATGGTGATCAACGGCCCGTGGGCGGTGGCCGACTACCTCAAGGGCACCGCGTTCACCGACCCGGCCAACCTCGGCATCGCGCCGGTCCCCGGCCCGACCGCGGGCAAGGGCAGCGCACCGGTCGGCGGCCACGACTACACGATCCGCCAGGGCACCAAGGCGAAGCAGTCGTCGATCAAGTTCGTCCAGTGCATGGCGTCGGCCGAGTCGCAGGCCGCCATCGCCAAGGAGCTGGGCCTGCTGCCGACCCGCAAGTCGGCCTACCAGAACGCCGACGTCAAGGCCAACGCCGTCGTCTCCGCGTTCGAGCCGGTCACCAAGGTCGCGCACGAGCGCGCCTGGATCCCCGAGGGCGGCCAGCTGTTCGACCCGCTGAAGATCGCCTACGCCGACGTCCTCGCCGGCAAGAAGGAGCCGAAGGCCGCTCTCGACGACGTCGCCAAGGCGTACAAGGAGCAGGTCGTCACCGAGTACTCGATCGGCTGATTGGTGTTGGACGGCCGGGGCCTGCCGCCCCGGCCGTCCGCCTGGGGTTCGGAGGAGATCGGTGCGTCGGTTCCTGGACCGGTACTGGTACGCGTATGCGATGGTGCTGCCGGTCGTGGTGGTCATCGCGGTGTTGGTGCTCTACCCGCTCGCGCAGGGCGTGTTCTTCACCTTCACGAACATCAACGAGGGCAACATCGCCAACCCGGTCCTGGACCGGCCCGCGTCCTACGACGTGGTGGGCTTCAAGAACTACCTCAACGTCCTGTCCGGCGGCGACTCCTACGGCGCCTTCTGGGGCACGCTGGTCCGCACGCTGATCTGGACGTTCGCCTGCGTGTTCTTCCACTACACCATCGGCCTGGGCCTGGCGATGCTGCTCAACCGCCAGGTGAAGGGCCGCTCGCTCTACCGCGTGCTGCTGATCCTGCCGTGGGCCGTGCCCGCGTTCATCAGCGCGTTCGCCTGGAAGTACATGTTCAACGCGCAGTACGGGATCATCAACCAGGTCCTGCGCGCCGTCGGACTGCCCGACCCGGTCTGGCTCGGCCAGTCCGACTGGGCCCTCGTGTCCGTGATCATGGTCAACGTCTGGCTGGGCACGCCGTTCATGATGGTGGCGCTCCTGGGCGGCCTGCAGTCGATCCCCGGCGACCTCTACGAGGCGGCGGAGATGGACGGCGCGACGCCGTGGCAGCGCTTCCGCCACGTGACCCTGCCCGGCCTGCGCTCGGTGTCGTCCACGGTGATCCTGCTCGGCATCATCTGGACGTTCAACATGTTCCCGGTGATCTACCTGGTGGCGGGCCCCAACCCGAACACCCGCATCCTGGTGACCTACGCGTTCGAGCGCTTCTTCTCCGGCGCGTCCCGCGACTACGCCATCGCGTCGACCTACGGCGTGCTGATCCTTTCGGTGTTGTTGGTGTTCGCCGCCGTCTACCGGCGGGCACTGCGCAAGCAGGGCGAGGTGTGGTGACGTGACGCTCGATGCTTCGTCCCTCCAGGTGGTCAAGGCCCCCGAACGCCGCCTGAGCCGGTCGGACCGCTCCGCCGGGTCCTCGATCCTGTTGCACGCCACGCTGATCACCGCGTCGGTCATCTCGGTGTTCCCGATCTTCTGGGTGTTCGTCACCTCGCTGAAGCCCGACGCCCGCGCCGTCGAACCGACGCCGAAGCTGTGGAACGAGTCCTCGTTCGACAACTACAGCCGCGTGCTGGCCGGCGAGAAGGGCGACTTCCTCGCCTGGTTCGGCAACTCCGTGGTGATCGCACTGCTGACCACCGTGCTCGGCGTGTTCATCTCGGCCACCGCCGGCTACGCGGCCTCGCGCTTCCGGTTCCCCGGCAAGCGCGGCCTGATGATGTCGTTCCTGCTGGTGCAGATGTTCCCGTTCGCGGTCCTGATCGTGCCGCTCTACAACATCCTGATCGCGTTGGGGCTCAACGGTTCCAGCATCGGCCTGGTGCTCGTTTACTGCACCACCGCGGTGCCGTTCTGCACGTACATGCTCAAGGGCTACTTCGACACGGTCCCCGCCGACATCGACGAGGCCGGCCGCGTGGACGGCCTGTCGCCGTTCGGCGTGTTCTGGCGGCTGATCATGCCGCTGGCCAAGCCGGGCCTCGCGGTGACGTCGTTCTACGCGTTCCTCACGGCGTGGGGCGAGGTGGCGTTCGCGTCGGCGTTCCTGTCGGCGGCGGACGAGTCGAAGACCCTGGCCGTCGGGTTGCAGGTGTTCGTGCAGCAGAACCGCACCGAGTGGGGCCACCTCGCGGCCGCGTCCATCCTGGTCGCCATCCCGGCGATCGTCGTGTTCTACCTGGTGCAGCGGTTCCTGGTGACCGGGCTCGCGTCCGGTGCCGTGAAGGGCTGACCGCGGGCGGCGCGTGAGAGCGCGCTCATCCATGCTGTCGGACGTAAGCGCTTGCGTTGCGAACTCGCGCAACGCAAGCGCTTACGGCCATTCCCGTAAGCGCTTGCAATGCATAACGTCGCGCCCAGACAAGCGGTGAAAGGTGCGTCACATGGCAGAGGTGTCCTACGTCAAGGCGTCGAGGGTGTTCTCCGGCAACCCGCCGGTGCGCGCGGTCGACGAGCTGTCGCTCGAGGTCGCTGACGGCGAGTTCCTGGTGCTCGTCGGCCCGTCCGGTTCCGGCAAGTCGACGGCGCTGCGCATGCTCGCCGGCCTCGAGGACATCGACGAGGGCGCCATCCACATCGGCGGCAAGGACGTCACCAACGTCCCGCCGAAGGGCCGCGACATCGCCATGGTGTTCCAGTCCTACGCGCTCTACCCGCACATGACCGTCGCCGAGAACATGGGCTTTGCGCTCAAGCTCCGCGGCGTCAACAAGACCGAGATCAAGGCGAAGGTCGAAGAGGCCGCCAAGATGCTCGACCTCACCAAGTACCTGGAGCGCAAGCCGAAGGCGCTCTCCGGTGGTCAGCGCCAGCGCGTCGCCATGGGCCGCGCCATCGTCCGCGAGCCCTCCGTGTTCCTCATGGACGAGCCGCTGTCCAACCTGGACGCCAAGCTCCGCGTCGAGACCCGCGCCAACATCGCCGCCCTCCAGCAGCGCCTCGGCACCACCACGATCTACGTCACGCACGACCAGGTCGAGGCCATGACGATGGGTCACCGCGTCGCCGTGCTCAAGGACGGCCTGCTGCAGCAGTGCGACACCCCGCGCGCGCTGTACGACCGCCCGGCCAACGCGTTCGTCGCGGGCTTCATCGGCTCGCCGGCCATGAACCTCAAGACCGTGCCGATCACGTCCGAGGGCGCGAAGCTCGACGGCGTCATCGTGCCGCTCTCGCGTGACGCGATCGCCGCCGCCGGTGGCCTGGACGAGGTCACCTTCGGCATCCGCCCCGAGGCCCTCGGCATCGTGCCGTCGGGCGAGGAGGGCATGGAGATGACCGTCGAGCTGGTCGAGGAGCTCGGCGCCGACGCGCTCGTGCACGGCGCCGTGAAGATCGGCGACTCGTCGCAGCGCTTCGTCGTCCGCGTCGACGGCCGCACGCCACCCACCCTGGGCCAGCACGTCAAGGTCGCCGTGCGCGACCACAGCGAGATCCACCTGTTCCACCCCGAGACGGGCGACCGCCTGGAGGCGTGAGTCACACGCGAAGGCCCCCGGCGTGACCGCCGGGGGCTTTTTCATGTCGTAAGCTGAACTCGACAACGGTTTCCATTACCTGATCGAGGGACGGCGTGATGACTCTCCGCAACGCTCTGGTCGGCACTCTCGCCGTCGTGAGCCTGGCAGCCTGCGGCACGACCACGCCGGCCGCGGACAACGGCAAGATCAAGGTGGTCACCTCCACCAACGTCTGGGGCAGCGTCGTCGCCGCCGTCGGTGGTGACGCGGTCGAGGTCAAGGCGCTGCTGGAGGACCCCGGCGCCGACCCGCACTCCTACGAGAGCAAGCCCGCCGACGCCGCACTGGTCAAGGACGCCAAGCTCGTCGTGTTCAACGGCGGCGGCTACGACGACTTCTTCGCGAAGCTGATCACCAGCGACGCCACCAAGAAGGTCGAGGCGTTCCCGCTGCGCGAGCACAGCCACGCCGAGGAGCCGGCCACCTCCACCGCCACCACGACCTCCGAGGCGCCCGCCGCGGACGACCACGGCCACGAGCACGGCGAGAACGAGCACGTCTGGTACGACCTGCACACCGTCCAGGCCGTGGCCGAGGCCGCGGCGAACGAGCTGAGCGCGCTCGCACCGGACAAGAAGGCGACGTTCGAGAGCAACACCCAGAAGTTCACCGCCGCGCTGGAGGACCTGGAGAAGAAGGTCACGGGCGTCGGCGCCGGCAAGAAGGTCGCCGCCACCGAACCGATCGCCCACTACCTGCTCGACGAGGCCGGCGCCGAGGACGCGACCCCCGAGGCGTTCAGCAAGGCCGTCGAGGAGGAGTCCGACGTCCCCGCCGCCGCGCTGGCCGAGATGAACCAGCTGGTCGAGGGCAAGAAGGTCAACGTGCTGGTCAACAACACCCAGACCGAGAACAACGTCACCAAGCAGCTCGTCGAGAAGGCCAAGGCGGCCGGTGTGCCCGTCGTCGAGGTCACCGAGACGTTGCCCGCGGGAACGACCGGCTACCTTGACTGGATGAGCAAGCAGGTGGACGCCCTTTCGCAGGCGCTCAAGGCATGACCGCGATCTCGCTGCGCGGCGCCCGGCTGTCCTACGGGGACAGAGTGCTGTGGGACTCCCTCGACCTCGACGTCGAACCCGGTGAGTTCCTCGCGGTGCTCGGCCCGAACGGCTCCGGCAAGACGAGCCTGATGCGCGTGCTGCTGGGCCTGCAACCGCTGTCCTCGGGCACGGTCGAGGTCAACGGCGGCAACCGCGCCATCGGCTACATCCCGCAGCAGCGAGCGCTCGACCAGTCCATGACGCTGCGCGGCCGCGACCTCGTCGGCCTGGGCCTCGACGGCTACCGCTGGGGCCTGGGCGTACGAGGTCGCGCCGCCCGCCGCATCCGCGTCGACGCGGCCATCGAGTCCGTGGGCGCCACCCGCTACGCCGACTCCCCGATCGGCCTGCTGTCCGGCGGCGAACAACAACGCCTGCGCGTCGCCCAAGCCCTCGTCGGCGACCCCACCGTGATGCTCTGCGACGAGCCACTCCTCTCACTCGACCTCGCCAACCAGCGCGTGGTGAGCGAGCTGATCGACAAACGCCGCCGCGAAGCCGCCACCGCCGTCCTCTTCGTGACGCACGAGCTGAACCCGGTCCTGCCACTCGTGGACCGGGTCCTGTACCTGGTCGGCGGCCGCTTCCGCATCGGCACCCCGGAAGAGGTCATGACCTCCGCGACCCTGTCCGAGCTGTACCGCACACCGGTCGAGGTCGTGCGCGTGCGCGACCAGATCCTGGTCGTCGGCGCCGGCGCCTGCGAGGAACAGACCCACCACCTGTCGGCAGGGGCCGCGTCGTGACCGCCTCCTCGTCCTCCACCCGTTCGTCGGCGGGAGCCGCGTCGTGACCTTCTTCGACCTCCTCGCCCTGGACTTCGTGCAGACCGCCCTGATCGCCGCTGCGGTCCTCGGCCTGGTCGCGGGCGCACTGGGCCCGTTCATCGTGACCCGCAAGATGGCCTTCGCCGTCCACGGCACCTCCGAACTCGCCTTCACCGGCGGCGCGGCCGCGCTGCTGCTCGGCGTCGGCGTCGGCTACGGCGCACTGGCCGGCTCGATCATCGCCGCGGTCCTCCTCGGTGTGCTGTCCCGCCGCGAGAGCGACCGCGACTCGGTGATCGGCGCGATCCTCGCCTTCGGCCTCGGCATGGGCATCCTCATGCTGGCCCTCTACAAAGGACGTTCGTCGAACAAGTTCGGCCTGCTGGTGGGCCAGATCGTCGGCGTCGACTCGACCGACCTGCAACTGCTGGTGATCTCCTCCGCAGCCGTCCTCGCCGTGCTGGCGGTGATCTACCGCCCCCTGTTCTTCGCCTCGGTCGACCCCGACGTGGCCGTCGCACGCGGCGTGCCGGTCCGCGGCCTGTCGATCGTGTTCGCGGTGCTCATAGGCGTCGCGACGGCGCTGTCGGTGCAGGTCGTGGGCGCTCTGCTGGTGCTGGCCCTCATGATCACCCCCGCCGCGGCGGCCATGCGGCTGACCGCGTCACCGGTGCGGGCGATCGTGCTGTCCGTCGTGTTCGCCGAGGTCGCCGCGGTGGGCGGAATCCTGCTGTCGCTGCAGCCCGGGCTGCCGGTGTCGGCGCTCGTCACGGCGGTGAGCTTCGTGATCTACCTGGTCTGTCGTGGGATCGGGGCTGTGCGGACCGGGGCTTCGCGGGCTGCGTGACAGGCCGCGGGTTGTCGCTCGGACGGGTGAATCCTGTCCGGATTTGCCTCGATCGTCGTCTGGTAGATGTCCGGGAAGCATGGTCATCTTCGCCCCGTGAGGAAGGAAGCGCGGGGGAGGCGGCAGGGGAACGTGGGGTTCTCATGGGAACGAGAATCAGCGAGTGCTGAGGGTTCGGCAGGCAGGATGATCGGGTCGCGCGGTCCGGGGCCGTGGCGTGAGGTCGCGGGCATGGGGTCGCGGGCGTGAGGGCGTGCCACTGGGCACGAGGCGCCATGGGTGTGAGACGCCACGGGCATGACGGCTGCCCCGAGCTCAGGCGGTCTCGGCCCAGACCGTGGTTGCTCGGACCGTGGTGTGCTCGGACCGTGCCTCGCCCGGAGCGCGCAGGCACCCGGCGAAGCGGCGACCCAGCCCGAACGCGGCTCAGGCCGAACGTGACGTGATGGGCTTCGTGACGTCGTCCGCCCGAGGAGCCGGCATCAACCGCGGCGGAATGTCCAGTCCGGCCACCCGGACCTGGTTGCGCCCGTTCTCCTTGGCCTTGTACAGGGCGGCGTCCGCGGAGTGCTGCGCGGTCGCCATGTCCGGGCCGTTGTCCGGGATGACGGCCACGCCGATGGACGCGGAGATGGCGCGCAGCGAGTCGCCGTCGGGTTCCGAGGGCTGGATCTCGCGGCCGTAGAGGGTCACCACGTTGCGGTGCTTGTCGGTGGTCGGGACGGCGAGACGGCCGATGGCCTCGCGGATGCGTTCGGCGATCGTCACGCCCTGGGCGACCGGGGTGTCCTTCAGGGCCACGACGAACTCCTCGCCGCCGTCGCGGCCGGCCACGTCGCCGGGGCGGAGCTTTTCGCGCAGGATGCGGCCGACCTCGGCCAGGACCGCGTTGCCCGCGGGGTGGCCCCAGGTGTCGTTGATGCGCTTGAAGTGGTCGAGGTCGATGACGAGGACGGTCATCGGGACGCCGTCGAGGCGGCAGCGTTCGGCGAGGCGGCCGGCGTACTCGGCGAGGCCGTTCGTGTTCAGCAGGCCCGTGCGGTAGTCGGTGTGCGCGTCGGCGGCGAGGCGTTGGTGGAGCTGCTCCTGTTCGCGCAGGAGTCGTTCGAGATGCGTGCGGCGCTCAGCCGCCCGGGACAACAGTGCGTTCACCAAGATCACGGGGACCACCAGCAGCAGGGGGCCGACCCAGTGGGAGGTCATGAGCATGCCGAGCATCGCGCCCGCGCCGAGCGTGCTCATCTCCAGCATGTTGTCGACGCGGGAGCCGAGGAACTCGAAGACCTTCGAGTTCGGGGTCACGATCTTGAACGCGACCGCCACGGTCATCACCTGGACGAACCAGTACACGAGGGCGGCTATCGCGAGGACCAGGACCAGGCCGAGGTCGGTGGGCACGTTTCCGGTCGCGGCCAGCGAGACACCCGAGAGGTGCACGAGCGCCCACGACAGCAGGGTGGAGGCCAGCATGGAGGCGGTGCCGAAGACGAAGCGGTACGGCTGGCGGCGGGCGATCGGCTGGATCAGGATGCGCATCCAGATCGTGGCGACCACCGCGAGGCCACCGGGCAGGGCGACCGCGGCGGCGAAGGTCCAGACCGATGTCAGGTCGATGTGGGGACCGGAGGCCTCGTTGCGGCGGGCCTCCTCGGCTCTGCGGACGATCGTCAGGTGGATCGTGATCGCGGCGATCAGCGCGCCGAAGCGCAGCCAGTCCGTGGTGGCGACCGGGGTGAGATTCGTCAGCAGCCAGATGGCGGCGCCGGTGACCGCGGCTTCGAGCACGAAGAAGTACGCGATCGCGCTGGGCGCAACGGTCCAAAGGTCCCAGTTGCGAATCGGAGTCAAGCCGAGTGCCCGCGATCGCCCGCGATCAGTCAAACTGTTCTTCACCACGACCCCCTACGCTCATGACACATCATGAGCAAGCCGCTGCTGACCCGGTCGTAGACCACCGCGCTGCTGCTCGTCGCAACGAGGAGGTGTCCTGCCATGAGCAACCGTGACTTCTGAACACCACCCTCCTCAATGCTTCGCCCGGAACCTCCGCGTTTGAGGTGCCTCCTCGATCGGGATATCGCTATTGGTGACCGTTCTGTTTCAGATTGCCACCGTCTTGCTGTCCGCGCGACGCCGCGCCCGGCGCCAGGCGAAGGTGGCCTGTGTCGCCAGCAGCAACCCGATGCCCCCCGCGCCCGCGATCGTTGCTGTGATCGAACCGACCGAATGGGCGACGACACCGGCCAGCGCCATTCCGCCGCCCTGGCTCGAACGCAGTGCCGCGCGCCCAATGCCATAGGCCCTTCCGCGGTACTGGTCGGGAAGTAGTCGCATCCACGCCGAACGAGCGGGTGTGTGATAAGCCCCGCCTATACCGGCGATGACCAACAAAACGATCGTCCACGTCAGGTTCGGGTTGAACGCGAACATGATCAACGGCGCCAGCGACAGGATCGCGAGCGGACCGATCAGGCGTTCCCGCTTGGCCGGGTCCCGCACGATGCGGAACAGCAACGCCACGCCGAGCACGTTCGCGGCCGGCTCGATCGCGAGGATCAGGCCCACCGCCCACACCGCGTCCAGGCTGGCCGCCAGCGGCACCGCCAGGCCTTCGGGGACCATCGCGAGCCCGGCCAGCAGCCGGACGCCCAGCAGGGTCCTCAGCCGCGGCTCCGTCACCATCAACGTGAGCACGCCGCGCGGCTCTTCGTCGTCCTTCTTCTTGCGTCCCAGCGGGTCCGCGGCAGGGCGGTGCTCGACCGACACCTGCACCAGGATCGCCAGGGCGGCGAACGTCACGGCGTTGATCGCCAACGCGATGCCGGGGTTCGTGTGGGCGACGAGGAAACCGGCGGCGGCGAGCCCGGCCATCTGAGCGATGTCCACGGACGTGCCGAAGAGCGCCACACCGTCGTCGTAGCGCTTGGCCGGCAGCACGTGCGGGAGGCTCGCCTCCTGGGCCGCCAGGTACGGCGAGGAAATCGCCAGCACCACGACCAGCAGCACGATCATCGCCCACAGCGGCATGCCGGGAATCGCCATCGCGGCCATGAGCACGGCCTGCATCCAGGCCGTCGTCACCATTACCGTGCGTCGCGGGAACCGGTCGGCGACCCAGCCGAGCAACGGACCCGAAATCAGCGGCGGGAAGAGCGTCAACGACCAGGTGAGCGCGGTCCACGCTGCGGATTGTGTTCGTTCGAACACGAGCAGCGACAATGCGACCGCGGCGAGTTGGTCACCGGCGGTCGAAGCGGTGGACCCGATCCACATGGCGCGGAACTCACGCAAACCCACGAGCTCGCGGAGCGCGCCTCGGGTCGTCATGCGTGTCCTCGGCGCGTCGCGGCCCGGCCGTGGCGAATCAGCTCGTCCTGATTCGTTCTACGCCGAGTCACGTCGCCCCCGCCGGTGGTAATCAATTCCTATCGACAATCACGGTAGAAGCTGCCTGACCGTTCAACGTCTGTCCTACCACAGTGTGTACCTAAACGGAGCAGGCCAGTTACCTAAAGTAGTTACAATAGCGAAACGCAGGCCTGATCTTCTTCACAGTTGACCTCGGATTCGCCTGGTTGGAGCCCAAATGGTCACGCAACGTGTCGCGTGGTGCCAATCGGTCCTCACCGGCTCGGCCAACCGGTGCAATCAGCTCCAACCGTCGTCCGCCGACTCCCGGCGGGTGCGGCAACAAAGGAACAGATGCGAAGGTACCCGCGCTCGGGAGTACCCGCGTAATAGGCCACGCCGATTGTCATCGCGGTCACCCGCAAGTGGCTGGCAACAGTTAAACGAGAACGTTTTCCCGCTCGCGGTCCGGCGTGGGTCCGCGAGCAGGAAAATGATCATTGACGTCGACTGCCGAGCCGTCTTTTCGTGGCGTGGCAGGGACTTGCGTCAGCCCTTGGCCGCGACCCGGCGACGGCGCGCCACTTCCGCGAGCACCACTCCGGCGGCGACGGAGGCGTTCAGCGACTCCACGCCCGTGGCCATCGGAATGGACACCGTCTGGTCGCAGGTCTCCTTCACGAGACGCCCGAGACCGCGACCCTCCGAGCCCACGACGACCACCAGCGGACCGGTCGCCAGTTCGAGGCCGTCGACGTCCACGTCGCCGTCCGCGTCGAGCCCGACGATCATCAGACCGGCCTCAGCCCAGTCACGCAGGGTGCGCGTCAGGTTGGTGGCCATCGCGATCGGCAGCTTCGCCGCCGTGCCCGCGCTGGTGCGCCAGGCAACCGCGGTCATCGACGCGCTGCGCCGCTGCGGCAGCACCACGCCGTGGGCACCGAACGCCGCCGCGGACCGCACGACCGCACCCAGGTTCCGCGGGTCCGTCACACCGTCCAGCGCCACCAGCAACGGCGGCTGGGTGGAGCGCTGCGCCTGCTCCAGCAGCTCGTTCGGCGTGGCGTACTCGAACGGCGGCACCTGCAGGCCGAGGCCCTGGTGCATCGCGCCACCGGTGATCCGGTCGAGCTCACCGCGGGCCACCTCCAGCACGGAGATGCCCCGGTCGGCAGCCAGGCGCACGGCCTCGGCCACGCGGTCGTCCGCGTCGATGCCCAGCGCCACGTACAGCGCCGTCGCGGGCGTGCCCGCACGCAGGCACTCCACGACGGGGTTGCGGCCGGCCACGGTCTCGGCCTGGGCCTTCTCGGTCTTCTGGCGGCGCTGCGTCTTCACCGCGTCGCTCTTCGCGACCGCCTTGGCCCGCTTGTAGGCGGGGTGGTTCGGGCGGTCCGTCGCCTTCGGGGTCGGACCCTTGCCCTGCAGCCCCTTGGACTTCTGCCCGCCGGAACCGACGACCGCGCCCTTCTTCGAGCCCGGATTGCGCATCGCGCCCTTGCGCTTGGAGTTGCCAGCCACGGAAGTCAGTCGTCCTTCAAAGTCCACTGCGGACCGTCGGGGGTGTCCTCGACGGCGATGCCCGCCTCGTCCAGCTGCTCGCGCAACGCGTCAGCGCGCGCGAAGTCCCTGGCCTTGCGGGCTTCCTGGCGCTCGACGAGCAGTCGATCCACCAGCGTGGTCAACGCCTGCCGCATGCCGGTGTCGGCGGACGACGCGTTGTTCCACTTCGGCGACAACGGGTCGACGCCGAGGATGTCGGCCATCCGGCGGACGCACTCGGCGGCCTCGCGGGCCGTGGTGTCGTCGCCGTCGGCGAGCGCGGTGTTGCCCTGGCGCACCTTGTTGTGCAGCGCGGCGAGCGCCTGCGGGGTGCCCAGGTCGTTGTCCATGGCCGCCACGAAGTCGGGGCACAGGGGACCCGCGAGGTCGATCGGGCCGAGCCTCTCCACCGCGCGGCGCAGGAACGACTCGACGCGCCGGTACCCGGTCACCGCGTCCTGCAGCGCGTCCCCGGAGTACTCGATGTTCGACCGGTAGTGCGGGCCGACCAGGTAGTAGCGCAGCTCGGCCGCGCTGACGAGCTTCAGCATCTCCGGGATCGACACCACGTTGCCGAGCGACTTCGACATCTTCTCGCCCGACATCGTCACCCAGGCGTTGTGCATCCAGTAGTTCGCGAAGCCGTCACCGGCCGCGCGCGACTGCGCCTGCTCGTTCTCGTGGTGCGGGAAGATCAGGTCCAGCCCGCCGCCGTGGACGTCGAAGGTGCTGCCCAGGTACGTCGTGGCCATCGCGGAGCACTCGAGGTGCCAGCCGGGCCTGCCGTTGCCCCACGGCGTCGGCCAGGACGGCTCACCGGGCTTCGCGGCCTTCCACAGCGTGAAGTCGCGCGGGTCGCGCTTGCCGCGGACCTCGGTCTCGCCCTGCTGCTGGTCGTCGATCTTGCGCCCGGACAGCGCCCCGTACTCGGGGAACGAGCGCACGTCGAAGTAGACGTCGCCGTCGACGTCGTAGGCGTGGTTCTTGTCGATCAGCCGCTGCATCAGGTCGACCATCTGCGTGACGTGCCCGGTCGCGCGCGGCGCGTACGACGGCGGCAGGCAGCCCAGCGCGTCGTAGGCGCTCTCGAACGCGAGCTCGTGCGTGTACGCCCACTCCCACCAGGGCCGGTCGTTCGCCGCGGCCTTGGTGAGGATCTTGTCGTCGATGTCGGTGACGTTGCGGACCAGCGTGACGTCGGCGCCGTCACGCCCCAGCCAGCGCCGCAGCACGTCGAAGTTCAGGCCGCTGCGGACGTGCCCGATGTGCGGGACGCCCTGCACGGTCGCCCCACACACGTAGATCGACGCCGTTCCGTTGACCTGCGGGTGGAACTCCCGCATGCTCCGGCTCGCGCTGTCGTAGATGTGGAGGCTCACACGGGAATGGTACGGGCCACATCCAGGAGCGCAGTGGGCCGGTCACTCGTCGGAACCGGATTGACGAGCCGGAAGGAGCAACCGACGGCTTCCGCTCCGCCGTCCGCCTCAGCGCTGTCGCCGACCATCACGGCGTTCGCCGGCGCGACGCCGAGCCGTTCGCAGGCGGTGGTGAAGATCTTCGGGTCCGGCTTGACCACGCCCTCCTCGTAGGAGAGCACGAACTCGTCCACCAGGTGCGTCAGCCCGTGCAGCTCGAACACGGACCGGATGTCCCACCCGATGTTGCTGACGACCGCGACCGGCACGTCGGCCAGGTGCTCCAGCGTCGCCTTCACGTCCGGGTAGGGCCGCCACGACTCGGGCGAGATGAGCTGCTCGTAGAACGCCTCGGCGTCCGGCACGAGCGCGTCGCGCAGCACCTTCACGTGGACCCAGCGGTGGACCTCGGGGTCGAGGTCGCGGCGGAACCAGGCGTCGGCCAGCTCGGGGTCCACGCCGTCGGCGATCCCGACCGGTGCGGTGAGCGCCCGCATCAGGTCGCCGTTGGACTCCAGCCCGGGGTGCTCGAGCCGGAAGAGCGTGCCGGAGAAGTCGAAGAGAGCGGCGCGGATCGTCACGCCGCGACTCTACGTGCCGCCGGGCTAGTTGGTCTGGACCTTTGTGAGCTCTGCCTCGACCTCGGCCGGGTCGTAGTCGATGGTCAGCCGCAGCTCACCGGACCCGCGCGCGTCCGCGAACCGGCGCACGAACTCGTCGATCTGCGCCAGCGGCTGGTCGGCGAGCCGCGCGGTGGCGGCGTAGAGGGGGCGGAACTTCTCCGGCGTGGCGGTGCCGCGCAGCTCGGCGGCCCAGGTCAGCAGGTTGTCGTAGACCTCGACGAACATCGTGGCCAGCCGGGTGATCTTCTCCTCGTCGCCCCTGTGGCCGTTCGCTCCGAACGCCAGCAGCTGCCGCTGCGGGGACAGGACCTCGGCGATGGCGTTGATGATGTTGTCGAACGCGCGCGTGCGGGCCGCGAAGTAGTCGAGCGCCTCGGTGTCCGTGGTGAACGTGCGGACGTTCCTCGCGAACGCCATGTCGTGGTCGACCCGCTTGCTCTGCAACCCGCGCAGACCCGCGCGCACGGTGTCCGCGAACAGGGCGTACTCCCAGCCCTCCGCCCGCTGCGGCGGGGTGGCGGTGCCGAGCTTCCTCGCCACCATCTCGGCGAGCCGCCGGGGGGTGACCCTGGCGGCGTCGAGGTAGCCGACACCCGTGCGCAGGCCGGGCAGCTCCGTGGCGTCGAAGCGCACCGGCAGCACGTACTCGTCGTCCTGGGTCATGGCCCGGTCGAACGCGCTCTGGCGCTCGTGCTTGGTCCACATCTTCGCCGCGTAGTGCCGCGAGACGAACATGACGCAGAAGCGGGACTCCTTGCGGTAGACCTCGTCGAGGTACTCGGTGAGGTTCTTGCCCCACAGGTCGACCTGCTCGTCGTCGTCGTAGAAGACCTTGACGCCCAGCTCCTTGAGGTGGCGGGCCACCTCGTCGACGTAGGTGCGGTCCTCGCCGGCGAACGACAGGCAGACGTCGTACTTGGTCACCGCGCGAACTCTAGTGGTGGGAACCATCACGTCCGGCGGGAAGTTCTCCGTTCATGAGCCCGGGCTACCTCTTCGCGCTGTCCCTGCCGGCGTTGGTCGCGGCCCTGTTCGTGTTGGCGGTGGTCGAACGGGTGGTGCGCCGCAGGAAGGGCACGCCGATGGCCACCGCGGGCATCGGGGAGCTGGGCGCGACGTTCGAGCCGGGCAAGCGCGACGAGGTCGAGTTCCGCAAGGAGGAGCGGCAGCTGCGCGACGAGGAAGGCGACGCGGCGCCGCCGAGGAGCCGGGTCGACCTGGACGGCGGCACGGCCGTGCTCAGGCTGCCGGACTAGGGGACGGGCACCAGCAGTGCCGTGGCGATCGCCGCGATGCCCTCGCCGCGACCCGTGAGGCCCAGGCCGTCCGTCGTGGTGCCGGCCACCGACACCGGGCCGCCGACGGCCGCGGACAGCGCGTCCTGCGCCTCCTCGCGGCGCTTGCCGATGCGCGGCGCGTTGCCGATCACCTGCACTGTGGCGTTTCCCACACGGTATCCGGCCTCCTCGACGAGCCGGCGGACCTCGGTGAGCAGCACCACACCGTGGGCGCCCGACCAGCGCGGGTCCGACGTGCCGAAGACCGCGCCCAGGTCGCCCAGGCCAGCGGCGGAGAGCAGCGCGTCGCACAGCGCGTGGGAGGCGACGTCACCGTCGGAGTGGCCCGCGCAGCCGTCCACGCCCTCCCACAGCAGCCCGGCGACCCAGCACTCACGGCCTGCCTCGATCGGGTGGACGTCGACGCCCTGGCCGATTCTCACTCTCGTTCCCCCGCGAACAGTGCCGCCGCGACCGCGAGGTCGAACGGCGTGGTGATCTTCATGGCGTGCGCGTGGCCGGGAACCGTGTGGACCTCGCCACCGTTCTTCTCCACAAGACCTGCGTCATCAGTCGCGGCGACACCGGAGCCATAGGCGGCTTTGAGAACGTCGACGCGGAAACCCTGCGGGGTCTGCACGACCCGCAGGCCGGCACGGTCGGGCGTGGAGACGACCACTCCGACCTCGTCCACCTGTTTGATCGTGTCGGCGACGGGCAACACCGGGACGACGGCGTCGTGACCGTCGCGCACAGCGGCCACGACCCCGGCGATGACCTCGGGAGGGGTGAACGCACGAGCGGCGTCGTGGACGAGCACGATGGAGGTGTCGGGCACCACGCGGAGCGCGTGGTCGAGGGCGAGGCGCACCGAGTCGGTGCGTTCGGAGCCCCCTGAAAGCACGTGCACCGCCCCGCCGGCCGGGGCCAGCGAGGCGGTAGCGGTGTGCACTTGGTCCACATCGGACGGTGGAGCTGCGATGACGACGTGCTGGACCTGACCCGACGCGAACAGGCCCTGAACGGCACGGGTCAACAGCGGTGTTCCGTTGACCGGTACCAGCGCCTTGGGCATTCCGTAGCCCAGGCGCTCACCTCGCCCTGCCGCAGGCACGAGCGCGACAACACTCATGTGCGGCGTTATCCGATGCTCAGTGTGTTCTGCCGAGAACTACGAGGCCGTGGCGAGAACTTCGTCGAGGAGGACCTCGGCCTTGTCCTCGTCGGTGCCCTCGGCCAGCGCCAGCTCGCTGACCAGTATCTGCCGCGCCTTCGCCAGCATCCGCTTCTCGCCGGCGGACAAACCGCGATCCTTCTCGCGCCGCCAGAGGTCGCGCACCACTTCCGCAACCTTGTTCACGTCGCCGGAGGCGAGCTTCTCAAGGTTGGCCTTGTACCGCCGAGACCAGTTGGTCGGCTCCTCGGTGTGGGGAGCGCGCAAGACCTCGAAGACCCGGTCGAGTCCCTCCTGGCCGACAACGTCACGCACGCCGACGATCTCGGCGTTGTCAGCGGGAACCCGAACGGTGAGGTCGCCCTGCGCCACCTTGAGGACGAGGTACTTCTTCTCCTCGCCCTTGATAACGCGGGTCTCGATTGCTTCGATGAGAGCGGCACCGTGGTGCGGGTAGACGACGGTCTCTCCGACCTTGAAAACCATGTGTCCTCTGCCCCTTTCGCTTCCTCCATCCTAACACGTCCGGCAACCCTTCCCACGCCGCTCGATGATCCGTTAGCGCTGGTCAGGGCCGCGCGGGGGGTTGACAAACCACCTGTTCGCGTGCAACGTAGCGGCCACACAAGATCGATTGGCACCACGTCGAGTCGGCTTTCCGGGCCCCGGTTAGGCTCTTTGCCTGGTGGTTGTTCCCTAGGAAGGACGCTGGAGCCGTGAACTCAGGAGTGTCTCGCCGGATGATCGTGACGGCAGCGCTGGCCGCGGGCCTCGGCCTGGTGGCGGTCGGCTGCAGCGCCGGTCAGATCACCCAGACCGACACCCAGGTCGCCGCCGTCGACGGTGCGAGCGGCAACGCGGGCCCGATGGCGGTCCGCAACGCCATGCTGGCCTTCCCGCCGGACGGCAACCGGTACCGCGAGGGCGAGGACGTGCCGCTGACGTTCGTCATCGCGAACACCGGCAACGACCCGGACAAGCTGCTGTCGATCAAGTCAGAGGCCTCCGGGTCCGAGCTGGAGATCGTCGGCAGCAAGGACGTCCCGGCCCAGTACGCGCTGCGCGCCGAGTACGACGCGTCCCACGCGCCGTCCAAGACCTCGTCGCCGTCCTCGTCGTCGCAGTCGTCCTCGTCGGTGTCGCTGACCCCGTCGTCGGGTGCGCCGTCCTCGGGTGCGCCGTCGACCACCGGCTCGCCGTCCTCGGGTGCCCCGACCTCCGGTTCGGTCGCGTCCTCGTCGGTCGCGTCGTCCTCCGGCAGCCCGTCGGGCTCGTCGTCCGTGTCGCCGACCTCGTCGTCGGCCGCGCACGACCAGTCGCTCGAGGTGCTGCAGATCCGCTGCACGCTCAAGAAGCTGAACAGGGACGTGACCGCCGCGCAGACGGTGAAGCTGACGTTCCTGTTCGAGAAGGCCGGTTCCGTGACGCTGGAGGTGCCGGTGGCGCCTTCGGGCCACAAGCGCGTCAGCGAAGGCCACGACGGCGGCCATTGAGTCGCTGCTGAACGCCGAAACGCCGCTCCGGGCCTGCCCGGGGCGGCGTTCGCGTTCCGGGGGCTCTCAGCGCGCCTGGAGCATCGGGCGGAACCGGTCGCGGTAGGCCCACGCCAGCCCGATCTCCGCGGCGACGACGACGAGCGCCGTCACGAGGCCGCCGGGCTCCAGGAACACGTGGAACAGGAAGATGTTCACCACGACCGGAGCGAGCAGCGCGAGCGCCAGCGGCACGAACCGGCCGACGACGAGCAGCAGGCCCGCCACGAGCTGCGTGGCCGAGGTCAGCTGCAGCATGTAGCCCGTCTCGTAGAGCGCCCCGCTGAACTTCACCCCCGCCTCCGCGAGCGTGCTGGGATCGGGTGCGGGCATGAAGTTCAGGAACCCGTTCAAGCCGGTCGTGGTGTAGAGCAGGCCGATCAGCACGCGGGTGACGGCGGTGGCGTAGCGGCCGGCGTTCACCTTGGTGGCGGGGCGGGTCGCGGTGGTGGTGGTCATTGCGGTCTCCTCGGTGGCTGTCGGGTCCTTCCACTGATGCGTCGAACGGCCACCACTCCGGATCGACAAGCCTGCAGAAGAATCTTGGAAGTTTCTTCTGCGACCCCCTCTGAGCTGGGTCTTCCGGTTTCTGTCGGTGCCGTGCTCTACCGTTCGACCCGTGGCGAAGACAGCGCGGCCGATCTTCCGTTGTGCCGAGTGCGGGCACGAGGTGGCGAAGTGGTTCGGCCGCTGCCCCGAGTGCCAGGCGTGGGGCAGCATCGAGGAACGCGGCACCGCGTCGGTGACCCGCGTGGTGGCCGGCGCCCCCACGTCGACGGCCCGCCCGATCGGCGAGGTGGACATCGAGTCCGCCCGCGCCCTGTCGACGGGCGTGAGCGAGTTCGACCGGGTCCTGGGCGGCGGCCTGGTGCCCGGCGCGGTCGTGCTGCTGGCGGGTGAACCGGGCGTCGGCAAGTCGACCCTGCTGCTGGAGACCGCGCACCGCTGGGCCGAGTCCCACGGCCGCTGCCTCTACGTGACCGGTGAGGAGTCCGCGGGCCAGGTCCGCCTGCGTGCCGAACGCACCGGCAACCTCCACCCCGAGATGTACCTGGCCGCCGAGTCGGAGCTGAGCGCGCTCCTGGGGCAGGTCGACGCGGTGAAACCGGCGATGCTGATCGTCGACTCCATCCAGACCATGTCGACGGTGAGCGTGGAGGGCGTGCCCGGCGGCGTGACCCAGGTCCGCACCGTCGCGTCCGGCCTGATCGCCATGGCCAAGGAACGCGGCCTGCCCGTGGTCCTGGTGGGCCACGTGACGAAGGACGGCTCGGTGGCCGGCCCCCGCGTCCTCGAACACCTCGTGGACGTGGTCCTGCAGTTCGAAGGCGACCGTCACTCGTCCCTGCGCCTGCTGCGCGGCATCAAGAACCGCTACGGCGCCGCCGACGAGGTCGGCTGCTTCGAGCTGCGCGACGACGGCATCGTCGGCGTCCCCGACCCCTCCGGCCTCTTCCTGACCCGCCGCGAGAAGGCCGTGGAGGGCACCTGCGTCACCGTCATCGTCGAGGGCAAGCGCCCCATGCTCGGCGAGGTGCAGGCCCTGGTCGCCAAGACGAACCTCCCCGCACCGCGCCGCGCGGTGAGCGGCCTCGACTCGGCCCGCATCTCCATGGCCCTCGCGGTCCTGGAGAAGCGCGGCAAGGTCAACCTGTTCCAGAAGGACGTGTTCACGGCGACCGTCGGCGGCATGCGCCTCGTGGAACCCGCGGCAGACCTGGCCGTCGTCCTGGCCGTGGCCTCCGCGGAACGCGAGATCGCCCTCCCCGCGGACCTGGTGGTCCTCGGCGAGGTAGGCCTGGCCGGCGAGATCCGCCGCGTGAACGGCGTCGGCAAACGCCTCCAGGAGGCCGCGCGCCTCGGCTTCAAGAAGGCCCTCGTCCCCCCGGACCACGGCCCCCTGCCCGACGGCGTGCGCGCGCTGGTGGCCAACGACCTGGTGTCGGCGCTGGAGGTGCTGGGCCTGAACCGCCGTCGCAGCGGCGGTGGCGGTGGCGGCAAGGACAAGCCGGAGGACGACGACTAGCCCCGCAGCCAACCGCACCGCTGAGCGTTGCGCGGGCGCGGCGTTCAGGGTTCCTCGGGCGGGGCCGCGCAGGAGGCGGGGTTGTCCACTGCAACACGACCACCCACCGCAACCACCGGCCTACGCCGAACCGGCATCCGTCACCGCAACCGGGGGACGCCATCACCCCCACCCACCCGAGGTGATCGAATACCCCACGTGCTGGGGAGACACGACCACGAGGTCGGCGAGCTGCTGCGCCTGGCCGCCGCGCAGGTGCCCGCCGACGTGCGGTCCGAGGACCTGCTCGACTACCTCGACCACGAGGAGTGGGACCTGGTCCTCGACCTCCTGGGCGACCACCCCGGCAACACCTGGCAGACGCCGCGCTTCTGGGCCCTCCTCGCGGAGGCGGCGACGGAGCTGGACCAGGACGAGGCCTGGTTCCAGTGGCGGTGCGTGGAGTCGATCCAAGGCCTGTTGCGGGTGCAGCTGACGCTCGCGCACGACGCGGAGCCCCTGGAAGCGCGCAACCAGCGCCCGACCTGGGACCTGACCGGCGACGAACGGGTCGCCGCGCTGTGGATCGAGTCCAAGCCGACGTTGTACGCCGGGGAACGCGCCACGGCCCGCCTGCGCCCGTTCGTCCCCACGGCCTGGGCGCACCTGGCGAAGGGGGACCGGATCTCGCTGCTGGGCCGGTCACCGGGGACGGCGACGGTCATCGAAAAAGTGCCGCCGCGGCCGTAGGAGCACGACCGCGGCGGCACTTGCGAAGAAGATCCCCTACTGCGACAGCAGCTGCGCGCACCTGATCAGGCCGAGGTGCGAGTACGCCTGCGGGTGGTTGCCCAGCGAGCGTTCCGCGATCGGGTCGTACTCCTCCGGCAGCAGACCGGTCGGGCCGGCCGCGGCGACGATCTGGCCGAACAGCTCCTCGGCTTCGGTGCGCCTGCCGGTGAGCAGGTACGCCTCGATCATCCAGGCGGCGCAGAGGTGGAAGCCGCCCTCGTCGCCCGGCAGGCCGTCGTCGCGGTGGTAGCGGTACACCGTCGAGCCGGAGCGCAGCTCTGCCTCGATGGCGGTCACCGTCGACTGGAACCGCTCGTCGGCCGGGTCGATCAGGCCGGACAGGCCGACGAACAGCGAGGCCGCGTCGAGGTCGTCGCCGTCGTAGGCCGTGGTGAACGACTGGACCTCGTCGTTCCAGCCGTTCTTCAGCACGTCGGTGGCGATCGTGTCGCGCAGCGGCACCCAGGACGGGTCCAGCTCGCGGCCGAACTGCTCGCCGAGCTTGATCGCGCGGTCGATGGTCAGCCAGCACATGACCTTCGAGTACACGTGGTGGCGCGGCGCGTGCCGTTCCTCCCAGATGCCGTGGTCGGGCTCGTGCCAGCGCCGCGACACCGCTTCGGCCATCGCCTGGACCATCGTCCAGTCGGCGTCCGACAACGACCCGCGGGCCGAGGCCAGCTGCACCACCAGGTCGACGACCGGGCCGAACACGTCGAGCTGCACCTGCTGGTTCGCGAGGTTGCCGACGCGCACCGGGCGGGAGCCCGCATAGCCGGGCAGTGTGTCGATCACGGCCTCGGCGCCGAGTTGCGTGCCGTGCAGCGTGTAGAGCGGGTGCAGGCGCTCCGGGCCCGGGATGGTCTCCAGGACGCCGTGCAGCCAGCCCAGGAAGCCGTCGGCCTCCGCGAACGAGCCGACCGACACCAGCGCGGCGGCGGTCATCGCGCCGTCGCGCAGCCAGCAGTAGCGGTAGTCCCAGTTGCGGACGCCGCCGAGCTCCTCCGGCAGCGACGTGGTCGCCGCTGCCATGATCGAGCCGGAGTCCTTGTGCACCAGGCCGCGCAGCGTCAGCGCCGAGCGCAGCACGAGGTCCGTCTGCACCTTCGGCAGGTTCAGGCCCGCCGCCCAGTCCGACCAGTAACCGGCCGCGCGGTCGCGGCGGACCGACTCGCCCAGCGCGTGCTCGGAGATGTCGTCGGTGCCGCAGCGCAGCTCCAGCAGCACCGGGGCGCCCTCGCGGGGGCGGACCACGGCGCGTGCGGTCTCCTGCACGCCGTCCGAGGTGATCTCCCAGTCGACGCCGGGGGAGCGCAGCACCATCGGGTCGGAGGTGCCGACCACGCGCAGGCCGTCGCGTTCGCGGATGAACCTGACCGGCACCTGGCCGAACTCCGGGCGCGGGGCGAACGTGATCACCGCGTTCGTCGAGCCGGAGATGCGCCGCACCAGGTCGGTGCGGTGCGAGGCGAGGTCGTGCTCCAGGTAGTCCGTGACCAGCAGGCGCGACCAGCGGGTCTCCACGATCATCGTGCCCGGCAGGTAGCGCTGGCCCAGCGGCAGCGACCCGTGCTCCGGCTTGATCGAGAAGTGGCCCGCGGCCGGTCCGCCGAGCAGGTCCGCGAAGATCGCGGCCGAGTCGGGCTCCGGGTGGCACAGCCAGTTGATCTTGGCGTCCGGGGTCACGAGGGCCACGGAACGCTCGTTGGCGAGCATGGTCAGGCGCTCGATCGGCACGGCCTGGTCGCCGTGCAGCCACGCGCGCCGTTCCTCCAGCAGGAACGCCAGCACCGTGGCCACGTCGGACGGGTCGTCGACCAGGTACTGGGCGAGCGACTCGCCGGCGCCGACGCGGATGCCCACGTCAGGGCCGGTCAGGCGGGCGAACGCCTTCTCGTCGGTGACGTCGTCACCGAGGAAGATCGCGGCGGTCGCACCGACCTGGTGGCGCAGGATGTCGAGGGCGTGGCCCTTGTTGGTCTCGACGACGGCCAGCTCGATGACGGCCTTGCCCTCGGTCACCTGCACGCCGTCCCACGTGCACGGGCCGGAGCGCACGGCGTCGAGGACGGCCTCGCCGATCTCCTCGGACGCGGCACGGCGGACGTGCACGGCGACGGAGGCCGGTTTGACCTCCAGCTGCACGCCCTCGTGGCCGTCGACGATCTCGTCGAGCTCGGCCTCGATGCGCCGCAGCAACGCCTTGGCGTCGGCGTCGAGCGCGTGCACGAAGCCGACGTCGAACTCGGAGCCGTGGGACCCGACGAGGTGGACCTCGCCGGGCAGGCGGGACAGGGTGGCCAGGTCGCGCAGTGCGCGACCGGAGATCACGGCCGACGTCGTCTCGTGCAGCGACGCGAGTGAACGCAGCGCGTTCACCGACTCCGGCAGCGGACGGGCCGCCTCCGGGTCGCTCACGATCGGCGCGAGTGTTCCGTCGTAGTCGCTTGCGACCAGCAGTCGCGGGGTACGGGCCAGCTGCACGATGGCGCGGCGCAGGTCGGCGGGGAGGGCCTCGGCGGTCAACGCCCCTCCTGGAGCACTCGATGGGTCAAGGGGATCTGAAAGGATTCAGACCGAGGTCTGCGTGCCCAGCGCCTCCAGGAACGACCTTGCCCAGCGGTCAACGTCGTGGGTGAGGACTTGGCGGCGCAGCGCGCGCATCCTACGGCGGCCTTCGGCGGGATCGATGTCGAGGGCGGCCTGCAATGCGTTCTTGACACCGTCCAGATCATGGGGGTTCACCAGGAACGCACTGGTCAGTTCAGCGGCTGCACCGGCGAACTCGCTGAGCACCAGAGCTCCACCAAGATCATATCGGCAGGCCACGTACTCCTTGCAGACGAGGTTCATACCGTCCCGAACGGGCGTGACGACCATGACGTCCGCCGCGCTCATGAACGCGACGAGCTCCTCGCGGTTCACCGACTGGTGCAGGTAGTGCACGACGGGCTTGCCGACCCGCCCGAACTCGCCGTTGATCCGGCCGACCGACTGCTCGATGTCCTTGCGCATCGTCACGTAGTGGTCGACCCGCTCCCGGCTGGGCGTGGCCAGCTGGACCATCGCGACGTCCTCCGGGTCGATCCGACCGTCCGCGATGAGCTCGTAGAGGGCCCTGATCCGGACGTCGATGCCCTTGGTGTAGTCGAGCCGGTCCACGCCCAGCAGGATGCGCTTCGGGTTGCCGAGGTCCTCGCGGATCTGCTTCGCGCGGGCCTGGGTCTCCTTCTTGCGCGCGACCGCGTCGAGGCCGGCGCTGTCGATGGAGATCGGGAACGCGCCCACGCGCACCGTGCGGTCACCGACCTGGACCACACCCGGCCGGGTCCGCACGCCGACGGTGCCGCGGCTCGGCTCCAGGCCCACCAGGCGCCGGGCCAGCCACAGGAAGTTCTGCGCGCCGCCGGGCCGGTGGAAACCGACCAGGTCGGCGCCGAGCAGCCCGCGGATGATCTCCGTGCGCCACGGGAGCTGCATGAACAGCTCGACCGGCGGGAACGGGATGTGCAGGAAGAAGCCGATCTTCAGGTCGGGCCGCTGCTCGCGCAGCATCGCCGGGACCAGCTGCAGCTGGTAGTCCTGCACCCACACCGTCGCGCCCTGGGCGGCCACCTTCGCGGTCGCGTCGGCGAACCGCTGGTTGACCTTCACGTAGGCGTTCCACCAGTGCCGGTGGAACGCCGGCTGCGCCACGACGTCGTGGTAGAGCGGCCAGAGGGTGCCGTTCGAGAACCCCTCGTAGTAGTCCTCGACCTCCTTGGCCGACAGCGACACCGGGTGCAGCAGCAGGCCGTCGTCCTCGAAGGGCGACACGTCGGCGTCGGCGACCCCCGGCCAGCCGACCCAGGCGCCGCTGTGTGAGCGGAGGAACGGTTCGAGCGCGCTGACCAGCCCGCCGGGGCTGTGCTTCCACCGTTCGGTTCCGTCGGGCAAGCGCTCCAGGTCAACCGGCAGCCGGTTGGCCACGACTACGAATTCCGCCCCGTTCTCGCCAATGTCCATGCTCACATTTCTGAGGCTAGTGCGGTCGCGCTCCCTCGGCGTGTCGTGTAACCCCCGTCACAGCGGGTTTCACTCCAACCGACGCTTCGTGGGTTTGAGCGGACCGGACATGCGCGGACCAGCGAACTTGCGCTCCAAACGGCCCAGTCCGGTGCGCACCGGCTGCGCCAGGTACTCGCCGAACACCACCCCACCGGCCAGGGCGAGAGCAATGCCACTCGCGAAGACGAGCGTGCTCAGCCCGGCCGGGTCGCCCTCCGCGGTCAGCTGGAACAGGCCGCGGTAGGTGGTCCAGCCCGGCAGCAGCGGCACCACGCCCGCCTGCACCACGACCAGCGTCGGGATGCGCAGCCTGCGGGTCATCGTCGCGCCGCCGAACCCGGTGATCGCGGCCGCCACCGCCGACGCGAGCAGCGCGTCCACCCCGAAGCTCGTGGCGAGGCCGTAGGAGGCCGTGCCGATCGCACCGGACACCGCGGCGGCCACCAGCGCACGCGGCCGGGCGTAGCAGGCGAGCGCGAAGAACGCACTGGTCGCCGCGCCTGCCGCGAACTGCATCGGCACCGCCGAGATCAACGCGGGCAGCGGGTCGCTGAGCCGGATGGGCAGCCCGAAGTGGACGGCCGTGCGGATGGCCAGCGCGACACCCGCGATCAGACCGGCGCTGAGCAGCACGGTCTCGACGGTGCGCCCGGCGGCCGTGACGTTGTAGCCGGAGATCGCGTCCTGCACGGTGCTGACCAGCGCCAGCCCGGACAGCAGCACCACGATCCCGACCGCGACCAGCAGGCTCGGCCGCACCGCGGGCAGCAACCCGGTCCAGTACACGGTCAGCGCGGCCCCCGTGGCGAGCGCGCCGCCGACCAGCTGCTGGAAGAAGAACGGCAGCGCGCGCCGGTTCAGCACCCGGCCGACCCGGTCGATCACGGCCGTGACGACGGCCGCGGTGATCACGAGCGACAGCCCGCCGCCGACCAGGAACGCGACCGAGGCCGCCATGCCGGCCCACGCGGCCGTGGCGACCCAGCGCGGGTACGGGTGCGGGGCGTTGGTGATCTGCTCGAGCTCCGAGTGCGCCTCCTCGATCGGCCCGAGGTTGCGCACCAGGTGCTCGACGGCGGCGAGCCGGGTGTAGTCGAGGCTGCGCTGCCGCACGACGCGGACGGCGGTGATCGGTGGTGCGGCCGTTCCCCGGTGGCACGACACGCTGATGGAGGTGTAGATCACGTCGACCTCGGTGTGCGGGAGCCCATAGCTCTCCGTGACCGAGAGGATCGTGGCTGTCACGTCCGCCGCGCCGGCTCCGCTGGCCATCTGGACCTCGCCGATCTTGAGAGCGAGATCGAGTACCAGGTGAACCGTGGTGTCGTCGGGCAATGAGGGACCGTGCAGGTTGTTCGGGTAAATCGCGCGCACCTCCGTCGTGTGATCGTGGGAAGTTCTCGTGCCGTTGCTGTGGCGTCGGCCACCTCCGATCGGGCGACCCGAAAAGGAGGACATGATCACTGTCCGTTGGTTACCCTCCTGACCTGGTCAAGGCGAGCGGTTCGGCGCTTTGCGCCACTCAGTTGGTTGGTCCGCCTCCGGTCGGAGCAATCCGATCACACTGAGAGCAGACCGTTCGCCGCAGGTAGCTCCCGCAACGGGCGCTTACGATGTTCGCGAACACGAGCCAGGCCGGCGTAGCTCAATCGGCAGAGCACTCGCCTTGTAAGCGAAAGGTTAGGGGTTCGATTCCCCTCGCCGGCTCTTCGACAACGGGGGTTCGCCCAGGTGGGCGGGCCCCTGTCGCATTCACGGGAGGCACTTCACCGGCTATTGCGACCGGGTTCGGTAATGGCTCCGGCACACAGCGTGGCGAACCGCCGATTGCGGTTCCGCATGCCGCCGACGGCCTGGTCCGTTCGCCAGTTCGGCGCCCGGTGTGCCTTCGGGGCGCGGGACGGGAATGGCGAGATCGGCCGCAAGACTGATCCTGTTCACCGGTGAACAGGCCGTGACCGCCCATTCATGTCCTGCTCCGTCCTGCTGGGACGTGACATTGTGAGCATCATGTCCTACCTCGCGGATAGCGCGCGCTACGACCAGATGACCTACCGGCGCACGGGACGCAGCGGCCTCAAGCTGCCCGCCATCTCCCTCGGCCTGTGGCACAACTTCGGCGGCGACCGGCCGTACGAGTCCGGCCGGGGCATCGCGCGCAGGGCGTTCGACCTCGGTGTCACGCACTTCGACCTCGCCAACAACTACGGACCTCCCTACGGTTCCGCGGAGATCACGTTCGGGCAGATCCTGAAGGACGACCTCCGGCCGTACCGCGACGAGCTCGTCATCTCCACGAAGGCCGGCTACGACATGTGGCCCGGCCCGTACGGCGAGTGGGGCAGCCGCAAGTACCTGCTGAGCTCGCTCGACCAGTCGCTGACCCGCATGGGCCTCGACTACGTTGACATCTTCTACTCGCACCGGTTCGACCCGGAGACGCCGCTGGAAGAGACCATGGGCGCGCTCGTGTCCGCGGTGCAGCAGGGCAAGGCGCTCTACGTCGGCATCTCGTCGTACTCGCCGGCCAAGACCCGCGAGGCGGCCGAGCTGCTGCGCAGCGCGGGTGTGCCGCTGCTGATCCACCAGCCGAGCTACTCGATGCTCAACCGCTGGATCGAGCCGGAGCTGCTGGACACCCTGGAGGAGGTCGGCGCCGGCTGCATCGCGTTCTCGCCGCTCGCCCAGGGCATGCTGACCGACCGCTACCTCGACGGCATCCCCGAGGGCTCGCGCGCCACGCAGGGCAAGTCGCTGTCCACGGACCTGCTCTCCGAGGAGAACCTCGGCCGCATCCGGTCGCTCAACGAGATCGCGAAGTCGCGCGGCCAGTCGCTGGCGCAGCTCGCGCTGACGTGGACGATCCGCGACCCGCGGGTCACCTCGGCGTTGATCGGCGCTTCGTCGGTCGAGCAGCTGGAGCAGAATCTCGCCGCCCTGCAGGCCCCGCCGCTGACCGACGACGAGCTCGCCGAGATCGACAGGTACGCCGTCGAATCGGGCATCGACCTCTGGGCCTCTTCGTCACAAGCCGAATGATCCCCCGGCACGCGGGAGTCCCGCGTTCCCCTCTGGGGCACGCAGGAGTCCCGCGTGCCCCTCTGGGCCCCGAGCTCCCAGGCCGAGTGACCGAACCGCACGCGGGGAGCTTTCGTACTCTCTGAGAGTGCGAAAGGGCCCCGCGTGCCGTCAGCGGTGGCGGGGGAGGCGGATTGTGAAGATGGTTGAGCCGGGGCGGCTGGCGAGGGTGATGGTGCCGCCGTGGGCGTGCACGAGCGACTGGACCACGGCGAGGCCGAGGCCGGAGCCGCCGCGCTGGCGGGTGCGGGAGTCGTCGACGCGGTAGAACCGGTCGAAGATCCGCGCCTGGTCCGCCTCCGGAATTCCGGGACCGGTGTCGGAGACCCTGATCACCGCCGAGCCGTCCTCTGCCGTCACCCGCAACGACACCAGCGTGCCGGGCGGGGTGTGCACGGCCGCGTTGGTCAGCAGGTTGTCGAGCACCTGCCGCAACCGGGTCGGGTCGGCGGCCATGGTCACCGTGTCCGCGTCGACCTCCAGCCCGTGCGTCGGACGGGCCGCCCGGAACGCGTCGGCGGCCGCGTCCGCCACGACCGCCAAGTCCAGCTCCTCGACGCGCAACGGCGGTTCGGTCGCCGCGGAGTCCAGGCGGGCCAGCAGCAGCAGGTCGTCGAGCAGCACGCTCATCCGCGCCGCCTCCGACCGCAGCTTCTCCAGGTGCTGCTCGCGTTCGCCCGGCTCGTTGGCCGCCGCGTACCGGAAGAGGTCCGCGTAGCCGCGCAACGACGTCAGCGGCGTGCGCAGCTCGTGCGAGGCGTCGGCGATGAACCGGCGCAGCCGCTGCTCGGCGGCCGTGCGCGCGGCCAGCGACGAGTCGATGTGCGCCAGCATGGTGTTGAACGCCTCGCGCAGCTCCTCGACCTCGACCCCGCCGCCGGCGCCGTTCACCCGCACCGCCAGGCGGTTCGAGTCGGTCAGGTCGTGCGAGGAGATGTCGTGCGCGGTGTCGGCCATGTCCGACAACGGCCGCATGCCCTTGCGGATCAACGCCTGACCGCCCACGACCAACGCGACCAGCGCGGCCAGGAACGCGATCACGCCGACCGTGATGAGCTGCGACAGCGTGCCGTCCCTGTCATCCATCGGGGCGCCGCTGACCAGCACGATCTCGTCCTTGACGATCTGGCACGCGCGCAGCCGGAACTTGCCGTCACCGCGCAGGTACTCGGTCTCGAACGTGTCCCCGTTCAGGGCCTTCCTCGCGAGCGCGTCGAACTCCGCGCGGTCGGCGGGCTGCTGGTCACCGGGCTGGGGCCGCAGCTCGCCGTCCTGCTTCACGTAGACGACCGCGTACCAGTCCGGCGGGATCTTGCCGACCCGCCAGTGCGCCTTGACCTCGTTGGCAGCGCCCTGCTGGCTGATCGCCATCTGGTCGTCGAGCCGCCGGTCGAGGAACGTCTGCATCGAGGCGACCATGACCCAGCCGACGATCACGAACACCGTGAGCGCCAGCGCGCCGAGTGCGAGTGCGAGGCGGGTGCCCAGCCGCCACCGGCTCAGCGGCTTCATTCCGCTGCTCGGCGCAGCACGTACCCCACGCCGCGCACGGTGTGGATCAACGGTTCGCGGCCGTCGTCGAGCTTGCGGCGCAGGTGCGAGATGACCAGCTCGACCACGTTGGACCGGCCGCCGAAGTCGTACTCCCACACGTGGTCGAGGATCTGCGCCTTGGTCAGCACGGCGGGGGAGCGCCGCATCAGGTACCGCAGCAGCTCGTACTCGGTCGGCGTCAGCGTGACGAGCTTGCCGCCGCGGCGGACCTCGCGGGTGTCCTCGTCCAGCACCAGGTCGGCGACCTTCAGCACCGACCGCTTCCACGACGGCCCGGTGGAGCGCCGCAGCACCGCCCGCAGCCGGGCCATCAGCTCCTCGACCGAGAACGGCTTCACGAGGTAGTCGTCACCACCGCGGGTGAGGCCCGCGACCCGGTCCGCGGTGCCGTCGCGCGCGGTCAGGAACACCACCGGCACCATCGCACCGGCCGACCGCATCCGGTCCAGGACCGTGAAGCCGTCGAGGTCGGGGAGCATCAGGTCGAGCACGACGATGTCCGGCTGGAACTCGGCTGCCGCTCTGAGCGCGTCCTCGCCGTTGTGCGCCGTCGAGGCCGTCCAGCCCTCGTAGCGCGCGACCGTCGCGACCAGGTCAGCGATGTGCGGCTCGTCGTCCACGACGAGCAGTCGAACCGAGTTGCCCTTGTCCACGTGCTCATGGTGCGTCACCTGGTGCCCCGCCCGCTCGATCGACAGGAAGTCGACAGCCCGGGCAAAGCGGGGCCACAGCTCGGACGCTGAGGATCGAGGAAGACCACCGAGATCGACGAGACCGCCCGACCGAGGAGCCCACCGTGACGACCACCCTGCAGCCTCCCGCGCGGCCGGCCGCTGCCGGGCGTGCGACGCCGCACAAGGCGCTGGCCAAAGCCGGCCTCTACGTCTTCCTCCTGGCCAACGCGGCGTTCGTCACCTACCTGTTCAACGCGGCCGGTGTCGGCTCGAACAAGCTGGTCAACCTCGGCCGGCTGACCGGGCTGTACGGCGCGCTCGCGATGGCGTTCCAGCTGCTGCTGATCGCACGGCTGCCGTGGCTCGACCGGCGGCTCGGCATGGACAAGCTCACCTCGTGGCACCGCTGGGTGGGCTTCACGATCTTCTGGATGCTCGTCGGGCACCTGACGTTCATCGCCTTCGGCAACGCGGGCCCGGACGGCCCGGTCGCGGAGGTCGTCCGGCAGGCCACCGAGCTCGAAGGCATCCTCCGCGCGCTGGTCGCGTGGGTGGTCATCATGGTCGTCGGCGTGGTGTCCGCCCGGTTCGCCCGGCGCCGGATGGCCTACGAGACCTGGCACTTCATCCACCTCTACACCTACGTCGCGATCTTCCTCGCGTTCACGCACCAGGTCGCGGTCGGCAGCACGTTCCGCAAGTCCGAGCTCGCCACCGCCTACTGGTGGGCGCTGTGGACGTTCGCGATCGGCGCCGTGGTCGCCGGCCGGCTCGTGCTCCCGCTCTGGCGCAACCGGCGCCACCGGTTCCGCGTCGCCGCCGTGGTGCCCGAGGCGCACAACGTCGTCTCCGTCTACGTCGAGGGCAGGGACCTCGACCGGCTCGGTGCGAAGGCGGGCCAGTTCTTCCTGTGGCGCTTCCTGACCAAGGACCGCTGGTGGCAGGCCAACCCGTTCTCGCTGTCCGCGGCACCGAACGGCAAGTACCTGCGCCTCACCGCGAAGGCGCTGGGCACCGGCAGCGCCGACCTCCGCAACGTCCGGGTCGGCACCCGCGTGTTCGCCGAGGGCCCGTACGGCGCCTTCACGACCATGCACCAGACCAGGCCGAACGCGCTGCTCGTCGCCGGTGGCGTCGGCGTCACGCCGATCCGCGCGCTGCTGGAGGAGATCAGGGGCCACGTCGTGGTGCTGTACCGGGTGAGCGACCCGCGCGAGGCCGTGCTGCTGCGCGAGCTCGAAGGCCTCGCCCGCTCCAAGGGGGCGGTGCTGCGGCTGGTCACCGGTTCCTCCGGGACCACCACCGCCAACGGGCCGCTGCTCGGCCCGGAGAACATCGCCGCGCTGGTCCCCGACGTGGCCGACCGCGACGTGTTCATCTGCGGCCCGAACGGCATGACCGACGCCGTCGTCCGCAGCCTCGACGAGCTGGGAGTGCCGTCGGGTCAGGTCCACGCCGAGCGCTTCGCGCTGGCCGACTGAGAGGGTTCGACGTGAAGAGGGCGATCCCCGCACTGGTGCTCAGCGTCGCCGGACTCGTGCCGGTGTGGCTGTACCAACCGGGCGCGGCGCACGAGGGTGAGATCAACGAGGCCGCCGCCGCACCGGAGACCCCGGCGCAGGGCCAGGCCCCGCCGACGACGACCGCACCCCGGTCGACCGCGCCGCAGACCGGGGCGCCCAGGACCTCCGCCGCCGCCGCGCCGACGACCCAGCCGCAGCAGCAGGACCAGGCCAGGACCGTCTCCGGGCCCGCGGTGCAGACCGACGAGGGCACCGTGCAGGTCCAGGTCACGTTCCAGGGCACGAGGATCACCGACGTGAAGGCGGTGCGGGCACCCAACTCCAACCCGACCAGGACGGCGCTGCCGATCCTGCGCCAGGAGGCGTTGAAGGCCCAGAGCGCCGACATCGACACGGTCTCCGGTGCCACCGCGACCTCCGAGGGCTACAAGCGGTCGCTGCAGGCCGCGCTCGACTCGGCGAGGTAGGGGTGCGAACCCTGCGACGCGTCGAGCAGGTCATGGGCCTGCCGATCTCGGTGGACCTGCGCGACGGTGACGACGAGCTGGCCGAGCTGGTGTTCGCCTCACTGCGGGACGCGGACGCGCGGTTCTCGCCGTTCAAGCCGGACAGCGAGGTCTCGCGGCTCGACCGGGGCGAGCTCACCGCGCGGGAGCTCACCCCCGACCTCGTCGAGGTGCTCGACCTGTGCGACTGGTACGAGACCTCGACCGGCGGCGCGTTCACAGCACGGGTGCCGGGCCGCGGCCTCGACCCGTGCGCGGTCGTGAAGGGCTGGGCCGTGCAGCGCGCCGCCGACCTGCTGCGGGCCGCCGGGGCCGGGCGGTTCTGCATCAACGCGGGCGGCGACGTCGTGGTCGCCGGCGAGCCGGAACCCGGAAAGCCTTGGCGCGTCGGCGTTCGGCACCCCGACCAGGCCGACGCGCTGTGCGCTGTGCTCGGCGTGCGCGACGGAGCCGTTGCCACGTCGGCGTTGTACGAGCGCGGGCAGCACATCCTCGACGGCCGCACCGGCGAGCCGGTGCGCGGGTTGCTTTCGGTCACAGTCGTCGCGGCCGACCTGGCGATCGCGGACACCACCGCCACCGCGGCGTTCTCCCTTGGGAGAGAAGGGATCGAGTGGGCTGCCGCGCAGCCGGACTGCGAGGTGCTCGTCGTCGACGAAGATCGGCGGGTGCACCGGAGTCCTGGACTTCCGGTACACATCTGTTAACATCCCGGCACAACGGGGCTTTGATCTCCGGGGCACATTTCGTTGATCAAGAGCTGACGCGGGGCTCGCGCTCGGGGTGAGACCAGGCCAGCTGTCGACCAACACTCGTGCGAAACGGTCTTGGGTACGCGCTATTCGGGAGCGCGCACCCAAGACCTTTTCTGTGTTCGTCGGCGCTCGCTCGCTCGCGCGGCGAGTTCGTCGAGAAGCCGGTCGTCCGCCCGACTCGCTCGCACCGAAATGGGCTTCGCCGATTCCGGCACGAGCGGGTGACCGGACGACCGGCACGAACTCGCACAACGTTTCCGGTCAGACGTAGCGGTGTTCGTCGAACTCGGCGTTCACCGCGGACCGGCCGAGGTCGCGGCCCATCGTGTCCAGCACGTCCACCAGCTCCAGCCCGACCAGCCAGTCCCGCGGCAGCGCGTCGGTGCCGTGCAGCGCGCCGAGGACGTTCCCGGTCAGCGCCGCCGTCGCGTCACTGCCGCCGGAGTGGTTGGCCGCGGCCCGCATCGCGTCGACGAACTGCACCGGCTTCGGGTGCGTCAGCACGGTGTAGACGGCGATGGCCAGCGCCTCGGGGCCGGTCCAGCCGCTGCCGAGCCGGTCGACCCGCACCGGGGTGGCGCCGTCGTGTTCCTCGGCCAGCACGACCGCGCGGGTCAGCACCGTCGCCGTGTACGTGTCGTCGCGCAGCACCCGGCCGATGACCTGGTCGATCGCCTCGCGCAACGGGCGGCCCTTCACCGCGAGCAGGTGCACCAGCAGCGCCAGCGCGCCACCGGAGACCCAGCCGCCGGTGCCGCCGTGGGTGAGCGCCGCGAACCGGCAGCCCAGGTCGTAGGCGATGGCCGCGGACGGCGCGAAACCGGCGGGCGCGGTGCGGGTGACGCCGTTGCAGCCGGAGGACTCGTTGTGCGGGTTCTCCGGAGTGGACGGTGTCTCGGCGGCCAGCGCGCGCAGGCACGTCAGACCGGGCGAGCGGCTCTCGTAGAGCCGTTCGTCCGCCAGCAGCCCCACCGCGTTGTGCTCGGGGGCCGGTTGCTGCTGGGTGACCAGCCAGCGCCGGTAGCTGTGCCAGACCATGTCCGACGGCTGCCACTCGCCGGTGTGCTTCCCGCGCACCCAGGCGCGCAGGTACCCGTCGGCGGTGAAGAGCGTCAGCTGGGTGTCGTCGGTGACCAGGGCGGGCTTCGGCGGCGCCAGTACGCCCTCGGTGCCGTGTTCGCGCTGGATGTCCGCCCAGCCCAGGTACTGCACCGGTGCGCCGAGCGCATCACCGAGAGCGCCGCCGAGCAGGCACCCGGCGCCGCGGTCAACCACGGAGTTCGGATCTCGCGGCACGGGTGAACAGTAGCGTCCCGCCGACTCGGGCCGCACTTGTATCTGAGACCAGCGGCGGCCCACCTGTACAAGCAACGAGGTCAGGAGCACTTGAGGGAGGGGCATGCGGAGCAAAACCGGACTCGAGTTCGGCGTGCTCGGTCCACTCCAGGTGCTCGCGGACGGCCGGGTGGTCACGCTCGGCCGCCGCGGCATGCGCGGTCTGCTCGCGATGCTGGTGGTCGAGGCGAACCGACCTGTCTCGATCGACCAGATCGTGGACGCGCTGTGGACGGACGCGCCGCCGGCCACGGCCCGCACGATCGTGCACGGCTACGTGTCACGGCTGCGCAGGGTGCTGGAGGAGGCCGACCCGTCGGGCTCCGCGAAGATCCGCACCACGCCGACCGGGTACCAGCTGACCGTCGACCCGTGGCGCCTCGACCTGCACCGCGCCCGGCAGCTCGTGGCGTCGTCGCGCGGCAAGCCCGCCGCCATCAGGGCGGGCTTGCTGCGCGAGGCCCTCGGGTTGTGGCGCGGGCCGGTGCTGGCGGACGTGCCGGGCGACCCGCTGACCTCCGACCTGGAGGAGCTGCGGCTCTCGGCGCTGGAGGAGCGCATCGAGGCCGAGCTGGAGCTGGGCCGCCACCTGGAGCTCGTCGGCGAGCTGCGCGGGCTGTGCACGGAGTTCCCGTTCCGCGAACGGCTCGTCGCGCACAGCATGCGCGCCCTCTACCGGTCCGGGCAGCGGGCCGACGCGCTGGAGGCCTACCAGCGGTTCCAGCGCCGCGCGGTGGACGAGCTCGGCCTCGACCCCGGACCAGAGCTGCGGCTGCTGCAGGAGCAGGTGCTGCGCGACGACCCGGCGCTCAGCCTCCTCGGCGCGGTCGACAGCCGGCCGGTGGCGCCCCGCGCGGGCATCGTCGCACCGGCGCTGCTGCCCGCGTCCGCGTCGCGCCTGTTCGGCCGGGACGACGACCGCAGGTGGCTCGACAACGTCTGCGCGACCAGGAACCTGCTCGCGACGACGGTGGCCGTGCTGACCGGCCCGCCCGGCGTCGGCAAGAGCGCCCTCGCGATCACGTGGGGGCACGAGAACAGCGAGATGTTCCCGCACGGCGTGCTGTTCGCCTCGCTCGGCGACGCCGAACCCGGCGAGGTGCTGACCCGGTTCCTGGTGGCGCTGGGCGTGCCCGCCGACGGCGTTCCCGTCGCCGTGGAGGACCGCATCGGGCTCTACCGCTCCCTGCTCAACCGCCGCCGCGTGCTCGTGGTCCTCGACGACGCGACCGGGTTCGACCAGGTCCTGCCGCTGCTGCCGCCGGGCTCCGGCTCGGTGGTGCTGGTGACCTCCCGCAGCCGGATGGAACGGCTCGTCGTCACCAACAGCGCGCGGGTGCGCAAGCTCGGGCCGTTGGCCGAGGAGGCCGCACGCGCACTGCTCGACGACGTGCTCGGCCGGCCGCTGTCGACGGAGGACCCGGTCGCCGCGCGCAAGCTCGCCGAGCTGTGCGGCGGTCTGCCGCTGGCGCTGCGGGTGGCCGCGGCCAAGCTGGTGATCAGTCCTGCGTGGACGGTCGAGGAGCTGGTGGGGGAGCTGGCCGACGACGGCCACCGGATGCGCGGCCTGGACCTGCCGGAAGCGGGCGTGGGGGTGTCGCGGGCGCTCGACCTGTCGACCCGCGACCTGCCCTCCGAGCTGAGCCAGGTGTTCACCTCCGTCGGCCTCGCGCCCGGCCGCTGGATGTCCTCGCACGCCGTCGCCGCGCTCACCCGCATCCGGGTCGAGTCGGCGCGGGACCGGCTGGAGCGGCTGGTCGAGGTCAACCTGCTGGTCGAACCGTGGCCGGACGGCTTCACGATGCACGAGCTGGTGCGCCTGTACGTGCGCGGCTCCGGCCGCGCGGACGTGGACTCGTTGCGGCGCCTGGTGAACTACTACCTCGTCGCCTGCGACCACGTCCGCCGCGCCATCCGGCCGGCCCGCGACGGCCTGGACTTCGCGCTGGGGGACAACGGGTCCACGTCGCTGCCCGGCTACGACGACCCGGTCGCGTGGTTCGACCGGGAGTGGCCGAACATCGTCGCGGTCGTGCACGCCGCCGCCGAGTCCGGCCTGCACGACCAGGTCTGGCAGCTGGTCCGGATGCTGCACCCCTACGCGACCGTGCGCGCGTTGACCGGCGAGTGGCTCGCGCTGGTCGGTTTCGGCACGGCCGCCGCCGAGGTCACCGGCAGCCGGCTCGGCCAGGTCCTCATGCTCGACACCACCTACGTCACGAACGCCCGGCTGGGCCGCCCGGTGCTGCTGCCCGACGCCCGCCGCGCCCACCGCCTGGCCACCGAGCTGGGTGAACGCCAGTACCTCGTGCTGACGCTCGCGCAGCTCGCGGACGTGCTGTTCCGGCTCAAGCAGCACGACGAGGCACTGCTGCACTTCTGGGAGTCCGTGCAGCTCGCGCAGCAGTCCGGTGACCTGGTCGGCGAGGGCCACGGCCTCAACAACGTCGCCCAGGTCGAACAGGCCCGCGGCCGCGTCGACGTCGCCCTGCGGCACCAGGCGCACGCCGTGGACGTCTACCGCCGCTCCGGCGACCAGCCCGCACTCGTCGACGGCCTCGCGAACCTCGCGGAGCTGCACCTGCAGGCGGGCCACCTCGACGACGCGGAGGCACTGGCCCGGCAGGCCGTTGACCTCGCCGCCGCCGCGGCGATGACCTACACCGAGGGCTTCGCCAGGCAGGTGCTGTCCGGGGTGCTGCTCCAGCGCTCGGAATGGGGTGCGGCCTCAGCGGAGCTGACCGCGGCGCTGCGGCTGTTCGCGCAGGTCAACTCGGCCCGCGTGGTGGAGGTGCGGGCCGCCCTGGACGCGTTGTCGTCCGAGGTTTAGCGGGCGTTTAGTCGACTGGTCCCAAAAAATGGGATGTTGGACGTGCAGGCCGCCGAGTGGGGGAATCACCGAGGGGGCGGCGCCTGCACCGAAGAGGGCCGACCGGCATTCGGGGGAGAGTGCCGGTCGGCCCTCGACGTCACTGCAGGTTCTCCTCGGAGCAGCGGACCAGCGGCAGCAGCTCCGGCCGCTTCGGCGCCAGACCGTCCCCCATGGACTCCCCGCGCAGCTGCCGCCTGATCCACGGCACGACGTGCTCCCGCGCCCACTTCAGGTCGGCCTTGCGCTGGGTCACCCAGTCCGCCTGCTCCAGCACCGGCCACGGCACGTTCCACGCGTGGTCGTCCGCGAGCCCCAGCACCTCGTACGCCTTGAGCGCCACCCGCTGGTGCCCCTCCGGTGACAGGTGCAGCCGGTCCGCGCTCCACGCGCGACGGTCGTGCAGCACGTGCATCGCCCACAGGTCCACCATCCGGCAGTGGTACCGCTCGGCGATCGACCACAGGTGCGTGTTGTAGATCGCGATCTTGCCCCGGATGCTGCGCAGCAGCGGGGTCGACCGCGTGTCGAACCCGGTGAAGATGACGACGTCGCTCCCGGCGGCCCGCAGGTCGGCGACGGCCACCTCGTACACCTCGGCCAGCGCGTCCGGGTCGCTGTTCGGCACGAGGATGTCGTTGCCGCCCCCGCAGAACGTCACCAGGTCCGGCTTGAGCGAGATCGCGAGCGGCACCTGCTCGTCCACGATCTCCTGCAGCATCTTGCCCCTGATCGCGAGGTTGGCGTACCGGAACTCCGGTGCCCGACGGGCGATCATCCCCGCCAACCGGTCCGCCCACCCGAGATAGGTGTCCCCTGGACCGGGATCGTCCATCCCCTCGGTGAAACTGTCCCCCAGGGACACCAGACTGTTCCAGCGCAGCACAACAACCCCCTTTCACCCGCGGCTCCCGTTCGCGGCGACTGGTCAGCATGCACAACCGGCCACCGGTTACGCCACCGTCGGTTGCGGCAGCCCGGGACTCGACGCAGTGGGTGATGATCCTTTTACCACTCGATCGAGCGAAGCTTGAGGCGGTTCAGGGGGATTCGTCTCTTTGAGTCGCTAGCTTCTGCCGGGTGCGTTCGGTTTTGCCGCTTCCGTCCGTCTCCCTGGGTGTCGCACTCATCACAGCCGCGATCTTCGCCGCAGCGGTGCTGAACCCGGCCCAGGAGACCGCCACACCCCCGTCCGCCCCGGAGGCCGCCGCACCGACCGAGGGCGGCACCCGGCCGCCGATGGAGTTCACGCCCTCACCGGCCGCGACCACGCGGCCCGCTCCCGCACAGCCCACCACCGCCCGGCGTGCCCCCGCGCGGCCCGTGACGCCGCCACCGCACTCCAATCCCGTGGTGCGTCCCGTGGCCCCCACCGCGCGCAGGGCCGTGCCCACCGTGCTGCCGTCGGTGGCGCTGCCGCCGCTGACCTCCCCGCCCGCCGCGCCCTGGCGGCGGACACCGGCTCCGTCGCGGCGCTGACCGTTCCCGCGGCCGGAGCCGGGAACGACGACGGCCCCCGCGGCGACATCGGCGCGTGACGCCGCTGCGAGGGCTGTGGGCCTTCCCGAGGAGAAGCGCCGCCGCCGTTGTCAGCTCCCCCTCGGGAAGGGGTCTTGGGACCGTCTCAGGGGGCGCCGCCGCCGGTCCGCCCCCTGAGACGGGGTCTAGTGGCCGCCCACCGCGACCGCGGAGTCCACCGCGGGCAGGTGGTCGTCGTACGCCGACCGCAGCTGCAGCTCCGCACCCGGTGAGGCGCCGATGGTGTCCAGTCCGAGCAACGCCGCCCCGACGACCGGCGGCAGGTCCACGACCCGCACCTGCGCGAGCGGCGCCACCTCCAGCACCCGCGACCGCACCGGCCCGAGCACCGCCTCACCGGTGCCGGTCATCACGCCGCCGCCGAGCACGACGTCGACGGGTTCGCCGAGCAGGTCGAGCTTGCGCAGCGACACCGTCGAGAGCAGCACGATCTCCTCGACCAGGCGGTCCACCACGGCCTGCGCCACGGCGTCACCGCCGCCCGCCACCTCGAACAGGATCGGGCAGAGGACGTGCGGGTCGAACTCGACCTCCTGGAAGTGCAGCTTCTCGACCACGGCGGCGATCGACCGCTCGCCGTAGTGCGCGAGCAGCGCGGGCAGCAGCTCCGTGCCGGCACCGCGACCGTCCTCTGCGCGCACCGCCAGCCACAGCGCCTGCTCACCCAGGTGACCGCCACCGCCCCAGTCACCGGAGATCTGGCCCAGCGCGGGGAACCGGTGCGTGCGGCCGTCGGCCGCGACGCCCACCGCGTTGATGCCGGCACCGCACACGACCGCGACACCGACACCGGAGGCCGTGCCGGAACGCAGCAGCGCGAACGTGTCGTTGCCGACGACGACGGACTGCGACCAGCCCCGCTCGGTGATCGCGCGGGTCAGGTCCTCCTCCTCGCGCGGCAGGTCCGCGCCCGCCAGGTAGGCGGCTGTGTGCGTGGCGATCGGTTCGTCGGGGTCGAGGCCCGCCAGGGCCGCGGCCTCGCGTGCCAGACCTTCGAACACGTCGAGTCCGCGTTTCATGCCGACGGTCTGCGGCGGCGCACCCGGCCCGCGCACCTGCGCGAGCACCCTGCCGTCCGCGTCGACCAGCAGCACAGCGGTCTTGCTGTTGCCGCCGTCGATCGCGAGCACCCGGTCCGTCATCGTCGTCAGGCTCCCTTCACCCACGGGAGCAGATCGCGGTTCTGCGCGATCAGCTCGTCGGCCAGCCGGTCCGCGATGGCGTGCTGGCCGATCAGCGGGTGGGCGAGCAGTGCGTTCGCCACGCGGTCGCGGCCACCGCGGACCGCGGCCTCCAGCGCCAGGTGCTCGTAGGCGGTCACGTGCGAGATCAGGCCGGAGATCGAAGGCTCCACCGGCCGCACCGGCAACGGCGTGCCACCACTGCCGTCCACAGTGGACGACACCTCGATCACGGCGTCGTCGGGCAGGAACGGCAGCGTGCCGCGGTTCTGCACGTTCACCACGTGCCTCTCGGCACCCGCGCCACCGGTCAGGGCGTGCACGAGCTGCACGGCGGCCTCCGAGTAGTACGCGCCACCGCGCTGCGACAGCTGCTCCGGCTTCGTCACCACCGACGGGTCGCCGTAGATGTCGAGCAGCTCCTTCTCCACCGCGGCAACGACCTCCGCACGCGGCGGCGAGTCGAGCTGCTTCTGCACCACCGCGTCGTGGTTGTAGAAGTAGTTCAGGTAGTACGACGGCACCATGTTCAGCCGCCGCATCAGCGCACCGTCGATGCCGATGTGCTCGGCCAGCCCGTCGACGTGGTCGGCGAGCAGCTCCGGCAGCCGGTCCACACCGTCGACGAAGACGCCGCGTTCCCACGTGAGGTGGTTCAGGCCGACGTGCTCCAGCTCCACGGTGGCCGGGTCCACGCCGAGCAGCGCGGACGTCCAGCGCTGGAACGTGATCGCCACGTTGCACAGGCCGATCGCCTTGTGACCCTCCTGCAGCAGCGCGCGCGTCACGATCCCGACCGGGTTCGTGAAGTTCACGATCCACGTGTCGGGCCCGGCGATGCGCCGCACCCTGTCCGCGATGTCCAGGACCACCGGCACGGTCCGCAGGGCCTTCGCGAGGCCTCCCGCGCCGGTGGTCTCCTGGCCGACGCACCCGCAGGTCAGCGGGAACGTCTCGTCCGAGGCCCGCGCCGTCTGCCCGCCCACCCGCAGTTGCAGGAGGACAGCCGACGCGCCCTCGACGCCTTCTTCGAGCGACGAGGTGGTGCGCACCTTCGCCGGGTGTCCCGCGTGCTCCAGCAGCCGCTGGCTGAACGGCCCGACGAGGCCGAGGCGGTGCTGGTCCGGGTCGACGAGGACGATCTCGTCCACCGCCAGGCTGGTGCGACGGCCGGCGATGCCGTCGATCAGCTCCGGTGTGTAGGTGGACCCGCCACCGACGACGGTGAGTTTCATCCCTTGACCCCCGTGAACGTGATTCCCTTGACGAACGACTTCTGGGCGAAGACGAAGAGGACGACGGCCGGGACCATCGTCAGGAACGTCACCGCCATCGACGAGTTCCACTGCACGATGTGCATGCCCTTGAACGTGGCCAGCGCCAGCGACAACGTCCACTGGTCCTTCACCTCGCCCGTGTAGAGCAGCGGGCCGAAGTAGTCGTTCCAGGTGAAGAGGAAGCAGAACAGCGCGGTGGCCGCGATGCCCGGCTTCGCCATCGGCACGATGATCCGCACCAGCGCTTGGAACTCCGAGCAGCCGTCCACCCGTGCCGCGTCCACGTAGGACTGCGGGATCGTGAGCATGAACTGGCGCAGCAGGAAGATGCTGAACGCGTCGAACAGGAAGTACGGCACGATCAACGGCCACAGCGTGCCCGTCAGGCCCAGCGACGACCACGTGTCGTACAGCGGCACGGCCACGACCTGCGGCGGCAGCATCATCGCGCCGATGACCAGGATGAACGCGACGTTCCGACCGCGCCACTGCAGCTTCGCCAGCGCGTAGGCGGCGGGGATCGACGAGATCAGCATGCCTGCGGTCGCGAGCAGGGAGTACGTGAGGCTGTTGACCAGGTACTCCAGCAGCGGTGCCTTGTCGAAGACCTCGACGAAGTTCTCCCAGTGCCACTCGCGCGGCCACAGGTTCGAGGTGAACGCCTGGTCGTCCGACATCACCGCGGTGAGGAAGACGAACACGACGGGCGTGGCGAACATCAGGCCGAGCGCGAGACCGATCGCGTGGGTCGCGACCCAGTTGAGGAAGCCCCCGACGTCGCGCTTGCGGCGCGGCTGCTCCGGTTCCGCGGTGACGTCGACCGGCGGTGTGGCCAGTGTGGCGGTCATGCTCCCGGACCCCCTTCCTCAGCCGTGGAGTTCTTGCGCATCCGCTGGACCAGCACGATGGTCACGGCGAACGAGATGATGAACAGGACCGTGGCCATCGCGGCCGCGTAGCCCATGTCGAAGTAGCGGAAGCCCTGCGTGTACAGGTAGACCGGGAACGTCAGCGTGGAGTTGTCCGGGAACCCGAGGTACTTGGTCGACCCCGTCGCGTCCGCAGCGCCCGAGCCGGCCGACCCTGCGACGACCGCCTGCGTGAAGAGCTGCAGCGCGAGGATCACCGAGTTCACGACGCCGAAGAGCAGCACCGGGGAGATCGTCGGCAGCGTGACGTGCCACCAGCGCCGGACCGGGCCGGCGCCGTCGAGCTCGGCGGCCTCGTACTGCTCCTGCGGCACGTCGAGGATCGCGGCCAGGATGATGATCATCAGGTCGCCGGAGATCCACAGCATGATCGCGGTGATGCCGGGCTTGGCCCACGCCGGGTCCGAGAACCACAGCGGCGAGTCCAGGCCGAACCAGCCGAGGACGCTGTCCACCGGGCCGCCGTTGGGGCGCAGCACCATGAAGAACACGAGTGTCGCGGCCACCGGCGGCGCCAGCGAGGGCAGGTAGCAGAGCGTGCGGATCAACCCGACGCCCGACTTCAAGCGAGCGATGACCGACGCCACGCCCAGCGCGAACACGGTCCGCGCGACCGTGAGCACCACGACGAACCACAGCGTGTTCGTGATCGCCTTGACCAGCAAGGGGTCCTTGAACATGAACGCGTAGTTGTCGAGGCCGTTGAACTCCGGCGGGTTGATCAGGTCGTACTTCGTGAACGAGAACACGACCGTGGCGATCAGCGGGTAGCCGAAGAACAGGACGAAGCCGATGAGGGCCGGGGCCATGAACCCGAGCACGGCCAGACGGTGGCGGGCACGGGCCCGCCCCTTGCCGGGGGCGGGCCGGGCGCCGAGCGTGGCGGTCATCTCGTGGACCCCTACTTGCCGCTCTTGGCGATCTGGTCGTCGATGTTCTTGTCGACCTCCTTGAGGCCCGCCGCCAGGTCCGCGACCTTGCCGGACTGGTAGGAGACCGAGAAGTCGGTGACGGCCTTGATGTGCGCGTCACCGATGGGGGTGACGGGGTTGCCCTTGAGCTTGTCGCTCCTGGCGAGCTCGATGAACGTCTTGAACTGCTCGTCCACCTGGAGCTTCGGGCTCTCCATGGCGGCCTTGGTGCTCGGCACGTTCTTGATGGCGTTGGACAGGTCGACGATCGTGTCGGTGTCGAACGTCAGGTGCTTGATCAGCTCCCACGCGGCGCCGGGGTTCTTGGCGCCCTTGGGGATGCCCATGATCGTGCCGGTGGTGAACGCCGTGCCGTAGTCGGCGGGCTTCCACGTCGGGAACGGGGCGGTGCCGAACTTGATCTGCGGTGCCTGCGCCTTGAGGAACGCGGTGCGGTACTCACCGTCGATCATGATCGCGATCTTGCCCTGGTGGAACGCGTGGTCGGCCGAGTACTCCTGGCCCAGGCCCGCGCGGAAGCGCTCGAGCGCGTCGTAGCCGTAGAAGTCGACGAGCTTCTTCTGGAACGTCATCATCTCGGTGAAGCCGGGCGAGGTCGAGAGCGCGGACTTGCCGTCCTTCTCCCACTCCGCGCCGAACGACGGCGCGAGGATGGTCGGGCGGTTGGCGTAGAAGCCCATGGTGGGCAGGTAGCCCGCGACCTCGATGTCGCCGTTGGGCGCCTTCTTGGTCGCCTTGACGGCCGCGTCGTAGAGCTCGTCGAGCGTCTTCGGCGGGTTCGTGACGCCGGCGTTCGCCAGCAGGTCCTTGTTGAAGTACATGGCGTACACGTCGGTGAGCATGGGCATCGCGCAGCGGTTGCCCTTGTACTCGGTGTACTCCTGGACCGCGGGGGAGAGCTGGTTCAGGTCGACCTTGTCGCGGTCGATGTAGGCCTTCAGCGGCTGGAACGCGCCGGAGGAGCAGAACTGGCCGATGTTGTCGGTGGTGAACGACAGCGCGACGTCCGGCGTGTTGCCCGACCGGATGCCCGCGGTGATCTTGTCGTCGTCCTGCGAGCCCTCGTGCTTGATCTCGATGTTCGGGAACTTCTTGTTGAACGTCTTGAGGGCCTTCGTGACTTCTTCGAGCTCGCGGTCGGAGTAGTTGCTCCAGACCGTGAGCGTCAGCTTGTCGTCCTTGCCGGGAGCAGCTGCGGCGTCGGAACCGGCGCCGCCACCCTTGCCCGCCGCACATGCGGTGAGGGTCAGCGCTGCGGCGACACAGAGCAAGGCAGCACGGGTGTGCTTGCGCATGTGCACTCCTTCTCGATCAACGTGGGGACCCGGCGACCACGGGGCCGCGGAATGGTGCGGTGGTGGCTGCCGGCAGGCCGAACACCTGCTCGCGCGCGACGGCCAGCGCCGAGTGCAGTGCGCCGGAGCGCACCGGCTTCCCGGTCACCAGCGCCAGCTGCACAGGGGTCCTGGGCACCACCAGTTGCCGCAGCTCCGCGGCAACGAGGTCGTTCAACGTGGTTCCGCCTGCCTGGGCGATGTCGCCGGACAGCAGGACGAGCTCGGGGTCGAGCACCGCGACGACACCGGCCACACCCGTGGCGATGCGCCTGGCGAGGTCGGCCAGGAACTCACGGCCCGCGGGACCGGCGGCCAGCGCCTTGCGCACGGCACCGTGACCGTTGCGCGCGGCGAGCCCGTGGGCCTTGGCGAGCTTGCAGATCGAAGCACTGCTGAGCAGTTCGCCGTACGTGCCGCCGGAGCGGTCGGTGTCGGTGTCGGCGGTCGCGCGGTCGGGGATCATCAACCCGTCGATCTCGCCGGCGCCACCGGAGGCGCCGCGCAGCAGCACCCCGTTGATCACGACGGCGGCACCGACGAGGTCGGCTGGCCAGATGACGACGAAGTCGCGCACCTCCGTGGCCCGCCCGGCGACCATCTCCTCCAGTGCGACGAGGTTGACGTCGTTCTCGACGCTCACCGACGTCCCGAGCCGCTCGCGCAGCCGGCCGGGCACGTCGAAGCCGTTCCAGCCGGGCAGGTGCGGTGCGTACGCGAGCTCGCCGGTCGCGGGGTTCACCGCACCCGGACAGCCCACCACGACGTGCAGCAGCTCCTCGGGACCCAGACCGGCCTGCGCGCACGCGGTGCCGACCGCGTGCGCGAACGCCTCCACGACGCCGTGCTTGGCGGGCATCAGCGCTTTGTGCTCGGTGAGCACGGCACCGGAGATGTCCGCGATGGCGACGTCGACCGACTCGGGGGTGAGGTCGACGGCGGCGATGTGCGCGAGGGTCCCGTTGACCGACCACAGCTGGGCCCGCGGCCCCCGCCCGCCCCCGCGCAGTCCGTTGCGGACGACGGTGTCGGCGGTTTCGAGCCGGGTGAGCAGCTGTGCGGTCGCCGGCTTGGAGAGACCGATGAGGCCCTCCAACTCCGACCGGGTCAGCGACCCGTTGCGCAGCAGAGCCTCGATGGCTGCGCGGTCGTTGATCTCCCGCAGCAGTCGTGGGCTTCCGGCACGCATTGGGTCAGCTCCTGTCTGTTAACTTTCCAGACGATTTCGTGGAGACGGTAGTGACCTGGTTCACCGCGGTCAATCCCCGATACAGCTCCGTTACCTGACTTAGGCTGACCTAAGGCAGTCTGGGAACATGACCGACGTGCGCCAGGAGTCGCTCGCATCACTGCTCGGAGGCCGAGGCGGCGCCCTCGACGCCTCCCTGCCCCCACTGGCGTTCGTCGCGGGCTGGCTCGTCTGGGGCCACTCGATCGGAGCAGGCGCTGTCGCCGCGGTGCTGTGCGGCGTCGTCATCGGCGTCATCCGCTTCGTGCGCGGCGAGAAACCCCGCGCCGTGGTGCTCTCCGTGCTGCTGGTCGTGGCCGCGGCCCTGATCGCCCTGTACACGGGCCGCGTCGAGGACTTCTTCCTGATCCAGCTGCTGTCCAACGTCGCGTCGGCGCTGGCGTGGGCCGGGTCGACAGCGGTGCGCTGGCCGTTGCTCGGCGTGGTGGTCGGCACCCTGCTGGGGCAGAAGACCCGGTGGCGGCGCGATCCTGCCCTTTTGCGCGCCTACTCGATCGCCTCCTGGCCGTGGGTCGCCCAGTACGTGCTGCGCGTGGCGGTGTTCACGCCGCTGTGGCTCGACGCCCAGGTGTTCTGGCTGGCCACGCTGCGCGCGGCGCTGTCATGGCCGTTGCAGGTCGTGTGCATCCTGGTGTCGGGGTGGGTGCTGCGGAAGGCGCTGCCTTCCGGACATCCGGGGTTCCGGCACCCGCAGGTGCCGGAACCGGGTGCTCAGCCGGGCTCGGGCAGTGATCGCGCCCGCAGGTAGGACGCGTGGAGCGGCTCCGCGCTCCGCACGACCTTCCCGGTGGGAGTGCGCGGGAGCGCGTCCATCACGTGGATGTGCTGGGGCAGCTTGAACTCGGCGAGCCTCTCCGCGCACCACTCCGACAGGGCGCGCGCGGTGAGCGTCGTGCTCCGGGTGCTCACGTAGGCGCGGATCTCCGGCTGGCCCAGCGCGATGGCCTCGGTCACCTGCGGGTGCCCGCACAGGACCTTCTCCACCTCGGTCAGGTCGACGTTGAAACCGCGCACCACGACCAGCGAGTCGGAGCGGCCGAGCAGGCGCAGTTCGCCGTCGGGCGTGAACTCGCCCCGGTCGCCCGTGCGGAACCAGCCGCCGGAGAAGCGCGACGGGCCGTCCTCGGACAGGTAGGGGGTGGCGGGCAGCGCCACCTCGACCAAGCCGTCGCGGACCCGTGCGGTGACGCCCGGCATCAGCGGGCCGACGGACGGGCGGACCGTACCGCCGACGGCCATGGTCAGCGCGCCGGTCTCGGTGGTGCCGAAGCACTCGCCGACCGGGATGCCGTAGGTGGCCTGGAAGCGGGAGGCGACGTCCTGCGGCATGAGCTCGCCGCCGGCGAACGCCCCGCGGGCCGTGCGCAGCGCGGAAGGATCGGGGGAGGCGGCGAGCAGGTCGAAGTGGAACGGCTGGCCGGTGACGAAGTCGACCTCGAAGTCCCGCGCCTGCCGGAGGATCGCCGCCGCGGTGGGCCTTTCCGCGAAGACGAGGTGCACGCCCGCCGCCAGCGAGTGCAGCAGGCCGCCGACCATGCCGAAGCTGTGAGCGGGGGAGTTCAGCAGCAGCAGGCGTTCACCGCGGCGCACCATGCCCTCGGCGGCCTCGAACCGCGCGACCTCGTCTGCCAGCGACGACGTGCTGCGCCCGATCACCTTCGGCCGGCCCGTCGAGCCGGAGCTGAACTGGACCAGCGGGTGGTCGGTGGCGGCGGGCAGGCCGTCCGCGCGGGTGGTCACCAGGTCGTACCGCTCCTGGAAGCCGGAGGCGGCTGCACCGCTCGGGTGCACGAGGAACTCCGGGCGGGTCAACGAGTGCAGGACCTGGGTCTCGGTCGGCGTCAGGCGGTGGTCGATCGAGATCACCTGCGCACCGGTGCTCCACAACGCGAGCACGGCTTCGAGCTGGCTGAAGCTCGGCGGCACCTGGACGGCGACCGCGCTGCCCTCCCCGATTCCCGCAGCGGCGAAACGACGGGCCTGAGCGGTGACATCGGCGCGCAACAACCCGTGCGTGACCGTGCTGCGGTGGCTGAGGAACGGCACCTCGTCGCCGTGGCGGTGCAGCAGGTCGGTGATGAACGCGCGCATGTCAGGACTCCTTGCAGAACTCGCCGATCGGCAGGCCCACGTGCCGTTGCTCGGTGGCGACGTGGCCGAGGAGCTCGTCACCGGGTCGGAGCTCGGTCACGTTCAGCACCTTGCCACCGGGGCCGAGGACGCGGACGTGCCAGTCGTCCTGGACCATCAGGTCGACCACGACGCCCTCCGGTGAGCGCGCGGTGATCGTGAGCATCGGGCGGGACTCCAGCTTGGCGCGGCCCACGGTCAGCTCGCGGGTGCGGCCGTCGGCGTTGACGGCGAGGACCTTGCTGCCGGACCGCAGCTCGGACAGGTAGTTCGTGCGGTTCGCCGGTCCGAGGACGTACGAGTGCAGCGCGCCCGCGTTGACGCGGAACGGCCGCGTCGGCATGTACGGCAACGGGTGCGTCTCGCTGCAGCACAGCACGAAGCCGGACGAGAAGGAGCCGACGAGGATGCCCTCGTCCTCGGCGAAGTGCGAGGCGGTGTCGACGCAGACGCGGTCGCCCAGACCGTTGTGGGTCAACGCCTCCACGGTGAGCGTGGTCAGCGTCAGCGGCGGGGACGTGGCTTCGAGCAGCCGGGCGAGCTTGAACACGTCGGTGGCGTCGGCGGGGGCCATCAGGACGCCGTCGGAGCCGTGTTCCAGGCATTCGAGGACGATCGCGGCCTCCACGAGGTCGGAGACCACCGTGACCAGCTTGCCGGGGGCGCCGTGCGCGGCCGCGATCACGATCTCCAGGGGGATCTTGGTCGGGTCGGTGAACGTGACGACGGTGTGGTCCAGGCGCTCCGCCGCGGCGCAGGCGAGCTTGAGCGTGCGGTCGTCGCCGACCGTGACGGACGCCGACCGCGTGGGCAGCCGGTCGAGCTCGTCCTGCTCGTCCACCGGCACGACCACGAGGTGCGGGCTCTCGACGGGCTCGTCCGCCAGCAGCACCCGCGTCATCGTGGGAGGGAGGTCGTCGAGCAGCGCGGGATCGTCCGCGACGACTCCGGCCACGCGGCTGTGCACGGCGGCGTCGACCACCGCGGTGCGCTGCGCTTCCGGGACGGTTCTGAGGTCGATCCAGGCGAACTTCACCGGTTCTCCAAGGCTGTCAGTGCGTCGATGAGGCTGGTGTCGGTGGGCGTGTGCACGATCGCCGCGAGCTCCGCGACGAGCTGCATCGGCGTCGGTGAGGCGAAGACCCGCCGTCCCACCGCGAGGCCCGCGCAGCCGGCGGCCATCGCGGCGCGCGCGTGTCCGGCGAGGCTGTGCGAGGAGGCGGCGCCGCCCGCGACGAGCACGGGGAGCGGGCAGTTCGCGACGACGTCCGCCATGTTCTCCGCCGGGTGCGCGAGGTTGGTCTTGACGATGTCCGCGCCCAGGTCCGTCGCGATGTTGACGACGTGCGCCAGCAGGGCCGGGTCGCGCGGGTCTCCGATGCGCGGTCCCCTGGCGTAGATCATCACGACCAGCGGGACGTTCCAGGCGTCGCACGCCGCCGCGACCGTGCCCAGGTCGGCCAGCTGACGCGCCTCCGTGTCGGAGCCGATGTTGACGTGCACGCTCACCCCGTCGGCACCGAGCCGCAACGCCTCGTCCACCTCACCGACGAGCACCTTGGCGTTGACGTCGGCCATGTGCGCGGTGCCCGCGCTGAGGTGCACGATCAACCCGCAACCGCCGAGCACGGCCGGGTCGATGGTGCGCACGCGTCCTTTGTGGACTATGACCGCGTCGGCGCCGCCCTGCACGACGGCGCTGATCAGGTCGTGCCACCGGTCCCTCGGCACGACCGGGCCGTCCGAGACGCTGTGGTCCAGCGGTACGAAGAGGTACCTGTCGTCTTGCTGACGGGAAAGGCGTCGCAGCCGCAACGCTTTCCTCATGGCCTCACCCCTGGTGTCATCCGGTGGTCGACAGCAGCCTGAGGCAGCCGGTGCGCGCAGCGGTAGGTGTGAGGTTCCGATAACTCCCGGTTTATCGGCCGAACGGAGCAATCCGAGGGTCGGCGCGGGCCGCAGAAAGGTCATTTGGTGACACCCGCGTGGCCGTGTTTGTCGCTCCTCCACTGCCCTAGGCTTCGTCAGTGCGAATGGAGCTCAGACATCTGCACGTGGTGCTCGCCGTGGCGAGTGCGGGCAGCATCACCAGGGCCGCCACGCAGCTGAAGATCGCGCAGGCCGGACTGACAGCCCAGGTGCGCAGGATCGAGGCGAGCCTCGGCGGGCCGTTGTTCCTGCGTCGCACCGACGGCGTCGAGCTGACCGAACTGGGCCGCCACGTCGTGCTGCGGGCTCAGGACCTGGTCGAACGCTTCGACGACCTGATCGTCACCTCGCACCGGCTGGTGCGGCGGGGTGACTCGGGCATCCGGCTCGGTGGCGTGGCGGGGTCGCCCACCGGGCTGCTCGTCGGGGCCGTGCGCGAGGTGCTGCCCGGCTTGCCGCAGACCACGCACGTCGAACGCGGCGGCGACACCGTGCTCGAGCTCGTGTGCACGGGCGAGCTGGACCTGGCCCTGGTGGTGGAGTTCCCGCGCAGCCCACTGCGGTTTCCCGAAGCGATCGGCCTGCGCGGTGTCGTGACGGAACGCATGCTGATCGGCGTCCCGGTGGGCCACCGGCTGTCGGGCCGCAGCGAGGTGCGGCTGTCCGAGCTGGCAGGGGAGGAGTGGGTCGTGCCGGACGAGAACCACGGCGGCCGGCTCAACCTCGAACAGGCCTGCGAGGCCGTCGGGTTCACGCCCCGGTGCGCGCACTTCGGTGCCGATGCCGCGGTGGCCGCCGACCTGGTGCGGTCGACCGGTGCCGTGGCGGGGTTCTTCCCCGGCCAGGACGCGCCGGGCGTGCTGCTCAAGCCGATCACCGGCAACCCGCTGTACCGCCGGATCACGCTGGTGTGGAACGACGACGCCGCCGAGCACGTGGACGACGTGCACGCCGGGCTGCTCCGGGCCTACCGCGAGCGGACACCGCACTCGGGCAGGCTGCTGGCCTCATGACCGGCTGGGCCGCGGCGCGTCCGGGCCCAGCACGTCCACCGCCGCCAGCCAGGCCGCCCCCACGGCCCCTTCCGTCGCCATGATCACCTCTGCGCCGCACCGCCCCCGCAGCTCCTGCTTCAGGTGCATCCCCACCGGTGTCTTGATCAACGAACCCACCAGCACGATCGGCGACGTGTCCTCCGGCGCGCGCACCGCCGAGGCCATGTCCGCCAGCAACCGCGCCGCCGACGCCACGATCGACAGCGCCGCCGGGTCCCCGTGGTGGTAGGCGGCCGACACCAGCGGGGCGAAGCGCGCGAGGGCGATCGGTGGCGAGGAGTTCACCGCGGTGATCAACGCACCGCGCCCGCGCACCCCCGCCGTCGTCAGCACCGCGGTGGCCAGCCCCTCCAGCGGCGCGTCCAGGTCCAGCAGGCGCACCGTGGCGCGGACGGCCTCGCGGCCCAGCCAGAACGCGGAGCCGTCGTCGCCGAGCAGCCAGCCGTAGCCGCCGGACTGGCCGACCATGCGGTGGTCCACGATGCGGCCCGCGATGGAGCCCGTGCCGGCGACCAGCACGGTGCCGTCGGCGGAGGAGGTGCCCGTGGCGAACGCCGCCTCGCAGTCGGTGACCACGCGCATCGGGCAGTGCAGGCCCGCGCGTTCCCAGGCCTCCTCGAACAGGGCCGACACCGCCGGGTCCGACATCCGGGAGGCGCCTGCCATGCCCAGGACGCCGGAGCGGACGCGGCGGGTGTCGAGGCCGTCGAGGGCCTCCTTCAGGGCCTCGCCGATGTGGGCCGCGGCGAGGGCGGGTGGGTGCGAGTTCGGGTTCGCGCCGCCGGCGAGGCCCTGGCCCAGCCGGGCGCCGCCGAGGTCGAGCACCACTGCCCTGGTGGACGTGCCACCGGCGTCCAGACCGACCACGAGATCCATGACGACCGAGTATGCCGAGGTCAGGCCACCGGTGGCACGCCCAACCGGGTGTCACCCGGCCAGTGCGCGGTCACCCGTCGCGTTGTGGTGGAAGAACACCAGGGTGCCCGGCGGAACTCGATCACCCGGATGGACCACAGTGGACAGTGAAGGGACCTCGGTCCCGTAGGCGAAGACGGCAGGCTCGGTCACGTCCACGAGCTCGTCGGCGTCGGCGGGCGCGGGGTAGCGGCTGGCCACCGCCACCGTGTACGTCACCGGGCCGGTCGGCAGCACCGAGCGCGACACCGGCAGCACCACCACGTCGCTGTCGAAGAGGTTGGTGTCGGTGGAACCGGCCAGGCCGTTGAGGGGCTGTTCGTCCACCACCTCGTCGGAGGCGACGTCGGTCGTGCGCGCGAGCCACACGTCCGCCGTCACGGTGCCGTCCGCGCCCTCCTGCTTGACCGCCTCGGTCAGGAACTCCTTGCCGCCCACCGTGAACCGCACCCGCGGCCGGGTGTTGCCGCCCTGGTTCTGCCACGTGTCCCAGGTCGCGACGCCGAACGCCAGCAGCTCCGGCGTCGCGGTCGCGCCGGCGTACCGCAGGTCGGCGCCGCGGGCAGTCCGGTTCGCGGTGCAGCCGTCGCGCACCTCCGGGGTGCACGCGGGCAGCCGCGGTGAGCGCGCGCCCAGTTCCAGCACGGTCATGCGCGCGACGAACTCGCCCTGGTCCAGGCCCTGCCCGGTGACCCGGCCGGACGACACCGACAGCCGCGACACCGGCTTCGGCGCCGCGTAGACCGGGACCTGCAACGACCGGTCGCCGGTGAACCGCACGAGCCCGGACGCCTCCGCCAGGAACTGCCGGCCGTCGGCCAGCGACACGCTCGGGTCCGGTGTCTTGCGCAGCGCCGCCGGGTTCGTGATCCGCAGCTGCACCCGCACGGGCGCCGACCCGCCTGCGGGCACCACCACGAACGGCGACACGGAGAACGCCACCCCCGGCACCTTCGTGATCGGCTCGTAGAACGGGTTCAGCCGCACCGGTTCCGTGCCCTTGTTGACCACCCGCAACGTCCGCGTGGCCTGCACCGGCCCGTCCACCTCGACCGTGCCGAACGACGCGTCGCCCAGCACCAGCACGTCCGCGCCGAGCGCAGCCAGCCCGTCCACCCGGCCGGAACCGACCCGCATCGGCGCCTCCCGCACGCCGGACGCGGACCGGACCACCCCGGAGGCCGTGTTCACCAGCGCGGCGCGGATCTCCTCGACCGTCCACCGCGGATGCGCCTCGCGCAGCAGGGCCGCGATGCCCGCCACGTGCGGCGACGCCATCGACGTGCCGCCCATCGACACACCGTCCGAGGCGGTTCCCGAGGCCGCGGAGAAGATCGTGTCACCGGGGGCGGCCACCGAGATCGCCGACCGCGACCGCGACGACGAGGGCGTGATCGTGTCCTCGATCTCCGGCGTCACCGACGGCACCGCGCGCTTCAGCGACGACGCCAGGCGCACCGTCAGCGTCCCGGCCTCCAGCGCGGGCCGCAGCGCCGTGGTCGCGGCCGCCGTCAGCTGGAACGCCGGGATGTGCGCGTTGCCCGCGATGCCGGCCGCGAACGCCGGCAACGTCGTCGGCAGCAGCACCCCGGCCGCGCCGGCCTGCCACGCGTTGTCCGTGCGCGGACCGGAACCGCAGGCGCGCGTCGCGTCGTCGTCGTCCCACTCCAGCCAGACGAGCTTGCCGGCCAACGGCTCGCTGATCGGCTCGCAACCGTCCACACCGGACTTCAGCCGCACCACCGGCAGCGTCAGGTCGATCGGGTCCTTGTAGCCGATGCTGTACTGGCCCGGCCACCGCTGTCCCAGCGCCTCGACGCCGTCGAGCACCTCGCCCGCGTCCCTGCTGTTCGCCACGGAGATCACGCCCGGTGCGTTGCCCGGCGACCCGGACACGTCGTAGAGGTCGCCGCCGTTGCCCGCCGCCGCCACCACGACCACGCCGTGCTCGACCAGCTTGCGCACGAACAGCGAGTCGGGGTCGTCCGGTGCGCCGAAGTTGCTGCCCAGCGACAGGTTCACCACGTCGAGCTTGTCGGAGAAGTCGCCGTCACCGTTCGGGTCGAGCGCCCAGTCCAGCGCCTTCGCGGTCAGCTCGGTGGAACCCCGGCAGCCGAACACCTTCAGCGCGTACAGCAACGCCCGCGGTGCCGTTCCCGGCCCGATCCGCATCGAGTCGAGGTCGACCGACGAGTACGAGCCGCGGTAGGTCGAGCCGTCGGCGTTCACGCCGAACCCGGCCGCCGTGCCGGCCACGTGCGTGCCGTGGCCCTGGCAGTCCAGCGGGTCCGCGTCCGGCACCGGCGGGGCCTTGCCCGCGGTGTAGGCGTCGCCCGCGAAGTCGTACCCGCCGACCACCTTGGCCGTGGGGAACGTGCCGCCGCCGAAGTCCGCGTGCCGGTAGTCGATGCCCGTGTCGATCACGCCGATCCGGACGCCCTCGCCGAGGCGCCCGAGCGACCGCCAGACGTCGGAGGTGCGGGTGAGCCGGACGGCGGAGGCGTTGGACGGCTCCTTCGGGACCATCCGGTGGACCGCGCGGACCTCGGGCATCCGCGCCAGTTCCGACAGGTGGGAACGGCCGACCGCGAGGACGACGCCGGGCACCGCGTTGGTCGTTCGCGCAACCTCCTTCCCACCGGACCGGGACACGACCCGCGACACGTGCTCGGAGATCCGCTCCCGTGCGGAACGCGCCTGAGAAGCGTCCCGAGACTCGACCGCCGGGGCCGAGGTCAGCTCGACGAAAACGGTTACATCCGGCGGCGAAGCAACAGGTGTCAGCAGCGCGCCCACCAGGAGTGACGCGATGGCCAAATTCATGATCAACCTCTCCTAGTCATCGGACGACTTCACGTCAGGGCCTAGACGCGAGTGCCTCGGCAGGGCTATACATCCGATGTATTTCGTGCGGTGTGAGCAGAGGAGGAACCGCCGTGCAGCTTCTGCGGCTCGGACCGGTCGGCGCTGAACGTCCCGCGGTGAGGACCGGCGACGGGACGACGTACGACCTCCTGCCGATCACCCCCGACATCGACGGCGGCTTCCTCGCCGACGGCGGTGTCGCCCGCGTCCGCGCCGCCCTCGACGCGGGCGAGCTCCAGGCGCTCGACACCGAGGGGGTGCGGGTCGGAGCGCCGCTCGCGCACCCCGGCAAGATCATCTGCATCGGCCTCAACTACCGCGACCACGCGGAGGAGACCGGCGCCGACATCCCCGGCGAACCCGTGGTGTTCCTCAAGACGCCGGACACGGTCGTCGGACCGTACGACGAGGTGCTCGTGCCCCGCCGGTCGGTGAAGACCGACTGGGAGGTCGAGCTCGGCGTCGTCATCGGGCGCACCGCCCGCTACCTGGAGTCCGAAGAGGACGCCCTGGCGTGCGTCGGCGCGTACGTGCTCTCGCACGACGTCTCGGAACGCGAGTTCCAGATCGAGCGCGGCGGCACCTGGGACAAGGGCAAGAACTGCGAGACGTTCAACCCGCTCGGTCCCTTCCTCGTGCCCGCAGACGAGATCGCCGACCCGCAGGACCTCGCGATGCGGCTCTGGGTGAACGGCGAGCTGAAGCAGAACTCCACCACCAAGAACATGATCTTCCCGATCGCGGAGGTCGTGCGCTACCTCAGCCAGTTCCTCGTCCTTCGTCCGGGTGACGTCATCAACACAGGTACACCCGCTGGGGTGGCGCTCGGCCAGCCCGAGCCCAAGCCGTACCTGCGCGCCGGCGACGTGGTCGAGCTGGAGATCGAGGGCCTCGGCAAGCAGCGGCAGACCCTCGGGCAGGCCTGAGCCCATGCCCACGATCACCGCACTGGACGTGCTCGACATCCGCTTCCCGACCTCGCGCGAGCTCGACGGCTCCGACGCGATGAACCCCGACCCCGACTACTCCGCCGCCTACGTCGTGCTGCGCACCGACGACGGACCGGAGGGCCACGGCCTCGCGTTCACCATCGGCCGCGGCAACGACGTGCAGGCCGCCGCGATCAAGGCGCTGGCCCCGCACGTCGTCGGCAAGGCCGTGCCGGAGACCGCGCAGGCGCTGGGCGAGCTGTACTTCGAGCTGATCGGCGACTCGCAGCTGCGCTGGCTCGGCCCGGAGAAGGGCGTGGCGCACATGGCGATCGGCGCGGTCGTCAACGCCGCGTGGGACCTCGCCGCCCGCCGCGCCGGGCTGCCGGTCTGGCGGTTCCTCGCCCGCATGACACCCGAGGAGGTCGTCGGGCTCGTCGACTTCCGCTACCTCTCCGACGCGCTGACACCGGACGAGGCGCTGCGGCTGCTGCGCGCGGTCGAGCCCGGCAAGGCAGAACGCGCGGAGTCCGTTGCCCGCGACGGATATCCGGCCTACACGACGTCACCGGGCTGGCTCGGCTACTCCGACGAGAAGCTCGCGACGCTCGCCCGCCAGGCCCTCGCCGACGGCTTCGACATGATCAAGCTCAAGGTCGGCGGCAGCCTCGACGACGACGTGCGGCGGATGAAGCTCGCCCGCGAGGTCGTCGGCGACGAGGTGCGGGTCGCGGTCGACGCGAACCAGCGCTGGGACGTCGGCACCGCGGTCAGGTGGATGCGCGAGCTGGCACCGTACGACCCGTACTGGATCGAGGAGCCCACCTCACCGGACGACGTGCTGGCCCACCGCGCCATCGGCGAGGCGCTCGCCCCGATGAGGATCGCCACCGGCGAGCACGTGCAGAACCGCGTGGTGTTCAAGCAGCTGCTGCAGGCCGGTGCGATCGACGTGCTGCAGCTCGACGCCTGCCGGGTCGCCGGTGTGAACGAGAACATCGCGATCTTGTTGCTGGCCAAGAAGTTCGGTGTGCCGGTGTGCCCGCACGCCGGCGGTGTCGGCCTGTGCGAGCTGGTCAGGCACCTGTCGTTCTTCGACTACGTCGCCGTCTCCGGTGAGGTCGGCGAGCGGGTGATCGAGTGGGTCGACCACCTGCACGAGCACTTCCTCGACCCCGCCGTCGTCGAGAACGGCCGCTACCTGGCACCCACGGCGCCGGGGTTCTCCGCGCAGCTCAAGGACGAGACGCTCGTCGACTACGCGTACCCCGGAGGTCCCGTGTGGACGGAACTGGAGCACGCGGATGACTGACTTCGAAGGCCTCGTCGCCGTCGTCACGGGCGGTGCGTCCGGCATCGGCCTCGCCACGGCGACCCTGCTGAGCAGCAGGGGAGCGACCGTCGCGGCGCTGGACCTCAACCCGGACGTGCCCGAGCCGCTCACCGGCATCCGCGCGGACGTCTCCGACGACGAGAGCGTGCGGGCCGCCGTCGACGAGGTCGTGCGGCGGTTCGGGCGCCTCGACGTGGTCGTGAACAACGCCGGCATCGGCGCCCAAGGCGACGTGGCCGGCAACTCCGACGAGGAGTGGCTGAAGGTCCTGAACGTCAACGTCCTCGGCATCGTCCGCGTCACCAGGGCCGCGCTGCCGCACCTGCGCAACTCGCCGGCAGCGGCGGTCGTGAACACCGGCTCGATCGCCGGGTGGTCGGGGCTGCCGCAGCGCGCCCTCTACTCGGCCAGCAAGGGGGCGGTGCACGCGGTGACCCTCGCGATGGCCGCCGACCACCTCCGCGAGGGCATCCGCGTCAACGCGGTCGCCCCCGGCACCGCGGACACCCCGTGGGTGGGCCGCCTGCTCGACTCGGCACCGGACCCGGCCGCCGAACGGGCCGCGCTGGAGGCCCGCCAGCCGCACGGCCGGCTCGTCTCCGCCGACGAGGTCGCGGGTGCGATCGCCTACCTGGCGAGCCCGCTGTCGGGTTCCACCGCCGGCACGGTCCTCGCCGTCGACGGCGGCATGTACGGCTTGCGCCTGCGTCCCCAGCAGCAATGAAAGGCAGCTCAACGATGAAGCGTCGCAACCTCACCGCCGCGGTGTGCCTCGCCCTCGCCGGTGCCCTGACACTGTCCGCCTGCGGCGGTGGCGGCGCCGGCGGTGCGGGAGCCGGTGGCGTCGGCCCGATCGGCGCCGACCACCCGCGCGCCGACACCGACTTCTGGAACTCCTACATCAAGTACTTCCCGGAGAAGGCCAAGGACCTCGGCGTCAACCTGCTCAACCCCACCAACTCGCAGAACAAGGTCGAGAACCTCGTCGCCAACGCCCAGTCACTGCAGTCGCAGGGCGCCAAGGCGATCATCATGGCCCCGCAGGACACCGGTGCCATCGCGTCCACCCTGGACCGGCTGGAGAAGGCGAACATCCCCGTCGTCACCGTCGACACCCGCCCGGACAAGGGCAAGACCTACATGGTCGTGCGCGCGGACAACAAGGCCTACGGCGAGAAGGCCTGCAAGTTCCTCGGCGAGAAGCTGGGCGGCAAGGGCAAGGTCGTCGAGTTCCAGGGCGCGCTGTCGTCGGTCAACGGCCGCGACCGCTCCGAGGCGTTCGCCGCCTGCATGAAGGAGGACTTCCCCGGCATCACCGTGTTCGAGGAGCCGACCGACTGGGAGGGCGCCAAGGCGTCCGCGGCCCTGCAGACCCGGCTGAACCAGCACCCGGACATCAACGGCATCTACCTGCAGGCCGGCGGCGCGTTCCTCACCCCGACGCTGCAGGTGTTGCGGCAGAAGAACCTCATCGTCCCGCCGACAGATCCCAAGCACATCTTCATCGTCTCCAACGACGGCATCCCGCAGGAGCTGGAGGCGATCCGCAAGGGCGAGATCGACGCGACCGTCTCCCAGCCGGCCGACCTCTACGCGCAGTGGGCGCTCTTCTACGCCAAGGCCGCGGTCGAGGGCAAGACGTTCCAGCCGGGCAAGACCGACCACGACTCGACGATCGTCGACACCGGCGGCGGCCGCATGGAGGACCAGCTCGCGGCACCGCTGATCACCAAGGACAACGTCGACGACAAGGCCTTCTGGGGCAACCAGATCGGCGGATGAGCGAGCTCGCAGCCACCGCGCGTGGCGTCACCAAGCGGTTCGGCCGCACCCTCGCCTTGGACGACGTGGGCATCGAGGTCCGCGCCGGTGAGTCGCACGCGCTCGTCGGGCGCAACGGCGCCGGCAAGTCGACGCTGGTCTCCGTCCTGACCGGCATGCAGGTACCGGACGCGGGCGAGGTCGCGTTCTTCGGCGAACCAGCGCCCCCGGTCGCCGACCGGGCGGCCTGGCGGCGGCACGTCGCGTGCGTGTACCAGAGGTCGACGGTCGTGCCGGAGCTGTCGGTCGCCGAGAACCTGTTCATCAACCGGCAGGACCTCGGCGGCGGGCTGATCAGCTGGAAGAGGCTGCGCCGCGAGGCGGCCGAGCTGCTGGAGACCTACGACGTGGCGGTCCACCCGGACGCGCTGGTCTCGGCGCTGACCGTCGAGCAGCGGCAGCTCGTCGAGATCGCACGGGCGCTGTCGATCGGCTCGCGGTTCGTGATCCTCGACGAACCGACCGCGCAGCTCGACGGCCCGGCGATCGAGCGGCTGTTCGCGCGGATGCGGTCGTTGCAGGCCAAGGGGGTGACGTTCCTGTTCATCTCCCACCACCTGCAGGAGGTCTACGAGGTCTGCCAGACGGTGACGGTCTACCGCGACGCGCGGCACGTCGTCACCGCACCGGTCGCGGAGATGTCGAAACCCGCCCTCATCGAGGCGATGACCGGTGAGGCGGGCGGGCTGAACGTGCCCAGCGGCGCCGACCGGCCGTCGTCGGCCGAAGCCGTGCTGACCGTGTCGGCGCTGAGCGGTGACGCGTTCTCGGACGTCACGCTGTCGGCGGCGCGCGGCGAGGTGATCGGCCTGGCCGGCAGCGCGTCGTCGGGCAAGCACGAGTTCGCCGAGACCGTCTACGGGCTGCGCAAACCGTCCGGGGGAACGATCTCGGTGGACGGAACCGCGGTGCGCGGCGGTGACGTGCCGTCGGCCCTGAAAGCCGGAATCGGTTGCGTGCCACGGGACCGGCACCACCAGGGGCTCGTGCTCGACCTGTCGATCGCGGAGAACGCGACGCTGAGCACCGCCGGCGCGTTCGTGTGGCCGCGGGCCCAGCGCGCGGCGGGGGCGACGGCGATCGCCTCCTACGACGTGAAGGCCGCGGGACCGGACCAGCCGGTGTCGGACCTGTCCGGCGGCAACCAGCAGAAGGTCGTGATGGCGCGGGCCCTCGCGGGCGACCCGGCCGTGCTGGTGCTGATCAACCCCACCGCGGGTGTCGACGTGAAGTCCAAGGAGTCGCTGCTCGGCGTCGTCGACGCACAGGCACGCCGGGGCAAGGCGGCGGTCGTCGTGTCCGACGAGCTCGACGACCTGCGGGTCTGCGACCGTGTTCTGGTGATGTTCCACGGCCGGGTGGTGCGGGAGTTCGCCCGCGGCTGGCGCGACCAGGAGCTCATCTCTGCCATTGAAGGAATGAGTGCGGAATGACCAAGGCCATGACTCCGCCCGTCCCGGCGCCCACACCGCCGGGGAAGCAGAAGTTCCAGTTCGCGCGGTACCAGGACCTGGCGCTGGTCCCGGTGATCGTGCTGCTGCTGGTCGTCGGCTCTGTCCTGTCGCCGATCTTCCTCACCTCCGGCAACCTGATCGCCGTGCTGACCCAGCAGAGCGAGCTCTCGCTGCTGGTGCTGGGCCAGGCGATGATCCTGGTCGTCGGCAAGATGGACCTGTCGCTCGAGTCGACCGTCGGCCTCGCGCCCGCGCTGGCCGTCGCGTTGATCATTCCGGCGTCGTCCGGCGGCCTCGGCGTCGGCCTGGCGGCCTGGCTGGCACTGCCGCTGTGCCTGCTGATCGGGGTCGTGATCGGCGGCCTGAACGGGTTCCTCATCCTCAAGGTCGGTCTGTCCGGGTTCATGGTGACCCTGGGCATGCTGACCATGCTGCGCGGCCTGCAGCTCGCGATCACCGAGGGCAAGTCGCTGATCGACGTGCCGGAGTCGTTCCTGTACCTGGGTTCCACGACGTGGCTCGGGCTGCCGGCGGCGGTGTGGATCTGCATCGTCTGCTACGCCGCGGGGATCTTCGTGCTGAAGTACCTGCGCGCCGGGCGGTCGCTGTACGCCATCGGCGGCAACTCCGAGGCGGCACGCGCGGCCGGCATCCGGGTCGACCGGGTGGTGTGGCTGGTGCTGGTCATCGGCTCCGTGCTCGCGGTCGTCGCGGGCATCCTGATGACCGGGCGCCTCGGCTCCGTCGCCGCGACGCAGGGCGAGGGCATGATCTTCCAGGTCTTCGCGGCCGCGGTGATCGGCGGGATCTCGTTGCAGGGCGGCAAGGGCACGCTGTTCGGCGCGCTGTCGGGCGTGCTGATGCTGGGGCTCGTGGAGCAGATCCTGCGGCTGCAGGGCGTGTCCGGGTTCTACATCAAGGCGTCGTACGGCGCGGTGATCATCCTCGCGCTGATCGTGACCAGGTTCGCCACCGGCCAGAAGCAGGAGTGACGCCCGTGAAGGTGCCCGTTTCCCGTCTCGGCTTCGGTGCCGCGCCGATCGGCAACCTCTACCGGGAGGTGTCCGACGCCGAGGCCTTCGGCGCGGTCGAAGCCGCCTGGCAGACCGGTGTCCGCTACTTCGACACAGCGCCGCACTACGGCCTCGGCCTGTCCGAACGCCGCCTCGGCGTGGCGCTGTCCGGCCGCCCGCGTGACGGGTACGTGCTCTCCACGAAGGTCGGGCGGGTGCTGGAACCGTTCGACGGCACTGGGATGGACGACGAGGGTTTCGCGGTGCCGCGCCACTTCCGGCGGATTCGCGACTACTCGGCCGACGGTGTCCTGCGGTCTCTTGAGTCCTCTTTGGAGCGTTTGGGGACCGACCGGGTGGAGATCGTCTACATCCACGATCCCGACGAGCACTGGGACGCGGCGTTCGGCGAGGCGTACCCGGCGCTGGAGTCGTTGCGGTCGCAGGGGGTCGTGGGTGCCATCGGCGTCGGCATGAACCAGTGGGAGATGCCGGAGCGGTTCGTCCGCGAGACCGACATCGACGTGGTGATGCTGGCCGGCCGGTACACGCTGCTGGAACAGCCCTCGCTGCCCACGTTCCTGCCGCTGTGCCTTGAACGCGGCGTGTCCGTGGTGGCGTGCGGTGTCTTCAACTCCGGCTTGCTGTCGAAGCCGGTCGTGCCGGCGGACGCCAGGTACAACTACGAGGAGGCGCCGCCGGAGCTCGTGGCCCGCGCCCGCGCCATCGCCGAGGTGTGCGGGCGGCACGGCGTGACGCTGCCCGAGGCGGCGATCCAGTTCGCCCTCGGCCACCCCGCCGTCGTGTCGGTCGTGATCGGCGCGCGCACGGCCGAGCAGATGACCGCGAACAGCGCGTACTTCTCGGCGTCGATCCCGGCCGGGGTGTGGGAGGAGCTGAAGTCCGCGGGCCTGCTCGGTGCCGAGGTGCCCACGCCGTGACCGGGTCCGCGCCCCTAGGCGAACAACGCCTTCAGCTCGTCGACCAGCCGCGGCGTGGCCTCGGCCAGCGGCTCCCGCACCGGACCCGCGGGCAACCCGAGCAGGGTGAGCGCCGCCTTGACCGCCACGGCACCCGGCTCGCGCGTCATGATCGCCGTGATCACCGGCAGCAGCGCCTGGTGCCGGCGCAGCGCCTCCTTGTTGTCACCCTCGTCGTAGGCGTCGAGCATCGCCTTGATCTCGTTGCCGACGACGTGCCCGACGGTGCTGACCGTGCCGACGCCACCGATCGAGTACAGCGGCAGGATCAGCTCGTCGTTGCCCGAGTAGTAGTCGAGCCCGGTCTCGGCGATGACCCTCGCGGTCGCCAGCAGGTCGACCTTGCAGTCCTTCACACCCACGATCCGCGGGTGCTCGGCCAGCCGCAGCAGCGTCTCGGTGTCGATCGCGGTGGCCGTGCGACCGGGGATGTCGTAGAGCAGCGCCGGCAGCCCGGACGCGTCCGCCACCCGCCGGAAGTGGTTCTCGACGCCCTCCTGCGTGGGCTTGCTGTAGTAGGGCGTCACGACCAGCAGCCCGTGCGCGCCGTTCTCCTCAGCCTGCCGCGCGAGCTCAATGGTGTGGCGGGTGGAGTTGGTCCCCACACCCGCGATGACGTGCGTCCGGTCACCGACCGCCTCGCTGACGGCCCTGATGACCCGCGCCTTCTCGCTGTCGGTGGTGGTCGGCGCCTCACCGGTCGTCCCGTTGACGACCAGCCCGTCCGCACCACCCCTGTCGACGAGGTGCGCCGCCAGCTCCTGCGCACCCCCGAGGTCCAGGTCACCGTCAGGGGTGAACGGGGTGACCATCGCTACCAGCACTCGTCCGAACATGCCTCCAGCGTGGCTCTAGTTTTCGCGAAGTTCCAGTTAGAAGTTCTGCCCGGAACGTTAAGCTGAGCTTTGTGTTGGACGTACGGCGCTTGAGATTGCTCCACGCCCTGTCGGTCCACGGCACGGTCACCGCGGCCGCCGAGGCCCTGCACGTGACCTCGCCCGCGGTCTCCCAGCAGCTCGCCGCACTGGAACGCGAGGCCGGTGTGGCCCTGGTCGAACGGGCGGGCCGCCGGCTGACGCTGACCCGCGCCGGCCACGTGCTCGCCGCGCACACCCAGCTCGTCCTCGACCAGCTGGCAGCGGCCGAAGCCGACCTCGCCTCCCTGCGCACCTCGGTCTCCGGCGTGGTCCGCATCGGCGCGTTCGTGTCGGTGGCCGCGTTGCTCCCGCGCGTGATCCAGCTGCTGCGCTCGGCACACGGGTCCGATGTGGACCTGTTCGTGCACGAGATGGAACCCGAGTCGTCACTGCCCGCGTTGCGGCGCGGCGACGTCGACATCGCCGTCATCCACTCGTACAACATCATGCCGCGCACGCTGCCCGAGTCCTGCGAGTCGCACGAGATGTTCGTGGAACCGGTGAACGTGGCCCTGCCGCTGTCAGACCCGTTGGTGCAACAGGACTCCGTGGACCTCGCACTGCTGGCGGACCGCCCGTGGATCATGCCGCGCACCGACGCGTCGTGCCACGAGCTGACCCAGCGGGCCTGCGGTGCGGCCGGGTTCGTGCCGCGGGCACAGGCCTACTGCGACGACTTCGGTGTCATGTGCGGGTTGGTCGAAGCCGGTCTCGGGGTGGCGTTGGTGCCCTCGGTGGCGCGGCGGCCCGGGGTGGCGTTGCGGCCGTTGAAGCAGCAGGTGTTCCGCACGGTGTCGGCGGTGGTGCGCAAGCGGGCGGACGGGCAACCGGCGGTGCGGGTGGTGCTGGAGCAGCTACGCCAGGTCTGACAGCCACTGCTCCACGCCGGCCACGTGCACCGTCGACCAGCTGCGCGCCAGCTCCGGCTGGTGCGCCGCGAGCGCGTCCACGATCGCGCGGTGCTCGGCGACCGTGCGGTCCACGGCGTTCGACTGGGTGATGCCGCGCCAGATCCGCACCCGGACCGTGGGACCGGCGAGGGTGTCGAGGAGCTGCGCGAGGTAGGCGTTGCCGGAGCACTGGGCGATGGCGCGGTGGAACTCCAGGTCGTGCTCGACCAGCTCTTCGACGGACTTCGCCTGCTCGGCGGCGTCGCACAGGGTCCGCAGCTTCACGACCTCGTCCGGGTCGATGCGCTGGGCGGCCATCGCGGCCGCGGCGGGTTCGAGGATGCGGCGGACCTGGAGGACCTCCAGCACCGAATCTTCGCCGCGGTGCAGGTCGAGCACGAACGAGAGCGCGCCCAGCAGGTCGTCCGCGCGCAGCGACGAGACGTAGGTGCCGTCGCCCTGGCGGACGTCGAGCACCCGGACGAGCGACAGCGCCTTCACGGCCTCGCGCAGCGAGTTGCGCGAGAGACCGAGGCGTTCGGCCAGGTCAGCCTCCCGCGGGAGACGGTCGCCCGGCTTCAGCTCGCCGGACACGATCATCTCCTTGACGCGCAGGATCGCATCGTCAGTGACTGCCACAGCACCCTCAACTCGTCGTAGACCTCGGATGTCTGACACCAGTATGCGTCACCTCCGATCACCCACACGGGTCCCGGTAAACATGACGCTCATTCACTCACTGTTTTGTGGGATGGTTATCTACTAACGACACGTGACGCGGACCCCCGTTGTCGCCATAATGGTCTGGACCATTCAAGGAGGGATCTTGGACGCCGTTGTCGCAGCACCGCGCGCTTTGCTCGGTCGCACGATCGTCGGTCCTGCCTCGGTGCGGATCAGGGATGGCCGCATCGTCGAGGTGACCACCGGTGAAGCTCCACCCGGCGCGGAGGTCCTATCCGACGGCCTGCTCACACCGGGTCTGGTCGACGTCCAGGTGAACGGCGCCGTCGGCGTCGACTTCGCCGAGGTGGACGCCGCCGGCATGCGCTCGGTCGCAGCAGCACTGCCAGCCACGGGTGTGACCCGCTTCCTGCCCACGTTGATCACCGCACCGGTCGACGTGGTCATCCGCCAGGCCCGCGCCGTGCTGGCCGCCTCGGCCGCACTGCCCGACGGGGTGGGCGCACGTCCCCTCGGCGTGCACCTCGAGGGGCCGTTCCTGTCACCGAAACGGGCGGGCGTGCACGACCCGTCGTTCATGGTCGAGCCTGGTCCCGACCAGATCGACGCGCTCCTGAACGACGACGCCCTGCGCAGGGCGCTGCGCATGGTGACCCTGGCACCCGAACAGCCCGGCGGCTTCGAGGCGATCCGCCGCCTGGTCGACGCCGGGGTGCTCGTGGCCGTCGGCCACTCCGACGCCACCGGCGAACAGACCCGCGCCGCCGCCGACGCGGGTGCCCGCATGGTGACGCACCTGTTCAACGCCCAGCGCCCCCTCGGCCACCGCGAACCCGGCGTACCCGGCGTCGCCCTGGTCGACGACCGCTTCACGCTGGGCCTGATCGCCGACCTGGCCCACGTGGGCCCGGACGTGTGCCGCCTCGTGTTCAACGCGGCCGGCGCACGGGTGGCCCTGGTGACCGACGCCGTGGCCGCGGCGGGCATGCCCCCTGGCCGCTACCACCTCGGCGGCGCGGACGTCCTCCTCACCGAGGACGGCGTGCCCCGCTCCCCCGAGGGCACGATCGCGGGCTCGGCGCTGACGCTGGACCGCGCCGTGCGCAACATCGTGTCCGTCGGCGTACCCGCGGCGGACGCGCTGGCCTCGGCGACGATCGTGCCGGCCGAGGCGATCGGCGAGTCCGGGCTCGGGCGGCTGGCGCCGGGGGCCGTGGCCGACCTCGTGTGGTGGGACGACGAGCTGCGGCCCAGGAAGGTGTGGGTCGACGGGGAGGTCGTGTTCGACGCCGCGGTGCCGGTTGCGCCCGTTGCTCCCGTCGGGGCGGTGGGGTACGCGACCGCTGGACAGTAGGCCCGGTTCGTAGCGGCTGGGTTCGTGGGGCTGAGGGGGATCGTCTGCTGAGGCGGCGGTCCCCCTGGCCGTTTTCCGGGCCGGTTTCGAGGCGTGGAGCTCCGGCGCTCCTCTGACCCACGGGCAACGCCCCCTCCGCGCGCTTCCATACCTGCGGGCGCAGGAACGGGTGTGTTTCGGACACCTACAAGACGAGCCCAGGCGTGGATCAGGACAAGCTTCACCCGTTCGAGTGGCGCCGACCAGGTCCCAAGCACGAAAAGGCCGCCCGGAGCGAAAGCCCCGGACGGCCGATCGAGCCAGCAGAACGAAGAACCCCTAGAGGGTGCGCGTCACCTTGTTCAGCCCCCGCGGGCTGTCCGGGTCACCACCGCGCGCCAGGGCCAGGCCGTGGGCCAGGCGTTGCACCGGCAGGATCTCCAGGACCGGTGCGACCTCCTCGGCCGTCTCCGGGATGGCGATCGACAGGGTCGCGCCGACCTTCTCGGAGGCGGAGCCCACGGCGACCACGTCGGCGCCGCGCTGGTGGACCACGTCCAGGGCGTCGCGCAGTGAGTCGCCGCCCTTGCCCAGCGAGGTGATCGCGAGGACGGCGGTCTCGCCGTCGACGGCGGCCACCGGGCCGTGCAGGAGGTCGGCGCCGGAGTAGGCGCGGGCGGCCAGGTAGGAGGTCTCCGCCAGCTTCAGGGAGGCTTCCAGGGCCGTGGCGTAGGAGTAGCCGCGGCCCGTGGTGAGCACGCGGTCGACGAAGCGGTAGCGGCGGACCGCCTCCTCCACGGTCGGGGTGGAGGCGTCCAGCGTCACCTGGGCCAGGTCGCCCAGGGGGGCCGCTGCCGCGCCGTTGCCGCCGCGGACGGCGTCGATCAGCAGGTACAGGGCCAGCAGGGTGGCCGAGTAGGTCTTGGTGGCGGCCACCGCGTGTTCGACGCCGGCCGAGACGTCCACCGAGAGCTCGGCGGCCGCGTTCAGCGGGGAGGTGGCGGTGTTCGTCACCGCCACGGTGAGGGCGCCGCGGCGGCGTGCGGAGGCGGTGACCTCCAGCAGGTCGGGGGAGCCGCCCGACTGCGACACCGTCACCAGCAGCACGTCGCGCAGGTCGGGCTCCGCGCCGTACAGGGTCGTGGTGGACGCGGAGACCAGGCCCGCTGGCAGCTGCAGCAGGATCTCGGTCAGGTACTTCGCGTAGATGGCCGCGTGGTCGCTCGAACCGCGCGCCGCGAACAGCACGAAACGAGGTGCGCGCTCCCGGATGACGGCGGCCACCTCAGCCACTGACGACCGGGACGCGTAGAGGGACGAGAAGATCGACGGCTGGGCCGCGATCTCCGCGGCCATGTGCTGGCCGGGCTGGGGCGTGGTCATGTCGTGCCTTTCAGGATCAGCTCGGCCGCGGCCCGGAGGCTCACCCGAGAACCGCCGTGGGTGTCGATGCGGGCGACGCTGCCCAGGTCGGGACCCGGCACGCCGGTTTCGACGTGCACCACGTCCAGGCCCAGATTAGTTAAGTTAGTTACCAGTTGTCGAGCGCTGGTGTGGCGGTGGGCGTCGCGCGTCACCACCACGATCGTGCGCTTGCCGGCGGCGCTCGCAACTTCTTCGGCCGAGATGTCGCGGGCCGCGATCACCTCGGTGCCCGGCAGGACCTCGCTCAGGTACGGACCGAGGCCCCACGGGACGTCGCCGACCGCGATCGACGGGTCCACCACCAGGTCGACGACGACCGGGTCCGCACCGACACCGACGCGACCGCGGACCGAGACAGCGCGTCGAGCGGCCGTGAGGCCGATCTCGGCGTCGTGCGCGTCCACGGTCGACGGCGGCAGGCCGAGTGCCAGCGACCGGGCCGCTGCCTGGGTCAGGCGCTCCTCCGACAGCTCACCGGACCGCACCGCGGCGACGATCGAGTCGATCAGCCACTGGATCTCCGCGTCGTCGAGCGGGATGCCGCCCAGGCACAGCGCGTCGACGCCCGCGGCCAGTGCCTTCACCGCACCCACCGCCAGGTCGCCGCCGACGGCCTTCATGTCCAGGCCGTCGGTGATCACCGCGCCGGTGAAGCCGAGCTCGCGGCGCAGCAGGTCGATCGCGTGCTTGTTCAACGTCACCGGCGCGCTGCCCCACTCGGGGATCACGAGGTGGCCGGTCATGATCGACCGCACCCCCGCGTTCACCGCCGCGCGGAACGGCACCAGCTCGACCTCGCGCAGCTGCTGCTCGGTGCGCGGCAGCACCGGGAGCTGCTCGTGCGAGTCCTCAGTGGACGCACCGTGACCGGGGAAGTGCTTGGCGCACGCCGCGACGCCGACGGCCTGCAGGCCCTCCACCCACGCGGCGACGTGCCGTGCGGCGAGCACCGGGTCCGAGCCGAACGCCCGCACGCCGATGATCGGGTCGTCGAGCGTCAGCACCAGGTCCGCCGACGGCGCCAGGTTCAGCGAGATGCCGCACCGGGCCAGCCGCGCGCCGATCGAGGCGGCCACGGACCGGGTCAGGTCGAGGTCGTCCGCCACGCCCAGGGCGTAGTTGCCGGGCACCTCGGACCCGTGGCCCGCGTCGAGGCGGGTGACGTCGCCGCCCTCCTCGTCGATGCCGATCACCACGTCCGGCCGCGCCGAGCGCAGCTGCGCGCACAGCGAGGTCACCTGGTCGTCGGAGACGACGTTGCGGCCGAACAGGACCACCCCGCCGAGACCGTCAGCGACCCGCCGCACCAACCAGTCGGGGGCGGTCGTTCCGTGAAAACCGGGCAGCAGAACGGCAGCGGCCAACTGATCCACGCGTCATCCCTTCACTGCACCGGCGGTGACGCCGGCGACCATCTTGCGCTGGACGATGAGGAAGAACACCAGCGCGGGCACCGTGAACAGCACGGAGGCGGCCATCGCGCCACCCCAGTCGGTGCCGAACGCCGTCTGGAAACCGGACAGCCACACGGGCAGCGTCTCGCTGTCCTGGCTGCGGATCAGCACCTTGGCGAACAGGAACTCGTTCCACGCCGTGATGAACGCGAACACCGAGGTCGCCACGAGACCGGGGCCGAGCAGCGGCAGCGTCACCTTCTGGAACGCCTTCCACCGACCGCAGCCGTCGACCATGGCGGCTTCTTCGAGCTCGATCGGGATGCCGTTGACGAACCCGCGCAACGTCCACGCGCAGAACGGCAGCGTCACCGCGAAGTACACGAGGACCAGCGACGACAGGTGTTCGTAGAGCTGCAGGTCCCGCATCATCAGGAACATCGGGATCAGCAACGCCTCGAACGGCGCCATCTGCGCGACCAGCATCAGCAGCACGAAGCCCTTGCGGCCGCGGAACGCGAACCGCGACATGGCGACCGCCGCGGTGATGCCGACGACGATCGCGGCGAGCACCGCGGTCAGCGTCACCAGGAGGCTGTTGCCCAGCGACGACAGGAACCCCGGCTTCGTCCACGCGGTGACGAAGTTCGTGAACGTCACCGCGAGCGGGACGAGGTCGTAGTCCGACGTGATCGTCGAGCCCTTGGGCTTCAACGCCGTCGTGATCATCCAGTACGTCGGGAAGAGGAAGAACAGGGCCAGCACGAGGCCGACGACGTTGGCCGCGGACTTCTTGAGCATCAGATCTTCCCCTCCTCGGTCTGCAGCAGCTTGCGCAGGTACTGGAACGTGATCAGGCCCAGGATGACCATCATCAGCACGGAGATCGCGGCCGCGACGCCGAAGTGGCTCTTCGCGATGCCCTCCAGGTACTGCAGCACCGGCAGCGTCGTGCTCTGCCCGCTGGGACCGCCCTCGCGGAACACCCAGATCTGGGCGAAGACCTTGAAGTCCCACAGCGTCGACAGGAACGTCACCATCATCAGCAGCGACTTGATCTCCGGCCACGTCACCGCGCGGAACGTCTGCCACGGGGAGGCGCCGTCGATGCCCGCCGCCTCGTAGAGGTCGCGCGGGATGCCGATGAGCCCGGCGTACAGGGAGAAGGCGAGGAAGGGGATCGCCTGCCAGACGATCAGCAAGCCGACGACGGACAGCGTCGACGAGCCGGAGGAGAACCACGAGTAGCCGGCGAACGAGTCGAACCCGAGCTGCACCAGCGTCTTGTTCAGGATGCCGTAGTTCTGGTCGAACATCCACTGGTAGACCGTGGTGGACGCCAGGATCGGCATCGCCCACGCGCAGAGCATCGCGATCTGCAGCGCGATCCGCACCCACGGCGTCAGCACGCGCATCAGCAGGGCGATGCCCAGGGCCGCGCCCACCGACGTCACGACGACGGACACGGTGAACACGACGGTGCGCAGCGAGACTTCCCAGAAGCGCTCGTCCTGCAGCACGGTCGCGTAGTTGTCGAGGCCGGTCCACACGATCTCGCCGCGGACCAGCTCACCGAGGTTGAGCTGGCGGAAGCTCGTCACGAACACCGAGACGACCGGCCAGCCGATCAGCCAGAGGATCGCGAGGAGTGCGGGGGCCAGCAGCAGGTAGGGCAGCGCCCGGTCGAAGGCGCCGCCCCGGTGGCGGCGCTTGCGCGCCCCACCCGTCACGGCAGGCGGCAGCGCCGGCGGGATGTTCCCGGCCGGCGCTGCCGTTTCGGTCGTCTTGACGGCCGTCATCTCGGCTGGGCTATCCCATGGCCTTGGTGACGGCGTCGCTCGCGTCCTTCGTCGCCTGGTCGAGCGACTTCGCACCCGTCAGGTACGCGGTGAGCGCGTCCTTCAGCGGGTTCTGGCCCGCCTCGACGGCCGCCCACTTCGGCGTCACCGGGGTGACCTTGCCGTTGGGGGAGGAGGCCGCCATGGCCTTGCCGATCGCGTTGGTCTCGAGCTTCGCGGTGTCCTTCGAGGTACCGGGGACCGCACCGCCCTCGGCGAGCATGTCCTGGTACTTCTTGGACGACAGCAGCGCCAGGTACTTCTTCGCCGCGTCCGCGTTCTTGCTGGACGCCGGGATCGCGAGGTTCGAGCCGCCGAGGAACACGGGCGCGGCGGAGCCGGCCTTCTTCGACGGGATCGGGAACGCCGAGGTCTTGTCCTTCAGCTCCGGCTTGGCCTTGACGGCACCGGCGAGCTCCCACGGGAGACCGACCATCATGCCGACGTTGCCCGTGCCGAAGACCTCCATCTGCTGGGGCTTCGCCTCGTCGATGTCAGCCGGGACCTTCTTGACGGCCGAGGCGTCGTACAGCGCCTTGTAGGCCTCGAAGCCCGCCTTGGCCTGCGCGGAGTCGAGCGTGCTCGTCCACTTGCCGCCGTCCTGCTTGGCGACGTCGCCGCCCTCGTCCCAGATGAGCGAGAGCAGGAAGTACCAGGACTGACCCGGCAGGTACAGGGCCTGGAAGTCCGGGTTGGCCGCGTTCGCGGCCTTCAGCTTGGTGATCGCGTCGATCCACTCGGCCCGCGAGGTCGGCGGCTGCGCGATGCCGGCCGCCTGGAACAGGTCCGTGCGGTAGATGACGGTGCGGTTCGCGGCGTAGAACGGCACACCGTACTGCTTGCCGTTCATCGTGAGCGAGTCCTTGAGACCGCCGAGCCACTCGGCGTCGTTGAACTGCTTCGCGTCCGCGGTGAGGTCGGCCAGCGTGCCCTGGTCGGCGAAGCTCGCCGTCTGGGTGTTGCCGAGCTCGATGACGTCCGGGGGCGTGCTGCTGGCCAGTGCCGTGGTCAGCTTCTCCTGGATGCCGGTCCACTTCTGGACCTCGTACTTGACCTTGACGCCGTTCGCGCTCTCGAACTCCTTGTTCAAGGCGTCGGTCAGAGTTGCCGGCGCGGAGCCGTCCATGAGCCACACGGTGATCTCTTTGGACTCCGTGCCGCTACCGCTGTTCGTGCTCGTGCCACATCCGGACACGGCCACTGCCAGTGCGGCGGCACCAGCAGCGAGTCCTCTCCAGCCCTTCACAGTCGCGCCCTTTCAGCAAGCCCGGCCCCTCGGCCGGAACGCCCAAGTGGTGTAGACCAATGCGGAACAGCGTGTGCCGCGTCACCCCTCCTGTCAAGCGCGTTGCCAAAGCGTTGCGGAGTCCTCGGACCTTTTTTGAGTCGAATGGCGGGGGTTCGGACGCGCGGGAGGACCCGGACAGGGCATCCTTGTGGGGCGTGACATGGAGTGCGAGGAGGAGGCCATGCTGGAGACGACGCCTGCATCAGGCGTGGACGCCAGGACGCGTGCGCAACGCGAACCCAAGTACTGGGGTCTCAAGCGGCACCTGCTCGACCTGCTGAGGGCGCTGCCGCCCGGTTCACCCATCCCCACGGAACGGTCGCTGGCCGCGGAGTTCGACGTCTCCAGGACCACGGTCCGCCAGGCGCTCGCCGAGCTGACGGTCGAGGGGCGGCTGCTCCGGGTGCAGGGCAAGGGCACCTTCGCGGCCGAACCGAAGGTCGCCCAGAGGTTGCAGCTGTCTTCGTACACAGAGGACATGCGCGCCCAGGGCCGCGTGCCGTCGTCCAAGCTCATCGAGGCCTCGGAGATGCCGGCGGAGGCGGAGCTCGCCCGGTACCTGGGCGTGCGCCCCGGTGCCAAGGTGCTGCGCCTGCACCGGCTGCGCCTGGCCGACAACGAGCCGATGGCCATCGAGACGACCCACCTCGCGCTGGGCCGGTTCCGCGGCCTGCGCCGCTACCTGGCGCCCGGTGCCTCGCTGTACCAGGTGCTGTCCGACCGGTTCGGCGTCGAGATGGGCCACGCGGAGGAGACGATCGAGACGGCGCTCGCCTCGCCCGAAGAGGCAGAGTTGCTCGGGGCGGACATCGGCCTGCCGATGCTGCTGCTGTCGCGGCACTCGTTCGACACCGAGGGCAACCCGATCGAATGGGTGCGCTCGGTCTACCGGGGCGACCGCTACAAGTTCGTGGCCACGCTGAACAGGCCGTCTTGATCGGCGGGGCATGATCGCCTGGGGCACGCCGCGCGCCCGCGCGGTGCTGGCCACGACGATCCTCGGCTCCGGCATGGCGATGCTCGACGGCACGATCGTCAACGTCGCCCTGCCCCGCATCGGCGCCGAGCTCGACGCGTCCGTGACCGACCTGCAGTGGATCCTCAACGGCTACCTGCTGGCGCTGGCCTCGCTGATCCTCGTCGCCGGCTCGCTCGGCGACCGCTTCGGCCGCCGCCGCGTCTACGTGACCGGCGTCGTCTGGTTCGGCGTGGCGTCACTGCTGTGCGGCGTCGCCTGGAACGTCCCGGTGCTGGTCGCGGCCCGTGTGCTGCAGGGCGTGGGCGCGGCGCTGCTCACGCCCGGCGCGCTCGCGATCCTGCAGTCGTCGTTCAACCGGGAGGACCGCTCGCGTGCGATCGGCGCCTGGTCGGGCCTGTCCGGCGTGGCCACGGCGATCGGCCCGTTCGTCGGCGGGCTGCTGGTGCAGGCCTGGTCGTGGCGGCTCGCGTTCCTGGTCAACCTGCCGGTGGCGGCACTGTGCGTGTACCTCGCGCTGCGGTCGGTGCCGGAGTCGCGCGACGAGACGGCGGGGCACCCCCACTACCTCAGCGCGGTCGTCGGAGCCGCGGGGCTCGCGCTGCTGACCGGCGGCCTGGTCGAGCAGTCCTACCCGGTCGCGGCCCTCGGGCTGGTGGCCATGATCGCGTTCGGCGTGGTCCAGGCGCGCTCGCACGACCCGCTGGTGCCGCCGGAGCTGTTCCGCGACCGCACGTTCCTGGTCGCGAACCTGCTGACGTTCCTGGTCTACGCGGCACTGGGCGGCGTGATGGTGCTGCTCGTCCTCCAGCTGCAGGTGTCGCTGGGCTACTCGCCGACGGCGTCGGGCCTGGCCAGCGTGCCGATCACGATCATCATGCTGCTGGCGTCGTCGACCTCGGGCAAGATCGCCCAGCGGTACGGCCCGCGCGTGCAGCTCGTCGCCGGACCGGTCGTGGTGGGCCTGGGCATGCTGCTGCTGCGCAGCGCCCAGCCCGGTGCGGGCTACCTCACCGGCGTGCTGCCCGGCGTGCTGGTGTTCGGCCTCGGCCTGGCCGCCGTGGTCGCGCCGGTCACCGCGACCGTGCTGGCCTCGGCACCCGACCACCACGCGGGCGTCGCGTCGGGCGTGAACAACGCCGTGGCGCGCACCGGCAGCCTGCTCGCGATGGCCGTGCTGCCGGCCGCCGTGGGCATCACGGGCGAGGGCTACGCGGACCCCGCGGTCATGACCTCTGGCTGGCGGATGGCGCTCGTGCTGTGCGCGGTGGCGGCCATCGTCGGCGGCCTGCTCGCGCTCGGCGTGGACAACCGGGTGCTGGCCACCGACCACGAGCAGCCGGACAACCCGCACCCCGGCGACTGCCTGCACTGCGGCGTCGAGGGACCGCCGACGCACATCCGCTCAGGTGGCGAGAAGGCGAGCCAGTAGCGCGGGGTCGACGTTGCCGCCGGACACGACGGCGACCCCGCCCCCGCCCAGCCTGGCCTGGGCGGCCACGGCGACCGCACCGCTCGGCTCCGCGACCAGCCTGGCCCGCCTGGCCAGGTCCGCCACCGCCGCGAGGATCTCGTCCTCGGTCACCGTCACCACGTCGTCGACGTACCGGCTGATGTGCGCCCAGGTGAGCTCGGACGGCTCGTCGCGCAACGCGTCGGCGATCGTCTCCGCACGGGCCACGGGGTCCCAGCGCACCAGCTCACCGGCCCTGAACGAGTCCGCGACGTCCGCCGCGAGCGCCGGCTCAGCGCCGACCACCCGGACGTCCGGCTTGATCGCCTTCACGGCCGTCGCCACACCGGAGATCAGCCCGCCACCGGACATCGGCACCACCACGGTGTCCACCGACGGCAGGTCGGCGAGGACCTCCAGCCCGATCGTGCCCTGACCGGCGATCACGTCGGGGTGGTCGAACGGCGGGATCAGCACCGCACCGCGTTCGGCGACGAGCTCCCGCGCCCGCTGCACCCGCTCGGTGATCCCGACGATGAACACCTCCGCGCCCAGCGCCCGCGTCGCCGCGACCTTCACCTCGGGCGTGTTCGACGGCATCACGATCGCCGCGGGCACCCCGTGCAGCCGGGCGGCGTAGGCGACGGCCTGCGCGTGGTTGCCGCTGGAATAGGCCACCACGCCGCGCGAGCGGTCCTCCAGCAGCGCCAGCGCGTTGAGCGCACCGCGCAGCTTGAAGGCGCCGATCGGCTGCAACGACTCCGGTTTCAGCCACCCCCGGCCGAACGGCAGCAGGGGCGTGCGCACCACGTGCGGTGCGATCCGCTCCGCCGCCGCCAGGACGTCTGGGAGCGCGATCATCCGAGGATCGACGCGAGCAGGGCCGGTTCGACGTTGCCGCCCGACACCACCGCGACGGTCTTGCCCTCCGGCAGCGACCGGTTCAGGTGGGCCGCGACGACGGTGGCACCGGACGGCTCCGCCACGGTCCGGGTGCGGCGCGCGATCTGCCGCACGGCGTCGCGGATCTCGTCCTCGGACACCGTGACGATGTCGTCCACGTACTCCTTGATGTGCGCCCACGTCAGCTCCGACGGCTCCGCGCGCAGGCCGTCCGCCGACGTGCGGGCACGGTCGTGCGCGTCCCACCGCACCAGCTCGCCCGCCTTGAGCGACGCGGCCGAGTCACCGGCCAGCTCCGGCTCGACACCGATCACGCGGGCGTTGGGGCACAACGCTTTCACGGCCACCGCGACACCGGAGACCAGCCCGCCGCCGCTCACCGGCACCAGCACCGTCGCCACGTCCGGCAGGTCCTCGCAGATCTCCAGGCCGACCGTGCCCTGCCCGGCGATCACGTCGAAGTGGTCGAACGGCGGGATCAGCGTGGCCCCGCGCTCCTCGACCAGCTCCGCCGCGCGCGACTCCCGTTCGGTGATGCCGACGACGAACACCTCGGCGCCGTGCGCGCGCGTCGCGTCGATCTTGAGCTGTGGCGTGTTCTCCGGCACCACGATCGCCGCCGTCATGCCGAGCGTCTTCGCCGCGTAGGCGACCGCTTGCGCGTGGTTACCGCTGGAGTACGCCACGACACCGCGCGCACGTTCCTCAGAAGGTATGCGGGACAACGCGTTCACCGCGCCGCGCTGCTTGAACGCGCCGATCGGCTGGAGGTTCTCCGGCTTGATCCACAGCGAGGAGTCGAAGGCCAGCAACGGGGTGCGGACGACGTGGGGGGCGATCGCGGCGGCGGCCGCGCGGATGTCCTCGATGGTCACCAGGCGCATGTGTCGATGATGCACGTCACCGGCGCACAACCGGTGAACTGTGCCCAACGTCCCACGTGTGTCATGGCTGATAAGGAGAAGATCACCCCCGTCAAGCTCGTCGCGAGCGTGCTCGCCGCCGTCACCGCGGCCGTGCTGAGCCTGCGCCTCAACGTGGTCGGCACGATCATCGGCGCGGTCCTCGCGAGTGTCGTCACCACCGTGGGAGCGGTGCTCTACCAGCGGTCCATGGAGCGCGAGAAGCGCTGGCAGGTCGTCGCCGTCGGCGGTCTGCTCGCGTTCGTCGTCGCGGTCCTCGCCGTCACGAGCGTCCAGCTCGTCTCCGGCACACCCGGCGGCACCGGTCCGGCGGAGCAGGAGGTCGAGCCGTCGACGTCCGCGGAACCGCAGAAATCGGTCAACCGCACCGAAAACAACCCGCCGCCGGCCACCGAGACGGTCACCGTCTCGCCGCCTCCGGGCACGTCCGGACGGTCGTCCGCCGAAAGCACCACGACCACTGCGCCGACCACCACGACGACAGGCTCGCCACCGCCCGCCGACGGCTCGACGCCTGTTCCGACAGGCGACCCCATTCGGTGATCACGTCACTACGTTGAGCGATAGTTAACTGTCAATTGCTACGCACCGCAGTTGATCTGTCGTGAGCTGTGACACACTTCGTCCACAGTCGGGTTCGGGCGTCATAGATAACAGGCCCGTAACGTCACTCGAACGGGCGAAAGTTTAGCTCCGAAAGAGACCGAAGGAGGGCGCGATGAGGCTCGTGGAAGGACCACTGGAGCGCAGTGCCCTCGGCCGAGAGGCCACGCGGAAGGAAGTGGGAGGGGTGGGGCGACCCCTGCCGCCGCCCCACCACCCGTCCCCCTAGAGCCCCCGAGAGAAGGTCCCTGCAACCGATCTCTCGGGTTCCCCTGCACCCGAAAGTGAGGGAGACGTCTTGATGAACCGCACGAGTGCGGCCCGTGTAACCGGTGCCGTTCTGCTCGCCACCGGAGTCGTGACTGCTCTCAGCGTACCGGCGTTTGGTGCGCCTGCCGCGCCGGTTGGCGGAACTGGTTCCGATACGGAGAGCTACCCGGCCGAGTTGCTCCAAGCGGTCGAGCGTGATTTGGGCCTGAACGCTGACCAGGCACGCGTCCGGTTGGCCTCTGACCTCAAGTCGAGCGAGATCGCCGAGCAGGCGAAGAGCTCGCTGGGCGACGCGTTCGGCGGAGCGTGGATCGACCAGGCGACCGGCAGGCTGACCGTTGCCGTGACCAAGTCCGGACTCTCCGTGACCGGCGCGGACACCAAGGTCGTGAAGAACTCGCTCACGCAGCTCAACGGGACCAAGTCGGTCCTCGACCTGATGAGCGCTCCCCAGTCGATCGCCAGCTGGCGCGTCGACGAGAAGTCCAACAGCGTCGTGGTCGAGGTCAACAAGACCAAGCGCGACGCCGCGGCGGAGCAGTTCATCGCCACCGCGAAGTCCGTCGGCTCGACCGTCACGGTCGAGGAGGTGACCGAGAACGCGACCCCGCTGTACGACCTGCGCGGTGGCGACGCCATCTACATGGGCAGCGGCGGCCGCTGCTCCCTGGGCTTCTCGGTGACCGGCGGCTTCGTGACGGCCGGCCACTGCGGCACCACCGGCACCTCGGTGTCCGGCTACAACCGCGTCGCGGCCGGTTCGTTCGCCGGCTCGGTCTTCCCCGGCAACGACATGGCGTGGGTCCGCACCAACTCCAACTGGACCCCGCGTCCGTGGGTGAACCGCTACAACGGCACCAACGTGACGGTGCAGGGCTCGACGGTGGCGGCCATCGGCGCGCAGATCTGCCGTTCGGGCTCCACGACCGGCTGGCGCTGCGGCACGGTCCAGGCCTACAACTCGACCGTGAACTACCCGCAGGGCACCGTCCGCGGCCTCACCCGCACCAACGCGTGCGCGGAGCCCGGTGACTCCGGTGGCTCGTGGGTGGCGGGTTCCGGCTTCGGCCAGGCCCAGGGCGTGACCTCCGGCGGTTCCGGCAACTGCACCTCCGGCGGCACGACCTACTTCCAGCCGGTCAACCCGATCCTGTCGCGCTGGGGCCTGACCCTGACCCGCGGCTAGGAGCTGCTCGCTAGCTGAACTGGACAGACCGTTTCGAGAGCCCGTACCAGAAGCCTTCAACGCTGGTACGGGCTTTCTCGTCGCTCGCGGCGCCCAGCGCGACGAAGAGCGGCGCGAAGTGCTCGGTCCGCGGGTGCGCGATGCCGGCCGCGGGCGCCTTCACCTGGAAGTCGAGCAATGCGTCCACGTCACCGCTCGCGAGCTGCCGGTGCGCCCAGTCGTCGAACTCCCGCGACCACGACGGCGGCGCGTAGTCCGGTCCGGCCGGGAAGTTCACGCAGCTCAGGTTGTGCGTCATGAACCCGCTTCCGACGATCAGCACGTTCTGCTCGCGCAACGGCGCCAGCTTCCGGCCGATCCCGTGCAGCGTGCGCGGGTCCAGCGTCGGCATCGACAGCTGCAGCACGGGCACGTCCGCGTCCGGGAACATCTCCTTGAGCGGCACGTAGGCGCCGTGGTCCAGCCCGCGCCGCTCGTCCTGCTCGACGTGGCCGCCGAGCAGCTTGCGCACGTCCTCGGCCAGCTCCGGCGCGCCCGGTGCCGCGTAGGTGACCTCGTAGTAGTGCTGCGGGAAGCCCCAGAAGTCGTAGACCAGCGGGACGGTCGTGGTGGCGCCGATCGTCGTCGGTGCCTCCTCCCAGTGCGCGGAGACCACGAGCACGGCCTCCGGGCGCGGGAGCGTGGCGGACCAGTCCCTCAGCTCTCTGGTCCACGTGGCGTCGTCGGCCAGCGGGGGAGCCCCGTGGCTCAGGTACAGCACAGGTGCGCTCACGCCGTCGAGCGTACGCCGTTTTGTTCAAATTTCAACGATCAAGTTCAATTTTGAACGACCTGGCGGCGGCGCGCGGGTCCTCGGCGTCGGTGATGGCCCTGACCACGACCACCCGCGTGGCACCCGCGGCCATGACCTCGTGCAGGTTCCCCAGGTCGATGCCGCCGATCGCGAACCACGGCCGCCGCGAGCGGGTGGCGCGGACGAGGTCCAGCCCCGGAGCCGGGCGACCGGGCTTCGTCGGCGTCGGCCAGCACGGACCGGTGCAGAAGTAGTCGACGCCCGGCTCGCCGGCCGCCGCCCGCATCTGGTCCACGTCGTGCGTCGAGCGGCCGATCACCGGGCCGTCGCCGATGATCCGGCGGGCCAGCGGCACCGGCAGGTCGTCCTGGCCGAGGTGCAGCACGTCGGCGTCCACGGCGTGCGCGATGTCCGCGCGGTCGTTGACGGCCAGCAGCTTCCCGTGGCGTTCAGCGGCTTCGGCGAGCACCTCGATCGCCGCGAGCTCCTGCCTGGCCTCCAGCGACTTGTCCCGCAGCTGGATGACGTCGACACCGCCGGAGAGGGCGGCGTCCGCGAACTCGGCCAGGTCGGGCCGGTCCGGGGTGCAGAGGTAGAGCGTCGCGTCGGCGAGTCGTTGCCTGATCAGGTTTCCGTCGAGTCCTGGCACGCACGCACGTTAACCGTTATGTTGAAGGCGGTCCGCACGGGAGCCTGGAGAAGACCGGGCTGAGAGGGAGCGTGGTTCGCTCCGACCGTCGAACCTGATCCGGGTCATGCCGGCGCAGGGAGCGTGAATGCCTTGAGCACTGTGGAAGTGACCGTCGTGGGCGGCGGTGTCATCGGCCTGTCCGCCGCGCTGTTCGCGGCACGGGCCGGCTACTCGGTCTCCGTGTCCGACCGCGGTTCCCCGCACGCGGGTTCGCGGGTCGCGGGCGGCATGCTCGCACCGCTCACCGAGGCGTGGCCGGGCGAGGAAGCCGTGGTGGCGCAGGGGGTCGAGGCGCTCGCGCTGTGGCCGGAGTTCGCCGCGTCGATCGGCGTGGAGCTGTTCACCGCGGGCACGCTGGCGGTCGGCACGTCCCCCGGCGACCTCACCGACCTGCGGCACGCGGGGGAGCTGCTGACCTCGCGCGAGATCCGCGCGTTCGAACCGTCGCTGGGCCCCGCCGTGCGCGGTGGGGTGCACACGAGCGACCTCGCCGTCGACAACCGGGCGCTGCTCTCCGCGCTGGAGAAGGCGTGCGCCGAGGCCGGGGTGCGGTCCGATGTGGACGGCCGGGTCCGCGTGATCGCGGCCGGTGCGTGGAGCGCGGGACTGCACCCGGCGCTGCGGGACGTGGTCCGGCCGGTCAAGGGCGAGATCCTGCGGCTCACCCACCGCCCCGGCGCGCTGCCACCGCCCCGGCACACGATCCGCGCGCTCGTGCAGGGCCGAGCCGTGTACCTGGTGCCGCGCACCGACGGTGTGGTCGTCGGCGCCACCCAGTACGAGGCCGGTTTCGACACCGACGTGACCGTGGCGGGCGTGCGGGACCTGTTGCGCGACGCGGAGGTCGTGCTGCCCGGCCTCGCCGAGTACGCGCTGACCGAGACCGCCGTCGGGTTCCGCGCGGGCAGCCCCGACAACGTGCCGGTCGTGCGGTGGCTCGAACCCGGCGTGATCGCCGCGACCGGCCACCACCGCAACGGCCTGCTGCTCGCCCCCCACACCGCACGCGAAGTGCTGCGGTTGCTCGAAGGAGGAACGTCGTGAAGGCGAAGGTGAACGGCACCTTCCGCGAGCTGTCCGACGGCACGTCGGTGGCCGCGGTGGTGTCGCTGGTGGGAGCGCCGGCCGCGGGCGTGGCCGTGGCGCTCGACGGTGCCGTGGTGCCCAAGGCGTTGTGGGACAGGACGATCGTGCCGGACGGCGGCGTGGTCGAGGTGCTGACCGCGGTCCAGGGAGGCTGACGTGGACGACCCGCTCGTCATCGCGGGCAAGGAGTTCCGCTCCCGCCTCATCACCGGCACCGGCGGTGCCGCGAACCTGTCCGTGCTCGAACGCGCCCTGGTGGCGTCCGGCACCGAGCTGACCACCGTGGCCATGCGCCGGGTCGACGCCGCCGGCCAGACCGGTGTGCTGGAGCTGTTGCGGCGCCTGGGCATCGAGGTGCTGCCGAACACCGCCGGCTGCCGCACCGCCGCCGAGGCCGTGCTGACCGCGCAGCTCGCCCGCGAGGCACTGGAGACGAACTGGGTCAAGCTGGAGGTCGTGCACGACGAGGAGACCCTGCTGCCCGACCCGGTCGAGCTCCTCGACGCCGCCGAACGGTTGGTGAACGACGGTTTCGTCGTGCTGCCCTACACCAACGACGACCCGGTGCTGGCGCTGAAGCTCCAGGACATCGGCTGCGCGACCGTGATGCCGCTGGGTTCGCCGATCGGCACCGGCCTCGGCATCCGCAACCCGCACAACATCGAGCTGATCACCGCCCGCGCCACCGTTCCGGTCGTGCTGGACGCGGGCATCGGCACCGCCTCCGATGCCGCGCTGGCCATGGAGCTCGGCTGCTCGGCGGTGCTCCTCGCCACCGCCGTCACCCGTGCCGGTGACCCGGAGCTGATGGGCGCCGCAATGCGCTGTGCCGTCGAGGGCGGCCGGCTCGCCCGGCTGGCCGGTCGCATCCCGCAGCGCTTCTGGGCGCAGGCCTCGTCACCGGGAATCTGAACGGCCCCAGGCAGTCGGTACCTCTCCTCCTCGGCGTTCGGGAACGGGGCCGTTCCCGAGGTCGTCTCCCTTCGCACGCGATAAAGCCGCGGTGGTGAACGCGCAGCCGCTACCGTGGGTGCACACGTGTTGGGGGATGATTGACCATTGCTGATTTCCGTCGAGGAGGACGACTAGCCGTGACGGCCCCCATTGACGCCGAGGTCGAGGACGCGACCGCGCGCCTGTACCTGGCGATCGGCCGGCTGGCCCGGTTGCTGCGCCGCACCGGATCGCCCGGACTCGGCCCCGGCGCGGTCTCCGCGCTGGCGACCCTCGCCCGCTGCGGCCCCATGCGCCTCGGTGACCTGGCGACGAAGGAGGGCGTGGCCCCGCCCACGCTGTCCCGCATCGTCGCCGCGCTGGTCGAGGCCGGGTACGTGAAGCGCGAACCCGACCCGCAGGACGGCCGCGCCTGGCTCGCCACCCCCACGCCCGAGGGCGAGACGATGGTGTCCGGTGTGCGCTCCGCACGCGTGCGCGAGCTGCAACGCCGCATCGAGCAGCTCACGCCCGAACACGTCTCGGCCCTGGTCAACGCGCTGGACGCGCTGGAGACACTGGTCGGCGAAGAGCCGAAGTAGCGCCGTCGGTCCGCAACTCGACGAAATCGATCGTCACCGAGCCCGTTTTCGGTGCCCTCGCCGGGATAACCTCGCGGAGATCCTTCCGGCGAACATTGGGGCCACCGCATGAGTCGCCCGGTCGCGGTGCTGGACATCGACGGAACCGTCGCTGACGTCCAGCACCGCCTTCACCTGCTCAGTTCGGACTCGCCCGTCAGGTGGGCGAACTTCTTCGACGCGGCGGGAGGCGACGGGCTGCTGCGGCAGGGCGCGGCGCTGGCCCACAGGCTGGCGGTGGACCACGACATCGTGTGGCTCACCGGCAGACCCGTCCGGATCGCGGAGCTCACCCGGCGCTGGCTCGCCGAGTACGGGCTGCCGGCCGGCACGCTGCTGATGCAGCGGGAGGGGGACCGGCGGCCCGCTCAGGTGGTCAAGCTCGAACGGCTCCAGGAGATCCGGCACCGCCGCACGGTCGTCATGGTCGTGGACGACGACCCGCGCGTGGTGAGCCACCTCCGCGAGGCCGGCCTGCCCGTCCACCACGCGTCGTGGTCGCACTGGACTCCCACGCAGGCCAACGAGGGCTGAGTCCCCACCCGGTCACCGGGGCGGGTCGGCCGAGGCGGCGAACAGGTCGTGCAACGCCCGGTTGAAGGCGTCGAACTCCGCGACCAGCACCTCGCGCGTCTGCGCCGGCACGTCCGCGGCCATCGCCACCAAGGCGGGGGTTGGCCACCCTGCACACCGTGCTGCAGGCGGAGCACCTGGCCCGCGACGACGAGATCACCGAACGGTTCCGCCGCCGCAACCGGCTCCTGCGCGGCCACTTCGCCAAGACGCTGGGCGAAGCGGCCGCGACGGAGCTCATCGCGTTCCTCGAAGGAGCGCTCACGGTCTGGTTGCTCGACCCGAGCAGACCGACCTGCGGGCGATGTGCGCCCGCTACCTGTCCAACCTCCACAGCGGCGACACCGGCCCGACCCCCGAACCCAGGGGGTAGGCCGCCGCCACGGACCTCACGATGAAGTCCTTGCCGAACCGCACCGCGTCCGGCACCGAGGCCCCGTGCGCCAGCGCCGAGCTGATCGACGACGCCAGCGTGTCACCGCTGCCGTGCGTGTTCTCGGTGTCGTAGCGCGGGCCGGGCAGCTCCACGAACTCGCGGCCGTCGTACAGCAGGTCCAGGCACTCCGGGTCGTCCCACATGTGGCCGCCCTTGACCAGCACCCACTCCGGTCCCAGCTCGTGCAGCGCCTGCGCCGCAAGACGCTGGTCCGCGCGGTCCTTCACCGCGATACCGGTGATCAGCCGCACCTCGTCGAGGTTCGGCGTCACCAGCGTCGCCCGCGGGAACAGCAGGCCCTTCAACGCCTCCAGCGCCGAGTCCGCCAGCAGCTGGTCGCCGTGCATCGACGCCGACACCGGGTCGACGACGAACGGCACACCACCGCGACCGATCCCGGCCGCGTCCAGCGCCGGCGTGATCGCCTCGATGATCGCCGCCGACGCCAGCATCCCGGTCTTCGCCGCCTGCACCCCGATGTCGGAGGCCACCGACGCGATCTGCGCCGCCACGACGTCGGGCGGGATCTCGTGCACCCCCGTGACGCCGAGGGAGTTCTGCACGGTCGCGGCCGTCAGCGCCACGCACCCGTGCACCCCGCACGCGAACATCGTGCGCAGGTCCGCCTGGATGCCCGCACCACCGCCGGAGTCGCTCCCGGCGATGGTGAGGGCCCTCGGAGGTGTCACGAAGTCTCCACCACGGGCAGGTAGACCTTGTTGCCGGTGCCGGCGAACTCACCGGACTTCTCCGCCATGCCGGCCTCGATGGCCTCCACAGTGGACAGCCCGCGTTCCTCGGCGTAGCGCCGCACGTCCTGCGTGATCTTCATCGAGCAGAACTTCGGCCCGCACATCGAGCAGAAGTGCGCCGTCTTCGCCGGTTCGGCGGGCAGCGTCTCGTCGTGGAACGAGCGGGCCGTGTCCGGGTCCAGCGAGAGGTTGAACTGGTCCTCCCACCGGAACTCGAACCGCGCCTTCGACAGCGCGTCGTCCCAGTCCTGCGCGCCGGGGTGGCCCTTGGCCAGGTCCGCGGAGTGCGCCGCGATCTTGTACGTGATCACGCCGGTCTTCACGTCGTCCCGGTTGGGCAGGCCCAGGTGCTCCTTGGGCGTGACGTAGCAGAGCATCGCGGTGCCCAGCCAGCCGATCTGCGCCGCACCGATCGCCGACGTGATGTGGTCGTAGGCCGGTGCGATGTCCGTGGCCAGCGGCCCGAGGGTGTAGAACGGCGCCTCACCGCACCACTCCTCCTCCAGCCGCACGTTCTCGGCGATCTTGTGCATCGGCACGTGGCCGGGGCCCTCGATCATCACCTGGACGTCCTTGGCGCGGGCGATGTGCGTCAGCTCGCCCAGGGTGCGCAGCTCCGCGAACTGCGCCTCGTCGTTGGCGTCCGCGATCGAGCCCGGCCGCAGGCCGTCACCCAGCGAGAACGTCACGTCGTAGGCCCGCAGGATGTCGCACAGCTCCTCGAAGTGCGTGTAGAGGAACGACTCCCGGTGGTGCGCGAGGCACCACGCGGCCATGATCGACCCGCCGCGCGACACGATGCCGGTGACGCGCTTGGCCGTGAGCGGCACGTACCGCAGCAGCACGCCCGCGTGCACGGTCATGTAGTCGACGCCCTGCTCGCACTGCTCGACCACGGTGTCGCGGTAGATCTCCCAGGTCAGCGCCGCTGGGTCGCCGTTGACCTTCTCCAGCGCCTGGTAGATCGGCACCGTGCCGACCGGGACGGGGGAGTTGCGCAGGATCCACTCGCGGGTCTCGTGGATGCGCTTGCCCGTGGAGAGGTCCATGATCGTGTCGGCGCCCCAGCGGGTCGCCCACACCATCTTCTCCACCTCGTCCTCGATCGACGACGACACCGCGGAGTTGCCGATGTTCGCGTTGATCTTCACGAGGAACTTCTTGCCGATGATCATCGGCTCGGCCTCGGGGTGCTTGCGGTTCAACGGGATGACCGCGCGCCCGATGGCCACCTCGGCGCGCACGAACTCCGCGTTGAGGTTCTCCCGCGCCGCCACGTAGCGCATCTCCGGGGTGATGATCCCGGCCTTCGCGTACGCGAGCTGGCTGACGGCTCCGTTGATCGGTTCCCGTGCGGCGACCCACCCCGACCTCAGGTCGGGTAGTCCACTGTGGACGTCGATGGTCGCGTTGTCGTCGGTATACGGACCGGAAGTGTCGTACAGATCGACATGCTCGCCGTTGGTCAGCTCGACCCTGCGGTGGGGCACGCGGATGTCCGGGGACACCTCGCGGTACACCTTGCGCGAGCCCGAGATCGGGCCGGTGGTCACACTGGGCTTGACCGAACGGTCGTCAAGTGCCGTCACGACATTCCTCCCTACGCCGGCATTACCCGGTCAGGTTCAGGCGGTCGGTGACACCGGCACGACGGCCAGTCACCCTCTCAGCCCGCTCAGGCGCGAGCTCCCGCGTTGTGTTCAGTTGTCGAGACCCGACCATAGTCACGGTGCGCCGCGGCTGCCAAGGCCGCCTTTTGCCCCTAATCTTCTCCCCGTGGCTGATCACCAGCCGTTCCCGCCCGGCGCGCGGCGCGGTCAACGTCCCGCTGTCGTCTCCGCATGCCCTTCGTGCGGTGAGCTCGCGGGTCGCGGCTACCCCGACTGCGGGTTCTGCGCCGAGCTGCTAGACCAGTTCTGGCTCGCGGACTGGGAGGAGCTGCGGACGTCCTCGCAGCTCGCCGACCGGGAGCTGGCCGAGCTGGTCACCTCCGCCGACGTCGGCGTGTACCCCTGGACCTGCGTCGACTGGGCGATGACCCTGCTCGCGTGCTCCCGCTGCGGTGCCGAGCTCGGCACCGGGCCGGTCGAGTGCGTGCGCTGCGCGGTCACCGAGGAGCGCCGGTGGAACTGGGACCACACGGCGCACCCGGCGACCATGAGCGCGAACGAGCACCTGCTGCGCGTCGCGCGGTCGGTCCTGCGCGCCCCGCACCGCAAGCGCTCGGCCGTCGTGCAGGCGTGGAAGCTCGTCCTGCCGTTCCTCATCGTGGGCGAGGTGATCGACTTCGGCCGGCTCGACCGCGTCCGCGCCCACGTCCTGGCGGGTGGCTACGAGCCGCTGGCCCGCTGCCACACCCTCGCTGAGCTGGCCGGACTCCCCGAGCTGTTCTGGCGCCGCGGCGGCCCGACGTCAACGCGGGTCGAGTACCAGCCGGACTCCGAGCGCCAGCAGCACGCCGCCCGACAGCTTCTCCAGAGCCGTGCGCACCCGCGGCCGGGCGAGCCAGCCGCGGACGGCGTGCAGGACCGCGACGACGACCAGGTACCAGACGGTGTCGACCACGACCCAGCCGGCGGCCAGGAGGAGCAGAACCCCCTGGCCGGACTCCCCGGCCGGCGCGAACTGCGGTAGGAACGAGATCGCGAACACGCCCAGCTTCGGGTTCGCCAGGTTGACGACCAGCCCGCTGCGGAACGCGCGGCCGGGCGGTGGCGCCTCGGTCGGCAGGCTCCTGCTGACCAGCGCTTTCACGCCCAGGTAGACCAGGAAGACCGCGCCGCCGATCCGCAGCGCGTGGTAGGCGATCTCCGACGCCGTGAGCAGCACCGACAGGCCGAGCGCCGCGGCGACGGCCCAGCACGCCACCCCGACCTCCATGCCGAACACCGTCGCCAGTGCGGCCCGCCGCCCGTGCACCGACTGTCGCAGGACCACGGCCGTACCGGGTCCCGGCGACAGTGCGATGAGGAACGAGGCCGCGACGAAGGCGACGATGTTTTCCAGTGGCATGCCCCTGATGGTCGCCGACGGCCGCAAGCCGGTTTCTTGACCTGGAGCGCGCTCCAGGTTGTTCGCTGACCGGCATGACGGATCTGGGGAAGCTGGGTTTCGGGACGTGGGCCATGGGTGGCCCGTACACCTTCGACGGCGAGCCGGTCGGCTGGGGACCGTCCGACGACGCGGAGTCGGTCAGGGCGCTGCGGCGGGCGCTGGACCTGGGCGTGACGCTCTTCGACACCGCCGACACCTACGGCTGCGGCCACTCGGAGACACTGGTGGGGCAAGCGTTTGCGGGCGTCCGTGACCAGGTCGTGATCGCCACCAAGTGGGGGTTCACGTTCGACGCGGAGACCCGCCGGATGACGGGGACGGACGGATCGGTCGGGCACCTGCGCCGTGCCGTCGAGGGGTCGCTGCGGCGCCTGGGCACCGACCGGATCGACCTGTACCAGCTGCACATCGGCGACCTGCCGCTCGACCGGGCGGCGCTGCTGCGCGACGAGTGCGAGGCGCTGGTCGCGCAGGGCAAGATCCGGTCCTACGGCTGGAGCACCGACGACCCGGAACGGGCCAGGTTCTTCACCGAGAAGCCGCACGGCATCGCCGCGCAGGCCGACGTCAACGTGCTGTTCGACAACCCGGAGATGTACGCGGGGGAGTACGCGGTCCTGTGCCGCCGTCCGCTCGCGATGGGTCTGCTGGCACGCGAGACGTTCGACGTGCTGCCGGCGGACGACGTGCGCGTCACCAACCCGGCGTGGCTGCGGTTCTTCGTCGACGGCCGCCCGTCACCGGAGTACTTCCGGGCCCGCGAGGCGGTCAGGGACGTGCTGACCTCCGGCGGCCGGACGCTGGTCCAGGGCGCGCTGGCGTGGTTCTGGGCGCGTTCTCCCCGGCTCGTCCCCATCCCGGGGGTGCGCACGGTGGCGCAGGTCGAGGAGAACGCGGCCGCACTGCGGTTCGGCCCGCTGACACCGGACGAGCTCGCCCAGGTCGAGTCCGTCCTGCGCTGGTCCGTCCTGGGCTAGTCCGTCCTGCGCTGGTCCGTCCTGCGTCAGTCGGTTTCTTCGTCGTCGAAGTAGTCGGGGTCGGCGGGGTCCCAGGACAGGCCCGGCTGGCCCCACTCGTTGTCGCGCAGCATCCGCTTCGACTCCCTCTTGTACCGGCCGACGAGGCGGTCGATGTAGAGGAAGCCGTCGAGGTGGTCGGTCTCGTGCTGGAGGCAGCGCGCGAAGAACCCGGTGCCCTCGACCTCGAACGGCTGCCCGTCGAGGTCTTGGCCCGTGCACTTCGCCCACCGGGCGCGTCCGGTCGGGTACGCCTCGCCGGGCACCGACAGGCAGCCCTCGAAGTCGTCGTCCGGGTCCGGCATGGTCTCGGGGACCTCGGAGGTCTCGATCCGCGGGTTCACGATCACCCCGCGGTGCTGCACGCCCTCGTCGTCCGGACAGTCGTACACGAAGACCCGCAGGTCGACACCGATCTGGTTGGCGGCGAGCCCGACTCCGCGAGCTGCTGCCATCGTCTCGAACATGTCGTCGACGAGCGTCTTCAGCTCGGTGTCGAACTCGGTGACCTCACGCGTGGGGTTGTGAAGTACGGGGTCACCAGCGATCACGATGCGGTGCACGGCCATGGTCAGACTTTAAGCCGTCCAAAACTGTCGGTGTCGCGCGGTAGGTTGGAACGATCACGTGATTAGATTGCCCGCACCTGATTGGTGTGGCGACCGTGGGGAGCCAGATGGATCACGCCGAGACGCTTTCCTCCGCTGACGGGCTGACCAGCCGCGAGCGCACCATGCTCGCGTTCGAAAGCCAGTGGTGGAAGTACTCGGGGTCCAAGGAACAGGCCATCAGGGAACTGTTCGACATGTCCGCCACCCGCTACTACCAGCTGCTGAACGGCCTGATCGAGTCCGAAGCCGCGTTGGCTGCCGACCCGATGCTGGTCAAGCGGCTGCGGGGCGTCCGGACAGGCCGCCAAAGGGTTCGCGCCCGCGCCAGGAGCACCGAGGACTGATGACCTCCCCCGAGTCCGCAAGCCCGTCGCGCCCGGCCAAGGCCGCCGGGTTCGCCCTCCTCGGCGTCGCCGCCGTGGCCGCCGTGATCGGAGTCGTGAGCCTCTTCGGCGGCTCCGACGACACACCACCGGCCGCCGCCTCCGGCACGCCGACACCCCCGCCCTCCTCCGCCCCGTCGGAGCCCCAGTCGAGCGCCCCGGCCCAGTCGTCGTCGGCGACACCCCCGTCGTCGTCCGCACCCGCGGTCACGACGACCGCGGCACCGACAGCGCCCCCGATCACCACGTCCGCCGCGGCGCCGCCACCCCCGGTCACCCCGCCCGGCGTCGCCAAGTCCCCGGTGCGCGTCTACAACAACAGCACCGTCGCCGGCCTCGCCGCCCGCGCCTCCGACGAGGTGCGCGCGAACGGCTGGCAGGTCGCCGAGACCGGCAACTACTCGGGCGGCACCATCCCCACCACGACCGTGTACTTCCGGCCGGGCACCGACGAGGAGGCCTCGGCCAAGGAGCTCGCCGCCGTGCTCAAGGCCCGCGTCGAACCCCGGTTCACCGGCATCGACCACGCGGCGCCCGGCATCATCCTGATCGTGACGAACGACTACCGGGGGCCGTCCGGCAGCAAGTAGAGCAGCCGGCGCCAGGCTTCGGCGGAGAACGCGAGCACGTCACCGCTCGCGTTCTTCGAGTCACGCACCAACGCGTCGTGGGCGAGAGACACCTCGACGCACTCGCCCTCGCCGTTGCTGTTGCTAGCGCTGCTCTTCCGCCAGGTCCGGTCCGGGGTCATGAGCGTCCTTTCGAAGTCCGCTGACGTACTCCGCCAGTCGGCGCTTCGATTGTTCCGCATCCAAGGCTGCGGCATCCAGCCGCTTGAACAGCTTCCTGCTGCGCTCGATGGCGCAGCCGTCCTGCACGAAGACGCCTGCCACGTCGCTCTCGGTGTAGACCACCGGCGTTGCCTTCTCGAACTCGTACAGGGTGCATTTTGACTGGACCGCGAGGTCCTTGGCCTCCGCAGGCACGATTCGCAGCATGTGCGTGCTGAAGAGCAGTCGCAGGTACTGGTCTTCCCTGATCCCCACATCGCCCAGCAGCATCTGAAGCGCGAGTTCGTGCAGGTAGAACATGAACTCAGTACGGTGCGAACGCCGCGTGATCGCTTGCCGTTCTATCCGCAACCGGACGTACTCCTTGACGGCTTCTTGGCCGTACGGTCCCTCTGAGATCAGGGCGTGCGCATAACCTTCCGTCTGGATGAGCCCGTTCGGCGTGAGGATGTCGTAGGCGGTGATCTTCGTTGCCATCGCCTCGGTCATTGCGATGGTGCGGAGGTTGCCGGGAAACTGCGCGAAGAACGGGTCAAACGCGTTGTGGTAGCGACTCCTGAACTTCTGCAGGTACTCCAGGTCCTTACCGCACGCCGTCATGATCTGTGCGAGGTCGACGTCGGTCGCCCGCGCCTTCCCGTGCTCGATGTTGGACACCTTGCTCGGGTCCCACCCGAGATGAACGGCGAACTGGCGGCCGTTCATCTTGGTCGTGGTCTCACGCAACAGCCGCAGCTCGTCGCCCAGGTCTCGGCTGAGCGCGGTGGAAGTGGTCGCAGACATGCTTCTGGACGCTATGACGTGCAATTAGTCCATGCCACTGGCTCGTTCGGGTGAAAACGTCAGCGTGCCGCCGCGTACGCCGCCAGCCCGGCGAGCTGTACCGGGTCGAGCGACGGCCGCACGACCTGGCGGGCCTTGGCCAGGTGTGCCTGCGTGACCTCCGCGGCCTCCAGGGACTCGCGCATGGCGGTCAGCGCCGCCTCGCGCACCAAGCCCGCGCAGTCGGCCGCGGAGTACATCTCCAGCTCCTTCGCCAGCTCGGCGAGGTCGACGTCGGCGGCGAAGGGCGTGTTCTTGGAAGCCGCCTTGAGGATCTCCGTGCGCGCGTCCGCGTCGGGAGGCGACACGTACACCAGCCGCTCCAGCCGGCCGGGGCGCAGCAGGGCCGGGTCGATCAGCTCAGGCCGGTTCGTCGCGCCGATGACCACGACGTCGCGCAGGGGTTCCACCCCGTCCAGCTCGGTGAGCAGGGCCGCCACCACCCGGTCGGCCACGCCCGCGTCCGAGGACTGGCCGCGGCGCGGTGCCAGTGCGTCGACCTCGTCGAGGAAGATCAGTGCCGGTGCGGCGTCCGCGGCGCGGCGGAACAGCTCGCGCACGGCGCGTTCCGACTCGCCGACGAACTTGTCCATCAGCTCGGCGCCCTTGACCGTCAGCACGTTCAGCTGGCCGGAGCCCGCCAGCGCGCGCACCAGGAACGTCTTGCCGCAACCGGGCGGCCCGTACAGCAGGATGCCGCGCGGCGGCGACACGCCGAGGCGGGCGAAGGAGTCCGGGTAGCGCAACGGCCACAGCGCCGCTTCCGTCAGCGCCTGCTTGGTCTCGACCATGTCGCCGACGTCGTCGAGGGTCAGGCCGCCGGTCTGGATGGTGTCGGAGGCGGACATGGAGATCGGCCGCACCGTGCCGAGCGCGCCGAGCAGGTCCTCCTGCCCGACCCGCGGCTCGTCGACGTTGCGCTGCCGCAGCGCCGCCCGCACCGCCGCCTCCCTGCGCAACGCGCACAGGTCGGCCGCGACGAACCCCGGCGTCTTCTCCGCCACCGCGCGGAAGTCCACATCGGACTCCACCGGCACGTCCTTCATGAGCACCCGCAACAGTTCTGCGCGGGTGGCCCCGTCGGGCAGCGGCAGGCTCAGCTCGCGGTCCACCAGGTCGGGCACCCGCAGCCGCGCGTCCACCGACTCGGCGCGCGCCGACGTGACGACCAGTGCCAGGTTCGGCCGCGACACCGCCGTCCTCAACATCTCCAGCACGACCGTCGCCACCGGCGGTGCCACCGCGGGCAGCAGCGCGTCGATGTCCGTGATCAGCAGCACCGTCGGGTGCTCCGGCACCGCCGAGATGGCGTCACCGAGCTGCTTGGCCATCGCCCCGGGCTCCAGCACCGCGATGCTGGGCGCGGCCAGCTCCACCAGCTCCGCCTCGACACCGGCCGCGACCGCTCGCACGAGCGTCGCCTTGCCGACGCCCTCCGGCCCGCTGACCATGGCCGCGAGCCGCGCCTGCGCCCCGAGCCTGGTGAGCAGCTCCGGCTGCCGGAACATCAGCTCCAGCCACTCGGTCAGCGTCCTGGCCTGCTCCTTCTGCCCGACGAGGTTCGCGACGGGCAACGCCTCGTGCTTCTCCTGCACCACCACCGGCGTCACCTCCTGCGCCGGCGCCTGCGCGGACCGCCACCCGACGACGCTCGACGGCCGCACCGCCACGGGCCCCGCCGGGTCGGTGGACGTGATGGTGATCAGCTCGTTGGTCCACGTCATGCCGATGGCGTTGCTGAGCTTGCGGCGCGTCTCGGACACGTTCGCCTCGGGCGGCGGCGCGAGGTCCTGGGGGAGCAGCGACACGTTGTCCCCGACCGTCAACACCTTGCCCGTCAACGCCATCCGCACGTGCTCGGGCGTCAGCGCCGTCGTCGCCAGCCGCGACCCCGCCACCGTGATGCTGCGCGCCGCCTCGACCTTCACCGGCGCGACCACGATCTCCGCGCCTTCGACCACGCCGAGGTTGGTGAGCGTGACGTCGTCGACCAGCACCACACCCGGCGGCTGCTCACCGGCCGCCGCCAGCGCCGCGCTGACCCGCGCGCCGGTCAGCCTGACCGCGTCCCAGGCCCGCAACCCGAGCGCGTCGAGCACCTCCGGGTGCAGCCTCACGACACCGCGACGGGTGTCCAGTGCGGACGGGGACAGACGAGCCGTCAGCGTGATCACGCCCCGACTCTAATGCGCCCGCCGACCGCCCACGGGGCGAAGCGCCTCGACCTCGCGGTCAGAACAGCGGAAAGCCCCGCGGGCGCGAACTCCCGCGGGGCTTCCCCGAACTCCTCACCCGGCGATCACGGCTTCTGCTGCCGCCGCAACCCCAGCCGCCGCCACGACCGCCGCCGTCCCGCCGGCGACGCCCCGTCGGCCACACCGGAGTCACGCCGAGGCCGCCGCACAGCCCGCATCGCGGCCCCGGCCACCCGGCCGCGCAACGGCTGCCGCAACCCGAGCCGCCGCGCCGCCACCCCGTGCGCCCGCCGGATCGCCCGGCGCTCCACACCGGTCACGGTCCACGCCTCGGGGTGCTTCGACAGCCACAGGTACCGCCGCACCGAGTACGGCAGGTGCGCCAGGTACACGACCATCGCGATGATCAGCGCCACCAGCGGGAACGTGATCACCGCGGCCGCCAGCAACGCGATCAGCACCAACGACGGCGCCACGAACCGCGGCGGCACCTTCACGGTCTTCACGGACAGGGTGGGAATCCGCGACACCAGCAGCAAGGCCACCACCACGGTCCACACCCCGACCGCGACCGGCGAGTTCCACCAGCCGTCGGTGCGGACCTGCTCCTCGATGATCAACGGGAGCAGCAGCAACAGGCCACCGGCGGGCGCCGGCACGCCCACGAAGAACTCCTTCGCGAACGGCGGCTGTTCCTTCTCCAGCAACGTGTTGAAGCGGGCCAGGCGGACCACCATGCACACCGCGAAGATCAGCGCGATGACCCAGCCGGCCCGGTTGCCCTCGAACTTCCACAGGTAGATGGCCAGCGCCGGCGCCACCCCGAAGGAGATGGCGTCGGCCAACGAGTCCAGCTCCGCGCCCATCTTCGACGTGGCGTCGAGCATGCGCGCGATGCGGCCGTCGAGCCCGTCGAAGACCGCGGCGGCCGCGATGGAGGCGATGGCCGCGCCCCACATGCCGACGTTCGCGAAGTGCACCGAGGACAGGCCGGCGCACATGGCGAGGACCGTGATCGCGTTCGGCAGGAGGCGAACGCCGGGCCCGCTGGGAGCCATCAGGCCTCCGGGAGCTCGGCGAGGACGGTCTCCCCGCCGATGGTGCGCTGACCGGCCTCGACCAGGACGCGGGAGCCGCGCGGCACGTAGGTGTCGACGCGCGAGCCGAAGCGGATGAGGCCGTAGGTCTGGCCGCGCTCGACCTTCTCGCCGTCGGCGACGTGGCAGACGATGCGGCGGGCGACCAGGCCGGCGATCTGCACGAAGATCAGGTCGTGGCCCTCGGTCGTGCGCATCCACACCGTGTTGCGCTCGTTCTCCTCGGAGGCCTTGTCGAGGTCGGCCGAGAGGAACTTGCCGGGGTGGTAGGAGACCTGGACGACCTCACCGTCGGCGGGGATGCGCTGCACGTGCACGTCGAACACCGACAGGAACACGCTGACGCGGGTCATCGGCTGGTCACCGAGCCCGAGCTCCTTGGGCGGCACGGTGTCGACGACGTGCGAGACGGTGCCGTCCGCGGGCGCGATCGCGATGTTCGACCGGGCCGGCGTGACGCGCTTCGGCTCGCGGAAGAACCAGGCCACCCACGCCGTGAGCACGGCGCCGACGACGCCGAGGCGCTTGTTGAAGCGACGCAGGACGAACGTGAGGACCGCCGCGCCGGCCACGAACGGACGTCCGGCCGGGTTCATCGGCGGAACGATCCCGCGCGCGAGTTCGAGGAAGTGGGAGACGGGCTTTTCGCTGCTCATCGTGGTGTGGGATTCCGTAGCTTCCGTGGATGTCGGGCGGCAACACGCTACGCCAACACGCCAAACCGCCCACATGGACTGCCGAGAAAACAAGTGGCCGGTAGCCCCGTGCATCCCCCGACGAATGCACGGGCCCACCGGCGCCTCAAGCCAGTGTAATCCCGGTCACAGGGGGTCAACAACGCCGTGCGGTGAGCGTTCCGTCACAGTCCGTCGACGCCGAGCGCCCGCAGCCGCGCCCGCACCTCGCCCACCCGCGCCGGGTCCCGCACCGCCGGTGCGACCAGGTCTTCGGAGTGCACCGCAGCTCCGTCCGCCATCCGCACGACGGGGATGCCGCCCCAGTTGAGTTCCAGCACGCCCCGCCCGGTCGTCACGAGCTGGTCCGCGACCGCGCAGGCGAGCAGTTCCGTCACGCTCTCCACGGCCGCCTCGTGCACCTGCTCCTCGCTGAGCGAGCCGTCCACCGGCCGCCCGGTCAGCCGGTGCAGCTCGGCGCGTTCCAGGCACGCCAGCACGTCCCGCAGCGTCTCGCCGACCCCGCTGACCCGCCCCGCGTGCCGCAGCGCGTCCGCGTACCGCCTGACCAGCGCCGGACCGGTCAGCGGCGCCAGCTCCTCCCACGAGATCGGCGGCCCCTGCACGTCGAGCAGCGCCGCGAACGCCTCCGGAGGCGTCCCGTCGAGCAGCTCCCAGGCGGGCCGTTCGTCGACCGGCACCGAGTCGGCGGCCGTCATCGCCGCGACCCGCTCGCGCACCGGCGGGTGGCTGTCGAACACCGACGTCGGCTCCTGCTCGGCCAGCACCGCCTCCAGCGCCCGCAGCTGGTGCACCCGCCGCGGGTGCGCCAGGTAGGCGCGGAAGCCCTCCAGCAGCGGCGGCGTCCGCCCCGCGAGCACCGCGAGCACCACGTACCAGCGCAGGTAGTCGCCCCAGCCCGCGCCGACCGGCCCGATCCGCAGCAACGCCCGCCGCGCCGCCGCCACCCCGGCCGCGGCCACCGACACCTCGTCGGCGAACCGCTCGTGCCGCCGGCTCTCCGAGGCCACCACCAGCGAGTACAGCCGCGCCCACCCGTACAGCAGCCGCATGAAGTCGCCCTGCTCGACGGCCAGCTCCAGCGCGAGCTTCGCCCGGAACCGCACCGCTGACACCCGCGTGTGCCCGCCGCCGTAGTGGCCCAGCTCGTGCGCCAGCACCGACCGCAGCTCACCGACCGACAGCCCGGCCACCAGCGGCACCCCGAGCTGCAGGTACCGCGTGCCACGCCGTTCCCACACGCCCGCGTTCGGCTCCGGCACCAACCGGACGTCGTCGGGCGAGCGCGTCCCGGCGAGCGCCGCCAGCTCGTCCACGTGCCGCCACAGCTCCGGGTGCGCGGCCCGGCCCAGCGGCACACCGGTCGGCTCCGGCCGCGCGTACACGGCCCGCACCACCGCCCACAACAACAGGAACCCCACCGCGGCCGCGATGAACCCGACCCAGCCGCCGCCCTGGAAGTCCCCGATCCGGAACCGCCACACCGACAGCGCGACCAGCCCCGCCGTGACCGCCGCGCCGAGCACGAAGAACCCGGCGAGCAGCACCAACGCCAGCACAGACCGCACAACCGCCACCGGATCGCCCGCTACCGCAGGTGCCGGACGGTGACCTCGTCGCCGGCCGCCAGCTCCGTGACGTCCTCCGGCACCTCGATCAGGCAGTTCGACAACGCCAGCGCCGACAGCAGGTGCGAACCCGGCCCCCCGACCGGCGTGACCACCTCGCCCGACGCCGGGTCGTACGCGCCCCGCCGGAACTGCGTCTTCCCGGCCGGTGACGTGAGCGGCGACGAGATCCGCGCGCGTGCGGTCAGCCGGTCGGTGCGGGTGTGGCCCATGGACGCCAGCAGCGCGGGCCGCACGAACACCTCGAACGACACCTGCGCGCTCACCGGGTTGCCCGGCAGCGTCAGCACCGGCACGCCCTCGTACCGGCCGGAGCCCTGCGGGCCGCCCGGCTGCATCGCGACCCTCGTGAACTCGACGTCGTGGCTCGCGAAGGCGTCCTTGACCACCTCGTACGCGCCCGCGCTGACCCCGCCGGACGTCATGATCACGTCCACCGACCCGAGGTGGGGCGCGAGCGCCCGGTGGAACGCCTCCACGTCGTCGGGCACGAACCGCAGCCGCACCGCCACGCCGCCCGCGTCGCGCACCGACGCGGCCAGCATCATGCCGTTCGACTCGTAGATCTGCCCCGGTCGCAACGGGGTGCCCGGCTCCACCAGCTCCGTGCCCGTGGACAGCACCAGCACCCGCGGCCGGCGCCGCACCGGCAGCTCGGGCAGGCCCAGCGCGGAGGCCAGCCCCAGCTGGGCAGGGCCCAGCCCCGTTCCGGCGACCAGCACCGGATCGCCCTCGCGCACGTCGTCGCCCGCCACCCGGATGTTCGTGCCGGGTGCGACGGTCGCGTTCACCTGCACCTGCTCGGTGCCCGCGTCGGTCCACTCCACCTGGACCACCGCGTCCGCTCCCGGCGGCACCGGCGCGCCCGTCATGATCCGGTGGACTGTGCCGGGCTCCACCGGCCGCACGTCCACCTTGCCCGCCGGGATGTCGTCGGAGACCGGAAGGCGGACCGGGACCTGAGCGAGGTCACCGGAGCGGACGGCGTACCCGTCCATCGCGGAGTTGTCGAACGGCGGCAGGGACACCGGCGCGATCACGTCCGCGGCGAGGACCAGCCCGAGGCACTCCTCGAGCGGCAGCTGCAGGACCGGCATCTGCCCGACGAGCGAGGCGACGCGCTGGCGGTGTGCGGCGACAGAGGTGGGGGACACGACTGCATACTGCCAAGGTCGCGGAGGCCGTGACGATCTCCCGGCCCACTCGTGGACCGGTTCAACCCCTGGGGGTGCACAGCGTGCAGGTCCGGACCCGGCACACACCGAGCTTCGGCGTGGCGAGACTCGTGCTCGCACCCGCGGAGATGGTGCTGGTCGAGCCGCAGTCGGTGCTCGCCACGAGCTACGGGCTCGCGGTCGAGCCGAAGGGCGGCGCCGTCACGCTGTGCACCGCCGGCGCCGAGGGCGGCTGGGTCGACGTCGCACCGGCGCTGCCCGGCGAGCTGCACACCGTCGACCTCGACGGCAGCAGCGGCTGGTGCATCTCCCGGCTCGGCTGGATCGCGTCCGGCAGCGCCGTGGTGATGAACCCGCAAGCGCCCCCGTTGCAGGCGCTCTTCGGCGGCGTCGAAGGATTCCTGAACTACGCACGTGGACAGGGGACGGTGCTGCTCGGCTGCTCCGGCGCACTCGACCTCGTGACCCTCGGCGAGGGTGAGGCGGTCACCGTCGACACCGATCACGTGCTCGCTTTCTCCGACACCGTGCAATGCCGGCTCCGCGCGTTGCCACCCGAGGGCACGCAGAACGTCCGTTCCGGTGAGGGCCTGGTGTTCGACTTCGCCGGTCCCGGTGCCGTCCTCACCCAGACGCGCGGACCCCGCCGGCTCGCCACCTGGTTGCGCGCCAACGGAGTCAGCTCGCGTTCATGACTCCGTAAGGAGGTATCCGAGTGAGTTTTCTTCTCCTAGCGTTGCGTTCTGCGCTTTGCGTGATCTGAAGGAGGACGCCTTGGCTCTCGGTACCGTCAAGTGGTTCAACTCCGAAAAGGGATACGGCTTCATCGCAACCGACGACGGGCCCGACGTGTTCGTGCACTACTCGGCGATCCAGATGGACGGCTTCCGGACGCTCTCCGAGGGCGACCGGGTGGAGTTCGAGGTGCAGGCCGGCCGGGACGGGCGCAGCCAGGCCTCGGACGTGCGCAAGGCGTAGAAGTCACTGTTTGAGCAACCCCGAGCAGCGCGATCCCGGCGGGCGTTAGGCTGCCTCGCGTGTCTGAGGACCTGAGCGGGCGGCGGATCGCGCACTACCGGATCGACGGTGTGCTCGGTCGCGGTGGCATGAGCGTGACCTACAAGGCCACGGACGTGAGACTGGGCCGGAAAGTCGCGCTCAAGGTCATCGGTGAGCACCTCGCACCCGACGCGGAGTTCCGCGAGCGGTTCGTCGACGAGGCGCGCAACACCTCCGCCATCGACCACGCGAACATCGTGCCGCTGTACGACTTCGACGAGGTCGACGGCCTGCTCTACATCGCGATGCGGCTGGTCGACGGCCAGGACCTCGCGGGCCACGTCAAGGAGGGGCCGCTCACCCCCGCCCGCACCCTGACGCTGCTGGCCCAGGTCGCCGAGGCGCTCGACATGCTGCACGGCAAGGGCCTCGTGCACCTCGACGTGAAGCCGGCGAACGTCCTCGTGACCACCAAGGAAGGCGTCCGCGAGCACGTCTACGTCGCCGACTTCGGCCTCACCCGCCGCGGCGCCACCGGCCACCGCACCCGAACAGGTGATTTCCTCGGCTCGCCGACCTACGCGGCGCCGGAGCACCTGCGCGGCGAGCCCGTCGACGGCCGCACCGACCAGTACGCGCTCGCGTGCATGCTCTTCGCCTGCCTGTCCGGGCGCCCGCCGTTCCAGGGCGGTGTGCAGGAGGTCATCCAGGGCCACCTCGCCCAGACCGTGCCCCCGCTCTCGCAGCTCGTCGCGCTGCCGCCCGCCATCGACGACGTCATCCGCCGCGGCACCGCGAAGGAGCCGGCCCAGCGCTACTCCAGCTGCGCCGAGCTGATCGCGGCCGCACGCGTCGCGCTCGCCGGGGTCGCGCAGGGATCGAGCCCCGCTCAACTCGGGCCGCACTCCGGCTCGATCCCCGTGCAGTCGCCGCTGTCCGGTCCGACGCCGGTGCAGCAGCAGGGCGGCTACCAGGGCGGGTACCCGCAGCAGCAGCTGTCCGACCCGGTCCGCCTGCGGCCGCCGAACCAGGTGGGCGTGAGTGCGTTCAACGCCACGTCCAAGGAACGTCCCGCCTGGCTGGCGCCGGTCATCGCGGCCGCGGTCGCGATCGTGGCGATCGTCATCGTGGTGATCATCCTGTCGCCCGGTGACGAACCGGCACGTCAGCCCAAGACCAACTCCTCGCCCACGCTCAACGTCGGCGACGACCCGACCTCGCGCAAGCCGCTGCCGACCTCCGTGCCGGTGCGCACGACGGGCTGACGCTCCACCCCGGCTGCTTGCACTCGCCGTGCCCGAGTGCTAAACACGTCTTAGCACTCGGCTCAGTCGAGTGCCAAAGAAGTGAGGCTGGGAAGGTGAGGCCCCCTTCGCGGGGTCGTCCGTCGCGGGCACCGAACCTGGCCAAGCGAACCGTGTTCCGCTGTGGGCTTTGCCGGCCCGCAGTGGCCCAGAATCCACAAAGGCGGAGGAACACACCGCAATGGCCAAGATGATTGCGTTCGACGAGGACGCCCGCCGCGGTCTCGAGCGGGGTATGAACACCCTCGCTGACGCCGTCAAGGTGACGCTCGGCCCGAAGGGCCGCAACGTCGTGCTCGAGAAGAAGTGGGGTGCGCCGACGATCACGAACGACGGCGTCTCCATCGCGAAGGAGATCGAGCTCGAGGACCCGTGGGAGAAGATCGGGGCCGAGCTCGTCAAGGAAGTTGCGAAGAAGACGGACGACGTCGCTGGTGACGGCACCACGACCGCGACCGTTCTCGCCCAGGCCCTGGTTCGCGAGGGTCTGCGCAACGTGGCCGCCGGCGCCAACCCGCTCGGCCTCAAGCGCGGCATCGAGCAGGCCGTCGAGGCCATCGCCGAGCAGCTCCTGAAGAACGCCAAGGAGATCGAGACGAAGGAGCAGATCGCTGCTACCGCGTCCATCTCCGCCGCTGACCCCACGATCGGCGAGCTCATCGCCGAGGCGATGGACAAGGTCGGCAAGGAAGGCGTCATCACCGTCGAGGAGAGCAACACCCTCGGTCTCGAGCTCGAGCTCACCGAGGGCATGCGCTTCGACAAGGGCTACATCTCCGGTTACTTCGTGACCGACCCCGAGCGCCAGGAAGCGGTCCTCGAGGACCCGTACATCCTGCTGTTCGGCTCCAAGATCTCCACGGTCAAGGACCTGCTCCCGCTCCTGGAGAAGGTCATGCAGGGCGGCAAGCCGCTGCTGATCATCTCCGAGGACGTCGAGGGCGAGGCCCTGGCCACGCTGGTCGTCAACAAGATCCGCGGCACCTTCAAGTCCGTCGCCGTCAAGGCCCCGGGCTTCGGTGACCGCCGCAAGGCCATCCTCCAGGACATCGCCACCCTCACCGGTGGCCAGGTCATCACCGAGGACGTCGGCCTGAAGCTGGAGAACGCCGACATCTCGCTGCTGGGCAAGGCCCGCAAGGTCGTCGTCACCAAGGACGAGACCACCATCGTCGAGGGCTCGGGCGACGCCGACCAGATCCAGGGTCGCGTCAACCAGATCCGCGCCGAGATCGAGAAGTCGGACTCCGACTACGACCGCGAGAAGCTCCAGGAGCGCCTCGCCAAGCTCGCCGGCGGCGTCGCCGTCATCAAGGCGGGCGCGGCCACCGAGGTCGAGCTCAAGGAGCGCAAGCACCGCATCGAGGACGCCGTCCGCAACGCGAAGGCCGCCGTCGAGGAGGGCATCGTCGCCGGTGGTGGCGTCGCGCTCCTGCAGGCCGCCGAGGCCGCGTTCGAGGGCCTGAAGCTCACGGGCGACGAGGCCACCGGTGCGAACATCGTCAAGGTCGCCGTCGAGGCGCCCCTGAAGCAGATCGCCGTCAACGCCGGCCTCGAAGGCGGCGTCGTGGTCGAGCGCGTCAAGTCCCTGCCCGCGGGCGAGGGCCTCGACGCCGCGACCGGCGAGTACAAGGACCTGGTCGCCGCCGGCATCATCGACCCGGCCAAGGTCACGCGCTCCGCGCTGCAGAACGCCGCGTCCATCGCCGCGCTGTTCCTGACGACCGAGGCCGTCGTCGCGGACAAGCCGGAGAAGAACGCCGCTCCGGCCGCGCCGGACGCCGGTGGCATGGACTTCTGAGTCCAGCCGCTGCTGTTCCACCTCGGAAGGCCCGGTCCCGCTTCGGCGGGGCCGGGCCTTCCGGCATTCCGGGGAGTCGGTGGTCAGTAGACCGGTTCGGTGACCTGCCACTCGACGCACGTCGGCCGGGAACCGGTCCGCTGGAACTCCAGGAGGGCGTCCCGGACCTGGTCGAGCCGGATCGCGGCGTTCCGGGGGAACTCCGTCTTGTTGTCCTTGTCGACGTAGAGGGTCGGTACGGCTGCCGGGGGTTCAGCACCCCGAGTCACCCAGTAGCCGATCTCGTCAGTGGTGCTCTCGGGGTCCGGGCCGACGAAGTGCAACGCGCCGAACCCGTGCCGCGCGTCCAGCTTGAACATCCGGTCCGGGATCTCGAGGACCCCGAACTTCGGCAGCTCCCTCGCGGCGATCTGTGCCGGGTGCGGTTGCGGGTGGTTCGCGACGTGGGTCAGGACTTCGTCCAACTCCGCCGCGGTGGCGACGGCGACGGGCTCGTCGGCGCGGTTGTCGCCGTGGTAGTACCAGAATTCGAGCGTGTAACTCACCGCACGTCCTTTCCGCGGAACTCCCGCGACCGTACTGGGTCGTGCACGGTCAACGTCTGCCCCGGCCCGAGCACGTGGGGGAGCAGCCGGGAGCAGGACAGGACTCCGTTGCAGAGTTCGTTGTTGACCACCAGTTCGACGCGGTTCATGCCGCTCTGCCGCATCCGCCAGGCGACCTTCACCTCGACGTGCTTGGACGCCTCCACGCTCGCACCAGGGCGTCCGATGCCGAGATCGACCAGGTGGTCGTTGATGCGGTCGTGCTCCCCATCCGGTTCACGCCCGCTCTGCACCAGGTCGGTGCGGCCGTCAGAGGACCGGTAGACGCCGCTCGTCCGGTACCAGGGCAACCCGGCTCGCGTGCCCGCAACCCACGACTGCACGGCTGCCGGCGAGGCCGGTTCAGGACGGCTGTGGACCTCGAACCGGGCTCGGATTCGCGCGAGTCCCTCCAGAGCTGCTCGCAGCTCGCGAACTCGTTCGGCGACACCGTCCTGGACGGCTTGGAAGGACGCGATGACAGCGGCGGCATCGTCTTCGGCCGTGGTTCCGGCCAGCGCGGCCAGCAACTGAGACCGGCATTCGTCGACGAGGGCGGACGCCCGCGACAACGTGCTGATCGCGGCTTCGCTCTTCTGCACGGCCTGGGTGAGAAGTGCGGCGACTTCACCGAACGTGCTCGGCACGCCGCCACCTCCCGCCGCGCGGGTCAGGGCCGCGAGTCACCGCCCCAGTTCAGCACCCCAGTGCGGGCGCGGCACGCCCCCGGAAACCCATACCGCGCCAATCCTGCAAAACCGTTCCCCACACCGAAAACGGCTCAAAGCATGATCGTCGGCGTCACCACGGTCCGCCCCGGTTCCCCGTGCGAGTTCACCAGGTGCACGAGGATCTGCGTGGTCCCGGCCGGAACGTCCGGCAGCACGAACCGCCCGCCGTCGTCGGCACGGGTGCACGACGACTTGTGGTCGGCGACGCGCACCTCGACCGTGTGTTCGCCGGCCGGGACGAGCCAGCCGTCGATGCGGTGGCGGGAGCCGGTCGACGTGAAGTTCACCATCAGCGTCAGGTTGTCGACGGTGAACGTGATGGTGCCGGTCTGGCCGCCGCGCACGCCCGCGAAGGAGCCTGCGCGTTCCCAGCGGGCCACCTCCACGTCGAGGTCCTCCAAAGCGATCGCGAACTTCACGCGGTCGACGAGGTCTGCGGGAGGTGGATCGAGTTCGTCGACCAGCCTGTTCAGCTCGGAGAGGACTGCGGTGTCCTCAAGGCCCCTGCGGTCGTCGCGCGGGTCGATCTCGTTCACCGCGATCCTCCTTCCGTTTCCAGGTAGTTGCGCAGCAGGTTCAGGCACCGTCCCCTGGTCGGACCGATGCTGCCGTGGGGCATGGCGAGTGCTTCGGCGACTGCTCGGTACTCGGCGCGACCCGCGAGCACGGTGAGCCGGAGCAGTTCCTGGCACTTGGTGGTGAGCCGGCCGAACGCGAGCCACAGCCTGCGGTCGCGGTCGTCCATCAACGTCACGTCCTCTGGCAGGCCGGTGTCGGACTCCAGCTGTTCGGCGTACTCGTCGGACAGGTGGGTCTCGCGCTTGTTCGGCGTCCAGGTGCGGCGTGCTTCACGCCTGGTCGTCACGACCAGGTAGCCGACCAGGGCGCGCGGTTCCTTGATGGTGTCGATCTTGCGGAGGAAGGCGAGCCACACCGTTTGCACGACGTCCTCCGCCGCGGCGCGGTCGAGGCCTTGGCCGCGGGCGACGTGCCACACCAGCGGGGTCAGCTCGGCCACGAGGACGTCGAGTGCGTTGCGGTTGCCTTCGCGTGCGGCGGCGACGCAGACCGCATGCCGTTCGGTGCCTTCCAGCCCGTCCCACGGCGTTCGGTCATCCGCCGTGTGCAGCTCGTCCACGCAGCACCTCCGATCGGCCGCCACGTCAGCGCCGTTCGCCAGGTCAGGAGGCGTCGACTGGGCGGTAGATACAAAATTCACTCAATTGGAGCAGTCTCGCCCATCGTCCGCCCTCATCTTCCCCTGGGTGCACCAGCGGCCCGTGATTCCCCCTCCGCATCACGGGCCGCCCTGGTGGGAGCCGCGCCGGCCGGCACCCCTCGAACCGGCTGACGCTCGCTCCACGTCCTGTCGCTCACTGAACAAGAGCGGCGAACCAGGACCCAGATACGCACTCCGACGCGGGGATGCGAGAAATCGCTCCCGGATTTCCGAAAGCACATCGACTTGCGCACTATGGTCTAGACCATGCCGATTCTCGAAGTCATCGCACTCGACGCAAGGGACGCCGTTGCTGCTCAGGAGGGCGGCGCGCACCGCCTGGAGCTGGTCGCCGACATGGCCGCGGACGGGCTCACGCCGTCGGTCGCCACCTTCACGGAGGTGCGGAAGGCGTGCGACCTGCCCATCAGGGTGATGCTGCGCGACCGGAACGGGTTCGCGCCCGGCGACCTGAGGCAGCTGCGCCGGACCGCCGCCGAGCTGCGGGAGGCGGGTGCGACCGAGTTCGTCCTCGGGTTCCTCGACGCGGAGGGTGAGATCGACGAGGGCGTCACGCTCAACCTCGCCGCCGAGCTGGAGGGCTGCGCGTGGACGTTCCACCGCGCGCTCGACAACTCGAACGACGTGCGCAAGGGCTGGCAGACCGTCGCCGGACTCGGCTGCGACACCGTGCTCGCCGCCGGTCACCGCAAGGGTGTCGAAGCGGGCAGGGAGGTCCTGAAAGAGCTGGTCAACGCCCAGCCGCCCACGCTGCTGGTCGGCGGCGGCCTCCAGCCCCACCACGTCGGGGAGCTCCTCGAAGCGGGCATCACCGCGTTCCACGTCGGCAGTGCCGTGCGGCCGGGCGGGTGGGACGAACCGGTCGACCCGGCATCAGTTCGGCAATGGATCAACCGTCTGGTCTAGACCCTTAGCGCGGACCGTTCTAGTCTCACGTTGCTTCCTGTGAAATGGCTGTTGCACTATATGCAATGCGGAGGGCGCGATGAGGCTGAAGGCACTCGTGGCCGTGCTGGGCGTGGGCGCGGTGGTCGCCTGCGCTCCGGTGCAGTCCGGACCGGCGAACACGGCGGGGGACGAGAAGACCGGGCAGCTGCGGGTGTGGCTGTTCGACGAGGTCAACCGCGGGCCCAAGGAGGCGGTGGTCAAGGAGGCCGTCACCGAGTTCCAGGGCAAGCACAGCGGCGTGACCGTCGACGTGCAGTACATCCAGGTGTCCAGCCGGGCGGAACGGTTCAAGGCCGCCTTCAGCGACCCCAAGAGCGCGCCGGACGTGGCGGAGTTCGGCAACACCGACCTCGCCGGCTACGTCTCCGCGGGCGGCTTCTCCGAGCTGGACCTCAGCGCGTGGAGCGAGTCCAAGGACCTGGTGCCGACGATCCTCGACACCGCCAAGGTCGACGGCAAGACCTACGGCGTGCCGTGGTTCGTCGGCGTCCGCGCGCTCTACTACCGCACGGACGTCTTCTCCGAGCTCGGCCTCAAGCCGCCGGCGACGCTCGACGAGATCGCGACCACGGCCCGTGAGATCCGGCAGCGCAAGCCCGAGCTGATCGGCATCTCCGCCGGCGGCAAGTACCTGTTCGCCGCCCTGCCGTTCATCTGGGCCAGCGGCGGCGAGATCGCCAAGTCCGACGGCGGCAAGTTCACCGCCGCCGTCGACAGCGCGGAGGCCAGGGCCGGTGTCGCGAAGTACACCGAGCTGATCAAGGACGACATCTGCCCGCCGGCCACCTGCGCGGGCAACGGCGGTGACGCGAGCGTCGAGGCGTTCCGCGCGGGCAAGGCGGCCATGACCATCGGCGGCGACTTCAACCGCAAGTCGGTCGACGCCTCCAGCGCGGCCGGCAAGTACGCCGTCGTGCCGCTGCCCGGCAAGACCGCGGGCTCGATCGCGCCCGCGTTCGCCGGCGGCAACCTGCTCGGCGTCATGAAGGGCACCCAGCGCAAGACGCTCGCGACCGAGTTCACGCAGCTGCTCGCGTCGAAGGAGTACCAGCAGAAGATGTACGCGGCGATGGGCAACCTGCCGACGTTCACCGACGTGCAGAAGCAGGTCGCGGACTCGGACAAGTTCCTGGAGCCGTTCACCAAGACCCTGCAGGCCGGCACGAAGTTCGTCCCCGTCACCCCGGCGTGGGCGAAGATCGAGGCGCAGACCGTGCTGCCGACGATGATCCAGGAGGTCGTCACCGGCGCGAAGAACGTCGACACGGCCACCGCCGACGCCGCCAAGACGATGAACGCGGCCTTCACGTCGTGAGCATGACCGCCAAGGGCCAGGGGAGGACCGCGTTCGCCTACCTGGCCCCAGCGCTGCTGGTGCTGGGCGGCCTGCTGGCCTACCCGATCTACCAGCTCGTGCTCATCTCGCTCTTCGACTACGGCCAGGAGCAGGTGAGCGGTGGTGCGCCGCTGGAGTTCCTGGGCCTCGGGAACTACCAGAGGCTGCTGGGCGACCAGCAGTTCTGGACCGTGCTCGGGCAGACCGTCGCCTTCGCGGCGGTCTGCGTGGTCGGCACCCTGCTCGTGGGCGCCTTCCTCGCGATCCTGGCCACGCGGGTCAGGACGTGGGTCCGCATGACGTTGTTCCTGGCGGCGCTCGGCGCGTGGTCCACACCCGCCGTCGCCGGCTCGACGATCTGGCTGTTCCTGTTCGACGCGAACTTCGGGTTCGTCAACGAGGTCCTCGGCATCCAGGGCTTCTCCTGGACGTTCGACAGGTGGACCGCGTTCGGGCTCGTCGCCGCCCAGGTGATCTGGTGCTCGTTCCCGTTCGTCATGGTCACGCTCTACGCGGGCATCAAGGCGATCCCCGGTGAGGTGCTGGAGGCCGCGGCGCTCGACGGCGCCTCGGCGTTCCGCACGGCGTGGAGCGTCATCCTGCCGCTGCTGCGGCCGATCATCCTCGTGGTGACGATCCAGTCGATCATCTGGGACTTCAAGATCTTCACGCAGATCTACGTGATGACCAACGGCGGCGGCATCGCCGGGCGCAACCTCGTGCTCAACGTCTACGCCTACCAGCAGGCGTTCGCGGCGTCGGAGTACGGGCTGGGCGCGGCCATCGGCGTCGTGACGACCGTGCTGCTGCTGGTGGTCACGCTGTTCTACCTGCGCGCACTGCGCCGTTCCGGGGAGGCCCTGTGAAGCGCTGGCTGACCGAGGGCTTCGTCCTCGTCATCGCCGCAGTCGTGGCGTTCCCGCTGTTCTGGATGGTGCTGAGCGCGTTCAAGCCGGAGGACGAGATCATCTCGGCCGACCCGGTGCCGTGGACGACGCGGCCGACGCTCGACAGCTTCACGCGGGCGCTCACGGTCGCGAACTTCGGGCGCTACTTCGTGAACAGCATCGTCGTGGCGCTGATCGTGGTGGCGCTGAGCATCCTGATCTCGTTCCTCGCGGCGACCGCGCTGACCCGCTTCCGGTTCCGCAGCCGCACCACGCTGCTGATCATGCTGCTGGTCGTGCAGATGGTGCCGGTCGAGGCGCTGACCGTGCCGCTGTTCTTCCTGATGCGGTCGGTCGGCGACACCGTGCCGGTGTTCGGCCTGAACCACCTGGGCTCGCTCGTGCTGGTGCACCTGGCGTTCAGCCTGCCGTTCGCGATCTGGATGCTGCGCGGCTTCGTCGCCGCGGTGCCGGTGGAGCTGGAGGAGGCCGCCACCCTGGACGGCGCCTCGCGGTTCCGGTTCCTCTGGCAGGTGCTGTTCCCGCTCGTCGCACCCGGACTGGTGGCGACGTCCGTGCTGTCGTTCATCCACGCCTGGAACGACTTCCTGTTCGCCAAGACGTTCATCATCTCCGCTGTGGAGAACCAGACCCTGCCACTGGCTCTCCAGGTCTTCGTCAAACCCGACCAGAACGATTGGGGCGCGATCATGGCGGGCTCCACCCTGATGACCATCCCTGTGCTCGTCTTCTTCATCTTCGTCCAGCGCCGGCTCGTGTCCGGTCTCGCCGGGGCGGTGAAGGGATGAACCTGCTGCCACGTCCGGTGTCCTATGTGGATGGCGGAAGACTCGTCGACTACAAGGGCTGGGAGACCGTGCTCGTCGACGGTCCGCCCGGCGGCTACCGGTTGCTCTCCTCCGACGACGGCGTGCTGATCGAGGCGCACGACGCGGCGGGCGAGATGAACGCGCTGCAGACGTTGCGGCAGCTGCTCGGCCCCGGCGCGTTCCGCGCGGCGGGCGACAAGCCGCGGGTCATCCCGGCCTGCGAGGTCGTCGACTTCCCGCGGTTCGCGTGGCGGGGCGTCATGCTCGACGTCGCCCGGCACTTCCTGCCCAAGCGGGAGGTGCTGCGGTGGGTCGAGCTGCTGTCCGTGCACAAGCTCAACGTCCTGCACCTGCACCTCACCGACGACCAGGGCTGGCGCTTCGAGGTGAAGGCCTTCCCGAAGCTCACCGAGGTCGGCTCGTGGCGGGAGGACTCGCGGTTCGGCGACCGGCGCTCGGGCGGGCTGACAGGCCGTCCGCACGGCGGTTTCTACACCCAGGACGACCTGCGCGAGATCGTCGCGTACGCGGCGGCCCGGCACGTCACGGTGGTCCCGGAGATCGACATCCCCGGCCACTCGCAGGCGGCGATCGCGGCCTACCCGGAGCTCGGCGTGCACGGCGGTGGCGTGTGGACCGACTGGGGCATCAACGAACGCGTGCTCAACACCGAGGAGTCCACAGCGGACTTCTACCGGGTGGTCTTCGACGAGCTGATGGACGTGTTCCCCGCGGAGGTCATCGGGCTCGGCGGCGACGAGGCACCCGGCCACGACGGCGAGCTGGTCCGCGAGATCGCGCGGCACCTGGTGCGCAGCGGGCGGCGGCCCTACGGCTGGGACGAGGTCCTCGACTCCGCTCCGCTGCCGGCGGGCACGGTCGTGGCGTCCTGGCGCGGCGTCGAAGGCGGTGTCACGGCGGCCCGCGAGGGCCACGACGTGGTGATGTGCCCCGAGGAGTTCGTCTACCTCGACTACCGGCAGTCCGGCTCGGACGACGAGCCCATCCCGGTGGGCACGGTGACGACGCTGGAGGACGTCTACGCGTGGGAGCCGGTCCCGGCCGAGCTCACCGGTGACGAACCGGGGCGCGTGCTGGGGGCGCAGGCGAACATCTGGACCGAGCACCTCGACTCGGCCCGGCGCGTGGACTACGCGGCGTTCCCGCGCCTGGCGGCGTTCGCCGAGGTCGTGTGGTCACCGGCGGAGAAGGACCCGGAGTTCGTGCGGCGGCTGCGCGAGCACCACCTGCCGCGGCTCGACGCCCTGGGGGTGGAGTACCGGCCCCTCAACGGTCCCCACCCCTGGCAACGGCTACCCGGCGTTCCCGGTTTTCCACGGTGATCACATCGCGGCGTCTTCCTCGGGCATGAGGATCCACGCGGCGACGTAGAGGACGGCGCCGGTGCCGAAGCCGAGCAGCGTGGCGGCGACCAGGACGATCCGCAGCAGCGCGGCGTCCACGCCGATCATCTTGGCCACGCCGCCGCAGACACCGGCGACCATCTTGTCGCTCCGGCTGCGCCGGAGCTTCTTGACCTTCGTCGTCGCTTCGTCGAGCACGTTGTTGTTCATGGCTCAAGAATCGTCGGTTCCGGGCGGTCGCACATCGGTGACCACCCGGAACCCGACCCTGAGTCGTACTCTGGGGGTCATGGACTCCCCGGAGGCGGTACGCCGTGCGTGATGTCCTGTTCGAGCTGGCCGACCGGGTCGCGAACGGCGAGACCGTCGGTGTCGGGACGGTGGTCGCGACGTTCAGCTCGGCACCCCGGCCGGCCGGTGCGGCGATGCTCGTGACCGGGGACGGCCAGGCGATCGGCAGCGTGTCCGGCGGGTGCGTCGAAGGGGCCGTCTACGACCTCGCGCAGACGACCGGCGAGCCGGTGCTGCAGCGCTACGGCGTCAGCGACGACGACGCGTTCGCCGTCGGCCTGACGTGCGGCGGGATCATCGACGTCTACGTCGAGAAGATCAACGCGGAGACGTTCCCGCAGCTCGGCGAGGTCGTGGACACCGTTCGCGCCGGGGAACCCGTGGCCGTCGCGACCGTCGTCGAGCACCCGGACCGCATCGGGCAGCGGATGGTCATCTGGCCCGATCGCCGCTCGGGCACGCTCGGGTCGTCCCGCGCCGACGACGCCGTCACGGACGACGCGCGCGGCATGCTCGCGAGCGGGCGGTCCGGCGTGCTCCGGTACGGCCCGGACGGCCAACGCCGCGGCGAGGGCATGAGCGTGTTCGTGAACTCGTTCGAGCCGCCGCCGCGGATGCTGGTGTTCGGTGCCATCGACTTCGCCGCCGCCATGGCGAGGCTCGGCGCGTTCCTCGGCTACCGGGTGACCGTGTGCGACGCACGGCCCGTGTTCGCGACCCGCACCCGTTTCCCCGAGGCCGACGAGGTCGTCGTCGCGTGGCCGCACAGGTACCTGCGGGCCGAGGCGCCCAAGCTCGACGAGCGGACGGTGATCGCCGTCCTCACGCACGACCCGAAGTTCGACGTGCCGCTGCTGGAGGTCGCGTTGCGGCTCAAGGTCGGCTACGTCGGCGCGATGGGTTCCCGCCGCACGCACGAAGACCGCCTGCGGCGGTTGCGGGAGGCGGGGCTGACCGAGGGCGAGCTCGGCGCGCTGGCTTCGCCGATCGGCCTGGACCTGGGCGCCAGGACACCGGAGGAGACCGCGGTGTCGATCGCCGCCGAGGTCATCGCCCTGCGGTGGAGGGGAACCGGCCGCCGGCTCGTGGACCTCGGTGCACCGATCCACCACTGAACGGCCCGGCGATCGCCGAGGTCAGCGGCGAACTCGCCGGCCAGTTCGCGGAACACCTGGCGAGCGCGGCGGCTTCCGGGGATGCTGACGAGGTGGCGCAACAGCAGCATCTCCGAGTGGTTCCCGACGAGCCGATCGACCTGATCGACACGGCAGGCGTTCCGGCGTTGAAGCGCGTGCTCCCCGTCGCGGCCGGTGTACTGGCCGTCGTGCTGTTACTGGCCCTGCGACGCAGGCGGCAGCGCTGAAGCGTGCTCACCGGTGGCCGGCCCTCGTGCTGGCCGCCGGTGTCGCGCTGTCCGGGTGCACCGGCTCACCGGTCGTGCTCACCTCGGTCCCGGTGCCACCGTCGTCCCCCTCGCCGGTCCCACCGCCGGCCCGCTCGTTCACCCTCACCGCCGGCGGCGACGTGCTGGTCCACCCGGCGCTGACCGACCAGGCGGTCGCCGACGGCGGTGCCGCGGGCCGCGACTTCCTGCCGTTGTTCTCCGGCATCCGCGACACGCTCAAGGCCGACCTGTCGCTGTGCCACCTGGAGGTGCCGCTGGGCAAGAAGGAGGGCCCGTTCTTCGGCTACCCGTCCTTCCTCGCCCCGCCGGAGGTCGCGAAGGGCCTGGTCGACGTGGGCTACGACGCGTGCTCGACCGCCTCGAACCACACCCTCGACCGCGGCGTCTCCGCGATCACGACCACCCTGGACGCGATGGACGCGGTGGGGCTCAAGCACACCGGCTCGTACCGCACGCAGCAGGAGTCGGCCACACCCCTGATCCTCGACGCGAACGGCGTGAAGGTCGCCCAGCTGTCGTTCACCTACGGCTTCAACGGCATCCCGCTGCCCCAGCCGTGGCGCGCGAACCAGATCGACGCCGACAAGATCCTCGCCGACGCGCGGGCCGCCCGCGCCGCCGGAGCCGAGGTCGTCGTGCTGTCCGTGCAGTGGGGCAACGAGTACCAGCACGCCGTCACCGCCGAGCAGAAGGCACTGGCCCGCCGGCTGCTGGCCGACCCGGCACTCGACCTGATCATCGGCACGCACGTGCACGTCGTGCAGCCGTTCGAGAAGATCGGCACCAAGTGGGTCGCCTACGGCCTGGGCAACGAGGTCGCCCGGCACGCGGAACCCCGCGGCGTCACCGAGGAGGGCGTGGTCGCCCGCTTCCGCTTCGAGCAGGGCCCGGCCGGCTGGTCCGTCACCGAGGCCTCCTACACCCCGACCCTGGTGGAGCTCGGCCCGCCGATCCGGCTGGTGGACCTGACGCGGGTGCCCGCGACGGAACGGCGGACGCAGGCGGTCAGCCGCACCGAGGAGGTCGTGTTCAGCCTCGGCGCCAACCAGCACGGGCTGGTCAGAGGGAAGCCCTGACCCGTTCGAACCGCTCGGTCCAGCGCCGGTCCACGACCTCGAACTCGCCGATCCGGTCCGGCACCGGCGCCTTCGCCGGCACGCGCAGGTAGCCGTTCTCCGGCTTCAGCGACTCGCTCGTCACATCGCCCTGGAACAGCTCCACCGTGGCGAGCCCGCACGCGTGGTCGAGCTCGGGCAGTGCCGCGGCCAGCGCGATCCCCGCGGCCATGCCGACCGACGTCTCCAGCGCCGACGACACCACGCACGGCAGCCCGCACGCCTCGGCGATCTCCAGCGCCCTGCGGACGCCGCCGAGCGGCGCCACCTTGATCACCGCGATGTCCGCGGCGCCCGCGACGGCCACCTTGAGCGGGTCCTCTGCCTTGCGGATCGACTCGTCGGCGGCGATCGGGACGGTCGTCCTCCTGCGCACCTCGGCCAGCTCGTCGAGCGTGCGGCACGGCTGCTCCACGTACTGCAGACCGCCGGCCGCGCGGTCCATCGCCTTGATCGCCCTGACCGCCGTGTCGACGTCCCAGAGCATGTTCGCGTCGACCCGGACGTGGCCCTGCGGCCCCAGCGCGTCCCGGACCGCCTCAAGCCGCGCGCAGTCCTCTTCGAGCATGCTCTCGGCGACCTTCACCTTGGCCGTCGCGCACCCCGACCTCGTCACGATCTCGTGCGCCCGCTCCGGACCGACGACGGGCACGGTGCAGTTGACCGGCACCTTGTCCCTGAGCGGCCGCGGCCACCCCTCGTACGCCGCCTCCAGCGCGCACCGCAGCCACGGCGCCGCCTCCTCGTCGTCGTACTCCTCGAACGGGCAGAACTCACCCCACCCCGCCGGCCCCTCGACCAGCACGCCGGTGCGGGTGGTGATGCCGCGGAACCGGACGTTCATCGGGATCGAATAGACGTGCACCGCCCGATTCAACCGCACCGGCGCCCCTCCAGCGAATGCCCTCCGCCGCGCAGGTGCACCGTCCCCACCGCCTGCACGGCGAGCAACGTGCACACGATCTGCCTGACCGCGTTCCGGCTCAGCAACGACACGTCCGTCGACACCGTGACGTCCAGCCCGCTCTCCACCCGGTCGACCGTCGCGGGCGCCGCGTCGAACGGCACCTCCGTGCTCAGCCCGCGCTGCTGCTCGTCGCCGCTGGGCCCCTGCGCGAGCAACGCCACGACGTCGCGGCCGGTGAGGCTGCCCTGGTCGCGGGCGACGGGCACGACCTGGCCGGCCGCGACCCAGTAGACGAACGGGGAGGGGTTCTCGACGGGACCGCTCGGGGCCTGCAGGCCCGGGATGACGCCGGTGGGGCGGATGCCGCAGGAGGCGAGGACCGCGACCGCGAGCACGGCCAGGATCGTCGGCGCGAGCTTGCGCAGGCGTCCCCTCGCAGGGGACCCCCGTTTTCCATTCTTCCAGCCGGCACCGACAGTTTTCGGGCTCACACCGGACTCCCAGCCGGCGGCTCCCCGGCTCACGCCGGATTCTCGGCTGGCGGCTCCCCGGCTCACACCGCACTCCCGACCGGCAACGGCTCCCCGCCTCACACCGCACCCCCGACCGGCAACGGCTCCCCGGCCGGCACCGCACCCCCGACGGGCAGCCGCAGCGTGAACACCGCACCCCCACCGGGCCGGTTCGCCGCCGTCAGCGTGCCACCGTGCAACCGCGCGTTCTCCCATGCAATCGCGAGCCCCAGCCCGCTGCCCTCCGACCGCCCCCGAGCCGAGTCGGCCTTGTAGAACCGCGCGAACACGTGCGGCAGCACCTCCTCCGCCAGTCCGGGCCCGGAGTCCGCCACCTCGATCACCAGCCACGACCCGTCGACCGCCAGCCGCACGGTGACGGGCGGGGCGCCGTGCCGCACCGCGTTGCCCACCAGGTTCGCCACGACCACGTCCAGCCGCCGCGGGTCGAGCCGGGCGCGCACCCCGTCGGGCAGGGTGGCGGTCACCTCGAAGCCGCGCAGCCGCAGCGTCGCCCGTACGACCTCGGCCACGTCCACGTCGTCGAGTGCCAGCGCGGCGGTGCCCGAGTCGAAGCGGGTGACCTCGATCAGGTCGTTCACCAGCCGCGTCAGGTTTTGCGTCTCCCGGTTCACCAAGCGCGCCGCCTGCCCGGCCACGCCCGGCAGTGCCGCGGTCTCCGCGTCCAGCACGTCCGTCACCGCCGTCATCGCGGCCAGCGGCGTCCGCAGCTCGTGCGACACGTCGGCCACGAACCGGCGGGCGTCGGCCTCCATCCGCCGCAGCTCGCCGACGTGGTGCTCCAGGGAGGCGGCGGTGCTGTTGAACGTCGAGGCCACGTCCGTCAGCTCGTCCCTGCCGCGGACCGGCACCCGTGCCGACAGGTCGCCCTGGCCGAGCCGGAACGCCGCCATCCGCAGCGCCCGCACCGGCCGCAGCACGCCCTGCGCGGCCAGCAGGCCCAGTGCCAGCGCCAGCACGAGGCCCGCGCCGCCGATCAGCCACGCGTTGCGGGCCAGCTCGTCGATCACCTCGGCCTCGCTGGTGAACGGGCGCAGCGCGTAGACCTCGATGCCGGACTCGCCACCACCGGACACCCGCAGCTGCATCCCGATGACCAGCCACACCCGGCCCGCGTGCGACACGCGCTGCCAGCCGACGTAGCCGAACGACACGTGCCTGCGCAGCTCCGGCGTGATCACCGAGGGGTTCATCGAGCCCGCCGTGACGCCGTGCGCCGTGGCCAGCGCGTCGCCCTCCCGGCCGGACACGCGGGCCGCGATGCGCTCCAGGACCAGCGCGTCCACCGGGCGGGCGGGCAGCGGGTAGAGCTGCTCGACCCGGTTCGTGGTCTCGGTGACGGCCCGGTCCTGCGCGCGTTGCACGATCGCGTCGCGGGCCCGCACGTACCCGGCGCCCGCGACCGCCACTGCGGTGAAGACGCTGATGAACGCGAACGAGAGCAACAACCGCAGGCGCAGCGTCACAGCGGTCCGAACCGGTACCCGAAGCCGCGCACGGTCTGCACGTACACCGGTGCCGCCGGGTCGTCCTCGACCTTCGAGCGCAACCGCTGCACGCACGCGTCGACCAGCCGCGAGTCACCGAGGTAGCCCTGGTCCCACACGCTCTCCAGCAGCTGCTGCCGCGACATCACCCGGCCCGGCGCCGCCGACAGCTCCAGCAGCAGCCGCAGCTCCGTCGGCGCCAGCGCCACGGGCCGGCCGAGCCGGGTGACCACGAGGCCGTCGCGGTCGATCGTCAGGTCGCCGTACCGCTCGGTCTGCACGCTGGGCTGGCTGACCGCGAACCGCCGCAGCACCGCCCTGATCCGCGCCTCCAGCACGCGGGCCTGCGCCGGCTTGGCCACGTAGTCGTCCGCGCCCGCCTCCAGGCCCGCGACCACGTCGATGTCGTCGTTGCGGGCGGTCAGCATGATGATCGGCAGGTCGCCCGCGGCCCGGATGCGGCGGCACACCTCGAACCCGTCCACGCCCGGCAGCATCAGGTCGAGCACGACCACGTCCGGGTTGTCGCCCCTGGCCAGGAGGTCGAGGCCCTCCTCGCCGGTGCGCACCGCCGTCACCGCGTGGCCCTGGTAGGTCAGGGCCAGCGACAGTCCTTCCCGGACCGCCTCGTCGTCCTCGATCAGCAGTACGCGCGGCATGTCCTCCAGCCTTCCGGACGGGTCTCATGAGGACGTCCGTGCGACGTCATCGTTGCGCAACGACCGCACGGGCGCAGCGGGCGCAGTGGGCGCCGATCAGTCCAGTGCGGCGGTGTGGCGCAGCTGTTCGGGGGTCGGGTCGGCCCGCAGCACGGCGAGCGCCGCCGCGAACCGGTCGAAGCGCCGGTCCAGGTCGGCGAGCTCGCGGGTCGGTTCCGCGACCAGCGCGGCCCGGCCCGGCTTCGCGGGTGCCAGTGCGAGCGCGGCGCGGACCGGCACCGAGCGGCGCAGTGCCACCAGCAGCGTCCACAGCCGCCGCTCGACCAGCGCCACCCGCACCGGGTCACCGGTCACGGCGAGGAAGTCGGTGCGGGCGGCGGTGGCGCGGCGGAGCTGTTCGGGGCACGTGAAGTCGGTGGACCGGACGACCTGGGCCTCGGGTGCGGCGGCGGCGAGCGACCGCTCCGACCGGAACCGGCCGCGGGGCGGGGGTGCGGCCGGGTTCCACATCCACCAGGTCGTCATCCGACCAGGTCGTCCGCGTCGACGATCTTGTACGCGTACCCCTGCTCGGCCAGGAACCGCTGCCGGTGCGCCGCGTACTCGGTGTCGAGGGTGTCCCGCGCGACCACCGAGTAGAAGTGCGCCTGCCGTCCGTCGCCCTTGGGCCGCAGCAGCCGGCCGAGGCGCTGGGCCTCCTCCTGGCGCGACCCGAAGGTGCCGCTGACCTGCACCGCCACCGATGCCTCCGGCAGGTCGATGGAGAAGTTGGCGACCTTGGACACGACCAGCGTGCGCAGCTCGCCCCTGCGGAACCGGTCGAACAGCTCCTCGCGCTCCTTGTTCTTCGTCGACCCCTTGATCACCGGCGCGTCGAGCTCCTCGCCCAGCTCGTCGAGCTGGTCCAGGTAGGCGCCGATCACCAGGGCGGGCTCGCCGGGGTGCCGCTCCAGCACCCGCCGGACCACCGGGATCTTCGTCCGCGCCGTCGAGCAGAGTTTGTACCGCTCCTCCGGCTCGGCCGTCGCGTACAGCAGCCGCTCGTTGTCCGTGAGCGTCACCCGCACCTCGGTGCACTCCGCGGGGGCGATCCAGCCCTGCGCCTCGATGTCGCGCCACGGCACGTCGTACCGCTTCGGCCCGATCAGCGAGAAGACGTCGCCCTCCTGCCCGTCCTCCCGGACGAGGGTGGCGGTGAGCCCGAGCCTGCGCCGCGACTGCAGGTCCGCGGTCATCCGGAACACCGGTGCCGGCAGCAGGTGCACCTCGTCGTAGACGATCAGGCCCCAGTCCCGCGAGTCGAACAGCTCCAGGTGCTTGTACTCGCCCTTCGACCTGCGCGTGATCACCTGGTAGGTCGCGATGGTGACCGGCCGGATCTCCTTGCGCTCACCGGAGTACTCGCCGATCTCCTCCTCGGTGAGGCTCGTGCGCGCGATCAGCTCCCGCTTCCACTGCCGCCCAGCCACGGTGTTCGTGACCAGGATCAGCGTGGTGGCCTGCGCCTCGGCCATCGCCGCCGCGCCGACCAGCGTCTTGCCCGCGCCGCACGGCAGCACCACGACCCCGGAGCCACCGGCCCAGAACGCCTGCGCCGCGAGCCGCTGGTAGTCGCGCAGCTTCCACCCGTCCTCGGCGAGTTCGATCGGGTGCGCCTCCCCGTCGACGTAGCCCGCCTGGTCCTCGGCCGGCCAGCCGACCTTGAGCAGCAGCTGCTTGAGCCGGCCGCGCTCGCTGGGGTGCACGATCACGGTGTCGTCGTCGATGCGCGCCCCGAACATCGGCGCGACCTTCTTGTTCCGCAGCACCTCTTCGAGCACCGCGCGGTCGGTGGTGGCGAGCACCAGCCCGTGCGCCGGGCTGTTGCTCAGCACGAGCCGCCCGAAGCGCCCCATCGTGTCCACCACGTCCACCAGCAGCGGCTGCGGCACCGGGTACCGGCTGAACCGCACGAGCGCGTCCACCACCTGCTCCGCGTCGTGCCCGGCCGCGCGGGCGTTCCACAACGCCAGCGGCGTCACGCGGTACGTGTGCACGTGCTCCGGCGCCCGCTCCAGCTCGGCGAACGGCGCGATGGCCGTTCGCGCCTCATCGGCCAGCGGGTGGTCTACCTCAAGCAGCAGCGTCTTGTCCGACTGCACGATCAGGGGGCCATCGGTCACCTGCCCAGTCTCCCTGACGGTGCCAAATGCGCTGCTGTCGCCATCACGGCGGACGCGGGAGCGGGCAACTGTGAGCCGACACACCGAGCCAACACCCCGTGTCGTACGTTCTCGCGCATGAGCACCGAGTCGACTGATCCCGTCGAGCCCACCGCGCAGCCACCCGCGGCCGAGGCGGAGTCCGACGAGTCGCCCAAGGGCAAGAACAGCTGGCTGAAGTTCGTCATCGTCGGTGTGCTGGCGGTGGTGCTGGTCGGCGGTGGCGTGTTCGTGTTCACGCAGATGGGCGGCCTGAACGCAGGCGACTGCGTGAGCGCGTCGCCGCAGGACGTGGACAAGCCGGACGGCGAGTGGAACGTCAGCTCCCAGGGCTGCGGTGACCAGGAGGCCACGCACAAGGTGGCGAAGGTGCTGGGCAACGCGGACGACCCGTGCCCGGACGAGGGCATCTACGAGCCGGTCAAGTCGGGCGGGGACTCGCTGTGCCTCATGCCGAACCTGGCCGAGGGCAACTGCTACACCTCCAGCGACGACGGCGCCTTCAAGAAGGAGGCGTGCACCGTCGAGTCGCCGGTGAAGATCGTGAAGAAGGTCGACGGGCTGCCCGAGGAGGGCACGGTGTGCCCGGAGGGCTCCAGCGAGCTGCGGTTCAGCGAGCCCGCGTCGGTCTACTGCATGGGTGTGCACGAGAACGCCTGATCCGGTGATCAGCCGGCTCGGGCGGCTGCCGATACCCAGGCCATGAAGAAGGTCGGCCTGGGTGTCGCTGCCGTCGTCCTGCTCGCGTTCGGCGGCCTGCTGGTCGTCGACCAGCTCCAGTCCGGCCCGAGCGCGCACGTCGGCGACTGCGCGCGGATCTCCGGCGGTCAGGACGACCCGGTCTACCAGGCGCTGGCGTGCGACGAGGGCGGCGCGACCGTCAAGATCGCCAAGATCCTGCCGCGCGACGACGACAGCTGCCCGTCCGGCGGCATGGACTACTCGACGTTCACGGGCGAGTCGACCTTCTGCCTGATGCCCAACTTCCACGAGGGCGCCTGCTACGGGCAGGACCGCGAGACCGGCATCGCCCAGGTCGACTGCGCCACCAGGGACTCGGTCCGGGTCGTCAAGGTGCTCACCGGCAGGACCGACCGCTCTGCCTGCGGGGATGCGCGCGCGGCGGTGTTCCCGGAGCCCGCCACGACGTTCTGCCTCGAACGCGGCGACAAGCAGCCGTAACGTTTTCGCAAAGCGCCAGCGGTGTCCGCTTCCGCCTGGCAGCCTCTGCTCCGGCCTTGTCGGGGGGCACGGGCCGCCCGAGGTTGAGCGGAAGCGAGAGAACAGCACATGAGCACGGAGCAGGTTGCGCCCATCGCAGGGCCGCAGCCCGAGGCGAAGAAGCCGAGCGTTCTGAAGAAGATCCTCGGTTACGTCGTCGGTCTGGTCGTCGCGGCCGTCGCGATCTACGCGTTCAACTACTTCACGAACGACGACGCGCAGGCGAAGGTGGGGGACTGCGCCCACATCACCGGCACGACGAACAACCCGGACTACAAGGCGGTCGACTGCGCGTCCGCCGAGTCCAACTACGTCGTCGGCCAGGTGTCCGGGGTCTGCAAGGGCGACTACGTCGAGTACAGCCACTCGCAGCGCCGCGGCCCCAAGACCAAGCTGTGCCTGGCGCCGGTGCTCGTCGAGGGCACCTGCTACGCCGACGACGGCGACAACGTGAACCCCAAGGTCGTCGGGTGCGCGGAGACCGCCACGTTCAAGGTCACCAAGGCGGTCAAGGACGCCGCCGCACCGGAGTGCGCGGAGGGGGAGAAGGCCTACGCCTTCCCCGAGGCCAAGCTGAACTACTGCATCGGCACGCCCGCGTAGCAGCAGGCCGGACCACGGGGAGACCGGAGTCGCGACCGCGCGGCTCCGGTTTCCCTTTTGCGCGCCCCCGTCGGAGAGGAACCCAGTGACGACGCCCCACCACCCGCAGCAGCCGGGCCCGTACGGCCCGCCTCCCGGCGGCCAGCCCCCGCAGCCCTACGGCCAGCAGCCGTACGGGCAGCAGCAGCCCCATGGTCAGCAGCCCTACGGCCAGCCCGTCCACGGTCAGCAGCCGCAGCCCTTCGGCACCCCGCCGGGCCAGCCTGGCTACGGAGCCGGCCCCTACGCGCAGCCCGGCCCGTACGGCCCGCCACCCGGCCAGATGCCTCCCGGCATGCCCGGCCAGCCGATGCCGTACGCCCCGCCGCCCAAGCCCGGCGGTGCCGCGGGCAAGGTCATCGGCGCCGTGTTCGTGGTGCTCGTGCTGGTCGGCGGGTTCATGGTGCTGCGCGGCGTGTTCGGCAGCAGCGAGCCGTCGGCCAAGCCGGGCGACTGCGCGAACATGACCGGCACGACCATCAGCCCGAACTACAAGAAGGTCGACTGCGGGTCGCCCGAGGCGAACTACATCATCGCCAAGGCCTCGAAGGACACCTCCGACGCGTGCCCGAGCAAGGAGTACGCGTCCTACCACCAGTCCGGCCGGCGCAAGGAGACGCTGAAGCTGTGCCTGGTGGAGAAGCTCGAAGAGGGCCGGTGCTACGAGGACCCGATGGCGGGCATCAGCCTCGCGGGTCCGAAGGCGATCGACTGCTCCAAGGGGCAGAACAGGTACTCGACCCAGAAGTCCTACAAGGTCGACAAGGTGGTCAGGCAGGCCTCCGCGGACTGCGGCGAGAGCACGCCCGTGTCCTACGCCGAGCCGGCGCCGGGCCTGACCTACTGCCTGAGCGCACTCGCGGAGAGGTGACCGAACGACGAAGGGCGGGTCACCGGGGGTGACCCGCCCTCCGCCGCTGGGAGAAGCGCTAGTTGATCGTGCCCGGTGGCAGCAGCTGCTGCACGTCCAGACGACCGGACAGCACGTCCTCGGTGTCCATCATGTCCGCCACCCGCTGGAGCCGGACGGGGTTCAGCGACAGCGGGAACGTGCCCACCGACACGAGCGCCGCGGTCGGCGCGTCCACGTCGGCGTAGGTGGTCAGCGAGTCCTGCACGGCCAGCTTGTTGGCCTGCGCGCGCTGCTGCGCCTCGCGGAGCACCTCGCGGAACGCCTTGAGCGTCTTCGGGTTCGCCTCGGCGAACTTCTTGGTGGACGCGTACCCGGACATCGGGAAGTCCAGTGTCGGGCCGCGCGCGGTGTCGGTGAGGATCTTCGCGCCGATGTTGCGCTGCGCCTTCGTGATGAACGGCTCGATCATGAACGCCGCGTCGACCTTGCCCGACTTCAGCGCCTCCTCCATCGCGCCGAAGGGCATCGGGCGGAACTGGATCTTGCCCCGCTCGACCGCGGCGGTGCCGAGCACGGCCTTCGTGGTCAGCGAGCCGATGTCGGTCTCGCTGTTCACCGCGATGATCGGCGACGGCCGCTTGCCGGGGTCGTCGTAGTCCGAGTTGGCGGGCGTGACCAGCGCCATCGAGTTCGGGCCCGCCTGGTAGGCCTCGCCCTGCAGCTGCAGCTCGCGGTTCTTCTCCGTGGTCGAGGCGACGGCCGAGAAGAAGCTGACGTGCGTCGCCCACGTGAGGTCGAGCGTCGTGTCGAGCTGGCCGATGGCCTCGGACTCGTTGGTCTGCGGGACCAGCGTGACCTGCAGGCCGTACTTCTCGAACAGCTTGTCGGTCAGCGCGATCCGCAGCGGGGCCACGTCGACCACCTGCGCGACGCCGATGCGCAGCGCGGTGCGTTCCAGGTCCGCGCCACTGCCGCTCGACGAACTTCCGAAGAGGCTGCAGCTCGCGGTCAGAACGCATGTCATGAGCACTGCGACAAGCCGCAGAGCGTTGGCTCGGGTAGCCATGGCACCTCTCGCCGGTTGGCCTTGAGTAGCATCAAGTTGATCAGTGAGTGTCGCCACAGGCCGGCCGTCCGCAGTCCCAACAGGGCGTTCGGACGGTCATGAGGCATGCCGACAACCGGGGATGTTAACCACCTGAACGTATGAAACGACACCCCGTCTCGACACGGTGAGTGCTTCTGGAGACTTCCCCCGAGCGGGGGCTGACCATTACGCTCCCGGCCGGGTGGCACAGGTCGTGTAGACCGGGGTGTCTGTGGACGGGGTAGGGCGCCTCAGCGGGCGAACGACCTCTGTGCTGCAATTCCGCCCGTTTGACGAGTCCATGCTCGGTCCTGGGGAGAGACCGGGACACTGCTGCTGGAAGAGGAAGCCCAGAGTGGCCCGACGTGAGAGAGGTCCCAGCCAGTTTGGCGTGGGTGACACCACACGCTCCGAAAGGCCCGAATCGGGTGACGGACTGGCTGCACAGGGTGACGGCCTGCTGACTGCGACACCCGCCGTGGTGAAGCGGGACGTCGGAACCGGCCCCGGACCTGCCCGATCCGCGGGCTGGCGCCTGCGCAACTGGCGGCTGCGCACGAAGCTGCTCGCCGTCCTGCTCATCCCGACGATCTGTGCACTCGCCCTGGGTGGCTTGCGCGTCCGCACAGACCTCCAGGACGCGACGGAGTTCAACAACCTCGCGAACCAGATCCGCCTCGAGACGGCGGTCGCCGACCTGGTGCAGCAGCTCCAGCGCGAGCGCGACCTCTCGGTCAGCTACGTCGCCTCGAACAGGAAGCTCGACCGGGTCGTCCTGGACCGCCAGCTCCGCAGGGTGAACGACACCAGCCAGACGTTCAACAACCGGATCTCGGAGCTCGGCTCCGACATGAACCCGGCCGCCGTCGAGCGCTTCCAGGTCGCCTTCAAGCAGCTCGACCGCCTCAACAGCCTCCGCAACTCGGTGCGGGAGACGCTCTACCCCGCCGAAGCCGTCCAGCGGACGTACTCGGAGTCCATCGAGACGCTGATCAGCCTCGGTGAGCAGACGATCTCCGAGATCAACGACCCCGAGCTGGTGCGCCTGCACCTGACGACGAACGCCATCGCGCGCATCAAGGAGCAGGAGTCGCTCAAGCGGGCCATCCTCCTCGACGTCTTCCAGCGCAAGGCGTTCACGCCGTCCCAGCTGCGCTCCCTGCAGGCCGCGGACGCCGAGCTCGAAGCCGCCCGCAACGACTTCCGCAAGGCGGCGACGCCGGAGCAGGCCAAGATCTACGACGACACCGTCACCGGCCTGATCGTCGACACCGCGAACGACATGCAGGAATCGGCCATCAACCAGCAGGCCGGCACCAAGGACTTCACGACGCTGACGTCGGAGAAGTGGGACATCGCCGCCACGCTGACGGTCAACCTGACCCGCGACGTCGAGAACCTGCTCCTCGAACAGCTGCAGGACCGGACCGACGAGCTCACGGGCGCCGCACGCACCCGTGCCTACGTCGAGTCCGGCGTCGTGCTGGCGGTCCTCGCGCTCGCACTGCTGATGGCGTTGTTCGTCGCCCGCTCGATCCTCAGCCCGCTGCGCACGCTGCGCCGCACCGCCCTCGACGTCGCCGACCACGGGCTCCCCGACGCGGTCGAGCGCATCCTCGCCGACCCGAACCCGGAGAACGCGGCGAAGACCGCCGTCGAGCCGGTGCCGGTGCACACCCGTGAAGAGGTCGGCCAGGTGGCGCGCGCGTTCGACGCGGTGCACGGTGAAGCGGTGCGGCTGGCCGCCCAGCAGGCCCTCCTGCGCGACAACGTCAACGCGATGTTCGTCAACCTCTCCCGCCGCTCTCAGGCCCTGGTCGAGCGCCAGCTGAACCTGATCGACCGGCTGGAGCAGGACGAGCAGGACCCCGACCAGCTGGCTTCGCTGTTCGAGCTCGACCACCTCGCCACCCGCATGCGGCGCAACTCGGAGAACCTGCTGGTCCTCTCGGGCACCGACCTCTCGCGGCGGCTCACCCGCCCGGTCCCCGCGGCCGAGGTGCTCGGTGCGGCGGTCTCCGAGGTCGAGCAGTACGCCCGCGTGCAGGTCGGCCAGACCCCGGACCTCACGGTCCAGGGCCGCGCGGTCAACGACCTCGTGCACCTCATCGCCGAGCTGCTGGACAACGCCACGGCGTTCTCCGACCCGGTCACCAAGGTCACCGTCCGCACGGCGAAGACCCGCAAGGGCGAGCTGGCGATCGAGATCCAGGACCGCGGCGTCGGCATGGGCGACCAGGAGATCATCGACGCGAACGAGCGCCTGGCGGACCCGCCGGACGTCGACGTCGCCGTCTCCCGCCGGATGGGCCTGTACGTGGTCGCGCGGCTCGCCAAGCGCCACGACATCAAGGTCCGCCTGCGCGGCAACGAGGACATCGAGGGCGGCACGACCGCGCTCGTGATCGTGCCGGAGACGCTCATCGCGACGCCGGGCCAGCCGATGCCCGCCGCCCCGCCGTCGGGCTCCGGTGGCCTCGCTTCCGCGTTCGGCATGCAGCCGCAGGCGGAGCTCACCACCGAGTTCGGCGGCACGGCCCACACCGGGCCGACCGACTTCGGCCACACCCCGGCCCCCGCCTCGACGACCACGGCCAGCAGGGCCAGCGGCATCGCGGGTGCGTTCGGCGGTGCCACCGGGGCCGTGCCGCGCATCGATGACTCGAGCCCGAGCATCCCGGTCAGCTTCGTGCCCAGCTCGCTCACCGACACCGGTGCGGGCGCCACGGCGGTGCCGGTCTACCAGGACCCGCCCCCCGCGGAGGACGTCACGCCGTCGGAGCGCTGGCGCCGCGACCAGCTCGCCGCGGTGGAGCCGGAGGGCTCGTTCGGCGAGCCGACGCTCTTCACGGCCTACGAGGACCGCGACGAGGAAGACGGCGAGATCTCCTTCGAGCCGGGCTACGAGACGACGCAGTTCGTCCCGATCCCGCCGGTGGACGAGCCGCCGTCGACCAACGGCGTCTCCCGCGCCCCCGTCGAGCCCGAGCTCGCGCACCGCAACGGCACCTCGGAGCCGTCGCGCAGGGCGATCGAGCACGACCTGGACGCCCCGACCGAGCGGCTGCCGATCTACGAGGCGGTCCTCTCGCAGTGGTTCCAGGCCATCGGCAGCGAGACGTCGGCGTCCACCGCCCAGCCGGTTCCGCCCGCGGCGGCCGGCGGGCCCGCGGCACCCGCGGGCAAGGTCGAGGCGAAGCTCAACGGCTCCAGCGCCGGCGGCGTCGAGTACATCGACGAGCCGCCGACGACCCCGCCTCTCTCGGACGGACCGGAACCGGAGCTCCCGACCCGTACCCGCAAGCCCGTCCCGGCGGTGGCACCCACCACCACGTCGGCAGCCGGTCTGCCCGTGCGCAAACCGCGCGCGAAGGTGCAGCCGCCGGTCGAGGAAGCAGTAGTCGCCCCCGCCGAGCAGGAGCGAGTTGTGGAACCGGAGCCCGTTGTGGAGGAGACTCCAGCGGCGGTACCCACTTCCGAGTCGGCTTGGCAGTCGCCTGCCGACGAGGGATGGCAGGCGGCTCAGGCGTTGTTGAACAAGACGCCGGAGTCGAAGACAGCGGCAGGATTGCCGAAACGGACACCGAAGGCTCAGCTCGTGCCAGGATCTGCGGCACCCACGCCGCAGGCCGTGTCACAGACAGCGCAGCGCCCGCCGCTGCCGCCCCGTTCCGCCGATGCGGTGCGCGGGCGCATGTCGAGCCTGCAAAGTGGTGTCCGGCGAGGCCGGCACGCATTGATCGAGGCATACGCTGGTGACCAGTCGAGCCGGCAGAACGAGGAGCAGGAGTGACGACCGCAGCGCAGCCAGGCAGCTTTGGTTGGCTTATCACCGACTTCGTGCGGAGGGTGCCCGGCGTGGCACATTCCGTCGTGGTGTCCGCGGACGGGCTGTTGCTCGCGGGGTCCCAGGGGCTGCCCCGGGACCGTGCAGAGCAGCTCTCCGCCGTCGCGTCCGGGCTGGTCAGCCTCACACAGGGTGCTGCCCGCTGCTTCGAGGCAGGCGGGGTCAACCAGACCGTCGTCGAGATGGAGCGGGGATACCTGTTCCTCATGTCGATCAGTGACGGCTCGTGCCTTGCCGTCCTGGCGGCACCCAACTGCGACATCGGCCTCGTGGCCTACGAGATGACGCTTTTGGTCGAGAGAGTCGGTCAACAACTCACCCCGGAGCTGCGCGCGCAGCTCCAGGGTGTGGTCCGCCGCTAGACCTCACTGGTAGTACAGGGGTGAGATGAGATGGCTCGGAGACCTGGCGCCGGTGGTCGCCGCTTGGGTAGGAACTTCAACTACCAGGAGTGGGCGGCTGGTGGCTTTCAGTTCGAGGAGCCCGACGCGCCTCCCCCAGACCCAGAGGAAGCCGAGGACGCACCCCACGATGAGCGGGTTACAGGGCAAGGGCTAGGCGATATGTCTCAGCGTGAGGTGGATGACTCGTCGTCGTACCCGTACGACGACGTGCCGAACCGGTTCGACATAGACGGCGGGTACGGCACCGGGTTGTTCGGTGGCCCCGGCGCGGACCTGTTCGGCCAGCACGAGATGCCGGAAGCGGTGCCCGAACAGCTGCCGTACACCACCGGGCCGCAGCCGGTGTACAGCACCGGCGCACAACCGGCGTACAGCACCGGTGCACAGCCCGCTGTGCGGCCGGAGGAGAATGCGTCTGCGGACTCGGGTTCACTGGTGCGGCCTTACACGCGCACCGGTGGACGCACACGACCCGACTACGACCTCGCGATCGAGGCGCTGATCTCGACCAGCGAGCGTGGCCTCGAACGGGATGCCGCAGTACTTCCCGAGCACAGGTCGATCTGCGGGTTGTGTGTGGACACGCGGTCGGTGGCCGAGGTCGCGGCACTCCTACGCTTGCCTCTTGGCGTCGTGCGGGTGTTGATCGGCGACATGGCAAGCATGGGATTGGTTTTGATTCACCAGGGCGGTCTGGTCGTGGGGGACCGGCCTTCCATGGAATTCCTGGAGAGGGTGCTCAGTGGGCTTCGCAGGCTCTAGTCCCCAGGGCGCCGAGGGCGCACGGAAGCCGACTACGTCCGCCAAGATCGTCGTGGCGGGTGGCTTCGGTGTTGGCAAGACGACGTTCGTCGGCTCGGTGTCCGAGATCGTCCCGTTGACCACCGAGGCGGTGATGACCGAGGCCAGCGCGGGGGTGGACGACCTCTCCGCCACGCCGAACAAGGTCACCACGACGGTCGCGATGGACTTCGGCCGCGTGTCGCTCGACAGCGACCTGATCCTGTACCTCTTCGGTACACCGGGTCAGCACCGGTTCTGGTTCATGTGGGACGACCTGGTGCGGGGTGCCATCGGCGCCATCGTGCTGGTCGACACCCGCAGGCTCGCGGACGCGTTCGCCTCGATCGACTTCTTCGACGACCGGCAGCTGCCGTACGTCGTGGGCGTCAACTGCTTCGACGGCCTCCTGCACCACAGGCTGGAGGACGTGCGCGAGGCGTTGACGATCGACGAGTCGGTGCCGATCGTGACGTGCGACGCGCGGAACCGGCAGTCGACCAAGCAGACGCTCATCACGCTGGTGGAGCACGCGATGCGCCAGTGGATGTCCGTCCGCGCCGGCTGATCCCCGCAGCCTGAACGACTCGAACGAGGCGGGCCCCACCTCCGGGTGCGGCGCTCGCCTCGTCGTCGTGTCCGGGGTCAGTCAGTCCTCGTCCACCAGGGCGGCGGACGTGACGCGGTGCAGGGGGAACCGGAGCACCTCGCCGTAGCTGTGGTCGTAGCCCTCCAGCACGCCGCCGCCGACGACGTGCGGTTCGATCACGCGCTGCGCCGCCGTGCCGTGCGAGTCGACGAACCCGACCAGCACGCTGCGCCGCGCCCGTGCCGCCTCCTGCAGCAACGACAGCGTCGCCGACGGCCCGGCACCCAGGTTCCCGGGAACGGCGACGCGCTGACCCCGTGGCGTCGCCGCCGCGCGGTCACCGGCGCGGACCAGCTTCACGAGCTCGCCCAGCCGTTCGTCGGCGGGCACGGCCGGTGTCGCCGGTTTGCGCGCCGAACGCTGCCTCGGCGTGGTGCGCCGTCCACCCGGCCGCAGGTCCAGCACCTGCCCGTCGGGGCCCTCCGCCGCCGGGGCGAACCCGGCCGAGCGCAGCCCGTCCAGCACGTCCGCCAGCGGCAGCGGGCTCACGAGCACGGTCGGTGCGATCCGGCGCAGCTCCAGCCTGCCCGCCTCCGGGTGCGCCAGGACCTCGCTGACCAGCACCGGGTCGTCGCAGCGCAGGAACGACCCCGCGGCACCGCCGCGCAGCCGCCCGTGCCGGCGTGCGGCGTCGTCGACCAGGTAGGTCAGCGACTGCGGCACCGGGGTGCGCGAGCGGAGCTTGAACAGCTCGTGCAGGTCGTCGGCGGTGCGGCCGGCGTCGAGCGCGCGGCGGACCGTGGTCTCGCTGATCCGGTAGACAGTGGCGCTGCCCGCCGACTCGACGTCCGCGACCAGGGCCAGCTCGTCGGCCAGCTCCGGTTCGAGCCGGCCGGGAGCGACCACGGTGAGGTCGGCCTGCACCAGCACGTGGTCGAGCGGGTCCGGCAACGCCTCGGCGAGCGCCTTCGCTGCGGGCCCGGCGCCCTCGTCGAGCAGCACGCGGCCCGCACTGGTGACCGCACCGAGCGCGAGCACGCCCACGGCCGTGCCCTCCTCGACGGTCCAGCGCACCAGCTCGTCGCGTTGCCGTCCGCCCCGGCGCGGTGCCCGCCAGGCGAGCAGCGCGGCGAGCTCCGCGGCACCGCCGATCGCGGTGCCCTTCGGCAGCGCGGCGAGGCTGTCGAGCACCCAGCGGCGGTCGCGGGGCGCCTGGGCGCGGCGGATCTCGTCGGCGAGCGGGGTGAAGAGCTTGTCCTTCTCGTCGCGGCGGCCGACGAGCGCGGGCAGCCGCGGCAGCTCCAGCCAGGCGTGCGCGAGCGTGGCCCAGCGGACCTCGGTGGTCGCCGCGAGCCACACGTCGGCCTTGGTCGTCGGCACCCACTCCGGTTCGGTGGACTCGGTGTTCGCGGCCAGGTCGGCGCCGACCACCAGCTCGATCAGCAGGGCGGCGCGCTGTTCGTCGACACCCAGGTCCTTGGCGGCCCTGCGCAGGTCCCGCACGCCCAGCCCACCCGTGCGCAGCACCGCGGGCGGTTCGACCGACCAGCTCGCGAGCAGGTTCTCGACGTGCCGCACGAGCTCCAGCGCCTCACCGCCGCCGGTGGCGTCGACGTTCGCCGGGGCGACGGTGCCGGTGCGCGGCTTCGGCTCGGTCACCTGGACCGGCCCGAGTGGACGGTCGCCGCGCAGCCGCAGCGCGATCTCGCGGGGCAGCTCCACCGTGCCGGGGTCGCGGCGCAGCAGCAGGCCGCGGGCGAGCAGCCGCTGGACCGGTGTCTCCGCCTTCTCCAGCGGCACGACCCGTGACGCGTCCTTCGTGTCGCCGATGGGCGGACCGGCGGCGAGCTTCTGCAGCACCCGCTGCTCGCCCTCGGTGATGCCGTCCAGGTCGTAGGTCTGCCCGGTGGCCCGGCCGAGCCCCGCCGGGTACGTGCCGAACGCCTCCCGCGTGACCGGGGGCAGCGACAGCGCCTCGTCGTCGCCCCAGACCAGCGCCAGCGACCGCAGCCGGGCGAGCGCCTGCTTGAGCGGCTTCGGCTTCACGTCCGGCCCGAGCACCCCCGCGAGTGTGGGCAACGCCACGGGCGCCGTGTCCGCGCCCACGACGACCAGGCCCTCCAGCACCACGAGCGTGAACGTGTCGAGGTCCTCGCAGGCGCGCGCGATCGACGCCCTGGTGCCGACCCTCGTCGCGAGCACGGACATGTCGGCTGGTGGGGGCGTTGCCAGGTCGGGACGGGCGCGCAGCAGTGCGACGAGCGCGTTGTCGTCCTGGCCGCGCAGCCAGTCGGCCAGAGTGATGCCGGACATTCTCACCACGGTATATGGGCCGCTGGAGATCTCCTCGTCCTCTGTCACACTTGTGGCGTCATCTGGCACCACCGAGGAGGAGAACGTGGCGAAAGGACGCCCTGAACGGGTCGACCCGCACTGGCCGGAGGGCCCGGAAGGCGGTCACCCCGTCACCGAGCTGACCAGCGACCTGCAGGGCGCGCTGTCGCCGTTCGGCACGGTCACGTTCCCGCTGCCGGTCGAGGACCTCCCGTACACGCACCCGGTGACCGAGATCAACAAGTCCTGAGTGGATTGTCAGACCGGTCTTAAAACTCGCCGAGTCGGGTGAGTACCGCAAAGGGGCCGGGGATAGGCTCGTTTCCCGCTTGAGCAGCACTTCGTGGGAGGAATGACGATGCCGGTCCCCGGCCCTGGTTACTCGATCACCGTTCGACTGGAGGCGCCGCCGTCAGCGAGCGCCGCGGGTGACCTCACCTCGGCCGTCGGCCGCGCGGGCGGCGTCATCACGGCGTTCGACGTCGTGGAGTCGCACAACGACCGCGTCGTCATCGACCTCACCTGCAACGCCCTGTCGGCCAACCACGCCAAGGACATCACCGACACGCTGGAGACGTTGCCCGGCATCGTCGTCCGCAAGGTGTCGGACCGCACGTTCCTCGTGCACCTCGGTGGCAAGATCGAGATCTCGTCCAAGGTCCCGCTGCGCAACCGCGACGACCTGTCCCGCGCGTACACCCCCGGCGTGGCCCGCGTGTGCGAGGCGATCGCGAAGAACCCGGACGACGCGCGCCGCCTGACCATCAAGCGCAACACCGTCGCCGTGGTCACCGACGGCTCCGCCGTGCTGGGCCTGGGCAACCTCGGCCCCGCCGCCGCCCTGCCCGTGATGGAGGGCAAGGCCGCGCTGTTCAAGAAGTTCGCCGGCGTCGACGCGTGGCCGGTCTGCCTGGACACCCAGGACACCGAGGAGATCATCCGCGCGGTCGAGCTCATCGCCCCCGTGTACGGCGGCATCAACCTCGAGGACATCTCCGCACCGCGCTGCTTCGAGATCGAGGCCCGGCTGCGCGAGAAGCTCGACATCCCGGTCTTCCACGACGACCAGCACGGCACCGCGATCGTGGTCGTCGCCGCCCTGCGCAACGCCCTGCGCGTGGTGAACAAGGACATCAAGGACTGCCGCATCACCGTCTGCGGCGTCGGTGCGGCCGGGTCGGCGATCATCCGCCTGCTGCTCGCACAGGAGCCCGGCGACATCATCGCCGTGGACGTCGACGGCATCGTGCACCGCGACCGCCCAGGCCTGGACGCGAACCTGAAGTCCATCGCCGCCTCGACGAACAAGGGCAACCAGTCCGGCCGCCTGCACGACGCGCTGGTCGGCTCGGACGTGTTCATCGGCGTGTCGGCCCCGAACCTCTTCGGCGCCGACCAGGTCGCGACGATGGCCAAGGACGCCATCGTGTTCGCGCTGGCCAACCCGGACCCGGAGATCGACCCGATGGAGGCCCAGCAGCACGCCGCCGTCGTCGCGACCGGCCGCTCGGACTTCCCGAACCAGATCAACAACGTCCTGGCGTTCCCCGGCGTCTTCCGCGGCCTGCTCGACGCCCACGCGAAGACCATCACCGACGCGATGCTGCTGGCCGCCGCCCAGGCCATCGCCGACGTGGTCGACGGCGACCGCCTGAACGCGTCGTTCATCGTCCCGTCGGTCTTCGACAACACCGTGGCCCCCGCGGTGGCCGAAGCCGTCCGCAAGGCCGCCAACGCCTGACCCCGCCCCTCTTTCCGGTCACGCGGGAGTCCTACGTTCCCCTCTGGGGCACGCGGGGCCCCCGCGTGCCCGGCGTGACGGGCGTTGCGGGCCGGGCGTGACCGGCGGGCGGGGCGGGGCGGGCGGAGGGGCCTTGGGCAGGGGGCGCGCACTTCGTGCGGGCTTACGATCGCGGTATGACCAAGCAGTTCACCCACCTGGACTCCCACGGCGCGGCCCGCATGGTCGACGTCTCCGGCAAGGAGCAGACCACCCGCACGGCCGTGGCCACGGGCGTGCTGCAGACGACCGCCGAGGTGGTGGCACTGCTGGGCGCGGACGGCCTCCCCAAGGGCGACGCGCTGGCCACCGCCCGCATCGCCGGCATCATGGCCGCGAAGCGCACCTCGGAGCTCGTTCCGCTGTGCCACCCGATCGCCCTGTCGTCCGTGGCGGTGGACCTGGCGCTGGCCGACAACTCGGTCCTCATCACCGCCACGGTCCGCACCACCGACCGCACCGGCGTGGAGATGGAAGCGCTGACCGCGGTCTCGGTGGCCGGCCTGACCCTGCACGACATGGTGAAGTCCGTGGACCCGGCCGCGACCATGAACGCAGTCCGGGTGGAACGCAAGGAAGGCGGCAAGACCGGCCTGTGGGAGCGCCCGTGAGGAAAGCAGTGGTCATCACCGCCTCGAACCGGGCGGCCGCCGGCGTCTACACCGACCGCAGCGGCCCCCTGATCACCGCCTGGCTCACCGACCGCGGTTTCACCGCCGGTGACCCGGTGGTCGTCCCGGACGGCGACCCGGTCCGCGACGCCCTGGCCGCGGCCGTGGCCGACGGCGCCGACCTCGTCATCACGACCGGCGGCACCGGCATCAACCCCACCGACCGCACCCCGGAGGCCACCCGCGCGGTCCTCGACCACGAGATCCCGGGCCTGGCCGACGCCATCCGCATGGCGGGCTGGCCGGAGGTCCCCGGCTCGGTCCTGTCCCGCGGGGTGGCCGGGGTCGCCGGCCGCACCCTGGTCGTCAACCTGCCCGGCTCCACCGGCGGCGTCCGCGACGGCCTGGAGGTCCTCGCCGAGGTCGTCGACCACGCCCTGGACCAACTCCGCGGAGGAGACCACAGATGAGCGTCGTGCTGCGCGCCACCGTGACCGAGGAACCGCTGTCGGTGGAGGAACACGCCGCCCTGGTGACCTCCGACCGCGCCGGTGCGGTCGTCACCTTCTCCGGCGTGGTCCGCGACCACGACGGCGGCCGCTCCGTCCTGGAGCTGGAGTACCACTCCCACCCGTCCGCCGCGGACGTGGTCGCCGAGGTCGTCGCGTCACTGGCGGACCGCTACGAGGGCGTCCACGGCATCGCCGTCTCCCACCGGGTCGGGCCGCTGAAGATCGGCGACGTGGCTCTCGCGTGCGCTGTGGCGGCGGAGCACCGCAAGGAGGCCTTCTCGCTGTGCGCGGACCTCGTGGACGAGGTCAAGGCGCGGTTGCCGGTGTGGAAGCGGCAGGTGTTCTCGGACAACACCGATGAGTGGGTCAACTGCCCCTGATCGGGTGCAGATTTCCGCAACGCACGTGAGCCGCTCGGAGGGCGGTCGGCGCTCGCAATGAGGCTGCCGGGGCCGAGCGAGGCTGCCGCTCGGGCGCGGTCGGCGGGATGGGCGCGGCTGCCGCTCGGAGTGTGGTGGGCGAGGCCGCCGGAGCCGAGCGAGGCGTCTCTCGCCGGACAACGCGTGGGTCCGTGCCCGTCCATCTCACGCCCGTGCCCGTCCGACGCGAACAGGGACCTCACCGCCGGGGGGTCGCGGTGAGGTCCCTGTTCTTGCATCAGCCCGTCACGGGCCAACGACGTTCGACGCTCAGAGCGCCAGCTTGTGACCGGGGAAGATCAGGTCGGGGTTCGTCAGGAACCCCTTGTTCTTCTCCACGATCGCCTGCCACCCGCCGCTGACCTTCTGCTCGTCAGCGATCTTCGACAGCGTGTCGCCCGCCTTGATCTCGTAGGTGCCGTTCGGGTTCGACTTCGAACCCGCGACGACGACCGGGGCGACCGGCGTGGCGGCCTGGCGCTGCTGGGGCTGCACCTGGCGCTGCTGCTGCTGTTGCTGCGGGGCGGGCGCGGCCTGGCGGGCCGGAGCCGGGGCGGTCTGGCCGCCGAGGCCCTTCACGCCGCAGGTCGGCCAGGCCTTGTAGCCCTGGGTCTGCAGGACGCGCTCCGCGATGCGGATCTGCTCCTCGCGCGACGCCTGGGCGGGGTTGCCCTGGCCTCCGTGGCCTTGCCACGTCTGCATCGAGAACTGGAGGCCACCGTAGTAGCCGTTTCCGGTGTTGATGGACCAGTTGTTGCCGCTTTCGCACTTGGCGACGGCGTCCCAGTCCATCGAGGGGGCGGCGTTGGCGGTGCCAACGGCCAGGCCCAGAGGGGCACCGGCGATGATGCCGGCGACCGCGACCTTGGCGATGGTGCGAGCTGCGGAACCCTGCTTGCCCTGCGTGCCACGGTTGAAAGCCATGTGCCTCTCGGTCCACCACACCTGCGTCAGCAGCTCGGGTTCGGGGCCCGGTGTGCTCCTGCGTCCCAGTCCAGCGGTGTCTCTCGCTCGGGGTATGTCCGGGGAACCGTGTGGACTGGGTTCGGTGCTCGGTTCTCCGGTGGTGCTCTCGGCCGGTTCGGGGCCAGCCGAGATGTGACCGTACGTAGCCCATGGCGGCACCGCCAAACGGAATCGACCGTGATGCGCGTCACAGTAACGGTTCGGTTTATTGTCGGAAATCTACAAAACCGCAGCTCAGGAGCGCCGTTATCGGTCTGTTTCCAATCCGAGATCGACCGAGATCTTTCACGGAAAGTGAGTCGTGGCTCACGACCACTAGGCCATCGGAGACGTCCTCCTCACGGTGGGAGGACGCCCCTGCGATCAAGTGCGCGGCGGAGGCGAGCAGACTGCGCGCACTCCTCGATGCACCCGTTCGGCTTACAGCTCGTCCGCCGCCCGAGGCGCTCGCCGGTCGGGCCGCCGTGTTCCCGGTCTCGACTCGCACGCCCGACTCGCGCTCGTGCGCGGACGCCTTGACGATGCACTGGTGACCGAGATCAAGTCCGTCGAGCTCGCGCAGGAGGCGCACAGCGCCGAGGACGAGGCGGAGCGCGCGGGCCCCGCGCTCGTGGCCGAGACCGGGTGCCGTTCCCGGGAGGAGGACCTCGACCGCGCATGACCAGGCTCGACCTGCTCCGCTCCGCACTCGCCGCCCGTCCCGGCCAGCCCGTCCCGTTCGACGAGCTGGTCGTCACCGTCTGGCCCGATGACCGGCCGGCGAACCCGAAGGCGGCGCTGCGCAACCTCGTCCGGCGCCTGCGCGCCACCGAGGCCGTGGTCACCGAACCGCACGGCTACCGCTTGGTCGTGCGCAGGCCCGGTCCGCGCCAGCTGCCCGCCGACCTGCCCGACTTCGTCGGCCGCGCACCGCAGATCGCCGCCGCGCTGGCCGCCACGGCCCCCGTCCTCGCGATCACCGGCCCGCCCGGTGTCGGCAAGACCTCGCTCGCCGTCCACGTCGCGCACCGGCTGCGGGCCGGCTTCCCCGACGGGCAGCTGCACGTGAACCTCCGCGCGTTCTCCGCGAGCGAGCCGGTGACGGTCGAGCAGGCGCTCGCCCGGTTCCTGCGCGCGCTCGGCGCCGAACAGGTCCCCCTCGCGCCGGACGCGCAGCTCGCGCTCTACCGGGAGCTGACCGCGGGGCTGCGGCTGCTGGTGGTGGTCGACAACGCCACCGCCGACCTGGTCACCCCGCTGCTGCCCGCCGGCGCGGGTAGCCGGGTGATCGTCACGAGCCGCACCGACCTGCCGGAGCACGAGCAGATCCGGCTCGACGTGTTCGACGACGCCGAGGCCGACGCGCTGCTCACCAACATGCGCGTCGACGGCGCTTCACCCGACCGCGCCGAGCTCGTCGGCTGGTGCGCCCACCTGCCGCTCGCGCTGCGCATCGCCGCCGCGCACCTGACCGACCGCCACCTCGCCGACTACCTGGTCGACCTGCGCGGCGAGGGACGGCTGGACGCGCTGGAGATCGAGGGCGACGCCGCGGTGCGCGCCACGTTCGAGCTGTCCTACCTGGCGCTGCCCGACCGCGCCCAGCGGCTGTTCCGGCTGCTCGGCCAGGTCCCCGGCCCCGACTTCGGCGTCGAGGCCGCGACCGCGTTGCTCGGCTCGCCCGCCGCCGAACCGCTGGACCAGCTCGTGGCGGCGAACCTGGTGCAACGCGCGCAAGACCGCCACAGCCTCCACGACCTGCTGCGCGCCTACGCACTGCGTCTGGGCGATGCCTCGCCGACCCGGCTGTTCGCGTACTACCTGCTCAACGCCGACCGCGCGGGCCGCACGCTGAACCCGGAGCTGCACCGCCTGCCGCTGCCCGAGCTGCCCGCCGACCTGCCCGCCCACGACCTGGGCACCATGGCCGACGCGCTGGCCTGGCTCGACACCGAACGCCAGAACGTCGTCGCCGCCGTCCTCGCCGCCGCCGACCGGCCCGTCGCCTGGCAGCTCACGGACGCGATGCGCGCCCACTTCCTGCACCACTCGGCGGACGTCGTCGACTGGCGCACCAGCGCCCGCGCCGGCCTGCGCGCCGCCCGCACCCTCGGTGACCAGCGCGCGGAGGCGACCATGCACGGGTCGCTCGGTCTCGCGCACTGGCGGTCCGGCGAGTTCGCCGAGGCGCTGCCGCAGTACACCCGCGCCGTCGCGCTGGCCCGTTCCCACGGCGACCACGCGGCGCTGAGCTCGCTGCTGACCAACCTCGGCATCATCCACTGGGAGCTCGGCCACCTCGCGGAGGCGGTGGCGGCGATGGAGGAGTCCCTGACCCTCGACCGCAGCCCGAACGCCCTCTACAACCTCAGCAGCATCCTCGTGGACCTCGGCCCGCTGGACCTGGCCGTCGCCTACGGCGAGGAGGCGCTGGAGATCTCCCGCGCCTCCGGGCTCACCGCGGGCGTCGCCTACTGCCTGCAGGGCCTCGCCTCCGTCTACCTCTTCCCCGGCGACCTGGAGACCTCCGAGCGGTACCTCGCCGAGGTCGCCACCCTCACGACCCCGGAGCTGGGCCCGCACTTCCCGAGCCGCAGCCGGGAGACCCACGCGTTCCTGCGCCTCGAACAGGGCCGCTACGCCGAGGCGGAACGCGACGCGCGCGCCGCCGTCGACCTGGCCGTGGCCGGTGCCGACGACACGAACGAGGCCGACGGCCGCATCACCCTCGGCATGGCGCTGCAACGGCAGGGCCGCGTCGAGGAGGCCCTCGCCGAGCACGAGCAGGCCCTCGCCATCGCCCGCAAGGCGGGCTTCGCCAGGGGAGAGGTGCAGGCGCTCGCGGGCCTGGCCGCCGACCACCGCGCCGCCGGCGACCTGGCGTCGGCACTGCGCTGCGCCACCGAGGCCGACGACCGCGCCGAACGCGCCCAGCTGCGGGTGCGGCAGGTGCAGGTCGTGGCCGAGCTGGTGGAGGTCCACCGGGAGCTCGGGGACTTCGAGGAGGCCGAACGCCAGCGGCTGCGCGGGCTGGAGCTGGCGCGGGTGACCGGGCGGAGGTCGTGGGAACGGCGGCTGACGCAGCCGGTGGACCCCCGCGGCTCGGGCGACGACGCGGGTCAGCCGCCCGCGAACGGCGGCAGCACGTCCAGCTGAGCCCCGGCCCGCACCGGCACCGACGTGTCCCGCACGGCCACCCCGTCCAGCAGGAAGCTCGACGCCGCCAGCACCTTGCCGAGCCGTTCGCCGTGGCGTTCCCCGATCGCGCTGACGACCACGGCCACGCTCGGCGAGCCTTCGAGCACGAGGTCCTCGTCCGAGACACCGGCCGCAGCGCGCGCACCCGCGAAGTAGCGGACCTTCACCGCGGTGGTCACCGTCATCCTCCGATGGCGCTCATGGGCCGGTCGGGCTGGCTGAAGCCCGCGTCGTTGATGCCGTGACCGGCCGCCTTGCCCCACATGGTGGCGCGCCAGGCGTCGGCGACGGCGGAGTCGGGGGAGCCGTCGCGCAGCAACGCGCGCAGGTCCGTTTCCGACCGGCTGAACAGGCAGTTGCGGACCTGGCCGTCCGAGGTGAGCCGGGTGCGGTCGCAGGCGGCGCAGAACGGCCTGGTCACGGACGCGATCACGCCGACGGTCGCGGGGCCGCCGTCGACCAGCCAGCGCTCGGCGGGGGCGCCGCCGCGCGGGACCTCGGACGGGGTCAGGGTGAAGGCCTGCGACAGCATCGCCAGGATCTCGTCGGCCGTGACCATGTTCGTGCGGGTCCAGCCGTGCTGCGGGTCGAGCGGCATCTGCTCGATGAACCGCAGCTGGTAACCGTTCTCGACGCAGAACCGCAGCAGCGGGACGGCCTCGTCCTCGTTCATGCCGCGCAGCAGCACGGAGTTGACCTTCACCGGTTCCAGGCCTGCCTCGCGGGCGGCGTCGAGGCCGTCGAGCACGTCGGTGATGCGGTCGCGCCTGGTCAGCGTGGCGAACCGGTCGGGGTCGAGGGTGTCGAGCGAGACGTTGATGCGGTTCAGGCCCGCGTCCTTCAGCGACTTCGCGCGGCGGGAGAGCCCGATGCCGTTCGTGGTCATCGACATCCGCGGCCGGGGCTCCAGAGCGGCGGTCGACGCGATCACGTGCTCCAGCCCGCGGCGCAGCAGCGGCTCGCCGCCGGTGAACCGGATGTCGGTCACGCCCAGGTCGACCACGGCGATCCGGATGAGCCGGACCAGCTCGTCGTCGGTGAGCAGCTCGTCCTTCTGCAGCCAGTCGAGGCCCTCGGCCGGCATGCAGTAGGTGCAGCGCAGGTTGCAGCGGTCGGTGAGCGAGACCCGCAGGTCCTTGGCCACCCGCCCGAACCGGTCGACGAGCAGCGGCGTGTCCGGACGTGCGGACACGTCGGGGGTGCCGCGCACCACGGGTAGTCCCAACTCCACTGCTGTCACCTCATTCAGCTTAATGAACAACCTCTTGTAGGTACCTCCACAACGGAGGTTTCTCACGTTCCGCCCAGTTGGAGCACATCCACGACCAATTGTCTTAGCGGCTAAGATGTTCCACATGGAACCTGAAGTGCTGGAGAGGTTCACCTGGTACATGCGGGAGCAGAGCGCGCTCACCGTCATGTTCCACACGAAGGTCGCCGAGCAGATGGGCCTGTCGGCGACCGACGAGAAGTGCATCGACCTGGCGATGCGGGCCGAGGGGCCGCTGACCGCCGGTCGGCTCGCCGAGCTCTCCGGCCTGTCCACCGGCGCCGTCACCGGTGTCATCGACCGCCTCGAACGCGCCGGGTACGTCCGCCGGGTCCGCGACCCGCACGACCGGCGCAAGGTCCTCGTCGAGGTCACGGTGGGCGACGTGGAGAAGTTCGGCGAGCTCTTCGCCAACGCCTACCACAGCCTCGTCGAGGTGCTCGGCCACTTCGACGACGCCGAGCTCGCGGTCATCGAGCGTTATCTCAAGCTCCAGATCGAGACGTTCCGCAAGCGCGTGATCGATACTTAGACCATGTGGCACTACTTGATGGACATGGACGGCGTTCTGGTGCACGAAGAGCACCTGATCCCCGGCGCTGACGAGTTCGTCGGAGAGCTGCGCGCCTCCGGCACCCCGTTCCTCGTGCTCACGAACAACTCCATCTACACGCCACGCGACCTGCGCGCCCGGCTGCAGCGGACCGGCCTCGACATCCCCGAGTCGTCCATCTGGACCTCGGCGCTGGCCACCGCGCGGTTCCTCGACTCGCAGCGCCCGAACGGCTCGGCGTTCGTCATCGGCGAGGCCGGTCTCACGACCGCGCTGCACGAGATCGGGTACGTGCTGACCGACCGCGACCCGGACTACGTCGTGCTCGGCGAGACCCGCACCTACAGCTTCACCGCGATCACCAAGGCCATCCGCCTGGTCGAGGAGGGCGCGAAGTTCATCGCGACCAACCCCGACGCGACCGGCCCGTCACGCGAGGGCTCGCTGCCCGCGACCGGTGCCGTGGCGGCGTTGATCGAGCGCGCCACCGGGCGTGAGCCGTACTACGTCGGCAAGCCGAACCCGCTGATGATGCGGTCCGCCCTGCGCGCGCTGGGCTCGCACAGCGAGAACGCCCTCATGATCGGCGACCGGATGGACACCGACGTCCGCTCCGGCCTGGAGGCGGGCCTGTCGACGATCCTGGTGCTCTCCGGGATCTTCACCGCCGAGCACGCCGAGATGTACCCGTACCGCCCGACGCGGGTGCTCAAGTCGATCGCCGAGCTCGTCGGTCACTCCCAGGACCCGTTCGGCGACTGGACTGACCACTGACGCGCGAGGGTTCATCACCTATCGTCGCGGAGGTGGACACGGATCGCCGTCCGATGCACGTCGTGGGTGACGTGCACGGGCACCTCGCCGAACTGATCAGGGCACTGCACGTCGCCGGGCTGTGCGACGAGGAGGGGCACTGGACCGGCGGTGCGGCCGAGCTGTGGTTCCTCGGCGACTTCGTGGACCGCGGTCCCGACGGCGTGGGCGTGATCGACCTGGTCATGCGCCTGGGCGAGGAGGCGGCCGAGGCGGGTGGCTCGGTCAACTCGCTGATCGGCAACCACGAGGTGCTGCTGCTGGGCATGCACCGGTTCGGCGACGAGCAGGTGCCCGACAGCCTCGGGCCGCGGTCGTTCGCGCGCAGCTGGCTGCTCAACGGCGGGCTGCGCAGCGACCAGGACCGGCTGACCGAGGCGCACCTCGAGTGGCTCACGACCCGGCCGGTGCTCAAGCTGCGCGCCGACCACCTGCTGATGCACTCCGACACGGTCGCCTACCTCGAATGGGGGTCCTCGATCGAGGAGGTCAACGAGGCCGTCCGCCAGGTGCTCAAGGGCGACGACCTCGTCGAGTGGTGGGAGTGCTGGCGCAAGATGACGACCAGGTACGCCTTCCGCGGGCCGCAGGGCCCGGAGATCGCCGACGAGCTGCTGGCCACGTTGGGCGGCAACAGGATCGTGCACGGGCACAGCGTCATCGCCGACCAGCTCGGGGTCATGCCCGAGCAGATCGACGGGCCGCTGGTCTACGCCGACGACAAGGTGCTGGCGATCGACGCCGGCCTCTACAGCGGCGGGCCGTGCCTCGTCGTCCCCTTGCCGTACACCGGGGCCTGACTACGGTGGGCGGATGACCGCCAGCTACTCCTCGGGCACGTCCACCGCCCCGCTGCTGGGCGACACCATCGGCGCGAACCTCGCCGCGACCGTCGAGCGCTTCGGCGACCGCGAGGCACTCGTCGACAGGGCGACGCGCCGCCGGTGGACCTACGCGGAGCTGGCGGCCGAGGTCGAGCGGGTCGCCGCCGGTCTCACGGCGCTGGGCGTGCGCAAGGGCGACCGGGTCGGCATCTGGGCACCGAACTGCGCGGAGTGGGTCTTCGTGCAGTACGCCACCGCCCGGATCGGCGCGGTCCTGGTCAACGTCAACCCGGCCTACCGGGTGCACGAGCTGGAGTACGTGCTGAACCAGGCGGGCATCCACACGCTGGTGTCCGCGCGGTCGTTCAAGACCTCCGACTACGCCGGGATGGTCGACGAGGTGCGGCCGCGCTGCCCGCAGCTGCGGCACGTCGTGTTCCTGGACGATCCGCGGTGGAGCGCGGCGGAGCTGCCCGAGGTCGAGCTGGACCGCGACGACCCGATCAACATCCAGTACACGTCCGGCACGACCGGGTTCCCCAAGGGCGCGACCCTGTCGCACCACAACATCCTCAACAACGGCTACTTCGTCGGCGAGCTGCTCGGCTACACCGAGCAGGACCGCATCTGCGTGGTGCCGCCGTTCTACCACTGCTTCGGCATGGTCATGGGCAACCTCGCGGCGACCAGCCACGGCGCGTGCGTCGTGATCCCGGCACCCGCGTTCGACCCGGCGGCGACCCTCGCGGCGGTGCAGGAGGAGCGCTGCACCTCGCTCTACGGCGTGCCGACGATGTTCATCGCGATGCTCGACCTGGTCGACGGCTACGACCTCTCGTCGTTGCGCACCGGGATCATGGCCGGCTCACCGTGCCCGGTCGAGGTGATGAAGCAGGTCGTCGAGCGCATGGGCATGGGCGAGGTGTCCATCTGCTACGGCATGACCGAGACCTCGCCGGTGTCGACGCAGACCCGCGCCGACGACTCGCTCGACCGCCGCGTCGGCACCGTCGGCCGCGTCGGGCCGCACCTGGAGGTCAAGATCGTCGACCCGGTCACCGGTGCCACGGTCCCGCGCGGCACGCCGGGCGAGCTCTGCACCCGCGGCTACTCGGTGATGCTCGGCTACTGGAACGAGCCGGAGAAGACCGCGGAGGCCGTCGACGCCGCCGGTTGGATGCACACCGGCGACCTCGCCGTGATGGACGACGACTCGTACATCACCATCACCGGCCGCATCAAGGACATGGTCATCCGCGGCGGCGAGAACGTCTACCCGCGCGAGGTCGAGGAGTTCCTCCACGCCCACCCGGACGTGCTCGACGCCCAGGTGGTCGGCGTGCCGGACGCGAAGTACGGCGAGGAGCTCGTGGCGTGGGTGCGCCTGCGCGAGGGCGCCGCGCCGCTGACGGCCGAGGCGGTGCGGGAGTTCTGCGCCGGCAAGCTCGCCCACTACAAGATCCCGCGCTACGTGCACGTCGTCGACGAGTTCCCGATGACGGTCACCGGCAAGGTGCGCAAGGTGGAGATGCGCGCGAGGTCGGTGGAGCTGCTCGGGCTGGACGACGGCATCCGGCACGCCTGAGGCCGTCCGCGGGTCACGGGACCTCGACGATCTCCTTGCCCAGCGGCACCAGCGAGACCTTGACCAGCTTGAAGTTGGCCACGCCCAGCGGGATGCCGATGACCGTGATGCACAGCGCGATGCCGGTGACGACGTGGCCGATGGCGAGCCACAGCCCGGCGACGAGGATCCAGATGACGTTGCCCAGCAGCGAGCCCGTGCCCGCTCCCGGCTTCTCGACGACCTCGCGGCCGAACGGCCACAGGGCGTAGTTCGCGATGCGGAACGACGCGATGCCCCACGGGATCGTGATGATCAGGATGCAGCAGATCAGACCGGCGACCGCGTAGCCGACGGCCATCCAGAAACCGGCGAGCACCAGCCAGATCACGTTCAGGATGAGGCGCATGACTCCAATCTAAGCTGATCGGCATGACGTGGGGTGTGATCGCAACGGGCGGCATCGCGCATGCGGTGACCGCTGACATGCTCAAGGCGGGTGTCCAGGTGGGTGCCGTGTCCTCTCGGGACGTCGCGAAGGCCGAGCAGTTCGCGGAGAAGTTCGGAATCCCGCGCGCCTACGGCGACTACCACGAGCTGCTCGCCGACCCGGACGTCACCGTCGTCTACGTGGCCACCCCGCACGGCCAGCACCACGAGGTCGTGCTCGCCGCCCTCGACGCCGGCAAGAACGTGCTGTGCGAGAAGGCCCTCGCGCTGACGGTCGCGCAGGTCGAGGAGATGGTCGACCGGGCGAGGACCACGCAGTTGTTCCTCATGGAAGCGATGTGGACGCGCTTCAACCCGTTGATCCGCAAGGTCGTGGAGGCCGTCGGCGCCGGTGAGATCGGTGAGGTGCGGCTGGTCCGCGCCGACTTCGGGTTCCGGCACGCCTTCGACGCGAACGACCGGCTGTGGGCCAAGGAGGCGGGCGGCGGCTCCGTCCTCGACCTCGGCGTCTACCCGGTCTCCCTCGCGCACCTGCTCCTGGGCGTTCCCGGCACGGTCCACGCGCACGGCGGCCTCGCACCGAGCGGCGTGGACGCCGACGCGGGCATCCTGCTGGGCTACGAGAACGGCGCGCACGCGTTGCTGGGCTGCTCGCTGACCGCCGACACCGGCGCCGGCGCCACCGTCATCGGCACCGAGGGGCGCATCGACATCCCCGAGGCCTTCTACAACCCCACCAGGGTGCTCATCAACGGCGTCGAGCACACGGCCGAGGACGGCGGCTACACGCACCAGATCCGGTCGGTCGACGACTGGGTCGCGATGGGGTTCGTCGAGCACGCGGACATGACGTGGAACGACTCGGTGGAGATCATGCGCATCATGGAGACCGCGCTCGGTCAGCTCGGTGTGTCCTATGCGGACGTCGTCAGGTAGATCAGCGCGGCGTTCAGCACCACGACGGCGAAGGCCACCGCCCACGCCGCGACGGTGACCGCCCGCCGGTTCGTGAACCCGCCCATCACGGACCGGCGCCCGGTCAGCCACACCAGCGGCACCAGTGCGAACGGGATGCCGAACGACAGCACCACCTGCGACAGCACCAGCGCGAACGTCGGGTCCACTCCGGACGCCAGGACCACCAGCGCCGGCACCAGCGTGACGAGTCGCCTGGTCAGCAACGGGACCCGCACGCGCAGCAGCCCGTCCATCACCACCGCGCCGGCGTAGCACCCGACCGCGGTGGAGGCGAACCCGGACGCCAGCAACCCGAGCGCGAACAGCAACGCGACCCCGCCGCCCAGCGCGGCACCGACCGCCGCGTGCGCGCCTTCGAGCGTGCCGACGTCCTCCCCGCCCTGCAACGCGGACGCCGCCAGCAGCAGCATCGCCATGTTCACCGCACCGGCCAGCACCATCGCGACGACCACGTCGACCTTCGTGGTGCCGAGCAGCGCCGGGTTCTTGCCGTGCCGGTCCCGTGCCAGCGCTGAGTGCAGGTACACCGCGTGCGGCATCACGGTCGCGCCGAGCATGCCCGCCGCCAGCAGCACGCTGTCCGCGCCGGCGAACCGCGGCACCAGGCCGGTGACCGCGTCCGGCACCGACGGCGGTGCCACGAACAGCCCCGCCACGAACCCGACGGCGATCACGACCAGCATCGTCGTGACGACCCGTTCGAACGGCTTCTGCCCGCGCCGGTCCCGCACCAGCAGCAGCACCGTCGACACCACGCCGGTGATCACGCCGCCGAGCAGCAGCGGCAGGTCGAACAGCAGGCGCAGCGCGATGGCACCGCCCAGGACCTCGGCCAGGTCGGTCGCCATCGCGACCACCTCGGCCTGCCCCCAGTAGGCGAGCCGCACCGGCCGCGGCAGGTGGTCCCGCACGGCCTCCGGCAACGACTTCCCGGTGACCAGGCCGAGCTTCGCCGACAGGTACTGCACGAGCCCGGCCATGACGTTCGCGACGACGAGCACCCACACCAGCAGGTACCCGTACGTCGCGCCCGCCGCGGTGTTCGTGGCCACGTTGCCGGGGTCGACGTACGCGACCGCGGCGACGAACGCCGGACCGAGCAACGCCGCGCCCGCACGCAGGCGCGTCCCGACAGCGACCACCGGACACCTCCCCTTGTTGCCAGATTATGGCAACAACGGGAGTCAGGCCTCCAGGGTCAGGCGCGCGACCGTGATCACGGCGTCCATCGCGCCGTCGAGGTCCCCGCTGGGCATCAGCAGGTGGCTCAGCGCGAGCCGCACGGTCGTCTCCGCCGTGAACCGCACGTGCTTGCCGGGGAAGTGCTCGGTGAGGTGCCGCTCGACCACCTCGGTGGCCTGGAACAGCACGGGGTGGCCGCGGATCGTGAGGAACGGCAACAGGTCCTCGGCGTCCTGCCCGGTGAGCACCGCCGAGGCCAGCCGGTCCTTCTCGGTCTGCTCGAACGTGAACCGGAACGCCAGCCGCATGGCCCGCCACGGGTCGGGGTCCTGCCGCAGCCGCTGCGCGATGCCCGCCAGGTACTCCTCCGTGCGGTGCGCGGCAACGGCCTGGACGAGCCCCTCCTTGTTGCCGAACTCGTTGTAGACGGTCTGCCTGCTCACCCCCGCGCGACTGGCCACCTCGATCATGCGCAACCCGTGGAACCCGTGTGCCGCCAACAGGTCGGCGGCCGACTCGATCAGGAGCTCGGTGATGTCGCTCACACGGACAGCTTTACACAGTTACGGATTTTGTAAAGACGTAGAGTCGAGTTCTGTGCCTCTCACCGTGGGTTTCGACCTGGACATGACGCTCATCGACCCCAGACCGGGCATGGCCGCGGTGCTGAACGAGGTCGGCGCCCGCACCGGCCACGACCTCGACGGCGAGCACTTCGCGGCGAACCTCGGCCCGCCCCTCGACATGATCTACCGCGACATGGGCGTGCCGGAGGAGGAGATCCCGGAGCTGATCACGTTGTTCCGCGCGCTCTACCCGGACGTCGTGATCCCCGCGACCGTCGCGCTGCCGGGGGCCTCCGCCGCGCTGGCGTGCGTGCGCGAGCTCGGCGGCGAGACCATGGTCGTCACCGGCAAGTACCGCAAGAACGCCGCACTGCACCTAGAGGCGCTGGGCTGGGAGGTCGACCACCTCTACGGCGAGCTGTGGTCCACCGGCAAGGCCGAGTCGCTGAAGCTGCACGGCGCCGCCGTCTACGTGGGCGACCACGTCGGCGACATGCGCGGTGCGGCCGCGGCGGGCGCGGTGGGCGTGGGCGTGGTGACCGGGCCGTGCAGCCGGCAGGAGCTCGTCGAGGCGGGCGCCGCCGTCGTGCTGGCGGACCTGCGCGAGTTCCCGGAGTGGCTCAGGACCTCCGGCGTGACTTCCTGATCACCGCGACGATCCCCAGCCCGAGCCCGATCGCGGGCAGGTAGGTGGCGGCGACGTTCAGCCACACGGGCAGGTCGCCGTGGCCGGTGAGGAACAGCGCGAAGACCACCACGATCGCCAGTACGCCCACGGCGAACAGGCCGATGGCCAGCGGCATCAACTTCGGAGCGGTCATACCGCCAGCGTAGTCGCGCTAACGGAGGTGCCTTCCCCAAGGTCTTCTGGCTACTCTGGTGGGACGCGTCCTGGGTACGCCCCCGGGGCGCGTTCGTTGTGCAAGAGCAAGGGAATGGTGAGCGCGGTGCCGACCGGCAAGGTCAAGTGGTACGACACGGAGAAGGGCTTCGGGTTCGTCACCCAGGACGGTGGCGAGGACGTCTACGTCCGCAAGTCCGCACTGCCACCCGGCGTCGAAGGCCTGAAAGCCGGCCAGCGCATCGAGTTCGGCATGGCCGAGGGCCGCAGAGGACCCCAGGCGCTGTCCGTGCGCCTGGTCGACCCCGCGCCGTCCGTCGCCGAGGCCCGTCGCCGCCCTGCCGAGGAGCTGCACGGCCTGATCGAGGACATGATCAAGCTGCTGGAGAACAAGGTCCAGCCCGACCTGCGCCGCGGCCGCTACCCGTCGGACAAGAAGAGCATGAAGCTCGTCGCCGAGGTCGTGCGGGCGGTGGCGCGGGACCTCGATCCGTAAAAGGATCGGCGTCATGTCTGACGCGGATCGGATCGTCGAGTTCCTCTACGAGGTCGGCCAGCTGAAGCGCCTGCCCAGGGCGGGGTGGTTGTTCGCCGGGGTCCAGCACCCCGAGTCGGTCGCCGCCCACTCGTTCCGGGTGGGCGTTCTGGCGTACGCGCTCGCCGTGCAGGAGGGCGCGAACGCCGACCGGGCGGCGACGCTGGGCCTGTTCCACGACGTGCCCGAGGCGCGCACCGGCGACATCCCGTACGTCGGCAAGCTGTACCTGGACGTGAAGGTGCCGCCGGAAGCCGTTGCGCGCGACCAGGTCCAGCACCTGCCCGCGCCGCTGGCCGCGCACGTCGAGGCGCTGGTCGCCGAGCACGAGGCCGCGAAGGACATCGATCACACGCCCGAGGCGCGCTGCTCCCGTGACGCCGACAAGCTCGAACTGCTGCTGCAGGCCCGCGAGTACCAGGCCGCCGGTGTCGCCAAGATGGAGCGCTTCATCCAGACCATGCAGGAGTCGGTGGTCACCGACACCGGCAAGGCGCTGCTGGACAGCGCTCTCCGCATCGCTCCCAGCGAGTGGTGGGAGGCGTTCGGCCGCCGTTAGGGCACGGCAGGGGTCAGGACGTCACCTCGACTGCCCAGTAGCCGCGCAGCAGCGGCTGACCGGTCTCCAGCACCGCGGCGGCCGCCTCGTGGATCTCGATGCCGAGCAGCTGGTCGGTCTTGTCCGGCAACGACAGCGTGTACGTGAAGTTCTCGCCCTTGCCGAGCAGGCCGGTGCCGGTGGTCTGCTCCTTGCCCGCCGCGTCGCGGTACAGGAACACGGCCTCCCACAGCCCGTCGGCGAGCTGGCCGTCGACCGAGATCTGCACGACCTTGCCCGCGGGGACCTTCAGCTTCGCGGGCTGGCTGCGCTCCGCGCAGTTGTCGCCGCCGAGGTCGCAGTACACCGCCGGCTCGACCTGGATGGTCTTGCCGTTCGCGTGGAACGTCACCTCGGGGTAGTGGCGGGGGAGCGAGCACCCTGTCAGCGCGAGCAGTCCAACGGCCAGGGCAGCAGCAAGTCGACGCACGTCAGGCAGCCTACGGGGTGGCTCCGGCCGGCCTGCGGACGAGCCGGTGCAACGAGGTCCCGTTGCGGTACATCCAGGTCTGCGCCAACCCCAGCGCCAGCAGCACCGCCACCACCAGGAACCCGATCCAGAACGTCGGCGGCAGCAGCACGCCCAGCGCACCGCCGAACACCCACGCCAGCTGCAGGATCGTCTCCGACCGGCCGAACGCCGACGCGCGCGACTCCTCCGGCAGGTCGTCCTGGATCACCGCGTCCAGGCTGATCTTGGCCAGCGACGAGGCCGTGGCGCCCAGCAGGCCCACGATCGCGGCGGTCACCAGGCCCGGCAGCGCGGCGGCGACGACCGTGGCGGCCAGCGCCGTGCCGACGCAGCCCAGCACCACCTCGTCGGGCTTGCCGAACTGCTGGCGCGCGCCGATCGCATTGCCCAGGAAGCTGCCGATTCCGGCGGCACCGGCGATCACGCCCAGCAGCAGCAACTGCCGGACCGCGTCACCCTCGGTCTGCTCGCGCACCACGAACGCGGCGAACAACGTCAGGAACCCGGTCAGCACCCGGATGGAACCGTTGCCCCACAACGACACCACGATGTGCCGCGACATCGGCCGCCGTGCCGGGTTGCGGGAGCGCAGCGCCGCGGGCACCTCGCCCTCGGTCACCTCGACCCACGACGGGATGCGCATGCACAGCACCGCGTTCGCCAGGCACAGCACCGCCGTGAACCACAGCGCCCCGGGCGAGCCGAAGATGTTCGCGAAGCCCGCCGCGAACGCACCGAACACCGCGCCCGCCGCGAGCCCGAAGACGGTCATGCGCGCGTTGGTCTTCGACAGCGTGATGTCCGGCGGCAGCACCCGCGGCGTGATCGCGGACTTGAGCACCGTGAACGACTTGGACAGCACCATGCTGCCCAGCGCCGCCGGGTACAGCAGCCAGTTGTCGAAGTTCAGCGCCATCACGACCGACAGGCCGATCCGCAGCACGCAGGACGCCGCCAGCGCGAGCCGCCGACCACGCTGGACCTTGTCCAGCAACGGACCGATCACCGGCGCGACCAGCGCGAACGGCGCGACGGTGATCAGCAGGTACAGCGCGACCTTCGTCTTGGACTCCGCGCTCGCCGCGGAGAAGAACAGCGTGTTCGCGAGCGCCACGGCCATCGCCGCGTCGGCCGCGTAGTTCATCATCACCGCGTAGGTGACCGACGACATGCCGGACTTCCCGGCACCGTCGGCGTGGGCCGCGCGCCGGAACGCCGCGACCGCCTGCTGCGACAGCTGCTTGGAGCGGAACCACGCGACGCGGGTGACCGTGAGCTTCTTCGGCGGCTTGGGCGTCGGGGTGGTCTGCTGGTCGGAGTTCGGCAACGGCCGGGTGCTCTGCGGGCGCGGCGGGGGCTCGAACCCGTGCCCGGACCCCTGCCCGGACGGCGTTGCGCCGCGCGACCGCGGCCGGTACTCGTCGTCCTGCCACGGGTAGCGCTTCGGAGCCGGCTCGTCACTCCACCCGCGGTCGCCCGTCACACCGTCAATCCTGCCCCATTCAGTGGAAGCGCACCCGGAAGACGGTGGGCCAGTTCTTGCCTGTGACCAGGAACTCGTCAGTGCCCGGGACGTGCGCGATGCCGTTCAGGACGTCGACGTCACCCTGCGGCTTCAACGAGGACAGGTCGTAGGTCTTCGTCACCTTCCCGTCGGCCGGGTCGATGCGCACGATCTCGTCGGTCTTCCACACGTTCGCCCACACCTCGCCGCCGACGCACTCCAGCTCGTTGAGCTGCGCGAGCGGCTTGCCGTCCCGCGTGACCCGCACGCCGCCGGTCTCGGCGAACGTCTTCGGGTCGCGGAAGGCGAGCTGCGCGCTGCCGTCGCTCATGACCAGCCGGGACTGGTCGTGGCAGATGCCCCACCCCTCGCCGTCGTAGGACACGCGGCGGATCTCGTCGAACGTCTTCCGGTCGCGTTCGATCGCCACGCCGTTGCGCCAGGTGATCTGCCAGATGGTGTCGCCGACGACCGTGATGCCCTCGCCGAAGAGCTCCTGCGGCAGGTCGACCTCCTTGCGCACCTCGCCGGTCGCCGGGTCGAGCGCCCGCATCGACGACTCGCCCTCCAGACCGGTGCCCTCGTAGAGGACGCCGTCGACGAGTTCCAACCCCTGGGTGAACGCGGTTGTGTCGTGCGGAATCTTTTGCAGGACTTCTACCTGCGGTTTTGTTTCCTGCTGGGCCGAACAGGCGGCGAGAACCGCGACGAGGACCAGCCAGACGGGTGAGCGCACCCCACGGAGGGTGGCACGAGTTTTCGTCCCCGCGAAGTCCTGCGGCACAATTCAGCTCGTGAACGCCACGCAACTGCTCGCCGACGCCGTTGACCTCGCCCGCGCCGCCGCGCAGGAGGAAGCCGGGTTGGACCGCGTCGGTGCTCATGTGGGGGTGTCCGCCGAGGACGAGTTCTCGGTGACGCACCTCTTCGAGGCCGAGCACGCGGGCTACCGCGGCTGGAACTGGGCCGTGACCGTCGCCTGCGCGGGCGAGGGTTCCCCGGTGTCGGTCAGCGAGGTCGTGCTGCTGCCCGGCCAGGACGCGCTGGTCGCCCCCGAGTGGGTGCCCTGGAGTGAACGGGTTCGCGCCGGTGACCTCGGCGTCGGCGACCTGTTCCCGGCCCGCGAGGACGATCCGCGACTGGTCTCCGGCCACGTCCAGTCCGACGACCCGGCCGTCGAGGAGGTCGCGCTGGAGATCGGCCTCGGCCGTGAGCGCGTGCTGTCCCGCGAGGGCCGGCTCGACGCCGCCGACCGCTGGCTCGCCTCCGACTTCGGCCCCCGCTCTGACATGGCCCGCTCGGCGCCCGCGCACTGCGGCACCTGCGGCTTCTACACCCGCGTGGCCGGTGCGTTCGGCGCCGCGTTCGGCGTGTGCGCGAACGAGATCGCGCCGGCCGACGGCCACGTCGTGCACGTCGAGTACGGCTGCGGCGCGCACTCGCAGGTCGAGGTCGACATGAGCCCCATGGTCCCGGTCGCCGACCTGGTCTACGACGACGCGCAGCTGGACGTCTCGGAGTGACCGACCCGTTCGGCACCGAGGCCCTGCGCACCTCGGTCCTCGCGGCCTGGCGCGGTTCGCCCACCCGGTTCCGCGAGGACGCGAACGCGGAGGAGGACCTCCGCATCGGCGGCTACCGCGACCGCCTGCTGGTCGAGCTGGCTCAGAACGCCGCCGACGCCGCGGGCGAGACGCCGGGTGTGCTGAGGATCACCCTCGTCGACGGGGAGCTGCGCGCGGCCAACACCGGCGCGCCGCTGACCGCCGCGGGCGTGGCGGCACTGGCCTCGCTGCGGGCCTCGGCCAAGGAGTCGGGCGTCGGGCAGTTCGGCGTCGGGTTCGCGGCCGTGCTGGCCGTCACGGACGCGCCGCGCGTGGTCTCGGTGTCCGGTGGTGTCGAGTTCTCCGCCGCCCGCACCCGCACGGAGGTCCCGGAGCTGGCCGCCGAACGCGGCGGTGACGTGCCGGTGCTGCGGCTGGTGTGGCCGTGTGACGAGCCGGTGCCGGACGGGTTCACGACCGAGGTCCGGCTACCGCTGACCGTCGAGCTGTCGCTCGACGACCTCGCCGCCGAGGTGCCGGACCTGCTGCTGGCGCTGCCGGGGCTGCGCCGCGTCGAGATCGGCTCCCAGTCGTGGGAGCGCTTCGTCACCGCCGACGGCGTGGTGACCGTCGGGCCGGCGCGCTGGCTGGTCGAGCAGGTCTCCGGTGAGCTGCCCGCCGAGCTCGTGCAGGGCGTGGAGCACCGTCCGCAGTGGACCGCCACGTGGGCGTACCCGCTGGACGAGCCGCTGGGCGAGGACGTGCTGCACGCGCCGACCCCGACCGACGAGCGCCTGTCGCTGCCCGCCCGCCTGATCGCGACCGTGCCGGTCGAGCCCTCGCGCCGCCGGGTGCTGCCCGGTGCCGCCGCGTGGGCGGTGCTGGAGTCGGCCGCGGCCCTGTACCCGCGGCTGGTCGCCCGCGTTCCCGCCGTCGAGCGCACGGCACTGGTGCCGCTGCCCGGTTTCCCGCTGTCCGAAGTGGACGACCGGCTGCGCGCGGCGGTGCTGGGGGCGTTGCGCTCGGCCGAATGGCTGCCGCTGGCGTCGGGCGAGTGGATCGCCCCGGCCCGCGCCCGCGTCCTGGACGTCGGCTCCGAGGAGCTCGTCGAGCTGGTCGAGGACGCCCTGCCCGGCCTGCTGGACGCCGAGCTGTCCGCTCCCGTGCACGCGAAGGCGCTGGCCGCGCTGGAGGTCCCGCGCGTCTCGATCGCCGAGGTGGTCGCCGCGCTGGCGGGCATCGACGGCGACCCCGGCTGGTGGCACGACGTCTACGCCGCCCTCGCACCGCTGGCCGAGGTCGACCCGGACGTGCGCGAGGCCCTGCAGTCGCTGCCGGTGCCGCTGGCCGACGGCCGCACCGTGACCGGCCCGCGCACCACCCTGATCGCCGACGAACCGCTGCCCGGCCTGCGCGTCGTGCACCCGGACGCCGTGCACCCGCTGCTGGTCCGCCTGGGCGCCGTCGAGGCGGGTGCCACCGAGCTGCTGGCCGACCCGTCGCTGCGCGAGAACGTGGCGCGGTCGCTGGAGGACGCCGAAGCGGGCCTCGACGCCGACGACCTGATCGACACCGTGCTGCGCCTCGTCGACCGCGCCGCCCTGCGCGCCGGTGAGGAACCGTGGCTCGGCGCACTGGCCCTGCCCGACGCCGCCGGCGAGTGGCACCGCGCCGACGAGCTGCTGCTGCCCGACTCGCCGCTGGTCGGCGTGCTGGAGTCGGACGCGTTCCCGGTGCTGTCGAAGGAGGTCGCCGACACCTACCCGCGCACCGCGCTGGTGGCCCTCGGCGTCGTCGACGGCTTCACCCTGGTGGTCGACGACGAACCGGCCGGCCCCGACCACGACCTGGCCGACGAACAGGCCTGGTGGACCGCCGGCCCCGACGAACCGGCACGCGTCGTCGCCGTCCGCGACCTCGACCTGGTCGCCGACTGGCCCGCGGCACTGCGCCTGCTCGCCGCCGACCCGGTGACCTGGCGCGCCGTCACCGAACCCGACGGCTACACGGGCTGGTGGATCGCCCGCCACGCCACGCTCGCGGGCCGCGCCCCGCAGGAGTACCGCCTGCCCGGCGCCACGGCCCTGGAGGGCCTGTTCGACGTCGTGCCGGACCTGGAGCTCCCCGACCACGTGCTGCGCGCCGCCGGCGTCCGCTCCCGCCTGGAGATCCTCGACGACGACGATGCCGAGCTGGTCCTGAGCCGCCTCGCCGACCCCGGCCGCACCATCGCGGACGCCGTGGTGCTCCGCGCCCACGCGGCACTGCCCGACGGCGACTTCGCACCCCCCGCACGCGTCCGCGTGCTGTCCGGCGAGGTCGTCCCGGCCGACGACGTGGTGGTCCTGGACCACCCGTGGCTCCTGGGCGTCGTACCCGCGTCCCGCGTCCTGCTCGCCGAGGGCTCGGAGGAGCTCGCCGACCTGCTGGACCTGGCACTGGCCTCCGAGGAGTTCGACGGCTCACCCGACCACGTCGGCGAGATCGTGCAGTGGCACGACCTGGCGGCCGTGCGGATGGCCTGCGAACTGCTCGAAGTGCCGTTGCCCGACGGTGTCGTGGTGGTGCACGAGCAGCTGCTGGTCGACGGTCAGCGGGTGGACTGGTGGATGGCGGACGTCCCGCACGCGGCCGACACCCCGGAGGGCCTGGCACGGGCGCTGGCGTGGGTGACGCAGCGGTGGGAGGACCGGCACACGTTCGCGGCGCTGATCACCGAACCGACGGCGGCGACCCTGCTGGGCTGAGCTGGCCGGGCTGAGCAGCTGGGTGGGCTGAGCTGAGCTGGGTGGAGCTGACGCGGCTGGAGCTGACCGGCCGGGTTCGACCCGGCCGCCTCAGGCCGCCACGTCGGCCGCTTCCGCCGCCGGAGTTCCCTCCCGGGCCGGTCCGCGCCGCCGCAGCCGCGGTCGGCCGATGTCCCCGCGGCGCACCAGGATCACCCACGCGGTCACCGTCACCAGCACCGACAGGACCCCGCCGACGATGATCGGCGCGCGGCCGTTGACCTCCCCGAGCCACCCCATCAACGGCCCGCCCACGGGGTTGCCGCCCAGGAACACCAGCATGTAGATGCCCATGACCCGCCCGCGCATCTCCGGTTCGACGGCGAGCTGGACGGTGGCGTTCGCGGTGGTGTTGAAGGTCATCATCGCCACGCCGACCGGGATCATCATCAGGCCGGTCAGCAGCATCGTCGGCATCAGGCCGGACACGACCTCCAGCGCGCCGAACACCACACCGGACCCGATGAACACCGACATCCGCGGGGTCTTGCGCCGGGCGGCGACCGTCGCGCCGGCCAGGGTGCCCACCGCGATCAGGGTCGACAGCAGGCCGTAGGCGTCGGCGTCGCCGCCGAAGACGTTGCGGGCCATGATCGCCAGGGTCAGGTAGAAGTTGAAGCCGAACGTCGAGATGAAGAACACCAGCAGCATCACGGTCATCAGGTCCGGCCGGCTGCGCACGTACCGCAGCCCGGACAGCAGCTGGCCCTTGGCCCGCGGCACCGGGTCGGAGCGCAGCAGCTCCGAGGTCCGCATCAGCCACACGCCGAGCACCACGCCGACGAAGCTGACGGCGTTCGCGACGAACACCCAGCCGGTGCCGATCGCGACGATCGCGAGGCCCGCGACCGCCGGGCCGATGATCCGGGCCAGGTTGAACATCATCGAGTTCAGCGCGACGGCGTTGGTCAGCGACTCGCGGCCGACCATCTCCACGACGAACGACTGCCGCACCGGCGTCTCCACCGCGGAGAAGCAGCCGAGCAGGAAGCACAGCACGTACACGTGCCACAGGGCCACGACACCGGTCACGTCCAGCAGGCCCAGCGCCAGCGCGCACAGGCCGAGCGCCGACTCCAGCCACAGCAGCAGCTTCCGCTTGTCCATGCGGTCGGCCAGCACACCGCCCCACATGGACAGCAGCAGGACGGGCAGGAACTGCAGGGACGCGGCGATGCCGAGCGCGACGGCCGACCCGTCGGTCAGCTCCAGGACCAGCCAGTCCTGGGCGACGCGCTGCATCCACACGCCGACCAGCGAGATGATCTGCCCGGAGGCGTACAGGCGGTAGTTGTGGATGCGAAGTGAGGAGAACATCCCGGTACGCCGAGGTGACGAGGTCTCCGCTCCACCACCCGCGTAACCCGACACGTCCTTACTGCCCCGCCATCCTGTCGATGATCTCGGCCGCCCTGGAGAGCAGCTCGCGTTCCTCCGGCCGCAGCTCGGCCAGCCGCTTGTCCAGCCACGCCTCGCGCGCGGTGATCTCGTCCTGGAGGTAGGACAAGCCTTCGCCGGTCAGCTCGACGATCGCTTGACGGCCGTCGGTGGGGTGCGGGCTGCGCGTGGCGAAGCCGAACTCCTCCAGCGCCGCGATCACCCGCGTCATCGACGGCGGTTGCACGCCTTCCTTGGCCGCGAGCTCACCGGGCGTCAGCGGTCCGCACTTGTGCAGTGTGGACAGCGCGGACACCTGGGTCAGCGACACCGCCGAGTTGGTGCGCTGCGCGCGCAGCCGGCGGTTGAGGCGGACGACGGCAAGCCGGAGCCTGCTCGCCAGACCGTGCTCTTCGTTCGCCACGTAGTTAGCATACCTCACGAAAATGGTTTCTCGCCGAACGTCAGGACAGCAGGGCCTGGATCGGGCCCAGTGCGAAGTAGACGACGAACGCCGCCGACACGACCCACATCAGCGGGTGGACGCTGCGGACCCGGCCGGTCAGCGCCTTGAGCAGCACGTAGCTGACGAAGCCCGCGCCGATGCCGTTCGCGATCGAGTAGGTGAACGGCATGACCACGATCGTGAGGAACGCGGGCAGCGCCACGGTGAAGTCGCTGAAGTCGATCTCGCGGATCTGCATCATCATCAGCGCGCCGACGACCACCAGCGCCGGTGCGGCCGCCTCGATCGGCACGACCTCGTAGAGCGGCGTGAAGAACATCGCCAGCAGGAACAGCACGCCGGTCACGACGTTCGCGAGACCCGTCCGCGCGCCCTCCGCGATGCCCGACGCCGACTCGATGTAGACGGTGTTCGACGAGCTCGACGCCGCACCACCGGCGACCGCGCCCAGACCGTCCACGAACAGCGCCTTGCTCACGTTCGGCAGCTGGCCGTCCTCGTCGATGAGGTCGGCTTCCTTGCCGAGGCCGGTCATCGTGCCGACGGTGTCGAAGAAGTCGGTCAGCACCAGCGTGAACACGATCAACGCCGCGGCCAGCGCGGGCAGCCGCGTCCACGCGCCGAACGACACGTCACCGAGCAGCGACAGGTCGGGGACGCCGAAGACCTGGTCGGGCAGCGCCGGGTAGCCGAGGTTCCAGCCCTTGGCGTTGGTGCCGGCCGACGGTCCCGCCTTGACGACCGCCTCCAGCACGATCGCGAAGATCGCCGTGCCGACGATGCCGATGAGGATCGCGCCCTTCACCTTGCGCGCGAACAGCACGCCCGTGACCACCAGGCCGACCACGAACACCAGCGTCGGCCAGCTCGCGATCGACCCGTTGATGCCCAGCCCGACCGGCACCGTCGTGTTCGCCGCGTCCGGCAGCCTGCGCACGAACCCGGCGTCGACCAGGCCGATGAAGGTGATGAACAGGCCGATGCCCACCGCGATGGCGGCCTTGAGCTCGTTCGGCACGGCGTTGAACACGGCCGTCCGCACGCCCGTGAGCACGAGCAGCAGCACCACCAGGCCGTTGACGAGGACGAGTCCCATCGCCTCCGGCCAGCTGACCTTCGCCGCGACGCTGACCGCCACGAACGAGTTGATGCCGAGCCCCGTGGCCAACGCGAACGGGTAGTTCGCGACCAGTCCGAAGAGGATGGTCATCACACCGGCGACCAGCGCCGTCACCGCCGCGACCTGCCCGACCGGCAGGATGTTGCCCAGCACGTCCGGGTGCGCGCCGGGTCCCGTCGGGGCGAAGCTGCCGATGATCAGCGGGTTCAGCACCACGATGTACGCCATCGTGAAGAACGTCACGACACCGCCGCGCACCTCCCGCGCCACGGTGGACCCGCGCTCGGAAATCTTGAAGAACCCGTCCAGCATCTGGTCTCCTAACCCCGTGTCCGAACGCGACCCCGCCCCCAGCCCGCCGCCGCTGCCGCACCGGCTGGCCGATCCCGTGCCCGTGGTGCTCGGGGGGACGGCGCTGTGGTTCCTCGGTTTTCTCGTGGTGCTCGTCGTCGACCGCTCGAACAGCACCCTGCTCTGGACGACCCTGTGCGGCGGTCTGCTCGGGATCATCGGGTACGGAGTCTTCTACTGGCAACGCGGGGCGGCGAGGCGCGGATCACGCGGGGCGCAGCAGGGCCTCGACGACGCCTAGTCCGGGACTAGCTCGCGCCCAGCGACCGCAGCAGGAACTCGGTCAGCCCGTCGAGGTACCCGTCGTCCACCGGCGCGTGCCGCACCACCAGCCGCCAGTAGATCGGCCCCGCCAGCACGTCCAGCGCCACGTCGACGTCGAGGTCGGCTGGCAGCTCCCCGCAGTCCACCGCCCGCGTCAGCGTCACCGACGCGATGTCGCGCCGCGGCTGTCCCACGCCGACGGCGATGGCGTCCGCCAGCACCGGGTTGCGCCCGCCCTCGGCGATCAGGTCCGGCAGGATCGCCGAGATCCGGTGGTGCGCCAGCCAGTCGTGCACGGCCTGCAGCATCGCGCGCAGGTCGGCCCGCAGCGTGCCGGTCTGCGGCACCTCGGCCGCGGGCACGCTCAGCTCCGCCAGAACGGCGATCACCATGTCCTGCTTGGACGGCCAGCGCCGGTACAGCGCGCTCTTGCCGACGCCTGCGCGTTTGGCGACGGCCTCCATGGACAGCCGGCCGTAGCCGGACGCGGCCAGCTCGTCGAGCACCGCCTCGGAGATCGCGGCGGTGACGTGCGGTTGCAGGACGGCTGCTCCGGTGGGGGCGCGTTTGGTCACGCCCTCAGTGTGGACGATACGGTCCCGTCCCGTCTAACGTAGGTCGAGACGAAACCGTATCGTCCTATCCGGAGGGGCGTCGTGCTGGACCGAGCGCTTGACCTGTTGATAAAGAAGGACATGGCCGGGTTCGCCGGGCTGTGGGCCGAGGACGGGCGGATGGAGTTCCCGTTCGCGCCGGAGGGCTGGCCGAGGGAGGTCACCGGCCGGGCGGGCGTCCGCCACTACATGCGCGACTACCCGAAGATGATCGACGTCAGGGAGGTGCTCTGGCAGCGGGTGCACCGGACGGCCGACCCGGCGGTGACCGTGGCGGAGTTCGACCTCGGGGGAGAGCTCGTGGCCTCCGGCAAGCCGTTCCGCAACCGCTACGTCGTGGTGATCACCGAGCGGGACGGGCAGATCGCCGAGTGGCGCGACTACTGGAACCCGCTGGCCGTCGAGGAGCTCTCGTGACCGTCCTCGTCATCGGCGGCACCGGCACGACCGGCAGCCGCGTCGCACAACGGCTCGAAGACCCGCGCATCGCCTCGCGCCGCACCGGGTTCGACTGGTACCGGCCGGAGACGTTCGCGCCCGCGCTGGAGGGCACCGACGCCGTCTACCTCGTCCCGCCCGTCGGCGAGATCGACCCCGCGCCGCACGTCGAGCGGTTCCTCGCCGCATCTGGTGACCGCAGGGTCGTGCTCCTCAGCTCGTCCGCGCTGCCGGACGACCCGAACGCCCGGCTGGTGCGGCAGCTCCCGGAGTGGACGGTCCTGCGCCCCTCGTGGTTCATGCAGAACTTCCTCGGCGACCACGCGGTCGCGCAGGGCGTGCGGCAGGGCGAGATCGTCACCGCCACGGGTGACGGGCGGGTCGCCTTCGTCGACGCCGGCGACATCGCCGCCGTGGCCGTCGCGGCGCTCACCGGGGACGCGCACAACACCGAGCACGTGCTGACCGGTCCGCAGGCGCTCGGGTACGCCGAGGCGGCCGCGATCATCACCGAGCAGACCGGTGTCCAGGTCCGCCACCGCTCGATCCCCGCGGCCGAGCTGGCCGAGCGGCTCGGGCAGCACCTGCCACCGGAGTTCGCCGCGTTGCTCGCCGCGCTGGACGAGGCCATCGCGGGCGGCGCGGAGGACCGGGTGACCAGTGCGGTCGAGGACGTCACCGGGCATCCGCCCAGGTCGTTCGGGGCGTTCGTGGCCGCGCACCGCGACCGGTGGTAAATCCCGTGCATGGTCATCACCACTGACTGGGTCCGGCTGCTGGTCGTCTGCCTCGTGTTCACGGCCGCGGCCGCCGGCGTCGCGTGGGCGACGGGGCTCACCAGGCCCGCACCGTTCGTCAAGGCCGCCGTCCGCGCCGTGCTCCAGCTCGCCGCCGTCAGCGCGGTCATCACGGTCGTCCTGACCCACCTGGGGCTCACCGCCGCGTTCCTCGTCGTGATGGCCACCGTGGCGACCGCGACGGCCGCCGCGCGCACCAAGACCGGCTGGCAGGGCACCTGGGTCGGGGTGGCCGTCCTGATCGGCACCGTTCCCGCGCTGGGCCTGCTGATCGGGCTGGGGCTCGTGCCGGTGAAGGGCATCGCCCTGATCCCGATCGGCGGCATCCTCATCGGCGGCGCCATGACCACCACGATCCTGGCGGTCAGGAGGGCGCTCGACACGCTCAGGGACCGGCACGGCGAGTACGAGGCGGCGCTGGCGCTCGGGTTCGCCGAGCCGGTGGCGGTCCGGTTCCTCGTCCGCCAGCCCGCGGCCGAGGCGCTGCTGCCGCCGCTCGACCAGACCAGGACGGTCGGGCTGGTCACCCTCCCCGGCGCGTTCGTCGGCATGCTGCTGGGCGGGGCACCGGTGTGGCAGGCGGGCGCGTTGCAGCTGCTCGTGCTGCTCGCCCTGCTCGCGGTCGAGGTGGCAGCCGTCGCGACCGTGGTCGAGCTGGTCGCGCGGGGTCTGGTGCGGAGGACTTCCCAAGAAGGAGAAGTTAGGCTAACCTAACTCTCGTCGCTTCGTGGTGGGAGCGGCAGTCAGTTCGGGAACGGACGAGGCCCCCGCTCTGGGCAGAGCGGGGGCCTCGTCGTGTTCGGCAGCGGGGGCTTGTCGGAGCATCCACCGCCGAAGCGTCAGGGCAGCAGCAGGCCGTTGCGGCCGGTGCGCGCCGCCTCGAAGCGCGCGGAGACGTCCTCCCAGTTGACGACGTTCCACAGCGCGCTGATGTAGTCGGCCTTGAGGTTGCGGTACTGCAGGTAGTACGCGTGCTCCCAGATGTCGAACGCGAGCAGCGGCGTGACCGCGATCGACAGGTTCGAGTGGTGGTCCTTGAGCTGCAACGTGATCAGCTTCTGGGCGATCGGCTCCCACGCGAGGACGCCCCAGCCGGAACCCTGGATGGACGACGCGGCGGCGTTGAGCTGCGCGCGGAACTTGTCGAACGAGCCGAAGTGCTCGTCGATGGCGGCGGCGAGCTCGCCGACCGGCTTGTCGCCGCCGTTCGGGCTCAGGTTCTTCCACCACACCTGGTGCAGCGCGTGGCCGGCCAGGTGGAACGCGAGCGTCGTCTCCAGTCCGACGATCGACCCGAAGGCCTCCTTGTCGCGGGCCTCCTCGATCTGCTCCAGCGTGTCGTTCGCGCCCTTCACGTAGGCCGCGTGGTGCTTGCCGTGGTGCAGCTCGTTGATCTCGCCGATGATCGCCGGCTCCAGGTCGCCGTAGTCGTAGTCGAGATCCGGCAGCACGTACTGGGCCATGTCATCTCTCCAATTGCAATCTCTTGGTTCTTGCAACCTACTAGCAACAAGGTCCAGTTAACCAGTTGCCGTGGCCGGTAGCGTCGTGAGCGTGTCCGTGCTGACAGCCAGGAAGATTTCGCTGTCGTTCGGTCCGAGGACCGTGATCTCGGAGGTTGATCTCGATGTTTCGCCTGGTGACCGCGTCGGCCTGATCGCACCCAACGGTGTCGGCAAGTCCACGCTGCTCCGCCTGCTCGCGGGGGAGCTCCCGCCGGAGACCGGAACCGTCTCGGCCACCGGGACGGTCGCGCACCTGACGCAGGAGACCCTCCCCGTGGCCGGGGAGTCCCTGCGCGACCACCTCGCCCGCCGCACCGGCGTCGCGCCCGCGGAGGCGTGGCTGCAGCGCGCGGCCGAGCAGCTGGCCGCGGGCGGCGGCGCGGACTACCCGGACGCGCTCGACCACTGGACCGCCATCGGTGCCGGTGACTTCGACGACCGCGCGGAGGCCGTGTGCCAGCGCCTCGGCCTGCCCGCCGACCTGCTCGACGGCCGTGCGCCGGACGAGCTGTCCGGTGGGCAGCAGGCACGGCTGCGGCTGGCGGCGGTGCTGCTCACGCGCGCCGACGTGCTGCTGCTCGACGAACCGACCAACGACCTGGACGCCGACGGGCTCGACCTCCTGGAGGCGCACGTGAACGGCCATCCGGGCGCGATCGTGCTCGTCAGCCACGACCGGGAGTTCCTGGCGCGCACCACGACCGAGATCGCCGAGCTCGACGAGTTCACCCACGGCCTCACCGTGTTCGGCGGCGGCTGGGACGCCTACGTCGAGGAGAGGGCGAACGCGGAACGGCGTGCGCACGAGGAGTACGAGAGCTACACGGCCCAGCGCGACTCGCTCGTGCAGCGGTCGCGGCAGACCAGGGAGTGGTCGCGCAAGGGTGCCCGCCGGGCCACGAACGCCAAGGCGCTGAACGACGAACCTGACCGCAACGTCCGGGCCGGCCGCAAGCGCGCCGCGGAGTCGCTCGGCGCGAAGGCGTCCGTTGTGGACCGGCGGCTCGCGAGGCTGGAGGAGGTCGAGGAACCCCGCGAGGCCTGGGAGCTGCGCCTCACCCTGCCGAGCGCGGGACGGGGCAGCTCGGTCGCGTTCACGCTGCGCCAGGCCGTCGTGAGCCGCGGCGACGTGACGCTCGGACCGGTCGACCTCACGATCGGCGCGGGGGAGCGGTGGCGGATCACCGGCCCGAACGGCACGGGCAAGTCGACGTTGCTGGGCGCCCTGCTCGGCCGCATCCCGCTCGTGAGCGGCGAACGCTCGATCGGGCCGGGCGTCGTCGTCGGCGAGGTGGACCAGCTGCGCGCCGAGTTCAGCTCCAGCACGCCCGTGCTGCGGATCGTCGCCGACGCGACGGGCCTGGAGGACGTCGAGGTGCGCACGCTGCTGGCGAAGTTCCGGGTGGGCGCGGACGCCGTGCTGCGCCCCGCCCGTGAGCTCTCACCGGGCGAACGCACCCGCGCGGGCCTGGCGCTGCTGCAGGCGCGCGGGACGAACTGCCTGGTGCTCGACGAGCCGACCAACCACCTGGACCTGCCGGCCATCCAGCAGCTCGAACAGGCCCTGGACACCTACGAGGGGACGTTGCTGCTGGTGACCCACGACCGGCGGCTCGCTTCGGCCGTGCGGGTGGACCGCGAGATCAACGTGCGTGACCTCCTCACGTTTCCACGCGCTAAGGGTGGAAGATAGGAGCATGACCACCGAGGAGGACTGGCCGGTCGAACAGACTTGGTCGATGCGCAACACCCACTGGCACGCCTATGTGGAGCACACTTCGCTCGACCACGCCTCTCCTCGCCAGGTCCGCCTGGAGCGCACGCCGGAGGAGGTGCTGACCTCGCCCGCCGAGGTGGCCGCCTGGCTCGAGGTCAACCTGCGCAGCGCGACGCGCCCGGAGGAGACCGGCAAGAAGCGGGTGAAGGACGAGCGCGACTTCACCGACTCCAACCGCGTGCACGCCTCGCTGGCCTCGCGCGGCGAGTCGATCTACACGGGGGTGAAGGGCGAGCTGACCCTGGCCGTCGAGGCCGTGACGCCGGAGGAGTGCCGGATCTCGCACGACGGCGCCGACGTCGCGCCGCTGAAGGCGGGCCGCCGCCGCTAGTCGATGCGGTGCTCGTGGCCGGCGGCGCCGTTGACGCCGGCCACAGGGGACGACCGGTGCGGACCTACCCGACGTGCCACGAGTGCACGGGCTCGCCCGCGTGCATCAGCTCCATGTACCGCTTGAGCATCCCGGACAGCGCGGCCTCCCGCGACATGCCGCGTTCCTCCAGCAGCGCAACGGTTTCCCGCTGCCACGACGACCCGGTGCGGCGGGCGAGGCAACGCTGCTCGATCACGCCGAGGTAGCGTTCGCGAGCTTCGTCGGAGACACCGCAGTCGCGCAGCCCCTCGTGCGCCATCGGCAGCAGCCGGCGCAGCACCAGCTCGTCCGGCGGGATCCAGCCGATGCCCGGCCAGTACAGCTGGGCGTTCATGCCGTGGCGTGCGCCGGTGTAGAGGTTCTCCTCGGCCGCCTGGAACGACATCTGCGTCCACAGTGGACGTTCCTGTGCGGTGAGCGCGCGCTGGGTCCCGTAGAAGAACGCGGCGTTCGCCATCGTGTCGAGGACCGTCGGGCCCGCCGGCAGCACCCGGTTCTCCACGCGCAGGTGCGGCACGCCGTCGACGACGTCGTAGACGGGCCGGTTCCAGCGCCAGATCGTGCCGTTGTGCAGGCGCAGCTCGGAAAGTCGTGGCGCACCACCGGCTTCGAGGCTCTCGATCGGGTCCTCGTCGTCGGTTTCCGGCAGCAGGCTGGGGAAGTAGCGCACGTTCTCCTCGAACAGGTCGAAGATCGACGTGATCCACCGTTCACCGAACCACACGCGCGGGCGGACGCCCTGGTTCTTGAGCTCGTCCGGGCGGGTGTCGGTGGCCTGCTGGAAGAGCGGGATGCGCGTCTCGTGCCAGAGCGCCTTGCCCAGCAGGAACGCGGAGTTCGCCGCGATGGCGACCTGCACCCCGGCCAGGCACTGCGCCGCGTTCCAGTGCGCGGCGAAGTCGGTCGGTTCCACCTGCAGGTGCAGCTGCACCGACGTGCACGCCGCCTCGGGCAGGATCGACTCCGCGTAGGTCAGGAGCTTCTCCGGGCCCTTGCCCGGCATCGCCGGGCCTTCCATGTGCAGCACCATCTCCTCGCCGCGTGCGGCGAAGATGGTGTCGTTGAGCAGCGCGTACCTCGGGCTCTCCGAGAGCCACTTCCGGTCGAAGTGCCGTTCCCTCAGCGTGGGCAGCACACCGATCATGGCGAGGTTGGCGCCGACGTCATTGGCCTTGGCGTCGGCGTTGTCGAGCGAGGTGCGCAGCTCCTCCTCCAGGCCGAGCATCTCACCGCCGGCCAGCTCGCGCGGCGGGACGTTGATCTCCAGGTTCTGCTGCCCCAGCTCCAAGGTGTAGGAAGGGTCGTCGATCTTCTCGAGCACCTCGGAGTTCGTCATCGCCGGCCGCATCGCGTCGTCGACGAGGTTCAGCTCGATCTCGAGACCCATCTGCTGACGGGGAAAGGAGAACGTGTCTTCTGCGAGCATCGTCGCCAAGGCGTCCAGACTCCGCTGCATCTTCGAGCGGTAACGCTGACGATCGTCTCTGGTGAACGTGCGGCTGGACACTTCACTTCCCATGCCGCTACCCCTTCGCTCGGCGCCGGTGGGCGCGGGCCAGGCGGAACGCCCAACTTGACACAGCGGTAACCTCGTTGACATCGCCCAAATCGGTGCTCTCTGTCACGTCGGGGTAACAACCAGCGATCATCCCCTGGTCGGGCGTGCGGCGTTCCGCCCTCCGGACTACCCGGCCTGTTCCACGACGGGCCGGGTGCAAAACTTCCCGCGTGGCAACAGTGATCGAGATCAACGACCCCGCGGACCCCCGGCTGGACGACTTCCGCGACCTGTCGACGGCCGACCGCAGGCCCGACCGGCCGGGTGGGCGCGGTCTCGTGATCGCCGAGGGCGTGGTCGTGGTGGAACGTCTGCTGGCCTCCCCGTACCCCGTGCGCGGACTGCTCGGCGTGCGCCGCCGCGTTGAGGCGCTCGACCTCTCTGAGCTGGACGTTCCTGCTTACGTGACGTCAGCGGAGGTTATGGCGTCGGTCGTCGGTTTCCACTTGAACCGCGGTGTGCTGGCCGCCGCCGACCGCGCTCCCGCCGTGGACCTGGACACCCTGACCGACGGCGCCCAGCGCCTCGCCGTCCTGGAGGGCGTCGGCGACCACGAGAACCTCGGCTCGATCTTCCGCAACGCCGCCGCGCTCGGCATCGACGGCGTCGTCCTCGGCCCCGGCTGCAGCGATCCCCTCTACCGCCGCAGCGTGCGCGTCTCGATGGGCCACGTCCTGCGCGTCCCGTTCGCTACCACGGATCAGTGGCCCGTGACGCTGAACATGTTGAGGCAAAAGGGTTATACAGTTGCCGCCCTCACGCCACGCCCCGCTGCCCTGCATCTTGCAGACGCCAATTTGCGCGGCCGCCGCGTCGCCGTCCTCCTCGGCTCGGAGGGCCCGGGCCTCACCGACGAGGCCATCGCCGCGGCCGACCTCGCCGTCCGCATCCCGATGTCGTCCGGCGTGGACTCCCTGAACGTGGCCACCGCCGGCGCCGTCGCCTTCTACGCGCTCCTCTAGAGCAGCGTCAGGATCAGCACGACCCAGGCCACCAGCACCCCGGTGACCACGCCGTAGGACACCCACCGCCACACCGGCACCTTGCGCCCGAGCCACACACTCGGCGCCAAGCCACCCACCACCAGCACGTTGGCGATGAGCGCCAGCCACCGGCTCGTCTCACCCAGCCCGAGCGACAACGACACGACCGTGACCGTGACGATGGCGGCCGTGATGAAGCTGACCGTCAGCCCCGTCCCCCACGGCGTCGGCTCCGGCTCTTCCTCCCGGTCCTCCACCACCGTCTGCACGGCCTGCTCCGCCACCGCCTCCTCGGGCGCGTCGACGCTGACCTGCTCACCGCTCACCGGGTCCGTGTACCGCACCGGCGTGTTCATGACCGCCGCGAGCCTGCCCGCGAGCTGCTTGCCCCGCCGCGCGACCAGCGCACTGGCCACCCCGTCCGCGGGCGTCTCGGTCCGCACGACGGCATCGGCGACCTTCGCCCACTCGTGCAGTGCCTCGGCCAGATCAGCGCCGAGGGGCAGGCTGTGCGGGTCGACCTCACGCTCGCCGGTCTCGTCCTCCCCGGCGAGCACGGCGCGGCCGTCCCGAACTCGCAACTCCACGAACCCCTCCTCCGGTGGTTACGTCGCAGAACCTATCGGACGGGGGAGGGCGGGGAGAACGATCGACCGCGCTGTTCGACGGAAGCCGGCCGCTTCTCGCCTGGTGACACCGGGGAGACCGGGGGCGTGCCGGGGGACGCCGGTTGAGCGAAGCGAGACGGACCGGCACAGCCGGGCCTGGCCCAACCCCGGTGGCAACGCGACAGGCGACGGGCCCACCCCGGCCCCGCTCCCAAGGCAACAGCCAGGGGCTCTCAGCCCGTGTCCCGCGCGACAAGCAGGCACTCTCGGCCCTACCGCAGGCGACCGCCAAGGCCTTCGAACGCCGCCCGCCAGGCGGCCCAGCCGCCGTCGTGGGATCGCGTTCGCGCCAGATCCCCATTGGCGCGAACGCGACCCAGGCCGCTACGCGAGCGAGTCGCGCCAGGCCGTGTGCAGGGCCGCGAACCGGCCCCGCTCACCGATCAGCTCCGCGGGGGAGCCGTCTTCCACCACAATGCCACCGTCCACGACCAGGACGCGGTCGGCGATCAGGACCGTGGACAGGCGGTGGGCGATGATGAACGCGGTCCGGTCGGCCAGGACGGTTTCCAGGGCGGCCTGGACGGCGCGTTCGGTCGGGACGTCCAGCGACGATGTTGCCTCATCGAGGACCAGGACCGCGGGATTTGCCAGGAAGGCGCGCGCGAAGGCGACCATCTGGCGTTGGCCCGCGGAGAGGCGGCCGCCGCGTTTGCGCACGTCGGTGTCGTAGCCGGCGGGAAGGGCTGCGATGAACTCGTGTGCGCCCACCTCCGCTGCCGCCGCCTCGATCTCGGCGCGGGAGGCCTCGGGGCGGCCGAGGGCGATGTTGTCGGCGACCGAGCCGGAGAACAGGAAGTTCTCCTGGGTCACCATCGTCACCGCGCGGCGCAGGTCCTCGTCCGCCAGGGAGCGCAGGTCCACGCCGTCGAGCTGCACGGCGCCCGCCGACGGGTCGTAGAAGCGGGCCACGAGCTTGGCCAGGGTGGTCTTGCCGGCACCGGTCGCGCCGACCAGGGCCACGGTCTGGCCGGCCGGCACGTCCAGCGTGAACTTCGGCAGCACCATCCGCGCGGAACCGGGGTAGGTGAACTCCACGTCGGCGAACCGGATCGCGCCGCGGGCGTGCGGCAGGGCCACCGGGGACGCGGGTTCGGGCACCGACGGTTCCTCCTCCAGGACACCGGAGATCTTCTCCAGCGCGGCCGCGGCCGCGGAGTAGGAGTTCGCGAACATCGCCAGCTCGTCGAACGGGTCGTAGAAGCGGCGCAGGTACAGGGTGAACGCGGCGAGCACGCCCAGCTCCAGCGAACCGGACGTCACCCGGTACGCGCCCCACGCCAGCACCACGGCCAGCGACACGTTGCCGATGACGCGGATCGTCGCGGTGAACGCGGCCATCACGCCCAGCGCGTCGGTGTTCGCGTCGCGGTACCGGGCGTTCAGGCCCGTCATGATCTGCTCGTTGCGCGGCTGGCGGCGGAACGCCTGCACCGCGCGGATGCCGTTCATCGACTCGACGATCTGCACGATGATCTTGGCGATGGCGCCGCGGGTGCCGCGGTAGGCCTCCATCGAACGGCGGCGGAACCAGCGCCAGATCAGGTACGCGGGCAGGAAGCCCGCCAGCACGACCGCGGCCAGCGGTGCGTCGAGCCACAGCAGGACGACCGCGATGCCCACCACGGACAGCGCCGCGTTGAACAGGCTGTCGAGGCCCTCTTCGAGCAGGTCCTGCATCGCGTCGACGTCGCTGGTCAGGCGGGAGATGACCTTGCCGGACGTGTACGACTCGTGGAAGCCGACCGACAGCCGCTGCGAGTGCCGGAAGATCCGTCCGCGCAGGTCGAGCAGCAGGTCTTGGCCGACCCGGCCGGACACCCGCAGGAACGCCCAGCGCAGGAACGTCATCAGCACCGCGCACACCGCGTACCCGGCGACGCACCACACCAGGATCGACGTGCCGCCGTCGACGGCGGCCGGGATGCCCTTGTCGATCGCCGCGGCGATCAGCAGCGGGCCCGCGAGGTTCGCGAGGTTGCCGCCGACGACCGCCGCGACCGCGACCGAGGCGCGGCCGACGTGCGGGCGCAGCAGCGAGCCGAGCAGCCGCCGCGACCGGGCCTGCAACCGCAGCCCCGTCGAGTGCGACAGCTCCTCGATCTCCTCGGCGGCGACGCCGCGCCACTCTTCTTCCCGCTGTTGCTGCACGACCACGTCGCTCACGACGCCACCTCCTCTTCCACCAGTTCGTCGTCCGTGCTGGACAGCAGGCGCCGGTACTCGTCGTTCGTCTCCAGCAGCTCCCGGTGCGACCCGACCGCGGCGATCCGGCCGTCGACCAGCAACGCCACCCGGTCGGCCAGCTGCACCGTGGACGGGCGGTGGGCCACGACCAGCGCCGTCACGCCGTGCAGCACCCGCCGCAGCGCCGCCTCGACCTCGGCCTCGGTGTGCACGTCCAGCGCCGACAGCGGGTCGTCCAGCACCAGCACCGCCGGCCTGCCCACGACCGCGCGCGCCAGCGCCAGCCGCTGCCGCTGCCCACCGGACAACGACAGCCCCTGCTCACCGATCCGTGTCGCGAGCCCCCACGGCAGCGCGTCCACGAACTCCTCGGCCTTCGCCACCCGCAACGCCTCGCGCACCCGGTCCTCGTCGACGTCCGGCACGCCCAGCGCCACGTTCTCGGTCACCGACGCGGAGAACAGCACCGGCTCCTCGAACGCCGTGCCGACCACTCGCCGCAGCTCCTCCAGCGACAGGTCCCGCACGTCCACGCCGTCGATCGTCACCCGGCCACCGGTCACGTCCGCCAGCCGCGGCACGAGCGCCGTCAGCGTCGTCTTGCCCGACCCGGTCGCGCCGACCAGCGCCAGCGTCTCGCCCGGCCGCAGGTCGAGGTCGACACCGGCGAGCACCTCGCGGCCGTCCTCGAACGCGAAGCGCACGTCCTCGAACCGCACGTGCCCGCGCACCGGTTCCGGCAGCGACACCGGCCGCTCCGGCCCGCTGATCGTCACCTCGACGTCGCGGACCTCCCAGTAGCGCTCGGCGGCGGCCGCAGCCTGGTTCGTCTCGGCGAGCAGCCAGCCGATCGAGTCGATCGGCCACCGCAGGTACGCGCTGACCGCCACCGCCGCCACCAGCGCACCGACGGTGAGCCAGCCGTTCACGATGCCGACCGCGCCGACCGCGAGCATGCCCGCGATGGAGAGCTCCGGCAGCACGATCAGCACCGACCACAGCGCGGCCAGGATCGAGATCTTGTTCAGCTCGGTCCCGCGCAGCTCACGGGCCTGCGCCAGGAACCGCTTCGAGAGCTCCGGGCCGCGCCCGAAGGCCTTCAGCACCCGGATGCCGAGCACCGACTCCTCGACCGTCGTGGTCAGGTCGCCCGCCTGGTCCTGCGCCTTGCGCGCGACGACCTTGAACTTCGCCTCGAAGAAGTACGAGATGACGATCAACGGCAGCGCGCCGCACAACGACACGACGACCAGCCACGGCGACAGGAACGCGATGATCCCCATGCCGATGACGATGACCACGGAGTTGACGATCAGGAACACGATCGCGAACGCCACGAACCGCCTGATGGTGCTCAGGTCGTTCGTGGCGCGGGACAGCAGCTGACCGGACTGCCACCGGTCGTGGAACGAGACCTGCAACCGCTGCAGGTGCCGGTAGAGATCGGCGCGCATGGCGGCCTCGACCTCGGCGGCGGGTCGCGCCGCGAGCTTGCGCCGCACGTAGAACAGGCCCGCCTCGCCGAGCCCGAGCACCAGCACGCCCAGGATCAGCCACGGCAGGACCGCGGTCTCCTTGTTCTGGATGGGTCCGTCGACGATGCGCTGGGTGAGCAACGGGATGCCGAGTCCACACAGCATCGCGAGCATCGTCGCCGTCAGCACGACGGTCATCCGCGCGCGGTACGGCCGCACGTACGGCCACAACCTCCGCAACGTCCTGATCGTCGTGTTTCGTTGATCGCTCACGCGATGAGCCCCCTCTTGGTGTTCCTCGACAGTACGAAGGAGCACCGACACTCAGCATCCGGTTTTTCGCTGCCCCGACCCTCCCGGCTCGACATAGGTCGAGGTCAAGGGCACGATGACCACCATGACGCGGTTTCTGCGCACCGAGCAGACGATGGCGTTTCCACACGGACGGCTCATCGCCTCACGCGATGGGGTGAACTACGTCCTGGCGCCCGACGGCTGGGACCACCTCGGCGGGCAGCGCCCGAAGCACGCCGCAGTCCTCTCCCGCGAGGAGGCGGAGGACTGGTGCGAGCGCGAGGGCTGGGACCTGCACCTGCTGGACGAGGTGCCTACGCCTTCTTGAACGTGAACAACGCCACGAGCCCGTAGGCCACGGCCGCGAGCAGCGCCTCGGCGTGGTGCCGGTTCGAGAACCACGCGAGCAGCGGCTCGTGCACCTTGAGGTACAGCCCGATGCCGAGCAGCACCGGTCCGAGCAGGATGACCGGCCACACCGGCCGCACCCCGAACACCCACAGCACCGGGCCGGCGAGCACGAGCGACGACACCAGCGCGAGCGGCAGCCCGACCAGCACCAGCAGCAGGAACTCCGACATCGACTGGCTGTCGAGCCACGACTTGAGCACGCCGCCCTCGTAGGCCCACGTCCAGCCGAGCACCAGCCCGGCGCCGACGGCCATCGACAGGACGACGCGCAGCAACAACCGGCGCCCCGCCTTGCCCGTCTTGCCCGCGGTGCTCTGTTCTGTCACGCCTGCCACCGTAATCGCTCGTGGGGACCCGAAAAACCTGCCGACGGGTACCCCTGGCAGTGGCCGTCCCACACCTTTCAGCTGTGTGACTCCACGGGACGTCTCGACGTGAAGAGCGCCGCGAGCGCCTAGGCCACACACGGCACGAGGATCAACGCGGTCTCGGCGTACTGCGGGTAGGCGTGCTTCGAGAACGTCCGCGCCATCACCAGCGACACGACCACCACGACCCACAGCCCGCTGCCGATCCCGGTCGCCCACCAGCCGCGCTCCTGCCGCCCCAGCCGGAACCCGCCCGCGATCAGCACACCGGCCACGAACGTCCAGAAGGCGAACAGCACCGGGATCGCCGCGAACACCAGGTAGGCCGGACCCCTGGACGGAAGCTGGTGCAGCGTCACCAGAAAACCCGCGCCGACGACCGCTCCGGTCACCGCCCCCACGACCACGCGCACCACCATGCGCCCAGGACTACCTGATCAAGCACCTGGTCAGGCCGTTGTGCACGGAACCTCCACAACACCTTCACGACCGCGGCGGGGTGGTGAGCACCGCGGCCAGCGCGAAGAACACGGCGAAGATCGGCACGGCCGCCCAGAAGAACCCGAGCGCGAAGAACACCGTCGTCGCCACGGCCATGACCACCGCAGGCACGGCCAGCCACGGCCGGGCCAGCTTCGCCGCGCGCAGCGCGAGCCACCCCAGCACCGACGCCACGACCGTGAAGATCGGCACGGTCATGACGGCGGTGCCGAGGCACCCGTAATCGTCCTTCGTGCAGACGGCGCCGGACGCGATGAGTCCGAACACCCCCCACCAGACCAGCCCGAGGAGTGCACCCACTCCGGCAGCCAGCGCGACACGACGTCCCATGACGGCGTCGGCCCTTCAGTCAGCGGTTCGACCGCACGCCGAGTAAAACGTCTTCCCACGACGGCACGATGGGGTGGTTCTTCTTCCCCCTCTTGGGCGGAGCGTCCTTGCGGACCGGCTTCTCCGCCGCGGGTGCCTCTGGTTCCGCCACCGCGGTGGCGGGGGAGTCCGTCGCCTGGGCCGGAACGGGCTCCGGCTCGGGCAGGTCCTCCTGCGCGGGCTTCTCCACCACCGGTGCCGGCGGTGCGGGTGCGACCGGCTCGTCCACCACGGGACCGGGGCCGATGATCACCGGAGCCGCCTCCAGCGCCTGCCGGGCCAGCTGCGTCACCGGCCGCACCGTGCGCAGCGTGCGGTTCGGGTTCGGGTCCATCAGGTCGACCGCGGCCTCGTCCAGCGCCGTGACCGTGCCGCCCTGCGCACCGGGGTGGAACGCCCAGTGCGCGCGGTTGTCCGAACGACCGGTCTTCCAGTGCAGCTGCACGATCCAGCGGCCGTCGTCACCGCGCCACGAGTCCCACGACGTGTCGCTCAGGTCGTGGCCGCGCAGCCCGAAGGAGTGCGCGACGACCTCGCCCAGCGTCTGGACGTCCGGCCCGTCCTCGCGCACCGGGTGCGCGCGCTGGGCCATGTCGGCCGTGCGCGACCGCTCCAGGAGCACGGGATAGGCGAAGCGCTCGACGCGGTGCGTGGGCAGCCCGGCGGCAGCGGCGACCTGCTCGATCGACTCGCCGGCGCGGATGCGGGCCTGGATCTCGCGCGGCCGCATCTGGGCCTCGCCCGACTCGATCTGCATCTGGCCGAGACGGGCCAGGTCACCGCGCAGTGCCGCCCGCAGGCGCTCGTCGGCGGGGAGCTTGAAGCGCTCGCCGCGGTTTTCGGGGTCCTCGAGGATGACGGACTTGCCGTCCTCGTCGAGCCCGATGACTCGCAGCGCTCGCATCGTGGCCTCCCTGAATCTGCACCTCGCCAGCGAAGAACGTTAAGACAACGAGCCGCCAAGAGGTGGGAGACTCGCCGATATCTTTACGTGATCTTGCCAGTTCACGGGCCCTGCCGCACGCCGGTTTCCGGAAGGTTCACCTGGACCACCAGCCCTCCTCCCCCGTTCGGACGAGCTTTCGCCGAGCCGCCGTGCGCCTTCGCCACGGACTGCACGATCGACAGCCCGAGGCCCGATCCGGCTGTGCCCGTGCGGTCGCGCAGACGTCGAAAGGGCTCGAACAAACCGGGTACCGCCTGCGCAGGCACGGTGGGACCGGTGTTCGCGACGACGAGGTCTTGATCAAGCTCTACCGTGACGGACCCGCCCGGCTCGTTGTAGAGCACCGCGTTGCGCACCAGGTTGCCGACGAGCTGGGCAAGTAGGACGGGGTCGCCGTCGACCAGATACCTGCGTGTCCGAACCGCAAACGTGACCTTTTTCTCGGCGGAAAGTGCCGCGCACGCCTCGATTTCGTCCTCCACGACCTCATCGAGCCACACCAGCTCACGCGTGGTGAGCCCGCGGTCGCTCCGCGCGAGCACCAGCAGCCCGTCGATGAGCTTCTCGCTCCGCTCGTTCGTGTCGAGCAGGTGCGCGCCGAGCCTGCGCGTCTCCTCGGTGACGTCCGGGTCGGCCAGCGCCACCTCGATCAGGGTCCGCTGCACGGCCAGCGGGGTGCGCAGCTCGTGCGAGGCGTTCGCGACGAACCGCTTCTGGCTGTCGAACGACGAGGCGAGCCGGTCGAGCATGCCGTCGAAGGTGTCCGCGAGCTCCTTGAGCTCGTCCGGCGGGCCCTCCAGCTCGATCCGCTGGTCGAGCCGGGTCGCCTCCAGCCGGTGCGCGGTCGTGGTGATCTCGTGCAACGGCGCCAGCACCCGCCCGGCCACCACCCAGCCCAGGCCGGCGGCCAGCACGGCGGCGACCACCAGCGCGATGGCGGACTGCCACAGCACGGTGCCCATGACGTCGGTCTTGACCGCCGCGGCCGTCATGACCACGGCGTCCGCGGGCAGCCTGGTCACGTCCACCGTCTGCTGCACCGGCTCCACCTCCAGTGGCCGCGTCACCATCCCCTGCGTGGCCAGCGCGACCCCGTCGGCGGGCAGGAACCAGTCCGCGAGCAGCCAGTAGTTCAGCCCGACCAGCGCGACGCCCGCGATCAGGAACACCCCCGCGTACCAGGCCGTCAGCCTGGTCCGCAACGTCACGGGCCGAACCGGTAGCCGGCACCGGGCACGGTCTCGATGACCTGCGGTGCGCCCAGCTTGCGGCGCAGCGTCATCACCGCCACCCGCACGGCGTTGGTGAACGGGTCGGCGTGCTCGTCCCACGCCTTCTCCAGCAGCTCCTCCGCGCTCACGACGGTGCCCTCCGCCCGCATCAGCACCTCCAGCACCGCGAACTCCTTGGGTGAGAGCGGCAGGAACCGCCCGTCCCGCGACGCCTGGTGCCGCGGCAGGTCCAGCGTCACGCCCGCGCGTTCGAGCACCGGCGGCAACGCGGGCCGCGCCCGCCGTCCCAGCGCCTGCACCCGTGCCACCAGCTCGGCGAACGCGAACGGCTTGGTCAGGTAGTCGTCGGCACCGAGCCCCAGCCCGGCGACCCGGTCGTCCACCTCGGCCGCCGCGGTCAGCATCAGCACCCGCGCCTCACCACCGCGGGCGTGCACGGCCCCGCACACCTGGTCGCCGTGCACCAGCGGCAGGTCCCGGTCGAGCACCACCACGTCGTAGGCGTGCACGCCCACGCGTTCGAGGGCCGCCTCCCCGTCGTAGCAGACGTCGACCGCCATCGAGAACCGGCGCAGGCCCTCGGCGACCGTGTCCGCGAGCAGCCGTTCGTCCTCGACCACCAGCACACGCATGCCGCACAGTCTCCGCGAACGGGGCATAAGCACTGGATAAAGCCTTTCGCTTAACGCCGTCGAATGACGTCCTCCGTAGACCTGTCGCCATGAAGACCACCACCGCTGTGCTGCTGGGGCTGCTCCTCGCGTTGAGCGCCTGCGGGACGGAAGAACAACCGGCCGCCCAGAACGACCAGAAGAGGGGCGACATGGTCGAGTTCGCCCAGTGCATGCGGGAGAACGGCATCAACATGCCGGACCCGCAGGACGACGGCCGCGTCGGCATCGCGATCGGCGGCGAGGACGGCGTCGCACTCGACCAGGACAAGATGAAGACCGCCCACGAGGCCTGCAAGCAGCACCTGCCCAACGGCGGCGAGCTCAAGCCGCCGTCGCCCGAGGAGCAGGACAAGCTGCGCCAGCAGGCGAAGTGCATGCGCGACAGGGGCTACAACTGGCCGGACCCGCAGTTCGAGGGCGGCGGCCCCACCGACACGATCGAGCTCCCCGATCTGGAGAACGACAAGGTCGAGCAGGACATGAAGGACTGCGGCCTCGGTGAGGGCATGGTCGCGGCGAGGCCCGTCGGATGACCCGCCGCGTCAACAGGAAGGTCGTCGTCGCCGCGCTCGTCGCCGCGGTGGTGCTCGGCACCGGCGGGGTCGTGGTCCTCACGAGGGTCGCGGCCGATCAGGCCAACGCCGCACCGCTGCGGAACGACCCGGCGAAGACGGTGCCGGTGAAGCGGACGAACCTCGCCGACCAGCAGCAGCTGACCGGCCAGCTCGGCTTCGGTGCCGAGCGCGGTCTGGCGAGCCGGAAGGGCGGCACCGTCACCGGGCTGCCGAACCAGGGTGCCGTCATCGAGCAGGGCAAGCCGGTGTTCCACGCGGACGCCAAGCCGGTGCCGCTGTTCTACGGTTCGCTGCCGCTCTACCGCGACCTCGAACAGGGCATGTCGAACGGACCCGACGTCAAGGTGGTGGAGGAGAACCTCGCCGCGTTGGGGTACAAGGACTTCGGCACTCCGGATGAGAAGTTCACCTACTACACCGCCACGGCGTTGAAGAAGTGGCAGAAGGCCAACGGCCTGGAGCAGACCGGGAAGCTCGGCACCGGCGACGTCGTCGTCCAGCCGGGCGCCATCCGGGTCGCGGCCCTGACCGCCCAGCTCGGCGCCCCCGCCGGCGGTGACCTGATGAAGGTCACCGGCACCGAACGCGCGGTCACCGTCGAGCTGGACACGGCCAAGCAGCGCCTCGCCAAGCAGGGCGAGAAGGTCGAGCTGTCGATCACCGGCGGCAAGCCCACCACCGGCACGATCACCGGCATCACCCGCACGGCGGGCGACCCCAACCAGGGTCAGAAGGCCAAGATCGTGCTGACGATCTCCGTCGACGACCCCGCTGCCGCGGAAGGCGTCGAGACCGCCAACGTCACGGCGCTGTTCACCGTGGCGAAGAAGCAGGACGTCCTGGCGGTGCCGATCGGCGCGCTGCTCGCGTCGGCCGAGGGCGGCTACGGCGTCGTCACCGACGACGGCAGGACCATCCCGGTCACCGTCGGCATCTTCGCCAAGGGCCAGGTCGAGGTCCAGGGCGACGGCCTGCGCGAGGGTGTGAAGGTGGTGACCACCGAGTGATCACCGTCGACCGCGCGAGCCGCACCTATCCCGGTGGCGTGCAGGCGCTGCGCGACGTCTCCCTGACCGTCGGGGGCGGGGAGATGCTCGCCATCGTGGGACCGTCCGGTTCGGGGAAGTCGACGCTGCTGCACCTGATGGGCACGCTCGACAAGCCCACGACGGGCCGGGTCGAGATCGACGGCCACGACATCTCGTCGTTGTCGGACAACGCGCTCTCGGCGCTGCGGGCCCGCACGATCGGGTTCGTGTTCCAGCAGTTCTTCCTCACGGACGGCTTGTCCGCCATCGAGAACGTGGCCTCCGGGCTCGTCTACGCCGGCGTGCCGCGCTCGAAGCGGCGTTCGATGGCGATGTCCGCACTGGACCGGGTCGGGCTGATCCACCGGGCGCTGCACAAGCCGCACGAGCTCTCCGGTGGTGAACGCCAGCGGGTCGCGATCGCGCGGGCCGTGGTGAACACGCCGAGAATCCTGCTGGCCGACGAACCGACCGGCAACCTGGACACGAAGAACGGCGCGGGCGTGCTGGAGCTGCTGGACAGCCTCAACTCCGACGGCACGACGATCGTGATGATCACCCACGACCGGGACATCGCGGCGTGGGCACCGCGCCGGGTCGAGGTCCGCGACGGGGTGGTCGTGTGATCGACCTGCTGCGCCTCGGGTTCTTCGGCATGAGGACCCGCCCGGTCCGCGCCGTGCTGTCGGCACTGGGCATCGCGATCGGCATCGCCGCCGTCGTCGCGGTCGTCGGCATCCCCGCCTCCAGCGCCGCCGCGTTGCGGGAGGAGATGTCCAGGCTGGGCACCAACCTGCTCACCGCCGCACCCGGCCAGGACTTCTTCGGCCAGGACGCGAAGCTGCCGGAGACCGCGGTGCCGATGGCCAGGCGGATCGGCGCGGTGTCGGCGGCGAGCGCGACGGGCAAGATCTCCGCGAGCGTCCGCAAGAACGACCTGGTGCCCGCCAGCGACACGCTCGGGTTGCAGGTGCAGGCCGCCGAACAGGACCTGCTCGCGGTGCTGCACGCCGAGGTCCGCGCCGGCCGGTGGCTGTCGCCGGGGGAGAAGTCGGTGGTGCTCGGGGGCACCGCGGCCGCGCGCCTGGGCGTGCAGGAGCCCGGTGTGCAGCTGTGGATCGACGGCCAGTGGTTCACCGTGGTCGGCATTCTCGGCCCGCTGCCGCTCTCGCCGGAGATCGACCGTTCGGCGCTGATCGGCTGGGAGGCGGCCAAGGAGGCGTTCGGGTTCGAGGGCAACGCCGGCACGGTCTACGTGCGCACCACGCCCGACCAGGTGGACGACGTCCGCAGGCTGCTCGGCCCGACGCTGAACCCGAAGCAGGCCAACGAGGTCAAGGTGTCGCGGCCCTCGGAGGCGCTGGAAGCGCAGAAGCTCGCGGAGAGCTCCTACAACGCCCTGTTCCTCGGCCTGGGCGGGGTCGCGCTGCTCGTCGGCGGTGTCGGCGTGGCGAACACGATGGTGATCTCGGTGCTGGAACGGCGCAGGGAGATCGGGCTGCGGCGGGCGCTCGGGGCGACCCGGCGGCAGATCCGGTGGCAGTTCCTCACCGAGTCGGTGCTGCTGTCCGGGCTCGGCGGGCTGGTCGGCGTGATCGTGGGTGTCGCGGTCACGGCCGGGTACTCGATCAGCCAGCGGTGGCCGGCGGCACTGCCGTGGCCCGCCCTGCTCGGGGGAGTGGGCGCCGCGATCCTCATCGGCGCGATCTCCGGGCTCTACCCGGCGGTGCGAGCCGCCCGCCAATCCCCCACCGAGGCCCTCGCCTGAACGCACGCGGGGACCTTTCGTACTCTCCGAGAGTACGAAAGCTCCCCGCGTGCGCTGTCAGAGCTGGCCGACGACCCAGTCGATCGCCTGGGTCAGGGTCGTGACATCGCTCGGCTCGATGGCCGGGAACATCGCCACCCGCAGCTGGTTCTTGCCGAGCTTGCGGTACGGCTCCACGTCCACGATCCCGTTGGCGCGCAACACCTTCGCCACGGTGGCGGCGTCGACGTCGTCGGAGAAGTTGATCGTGCCGACGACCTGCGAGCGGTCAGCGGCCTTCTCCACGTACGGCGCGGTGTACGCGGTCTTCTCGGCCCACGAGTAGAGCCGGTCCGACGAGTCCTTGGTGCGCGCGACGGCCCAGTCGAGGCCGCCGTTGCCGTTGATCCAGTCGATCTGGTGCGCCAGCAGGAACAGCGTGGCCACCGACGGCGTGTTGTACGTCTGGTCCTTCGTGGAGTTGTCGAGCGCGGTCGGCAGCGACAGGAACTCCGGCACCCAGCGGTCCTTGAGCTCCTCGACGCGCTCCAGGGCCTTCGGCGACATCAGCGCGAGCCACAGCCCGCCGTCGCTCGCGAAGGACTTCTGCGGCGCGAAGTAGTAGACGTCGAAGTCCTCGGCCTTGACCGGCAGGCCACCCGCGCCCGACGTGGCGTCGATGGCGATCAGCGCCTGCTCGGAGCCCTCGATGCGGGTGACGGGCATGGCCACACCGGTCGAGGTCTCGTTCTGCGCCCAGCCGACCAGGTCGGCGCCCTCGGCGTAGAACAGCTCCGGCGCCGTGCCCGGCTCGGCCTTGGTGACGAGCGAGTCCTTCAGGAACGGCGCCGTCTGCGTGACCTTCGCGAACTTCGACGAGAACTCACCGTTGGTGAAGTGCTGCGCCGTCTCGCGGACCAGTCCGAAGGACGCCGCGTCCCAGAACGCCGTCGTGCCACCGTTGCCGAGCACGACCTCGTACCCGTCGGGCAGCGCGAACAGCTCGCGCAGACCGGACCGCACCCGGCCCACGAGGTTCTTGACGGGCTTCTGCCGGTGCGACGTGCCGAGCAGGGCCGCACCCTCGGTGGCCAGGGCCTGCACGGCCTCCGGGCGCACCTTGGACGGTCCACAGCCGAAGCGGCCGTCGGACGGCTTGAGGTCGGCGGGCAGCACCAACGAGGTCGGATCGGCGGTCTGGGTCATGTGGTCACGCCTCCGGGGCGGTGAGTCTTCTAACGGACCTGACCGGCGCCGTTGCCGGAGTTCACAGTGTTGCAGGCCGGTGGCCGGCAGGTGACAGGCGGGTGTCCTGGGTCACTGCCGGAAGCCGCCCGGCGTGCGGTGGGGCCGGGGAGCTCGGCGCGTCACCGCAGCATCCCGCGCTCCATCGCCGTGGTGACCGCCGCGGTCCGGTCGGACACCCCGAGCTTGTTGAACACGCGCAGCAGGTGCGTCTTGACCGTGGCCTCGGAGATGAACAGCGCCCGTCCGATCTCGACGTTCGACAGGCCCTTCGCGACCAGCCGCAGCACCTCGGCCTCCCGCGCCGACAGCGGCGGGGTCCGGACCTGGCCGACGACCTTGGCGACCATCGACGGCGCCAGCACCGTCTCCCCGCGCGCGGCGGCGCGGATGGCGGCGATCAGGTCCTCGGTCGTCGAGTCCTTCAGCAGGTAGCCCGACGCGCCCGCCTCCACCGCGCGGAGGATGTCCGAGTCGGTCTCGTAGGTGGTCAGCACGAGCACGCGCGGGCCCGTCCCGACGATCCGGGCGGTCGCGGCCACACCGTCCATCTCCGGCATGCGCAGGTCCATCAGCACGACGTCCGGGAGCAGCGCCGCGGCCTGGGAGATCGCCTCGGCACCGGAACCGGCCTCACCGACCACCTCCAGGTCCGCGGCCACGAGCATGCCGCGCAGGCCCTGCCGCACCACCGGGTGGTCGTCCACCAGCAGTATCCTGATCACAGCGGCACCTCCACGAGCACCGAGGCCCCCTCGTCCGACGACAGGGACAGCCTGCCACCCACCTGCTCCAGCCGGGCGCGCATGCCCCGCAGGCCGAAGCCCTCCGGTGCGTCGCCGAAGCCGCGGCCGTCGTCGCGGACCTCCAGCGACACGCCGTCGGCGTCGAACCGCAGCACGACGTCCACCCGGGACGCACCGGAGTGCCGCAGCACGTTGGTCAGCGCCTCCTGGGCCGTCCGCAGCAGCACCACCTCCACCGACGTCGGCAGCGCGACCGAGTCGCCGATCACCCGGAACGCCGACGGCAGCGCCGCACCGGTCACCAGGCGCCGCAACGCGTCCTCCAGTGACGAACCGTCCAAAGGCGACGGTGCGGTGGAGGCGACCAGTGCCCGTGCCTCGCGCAGGTTCTCCCGTGCCGTGGCCAGTGCCAGCTCCACGTTCGGCTGCGCGCCCTGCAGCAGCGTGATGATCGACGTGAAGCCCTGCGCCAGCGTGTCGTGGATCTCCGCCGACCACCGGGCCCGCTCGGCCTCGATGGTCAGCGCCTCGATGCGGTGCAGCAGCTCACCGCGTTGCGCGTTCTGCCGCGAGATCTGGCTGATCGCCCACCCGAAGGCCTGCGAGAAGCCGATGATCAGCAGCGCGGCCGGCCAGGGCAGCGCGGGCACGGCGCCCGCGGCCCAGGTCAGGATCTGCGGCGTGAACACGAACACCGCCATCGGCAGGAACGCCCACGCGGTCGGCAGCACCATGTAGATCTGCGGCACCAGGCCGAACAGCGCGAAGGTCGCGTTGCCGCTGAACCACACCGCCGGCGCGAACGTGGCGAGCGAGCCGGCGGCGTAGACGAACCCGTGCCAGTCCTCGTGCCCGCGCCGGACCAGCTTGCGGCCGTAGAACAGGAACCACAGCGCGTTCAGTCCCAGCAACCCCGCCGCCGTCAGGCGGTCGGCGAGGGTGTTGTTGTCGATCAGGATGAGGACGAGCGCGGTGGCCTGGGTGACCGCGAAGAGCACGTACCAGGTGATCAGCGACTGCCGTTCGTCCACCTGAAGGTCCGGCTGACCCCCACCAGGCCCACCAGCGTCCACGCCCCGAGCACCAGGGCGGTCCTGCCGAGCTCCCATGATCCCGCCGCCTCCATGACCGCGTAGTTCTCGTCCAGAGCGAACACCGAGCGGAAACCCTGGCACACCCACTTGAGCGGGAAGAACGACCCCACCGTGCGCAGCGACTCTGGCAGCGCCGACTGCATGATGAACACGCCGCTGAGGAACTGCAGCACGATGTAGGGCAGGTTCAGCACGCCCGCCGCGCTGCGGGTCGAGGTCGCGATCGAGCTGAGCGCGACACCGATCAGCGAGCACGAGACGACGCCGAGCACGAACACCCACGCGAACGTGCCCCACTTCGCCGCGGTCGCCGGCAGCTCCAGGTCGAACCGCAGCACGCCCACCGCGACCAGCAGCACCGCCTCGAACAGGCTCGTCACGAAGACCAGGACGATCTTGCCGATGAAGTAGGACGTGAACGGCATCGGCGTGCCGCGCAGGCGCTTGAGGGTGCCGTCCTCGCGGTCGGCCACGACGCTCATGCCGAGCCCGACGAACGAGGTCGAGATGATGCCCGCGCCGATCATGCTGGCGGCGAACATCTGCGCGGCGGCCGGTTCCTTCACGTAGACGGTGCCGAGCAGCAGCATCAGCAGTGCCGGCAACGACACCGTGAAGATGAGGTTCTCCTTCTGCCGGAAGAAGTCCCTCAGCTCGGCCGCACCCCTCGCGAGGCCGAGCCGCAGGGTTCCGGGAAGCACGGCGGTGGTCATTTGATCAGCTCCAGGTAGACGTCCTCCAGCGACGGCCGGGTGACGGTGAGTTCGGCGAGCTCGCCGTGGCGGGACAGCTCGGCGACGGCCTTGGTGGGTTCGGAGGTGCGGATCTCGGTGTAGCCGCTGTCGGACAGCCACCGCACGGTGGCGTCGGCGTGTGCGCGGCCGCCGAGCGTCCGCGGCGTGCCCTCGGCGACGATCCGGCCGCCGGCGAGCACGGCCACGCGGTCGGCGAGCGCCTCTGCCTCGTCGAGGTAGTGCGTGGTCAGCAGGATCGTGGTGCCCTCGGCGGCCAGCAGCCGGACCAGGTCCCAGAACTGGCGGCGCGCCTCCGGGTCGAACCCGGTGGTCGGCTCGTCCAGGAACACGAGCTCCGGCCGCCCGATGATGCCGAGCGCCACGTCCAGCCGGCGCCGCTGACCCCCCGACAGCGTGCCGGCGCGGGCCTTGGCCTTCTCGGTGAGCCCGACGAGGTCGATGACCTCCTCCGGGTCACGCGGGTCCGCGTAGTACCCGGCGTAGTGCCGCACGGCCTCGCGGACGGTGAGGTTCGCGGCGTCGCTCGCGCTCTGCAGGACGATGCCGAGCTTCGAGCGCCACACCCGCCCCGCCTTCGCCGGGTCGCCGCCGAGCACGCTCACCTCCCCGGCGTCCCGGTCGCGGTGGCCCTCCAGGATCTCCACGGTCGTCGTCTTGCCGGCCCCGTTCGGCCCGAGGACCGCGAACACCTCACCGCGGGCGACGTCGAGGTCCACCCCGGCCACCGCCCGGTGCCCCCCGTAGGCCTTCTCCAGCCCTCGCACTCGAATCGCGTTCATGCACAAATCCTCCGGCGCACGGGTGCCTCTCCGGGACGACCGCCCCGCCGACCCCGGTTGTCCACCGGTCGGTGGACACGGCGGCACGCGGGGCCCTTTCGTGCGCTCCTGGTGAACGAAAGCTCCCCGCGTGCGTTCATGTTTCGGCGAGGTTTCCACTGGGCGGTAAACGGCTTTCGAGTGGTAGAACGAAGCTGTGCACCTGACGCCGCATGAACGGGACAAGCTCCTCGTGCACGTCGCTGCCGACGTGGCGCGGCGGAGGCTCGAACGCGGAGTGCTGCTGAACTACCCCGAGGCCGTCGCGCTGATCACCGACCACGTGCTGGAGGGCGCGCGGGACGGGCGGACGGTCAGCGAGCTGATGGAGAGCGGCCGCACGGTGCTCGCACCGGAGCAGGTCATGCGCGGGGTGCCGGAGATGATCGACTCGGTGCAGGTAGAGGCGACGTTCCCGGACGGCACGAAGCTCGTCACGGTGCACCACCCGATCGCACCGTCCGCCGGTCCCGCCCCGGGCGAGGTCGTCGTCGGCAGCGAACCGGTCGAGCTCAACCCCGGCCGGCCGCGGGTCGCGCTCACCGTCGTCAACGCCGCCGACCGGCCCGTGCAGGTCGGCTCGCACTTCCACTTCGCGTCGGTCAACGCCGGGCTGGAGTTCGACCGGGAGGCCGCTTTCGGCTACCGGCTGGACATCCCGGCCGGCACGGCGACGCGCTTCGAACCCGGCGTCGAGCGCGAGGTGTCGCTCGTTCCGCTGGCCGGCCTGCGGATCGTCAGGGGGTTGCAGCGGTGATCGACCGGGAGCGCTACGCCGAGCTGCTCGGCCCGACCGTCGGCGACAAGGTCCGGCTGGCCGACACCGACCTGTTCATCGAGGTCACCGAGGATCTGAGCCGCGGCACCGGCTCCGGCGACGAGGTGATCTTCGGTGGCGGCAAGGTGGTCCGCGAGTCGATGGGGCAGGGGATCGCCACCCGTGCCGAGGGCGCGCCGGACCTGGTGATCACCGGTGCCGTGGTGCTCGACCACTGGGGTGTGGTCAAGGCCGACGTCGGCGTGCGGGACGGCCGGATCGTCGCGATCGGCAAGGCGGGCAACCCGGACACGATGGACGGCGTCCACCCCGACCTGGTCATCGGCCCGTCGACGGAGATCCTGTCCGGCAACGGGAAGATCCTCACCGCGGGCGGCATCGACTGCCACGTGCACTTCATCTGCCCGCAGGTCGTGGACGAGGCGCTGGCGTCCGGCCTGACCACGCTGGTCGGCGGCGGCACCGGCCCTGCGGAGGGCACGAAGGCCACCACGGTCACGCCGGGCGCCTGGTACCTCGACCGGATGCTGACGTCGATGGACCACATGCCGGTCAACGTCTTGTTGCTGGGCAAGGGGAACACGGTCTCCGAGGAAGCTCTGCGCGAACAGCTCCGCGGTGGCGCGGGCGGGTTCAAGCTGCACGAGGACTGGGGCACCACGCCCGCCGCGATCGACGCGTGCCTGCGCATCGCCGACGAGTCCGGCGTCCAGGTCGCCATCCACACCGACACGTTGAACGAGGCCGGCTTCCTGGAGTCCACAGTGGACGCCATCGGTGGCAGGTCGATCAACGCCTACCACTCCGAGGGCGCGGGCGGCGGGCACGCACCGGACATCATCCGGGTCGTCTCACTGCCGAACGTGCTGCCGTCGTCGACCAACCCGACCCGCCCGCACACCGTCAACACGCTCGAAGAACACCTCGACATGCTGATGGTCTGCCACCACCTCAACCCGTCGGTGCCCGAGGACCTGGCGTTCGCCGAGTCGCGCATCCGCCCGACCACGATCGCCGCCGAGGACCTGCTGCACGACCTGGGCGCCATTTCGATGATCAGCTCCGACTCCCAGGCGATGGGCCGGGTCGGCGAGGTCGTCATCCGCACCTGGCAGACCGCGCACGTGATGTCGAAGCGCCACACCCTCGACCCGAACCTGCGGGCCCGGCGGTACGTCGCGAAGTACACGATCAACCCGGCCATCGCGCACGGCATCGCCGGCGAGGTCGGCTCGGTCGAACCCGGCAAGCTCGCCGACCTCGTGCTGTGGGAACCGAAGTTCTTCGGCGTGCGGCCATCGGTCGTGCTGAAGGGCGGCTTCATCGCGTGGGGTGCCATGGGTGACGCGAACGCCTCGATCCCGACGCCGCAACCGGTGTGGGCGCGGCCGATGTTCGGTGCCACGGCCGGTGCCGCGTCGAGCGTCTTCTTCGTCGCACCGGAGGCGGTCGAGGCCGGTATCGGCGACCGGTACGCCCGGCGGGTGCTGCCGGTGGAGAACACCCGCTCGGTGTCCAAGGCGGACATGGTGCTGAACGACGCGCTGCCGGACGTGCGGGTCGACCCGGACAGCTTCGCCGTGCACGTGGACGGCGAGCTGGTGGAACCGGCACCGGTCGCCGAGCTGCCGATGGCCCAGCGGTACTTCCTGTTCTGATGCTGACCGCGCTGATCCTCGCCGACTCCCGCTTCCCCGGCGGCGGGCACGTGCACTCCGGTGGCCTGGAGGAGGCGGCCACCCGGCGGCTCGTGCACGACGAGCCGTCGCTGGAGTCGTTCCTGCGCGGGCGGTTGCAGACCGCGGGGCTGCTCGCGGCCGGGTTCGCCGCCGCCGCGGCCCGCGGTGAGGACCTCGCGACGCTGGACGCCGAGCTCGACGCCCGCACGCCCTCGCCCGCCCAGCGCGCGGCGTCGCGGGCGCAGGGCCGCGGCATGCTGCGGGCGGCCCGGCGGGCGTGGCCGTCCGCGCGCCTGCGCGACCTGCCGCCGGACCCGCACCAGCCGCTGGTCATCGGCGTGCTGGTCGACGACCCGGTCGAGGCCGCGCTGACCTGCGCCTACCTCGCCGTCAGCGGACCGGCGTCCGCGGCGGTGCGGCTGCTGGGACTCGACCCGTTCGGGGTCAACGCGATCGTGGCGGCGCTTCCGGTGGAAGAGGTCGCCGCGCGGGCCGCGAAGGAGCTGCCCGCGCTCGGTTCACCCGCCTTGGACCTCTTGGCGGAAGCTCATGTTCGACGTGAAGGGGTGCGTCTCTTTGGGAGCTGACCACGGTCCTGACCCGCACGACCACCACCACGGCAAGGCGCCGCGCATCGGCATCGGCGGCCCCGTCGGCAGCGGCAAGACCGCGCTGACCGCCGCGCTGTGCCGTGCTCTCGGCGCGCAGCTGGAGCTCGCGGTGGTCACCAACGACATCTACACGACCGAGGACGCCGACTTCCTGCGCCGCGCGGGCGTGCTGGACCCGGCGCGCATCGAGGCCGTGCAGACCGGGTGCTGTCCGCACACCGCGATCCGCGACGACATCACCGCGAACCTCGACGCCGTCGAACGCCTGGAACACCGGTTCACCGGCCTCGACCTGGTGATCATCGAAAGCGGCGGCGACAACCTGACCGCCGTGTTCTCCCGCGGCCTCGTCGACAGGCAGATCTTCGTCGTGGACGTGGCCGGCGGCGACAAGGTGCCGCGCAAGGGCGGTCCCGGCGTCACGACCGCCGACCTGCTGGTGATCAACAAGACCGACCTCGCCCCGCTGGTCGGCGCCGACCTGGACGTGATGACCTCCGACGCGCACCGGATGCGCGGCGAGCTGCCGGTGATCGCGCAGTCGCTGGTGGAGACACCGGACGCGCCCGAGGTCGCGAAGTGGGTGCTGGCGCAGCTGTGAGGGCGTCCGCGCGGTTGGTCGTCGAGCTCGACCGGCACGGCAACAGCGTCGTGCGCGTCCTGCGCTCCCAGGCGCCCCTGACGCTGGTGCCGCACCGCCGCGCCGGTCCGGTCGCGCTGGTGCACCTCGTCAGCTCCGTGACGTCCCCGCTCGGCGGGGACGCGCTGGAGCTGGACGTCGCGGTCGGTCCCGGTGCCGCGCTGGACCTGCGGGGCGTGGCGGCGACGCTGGCGCTGCCCGGCCCGTCCGGTGCGGAGTCGTCCTCGGTCGTGCGGTTCACGATCGAGGGCACTGCCCGGTACCTGCCGGAGCCCACGGTCGTGACGGGCCGCGCGCGTCACACCGCAGTGGTGGAGGCCGAATTGGACGGTCACGCGGTGTTGTCGTTGCGCGAGGTGCTGGTGCTCGGCCGCGTCGGCGAGAAAGCCGGTGTGCTCTCCACGTCGGTGCGCGCGACCCGGTGCGGCACGCCGTTGTTGCACCAGCAGCTCGTCGTCGGCGACCCGGCGGTCGACGCGTCCGCGGCCGGGCTCGCCGGCAAGCGCGTCCTGGGCAGCCAGGTGCACCTGGACGCCGTCGAGCGCCCCGCTGACGGCGGTGAGTGGTGGAACGTCGTGCCGTTGGCGGCGGGCGGATCCCTTGCCACCGCACTGGGTGAAGACGTGGTCACCGTCACACGTGTGCTCGACGCCATCTGACTCGATCACGTATTCGATCCAGATCCGTTCAAACCACGGACAGTCACTGTTCAGGTGGTGGTCATCACCACGCAGGCGGTTTCGGGATCGGGTCGCCGTGCGTATGGTCGCGGGTCCAAGGACCACGAGTTCTGCGCTGTGCTGGGAGGTTCGCCGATGACGGAGACCACGAACATCGCTCTGCCCGCGATGCGCGTGTCTTATGAGCAGGGCTCGCTCGCCGAGTCGGAGCTTGCCGCCACCTGGCACGAACAGCTCCAGCTGTGGCTCGACCAGGCTTCCCGCGCCGGTCTGGCGGAACCGAACGCCATGGTCCTCGCGACCACCGACACCCAGGGCCGCCCCTCCTCGCGCACGGTGCTGCTCAAGGGCCTCGACGAGCGCGGCGTGGTGTTCTTCACCAACTACACCTCGAACAAGTCGCACGACCTGATGGCGACCCGCTACGCCTCCGCCACGTTCCCGTGGTTCGCGATGCAGCGCCAGGCGCACGTCCGCGGCACGGTCGAGAAGGTCGGGCCCGTCGAGACCGCCGAGTACTGGAACTCGCGGCCGCGCGGGTCGCAGATCGGTGCCTGGGCCTCGCCGCAGTCGCGCGTGGTGGCCGGCCGTTCCACTTTGGACTCGGCGCTGCACAAGATCGAGCGGCAGTTCGCCGACACCGAGCAGATCCCGGTCCCCCCGCACTGGGGCGGCTGGCGGGTCCGGCCGGAGGAGGTCGAGTTCTGGCAGGGCCGCCGCGACCGGATGCACGACCGGCTGCGGTTCCGCCTGGGCCGCGACGGCTGGCAGGTCGAGCGAGTAGCGCCGTAGTCCGCGGCGCGAGGCTTTCGCGAGGGGGCGTCTCCTGTGGGCGGGAGGCGCCCTTTCGCATGGCCTTGACACACTGTCGCGGAACCTGGTGGCGGCCTCACACGTCCTCAGGCTGACCTAAGCGCCCAAACCACCCCTCGGCATACTGGGCGCTCAGCCACAGCGAACTACGAGGTGTGACTTCACGTGTGCGGAGTGCTCGGACTCATCTGCCCCACCGAAGCCGGCGCCGGCTCGGCGCGCGGCTCAGTGGCCGCCGCACTGCGCTGCCAGCGGCACCGCGGTCCTGACGAGAGCGACACCTGGGCCGACGCGGAGGTCGTCTACGGGTTCAACCGGCTCGGCTTCATCGACCTCGACCACTCGCACCAGCCGCTGGTCTGGGGCCCGCCGGAGAACCCGGCGCGGTACACGCTGAACTTCAACGGCGAGATCTACAACTACAAGGAGCTGCGGGCCGAGCTGGCCCTGCGGTTCGGCGCCCAGTTCCGCACCCAGGGCGACGGCGAGTCGATCGTCGCCGCCTACCACTACCTGGGCGCCGACTCGGTCAAGCGGCTGCGCGGCATGTTCGCGTTCATGATCTGGGACGCGCAGGAGCGGGTGGTCTTCGGCGCGCGCGACCCGTTCGGCATCAAGCCGCTGTACTGGGCGTCCGGGCCCGGCGGGGTGGCGTTCTCGTCGGAGAAGAAGAGCCTGCTGCAGCTCACCGGCACCCTCGGCATCAGCCAGGAGCTCGACCAGACCGCGCTGCAGCACTACCTGGTCCTGCAGTACGTGCCGGAGCCCGAGTCGCTGCACAGGGCGATCCGCCGCGTCGAGTCCGGCACCTCGTTCCGCGTCACGCCGGGCGGGCCGGTCCTGTTCAACCGGTACTTCAAGCCGGTGTTCGCGCCGCGGCCGGTCAACGGCGAGCACGAGGCCGAGGCGCTGCACGAGCGGATCGCCGAGGTCATGCGCGACTCGGTGGCCAAGCACATGATCTCCGACCCGGACGTCACGGTCGGCGCGTTCCTGTCCGGCGGCATCGACTCAACGGCCACGGCGACGCTCGCGAAGCTGCACAACCCGAACCTCATCGCGTTCACCAGCGGCTTCGACCGCCAGGGCTACTCGGAGGTGGACGTCGCGGCCGAGACGGCGGCGGCCATCGGCGTGCGGCACGTGGTCCGCACGGTGTCGCCGGACGAGATGATGAACGAGCTGCCGCTGATCCTCTGGTACCTCGACGACCCGGTCGCGGACCCGGCGCTGGTGCCGCTGTGGTTCATCGCGCGGGAGGCCCGCAAGTACGTCAAGGCGGTGCTGTCCGGCGAGGGCGCGGACGAGCTGTTCGGCGGGTACGTGATCTACCACGAGCCGCTGTCGCTGTCGCCGTTCGAGAAGGTGCCCGGCGGTGTGCGCAAGCTGATGGGCGCGGTGTCGAAGTCCATTCCGGAGGGTGTGCGGGGCAAGGACCTGCTGCGGCGCGGCTCGCTGCGGCTGGAGGAGCGCTACTACGGCAACGCCCGCAACTTCAGCGACGCGCAGGTCCGCGCCGTGTTCCCCGGCTACGTCGAGGGCGTCGGCTTCCAGGACGTGACCGCGCCCTGGTACCGCGAGTCGGAGGGCTGGGACCCGGTCGCGCGCATGCAGCACATCGACCTGTTCACGTGGCTGCGCGGCGACATCCTCGTCAAGGCCGACAAGGTGACCATGGCCAACTCGATCGAGCTGCGGGTGCCGTTCCTCGACCCCGAGGTCTTCCGGGTGGCCGCCGAGGTGCCGCTGGAGCAGAAGCTCACCGAGGGCACGACCAAGTACGCGCTGCGCAAGGCGCTGGCCAAGATCATCCCTCCGCACGTGCTGAACCGGCCGAAGCTGGGCTTCCCGGTGCCGATCCGGCACTGGCTGCGCGCCGAGATGTACGACTGGGCGCGTGGGATCATCGCCGACTCGCAGACCGGCCACCTGCTCGACAAGAACGCCGTGCTCGACCTGCTCGCCGAGCACAAGTCGGAGCAGTTCGACCGGTCGCGCCAGCTGTGGTCCGTGCTGTGCTTCATGATCTGGCACGGGATCTTCGTCGAGGGCCGGATCAGCCCGAAGGTGCCGGAGCCGGTGTACCCGGTCCGCCTCTGACGAGTGGTCTTGGTGACACCTCACGTGAAGTGCTTGTTAGTTGTCATAGGCTAACGAAGTGGCCACTGTGGGGAGAAGCGCGCGCTCGACGTTCGTGATCGACACGCGACCGTTGAAGATCGTCGCGTACCGCCGGTTGTGGCTCTCCACGATCGTCACGGCGGTGGGCTCCCAGCTCACCGCCGTCGCCGTGCCCAAGCAGGTCTACGACCTCACCGGCTCGTCCGCGTGGGTCGGCATCGCCGCGGGCGTGGCGCTGGTGCCGCTGCTGGTCTTCGGGCTGTGGGGCGGCGCGATCGCGGACACCGTCGACCGGCGCAAGCTGCTGCTCGTCACCAACACCGGCATCGCGGTCTCCTCCGTGCTGCTGTGGGTGCAGGCCGCGCTCGACGTCCGATCGGTGTGGCTCGTCATCGCGCTGCTCGGCCTGCAACAGGTGTTCTTCGCGGCCAACGCGCCCGCCCGGTCGGCCTCCATCGCCCGGCTCGTGCCGGCGGAGCTGCTGCCGTCGGCGGGCGCGCTCGGCTCGACGGTCATGCAGTTCGGCGCCGTGCTCGGGCCGTTGCTCGCCGGCGCCCTGATGCCCGTCGTCGGGCTGCCCACGCTGTACCTGGTGGACGCGATCGCGCTCGTCGTCACCGTCTACGCGGTGTGGAAGCTGCCGCCGATGCCCCCGCTCGACGGCGTGGTGCGGCGGGCAGGGCTGAAGGACGTGCTGGCCGGCTTCGTCTACCTGTGGGCGCAGAAGGTGCTGCTCGCGTCGATGCTGCTGGACATCATCGCGATGGTGTTCGGCATGCCGCGGGCGCTGTTCCCGGAGATGGCGCAGCACACGTTCGGCGACCCACCCGGCGGTGGGTTCGCCCTCGGCGTGCTGTTCGCCGCCATCCCGATCGGTGCCGTGCTGTGCGGGCTGACGTCCGGGTGGATCGCGAACGTCGGCAGGCACGGCGTCGCGGTCACCGTGTCGGTGGTCGCCTGGGGCGTGGCCATCGCCGGGTTCGGGCTCTCCGGCAACCTGTGGGTGGCGGCGGCGTTCCTCGCGTTGGCGGGCGCGGCGGACATGGTGTCGATGGCGTTCCGCGGCGCGATCCTGCAATCGGCGGCCACGGACGAGATGCGCGGCCGCATGCAGGGCGTGTTCATCGTCGTCGTGGCGGGCGGCCCGCGGATCGCCGACCTGCTGCACGGCACGGGCGGCGCGGCGTTCGGCACGGCCGCGGCGGTCACGGCCGGCGGCGTGCTGGTGGTCGTGGCGACCGTCGTCGCGGTGCTGCTGCTGCCCGCGATCTGGCGCTACCGCGTCAGTTCCGCTGGCTGACCACGGCCGGCACCGGGTCCAAGACCCGCGCCGACGTGCCCCAGTCGGTGAACCTGGCGTCGTCGACGATCGTCGCCTGGCCGAACTGCCGGGAGACCTTCAACCGGGTCGGCAGACCGGCCCGGTCGAAGTCCAGCTCGGCGACCGACGCCTGCACGCCCTGGTCGAGAGCGATCTTGACCTCGTTCTTCAGGAAACCGTCCGGCAGCGCGTCGTAGGCCTTCCGGTGGTCGACGTCCACCGTGTACAGCGTGCGGTCGCCGAACTGGCCGGACAACCGCACCACACCGCCGGCCGCGATGATCGGCAGGTGGTACCGGGTGAACACGGCCTCCTGGTGGACCAGGTCGTAGAAGCCCAGCATGGTGTCCGTGAACTCGTCGGTGTCGGCGCGGGTGAGCTTCACCCACGGCTTGTCCGCGGGCAGCCCGAACACCGGGGGCAGCTCGACGTACGCGTTGTCCTCGCTCGTGGACACGTAGTGCAGCTTCTGCGGCGCCCCACCGGTCTGCACCGGTCGCTCGGTCGTGGCCTCGACGTCCGCGCCGTCACCCGCCGTGAGCCGCACGACCCCCGACGCCGACGCGACGGCGCCACCGCCCACCGGCGCGGTCACCGTGAAGCGGTAGGAGGTCTTCTCCGACACGGCACGGGTGGTCGCCGACACCAGCGAGGCGATGTCCTCGTGCACCACGGCGGTGGGCCCCGGAGCGGCCGGCGGCGGGGAGGAACAGGCCGCCAGCACCGCGGTCGAGATCAGCAGGACCGCGCGCTTCATCGCGACACCCCCAGGTCGGAACGAGTCCGGTCGATTACACCATACGGGTGAGGAAAGCAGTCATCAGTGCTGGTCGTCACACCGAACCGGCACAATTCCACGGCATGGCTGAAGCGACTCCACAAACGGAACAACCGGGGCTGCACCGGGCGATCGGGCCCAAGCTGCTGTTGTTCTTCGTCGTCGGCGACATCCTCGGCACCGGGATCTACGCGCTGACCGGCAACGTCGCCGGCAAGATCGGCGGCGCGCTCTGGTTGCCCTTCCTGCTCGCGTTCGTCGTCGCGTTCCTGACCGCGTTCAGCTACCTGGAGCTGGTCGGGAAGTACCCGAGAGCCGCGGGCGCCGCGCTCTACACCAACAAGGCCTTCAAGATCCACTTCCTGACGTTCATGGTCGCGTTCGCGGTCATGTGCTCGGGCATCACGTCCGCCTCCAGCGCCGCCCTCGCGTTCGGCCGCACCTACCTGCGGCAGCTGCTCGTGGAGTTCTTCGACATCGCGCTCAGCCCGGAGTCGCTGGTCATCACCGGCATCGCGATCGTGTTCATCGCGGCGCTCGCGATCATCAACTTCCGCGGCGTGTCCGAGTCCGTCAAGGCCAACGTGGTCCTGACCTGCATCGAGCTGTCCGGCCTGATCATCATCATCGCGATCGGCGCCTACGCGGTCATGGTCGGCGACGGCGACCCCTCGCGGCTCACCGAGATCCACACGCCGTCCGGCTCCAACGTCCTGCTCGCGGTCACCTCGGCGACGGCACTCGCGTTCTTCGCCATGGTCGGCTTCGAGGACTCGGTGAACATGGCGGAGGAGTGCCGCGACCCGGTCCGGATCTTCCCGCGCGCGATGCTGTGGGGCATGGGCATCGCCGCCTTGATCTACGTCCTGGTCGCGATCACGTCGTCGCTGCTGATCCCGTCCGACGAGCTCGCCAAAGCCGGCTCCGGCGCGTTGCTGAAGGTCGTCACCGTCGGCGCACCCGGCTTCCCGCTGTGGGTCTTCGCCCTCATCGGCCTGCTCGCCGTCATCAACTCGGCGTTGATCAACATGCTGATGGCGTCCCGCCTGCTCTACGGCATGGCGAACGAGAAGATCATCCCGAAGTTCTTCAGCGCCGTGCACCCGTTCCGCCGCACGCCGTGGATCTCCATCGTCTTCACCACCGGCATCGCGGTGATCCTGGTGTCCACGGCCGACATCGGCAAGCTCGGCGGCACGACCTCGTTGCTGCTGCTCGTCGTCTTCACCATCGTCAACATCGCGTGCCTGGTGCTGCGCAAGGAGAAGTCCGAGCACAAGCACTTCCGCGCACCCACCTGGGCACCGGTGCTGGGCGCCATCACCTGCGCGTACCTGGCGCTGCCGTTCACGTCCGGCCGGCCGTGGGACGACTACAAGATCGCCGGCTACCTGCTGCTCGCCGGCCTGGTGCTCTGGGGCATCAACCGGGTGCTGCACGGCAAGGTCGACATCAGCCCGGAGAACCTGTCGAAGTGACCGGTTCGGCACGAGGGACCGGTCGGGCCCGCCCGACCGGTTCCGCTGCCTTTGTCGCACCCGAGCGCGCGGACGGCCGTCATCCCAGCCTGGCCAGCTCGACCGGGTCGTGCGCGCAGAACACCTCGACCTCACCGGTCGCCTTCAGCTCCCGCAACCGCTCCACATTGGACAGCCGCTGCACCCGGATCGTCTCCGTCTGCCTGGCGGTCATCTTGAGCGCGAAGATGCTGCTCGGCGGCGTCTCGACCTCACCGCGGTAGAAGTAGGCGTCCCCGGCGTGCAGCAGCCAGCCGTCGTCCGACCTGACCGCGATGCCGCTGTGGCCGCGGGTGTGCCCGACCAACGGCACGATGAGGACGTCCGCGGGCAGCCCCGGGATGTCGCGGACCGCCTCGAACCCGAACCACTCCTCGCCGGTCGCGTGGTGCGTCCGGAACGTGACCCCCTCGCGCTGCGCCTTCGGGAACCGCATCTTCTCCTTGGTCGTGCGCGGGTTGGTCGCGGCCTCCAGTTCGGTGTCGAGCACGTGCACCGTCGCACCGGGGAAGTCCCGCAGCCCACCCGCGTGGTCCATGTCGAGGTGCGTGAGCAGCACGTGCCGCACGTCGCTCGCCCGAAACCCGCGCTTCTCGACCTGGCGGACCGCGGTCTCGTTGACGTCGAGCAGCGGCCGCAGCAACCGCCGGCTGAGCCCGTCGATGGTCTGCGCCGGGTCCTTCACCTCGTGCGTGCCGAAGCCCGTGTCGACCAGCACCAGCCCGTCGTCGGCCTCGATCAGCAGGCAGTGCGCCACGAGCCCGCCGGGCACCAGCGGCGGCCGCATCGAACCGCAGTTGAGGTGATGGACCTTCATGGGCAAATCCTTCCGTTGGCCCCGTAGGCTTCAGCCTCATGTTGGGGATCTCGTACGAGGGTGCCACCGCTGTGATCACGACTGTAGGCGCGGGCCTGCGGTCCTTCGAGGTGAACGGCGTCCCGTACGTGGAGACGTTCGGCCCGGACGAGAAACCACCGATGTCCGCCGGCGCCGTCCTCGTGCCCTGGCCCAACCGCACAGCCGGCGCCTGCTGGACCCTCGACGGCGAGGTCCAGCACCTGGAGGTCACCGAACCGGCCCGCGGCAACGCCATCCACGGCCTGGTCCGCCGCCGCCCCTGGTCCGTCCTCGAACACACCGGCTCCCTGGTGACCCTCGAAACGGTCATCGACCCCCAGCCCGGCTGGCCGGCGGCCCTGCGCACCACCGTCTCCTACGCCCTGGACGACAACGGCCTGACCATCGCCCACCACGTGACGAACGTCGGCGAGCTCGCCACCCCCTTCGGCGTCGGCACCCACCCCTACCCCCGCGCTGGGAACGCTTCCACGGACTCCTGCACGCTCACCCTGGCGGCCACGACGGTCCTCCCACTGGACCTCGAACGGATGGTGCCCTCCGGCCCCGCCGTACCCGTCGAGGGAACCTCCTACGACTTCCGCGCCGGCCGCCCACTGGCCGGGGTCCAGCTCGACACGCCGTTCGGCGGCTGCGAACCGGGCCGCGACGGGCTGGTGCGGCACTCGCTCGCCGGTGACGGCTGGGGGGTCGAGCTGTGGGCCGACCCGGACTTCCGGTGGGTGCAGGTGTACACGCCGGAGGCCTATCCGGGGCGGGGGCGGGCGGTGGCCGTTGAGCCGATGACCTGTCCGCCGGATGCGTTGAACTCCGGGGTGGATTTGATCTGGGTGGCTCCGGGGGAGTCCTGGGGGGCCCGGTGGGGGGTTCGGCCGCTGTGACTCGCTGAGGGTGGCTGTTCCTGGGGCTCCGCCCCAGACCCCGGCACTCCCGAAGAAGCCGCCGGCGCCGTTCGCGGGTTGATGGCACGCCTGTTGCTTTGTGCGGCTGCCGGTTGCGTTGCGGTGGGCGTCTGCCCCGCCTAGCGCGGAACCGCCCGAGGAAAGCCCTTCACGCCTCGCCTTCAGCTCGATCACAAGCCGATTCCCCGAACGCGGCCTTCGGCGCGTCCTTGGCGGAGGTTTCGGGGCGGGTCGGCACGTCTCCGCTACCGCTCTCGGTGCTCGCTCACCCCCGGGCACTCCCGCTCGCACCCGGCTGCTTCCGCCCCGGCTTCCCGCCCTGGCGCCTCGCACCCAGCTGCTTCCGTCGGCGGCTCCCCACCCCGGCTCCCCACCCCGGCTCCCCACCCGATCCCCACGCACCCCCGACACGCCTCCCCAGCGCGCCTCGCACCCTCACCTCCACCCCTCGACGCGATCCCCGACAACGTGCCGTGCGCCCCTCCCGCGCTTCCTTGTCTGCGGGCGAACGAACCACCTGCATCCGGACATCCCAACAGACGCCCAGGCGTGCAAATCAGGACAACCTTCACCCGATCAGGCGACCGCGCACGAAACGCAGGCAAAGCGAGAGCCACGAGGGCGGACTGGCCCGAGCGGCGTCCAACCGTTAGCGTTGCTAACCATGAACATCGCGATCACCGGGGGCTACGTCGTGCCGGTCGACGGGGAGCCCGTCGAAGGCGGCACTGTTCTGATCCAGGACGGGAAGATCGTCGCCGTCGGCGCCGACGTCGACATCCCGGACGGGGTGCGGGTCGTCGACGCGGACGGGGCCTGGGTGTTGCCGGGCTTCGTCGAGGCGCACGGGCACATCGGCGTCCACGAGGAGGCCGAGGGGTGGGCCGGGCAGGACACCAACGAGATGACCGACCCCGTCGGGGCGCGGATGCGGGCGCTCGACGCGATCAACCCCGCCGACATCGGGTTCGCCGACGCGCTCAGCGGGGGTGTCACCACCGCGGTGATCAAGCCGGGGTCGGGCAACCCCATCGGCGGGCAGACGGTCGCGATCAAGTGCTGGGGGCGCACGGTCGACGAGATGCTCGTCAAGGAACCGGTCAGCGTGAAGAGCGCGCTCGGGGAGAACCCGAAGCGGGTCTACGGCGACAAGGGGAAGCTGCCGTCCACGCGGCAGGGGGTCGCGGCGGTCATCCGCGACGAGCTCACCAGGGCGCAGGACTACCTGGCGAAGAAGGCGGAGGCGGAAGCGGACGGCAAGGCGTTCGACCGCAACACCACGCTGGAGGTCCTCGGCAAGGTGCTCACCGGCGAGCTGCCGTGGTGCCAGCACGCGCACCGGGCCGACGACATCGCCACGGCCATCCGGCTGGCGGACGAGTTCGGCTACCGGCTGATCCTCAACCACGGCACCGAAGGCCACCTGATCGCGGACCTCATCGCCGAGAAGCAGATCCCCGTCATCATCGGGCCGCTGTTCACCACGCGGTCCAAAGTGGAGCTGCGCAACCGCGGGCTGCGCAACCCGGGCATCCTCGCGCGGGCCGGGGTCGAGCTCGCCATCACGACCGACCACCCCGTCATCCCCATCCACTTCCTGGTGCACCAGGCCACGCTGGCGGTGAAGGAGGGGCTCGACAGCGACGTCGCGCTGCGGTCGATCACCACCAACCCCGCGCGGATCATGGGGCTGGACGACCGGGTCGGGGCGCTCAAGCCCGGTCTCGACGGTGACGTCGTCATCTGGTCGGGGGACCCGCTCGACGTGATGAGCCGCGCGCTGCACGTCTACATCCAGGGGCGCGAGGTCTACGCGTTCGACGAGCGCAAGGGCGAAGGGACCGTCGCCGATCCCTTCTACCGGGAGAACCTGGGCTAACGCAGGCCGCGGCCGATCACGAGGCGCTGGATCTGGTTGGTGCCCTCGAAGATCTGCAGCACCTTGGCCTCGCGCATGTAGCGCTCGACCGGGAAGTCGCGGGTGTAGCCGGCGCCGCCGAGGACCTGCACGGCGTCGGTCGTCACCTTCATCGCCGCGTCCGTGGCGACGAGCTTGGCGATCGACGCCTGCTGGCGGAACGGCAGGCCGGCGTCGCGGCGGCGGGCAGCCATCAGGTACGTCGCCCGCGCCGACTCGACGGCGGCGGCCATGTCGGCGAGCAGGAACTCCAAGCCCTGGAACTCGATGATCGGGCGGCCGAACTGGGTGCGGGACTTGGCGTACGCCACCGCCTCGTCCAGTGCCGCCTGGGCCAGGCCGACCGCGCAGGCCGCGATGCCGAGCCGGCCGGAGTCCAAAGCGGACAGAGCGATCTTCAAGCCGTCGCCCTCGGCGCCGATCAGGCGGTCGGTGCCGAAGCGCACGCCGTCGAACGACAGCTGCGCGGTGATCGAACCGGTGAGGCCCATCTTGCGCTCGGCGGGCGCGGCGGACAGACCGGGCGCCTCACCGGGGGCCAGGAAGCAGGAGATGCCGCGGCCGGCGTCGGGGGACGTGCGGGCCATCAGCGTGTAGAAGTCGGCGGCGCCGGCGTGCGTGATCCACGCCTTGGTGCCGTTCACGACGTACTCCGAGCCCTGGCGCACCGCGCGGGTCGACATCGCGGCCGGGTCGGACCCCGCCTGCGTCTCCGACAGCGCGTAACCGCCGAGCAGCTCGCCTTCGAGCATCTCCGGCAACCAGCGGTCCTGCTGCTCGCGGGTGCCGAACGCGGCCAGGCCGTAGCAGGACATCACGTGCACGGAGAGGCCGACGGCGACCGTCATCCACGCGGAGGCGACCTCCTCCAGCGCCTGCAGGTACACCTCGTAGGGCTGCGCGCCGCCACCGAACTCCTCGGGGTACGGCAGGCCCAGCAGACCGCTGCGGCCCAGCAGCCGGAACGCCTCGCGGGGGAACTTCTCGTTCTCCTCCGCGTCCGCCGCGTGCGGCTTCAGCTCGTCCCGCGCGATCTCCTTGACCAGCGCGATCAGGTCTTCGGCCTCTTGGGTGGGGAGCAGCCGCTCGGCGGGCATCGTCGACCTCCGGTGTGTACTGGTAGCTGTACTGTAGGACGTACTGCAGTACACCTGCCAGTCAGTGTGGCAAGGTCGTCACATGACGCGGGCTCTCACGCAGCGGCAGGCCGAGCTGCTCTCCCGGTTGGAGGTCCTCTTCCTCGACGAGGGCTTCGGTCACCTCACGCTGGACGACATCGCGGGCAGGCTGCACTGCTCGAAATCCACCCTCTACGCGCTCGCCGGCAGCAAGGAACAGCTCGCCGTGCGGGTCGTCGGCCGGTACTTCAAAGGCGCGGCCGAACGCATCGAGAAGCGCATCGCGGGCCTTCACGACGTGCGCAAACGCATCGGCAGCTACCTCGCTGCCGCCGCGGAGGAGCTGAACAGGGCCTCGGCCGCGTTCATCGCCGACGTGTCCGACTTCCCGCCCACGCGCGCCACCTACGAGCGCAACGCCCGTGCCGCCGCCGAGCGCATCAAGGCGTTCATCCAGGACGGCGTCGAGCTGCACGTGTTCCGCGAGGTGCACGCCACGTTGTTCGCCGAGATGGCCGGTCTGCTCATCGAGAGCATCCAGACGGGGGTCCTCACGAAACGGGCGGGTGTTTCGGATGCCGAGGCGTTCACCGCACTGGGGGAACTGCTGTTGGATGGTCTGCAGAGGACCGGGGCCGGCCAGAGGGAGTAGGACGCTGTGATCGTGGTTGCTGGTGAGGCACTGGTCGACATGGTGCCGGTGGGGGACGACGAGCTGGCGCCGCTCGCGCCCAAGCTGGGGGGCGGCCCGTACAACGTCGCCGTCGCGCTCGGGCGGCTCGGTGTGCCGACGGGTTTCCTGTCGCGGGTGTCGGCCGACCACTTCGGCGAGCAGCTCGTGAAACGGCTGCACGCGTCGAACGTGGGCACGGACCTCGTCCAGCGCGGGCAGGAGAACACCACCCTCGCGGTCGTCGGTCTCGCGGACGACGGCAGCGCGCGCTACTCGTTCTACGTCGACGGCACGGCCGACCGGCTCGTCGAGGACCCCGGCCCGCTGCCGCAGGGCGTGAAGGCCGTGTCGTTCGGCACGCTGAGCCTCGTCCTGGAACCCGGTGCGAGCGTCTACGAGACGGTGCTGCGGCGGGAGAGCAAGCGGCTGCTGACCGTTCTCGACCCCAACATCCGGGCAGGCCTGATCGACGATCCGGGCGCCTACCGCACGCGGTTCACGTCGTGGCTGCCCGATGTCGGGCTGCTGAAGGTGTCCGTCGAGGACGCTCAGTGGCTCGCCGAGGACGGCGACGTGATCGAGATCGCACGCACCTGGATTTCACAGGGACCCGCCGCCGTCGTGCTCACCAGGGGTGGTGACGGTCTCTCCGTGATCACCGCCACGGACCGGGTCGACGTGCCGCCGGTGGAGGTCGACGTCGTCGACACCATCGGTGCCGGCGACACCGTGCAAGGCGCCCTGATCGCGTGGCTGCACGACCACGACGCGTTGTCCGCCGAGAAGGTCCGCGCGCTGTCCGCGGAGGAGTGGACCAGCGCGTTGACCTACGCTGGTGCGGCCGCCGCGATCACATGTTCGCGTGCGGGTGCCGAGCCGCCCTTTGCGAGCGAACTCACCGCCGCGTTGGGTGGATAAAGCGCCGAACCGGACTACCGTGGGGGAGCCGCGCTAGAAACCTGCATCGCGGATGTGATGCCGGTCCCATCTCACAGAATCGGTTCACACCGCTGCTGCGAGGCGGGCCTTCCGCCGACTAGCGTGGATGAACTTGAAGACTCAGATCCCAACGGGGTGGTCCGAGACGACGGCAGTCCGCGCGGGCTGCCGCCACCCCGTCCGAGCGTTGAGAGGGACTTGAATGCCCGACGCGACGACTGCGCCGAACGACACCCAGACCGTCGCGCTGCGCCACGGGGGCGGAGAGCTCGAGATGAAGGTGGTGCCGGCGACCGAAGGCGCGTCCGGCATCGAACTCGGCAAACTGCTGTCGACGACCGGTCTGGTGACCCTGGACACCGGTTTCGTCAACACGGCCTCCTGCTCCTCCGAGATCACCTACATCGACGGTGACGCGGGCATTCTGCGTTACCGCGGGTACCCGATCGAGCAGCTGGCCCAGCGTTCGAACTTCGCCGAGGTCTCCTACCTCCTGATCTACGGCGAGCTTCCGACCGCCGCGCAGCTCGAGGACTTCACCTCCAAGATCAGCCGCCACACGCTGCTGCACGAGGACCTCAAGCGCTTCTTCGACGGCTTCCCGCGTGACGCGCACCCGATGCCGGTGCTGTCCTCCGCGGTCTCGGCCCTGTCGACCTTCTACCAGGACTCGCTGTCGCCGTTCGACGCCAACCAGGTCGAGATCTCCACGATCCGCCTGCTGGCGAAGCTCCCGACGATCGCGGCCTACGCCTACAAGAAGTCGGTCGGCCAGCCGTTCCTCTACCCGGACAACTCGCTTGGCCTGGTGGAGAACTTCCTGCGGATGACCTTCGGGTTCCCGGCGGAGGCCTACGACCTCGACCCGGACCTGGTCCGCGCGCTCGACCTGCTGTTCATCCTGCACGCCGACCACGAGCAGAACTGCTCCACGTCGACCGTGCGCCTGGTCGGCTCCTCCGAGGCGAACCTCTTCGCGTCCATCTCCGCGGGCATCAACGCCCTCTTCGGCCCGCTGCACGGCGGCGCGAACAGCGCGGTGCTGGAGATGCTGGAGAAGATCAAGGCCGACGGCGGCGACGTGGCGTCGTTCGTCAACAAGGTCAAGAACAAGGAGGACGGCGTCCGCCTGATGGGCTTCGGCCACCGGGTCTACAAGAACTACGACCCGCGCGCCGCGATCATCAAGAAGACCGCCGACGAGATCCTCAACAAGCTCGGCGCCGACGACCAGCTGCTCGACATCGCGAAGCAGCTGGAGGAGACCGCTCTCGCGGACGACTACTTCATCTCCCGCAAGCTCTACCCGAACGTGGACTTCTACACGGGTCTGATCTACCGGGCGATGGGCTTCCCGACGAAGTTCTTCACCGTGCTGTTCGCGCTCGGCCGGCTCCCCGGCTGGATCGCGCACTGGCGCGAGATGATCAACGACCCGGCCACGAAGATCGGCCGCCCGCGGCAGATCTACACCGGCCCGACCGAGCGCGACTTCATCCCGATGGAGAACCGCTGACCACGGCTGGGTTTCTCGTGAGCTGAAAGGCGCGTCGCCACGGGCGGCGCGCCTCTCGCGCGTTCTGAGGGGTGTGCGTGCAGGACGTGCGGACCGAGGTGACCCGGTTGTACGAGCAGCACCGCAAGCTGCCGTACCCGAGGGGCCAGCGCGGCCTGGAGGTCGCGGGTGTGGAGCTCGCCCTGGTCGACGCGGAGGCCGCCGGCTGCGTCTACAGGTGGCTGAAGAGCCGGGACGGACTCGACGAGCACGTCCTCCGGCGGGCCCCGCGCTGCCTGGACGACCTGCGCAAGGTGGTTCCGGTGTTCGCCGACCCGCAGTCGGCGCACCACCGGCCCTACGCGGCCCACTACTACGGCCGGTTGTTGCGAATGGTCCGGCTGATCACCCTCGAACTCGTCGCCGAGGTCGCCTGATCGCTCGTCGTGCAGGTGCCGTCCGCACGTTCTAGCGTCGGCTGGTGAGCTCTTCCCCCTCGATCGTCTGGTTCCGCCGCGACCTGCGGACGGCCGACCACCCGGCCCTCCTCGCCGCCGCCGGGCGTTCTCCCCGCGCGCTCGGGTTGTTCGTCCTGGACGACCGGTTGCTGAAGCCGTCGGGGCAGCCGCGGATCGAGTTCCTGCACCGCTGCCTGCACGCGCTGAACGACCAGCTGGGCGGCCGGCTGATGGTCGTGCACGGCGACCCGGTGAACACGGTCCCGCGCATCGCACGGGAGATCGGCGCGGGCAGCGTCCACATCTCCGCGGACTACGGGCCGTACGGGCGGCGCCGCGACGAGGCCGTCGAGGAGGCGCTGGGCGACGTCGAGCTCGTCCGCTCCGGCTCGCCCTACGCCGTCGCGCCCGGCCGGGTGCTCAAGGGCGACGGCACGCCGTTCAAGGTCTTCACGCCGTTCCGCAACGCCTGGCTCGACCACGGCTGGCGCGCGCCCGCCGACACCGGTGCCTCCACTGTGGACTGGCTCGAACCGCCGCACAGCACCGCGATCCCGAAGACCACCGAGAAGCTGCCGGACGCCATGCGGTTGTGGGAGGAGTTCCGCGACGAACGACTGCCGGACTACGACAAGACCCGCGACCGGCCCGACCTCGACGCCACGAGCCGGCTGTCGGCGTTCCTGCGGTGGGGCGTGCTGCACCCCCGCACGCTCCTGCGGGACTGCGACGGCACGTACCGCAGCGAGCTCGCGTGGCGCGAGTTCTACGCGGACGTGTTGTGGCACAAGCCGGAGACCGCGCGGCAGAACCTCGACCGCAAGTTCGACCGGATGGTGCACGACGACGACCGGGAGCTGTTCGAGGCCTGGAAGCAGGGGCGCACCGGCTACCCGATCGTCGACGCCGGCATGCGCCAGCTGCTCGCGGAAGGCTTCATGCACAACCGGGTGCGCATGATCGTCGCCAGCTTCCTCGTGAAGGACCTGCACCTGCCGTGGTGGTGGGGCGCGCGGCACTTCATGGAGCACCTCGTCGACGGCGACCTCGCGTCGAACCAGCACAACTGGCAGTGGGTCGCGGGCTGCGGCACGGACGCGGCGCCGTTCTTCCGGATCTTCAACCCGATCACGCAGGCCAAGAAGTTCGACCCGGACGGCGCGTACGTCCGCAGGTACGCGCCCGACTCGGCGGACCTCACGCCGATCGTCGACCACGCGGTCGAACGCCAGGTCGCGCTCGACCGCTACCAGGCCATCAAGTCCTGAACGCCTCGCGGAGCTTGACGCGAGCGCCGGTCCGCAGCACGGCGTTCGCGTAGACCTTGCCGCCCAGCCACGTCATCACCGCGATGGCCACCAGCGCCAGCACCACGGCCAGCACCACCTGCCAGGCGGGGGCGACGCCCAGCGCCATCCGGCCCGGCATCAGGATCGGGGCGAACGGCGGCAGCAGCGACAGGACCGTCACGGTCACCCCGGACGGGCTGCCGATCATCAGGTTGATGCCGGCCACGAACGCCACGATGATCGTCATGCTGATCGGCGTCAGCACCGACTGCAGCTCCTCCTGCCGCGACACCAGCGACGCGGCGGCCGCGAACACCGTGGCGTACAGGAAGAACCCGAGCAGGTACCAGAGCACGCCGGTCGCCAGCGCCGTCACGCCCACCGCGCCGACGTCGACCACGTCGAACCCCGACGACAGCGCGAGCCCGACCGTGGAGATCACCAGCAGCTGCAGCAACCCGACCGCGCCGAGGCCGATCACCTTGCCCAGCAACAACTGCCACGGCCGCACGGTCGCGAGCAGGATCTCCACGACCCGGCTCGACTTCTCCTCGACCACGCCCTGCGCGACCATGGTTCCGTAGACCAGCAACGAGTAGTACAGCAGCGCGGCCACTACCAGCCCGATGGCGAGGCGCTGACCTTGTTGTGGGTCAACGGGTTCCAGCGCTGTCACGCCCACCCGCACGTTGGCGAGGTTCTCCGCGACCTGCTGCGGGGTGATGCCCGCCTCCGCGAGCTGCGCGACCAGGACCTGTTGGCGCAGCACGTCGTTGAGCGCCGTGGTCAGCACCGAGTCGCCGGAGCCCTTGACGATCATCTTCAGCTCCGGCGGCGCACCGGTCACCAGCGCGTCCAGCGCGCCGTCGCGGACCAGCTGCTCGGCGTTGGCGTCGGTGGTGACGTCGCGCGTCTCCAGCTCGACGCCGAACGACATCGCCTTGTCCCGCAGCGGTTCCGCGAGCTGCGTGGCCTGGCCGGACAACCCGACGACGCTGCGCTGGTGGTCGTCGAACAGCACCGACTGCAGCACCACGTACCCGGCGAGCACCGCGATGATCACCGCGGTGCCGATGAGGAACGACCTCGTGCGCACCTTCGTGACGAACTCGCGCCGCGCCACCAGTCCGACCGCCCTGGCGGATGTCATGCGGTCCTCTCCCCGGTGGTCACGACGTTGCGGAAGAGCTCGGTCAGCGCCGGGCGCTGCCGGGAGAACTCGTGCACCGGACCGGCCGACAGGGCCGCGTGCAGCACGGCCTGGTCGTCGGTGCCGTCCACGAGCTCCAGCACGCAGCGCGTCCCGTTCTCCTCGATCACCCGCACGCCGTCCAGCGTGGCAGCCCAGTCGGTCGTCGGCGATTCGACGACCAGGCGCGGCAACCCGCCCGACCGCAGCTCGTCCACGGTGCCGACGGCGACCATCGCACCCTCGCTCACGATGCCGACCCGGTCGCACAGCCGTTCCACCAGGTCGAGCTGGTGGCTGGAGAACACCACGGGCACCCCGGCGGAGGCCTTCTCGCGCAGCACGCCGCTCATCACGTCCACCGCGACCGGGTCGAGGCCGGAGAACGGTTCGTCGAGCACCAGGACGTCCGGGTCGTGCACCAGGGCCGCGGCGAGCTGCACGCGCTGCTGGTTGCCGAGGCTGAGCCGCTGCACCTCGTCGGTGCGCCGGTCGCGCAGCCCGAGCCGGGCGATCCAGTTCTCGGCGTTGCGGTGCGCCTCGTTCGTGCCCAGGCCGTGCAGCTCGGCCAGGTAGACGAGCTGGTCGAGGACCTTCATCCGCGGGTAGAGCCCGCGTTCCTCCGGCATGTAGCCGATCCGCCGCCGGGTGTCGAGGTCGACGGCTCTGCCGTTCCACCGCACCTCGCCGGAGTCGGCGGCGAGCACGCCCAGCGCGATCCGCATGGTCGTGGTCTTCCCGGCGCCGTTGCTGCCGACGAACCCGAAGAGCTCGCCCGCACGCACGTCGAACGACATGTCCCGCAGGGCGACGACCTCTCCGTAGCGCTTGGAGACCGCGTCGATCTCCAGCACCCCCTCAGGCACGGTGCACCCCTTCGTTAGCCCGGATGGCGGTAATCGGACTCAAAGTATCGATGAGCAGGGAACGGGTGAAACGATACGGGCGTCTACGGCGAATCGAACGAACGACTGATTCACTCAACGGGGGTGACCATGCAGCCCATCGAGCCCGACCAGTGGCTCGCCCAGTACGGGGCGAAGATCGAGCAGGCCAAGCAGCAGGCCGAGCAGGCCCGCGACCAGCTCGGAGGCGTGGGCGGGAGCGCCAGCTCGCCGGACGGGATGATCACGGTGACCGTCAACGCCACCGGCGTGTTGACAGATCTCCGCATCAAGCCGGAAGCCCGCGGCATGGACCCCGGTCAGATCGCGTCCGAGATCCTCACCGCCTCGGCGAAGGCCCAGCGTGAGGCCTCCGGGCGGGTGGTGCAGATCATGACCGACTTCGTCGGCGAGAGCCCGGCCCTGGACTTCGTGAAGCAACAGATGCCGAACGGATACAAGGGCGACGGAACCGACGAGGACGAACCGAAGTCGGAGTTGGAGCGCAAGGACACGCGGCCCGACGACGAGTACTTCACGAACCCGCCCGACGTCATGGCCTGAGTGCAGGAGGGGGTTAAGGCATGAGCCAGTTCAATCTCGATCTCGACGAGCTCAGACGCCACGCCGCGAGCGTGGAACGGCTGACCGATCGGATGCGCAAGGCCACCGAGACGTGTGATCCGGGTGCTCTCACGACCGAGGCGTTCGGCGTGTTCGCGGGCTTCCTGGCCTCGCACATCCTCAAGACCGCCGGGCTGTCGCAGGACGGTCTCGGCAAGGCCGCCAACTCGCTGATGGACATGGGCATCGGGCTCAAGGAGACCATCGAGCAGTACGAGCAGGTCGACCTCGACAACATGTTCGGCTTCACCGGAAAGGGCCGAGGATGAACGCGCCCGCCACCCAGGCCGCGGGAACCGACCCGCAGCAGCTGATCAGCACCATCTCGAGCACCTACTCCGCGATCGAGCGCGGTGACTGGGTGCAGGGCGGTCTCGGCATCGCCAACACCGCGATGGGCATCGTCGGCATGGCGTCGAACCCGCTCAGCGGCTTCCTCTCCGCCGGTTTCAGCTGGGCCATCCAGCACGTCGACTTCCTGCGCGAGCCGTTCGACGTCCTGCTCGGCAACCCGGAGGCCATCGGCAAGATGGCCGGGTCGTTCCGGTCGGCCGGCAAGCAGGTCCACGACATCGCGGCCGAGTACAAGAAGATCTGCGTCGAGCAGACCCGCGAGTGGGAGGGCAAGGCCGCCGACGGCTACCGCGCGGCCGCCCAGAAGCACGCGGGCGGTCTGGAGTCGCTGGCCAAGGCCGCCGACGGCATCGCGGGTGCCGTCGAGGGCGCGGGCCAGCTGGTCGGCACCGTCCGCAAGATGATCATGGACATGATCAGCCAGGCCGTGTCCGACATGGTCATGAAGATCATCCAGTGGCTCGCGGCCTCGTTCCTCACCTTCGGCGCGGCCATCGCGGGCGCGATCTCCGACATCGTGACCACCGCGGTGAAGTACGCGAAGAAGCTGGCCGACTTCCTGCAGAAGCTCTCCGGTTCGCTGCAGAAGCTGATGAAGCTGGTCCAGAGCGTGCAGAAGATCGCCCAGACGGCCGAGCAGGTCATCAACGCGATCTCCGCGATGGCGCACAAGGGCGCCGGCGGTGGCGGCGGTGGCGTGACCCGCCCGTCCTCCGGCGGCCTGGGCATCGACGCGGGCCACCTCGACCGGGTGTCCGGCGGCGCGAACGGCCAGTACTCGCACGACCAGGGCGGCTACCGCGGCGGCCCCGGTGGCGGCAGCGGCGGTCCGCAGGTCCAGCCGGTCTACAACCCCGGTGGCGTCCCCGTCGGCGCGGGCGGCGGCAACACCGGCACGTCCGGCACCGGCGGCCCGGTGGTCCGCCCGCCGTACACGCCGCCCGGCCAGGGATCGGGCGGCGGTCAGTGGGTGCCCGGTCCCGGCGGTGGTTCCGGCGGTTCCGGCGGTCAGTGGGTGCCCGGACCCGGTGGCGGCTCCGGCGGCTACCCCGGTTACCCCCAGGGACCGGGTGGCGGCTCCGGCGGCTACCCCGGTTACCCCCAGGGACCCGGTGGCGGCTCCGGTGGCACCGGCAGCCAGGGCCCCGGCCGCTGGGTCCCCGGTCACTGGGAGTACGACCAGACGACCACGGCCGGTGGCAACACCGGGACGAGGCCGCCGTCGATCAGCACCCCGAGCACGGGTGACTGGTACCGGCCGGCCGTCGAGCACCCGGCGTCGCCCGCGTCGTCCACGTCGGCGCACTCGGCCACGTCCGCGGCGGGCGGTGGCGGCGGTGGTGGCGGTGGCATCCCCAAGGGCATGGGTGGCGGAGGCGGCGGCATCCCCGCCGGTGCCTTCGGTGGCGGCCCTGGCGGTGGCGGTGGTACGGGTGCGACCGCGATGCAGCACGGTGGCGCGGCCGGTGTCATGCCGACCGCCACGGGTGGCGTCGGTGGCGCTGTTCCCGCCGGCGGTGGCGGTGGCGGCGGTGGTGGTGCCGCGGGCGGCATGATGGGTGGCGCTCCGATGGCCGGTGCCGCCGGTCAGCAGGGCGGCTCCAACGAGCACAAGCGGAAGGTGCGGATCGAGGGCGACGCCCTGGTCGACCCGCCCAAGGCCGCGAAGCCCGTCATCGGCGAATAACCCGCGTTCCTCGCGCTGAGGGCGTCTGCGAGTACCACCGACTTCGTGTCGGTAGTCCTTGCAGACGCCCTTTTCACACGGTGGCGAGGAGTTTCGCGATCTCCGGCTCCGCCTTGGCGCGGTCCGCGGGCACCAGGCCGATGCGGGTGCGCCGGTCGAGCACGTCGTCGGCGGTGAGCGCGCCCTCGTGCCGCACGGCGTGCAGCACGTCCGCCTCCGTCACGCCGGGAGCGATCGGCGTGGTCGGGTGCGGCCGGTCGTCGACCAGGCGGATGTCCTTGGTGCGGCACGGCATCCGGGTCAGGCCCGTCGCGTTCACCGCGTCCGCCGCCATCCTGCGGTACGTGGTGAGCTTGCCGCCGACGATCGTGAGCACGCCGTTCGGTGCCGTGAGGACGGTGTGGTTGCGCGACAGGTCGGCCGAGCGGCCCTCGGCCTCCAGCAGCGGCCGCAGCCCCGCGTAGCTGCCGATCACGTCCTGCCTCGTCAGCTCCCGTTGCAGCACATGGGAAGCGGTCCGCAGCAGGAAGTCCACATCGGACTCGGGAACGACCGGCACGTCCGGGACGTCGTCGACCGGCTCATCGGTGAGACCCAGGTAGGCGCGGCCGTTCGGCTGGGGGAGCAGCAACGCGTACCGGTTGCGCTCACCGGGGACCGGGATCGTGACCGCCGTCCCCGCGAGACCGACGCCCTTCGCGTCGACCACCAGGTGCGAGCCCCTCGACGGCGTGAGCCGCACCGGTGCGAGCGTCCCGGCCCAGACACCGGTGGCGTTGACCACCGCCCTGGCCCTGACCGTGAACGCGGTGCCGGTGAGCGTGTCCACCGCCTCGGCACCGTCACCCTCCAGCGCGGTGACCTTCGCACGGGTGATGATCCGCGCGCCGTGCCCCGCCGCGGTCCTGGCCAGCGCGACGACCAGCTGGGCGTCGTCGGTCAGCTGGCCGTCGTAGCTGAGCAGGCCGCCGAGGAGGTTGCGCGGGCTCAGCCCCGGGACCAGCGCCAGCGCCTCGTGCCGGTCCACCCGGCGCGGCCGCGGCAGGACCCGCGCGGACGTGCCGGCGGCGATGCGCAGCGCGTTGCCCGCCTTGAGCCCGGCCAGGACGAGGTTGTTCGCCTTGTCGTGCAACGGGAACAGCATCGGCAACGTGCGGGTGAGGTGCGGTGCCGTGCGCGTCATGAGGATGCCGCGCTCGACCGCGCTCTCGTGCGCGAGCTTCACGTCCCCGTTCGCCAGGTACCGCAGCCCGCCGTGCACGAGCTTGCTCGACCACCGCGACGTCCCGAACGCCAGGTCGTGCGCCTCCAGCAGCACGGTCCGCAGCCCGCGCGAGGCCGCGTCGAGCGCGACGCCCGCACCCGTGACCCCGCCGCCGACCACGAGCACGTCGACGACCTCCCGTTGCGCCGCCTCCAGGTCCTCCCGGCGGCGGGCGGCGTTCAGCGACGTGTTCACGGCCTCAGCGCCCCGTCCAGCTGCCGGGCGAGCTCGTCCAGCAGCGAGGCGGGGTCGAGGCCCGACGTCGCCGGCCGCGTCGACAGCACCATGCCCTGCGTCGTCAGCAGCACCACGCGTGCCTGCGTCTTGGCGTCGCCGAACCGGATCGACCCGTCGAGGTGCCCGGCCTCGATCTGCGCGACCAGGAACTCCTCCACCAGCCGCTGCGTGCTGCCCAGCCGTTCGACCAGGTACGGCAGCATCAGCTCGGCGTCGAGCTGGAGCACCCGCTGCATCAGCGGGTTCGCGCCCAGCAGCCGGATCGCGTCCACGGCCCGGCTGACCAGCTGCTCACGGGCGTTGCCGCGCCCCTGCGTCCGCTCCAGCAGCGCCGCGAACTCGCGCGTCATCAACGCCCGCACCAGGTGGTCCACGTCGGGGTACCGCCGGTACAGCGTCATGCGGCTCACGCCGGCCCGTTTTGCGACGTCGGTGAGGGTCGTGCGGCGCACCCCCACCTCCAGCACGCACTCGCGGGTCGCGTCCAGCAGGTCCTCGTCGGTGTGACGTTGAGACGTCATGTGTAACACTGTAGCAGTGACTAGGGCCCGCTGGACCACCGAGACCACACCGCTGCCGCCGCACGCGCTGGCCTGGCTGAGCGCCCACGTGGGCCTCGGCGACCCCTTCACGCCCGCACCGGTGCAGGCACCGCCGTCCGCGCTCTCCGAGGACGCGTTCACGGCCCTGGAAGCCGTGTGCACGATCAGCGTCCTGCCCGCCGACCGCCTCGGACACGCCGGCGGCCTCTCGTACCTCGACCTGCTGCGCCACCGCGGCCACGGCGACCTGCCCGTGCCCGACGCCGTGGTCGTCCCCGCCTCCCCCGAGGAGGTCGCCGAGGTCCTGCGCGTCTGCGTGGAGCACGACGTGGCCGTGGTCCCGTTCGGCGGCGGCACCTCGGTCGTCGGCGGTGTCGAGGCCCTGCGCGGTCCCAAGGACGCGGTCGTCGCCCTGGACCTGGCCGGACTCGGCTCCCTGGTGTCGGTCGACCCGGTCTCCCGCGTGGCCGTGCTCCAGGCGGGCGTCACCGGCCCGGAGGCCGAACGCCTGCTCGGCGAGCACGGCTTCACCCTCGGCCACTTCCCGCAGTCGTTCGAACGGGCCACGATCGGCGGGTTCGCGGCCACCCGCTCCGCCGGCCAGGCCTCCTCGGGCTACGGCCGCTTCGAGGACATGGTCGAGTCGGTCCGCATCGCCACGCCCGCCGGTGAGTGGGTCGTCGGCACCGCACCGGCCTCCGCCGCGGGCCCGGACCTGAAACAGCTGGTCATCGGCTCGGAGGGGCAGTTCGGCGTGATCACCGAGGTGTCGGTGCGGGTGCGCCCCAAGCCGAACGGCCCGCGTTACGAGGGCTTCGTGGTCGACGGCTGGGAGGCGGGCGTCGAGCTCGTGCGCACGCTGGCCCAGAACGGCGCTCTGGCCGACATCACCCGTCTGTCCGATGAGCACGAAACGGAGGTCGCGCTGGCGTTGGCCGGTAGCAAGGCCTCCGTGGTGACGCGCTATCTGCGCCTACGGGGAGTCCGCAACCCGTGCCTGGTCATCTTGGGCTGGGAGTGCCGTTCGCGGTCGGCGACCATGAGCTCGTTGAGCGGCCACCGCGTCGTGCGCCTCGGCCGCGCCATGGGGGCGTCCTGGCTGCACGGCCGGTACAACGGGCCGCGCCAACGTGACGCACTGCTCGACGCCGGTGTGGCCGTGGAGACGCTGGAGACCGCCACGCACTGGTCGCGGGTCTCGCAGCTGCGGGACGCGGTCCGGGAGGCCCTGCTGGGCGAGCTGGGGGACGCGGTGGTCATGTGCCACATCTCCCACGCGTACGAGACGGGTGCCTCGCTGTACTTCACGGTGCTGGTGCCGCGCGACCTCGCCGACCCGGTGGGGCAGTGGGCGCGGGCGAAGGTGGCGGCGTCCGAGGCGATCTCCCGGCTCGGGACCATCACGCACCACCACGCGGTCGGACGGGACCACCGGCCGTGGCTGGAGCACGAGATCGGCGCCATCGGCGTCGACGTGCTGCGCGCCGTGAAGACCCGCCTCGACCCGACCGGCATCCTCAACCCCGGCAAACTGCTGCCGCTGTGAACGCACGCGGGGCGCTTTCGTGCTCCAGAAGAGTACGAAAGCGCCCCGCGTGCACTCGAAATCAGAACTTCACGAGCATCTTTCCGGTGTTGTCGCCGCGCAGCATGCCCAGGAAGGCCGCCGGGGCCTGCCGGACGCCGCCCTCGACGACGGTCTCGCTGTACTTCAGCTCCCCGGACGCGATCCACGCCCCGACCTCGGCCACGAACTGCGGCTGCAACGCCTTGTGGTCGCCCACGAGCATGCCGCGCAGCGTCAGCCGCTTCGCCAGGACCTGGATCAGGTTGCGCGGGCCGGTGGGCGTCCCGGCCTCGTTGTACTGCGAGATCGCGCCGCACATCGTGATGCGCCCGTTGAGGTTCAGCGCGCCGATGGCGGCTTCCAGGTGCTCGCCGCCGACGTTGTCGAAGTACACGTCGATGCCGTCGGGTGCGGCGGTCGCGAGCTGCGGGGCGACCGGGCCGTCCTTGTAGTTGAACGCGGCGTCGAAGCCGAGCTCCTCGACGAGGTACTCGACCTTCTCGGGGGAGCCGGCCGAGCCGATGACGCGGGAGGCGCCCTTCAGGCGGGCGATCTGGCCCACGATCTGGCCCACGGCACCCGCGGCGCCGGAGACGAAGACCGCGTCGCCCTCCTTGAACTCCGCGGTGACCAGCAGGCCCGCGTAGGCGGTCAGGCCTGGCATGCCGAGCACGCCCAGGTAGGCCGACAGGGGAGCGACGGACGGGTCGACCTTCACGGCGTGCGTGCCGGCGACGACGGCGTACTCGCGCCAGCCCAGGCCGTGCAGGACGTGGTCGCCGACCGCGAAGCCCTCGGCGTTCGAGGCCACGACCTCGCCCACCGCACCGCCGTCGAGGGGGGCGCCGACCTGGAACGGGGGCACGTACGACTTCACGTCGTTCATCCGGCCGCGCATGTACGGGTCGACGCTCATGAACACGTTGCGCACCAGGACCTGCCCCTCGCCCGGCGTCGGGATCTCCACCTCGGCGATCTCGAAGGTGTCCTCGGTCGGCCAGCCGGTCGGGCGGGACGCGAGCCGGACCTCGAGTGCGGTGCTGGTCATGGTCGAACCATCTCCATCCAGAGTCGTGTGAACGTCGGTACCCCGCGCAACGCCCCGTAAACGGATAAAGATTCCACTTTGTGAGCTAGGTCGCAGGCAGCAGGGTCGTCACGTCGCGGTACGCGAACCCCAGCTTGCGGTACAGGGCGATGGCCGGCTGGTTGGAACTCTCCACCAGCAGCGCGCAGGTGCCGTACAGGTCGAGCAGCGCCGACGCCACGAACTGGCACACCCGCAGCCCCAGACCGCACCGCGCGTGGGAAGGGTGCACCGCCACACCCATCATGAAACCGACGTCCACCGACGACCACGCCTCCGCGGCCGTCGCCACCAGCGCGTCGTCCTCGACCACACCGGCCCAGCGGCGCACGCCCGGTTCGCCCGGCCACGCCCACGACGACGGCAACGCCTTGCGCAGCAACGGTTCCACCTCGTCGTCCGAGGACAGCCAGCCCACGCCGGGAGGAGCGGCCAGCGAACCGGAGCGGTCCATCCACCCGAACGGCCCGTCCTCCACCCACGGCTCAGGCATCAGCGTCCGCACCTCCGCCGCCACCGACCGCTCCAGCATGGGCCGCAACGAGACACCGCGCCCGTGCGCCGCCAGCAGCGACGCCACGCCCTCGCTGGGACCGGACAGCACCAGCCTGCGCCGGCGCGTCAGGCACGGTGCGTGCACGGCGACCGCGCCGCGGTGCTCCCAGGCCGCACCGCCCGCCGACAACGCCTGAGCGGCCCACCGGACCAGCGGGTCCGCGCAGGCGTCGAGCACGTCGGCGGTGGTGCGCAAACGGCGCACTCAGTCCTTCTGCTTGCGGCGCAACAGGGTGCGCTTGGCCAGCGCGTTCTCCAGCGCCTGGTAGGCGAGGTCCATCCGCTCGTTGTACTCGCTCTGCGGCCGGGGCTGCACCGACTCGTCCGGCAGCGGCGGCGTGGTCATCTGCAACCAGCGCTCGTTCCACAGCTGCTCGACGGCCTGCTCCCAGTGCAGCGCGGCACCCATCCGCACCACCCGCTCGCGGTCGCGGACCTCGGCGATCTGCCGCTGCGTGGCCGCGATCCGCTCGGCCAGCTCGGCGCAGCGCACCTCGTCGAGCTTGCGCTGGCGTGCCGCCGCTTCCGTGGCGATGGCGATGATCTCCTTGTAGCGCTCCACCGCGGACAGCGCCGGCGCCTCGACCACCTCCTCGCTCTGGCGTTGAGCCGGAACCGACTCGAACATCGCCGTAGTCATCGGGTTCATGACACCTCACCTGTGTCGAACGGGATGATCACCTGCGGTCGCGAGTGCTCGAACCGGTCGAAGAACAGGCCGCGCCGCGGTCGTGGCGACCACGCCATCACCTGTTCCGGTCCGAGCGACAGCAGCTCCTTGCCCTGGACGTCGAACGCCACCCAGGCGCCGATGTCGTCGTACACACCGGGCGGAAGACTCGACTTCAGCCGCTGCACACCGCGCCACCAGCCCAGCACGTGCGTGCGGTGCTCCGGGCCGTGCTTCAGCACCGCCCGCAGGCTGTCCACACCGGACGACCGCGTCGCCGGGTCCTTCTGCTCCAGCAGCGTGAGCGCCGCGTCGACGCCGTACAGCACCAGGTAGTGCGGTTTCAACGGCGCCTCGGCCTGGCCCGTGCCGATCGACTGCAGCCGGGCCGCCGTCTGGTCCAGCACCTCGCGGATGCGGTCGATCTGGACCACGTCCGCGTCGTGCCCGTCGTGGCTCAGGCGCTTCATCAGGTGGAGCGCGGAGGGCATCGCCTCCTCGACCAGGCAGGCCAGCGTGAACACCGCCTCGTGCGGGTGGTGCTGGCGGCCCAGCGACGCGGCCGCTCCACCGAGCACCGCGGCCGCGTCCTGGACCACGGAGCCGATCACCGCGATGTTGCGTCCCGGCGTGCGGGCGAAGCGCACCTTCGCCGCGCTGCCCGCGACGTCGATGACCTGTCCGAGGAGCACCGTGGGCGATGCGTCGCCCGGTCGCAGGTCGAGGAAGTCCGGTGTCGCGTCCAGCAGCGGGACCTTGCTGCCGTCGAACAGGCCGGGTGCCTGGCCGGGTTCGCGCCGCCACAGCTCGGACTGCAGGAAGTCCATGGTGCCCTTGGACGTCGAGTCTGGGATGCGCGCGATCTCGTTGCCCGGCTTCACACCTGACTCGTGGTTGATCACCGCGTGCCAGCGCGGCAGCTCCACGGCGGCGTCGTTCTGCGGCTCGGCCAGCACCCGGCGGGCCTTCGGCAGCGCGATGCGGACCGTGAACTGCTCGAAGATCGCCGACTTGCCCCAGAACCCCTCGATGCCCGAGACGTCCTGCGACGACAGCACCAGGTGGATGCCCTGCGACCGGCCGCGCCGCGCCACGTCCTCCAGCAGTTGCGTGGCCGCCGCCGTGACCTGGTCGCGCTCGCCGAACAGGTACTGGAACTCGTCGATCACCGCGACGATCCGCGGCCACCGGCCGCCGGGGTCCTCGACCCGCAGGTGTTCGAGCTTCGTCACCTCGTGCTGCTTGGCCGCGTCCGCGCGCCTGCGCATCTCGTCGGACAGGAACTTCAGCAGCGCCACGCCGAACTCGCGGTCGGTGTTGACGTTCACGCCGACCAGGCGCGCGTGCGGCAGCCACGACGGGTCCTTGCGGCCCGGCGCGAACTGCGCGAACGACACGCCCTCCTTGAAGTCCAGCAGGTACAGCTCGAGCTCGTCGGGCGAGTAGCGCGCGCACAGCGAACCGAGCATCGCGTAGAGGAAGTTCGTCTTGCCGGAGCCGGAGGGCCCGCCGATCAACGCGTGCGGCGAGGTGTCGCCGAGCTGCACGCAGACCTGCTGGCCGTCGTCGAATCCCACGGGCGCAACGACTCCGGCCGCCGAGTTCTCCGTCCACGGGCGTTCCGGCAGCAGGTCGCCGAACTTGCCCATCCGCGAACGGCGTTCCTCGCGCTTGTCCGCGATGGCGGCACATGCGCGCGGCACCAGCGTCCGCGGCAGCGCGGGGTCCAGCGTCACGGTCACGTGCTTGCCGGTCATCGTGCAGGTCGCGGTTCCGTCGCCGCGCAACGACACCGTCTCCACCGGCGAGTTGACCGTGATCGGGATGTCCACGATGAACAGCTGCACGCCGCACGCCAAACCGTTGCGCGCCACGCGTTGCAGTTGCTGCTGGTGCTCTTCCCGCAACGCCTTGCGGTTGCCGAACAGCACGGCGATCCGCCACGGCTCGGTGCGCCGGCCCTCGCCGCTGACCGACCGGACGGTGAGGTGCCCGTCGACCAGGACCTTGGTGTGCACCTGGCGGATGTGCTCGGACAGCTCGTCGAGCAGCTCGTGCAGGCGCGCAGGGTCGTGCACCGTCAGCAGACCGGCGCGGGTCAGCGGGTACAGCCCCGGCAACGACCCGGTCAGCTGCCCGACGTCCCACACGTGCACGTGCACCAGACCCGGCTGGAAGTGCGAGAGGACCCGCAGCAACAGGTTCTCCACCAGCGTGTCCGCGAGCTGGCGGCTGTCCGGTGTGGACGCCACGTGCAGGTGCGACTGGTCCAGCAGCGGCACGGCGACCGGGAACGGCTGGGCCTCCGGCGCGGAGGTGACCACGCCGGTGCCGATCCGCCACAGCTCCGGCACGCCCTCGCTGCCGTCGTGCGCGCCCGGCGTGCCGAGCCACGACTCGTGCGGCCACGACGCCGGTCCGGCGGCGACCGAGCTCACCAGCGCGGTCAGCTGGTCGGGCCCGGTCGCGGACCACTCGTGGTAGGACTGCTGCCAGTCGTGCCTGATCTGGTCGAGCCGCTCGGCGAACTCCGGCATGGACAGCGGGGCCTGGCGCGGGTGCCCGGTCCGCTTCTCGTCCACGGTGAGGAACGCGGTCACGTCGGCGAGCGCCGCGTCCCGCAACGCCCGGTCGATGCCCACGCCGCGCACGGTGAACTCGACGATGTCCTTCGCGTGCTCCGTGGCGAGGGCGCGGTGCTCCCGTGCCACGGAGCCCAGCGCGGCCGCTACGGCGCGCTGGAAGTCCGCGAAGGCCTCCTCGATCCGGCGCCGCCGGTCGTCCCGCCTGCTCATCACAGCTCCACGGTGAGTCGTTGGATGCGCTCGAGGGTTCCCACCATCAGCTCCAGCTGTTCGGGGAATCTTTCCTTCGCGCGCACGAACTCCGCTGGAAGCAGCGACTCGTGGTGGTTCTCGCTCGACTCGGCGAGGATGGCGACCGCCTCGTCGAGACCGTCCTGCGCGCTGCGCACACTGCGGTACGACTCGCGCAGGATCTCGCTCGCCTGCTCGAGCGCGGCGCGGACCTCGCCGATCGATGCCATCAAAGCCTGCTGTTGATGCCCTCGGCCCCGGAGATGCCGGCGCCGAGGTAGTTCTGCAGCTCGCTCACACCGGAGACGACCTGCTGGAACTGCGCGTTCGTCGTTTCGACGTCCGCCTGCACGGAGCCCTGGGTGACCGATGTCAGCAGCTGCTGCGCGTCCTCGGCGAGATCGGCCGCCTGTTGGAGGGCCGACTGGCTTTGGCTCGCCTTGTCGATCGCCTGGGCAATTGCGGCACGGACCTCTTCGATGCTGGCCATGTCGACTCCCGAACCCTCCCGGAACGGGGTGGTCGCACGGCCACCCCAGTAGAGATTGTGCCCAGATTTTCACAGTTCATAACGAAGATCGGCTAACCGGGTGGATGCCTGAATGCACTCGAACGGGCCTTGCTTTAATGATCAGTTAGCCGCGTCACAGAACCCTTGCCCCGAACGTGAAGTGACGCTCTCGCACGCCTCACGGCCCGTGGTCGCCGCACCCCGCCGGCCGGGTGACTCACGTCTTTCTTCCAGGTGACCTGTCACGCGGAGTGCCTGCCCCGAACGGGTCATCGCCGGCCCACGCCTCGACCAGCACGCGCTCTGCCCCCGGCACCAGCCCGTTGATCAGCTCGGGCTCGTCGAGCACCGTCCACGCCGTCGGCGGCTCGCACGCCACCCGCGGTGTCGGGAACCCGTCACCCAGCCCGCGCACGAACGTCCGCACCGCTCGCGCGAGCGCCGCGGACACGTTGTGCGTGGTCTTCTCGGCGCTGGGCTCGGTGATGACCACGGCCCAGCAGTTCGGTTCCTCGTCCGAGCAGTCCCTGGCGTCCAGGACCCGCGCGCCGGTACGGCTGCTGAGCGCGTCGCACGCGCCCCGCGCCTGGTGCTCGTCCGCCGCCTCGACCACCACGGTGATCAGCAGCACGAGGTCGTCATCGCTCATCTCGGGCGTGATTGTCCCCCAGCGCGGACGGAGTCCCGGTACCGGGCCGCTTGCGCCGTACGGATGATTGTGGCCCCCTGCGCGCGCATCGTTAGCGTGGAAGACCCACTTCATAGGCCGATGGGGTGAGAACTTCCGCCGGGACGAACGGCGGCGGGCTCACCGTGCCGGAGCACGACGAGCCCGTCGCCGGTTCCTCAGACCGCGTAGAACGCGCTGATCGTGATGTGGCCGCCCGAGCACACCGGTCCGAACGTCCACGGCACGCTCAGCGGCGCCGTCTCGTTCGGCGGGATGGCCGCGACCTTCGACGGCTCCGGCTGGCACGCGCCCTGCACCGGCTCGGAGCCGGCGGGCACGACACCCCAGTGCAGGTTCGCGGCGGCCTTGGCACCCGGCGCGAGGTTCAGCGGCTTGGGGCCGGGATCGGCCATGCGCTCCAGCTTCGTCGGCACCGCTCCGGCGCCGTTCTCCAGCTGGAAGCCGCTGTAGCCGTTCAGCGTGCACGGCTGGGAGCCGGTGTTCGTGACGACGAACTTGCCGTACCGGTTGCCCGCGCCCGCGTCGGTGGGTTCCACCGCGCCCTTGAGCACGGTGGCGTTGCAGCGGTTCGAGACCTCGCCGCCCGCGTTGCCGGCCGCCGTGGACGGTGTGGCCGATGAGTTCGAAGAGCTCGAAGAGCTCGACGTGGACGGAGCCGCGGTCGGCAGCGTGCCCGATCCGACCTCCGCGCTTCTGTCGCCGCAGGCCGTCACGGAAGCGAGCACCAGCAGGCTGCAAGCGATCAACCGTCGGGTCATGGGTGCACCTCCTACCAGTGAGGATGTGCCCATTCACCAACTAGCTCACACAACCTGCCGGAAATTCACCGGATCTGGTGGACGTCCCACCCGTCGGGCAGCTCGGCGAGCCCCTCCACGGCGGCGGTCCACAGGTACGTCCAGGCGATCCGGCCGTCGGGCAGCACGACCCGCACCCGCCGGTAGTCCGCGCCCTCGTACTCGTCGAGCTGCGGCAGCGCCACCTCGGGCGACCGCAGCCGCAGCACGAAGCCGGGCACGCCCAGGCCGGCGCCGGGCCGCAGGGCCGGGTAGCCCAAGCCGGTGTCGAGCAACCTGCCGGGCAGGTGGGTCTCCTCGGAGTCCACGACGTGCGGCTCCATCAGGTGCCAAGCGCTTGCGCCCGGCTGGAGCGTGCCGTAGGCGAAGAGCAGCTCCGGCCAGTCGTCCGCCGACGGGTCGCCCTGCACCTCGGTCACGTCCAGGCCGTCAGTCGGCGCAGGACGGCCGCCGAGGTGGAGTGCGTGCCGCTGCGAGAGGTTCGAGCACGGGACCATGCGCCCGTTGACGAGGATCGGCATGCGCTTCTTCGAACCGGCCGTGTAGGCCAGAACGCTGTCGACGACACCGCCGTTGTAGAGCACCACACGGCCCGTGTGCAGGCGTACGAGGCGATAACGCAGACCGCGGCCCTCGCAGCGGTCCAGCACGCGCAGCTGCTCGGGCGTGGCGAACCAGACCGAGTGCTCCTCGACGACGCCGGGAGCCGCTGCCAGGGTGGCCGGGCGCTGGCCATCGCGCGCACGCGTGCCATCGGCCCACACCGCGGAGATGCCCTCGCAACGCGCGCGCAGCACGACCGCGGGGCCTTCGAGACCCAGTTCCTCGCGGAGCCAGGTGACCTTGCTGGGGTTCGCGTTGGAGCCGTAGCCGAGCACCGGCATCCGGGCCGCGAGGGGCGGTTCACCTCGGCTGATGAGCCATTGGTCCAGATCGATGTCATCCGGCTCGACCCGCCATCCCGACTCCATCGTGAGGTCCGGTCGCACTGGCCAGCCCGTTTCGTCGACGTGGACGAAACAGTGGTCTGGACGAGTGCCCGGATAGGGCTCCGCCGGATGGCTTTCGTCGGTGAACGGTTGGGCCATTGGTCCATTGTGCCAAGGATTCGCTCGGTTTGCCGCCCCCAGATCGTGACCTATCCGATCTCTACTGCCGACAGAGGGCGGTTAAGTGAGAACGTTCACTGCGCAAACGGGTGACTGACCCGATGTCTGTGGCGAGATGTTCCGGTGAAGCTCAGGAGGCGTCATAGCTTTCCTGCGCTTCGGCCACCTCGGCGCTGTTCGCGGAGATCCACGAGGCGAGCGCCACGAGGTGGACGGCCGCGCCCTTGCCGAGCGGCGTGAGGGTGTACTCGACGTGCGGCGGGATCACCGGGTGGACCTCGCGGTGCACGAACCCGTCGCGCTCCAGCGTCCGCAGCGTCTGGGTGAGCATCTTCTCGCTCACGACCTCCAGCTCGCGGCGCAGGTCGCTGAAGCGCCAGGACGCCCCGTCGAACAGCGCCTGCAGCACGAGCACGCCCCACTTGCTTGTGACGTGCTCCATGACCGCCCGCTCGGGACAGATCGTGACCTGCATGCTCACCTCCGGGTAAGTACCCCACTCAGAAGTAGGTACTTTCCACAGGTTAGCGCTAACCATAACGTCGACGCCATGACGATCCTCATCACCGGCGCGACCGGTCAGCTCGGCGGCGGCGTCGTCCGCCACCTCCTCGCCCGCACCGACGAGCAGCTCGTCGTGTCCGTGCGCGACCCGAAGAAGTTCGACGTCCCCGGCGTCGAGGTCCGCCAGGGCGACTTCGACCGCCCCGAGACCCTCGACTTCCGCGGCGCCGACCGGCTGCTCATCGTCTCGGCCGACGCGCACGACTCGGACGTGCGCATCCAGCAGCACGCCAACGCCGTCGCCAAGGCCGTCGAGCACGGCGTGGGCCACGTCTTCTACACGAGCATCACCGACGCCGACACCTCCACCGTGGGCGCGGCCGTCGTGCACAGGGCCACCGAGGAGATCATCCGCGACTCCGGCCTGACCTGGACGTTCCTGCGCAACGGCATGTACCACGAGAACTACCTCGGCCCGCTGTCCGCCGAGACCGTCGCCGTCTCCACCGGCGACGGCCGCATCGCCAGCGCCGCCCGCGACGACTACGCCCTGGGCGCTGCCGTCGCGCTGAGCACCGAGGGCCACGAGAACCAGACCTACGAGCTCACCGGCTCCACCACCTGGTCGTTCCCCGAGCTCGCCGGCGACCGGTTCCGCGACGTCAGCGACGAGGACCTGATCGCGGCCGGCGTGCCCGCGTTCGCCGTCGACTTCTTCACCGCCATCCGCAACGGCGTGTTCGCGCAGGTCCGCCCGGACCTGGAAAAGCTGATCGGCCGCCCCACCACCCCGATCGCGGTCTAGGGACGGCGCAGGAACGCGCGCCAGGCCGGGGTGCTGAAGACCAGCACCTCACCGGCCGGGTTCTTCGAGTCGCGGACGAGCGCGTCGTGGCCGAGGGACACCTCGACGCAGGCGCTGTCCTCGCTGCCGCCGCTGTGGCTGCTCTTACGCCATTCGCGGTCCTCGCTCATCGACACCCTCTCGCGGCAGGCTGATGTACTCCATCAGCTTCTGCCGCGATTGTTCCTCATCCAGGGCGACCTGCTTCAAGCGATCGAAGGTCAACCTGATCCGCGCGATGGCTCCGGGTTCCTGGACGAACACCTTCGCGAGGTCCGAGTCGTTGAACGCGACCGGCAACGCCTTCTCGAACTCCCAGAGGATCAGTCCCGTCGAGATGGCGGGTACGTCGGCAGGCACGATCCGGATCAGTCGCACGTTGAAGAGCAGGTGGAGGTACTGCTCCTCCATGACCTGGTCGTCGCCGAACCGCTGCCGCAGGGCCAGCTCGTGGATGTAGAACAGGCAGTCCGGCCGGGTCGTGCCGCCGCAGAACCGCCTGGCGATGACCCCGGATCTGCACGAGGGCCGGGATTCGCTCCTCCACGACGAGTCCGGAGTGCCGGTAGAGACCATCCGCGTACCTGTCGGTCTGCAGGAGACCGGTGATGGTCAGCACGTCGTAGGCGGTGATCGTCGTCGCGCTCGCCTCAGCGATGGCGACCGTGCGGAGGTTCTCCGGCACCAGCACGATGTAGTCGTCGAACGCGCGTCGGTAACGCTGCTTGAAGTCCTCGAAGAACGGCAGGTCCTTGCCGCACATCATCAGGAACTGGATGAGGTCGACCTCGCTGGGCCGCACCTTGCCGTTCTCGATGTTGGACACCTTGCTCGGGTCCCAGCCGAGTCGGACGGCGAGGGCGCGGCAGGTGAGGTTCGTGGTGGACTCGCGCAGCTTCTTCAGCTCGTCGCCGAGGTCCCGGCTGTACGCGGTGGACGGGGTGGTGGGCGCCATGACCATGGACGCTATGACTAGGACTTGTTCCACGGTACGGACTCATCCGGGTGAAAACGGTCTACGTGAACTCGGGGTGCGCCTCCGGGTGCGAGTCCCACCACTTGCGGTACTCCGGGTTGCGGTCCAGCACCGAGCGGTAGGCGTCGGCGGCGCACGCGAACACCTCGTGCGCCCGTCCCGCCACCGGTGAGTCCCGGCGGGTCGCCACGAAGATGTCGACCATCAGCGGCACGCCGCGCAACCGCCGGATGACGATGCCGTCACCGGTGCGCGACGGGGCCGCCGCGAACGAGACGGCGCCGCTGGCGACCAAGCCCCGGGCCATGCCCGCGTCGCCGGTGTGGTGCGTCAGCCGGGGCACGAACCCGGCGTCCGCGCAGGCCTGGAACATCTGCATCCGGTTGCCCTGCTGCTGGGCCGGCGGGGTGACCCAGTCGCGGTCGGCGAGCTGGGCCAGGTCGATCTCGTCCTGCTGCGCCAGCGGGTCGTGCTCGGAGACCGCGACGAACGCCGGTTCGGCCACGAGCCTGCGCAGCTCGATGCCCGCCAGGTCGCGGGAGGGCATGCCGTCGAAGAACTCGAACAGCGCCACGTGGATCTGGCCCGCCTCCAGCATGTCCACGACCTCCGCCGACGAGATGCGGGCCTCGGCGCGCACGTCGGCGTTGAGCTGGCGCAGGTTCTCCACGAGCTTCGCGAAGTACAGGAACGAGACGCTGCCGAAGAACAGCGGACCCCGGCGGTCGGCCTCCCTGGTGGTGCTCATCAGCTGCGCCATCTCGTCGAGCACCAGCCTGGCCGTGCCCAGCACGCGCCGGCCCAGGTCGGTGGGCACGCAGCCGTTGCGGGTGCGGTCGAACAGCTGACCTCCCACGAGCCGTTCGACGGTCCGCAGCTGGGCGGACAGCGCGGGCTGGGTCAGACCCAGCCGCGTGGCCGCCCTGGTGACGCTGCCCTCCTCGGCGATCGTGCGGACCGCTCGGAGGTGGCGGAGCTCCAACTCGGGCATAAAGACCTTGTATCCCGGTTCTGTATGAGCCGCCACCCTTCTAACGGGTCATAGTGGTTGCGCGATCTTCCGGCCCGGTGCTTGCGGCAGCACCGGGTCCGGCGCGGGAGGGTGCGCACCCCTTCGGTTCGACGCTGCTGCCGGGCACCCTGCAAGGCGCGGCAGCAGCGTCGGGCCCTCGCGGTCCCTTGCAGGGGAGCGCACAGCCGGTCCCTGGAACCGGGACCGGCTGTGACGGCTCGTGGTGTCAGGAAGAGGGGATGACGACGGCAGCGCCGGTCACCGACACCCGGCGGTCGGCGCGCGTGGCGTCGACCTCCAGCCGGGACGGGCGGCCCATGTCCTCGCCCTGGCTGATGACGAACCGCTGCGGCCCTTCGAGGTCGCGCAGGTAGCCGCCGAACGCCGCGGCGGCCGCGCCCGTGGCCGCGTCCTCCACGACACCGCCCACCGGGAACGGGTCGCGCGCGTGGACCAGCTCCGGCGACTCGCGCCAGAACAGGTGCACGGTCGTGAGGTCGTGGTCGAGCATCAGGTCGCGCAACGCGTCGAAGTCGTAGTCGAGGTCCGCGAGCTGCTCGCGGCTGCGCACCGGGACCAGCAGGTGCCGCGCACCGCCGAAGCCGACGTGCACCGGACCGTCGCCGACCTCGCGGTACCGCAACGCCTTCAACGCCCGTGCGACGAGCTCGGGGTCCGCCTCCTCGGTGCTGGTCGGCACGCTCGTGAGCGTCGCCGTGCCGTTCGCCGTCTCGACGGTCACGTCGCCGGCGAGCGTGTGGAACGTCAGCGGCCCGTCCCCGATCCGCTCGGCCAGCGCGACGGACGTGGCGATGGTGGCGTGCCCGCAGAACGGCACCTCGGCCCGCGGGCTGAAGTACCGGACGACGAACTCGCGGTCCTCCGCGCCCGGGAACAGGAACGCGGTCTCCGAGTAGCCCACCTTCGCTGCGACGGCGAGCATCTCGTCGTCGGTCAGTTCGGTCGCGTCGAGCACGACACCGGCCGGGTTGCCGCCCGCCGGATCGGTCGTGAACGCGCTGTACCGCAGTACCCCCGTGTCGCTCATACCCCGGTCCAACGCGTAGCCGTGCTGAAGTCTTCCGAACACGTACCGGCTGGTGAAGTAGGTCAGCCCGGCCTTCTCCAGCACCCGGCCGGAGGCGGTGTTCTCGGCCTGGTGAGCGGCGACCACCCGGTCCTTGACCGCCAGCGCCTTGTCCCGCAGCAGCGCGGCGACCTCGGTGGCGACGCCGCGGCCCCAGTGCTCGGGCGCCACCCAGTAGCCGATCTCGATCTCACCCGGCGCGTCGAGCATCTGCGCCAGCCCGACGACCTCGCCGTCCTCGACGACCGCGTGCAGGCCGAAGCCGTGCTCCTCCCAGTGCCGCAACGCCTGCTCGTGCCGCTGCGCCACGTACTCCGGCGACCACGGCCGGCCGTTGCCGACGTACTCGGTCATCCGCGGGTCGGCACCCCACCGCAGCATGTGCTCGAAGTGCTCGTCCCGCCACCGCACGAGTTCCATGCCGACCATGGTGCCCCACCCGCCGGACCGGTCAGGGCAGTTGCGGCAGCAGCCCCTCGCAGCTGCGGACGACGACCTGCGCGGCCCGGCGCTGGTCGTTCGGCGCGTGCACGTCGGCGGCCCGCGCCTGCCACCGCACCAGCGCGTCGAGCAACGCCTCGCGCTGCTCGCGCGGGTCGGCGTCGTAGTCGAAGCCCAAGCGCGCCAACGAGTTGGTGCCCTCGGCGCCGACCAGCCGCATGGCCTCGGCCTGCACCTCGGCCGGCAGCCTCGTGCGCCCGGACTGCAGTGCCGCGACCAGCCGCAGCTCGCGGAAGTCGTGGGCGGAGGCCACCACGCGTTCGAGGTCGGCCATCAGCTTGCGGGCGGCCGGCCGCGGTTCCACCCGGAACAGCACGTCCAGCGCCAGCAACGCCGAGCGGGCCTTGAGGATCTCCCTGCGTTCGGTGAAGTGCACGGCGATCGAGTCGCGCAGCTCGCCCAGGCCGCTGCGCTGCACGAGCTGGCCGGTGAGCTTCACCTGCGTGTCGAAGCCCTGCCGGATGAGCGCGGTGACCAGCCGGACCCCGAAGATGCCGAACCGGCCCAGCAACGCCTGGCGCACAGCGGGTTCCATCGGCACCGGGAACACCTCGCCGACGAACCGGTCCGCCGACAGGAGGTGGTCCTCCAGCTCCTCGCGGCCCAGCGCCGACAACGCCCGCAGCGCCGCGAACTCGTCCTCCCGCAACGTCCTGCCCGCCACCGCGAGCAGCCCGGCGACCGAGACCACGTTCTGGCACAACGGTTGTACCGCGACGTCCCTGCGGTAGCGGCGGGCGATCTGCTTGGCCGACGACAGCGCGTCGATCCGCCCCGCGCCGATCTCGTCGGCCCGCGCGAGCACCGCGACCGTGTGCACGGCGGCGGTGCGGGCGATCGGGTGGTCGTTGGCGGCCTGAAGGAACTTCAGGTCGTCGTCCTGCACGTGCCGCATCAGGTACAGCAACGCGTCGGCGTCGCCGAGCACCTGCTCCGGGGCCGCCGACGCCGGCGTGTCGATCAGGACCACGTCCCGCAGCGACCGCGAGGGCCACTCCACGACGACCCGGTCCGGCCGGTCGAACTGGCCGACCTCCACGTGCCGGCGGTGGTTGCGCCCGGTCACCGCGACCTCGTGCGGACGGCCGGGCCCGGCGAACACGTGCGCCCGCGCCTGCGCCCCGCCGCGGTACCAGACGAACGAGTCCAGCGGCGCGAACTCGTCGCCGACCAGCGCGTTGACGACGGTGGACTTGCCGATCCCCGGCCGGCCGGCCACCGCGATCCGCACCGGTTCGGTGTAGCGCTCGACCTGCGAGCGCAGCCAGCCGGTGGCGCGCGGGCTGTCGCGGTAGACGGCGGAGGCCTCCTGCAGCATCGACCAGACGACGCGGTCCAGGGTCACGCCGACAGCTCCATGACCGGTCCGCCCAGCGCCTGGACCCGCTTGTAGAGGCTGACGAGCTTGTCGAGCTCCTTGCGGCCCTCGCGCAACCGCCGCTCCCGTTCGGTCTGGTCGTCCTGGATGGCGCGCTTGGCGCTGCGGGCCGACTCCAGCAACGTCTCCTGGAGCTCCTCGGCCAGGGTGCTGAAGTGGGTGCGCAGCGCACGCTGGATGTGCCGGCCGGAGTCGCGGACGTCCTTGGAGAACTTGACGAAGAAGTCGTCGACGTGGCGCTGCGCCGCGGCCTTCGCGGCGGCCTGGCGGCGCTTGAGCCGGGCGTCGCTCTCGTCGAGGATCGACTTGCCGCCGAACAGCGCACCGGCGCCGAGCGAGACCACGTTGATCAGCGGCATCCCGGCCAGTGAGGTGACCAGACCGAACATCAGCAGGCCGCCGTAGGAGCCGCGCAGACCGGTGAAGAGCTTCTGCGACACCGAGAACGGCTCGATCTTCGGCTTCTCCAGCCGGCTGACCGGCTCCAGCAGGTCGTCGGGCAGCACCGAACCGGGGAGCAGGTCCTCGCGGTAGACGGGGAAGTTCTTCGCGACCTTCGCTGCCACCCACTCCGCGCGTTCCATCAGCCAGGCGAAGTTCGTGGTGGCGGCCTCGTTGAGGTTGTCCTCCAGCCACTGCTCGAACTTGTCCCAGCCGATCGCGGGGTCGGCCTCGTCGTAGGTCTTGTCGACCTCGCGCAGGATTCGGCGGGTGCGGTCGCGCAGGTCGTACTCGACGTCGGAGATCAGGTCGGCCATCTCGTCGTTGAGCACGTTCTGCCAGCGCGCCGACCGGCGGCGCAGCTCGTCGACCCGGCGCTGCGCCTCCTGCAGCGTCGCGACCGTGTCCGCGGTGCGCGCCGAGTCGTGCGCCGTCAGCTCTTCGCGCAGCGGCGTGACCAGCTGCGTCAGCGCGGAGGACGCGACCACGGCGACGGCGCGGCGGGCCAGCAGGTCGGCGGAGGCGACGATGTCGCGCTGCACGCACGCCAGCAGGTCGGGGAAGCCGGACTCGGCGTTCAACCCCTGGTCACCGGTCTTCGCCGCGCGCAGCCGCAGCGCGGACGACACCGGGATGAGCTTCGCCGGGACGCCGGCGCGTTGCAGCAGCGCCCTGTTGCGCTCCACGACGGCCCGCCAGCTCGGCACCAGGTCGATCTTCGTGACGACCACCGTGACGTTCGGGCAGGCCTGCATGACCTTCTTGAGCAGCGTCATCTCGGCGCCGGTCAGCTCACCGGTCGCGTCGGACACCATCAGCACCGCGTCGGCCTGCACCAGCGTCGCGAACGTGCTGGCGGTGTGCGCTGATCGGGTGTCACCCACTCCGGGGGTGTCGATGAGGACGAGGCCGTTGTCGAGCAGCGCCCGCGGGATGCCGACCTCGGCCCGCACGACCTCGCGCGCCTGCGGCGTCGACACCTGCTTGGTGACCTGCTCGATCGGCACGGCGATGCGCTCGGTCGGCGCGTGGAAGATCGAGCCGCCGGCGGAGGCGTTGCGGACCAGCGCGGCCGAGGGCGTCTCGGCGTGCTGCACGTAGGTCGGCACGGTGGTCGTGATGTCGTCGCCCACCGCGCAGACGGGGGCGTTGATCAGCGCGTTGACGAGCTGGCTCTTGCCCTGCTTGGACTCGCCGACCACCAGGACGCGCAGCCTGGGGTCCAGCTGCTGGGCCCGCTTCTCGCGCAGCCGGGCCTCCAGGTCGGGCCGCCGGTGCGTGACGCAGGCGCCGATCGTCTCGTCCAGCACGTCGAGCCAAGGCGGTGCCATCACGTGACGCATAGTGCCGTGTTCACCCCCCTGGGTGAAAGCCTGGAGTGCACAACCGGGTGCCGACCGGTGAGATGCGGCCGGTCGGCGCAGCCGGGTGACGTTGCTCACCGGCCGTCCGCCGGGACCGGAGAAGCAGAACCGGCCCTGTCCGCGGGGGACAGGGCCGGTTCCTCGTGCGGGAGGGGGAGAAGCTCAGCCGAGCAGGCCGTCGAGGCCGAGGTCGCCGACGACCGGCACGCCGTGGGTGACGTGGCCGACGGTGTCGGTGACGCCGCCGAGCACGTTGCCGACGCCCGCGGTGTCACCGGCCAGGCCGGTCGCGCTGTGCGCGACACCGGTGGCGGTGCCGACGACGCTGCCCGCGACGCCCTGCGCGGAGACGACGGTCTCGGTCGAGTGGACGTTCAGCGCGCCGTGCGACAGGTCGTCGAGGCCGGACACGCCGAGCACGTTGCCGAGGCCCGCGTCGCCGCCGCCGACGGTGCCGAGCAGGCCGTCGGCCAAGCCGGTCACGCCGCCCAGGTGGCCCACCACCGAGTCGGTGCCGGGGACGACCGAGGAGACGGTGTCCAGCGCGGCCGAGTCGATCGTCGAGACGCCGGTGTCGGCCACGTCGAGGACGGAGCCGGTGAGCGGGGAGGTGGTCTGGTCGAGCACGCTCGCCACGTCGCCGACGGCGGAGAAGTCGCCGTCCAGGCCGATGTTGGTCGAGGTGTACTCACCCAGCGTCCGGTTGGCGGCGATGATGTTGAGACCGTTGCCGTCCGCGGCCAGCACGCCGGCCGACGAGGTGTGGATGTCGCTGAGGGACAGGCCCGACGAGGTCAGCTGAGACGCGACGGCCTGCAGCTGGCTGATGGCGCCGAGCGGACCGTCCGCGAGCAGCTCGTCGGCCGGCAGGTCCAGGTCCACGCCGTCGACAGCGGGCAGGCCGTCGACGTCCGGGACCAGGTCGAGGACCAGCGGGATGACCTCCTGGACGTCCACGGCGGTGATGTCGGCCAGGCCGGCCTGCTCCAGGCAGCCCTGGGCGTCCGCCGCGAACGCGGCCTTCAGCGCCGGGTCGCTGAGCAGGTTGAGCACGAAGTCGTGGAGCGTGCCGGGCGACGACATCATCGAAGGATCTCCTGGTGGAAGCACGGGTCGGGGTCTGGCGGCTGGCTGTCGCAGAACGTAGGAGAACCGGCCCGTCTCGAACATCGGGGATAACTCCCAGTGAATCCCCGTTCCCCGATGGGGTGACGCTCGTTGACCCCCTAAGGGGTTAGGGGCATCGCTTGAGCGTGCTTCCTTCACCCGTGTAGGTACTGATCGCTGCTGCGAACAGGTGAGGAAGAGACGTGTCGTACGTACTCGGAGTCGATGTGGGCACCACCCGCACCACGGCTGCCGCGTGCCGTCTCGAGGGCGGCCGGGACGCCGAGATCGCCCTGGTCGTGCCCTCGTTGCTGCAGCTCACGGACGCCGGGACGTTCTCGGTCGGCGACGTCGACCCCGGCGGCTGGCTCGCCTCCGGGTTCGCCCGCCGGATCGGTGACGCGGTGCCGTTCTCGCTGGGTCCCGAGGTGGTCCCGGCCGAGGAGCTGACCGCGTTGCTCGTCCTGTGGGTCGTCGGCGAGGTCGTCGCCCGACAGGGTGAACAGCCCCGGCACGTGGCCGTGACTCACCCGGCCGGGTGGGGCCCCTATCGCCGGGGGCTGCTGCACGCCGCCCTGCGGCAGGTCGGGCTGCCCGAGGTGACGCTCGTGCCGGAGCCGCTGGCAGCCGCGGAGAACCACGCCGTGCTCGCCCGCGTCCTGCCCGGCTCGACCCTGGCGGTCTTCTCGCTCGGCAGCCACGCGTTCTCCGCCTCGGTCGTGCGGCGCACCCCGGACAGGACGTTCGAGCTGCTCAACCACGTCGACGCCGTCGACCACCCGGCCGGCGCCGACTTCGACGACGTGCTGGCGGCGCTGGTGCGCGGCCGGCTCGGCAAGGACGCGTTCGTGTCGGCCGCGGAGTGCGAGGCGGCGAAGCGGGCGTTCGGGCCCGCGGTCGTGGTGGCCGGCGCCGAGGTGACCCGCGACGAGTTCGCCGAGGAGCTGCGGCCCGCGGTGGACCAGCTGGTCAGCACGTTCGTGCGCGCGGTCGGCGCGGACCGGCCGGAAGCGGTGCTGATGGTCGGTGGGGCGGTGCGGACACCGGTGATCGGTGACGCGCTGTCCGCGACGGTCGACTGCCGGGTCCTCGCCGAGGCCGCCCCCGAGCACTCGGTCGCGAAGGGCGCCGCCGTCGCCGCGCGGCTCGTGGTCGTCGGCCCCGAGGCCGAGCCGGAGCCGAGCGACACGTCCGTGCTCGTGCACACCCGCGAGGCGTCCCTGCGGTTCCCGGTCGGCGAGGTCCAGAAGCCCGACGACGAGGAGTTCACCGCACCGCCGCCGCGCCCGCCCGTGGACGTCCCGCCGCTGGAGCTGCCGCCGCCGCGGTCCAAGCGCGTGACGCGGGTGCTGAAGCCGACCGGTCGCCGGTCCGGCTCCCGTTCCGACTGACTTCCCCCCACAGAAGAGGATGGCCGTTGAGCGTGACCACGCGAGCCCGACTGGTGCTGGACGACTCCACCAGGGGTGTCCTCGACCGGATCAACGACGCCGCGCCGGGCACAAGCCTGCGCGTGGTCGTCGCGGCGCCCGGAGGTCACGGCAAGACAGCGTTCCTCGGTGAGATCGGCAACCCCGCGGTCCGCGTGGTCGACGACGCCCACCTGCTGGACGACGCCGCGTTGCGCGCGCTGGCCGCGGAACCGTTGCTGGTGCTGGCTTACCGGCCGTGGCCGCGCCGTGCCGTGCTGGCCGAGCTGACCCGTGGCGCAGTCGTGGTGCCGTTGGCGCCGTTCTCGAAGGACCAGGTCCGCGAGCTCCTGCACGCCCCGCGGCCGGTGGTCGACTTCGTCCACGCCCAGACCGGCGGCGTGCCCGCGTACGTCGAACGGCTCGGTGCCGCCTCCGAGGTCACCGCCGAGGTGCTGTCGGCGTTCCGCGGCGACCTCGACTGGCTCGACCCGGATCTGCAGAAGTTCCTGCTGGCCGCGGAAGCCGGTGCCGCCCAGCGCCTCGACCTGCTGTCGGCGTTGCTGGACAAGGACTTCGACGAGGTCAGCGACATCATCGAGGCCGCACGCGCCACCGGCCTGCTCGCCGAGGACGGCACCCTGCTGCCGCTGGCGCAGCGCGCGGTCGGCGCCCTGACCCGCACCGAACGCCGCATCGCCGTCCGCCAGCGCCTCGCCCAGCTGCAGCTCGACCGCGGTGGCCCGGTCCTCGACCTGGTCCGCCCGCTGGTCGACACCGGCATCGGCGGCCCGGTCTTCGCCGCGGCCGCCCGCGAGGCCCTGTCCTCCGACCCGGCACTGGCCGCACGCCTGTTCAAGGCCTCGACCGGCGGTGGCGTCGTCCCCTCCGACACGGCCGCCCAGTGGGCCACCGCCTCCGCGATGGCGGGCGACCTCGACTCCGCCCTGCGCCTGGCCGACCAGGTGATCAGCGCCCCCGACTCCCCGCACCGCCGCACCGCGGCCGAGGTGGCCGCCGTCGCGCTGGCCCACCGCGGCCAGCTGGCCCGCAGCACCGAGCTGTTCCGCTGGGCGGCCACCCCCTACGCCGCGGCGTTCGCCGGCATCGGTGCCCTCGGCACCGGCACCCCGTCCGACGACACCCCGGCCCAGCCCCCGACCCTCCTGGGTGGCGCAGCATCCCTGATGCTGCAAGGCGTCCGGCAGTCCGTCTCCGGCTCCGAGACCGCCGCACTGTCCACTTTGGTCCGCGCATCCTCCCTGCTCGAACCGGCGGGCGGCGCCGTCCTGCTCCCCGACAGCCCGGCGTCGCTGGCCGCGCTGGTCGCCCTGCACTGCGGCGAGCCGAACGTCGCCGAGTCCGTCCTCGACCGCGCCGTGGAGGCCGGCACCGGCGGCGTCCTGATGTCCGTGCGCCACCGGCTCCTGCAGGCCTGGCTGCACATGCTGCGCGGCAACCTCGCCGTGGCCCGCGAGACCCTGATGTCCGTCCGCGGCACGTTCGAGCCCCGCGACTGGATCTTCGCCGTGGCCCTGGAGGTGGGCGTGGCCCGCCGCAACAGCGACCTCGCCACCCTGCGCCGCACCTGGGAGCAGGCCTGCGAGGCCGTGCTCCGCCACCCCGTCGACCTGTTCTCCCTGCTGCCGCTGGGCGAGTTCGCCGCGGCCGCCGCCCGCCTGCGCGACCAGGACCGCCTCGCCCCGCACCTGTCCCAGGCCCTGGCACTGCTCCAGTCGCTCGGCACCCCGCCCCTGTGGTCCACGCAGCTGCGCTGGAGCCTGCTGCACGCCGCGATCATCGACGACGACCTCACCTCCGCCGAGGAACACGCGGCGGTGCTGGCGGCGTCCCGCGACCACAGCCGCTACTGCGCGATCATCTCCACCGCGGCCGAGAGCTGGCTCGACGTCGTGGCCGGCGAGGTCGACGCCGACCGCGTGGAAGAGGCCGCCCGCAGCCTGCACGCCGTCGGCCTGTGGTGGGACGCCGCGCGCCTGGCCGGTCAGGCGGCGATCCGCACCTCCGACCGCCAGGCGATGGTCCGCCTCCTCGACTGCGCCCGCCTGCTCCAGGGCCGCCCGGTGTCCGCCCGCCGCGCCGAGGCCGACGCCCCCGTCGTGGTCGAGGACGCCGGGAAGCTGAGCGAACGCGAGCGCGAGGTCGCAGGGCTGGTGCTGGAGGGGATGACGTACAAGCAGGTGGGGGACCGGTTGTTCATCTCGGCCAAGACCGTCGAGCACCACATGGCGCGGATGCGGCAGCGGCTGGGGAGCACTAGCCGCAGCGACCTGCTGGCACAGCTGCGGCACATCGTGGGTTCCTGAAAGCACCTCGCGCGAGGTCGTTCCTCGCCCGAAGGGGCGAACGCCGCCGTGCGTCGGGACGATGTGGTTTGCTGGCGGTAGGCTTCCGCACCGTTGCTCGTCGAGCAGGTCAGGTGGAACGATTTTGCCGAGCCAGGACGACGCGAGATCGTCACGCCCGCCGGGACGTGACGAGGTGGCGCGCGACTGGGCCCGCGAGGTCAGCCGGACCTCCTACATCCCCCTGTCCTCCGCGAAGCTGGCGGAGGAGCTGCGCGAGCTGGTGAACCTGATCGCCGAAGCGCTCGCCGGGGACGCGAAGACCGCCGCGCGGGTCGGCACGCGGCTGGTGGAGATGCACTGCGTCGGCGCGGACAGCCTGCGCAGGTCCGTCGAGGTGCTGGCCGGGTTCGTGGCGCACGAGACGGAGGACGCGCACAAGAGCGCGTTGGTCATCGGGGAGATGTCCGCCGGGTACACCGATGCGATGCAGGCGTTCGTGCTGGAGCAGCAGGAAAGCGTCAGCCAGGCGATGTTGCGCGCGACCCGGGCCGCGCAGCTCGACCTGCGGGCGAGCGAGGAGCGGTTCGAGGACATCTTCGCGCACTCGTCGACGGGGATCGCGATCGTCGGCCTCGACGGGCGGCTGGAGCGGGCCAACGAGGCGCTGTGCACGATCCTGCGGCGCGAGGAGGTCGGCGGGATGACGCTCGGCGACCTCATCGCGCCGCCCGACCTGCCGTTGGTCGAGAACGCGCTGGCCGGCCTGCGGTACGGGCGGATGCGGCGGGTCCAGGAACGGCCGCGGCTCATCGACCGCGACGGCGAGCACTTCCGGGTGCTGCTCGCGGCGACCGTGCAGAAGGACGCGGAGGACACCCCGAGGCACTACGTCGTGATGATCGACGACGACAGCCAGCTCACGTTGCTCGGCGGGCGGTTGCAGTACCAGTCGCTGCACGACGCGCTGACCGGGCTGCCGAACCGGCAGTACCTCACGACGCGGCTGGAGTCGTTGCTGCACAGCGACATGGAGCACGGCGTCACGCTCTACCACCTCGACCTCGACGCGTTCGCCGTGATCACCGACGGGCTCGGGCGCGAGATCGGCGACCGGGTGCTCAAGCTCGTCGCGGAACGGCTGAGCGCCGTCTTCGCCGGCGAGAAGGCCATGGTGGCGCGGCTGGAGGGCGACGAGTTCGCCGTGCTCGTCGAGAACGGGCCGGACACGCCGGACGTCGACAGCACCATCCGCACGATCGAGCACGAGCTGGCCGAACCCGTCTACTTCGCCGGGCACGGCGTCGCGGTGTCGGCGTCGATCGGCGTGCTGCCGCGGCTGCACCCCGGCGGCCACCCGGCCGAGGTGCTGCGGGCGTCGGACATGACGCTCAGGAGGGCCAAGCGCAGCGGACGCCGGCAGTGGGGGCTGCACGACGCGACGCTCGACAAGCGGGAGCAGGAGGAGTTCGCGCTCGCCGCCGTCATGCCCGGCGCGTGGGAGAGCGGCGAGATCGACGTCGTGTTCACCCCGGTCATGCGGCTCGACGGCGCGGCACGGGTGTGCGTCGAGGCCGAGCTGCACTGGCGGCACCGCGACGCCGGGCTGATCCCGCACGAGAAGTGCGTGTCGATGGCCGAGCACACCGGGTTGATGCTGCCGCTGGGCGAGTGGATGTTGCGCAGGGCGGCGGAAGCGGCGTGCGGGCACGACGAGGTGCTCGCCGTGTGCCTGACCGAGGGCCTCGCGAACAGCCCGGACCTCGTGCGCGACGTGCGGCGGGTGCTCGCGGACACCGGGCTGCCCGCCGGCCGGTTGCTCCTCGGCTTCCCGGTGCGCGTGCTGGCCGCGCAGGACAGCGAGGCCGCCGACAACCTGGAACTGTTGTCGGACATGGGAATCCACATCGGCGCCCGTGACTTCGGGGGGTCGACCGCGGAGATCGAGCTCGTCCGCTCGCTCGGCGTGATGGCGGTGCGGATGACCGGCCGCAGCCGCACATCGGACGAGCTGGTGTCGCGCGTGCTCAGCGACGTCATCGGGTTCGTGCACGAGGCCGGTGGGCTGGTCGTGGTCGACCCGGTCGAGGACGCCGAGCAGCGCGACTGGTGGAGTGGTCTGGGAGCCGACGCGGGGGTCGGCCCGGTGTTCTGCCGGGAACCGGTTACGAGCTGGCCCGCCGCGGGCTGAGGTGCACGAGGACCAGCGCGAAGCCCGCGACGGTCACCATGCGCAGCGCGGCGCCGATGCCGTTCCAGTCCTTCGACTGCCACATCGCGAACCACTCGCCGCCGACCGTGATGAACCCGCCCAGGAACAGCGCCACGACCATCAGCAGGCCCGCCGACGCGAAGCTGCGCGCGCTGTCGTCGCGGTTGCGGGCGTACGCGACGGTGCCCGCGGTCAGCAGGAGCGCGGAGACCGCCTCCCACGCGATGATCGCGACGTAGACCAGCGTCACGACGGCGGAACTGGTGATGGCCCGCCACTTCAGCCCCTCGCCGAACGTGGTGTCCATCGCGAGCACGTGCTGCACGAACGCCTCGTTCGTGCCGTAGTCCGTGACGTTGCCGATCACGACGAGGACCATGTTCAACGCGATGAACCCGACGGTCACCGCGACGACCGCGCGCAAGCTGCCGACCCGAGCAAGTAAACGCATGGCGCGGACAGTAACCGATAGGGTGCGGGCGGTGAGCCGTGTTTGTGTCGTCTCCCACCGGCTGGGCGGGTTCGACGGCGTCAGCGTCGAAGCCGCGAAGTGGGCGCACGCCTTCGCGGTGCTCGGCTGGGACGTCACGCTCGCCGCCGGTCACTTCGCCTCGGGTTCCGGGGTCGTCGTCCGCGGCCTGTGGGCCGACCGGCCCGGCGGTGACCCGCCACCCGTCGACCACGCCCTGATCCGTGAGCTCTGCGCGACGCACGACCTGGTGGTGCTCGACAACGCCGGATCGCTGTGGAGCGCACCGGAAGCCTCGGTGGCGTGGGAAGAGCACGCTCTCGCGGCCCGCGTTCCGGTGGTCCTGCGCCACCACGACCCGGCGTGGCAGCGCGTCCAGCTGCGGCCGGTCGACGGTGACGTCGTGCCGCTGCACCACCCCGCGCACCTGCACGTGCTGATCAACTCGTTGACAGAGCGGGAGTTCCGCGCGCGCTGGCCCTCGGTGCACACCAGGGTGGTGCACAACAGGGTCGACGTCGCCGGCCTCGCGCACGGCGACCGCGACGGCACCCGCGCCGCCCTCGGTGCCGCACCCGGCGACTACCTCGTGGTGCACCCGGCCCGCGTCGAGGGCACGTCCAAGAACATCCCCGGTGCCGTCGACTTCGTCCGGCGCCTGTCCGCGCGCCGCCCGGACGTCCGCTACTGGCTCACCGACGACGCTCCCTGCCCTGCTGCGGACCGGCTCCCGGGTGTGCTGCGCGGGCGCGTCGCGAACCAGGCCGACCTCTACGCTGCCGCCGACCTCGTGCTGCTGCCGTCCACCTGGGAGGGGTGGGGGCTGCCCGTCTGCGAGGCCGCGGCGGCGCGGAAACCCGTTGTGGCAGGGCCCTATCCGGTGCTGGACGAGATCCGCGCGCTCGGCCTCACCGTGTTCGACCCCTCCGACCTCGACGGTCTGCTCGCCGCCACCGACGCCGTGCTCGACGCCAACCTCGCCGCAGTGCAACGACATCTGGACCTGCGCGAGCTGCCGCGCGTGCTGGCGGGGCTGGTGGAGGACGCCGTCCGGCTCAGCACGGGTCCCTGAAGTCCATCTGCGGCAGCTTCTCCTGCCACACCGCGGGGGTGAGCGCGCCGCGCGTGGCCGTGCAGATCCGGTCGACCTGGTGCGGCACGTCGAGGTCCCACAGCCGCACCACGCCGTCGGCGTTGCCGGTGGCCAGCAACCGGCCCTGCGTCGAGAACCGCACGTACGGCTCGGACGTCCAGTCGCCGGTGATCTGCTGACCGGTGAAGAACGGCTTGGCCGGGTCGCTGATGTCCCACAGCCGGAACGACTTGTCCGCACTGCTGCTCGCGAGCAGCCGGCCGTCCGCGCTGACCGAGATCGTGGTGATCACGCCCGTGTGCCCCCGCAGCTCGCTCACCAGCCGCGGGTGCTCGCGGTCGCGCACGTCGTAGAACCGGATCACCCGGTCCTGCCCCGCGGTGATCAGCGTGTCCCCGTCCGCGGTGAAGACCGCCTTGTGCACGATCTGCGGGTCCTGGATCGGCGTGCCGATCAGCCGCGCCCGCGTCGGGTCGCTCACGTCCCACAGCCGCACCGTCCGGTCGCTGCTCGCCGTGGCGACCGTGCGGCCGTCGGGGCTGAAGTCCATGCCGTTGACGTACGCGTCGTGCCCGGTCAGCGGTTCGCCCAGCGGCACGGGGTGCGCCGGGTCCGCGGCGTCCCACAGCCGCACCGAGTTGTCGTCCTGGCTGGTCAGCAGCACCGTCCCGGCCGGGTCGAACCGCGCGGCCGTGGCGAAGCGGGTCGGCAGCAGGACCGGTTCGCCCAACGGCCGCGGGCGGCTCGGGTCGGCCACGTCCCACCGGCGCACGGTCTGGTCGCCCGCCGCGGACACGAGCACCTTCCCGTCCGGCCGGAACGCCGGAGGGCCGACCGAGCGCTCGTGGCCCAGCAGCGGTGGTCCCGCCGGTTTCGGGTGGTGCTGGTCGGACAGGTCCCACAGCCGCACCGTCTTGTCCGCGGACCCGGTCGCCAGGAGCCGGCCGTCCGGGCGGAACGACGGCTCGCCCACCCGCGCGGTGTGGCCGAGCAACCACTCGCGCGGCAACGACCACAGGTTCGCGCCGCTCTCCTGCGACCCCGTGGCGAGCGTGGCGCCGTCCCCGCTGAACCCGACGGCGAACAGGGACCCGCCGCGCCCGGTGAGCGGGCGCCCGAGCGGGTTCGGCACCGCGGGGTCGCTGATGTTCCACAGGCGCGCGGTCGCGTCGGCGCCCGCGGAGGCGAGCACGGGCTCGGCGGGGCTGAACTTCACCGACCACACGGCCTCGGTGTGCCCGGCGAGCGGCAGGCCGACCGGTTCCTGCGTGGCCGGGTCCCACAGCCGCACCGTCTTGTCCTCGGAGCCGCTCGCGAGGAGCTTCCCGTCGCCGCTGAACGCCACCGAGTGGATGCCGTCGCGGTGGCCGGTCAGCGGCTTGCCGGTCCTGGTCCCGGTGGCCACGTCCCACAGCCGGATCGTGGAGTCGTCGCCGGCGGTGGCCAGCGTCCTGCCGTCCGGGCTGAACGCGAGCGAGCGCACCGCGGCGCTGTGGTCGCGCAGCGGTTCCCCGACGGGTTTGGCGTTCACGGGACTGCTCACGTCCCACAGCCGCGCCGACCGGTCTTCGTTCGCCGCCGCGAGCAGCCTGCCGTCGGGGCTGAACTCCAGCAGGTAGGTGGGGCCGTTGCCGGTCTCGATCGTCTTGAGCGCCCGGGGCGAGCCGGGGTCCGCCACGTCCCAGAGCCGGATCGTCGCGTCCTGGCCGGTCGTCGCGAGCACCTTGCCGTCGGGGGAGAAGACCGCGGAGCTCAGCCAGTCCTCGTGCCCGCTGATGACCGCGACCTGCCGTGGGCGGCTGCGGTCCCGGACGTCCCACAGCCGCGCGGTGCGGTCGTAGCTCGCGGTCGCGAGGAGCGTGCCGTCCGGGCTGAACGTCGTCAGGTAGACCGCGCCGGTGTGCCCGAGCACCGGCACCGCGAGCGGCACCTGCTGGGTGGCGAGCACCTTCGCGGCCACCGCCTGGTCGTCCGGGCGCATCCGGTGCGCCACGAGCAGCAGCTGCGCCGACAACGACACGTCCGTCGTCGCCAGCCGGTCCGCCTCCGCCACGACCTGGCGGTACTGGGCGTCGTTGCGCTGCTGCACGCTGATCACCGCCGCACCCGCCGCGATCAGCGCGAACACCGCCACCAGCGCGACGGCGCTGCGGCGCAGCCAGGTGCTCTTGCGGTGCTGGCGCTCCGACGTGCGCACGAACTCCCTGGCGAGCACGGTGACGTTCCGCTGCTGCCGCACGCCCTCCAGCCTGGCCCCGCGGTAGAGCATCGACGAGTCGCGGTCGTGCGCGGACCAGGTGGCCGCGTCCTCCTCCAGCCGCTGCCGGGTCAGGTTGCCCGCGCGGTCCTCGTCGATCCAGCCGCGCAGCCGCGGCCACGCGTGCAGCAGCGCCTCGTGCGTGATCTCCACGCTGCCGGCGTCGAGCGTGATCAGCCGGGCCCTGGCCAGCACCTCCAGCGCGCGTTCGGTCGCCGGCAGGTTCGTGCTCGCCTCCAGCAGGCCGTGGCGGCTGGAGCGGCGCCGGGTGTCCTGGGTGTCGTCGCCGACCCTGACCAGGCGCAGGAGCAGCTGCTTCGCTGCCTGCTGGCCGGGGTCGTCGAGGTCGGCCCAGGCCCGTTCGGCCGTCGTGGCGACGGCACCCTGGATGCCGCCGGCCGCCCGGTAGCCCGCGATCGTGAGCCGGCCTGCCTGCCTGCGCTGCCAGGTGACCAGCAGGGCGTGGCTGAGCAGCGGCAACGCCCCCGCGTCGTAGGCGTCCTTGCCGCGCCGGTTCTGGGCGCCCAGGTCGCGCAGCATGAGGTCGACCAGGCCCGCTTCGAGCTGCAACCCCGCGGCCTTCGCCGGGTTCGTGACCGCGTCGCGCACCTCGGCCGCCGACATCGCGCCGAGCACCATCTGGTTGCTCTGCAGCGCCTCGGCGAGCTCGGGGAAGTCGAGGCAGCGGGCGTAGAAGTCGGCCCGCACGCCCAGCACGACCGCCGTCTTCTGCGCGGCCGCGTGCAGGGCCTGCACGAACACCCGCAGCCGGTTCGCGTCGCCGCCGAGCGTGAACGCCTCCTCGAACTGGTCGACGACCACCACCCGCTCGCCGACCGCGATCTGCACCTCCTGCGCGAACTCGACCAGCGCGTCCGAGTCGGCGGCGGCTTCGAGCACCGCTATCAGTTCCGGCAGCTGGAGCGCGAGCTCCTTCAACGGATCGGTGCCGGGGGAAATCACCACCGCCTCTTTGCGTAGGCGGGGCAGCACGCCCGCTTTGATCAGGCTCGACTTACCGGCACCCGACGCGCCGACGAGCATTGTCAGACCGTTGTCGTTCATCCGGGCGAGAAGTGCGTTCGTCGCTCTTTCCCGTCCGAAGAACCAATTCGTGTCCTGCGGTCCGAATGCGCTGAGACCCATGTAAGGGCACACCGCGTTTTCGTCCTGAGGGGGTGTGTCCGCGTCACCCACCGGGCTGGCGAGCGCCTCCTCCCAGAGCGTGCGCCAGACCTCGACGTCGTAGAGCCCGTCGACCGCGGGCTGCGGCCGGCGCTTGCGCGCCTCGCCGGTGAGGACCTCCAGCACGGCGCTCAACCCGCTGAACCTCGCCGGCACGTTCCGCCCGCGCCGCCAGTCGCTGACCCGCTGCGCCGGCACGCGGACCGGTCTGCCCTGTTCGTCCGTCCGGCGGGCACGGGTCACCGACTCCGTGACCCGCTTCAGCGGCGGGTCACCTGCCTCCGCGTACAGCAGCGCGAAGCGCTCCGCGAAGACGCCACGGGGTCCCAATCGCCCTCCACCTCGTCCGGACCGGAAAACGCACACCACCCGCCTGAGCTGCGGCGCACGCGCCGGACGGGCCCTTCCGAACCCACCCTAACGAGATGGTCTGACAACCTCGACCGCACGTCCTTTCACGAGACCGGGAGACCGTCACAGTGGTAGCGGCTAGCTGGGGAAGATCTTCCACGGCTGAGGAGCGCTGGGGGTCTCCTCAGCCGTGGCCTCGACCGAGTGAGTGGCAGGGTGCTGCCTGCTAGTCAGGCGGCCGTCCAGAGCGCGTCGGCCTCCGGCTGCTTCGGCTGGACCCGGTTGGGGTCGGGCAGGTACTGCTCGACCGGCAGCGTCACGTAGCCGATGCTCCCCGGTCGCAACGCCGTGAGCTTGCCGGCGAGGCCCGCCAGCGCGCTGATCGATCCGAGCTCCGCGTCCGTCACGATCGACCTCGTCATGACGTCGGCGAGCTCGAACGTCCGCTGCGGGCTGCCGAGCCAGTTCTCAGCCGCGAGTTTCTGACTGAGTGCGGTCAGGAAAAGCTGCTGGTTCTTTATCCGGTTCAGGTCGCTTCCGTCCCCGATGCTGTACCGGGTCCGCACGAATGCGAGTGCTTGGGTTCCGCTCAACCTGTTCGGCCCGGCCGGAACGCGCAGTCCGCTCTTGTCGTCGTCGATCGCCTCGGGCAACGTGATGTCGACTCCGCCAAGGCGGTCTATGACGTCGCGGAAACCGTTGAAGTCGATCTGCACGAAATGGTCCATCCGCAGATTGCTCATCTGCTCGACCGTCGCCACCGTGCACGCCGCCCCACCCGTGGAGAAGGCGCTGTTGAACATGGCGATGCGCGCCGGCGGGTGGTCACCGCACCGCGGCCGCGGCACCATCGTGTCGCGCGGGATGCTGATCACCCTGGCCGCGTCGCCCCTGGCGTTCAGCCGCACGACCATGGCGGTGTCGGACCGCCCGTCGTCCCTGCCGATGAGAAGGATGTTGAGCGGCCTGCCCGGCGTCGACGGCGTCTGCGTGGGCCGCGGCGGCCGGACGTTGCCGTTGAGCTCCTCGGCGAGGTCGACGGTCTGGAGGTTGCCCTCAAGCCGTGCGTAGGACCCCCAGACGACGACGCCCGCCGCGATGACCGCAGCGGCTCCCGAGACCACCAGCCATCGTTTCCAGTGGACGTTCACATCCCCAACGGTCCCGGCACTTTGTCCGGACCCGGTAGGGGATTTGTCAGGGTTGTGTCACAGCCTCGCGGAGCCCGTCCGTGCCGATGGCGACCACCTCGCCTTCAGGTAGTACAAAGCGAGGGCATCGTCAATGCCGCGACCCGCGCCGACGACGATCCGATCACGCCACTGGGGGCACCGATGACAATCCGCAAAGCCGTGGTCTCCGACGCACCCGCCGTCGCCGCCGTCCACGTCGACTCGTGGCGGACCACCTACCGCGGCCACATGCCCGACGACGTCCTCGACGCCCTGTCCGTGGAGTCGCGCACCTCCATGTGGGAACGCCTGATCCCCTCCGGCACCGTCTGGGTCGCCTTGGCCGACGACGAGGTGGTGGGCTTCGCGAGCGTCGGCCCGTCCCGCGAACCGGACGCCACCCACGAGCTGTACGCGATCTACTTCCTGGAGTCCGCCCAGGGCACCGGCCTCGCCCACCCCTTGGCCGCCGCAGCACTGGAAGGCCTCCCGGACACCATCGTCTGGGTCCTCGCCGGCAACCAGCGCGCCCGCCGCTTCTACGAACGCCTCGGCTTCACCCCCGACGGCACCACCCGCCGCGAAACCCTCGGCGACGCCGTGCTCGACGAGGTCCGCTACCACCGCGCATGACCACGATCTTCCATCCGCCCAGCAGGGAGCCGCCGTGGTGTTCCGCCCTGTGTTCCGCCGCGCCCTTGAGTCCCGCGAAGCCGACATCGCGCGCAAGGTCTTCGGCGACGCCCTCGACATCAGCGCCCTCACCCTCGCCGAAGGCGGCCTCCTCGGCGCCTTCGGTGTCGCCCGCACCCTGCCCCGCCTCGTGACGTTCCCCAGGGGAATCCTCACGTCGCCGCAGAACCAGGCCCGTTACGAACGTTGGCTGGTCCACGAACTGACCCACGCCTACCAGTACCAGCACGGCCGCAGCGTCCTCAGCCTGCTGCCGACGGCGTTCGCCGGGTTCTTCGTGAAGGGGCTCTACGACTACGGCGGGGTCGAGGGGCTGCGGGGGAAGACGTTCGAGGAGTTCAACTCGGAGCAGCAGGCCAACATCATGGCCGACTACTACTACCTCAGCACTTATGAGCCTGGGCGGGATGTTTCGGCCTATGAGCCGTACGTCGAATTCGTGCGGTCGCAGGTGAGGTGATCAGTCTTCGGTGGGAAAAGATCAAGCTCCGACCGCGTTGCCGCTGGTCAGAGCTTGATTTCACCCGGCGAAAGGTGGTGCCCCAGGCAGGATTCGAACCTGCGACACACGGTTTAGGAATGTGCCGATCGAGCCTGGTCTATGCCTCTACCTGCAACAATGCTGGCGAAAGTCTTCGCACCATGCCCTATGTGGTCTCGATCTAGCCACAGTTCGCACCACGACCCGCACCACGCGCATGTGACACATCTGTGAGCCTAACTCTAGGAGGCGGAAGCCCAGTCGCACGACACAAGGCCGACCTGTCGGTTACTGATCAGGTGAGCTTGTAGATTGACCGCTCGTCGGGGTCAAATGAGTGTCGGCGACTAGGAGGGTCAATGATGGCCGAAAAATACTTCACCGATGATCCAATCGAAAGCGCGGATCAAGATCAGCTTGGCCGCGTTTCTTTTTCGGGTCAGGTCGTCAAGGTTTGCAACCAGGTTGCTGGTCAAAGTAGGACGACTGTCATGGCTCTCATCGGCCCCTGGGGGAGCGGTAAGTCGTCGGTACTTGAGCTCGTCACAGGTGAGATAGCTAAGGAAAGCGAAAATTGGAAAGTTGTCAAGTTCAACCCGTGGCTGTTCTCGGATATTGAATCCCTGTTGACGAATTTTTTTGGCGAGCTTGGGGCTGCCCTGCCGAAGGATGGACCCGGCAAAGCCGCTCGCAAAGCAATCGGTGAGTACGTCGAAAAGATTTCTCCGCTCGGCAAAATAGGATCGCTAGTTGGTGTCGACCTGAGCACGATTGCGCAGCGTGGCGGCGAATTGCTTAAAGGTGATACTTCAACAGAGGCGCGGCGAGCTGCAACGGAAAAGATCTTGGCTGACTTGCCTTATAAGATTCTTGTTGTTATAGACGATTTGGACAGGCTCCAGCCTGCCGAGCTGCTTCAAATATTCAAGCTAATCCGTCTTGTGGGAAGATTTCCGAATGTTCATTACCTCCTCGCTTACGATGAACGCACTATCCTGGACCTATTGGGAAGATCGGATCTGGCTTATGCTAGCCCGCAGCGAGCCCAGGACTATATCCAGAAAATTGTGCAAATTCGACTGGATCTCCCTCCGATGCACGAGGATCAGCAATCTGATCTGGTCGAGTCGGGGCTAAACTCTTTTTTTAATCAGAATCAAGTAGCCTTGGGTGACGCGGAGTTGCGTCGACTAGGTTGGATGTACCAAAATTCCATTAAAGTCTATTTGTCTGAGCCTCGCGCTATCAATCGTTTCATGGCGCAATTGCATGCTCTATATCCATTGATTCACGGTGAGATCAATGTAGTGGACTTCCTTGCGCTTACCTTCTTGCGCACTTTTGAGCCGACGTTGTACAAGTTGCTCCCCCGTCATAAGGAAGTGCTGACTGGGGTTTCATCGCGCGCGCTGTTTTCCTCTAGGGCCTCTTCTAGCGAAAAGGAAGCCACCTGGCGGAAGATCATTGAAAGCTCTGGTGTTGCTGAGTCGAATGCCGATCAAGTATTCGAGCTGCTAAGTGGCTTGTTTCCTCGTGCGCTTTCGGAATATGGTTCGGAGTTTGATGCGCGTCAGCGGGCAGTCAGCTCCGCGGACTACTTCGATCGTTACTTTCAGTTCGGCGTTCCGTCGTCGGATCTATCGGATGCCGTGGTGTCGAAGGCGCTTTCGCTTCTGCCTGATCTGAAGGCTCCTGAAGTCGTTTCTATGGTAGTCCAGTTTCGAGAGAACCCATCGCGTCTGCTTCGTAAAATCCAAAGCTTCCATGAGGAAGGATTGATTGAGAATCGCGAGAGAGTTCTTTCTCTTCTTTCGGTCACATACGAACTTTTGCCGCCGCGGTCTGGTTTTACTGACGCGCCAGATCTGATTCTTTTGCGGCTGGCGGGTGAACTACTTACAGCTCTCGATGAAAAAGTAGCTGCGGAAATTGTGGCAGAAAGTGCAATCTCGGTTAATACTGCGCTCTTTGCTGCTGATTTGACACGTAAGTTTACCAAAGACGGGGAAGAGTCTAAGGACTGGAGGCGATGGGCCGGGGCTGCACGGGGTCGTGTGATCGCGGCAATTACCGACCACATTAGTTCTTTTGGCGCGACGGAAGTCGGCGATCTTGGCAGGAAGTTCGGGCTTGTCTATCGACTTTATTGGATGACCAACGATGATACTCAAATCCGCAATCTTGTTCGCAAGAACATAGACGAGGGAAAGTGGACGGTTCTGGATATCTTGGTAAAGTTGGTCGGGGAGGGCGTTTCCTTAGGGAAGAAAACATTGTTCGGGCTGGACCCGTCGATGATTGATGTACTTCTCGGTATCGATCATGTAATTGCGGAACTTGGTGATCTTCTTGATGGGGAGATTAATAGCGATGACTTGAGTGAAGAAGTTGAGGCAACAAGGGAGAATAAAGAGAAGTATGTGTTGGCTATGATGAAGGTTCAGAAGCGAAATCGGTTGACGGCCGAATCCTAGATTCGGTCTGGCGTGAGATCGGATTCCAAAGTAAACTAGCGCAGTGACGGAATATCCTGAAGAATTGAAGTGGAAAGTTCATGGTAGTCGGACTGTCTACGACAACCGCTGGGTCAAGGTTGACCTAGTAGATGTGGAGCCTCCGGATGGAAGCAGGTTCGAACACCATGTAGTAAGGCTTGATCATGTCGCCGTTGCTCTGATCGTGAACGGTGACGAAGAGGTGCTAACGCTGTGGCGCTACCGATTTGCAGTCGACAAATGGGGTTACGAACTTATCGGCGGCCTAGTTGAGGACGGGGAAGAGCCTCGCGTCACAGCCGCGCGTGAGGCAGTGGAGGAGACCGGATGGCGCCCGGTCGGAGAACCTGAGCACATTGGAAAATTTCAGCCGTTGCCCGGAATCATCGACGCTTCAGTTGATGCCTACGTGTGGCGCGCGGCTGAGAAGGTTGGTGAGCCGACCGACGGTGAAGAGGCTGCGAGGATCGAGTGGATTCCGGTTGACCGGATTCTAGAGCTGGTTCGGCAAGGTGAGGTGCTCGGTTCGGGTGCGATCGTGCCTCTCTTGTATTACCTCGCGTCACGTACCATTTGAACGCCCTTTTGGTACCGGTAGCACTAGGCTCGCGAGACGCCGTTGTTGGCGATCGGACTTGATGCGAGACGCTAGCTGTCGTGCTGTGCGTGCGTACTCAAGTGCTCCCCGACTGTCGCCGGCAGCGGCGTACGCGAAGGCGAGATCTACATGCAAGTTGGTTTGACCGCGCACGGCGTTGAGTCCAGGCGTGGCGAGACCTCGAACTGCGGCTTCAAGTTGGTTGATCGCGTCCTGGTCTCCCAGGCGCAGTAGCGAGCTGCCGCGCCAACGTACAAGCTGCCCGTCGTTGAGGAGCAGGAAGGGCATCTCGGGGTCGACAGGATTTGCTGGCAGCAAAGCACTTGCTTCATCGAACGCACGTAGCGCCGCGTCCTGCTGACCATCGGCAGCGAGCCCTTCGCCGTGAGCCGCGGCGAGCCACGATTGCAGGAGCGACGGCGCGCGGTTCTCCGCGACGTATCGCGCGTACTCCAGCAGCTCGACGGCTTCGGCCGGCTGCCCGATGTCGAACAGGATCACCGCTTGCTGCGCGGCCGCGTGCGCCAAGAGGTGCGGCGAATCAGCTTCGCGCGCAGAGACCTTCGCGTCCTCGTGGTACTGCCACGCCTGAAGCTGCGAGCCCCTGTCGAGCGCCGTCCAACCTGCGAGCGTCCGCGCGTCTGTGAGGATCGCGGCGAGGCGTTCGCGGTGACGCGAACTTACGCTGAACGTGCGGTAGTCCTCGATCTGCCGGACGAGACTGTTCAGCTGGTCCAGGACCACTACGGCGCCGAACTTGTGATCCGAGCTTCGCAGGTCGTTGACCTGCCGCTGGAACATGTCGAGCGTCGCGGGATCGATGCTGCGCGCGATGATCAGCCGTTCGCGTAGCTCTTCAGCACTCTGGTTCTCCACCTCGGGTGGGAACCCAAGCTCTTCGTTGGTTCGTCCGTAGAACTCTCGGAACAACCGTTGGTAGGCGGGATCGGTCACCTCTACGTGGCCGTTCTCCCAGCGCGACATCATGATGAGTATCGATTGCTCTGTCGCCTGAGCACCGCCGATCTGCTGCCCACGCGTCAAGAAGAACCTGACCACCTGCGCCTGCGTGTACCCGAGCTCGTCGCGGACTGCTCGCAGTCTCGATCGAGGCTGCTCACCGCGCTTCTTTGCTGCCACGTCCCCCCGTTCCCCAACGGTCGTGACCTGCGGACCTAACTCCTCCTAACAAGCGGCGTGATAGCCGCTGGCAATTATTTCGACCCCCTCTCCGGCTGTCTTCTGTTCACATGGCAGCGACATCGGAACAAATCAGCGAAGGCGATCTAGTCCTTTCGTCGGGCTACGTCATCGAGACGAGTTGTGAGCGCTCCGACCTGGGCTCGAAGGCCGCGGAGTTCGCGAATAATTGTGTTGAGCAGCGGGACGAGCGGGTCGTCTCCGGTCGTGGCCGGCGAGTCGACCTCGGGTGGCGTTTTTCCCTGCAGCACCGCTCCCAGGTGCTGCGGGTGCCAGTCGAGGGCGATCGACAGAGCTTCGAGCGTTCGCGGGTTTCGGCGCCGCTGGATTCGTCCCTGCTGCATCTCTCGAACGATCGCGAGCGAGACCCCGGATCTCTCCGCGAGTTCCTTCTGCTTCAAAGCCAGCTCTGCCGCGCGGGCGTTCATTGCCTCCGCGACTGCCGACCAATCCTCTGTCACGTACGCCTCCGGGCTCCGCCTTCAGCGCCGACGTTAGCGCGCGCTCTTGCTCTGAAACGGGCTTAGCGCTGACATCGGCGGCAGATCGCTACTAATCAACGCCGACGTCAGCGCTTTCGGAGAAGAAATCAGTCTTTCGAAAGGGCTACATCTGATGACTACGTCAAGCACGGCGGGAAGTAACCCGCCGATCTTCTACACAGTCGCGGAGGCTGCACGCATCCTGCGCGTGGACGTCGCGACCATCTACAGGGCGATCCGAGAGGACGCGTTCCCGGCGGTGCGTCTACGCACTCGCTACGTGATCCCTGCACGTGCGGTTGAGGAGATCGTCCGGCAGGCGTCGGAATCCGGCAGCGTCGTTGACGTCGCGCGGATGACGGCAGAGCGCCGGTCGGCTCGTGAGTTCGAGGCCAAGGCCGGGGGTGCGTGGTGAACCCGGAGAACTACTACGAGGTGATCGCGGCCGAGCTCGACCGCTACGCCAAGGTCCCGGATGCCGTGTTGCTGGAGATCGTGACCCGTGACGGCGCCTGCATGTGGCTGTGGGCGAACGACGAAGAACCGGAGTGGCAGAACGAGAACCTGACCGATCGGGAGCTGGCCGCACGGCTGTGCGCGGGCTGCCCCATCCGCAACGTGTGCTTGGAATTGGAGTTGCGCACGGCCGGTGCGGAGACGGTTGGTGTGTGGGGCGGGCTGTCGCAGGACGATCGACGCGCGCTCTACCGCGTGTGGCGGGCTCGCCGTGAAGGCGGTGAGCCGTCATGACGATCAACCTGACTCCCACGCAGGTTCTCGCGGTGCTGGGTGCGGTTGTTGTGGTGCTGTGGATCTGGCGCGCAAGCGCCCGTAGGGCGAAGGCTGCCGCGAACGCAGCACGTACGGGTGCCCGGTTGCTCTCGCTCACCGGGCGGGTGCTCGTGATGGCCGGCGTCATCGTCGGGGTTCAGTGGGTGGTGATCACGCACCGGGGCGACACCGTGTTGTTGCTCGTGGTGCTGGGCCTCCCCGCGCTGTTCGCCGCGTACACGCTGACTCGCGCTCTCACGATCACCTCCTACGACAGTCCGCAGGGTAAGGGTGGTCGGCGATGAACGCGGTCACTCGGGTTCGGGAAGGGGTAGCCGCCTTCGGGCGGCTGCCCGCCGCCCCGGCAGCGCAGCAGCTCGCCGCCGATGCGGCGGAGGCGGCAGAACTGAGGGCCTACGCGACGCACCCTGACGTGGTCGCACTTCGCGTCGAACGGGTTCGGGCTGAGGTCGACCGGCTGTGCTGGGCGGGGATCGTGCTTGGTCTCGGCTTCACCATGACCAACGTGCAGAGCTTCGCGGCCGCGGGGACGCCGGCGTGGTCGTTGCCGTGGCTCGCCGCGTGGTTGCTTGATCCCACGGTGTCGCTGGTGCTGCTGGCGATCCTTCGGGCGGAGCAGGTCACCGCCCGGTACCGGGTGCGCACGGGTTCGTGGACTCGTCGTGCGAAGTGGTTCACGCTCGCCGCTACGTACGTCATGAACACGTGGCACTCATGGGCAGCAGGTTCGGTGTCCGGGGTAGTGCTGCACTCCGTTCCGCCGCTCGTGGTGTTCGTCGCGGCGGAGGCTGTCACGGACCTACGAGACAAGCTCACGGAGGCCGTGACCGTAGCGTTCACGGAGGCGGAACAGTGGACCGCACCGGTCACCGCAGCCAAGCCTCCGGCGGCTGTTGTGACAGGTTCTGAGCGCGCAAAGGTGAAGCAGCCCAACGGGAACAAGTCCACACGCGTGTCCTCCGCGGACTATCTAGCCAAGGCTCGCGAAGTGTGGACACCTGAGGTCGTGGTGAGCCCTGCGTGGGTTCGCGAGGTCACCGGTTGCTCGCGCGGTCTCTCATCACGTCTGGCCACAACACTCGCGGCGGAGGTCTCTGAAGGTGGTGACGGCCATGAGCGTGGATGACCAGGAGTTGGCCGTCACGGACCCGCGTCTGCCGGTGCGTGCGGTGCTCGAAGGCGAGTTCGTAAACGACGGTCCGCAGGCACCGCGCGCCACGTGGGTGCGCCGGTTCATGAACTGGTGGAAGCGTTCACCGCGTGTGCCGCTATGGGCGAAGGATCGCGTTCACGCGGTGCAGGCTGCGAAGGATCTCGTTGTGGCCCTGCTGCGTTCACCGTTCCGGTTCCTCGGGGCCGTGGTGCGCGGCCTGGTGGTTGGCATCAGGTGGTGGAGGTCATGGGTCACCGTGCGGGACTACCGGGAGGCTGCCGAGCAGTCGGAGAAGCTCGCGGACAAGTTCGGAGACATCCGTGAACTGACGCTCTTCCGGTGGAAGGTCACCGGGGCCGTGGTCGTCGGCGCGGCGATCGTCGGCGCCAGCGTTGACCTCGTGTACGGGCACCGGGTGCTGTGGATCGGTGGCGGTGTCATTGCTGTGGCGCTCGCTGTCCTCGGGAGGCGGAAGGACGGCAGTCCGGGGCGTAAGGCGGTGCTCGCCGGTCCGCGCACGCTGACGTGGACCATGGACCCTCAGGTGCTCGTGGACGCGTTCCGGGACGCGAAGCTGATCGGGAAGGACGAGACGCTGCGCCTGGTCGAGCGGGCGACCAGGCAAGGTGACGGGTGGGCCATCACCGTGGACCTGCCAGCCACCCGCAAGGCGGCCGACGTTGTGAAGAACCGGGACGCTCTGGCCTCCGCGCTCGCCGTCGATGAGGTGCAGCTCATCGTGGAGCGTGTCCGAGGGAACGGCGGCCATGCCGGCCGGGTCGCGATGTGGGTTGCTGATGAGGACCCGTACGCGGCGCCTCCGTTGCGGACACCTCTGCTCGCTGTGCAGAGGTGGGACGCGTGGCGGCCGTTGCCGTTCGGGCGGGACGCTCGTGACCGGCGGATCGACCTTCCGTTGGTGTGGACGTCGTTGCTCATCGGTGCGATTCCCAGGCAGGGCAAGACGATGGCCGCTCGACTGGTCGCTGCTGCCTTGATCCTGGATCCGCATGTTCGGCTGTACGTCGCTGACTTCAAGGCAGGAAAGGACTGGATTTCGGCGGCGAAGGTGGCTCACCGGTTCATGTCCGGGGACGACACCGAACACGTGCTGGCGCTCATTGACTGGCTCGTGGAACTCGTGGGTGAGGTCCAGGGGCGCTACCGGCGGATGCAGGAGTTGGACGACCTCACGTGCCCGGAGTCGAAGGTCACGCCCGACATGTCTCGTGATCGAGCGCTCGACATGCCGATCACGGCCGTGTTCATTGATGAGGTTCAGCTACCGCTCGAAGACCGCACACCTGTCGAGGTGCAGGGTAAGAAGCTCACGGCAGGGGAGTACATCGGCGAGTTGCTGACCTGGCTCGCCAAGAAGGCGCCGGCTGCTGGGCTGGTCCTGGTGCTCGCTACGCAGCGTCCTGACAGCAAGACCATCCCGTCCAAGCTGCGCGCGGTGCTCGGCTCGCGGTTCGCGCTGCGAGTCATCGACTGGCGTGACAGCAACATCGTCTTGGGCGAGCAGATGAACACACGTGGCTATGACAGCAGCCGTCTGCTGCCGTCGCACAAGGGCGTGGGCATCCTGCGGCCGGACGGCGAGACGGAAGCTGGTGCCGATGTACTCGCGCTGACCGTGCGCACGTTCTACATGCCGAACGAGGACTGGAGGGAGCTGTGCGAGCGCGGCCGTGGGCTGCGTGAAGCAGAGGGGACGTTGACCGGACACGCGGCCGGTCAGGAAGCACGGCCGGTGCTCGACCACGCGGCCGTCGCGAAGGCGATCGGGAGTGGTGCGCCGATGTCCGCGGAGGCCACTCACGCAACGGATGTTGAACTGCCTGAGCCGTTGGCGTCCGTTGTGGAGTACATCGAGGAGGGTGGTGACGGCCGCGACTTCCTTCCCACATCCGAGCTTGTCGAGGCGTTGGGACTGGAGAGGACGGCGTTCGGACGTGACATGGTCGAGTTGGGGTGCCGGTCGACGCGGAACCGCGTGGCGGCGACTGACGGCGTGAAGCAGATACGGGGCTACGCCGTCGCGGATCTGCTCGCCGCTGCCGAGCGCCTGCGGGACGCGTCCGTCCTTGAAGGCGAGGTGATCGACGGTGAGCGCTGACCCGTCACAGCCCGTCCCACGAACCCGTCACGACGTCACAAGCTCTGTGACGGGTCCCAAACGGTGTTCCACCTGCGCGAATGATCCGCCGTGACGGGTGTGACGTGTGACGGGTAGTCCCGTCACAGGCGGCCGTCGCGGTACCCGATGACGTGAAACCGGGTACCGCGACGGCCTTCGGTGCCAGCCTTGGCGGAGGCGTGTGACGGAGTGCGCCAAGGCTGGCCGCTTGGGGTGTGCGGTCTACGGCATGGGCGGGAGCGGTCCCGCCGAAGGCGCCTGCAAGCCTGCGCTTTGGTCCGCGAGAGCCCATGCGCTCTCGGACAACTTGACGATCAACGCCCTGGATTCGTCTTCGTCCAGGCTGGTGTCCGTGAGCGCGCTGACGACTGTGTCGTAGCCCTTGACCGCGTTCTCAGCTTCGGCGAACAAACTGGAGTTCTCCAGGTCCACCCACACCAGCGGTGCGTACTTCCCGAAGATCAGCAGCGTGAACGGTCCGGCCATGCCGGCGTGTGCGCCGCGTGCTGTGGGGATGATCCGGATCGTGGTGTTCGGCTGGTTCGCCGTGACGGCGAGGTGCTGCATCTGCCACGCGTGCATTTCGGGACTACCGACTTGCAGGCGCAACGTTGACTCGTGGACGAAGAACAGGCGCCGCGCGGTGTAGGGCAGCGCCCGTTGCATCGCGAGGTGCGCTTTCGTCCGTTCTTCGAGTTCATCGGCGGGGATCGTGGCGGACGCTCGGAGCACTTCGCGGATGTAGTCGGCCGTCTGAAGGAAGAGCGGCATCATGCTCGCGTGCCAGCTGATGAGCGTCTCGGCCACCTTCAGGTTCTCGAACGCCGTCCGCACCATGACGGGCGGACAAGTGCCATGTTCCTGCCACCACCCGCCGCCGTGGTGTCGCATCGGGAACAGGTCCATCAAGTGCGCCACTTCCGGCGCCGGGGTCCGGCAGACTCCTAGCAGTTGGGCGACCTCGATCTGAGTGAAGCCTCCCTTGCCGTTCAGGACATTTGAGACCTTGGCCTCGTCGCAGCCCATGATCCTGGCGATCTCACGCGAGGGAAGTCCGGTGCTCTCGATCGCCGCTCGAACTCCTGCCCCGAACTCGCGACCGCGGACAGTGGACACTCTCTTGGGCATGATCAGTTTCCCGCCTGGGCTGTGGCCGTGCGCAGCCGACGCTGACGCTGCTCGAAGTTGTTGTCAGACAGAGGTTCTTGCAGAGCCAGCGATGCCTGGCTGAGCCAATGAGCCGACTCTTCTCGTGTTCTGACGACATCGTTGAGCGCGAGAAGAGCACGTTCGTAGGGCGCGCAATCAGCAGCGGACTCAAGCCAGGTGTCGCCGCCGTGCAGGGTGCGCGTGAGGACGACGTCATCGAAACGCGGTGCTCGGAACCGCATGACGGTGAATGACTGCTGCATACCGAAATACGCTCCGGCGTCGCTGGCCACGATGCCGAGATCAAACCCCGTCTGTTCGGTCAGGTCTTCCAGGTGACCAAGCTGTTCGATCATGGTGGAGGCTTCGCCGACGGTACTAGTCAGAACGGGCTCCGTCAGAAGAAGACGCACGCGCAGTGGGCCGTGGCCACCTGGACGCGCCGCCTCCTTGGCGTCCATGTCCAGCCGGGCGAGGACGTCCTGCTGCCGGTCGAGATCGAGGCAGCCGGCTACGGCGCCGGACTTGCGCAGCATCTCGTGATAGGCGTTGGTGCGGAACAGCTCAGGCACTGCGTCGGTCGCCACGATCAGGAGTTCGCTGGCTTCCAGCATGACGTCCCAAGGCGTCCATACCAGACGAGCCCACGCGTCACCGTTGATCCGGTCCCACATCTGAGGGTCGTTCGCCCGCTGTGCCACACGAGCACAAAGCTCGATCTCGTCATCAGGTGCACGGCACGCGGTGCCGATCCTCAGGACATCGCTGGGTGACGGACGTACCACGGCCCTGCTGATCTGAGAGAGCGTCGCCGCCGAGTAGCCGACCAGTTCACCCAACTCCGCAAGTGACCAGCTTCGGATGTGGCGCCACCCCAACACGACCCTGCTCAGTGCGCGCACTTCCAGGCTTGCTTTACCTGCGGTGAGCTTCTGCGCCATGTCAGCTCACCTCATCCGCCGATGATGCGGCGCCGGCATTGGCCTTGATCTGCCGGTCGAGCGCTTCGCCTCGTTGGCGCTCGCACGTGGCCCACGCCGTCGCTTCGTGGAAGTGACCGCGGTCGAGCTGAGCGACCTCGGTGTAGATGGCCGCGCTGCGCAGGTAGTAGTCGCGCCACAGACGTAGGTCCTGCGTAGCCGGATTCGGACGCGCTCGGCTGAGCGCCTCGTGAGCCTGCATCAGTGTTTGCGCCAGAGCGGCCTTTGCCCACCAGTCCTCGTTCGACTGCACCTCATCACCTCACTTCTTGCTGCCGGAACCGCAGACATCAGCGTTCACTCGGCCGCACGAGGTGTAAATGACCTGGTATTGACCTAGCGTGCCATGATTGGACCTGAGCTAAGTAGCGCTGACATTGGCGCGTGAGAGGTCGGCCGGATGGGCTCGGCACGTGGACAGGAACGGGCACAGACGCTGTTCGGGGAGCTGCTGCGGCAACGCAGGCAGACCGCCGAGGAGTTCAGCGAGGCTGCCGAGGTGTTCGCGCGCGACCACGGCCTGAAAGGCACGATCAGCCCGCGGCACGTGCGCCGCTTGGCGTCCGGCAAGCGGGACGACGGGCGCGACCTCGGACCAGTCACGGCCGCGACCGGGCGCCTTCTCGAAGAGATGCTGGGCGTGCCGATCGAACGCCTACTGGAGCCGGTTGAACAAGTCACCTCGACGGCTACTGAAGACGAACTTGCCCTGCGTGCGAGGTTCGCGGCCGGCCGTGCCCTCGATTTGGACACCGTCCGGTTGATGAGGCAGAAGCTCGACATCACGCGGGTCATGGATCGGAAGCTGGGCGCGTCTGCCCTGCGCAGCGAGTTGTGCGCGCAGATCGATCACATGGAGCGCGTTCTTCGAGACGTGCTCGATCAGCACATCCGGGCAGCGCTCGCTGAACTCCTGGTTGACGCGGCTGCGCTTGCCGGGTGGCAGTCGCTCGATCAGGGATTGGTCAACGATTCGTGGAACCACTACGACACCGCGAAGGCTGCCGCACGAGAAGCTAGGTCGGTTGAGCTAGAGGCGTACGCGTGTGCTGGGCAGGCCGTGGTTCTGCTCGACCTCGGTGAAGCTGGCGCCGCTGTGAAGCTGACACGGCACGCGCTCGAACTTGCGCGTGGTCGAGTGCCGCGCCTGCTCTATTCATGGCTCTCCGCGGGCTACGGCGAAGCGTGTGCGGCGAGCGGCGAGCGCGCGCATTGCCTGATCGCCTTCGATGACGCTTTGCGATCGATGCCGGCATGCGTTGACGGTGCAGAGACGCCCTACCTGGTGTTCGATTCGACGCACCTTGCTCGGTGGCGCGGCAACGCGCTCGCTCGACTCGGTGACCGAGAGGCGATCGAGGTGCTGTCCGACGTTCTTCGGCGCCTTGATCCGACCTTCGCGCGCGCAGAGACGACGCTTCGGGTGGATCTCGCACAAGTACTCATGGCGAACGGCGCCGAAGATGAGGCAGCCGCGCACGTTGAACGTGCGCGGCAGCTCGCGGCTCAGGTGGGCTCAAAGCGGCAACAGAAACGCCTCGCGACGCTTGCAATCTAGTGCTGAATCTCAGAACGTTGACCCGCGTGACGTAGCACTGCCGCCGAGGTGTCTTAGCACTGCACCAGCGACCATCAGAGGGATCGCTGCGATCATGAGCGCCGGAACCCAAGACCAGACGTCCGCGCTGTCCCCTGTGATGATCACGCGGGTGAAGAAGCCTGTGCAAGCCGCGATTACCATCACGCTGGCGGCAGTCATGAATGTCATGCCGACACGATGGACCAGGTTCTTTGACCGGGCGCGCTGGCCCGACTGCTGAGAATCCTCCACGTCGGCTGCGTCATCACGCCGCGCGAACGGCGGCGGGGTCTTCCTCATGTAGAAGACCAGCAGGTATCCGGCACCAAGAGTGACGAACGATCCCACAGCGGTCAGCGCGGGCCATCGCCCGAACCCTGATTCGCCCAGGCCGTCGACGAAAATGCCCACGAGCCCCACGATGATCATCGCCGCTCCGAGTGCCATGACGCTGATGGCCAAACCGGAGGCGATCCGATCGCGCTGGATGCGCTGGATCAACAGCCACTCGTCATCCGGGTTTGAGGTCATGTCCCCAGCGTGCCGTTCGCATGTGCCGTCCCCGAGCCGCCGAACGAGCGATACCCACCACTTGATCGCTGCACTTGGGGACCTGGCGGACCTCTGCGCCCTGCCCACCACGTCGACTAGCGGGTCAACGCCCTGAGATACAGCACTAGGTCACTCGGCCTTCCGCTTGCGTTTGATGCTGACGACGTCAGCCGTGTCGGGTTCCTCTCCAGGTGCGAGCACAACGGCACGTTTCCCGCGGCTGGCGTTCACCAGTCCGGCCGCCTTCAGTTCTGAGATGGCGCGGTTGGCGGTACCCGCTGACACCCCGTACCGCGCTTTCAGTTCGATGACCGTGGGAAGGAGGTCACCAGGCCTGAGAGCGCCGCAGGTGATCGCCCCGCGCAAGTCGACAGCGATCTTCTGGTACGGGTTGTCCGCTGCCGGTTCCAGCGTGGAGACCGGGGCACCGGCCGGATCGACCTTGATCGGTGGCGTTGGCATCCGTCCGCCGATGGTTCCCGCCGCACGCTGGTCTGCCTCCGAAACCCATGCTGAATAGACGCGCAAGGTGGTCGCGCCTCCACCACCGTGGCCGAGTCGTCCGGCGACAGTGCGCACGTCTACGCCGGAGGCGATCAGTTCCGTTGCGGAGTAGTGGCGCAGCGAATGAATGTGCATGTCCCAGCCGAGCCGTGCGCACATCCGGCGGTATCGCTGGGTCACGGTGTCCGGCTTGATCCACTCGGCGTGATCGAACCTAGGCGAGAAAAGACGGCCGTCCTTCGCGACCTTCACGCCCAACTCAGCTGCCTTCGTTCCGCGGTACTGGAGGTACGCGCGCAGAAGCCCGACGGTTTCCGGATCGAGTGCGATTCGGCGTTGCTGGTGGGTCTTGGTGTCCTTCTCCTCCGTGGCCGCGCCGTCCTGGCTGATGCTGGTCTTGACCGGCAGCACGGCGTTCTCCAGGTCGAGCAGATCGAGGCGCAAGGCGCACATCTCACCGCGGCGAGCGCCCGTGGTCATCGCCAACCACACGAACATTCCCCAGGAGAGGTCTTTGAAGGCCTCGTTGACGATGGCGGCTGCCTGCTCGGGGGTAGGTGGGTGAGGGTCCGCCGCGACCGGCCTGGGCGTCTCTGCCTGTGCGAGCGGATTCGTCGCGGTCCAACGCCATTTGACAGCCCGCTTCAAGGCACCGCTGAGACACCAGTGCACTTGCCGGATAGACGACTTCGCGAGCGGGCGGCACACGTGCTGCGTGCACTGCTGCTCCGAGCAGTCGTGAGGTTCGGTCGTCTTGTGCTTCTCGATGTACGGCCTGCTATCGCAGTGAGCGCGGCAGCGGCGCAGCACGCTGTAGAACGAGTCCAGCGTTTCGCCGTTGAGCTTGCCTACCTGGAGATTCCCGAGGATCGGCCGGATGTGGTTGCGGATGTAGCCCTCGTAGCTCTTCCGCGTCTTCTTGTCGACGTCCAGCAGTTCGAGGTAGCGATCCATGAGCCGGTTGACCGTGGCCTTGGTCTTCGAGTTCCGCTGCTCATCGATCTCGTTGATGATCCGAGTACGGGCCTTCTCGGCTTCTTTCGCAGCGTTCGGACCGGCTGGAATGGTCTCGGTGATGTAGTGCCGACGACCGCTGATCGGGTCGATGCCGGCGTAGACCTTGACGCGCAGCGAACCGCTCGGAAGGGGCTCGATCTCCCCTCGCTGGCGGCCCTTGGCAGGGCGCTTCGGGGTGCTCATGGTGCGACCGTACGCCGGACTCGCACCACGTCTAGCCCCACGAACGGGCGATGAGATCGACTTCAGTCCCGACTAAAGACTAAGACCTCCGACCGATATACGCAGGTCAGAGGTCTTAGTTTCACCCGGCGAAAGGTGGTGCCCCAGGCAGGATTCGAACCTGCGACACACGGTTTAGGAAACCGATGCTCTATCCCCTGAGCTACTAGGGCTGGCGTGAGCAGTCTAGCGGTCCACCGCCACCGAGTTGACCAGGCCCCCGCCTACCCAGAGCCATCACGCTCGGTAAGGGACCGAACGAGTTGGGTGCGGCCGTTCGAAGGAAGTGAGGCAGGCCACCTTCTCCCGGCGGGATGCGTCGGGTACGCAGAGGGCGTGAGCAGACCCTGGCCCGACTTTCGTCCTGGCCCGCTGGGGGCCGTCCGGTCCTGGTGGCGGCGGCGGGTGCCGAACCGGCGTGACGACTACACGTACGTGCCGCCGGCCAGCAGTCATCAGCAGGAGTTCGAGACGCCGTTGCCCAGTGCGGTGTACGGGTTGGACTTCCTGTTGAAGATGAACGTCGTGTGGCGGTTCGACCTGGCCACCGGGTTGCGGCACAACTCGCCGAAGAGCGCTGCGATCCACCACGTGGTGCAGCGGGCCACGGAGATCAGTTCGTCGCGGATGTTGGTGCACCACGCGGCGTTGCAGGTGCACCTCGGGGACGAGTTGGCGCGTGAGCAGCAGGTGCCGGGGACGCACGTGTGGGCGCGGGCCGAGCAGGTCAAGGTCGAGGTGGACGACGGGGACCTGGAGATGGCGCGCAAGCACATCGAGTTGTTGCGGAGCTCGACGTTCAAGTTGGCGGAGCGGGACATCGAGCGGCAGGAGATCCGGTACCTGCGTGACGAGGTGCTGACGGACGTCGGGACCGCGACGATCTGGTGGTTGCAGCGCAACGGGTACCGGGTCGAGGAAGCGGTGAAGCTGTCAGACGAGCTGGCGCAGCTGGTGCGGATCGCGCAGCAGCAGCCGGCCAAGCACTGGGCGGAGTCGCTGATCAGCAGCGTCGAGAAGGCGTTGCCGGAGCTCGGGGACCAGCACCGGGTGGAGTTGCAGCAGCACCTGGCCAAGGCGTTGAGCGTGTACGGGGGCAGCCGGATCGCCACCGAGTTCGCCGACCAGGTGGGGTTGCCGGCCGGGGAGCAGGACGACGGTGTCCACAACGGACACAACAACGGGCATAAGTAGAGGCCGCCGACCCCTGGGGGTGGATCGGCGGCCTCATCTCGAAGGCCTACGAGCTGTAGACCTCAAGTTCGTACAGGGAGTATCCGTACCGAGTGGCCCGGTGGGTACCGGTCATCCGGAGGTGCCTCGCGTCCTGTGGCGTAAACGCTACGACATCGGAGCCGCCGTCGCCACTACTTGTCGCGAAAACGTTGCGCCAGTTTGTCCCGTCGCTGGACAGCTCGATGCGGTAGCCGGTGGCGTGGGCCGATTCCCATTGCAACACAGCGCGACCGACCCGTTGCACAGAGCCGAGATCGACCTGGATCCATTGGTCGTCGCTCCAATCGCTGGCCCAGCGCGACTGCGGGTTTCCGTCGACCACGTGCTGTGGCGGGAGGGTGTTCCAGCCGGTCTCGTGCGATGACGCGGTGGCCGTCGCGGAGGTGGCCAGGTTGGTGATGTTCTGGCCGCGACGGGACGGGAACTGCACGACCTGCTGGTAGGTCGGGCGGTTCTGCCAGTGGATCTTGTCCTGGGTGATGCCGCCCATCGCGCGGTGGATGATCGTGTCCGCGCACCACTGGTTGCCCGCGGCGCAGTCGGCGTCGCCGGGGTAGACCTGGGTGGCGGGCTTGGCCGCGGCCTGCTTCAGGGAGTCGACCAGTGCCGTCCGGCAGCCGGACAGGGTGCCGCCGCCGCAGTAGGTCTGCGGGAACGCGCCCTGGACCGGGTCGCCGAGGACCTTGCGGAGGTCCTTGTCGACGAAGCCCCACCAGCCGTACTGGAACGAGGAACCCTTGTGCGGGGCGGCGCCGTGGGTGTCGGACGGGGCCTCGTCCACCTGGATGGCGCCGACCAGGGCGGTGTACAGGTCGGTGCCGAGGGACGGCTGGAACTGCGCGGCGACCAGCAGCGGCCACCACGCGTCCAGCACGCGGATCGCGTCGGCGTGGGCGTAGGTCTTGCTGCCCTTGGCGGTCTCCTTGCGCAACGAACCGGAGCGCTGCCAGTCCTTCAGCTGCTGCACGACCGGGGCGAGCGCCGGGTCGACCGGTGCGGACTCGACGACGCGCAGCAGTTCGGGCAGCACCTGTTCGGCGCGCAGGTCGGCCACCGCGGCCTCGGCCATCGCCTTCGTCAGCGCCGCCCGCGTGACCTTCTGGCCGGAGGCGATCAGCGCGCGGACGCGGCCGTCGAGCAGGTCACCGCGGTGCACGGCGCTGTGGCCGAAGCCGCCGAACGTGAAGTCCTTGGCCTGCTTGTTGTTCCACGAGACGTAGTAGTCCTGGTTGATCGAGTTCGGGTGGCCGGCGAACGGCATGTACTGCGCGGTGTTCTCGTCGCCGTCGAAGCCCTGCCACTCGAACTCCTGGCGGCCCCACACCGGCAGGTTGGGGTCCACAGTGGACTTGCGCACCGGGTTCAGGCCTGAGTTGAAGTACGCCGTGTCCTTCGAGTCGACGTAGAACCAGTTGAACGCGTACCCGATCCGGTCGGCCGCCCGCTGGAAGTCGGTCGCCGACCGGATGGCGGTCGGGTCGTTGAGCTCCTGGAAGCCGATGATCGAGTCGACCTCGTGCAGGTAGGTCGAGCGCAGCGTCGTGTACGCCACGACCTTGCCGCCCACGGTGGCGCGGCTCGCGACCAGGCCGTACTTGGTCCGCCACATCACCAGGGTGTACGAACCGGCCGGCGTGCCGTCCGCGACGGTCGGCTTCCACGCGTTCTTGCGCTCCAGCCGCTCCATCGGCAGGCAGGCGCCGCGGTACAGGTAGTGCGAGGACGCCTTGGAGGGCGCGGAACCGTCCGGGTTGCACAGTTCCACGGCGTAGGTGTCGACGATGTCCTGACCCGCCGAGGTCGCGCTCCACGAGTAGTCGACGCCGCGGCCGAGCTGCACGTACATCGAGACGCCCGCGAACGACACGCCACGCGAGCGGATGCCGGGGCCGTTGAGCTCCTGCAGCATCAGCAGCTGCGGCGCGAAGTACCCGGTCTGCGGGCCCCACACGGCGACCGGGTTGCCGGAGTCGGTGTGGGCGCCGGACACGGCCAGCGCGTTCGACATGCCGTGCTTCTTGTTCAGCAGGTCCGCCGGCAGCACGCCGTCCGCGAAGATGCCGGAAGCCTTCTTCAGCTCGTCCGGTGCGGGAACGGAGACCGCGGCACCCGTTCCGCCCACCTCGTCGTAGATCATCCGCTCCGGGGTCAGGCTGCCCGCGTCCGGGAGTGCCACGCCCGCGGGGGAGGCCGGGGAGGCCGCGTACGGGAACGACTGTCCGTTGTGGAGGGTCAGCACGGCCTCGGGGTCGTTCTGCGCCCGGAACGCCTTCCACACCTGCTCGCCGACCGTGGCGCCGTAGCGGTTCTGCGCGGCCAGCTTCACCAGCGCCGACTGCACCTCACCGCCGCCGCCCGCGCCGAACAGGCCGCCGACGACCGCGGCGATGGCCACCATGTCGGTCGACTTGAACGGCTGGATGTCGTTCCAGTTCGTGATCGCGTCCGCGTGGCCGGTCAGCACGTACTCGCCGGGGAAGTTCCGCGCGCTGATCGCCTGGGTCAGGTAGGCGTTGATGCCGGCGATGTAGTCGTTGACGTCGGCCAGCGCCTGCCGGCCGCGGTCGCCGCCCTTGGCCGCGGCGGTGTCGATCTGCTTCTGCAGGTCCGCCTCGGTGTAGGGGATCTGGTTGTAGAACGACTGCTCCAGCACCCGGTTGCCCGGCGCGCCGCCCGCGAAGCCGCTGAGCTGGCCGCGGCCGAGGTGGCGGAAGAGGTCCATCAGCCACATCCGGTCCTGGCCGGCCGCGTAGCCGGCGCCGAACATCGTGCCGGAGCGGGTGGTGCCGGTGATGTGCGGCATGCCGATCTTCTTGTCGCGCACGATCGTCACGTCCGCGCGCGGCTTGACGGTGCTCTCGACCTGGTCGGCGGGCACGCCGAACGACGCGTCGTTGAAGAAGTCGGTCAGCTGGGCGTTGGACAGGCCGCCGTAGCCGGCGACGAGGGCGTCGTACTTGCCGAGCTGGTCGGCGGAGTGCGCGGGCCGGGTGCCGAACGCCTTGTGGGCGAGGATCTCGGCCAGCGTCGCGTTGCCGTTGTTGCCGGGCGGCAGGACGTCGCCGCACTGGCCCAGGCAGTAGTCGTCGGCGGTGAACGTGGGCGCGGGCGCCGCCTGGGCGGGTGTGCCGGGGACGATGACGAGGGAGGCGGTGACGGCGGCGGAGGCCAGCAGGGACGTCACCGGGTTGGCTCTCCGCATCCGCGAAGCTCCTCTCCGTGCAGGGCTGATGTGGCGCAGATTACTTTCTGGCACGCCTATTGCGAAAGACCTTCGCATTTCTGGAACTGCTTCCAGATGCGCTGTATCGATCACGTATGCGACGAAGATCAGCATGATCCGCCGACGCACGCTCTTGACCTCCCTCACCGCGACCGCCGCCGTCCCGGCCCTGTCCGCCACGCCTGCGACCGCGCAAGCCCCTGTTCAGATCTATTCCTGCGCCGACTGGGGTGCCCGCCCTCCGGGTGAAGGCATCGAGGTGGTGGTCCGAAAGCCGGAACGCATTGTGATTCACCATTCAACTTCCCCGAACCTCGACAACCAGTCGATAGGCCGGGCCTATGAGCACGCGCAGTGGATTCAGAACCTTCATATGGACCAAAACGGCTGGGTCGACTCAGGTCAGCACTTCTCGAACAGCCGCGGCGGGTTCGTCCTGGAGGGGCGGCACGGCAGCCTCAACGCCCTCGAGCTCGGCGACCGCATCGTGGTCGGCGCGCATTGTCCAGGTCAGAACGACTGCGCCATCGGAATCGAGAACGAAGGCCTCTACGTGGACGTCTCCCCACCGCTGGCGCAGTGGGATTCACTGGTCGCCTTCTGCGCGCACCTGTGTTTCCGGTACGGCATTCCAACAGGTGAGATTTTCGGCCATCGGGACTTCATGGTCACTCAGTGTCCAGGTGATGCCCTCTATGCCCTGCTGCCGCGCCTACGCAGCGAAGTCACCGCGCTATTCCGGTAACTGTGAACGCCTCCCGCCATCTCGAAAAACGGTTACCACATGATGAGATAACTGAGAATTAACGTGACCTTCGGCGGTTGTACGCGAAGATCACGGCTCATGAGGGAGCACGGAACGCCAATGCGGGAGGCGTCGTGATCAAGGTTCTGCTGGCCGACGACGAGGACCTCGTCCGTTCTGGCCTTCGCATGATCCTGAGCAGTGTCGGGGACATCGAAGTCGTCGCCGAATGCGATGACGGGCACCTGGTGGCCGACCTGGCGCGCCAGCACCGTCCCCACGTGGTCCTGCTCGACATCCGGATGCGCACCTCGGACGGACTCGCGGCCCTGCGGCGGCTGCGGACCCTGCCGGAACCACCACGGGTGTGCATCCTGACCACGTTCGACGTCGACGAGTACGTCTCGGAGGCGTTGAGACTCGGGGCCTCCGGGTTCTTGCTCAAGGACACCGAACCGGAACAGCTCGTGAAGGCCGTGCGCGACCTCGCGCGCGGGGGAGCGGTGCTCGACCCCGGTGTCGCGGCCCGCGTCCTGGCCGCGGTCGCCGACGGTGAGCGGATGGCCGAGCCGGCCCGCCGGTTGCTGGCGTCGCTGTCGGAACGCGAGCGCGAGGTGCTCGTGCTGATCGGGCAGGGCATGTCGAACGCGGAGATCGGTGGCACGCTGCACCTGTCGGAGGCGACGGTGAAGGGCTACGTGTCGTCGGTGCTCGGCAAGATCGGCGCGGTCAACCGCGTGCAGGCCGCCCTGGTGGCCTACCGAGGTGGGCTGATCGCCTGAGGACGGGCTGGGCCGGGCTCCCGCACGGGGCCCGGCTCAGCCACCGGAAACGATCTCCTGCACCTCGTCGGCGGAGGGCTCGACCTCGACCCGGTTGCGGCCGTGCCGCTTGGCCCGGTAGAGCGCCATGTCCGCTGCCGCGAACAGCTGGTCGAGCTTCGCGGGGCCGGCCGCCACGCCGATGCTCACGGTCGGGCGGCGGACCGCGCCGAGCACCATGGTCCAGTCGTGGCCGTCGACGGCCGCGCGGATGCGTTCGGCCACGGTGGGGCCCACGTCCATGTTCGGGCCGGTGTCGCCGAGCAGCACCACGAACTCGTCGCCCGCCCAGCGGGCGACCAGGTCGTCGGAACGGCACTCGCGACGCAGCAGCGCGGCGATCTCGCGCAGGGCGGCGTCGCCCGCGGCGTGACCGGCGTCGTCGTTCACGCCCTTGAACCAGTCCACGTCCACCAGCACCAGCCACGGAACCCGGCCGCGGGCCGCGGTCGACTCCAGCAGTGCCTGCGCCGCGCGTTCCAGGCCCAGGCGGTTGGCCAGGCCGGTCAACGGGTCGCGGGCCGCGGCTTCCTGGGCGGCCACCGCCAGGCGTTGTGCCTGGACGGCCACCCGGCGTTGTTCGAGCGCCTGGCCGAGTCCCTCCTGGAGGGTCTCGGTGGCGGTGCGGGCCGCGGTCATCGACCGGCGCAGCGCCTCGGCCTCCCCGACGGAGTCGCCCAGTGCGTGGCAGATGTCGGCGAGCTCGGTGGAGAAGCGCAGCAGCAGCGAGGTGTCGTTGATGCGCTCGGCGTTCGCCACCGCGCGGGCGGCGAACGTGCGGGCCTCGTCCAGCACGTCCTTCTCGCGGCGGACCACGGCGAGGACCCAGTTGCCGACCGAGATGCCCCACAGGTCGGCGGCGTCGAGCGCCAGGCGCAGCGTCTCCTCGCCGAACTCGTCGGCCTTCTCCAGCTGGCCGACGCCCGCGAGGGAACGACCGCAGGCGCCCATCAGGGCACGGCGGATCTTCTCGTCCTTCACCAGCCCGAGGCCTTCCTCCAGGTGGGCGAGGGCCTCCTCGAAGATCGCCGGTGCGGCGGCGGGCGGACCGGAGCAGGCGCGGAAGTTCAGCGAGCCGCCGAGGCGCTGCAGGCAGCGCGCCAGGGTGTCGGTGTTGCCCGCGCGGCGGGCCACCTGCACCGACAGCCGCAGCATGTCGAGCGATGCCCGGCGGTTGCCGATGCCCTCCATGAGGTAGCCCAGGCCGGCCATGGTCTCGGCGACGGCGGGGCTGTCGGCGCGGTCGGTGTCGAGGTCGGTCCAGCCCTCCGCGGCCAGCTCCAGTGCGAGGGGGATGCGGCCGAGGCGCCACGCCATGACCGCGCGGTTCACCAGCACGGCCGACCGCACCCAGCGGTCTGCTCCGGGGGACACCTTGGTGACCACCTCGTCGAACAGGCTGTTGGCCTCCGGCTTGCGGCCAGCGTCGAGCAACGCGCGGACCTCCCGGTCCAGCCGCGGTACCTCGCCCGCTACCAGCGGATCGCGCTGCTCCACTCGTTCATCGACTCCGTTCCGACTCGCCGAGCGGCCCGCACAGGCTACCGGGTCGGTCGCGCCCCGTACCGATCGTGGTGCAGGACGTCATCGAGGGGTAGGCGGTTGCGCCAACCGTGACGTTCCAGATCAGGCGTGTCGGGCAGTGATCGGACCGGACCCACGCACAGCCACGCGACCGGGCGGACCCTCGTGGGGATGCCCAGCAGCCGGCGCAGCACATCCTCCCGGTAGAAGCTCACCCAGCCCACACCGAGGCCCTCCTCGGTGGCGGCGAGCCACAGGTTCTGGATGGCCAGGCACACCGAGTACAGCCCGGCGTCGGCGATGGCGTGCCGGCCGAGCACCGCGGGCGAGCCGCGGTCGGGGTCGTAGGTGACGACGATGCCCAGCGAGGACTCCAGGACGCCCTCGACCTTGATGCGGGAGAACGTCTCGGCGCGCTCGGCGTCCAGCGAGGCGGCGAACACGCTGCGCTCGGCCTGCACGTGGTCGCGGAACGCGCGGCGCACGGAGTCGTCGCGCACCAGCACGAAGTCCCACGGCTGGGAGAGCCCCACGCTGGGGGCGGCGTGGGCGGCGGTCAGCACGCGGCGCAGGACGTCGGGCGGGATCTCCGCACCGGTGAACTCCGCGCGGGTGTCGCGGCGGCGGTGCACAGCTTCGTACAGGTTCATTCGCGTGATCGTGCCTCACACGAAAGCACCAACTTCACACCGGAGAGGTGGCGCCGATCTCAACTTCGCGATATGGACCACGGATGACGAGAATGGCAGGTGGTTATGGCTCCGCCCTGGGTTTCGGCGCCGGGGTCGGTGTGACCGCGTTCACCGGTGCCTGGCCGGTGCTGGCGCTCGCCGGGCTGGCCGCGGTCGTGGTGGTCGTGTCGCTGCGCACGACGGTCCTCGGTGCCGCGCTGGCCGCGTTGCAGTGCTGGGGTCTGTACGCGACCTTCCTGGTCGGTGTTCGGGGCGATCTCACGGTCGACGAACACACGACCTGGGTGCTCGCGTTGCTGGTGCAGCTCGCCGCGCTGGCCTTCCTGGCCAGCGCGGCGATCCGCGTCATCGCCCTTGTGACGGGTACGGCAGCAAAGCCATCTCCCGTGCGTTTTTGACCGCGGTGGCGACCTGGCGCTGCTGCTGCGGCGTCAGGCCGGTCACCCGGCGCGACCGGATCTTGCCCCGGTCCGAGATGAACTTGCGCAGCAGCGCGACGTCCTTCCAGTCGACGACCGCCACGCCCTCCCTCGCGAGCAGGTTCTGCCTGCGCTTCGCAGGCCGCGGCGGCTTCACCAGCTGGCCTTCGACACGCCGGGGAGCTCACCGCGGTGGGCCATCTCCCGCAGCCGCAACCGCGACAACCCGAACGCGCGGAAGTAGGCGCGCGGCCGTCCGTCCACGACGTCCCGGTTGCGCAGCCGGGTCGGCGACGCGTCCCGCGGCAGCTTCTGCAGCCCCCGCAACGCTTCCGCGCGCGTCTCCGGGTGCCGCAGCATCTCCTTGAGCTCGGCGCGGCGGGACGCGTGACGCGCCACGACCTCGCGCCGGCGCCGGTCGGCCGCGATCTTGGACTTCTTCGCCATCAGCGCTCCTCCTTGAAGTCGACGTGCTTGCGCGCCACGGGGTCGTACTTGCGCAGCACCAGCCGGTCCGGGTCGTTGCGGCGGTTCTTGCGGGTCACGTAGGTGAACCCGGTGCCCGCGGTCGACCGCATCTTGATGATCGGCCGGACGTCGTTGCCCTTCGCCATCAGACCTTCACCCCCTGCTTGCGCAGCTGGGCCACCACGGCTTCGATGCCGCGCTTGTCGACGGTCTTGACGGCCTTCGTGGACAGCGTCAGCGTCACGAACCGGTTCAGCGACGGCACCCAGTACCGCTTGCGCTGGACGTTCGGGTTCCAGCGCCGCCGCGTCTTGCGGTGCGAGTGCGAGACGCGGTTGCCGAAGCCGGGCTCACGGCCCGTCAGCTGGCAGCGCATTGCGTACCTCCCAGGTCGGAACAACACAGATTGAAACGACATTCGTTTTCAACTACGGTAGCGCACATGGAAACCGTTGTCGTCATGGTGGCGGGGCTGGTCGAGCACGACGTGGCCGTGCGGGTGTGGCGCGACCGGCCCGGATCGGTGCTGGTGCGGCACGTCGCCACGCCCACCGCGGTCCGGCGCTGGGTCGACGGCGTCGCCACCGAGGTCGACCTGCTGCACGGCTGCGTGTCCTGCACCGTGCGCGACGACCTGAAGGCGTTGCTCGAAGCACTCCGAGGTCACACGGTCGTGCTGCACCTGGACCCGTTGCTGGAACCGGACGTCGTGCGCCGCGACCTCGACGTGGACGTCGAGTGCGTGATCACCGTGCTGGACGCGGCGACCTGGCTGGACGACGCGCTGGGTGACGCCTCGGTGGTCAGCGACCAGCGCACGGTCGCCCAGGTCGTGGTCGCGCAGGCCGAGGCCGCCGACGTGCTGGTGCTGAAGGGCGACGCCGACGACCGCACCCTCGCCGTGCTCGACCGGCTGGCTCCCGGCGCGCACCGCTGCACGCCCGACACCGTGGAGGTCAGGCGCGGCACCAGGCCGCGGATGATCCCGCTCGTCCCCGAGTGCGGTGTCTCCACGGCGGTCTTCACCGCCGACCGCCCGTTCCACCCGAAGCGGCTCGACGACGCGCTGGACGCGTTGCTCGACGGCACGGTCGTGCGCTCGCGCGGCCGGCTGTGGGTCGCCGACGAACCGGACACCGCGCTGCACCTGGAGTCCGCGGGCGGTGGCCTGCACGTCGGCACCGGCGGGCCGCGCGAGGGCAGGACCACCCAGATCGTGGCGATCACCGTGGGCGAGCCGGACGGCATCACCGCGGCGTTCGCCGACGCACTGCTCACCGACGACGAACTGTCCTTCGTGGACTCGATCAGGAAGTTGCAGACATGAAGCCCGGCATCCACCCCGACTACCACCCGGTGGTCTTCCAGGACGCGTCCACCGGAAGGACGTTCCTGACCCGCTCGACCGCCACCTCGAACCGGACGGTCGAGTGGGAGGACGGCAACACCTACCCGTTGCTCACCGTCGACATCACCGCCGACTCGCACCCGTTCTGGACGGGCACGCAACGGCTCGTCGACACCGCGGGCCGGGTCGAGAAGTTCAACCGCCGCTACGGGAAGCGTGAGCGCTGATGGCCGTTCCCAAGCGCAAGACCTCGCGTTCCAACACCCGCCACCGCCGTTCGCAGTGGAAGGCCACCGCACCGGACCTGGTGCGCGTGAAGACGTTGGACGGCAAGGAACTCCTCGTCCCACGCCGTCTCGTCGCCGCCTACAAGCGCGGACTCCTCTAGTGGGCCAGCTGGGTCGTCCCGTCCGGTGAGTCGCGCCACTGGACGAACGGGCGATCCAGCCTCCACCGCGTCCCGTCGTGGTCGAGCACGCGGTGCTCGCACGTGTCCGGGTTGGACAGCGACTCGAACAGGTCGATGCTCCAGTCGAAGAACCTGCGGCACAGCAACCTGATCGTCAGCCCGTGCGACACGACCAGCACGGTCTTCGGGTGCTCCTCGTCCTCGTGCATCCGCACCGTGAGGCCGTCGAGGAACGCCGCCACGCGGTCGTCCACGTCCGCGCCGGACTCGCCGTTGGGCAACCGGAAGAAGAAGTGCCCGAACGCGTGCCGCTGGTGCTTGAGCACCTCCTGCTGCACCGGGTCCTGGAGGTTGCCCCAGTCCTGCTCGCGCACCCGCGGCTCGGTGACGACCCGCTCGGTGTCGAGGCCCAGCAGCTCGAACGTCCGCCTCGTCCTGCGGTACGGCGACACGTAGGCCGCGACCGGCTCGTCGCCGGCCAGCGCCCTGATCACCGGGCCGGCCGCGCGGGCCTGCTCCTCACCGGTCTCAGTCAGCGGCAGGGCGTGGTCGGGGATGCGGCAGTAGGCGAGCTCGTCGACGTTGCCGAGGCTCTGGCCGTGGCGCAGCAGGATGATCCGCACCTCCCCATCGTGCCCTGCGCCCGCGGGTGCCGTCGGCGTTACAGTGCTCGGCGAGTCGAGGAGGAAGCCGTCACATGATCAAGTACATCGCGCTGTACAAGAGGCCCGCCGACCCCGAGGGCTTCGACCAGAGGTACTTCGAGTCGCACCTGCCGATCGTCGCCTCCGTGCCCGGATTGGTGCGGGCCGAGGTCGCGAGGGTGCAGCAGGTGTTCTTCGCCGGATTCCTGGGCGACACCGAGCCGCACCTGGTCGCCGAGATGTACTTCGAGTCCGCCGAGTCGATGAGGGCCGCCGTGCAGACGCCGGAGTGGGCCTCGTCGGGCGCCAACCTCGCCGAGATCGGCGGCATGGAGCTCGTGGCGATGTTCAGCGCCGAGGTGGTCGAACGGTGAAGGCCGTCGTCATCGGCGGCGGCACGATGGGCGCCGGCATCGCCCACGTGCTGCTCGCGGGCGGCCACCAGGTCACGCTGGCCGAGGCGGACGCCGAGCGGGCCGAACAGGGCGCGCGCACCGTCAAGCGGTCGCTCGACAAGGCGCAGGAGAAGGGCAAGCTCGCGGACGCCGACGCGGTGTTCGCGAACCTGAGCACCGGTGAGCTGCCCGCGGACGCCGAGCTGGTCGTCGAGGCCGTGCCGGAGAACGTGCCGCTCAAGCAGCAGGTCCTCGGCAACGCCGCCCGGCGGTGCCCGGACGCGGTGCTCGCGTCCAACACCTCGTCGCTGTCGATCGCCGAGATCGCCGCGGGACTGCCCGGCGAACGCGTGCTGGGCATGCACTTCTTCAACCCCGTCCCGGTGCAGCAGCTCGTCGAGCTCGTCCACCACGACGGCGTCGACCCCGCCACCGTCGCCAAGGTGCGGACCTGGGCCGAACAGCTGGGCAAGACCGTCATCGAGGTCAGGGACTCGCCCGGCTTCGCGACGTCCCGGCTCGGCGTCGCGGTCGGCCTGGAGGCCATCAGGATGCTGGAGGAGGAGGTCGCCTCCGCGGCCGACATCGACACCGGCATGAAGCTCGGCTACCGCTGGCCGATGGGCCCGCTGGAGCTCACCGACCTGGTCGGGCTCGACGTGCGGCTGGCCATCGCCGACCACCTCGCGGCCCAGCTCGGACCGCGCTTCGCGCCGCCGCGGCTGCTGCGCGACAAGGTGGCGGCCGGTGAGCTGGGGCGCAAGACCGGCCAGGGCTTCTTCACCTGGTAGAGAGGTGCCCGTGCACATCCGTGAGTACGGCGAGGACGACCTGGACGCGGTGTTCCGGCTGCGGAGGGTCGCGTTCAACTCGACCGAGCGGCCGGAACGGCTGGTGCGCCCCGGCACGCACGGCCTGGTCGCCGAGGTCGACGGCCAGGTCGCCGGCGTCCTCGGCATCGGCGCGTACGCCCAGTTCTACGGCGGCGCCGCGGTCCCCATGGGCGGGATCGGCGGTGTCGCCGTGGACGGGTCGTTCCGCGGCAGGGGCGTCGCGGGCGCGCTGCTCGACGCGGCGCTGGGCGTCATGCGGGAGCAGGGTCAGGCCGTCTCCGCGCTGTACCCGACCGTGCCCGCGCTCTACCGGGGTTTCGGCTGGGAACGCGCGGGGCGCTTCGAGTGGGTCGAGCTGCCGATGGACCGGGTGCTCTCGATCCCCGGCCCCGCCGAGCGGGTCCCGGCGCGGCCCGCGCGGGAGAGCGACCTGGCGGCGATCCACGAGTGCTACCTGGAGGTGGCGCGGACCGTCGACGGCCTCGCCGACCGGCGGCCACCCCGGATCGACCCGGCCGAGGTGCTGGAGCTGGACGTCGTCACCGTGCTGCCGGGACCGGACGGGCTGCGCGGCTACCTCACCGCCAAGCGCGAACCCGGCGACGGCATGGGCCGGCTCAAGGTGTTCGACCTCGTCGGCGCCGACCTCGACGCCCAGCTGACGCTGCTCGCGTCGCTGAAGTCGTGGGCGGGCACGCTGGAGGCCGTCGACCTGCGGATCGTGGACCCGGCGACGGTCGACCTGCTCGGCGCGACCCCGGTGCGCCACTCGGTGCTGACCTCGACCTGGATGCTGCGGGTCGTCGACCTGCCCGCCGCCGTCGCCGCACGGGGCTGGTCGTGCACCGGCGACCCGGCCGCGGACCTGGCCGTGGACCTGGAGGTCGTCGACCCGCGGGCGCCGTGGCACGCCGGACCGTGCCGGATCGTCGCCTCGGACGGCGTGGTGCGGGTCGAACCGGGCGGGTCGGGCGCGGTGCGGGTGCACGCCCGTGCGCTGGGACCGTGGTTCTCCGGCCTGCAGAACACGCACGCGCTGCGGCGGGCCGGGCTGCTCGAAGGCGACCCGGCGGACGCGGTGGCGCTGGACCGGCTCGTCGGCTCGGCGGGCGTGCCGCGGCTGGCCGACTTCTTCTGACGGCGCCGTTACCGGCCGTCCCGCATGTCACTCGTCGCCCGACCGCCCCCATCGGGTGACAATGGCGGCATGTCTGGGGAGATCAGGCGTGCGCAGTGGTACCCGAACGGGCACCCGCTGTGCCGGGACCGGGAACCGGTGGCCGCCGCGCGGGACCTGCTCGACGAGCACTTCGCGCTCGCACGGGCCGCGTTCCTCGGTGGCAGTGCCGCCGCCGGTGACTACACACCGAACTCCGACCTCGACCTCGTCGTGATCATCGACGGGCTGCGCGGCGCGTACCGGGAGACGTTCGTGCACCGCGGCTGGCCGGTCGAGCTGTTCTGCCACACCGTCGAGTCCTTCCTGGACTTCGTCGCCCGCGACACGAAGGAACGCCGCCCGCCGCTGCTGTACATGTGCGCGGAGGGGCTGATGATGCTCGACGCGGACGGCACCGGCGCGCGGCTGCGGGCCGAGGCGCGGCTCCTGCTCGACGCGGGCCCGCCGCCGCCGACCGTGACCGAGCTGGAGGACCGCCGCTACGCCGTCACCGACATGCTGGAGGACCTCGTCTCCGCGCGGGACGACGACGAGCTGCTGTTCGTCGCGGCGAAGCTGCTGACCGGCGCGGGCGAGCTGGCGCTGGTGGTGCGCAACCGGTGGCTCGGCCACGGCAAGTGGCTGCTGCGCCGGCTGCGCGACGCGGGCGAGGGCGAGCTCGTGGACGCCTACCGGGCGCTGGCGCGCGGCGGTGACCCGAAGTGGTTCGCGCAGTGCGTCGAACGCGTGCTGGCCGCCGCGGGAGGGCGGCTGGAGGCCGGTTACCGCAGGGAGGCGCCACCCCGGTGACCACGTACCCTTCTCGTCCGTGCTGCTCACCGCACTCGAGCTGATCGGGATCGCCGTCTTCGCCGCCTCCGGCGCGCTCGCCGCCGTGCGGGCCAGGCTCGACGTGTTCGGCGTCGTGATCCTGGCGCTCACCACGGCGCTGGGCGGCGGCATCGTGCGCGACGTCCTGCTCGGCGTGCACCCGCCCACGAGCCTGCGGACCTGGCCGTACCTGCTGGTCGCCGGCGTGACCGGGGTGCTCGTCTTCTGGTTCAGCCCGCAGGTGGCGAAGCTGCGGCGCTCGGTGCTGGTGCTCGACGCCGTCGGCCTGGGGCTGTTCGTCACCTCCGGCACGACGACCGCGCTCACCCTCGGCGCACCCCCGTACGCGGCGTGCCTGGTCGGCATGACCACCGGCATCGGCGGTGGCGCGTTGCGCGACTTGCTGCTGCGGGAGATCCCGTTGGTGCTGCGGCGGGAGATCTACGCCGTCGCCGCGCTGGCCGGAGCGGTGGTCGTGGCGGTCGGCGAGTGGGCGCGGCTGCCGAAGGGCCTGGTCGCGCTGGCCGGTGCGGTGCTGATCATCACCGTGCGGCTGGTGGCGCTGTGGCGGAAGTGGAACGCCCCCGTCGCGCGGGGCCTGGACGGCTGAGCGGCGGCTAACGCCGAACTCACACCCGCTGTTGAGGACCTTCTCAGGCGCCTCTCAGTTCCCTCGGCAAGACTGACCCACATGCGCATCCTCGTTGTCGATGACGATCGGGCGGTCCGGGAGTCGCTCCGGCGCTCGCTGCAGTTCAACGGCTACCAGGTCGAGACCGCCGGTGACGGCATGCAGGCACTGGAGTCGGTGACCGCCGCCAGGCCGGACGCGATGGTGCTCGACGTGATGATGCCGCGCCTCGACGGGCTCGAGGTGTGCCGCAGGCTGCGCAGCACCGGTGACGACCTGCCCATCCTCGTGCTCACGGCGCGGGACGCGGTGAGCGACCGGGTGTCCGGTCTGGACGCCGGTGCCGACGACTACCTGCCCAAGCCGTTCGCGCTGGAGGAGCTGCTCGCCCGGCTGCGGGCGCTGCTGCGGCGGGCCACCCACGACACCGAGGCCGCGTCCGGCTCCGCCGCCGTGCTGAGGTTCGCCGACCTGGAGCTCGACCCGTCCACGCGGGACGTGCGCCGCGGCGAGCGGCCGATCAGCCTGACCCGCACCGAGTTCGCGCTGCTCGAGCTCCTGCTGGCGCACCCGCGCCAGGTGCTCACCCGCGGCCGCATCCTGGAGGACGTGTGGGGATACGACTTCCCGACCTCGGGCAACGCGCTGGAGGTCTACGTGGGCTACCTGCGCCGCAAGACGGAGGCGGAGGGCGAGCCCCGGTTGATCCACACGGTGCGCGGGGTGGGCTACGTCCTGCGGGAGACGCCTCCGTGATCGCCGAACCCCAGGGACGGCTGCAACGGGCGTCGCTGCGGGCTCGGGTCACCTGGCTGGCGGCCTTCTGCGTCGCCGGCGCGGTCGCACTGGTGTCGTTCGGCGCGTACATGATCGTGCGCAAGAACGTCTACGACGCCCTGGACGAGAGCCTGCGCGAACGCGCCGTGGCCGTCGTCAACGGCGTGGCGATCAACGACGCCCAGGTGACGACGTACCCGGCGGCGTTCCTCGCGGCCGGTGACGTGCGGATGGGCCTGCTGTCCGGCTCGACCGGCACGTTGCGCTACCCGGAGAACTCGCAGGAGCCGCCGAACGCACCGCAGGCGCGCGAGGTCGCGCAGGGCCTGCGCAGCGACTTCCTGTGGACCGACTACAAGACGGACACGCGGGCGATCGCCGTCGGCTACCGCAACGGCTCGGCGATCGTGATCGCGCAGTCGCTGGAGCCGCAACGCGCCACGCTCGCGAAGCTCAGCATCGTGCTGCTGCTGATCGGCGGTGCCGGCGTGCTGCTCGCTGCCATCGCGGGCACGGCCGTGGCACGCACCGGTCTGCGGCCGGTGCAACGGCTGACCGAGGCCACCGAACGCGTCGCGAACACCGGTGACCTCACGCCGATCCCGGTCTCCGGCGACGACGAGCTGGCCCGGTTGACGCACAGCTTCAACGCCATGCTCGGCGCGGTCGCGGAGTCGCAGGAACGGCAACGCCGCCTGGTCGCCGACGCGGGCCACGAGCTGCGCACCCCGCTGACGTCGATGCGCACCAACCTGGAGCTGCTGCTCGCGTCGGAACGCCCGGATTCACCCACGTTGTCCGAAGAGGACAAGCGGGAGATCCAGTCCGATGTGCGCGCTCAGCTCGACGAGCTCACCACGCTCATCGGTGACCTGGTCGAACTGGCCCGTGAGGACGCACCTCAGGTCGTGCACGAGCCCGTCGACCTCGTGGAGGTCGTGGAACGGGCGCTGGACCGCGCCCGCCGCCGTGCCTCCGGTGCCGTCACCTTCGACGTGCGGCTGCAACCGTGGACACTTCTGGGTGATTCGAGTGCGCTCGAACGCGCGGTGCTGAACCTCCTCGACAACGCGGTGAAGTTCAGCCCCTCGGGCTCGGCGGTGCGGCTGGAGCTCCGCCAGCTCGGCGACGGCAGTGCCGCGGTGGAGGTGGCGGACGCGGGCCCCGGCATCGCGGATGCCGATCTACCTCACGTTTTCGAGCGGTTCTACCGTTCGTCGGAGGCGCGCACGCTGCCGGGTTCCGGGCTGGGGCTCGCCATCGTGAAGCAGGTCGCGCAACGGCACGGCGGCACGGCCACCGCGGGCAGGGCGCCCGAGGGCGGTGCCCTGTTCACGTTGCGCCTACCCGGACGTCCGTAAGGTGGGGGTGTGAGTCATCGCGTGAACGACGATTCTTCGTCGACCTGGGAGACGACCCCGCCGGCCGGGGACGGTCCTGCCGAGCCCACGTCGCGCTTCTCCACGTCCGCGTCCCGGTCCTCCGCGCAGTCGTCGTCGTCCTCACCCGACGACGACTCGACGCCGGGGTTCTCGAAGAAGAAGCCGAAGAAGAAGCAGCCGTTCTGGAAAGAGCTGCTGGTCATCTTCGGCGTGGCGCTGCTGCTGACCGTCGTCATCCAGACGTTCATCGCGCGCGTGTTCGTCATCCCGTCGGCCTCGATGGAGACGACGCTGCACGGCTGCACGGGCTGCGTGAACGACAAGGTGCTGGTCGAGAAGATCACCTACCTGTTCCGCGACCCCCAGCCCGGTGACGTGATCGTCTTCCGCGGCCCGCCGAACTGGACCGGCGGCAAGCAGCCCCCCGGTTTCGTGCAGGGCACGCTGCAGGACCTCGGCTCGATGGTGAACCTCTCCGAGCCCAGCGGCACCGACTTCATCAAGCGCGTCATCGCCGTCGGCGGGCAGACCGTCGAGTGCTGTGACGACAAGGGCCGCGTCCTCGTCGACGGCAAGCCGCTGGACGAGCCGTACATCAACTTCGGTCCCGGCCCGAAGCAGCAGGAGACGTTCGAGAAGGTCACCGTTCCCGCGGGCAAGCTGTGGGTGATGGGCGACAACCGCAACAACTCGTCCGACTCGCGCAAGCACGGCGACCCGACGCCCGCCGACGGTGCGATCCCGATCGACAACGTCGTGGGCAAGGCGCGGGTGATCGTGATCCCGGTCAGCCGGTGGGGCACGATCTCGGACCACAACCCGCAGACCGGCGGCAAGTAGTCCGCACACGACAACGCCCCCGAGCCGATGGCCCGGGGGCGTTGCGCGTTGCCCGGTCAGCCCTTCGTCGACCCCAGCGTGAGGCCGCCGACGAACTGCCGTTGCAGCACGAAGAACACCACCAGCGTGGGCAGTGCCACGAGCAGCGAGCCGGCTGCGACGAGGTTGTTGTCGGTGAAGAACGTGCCCTTGAGGTTCTGCAGCGCCGAGGTGACCGGCATCTTGTCGCCGTCCTGGATCAGCACCAACGCCCACAGGAAGTCGTTGTAGATCCAGGTGAACTCCAGCGTCGCGAGCGCGGCGAGCACCGGACGGCACAGCGGCAGGGTGAGCTGCCAGTACTGCCGGAACACCGACGCGCCGTCCACGCGGGCGGCCTCGGTCAGCTCGTACGGGATGGTCTTCATGTAGTTCGACAGCACGAACGTGCAGAAGCCCATCTGGAACGCGATGTGGATCAGGATCACGCCGAGCGGGGAGTCGATCAGCGACTCGCTCTCCGACAGCCACGCCGGCAGCTCGATCAGCCGGTACAGCCGCCACAGCGGCGTCACGATCACCTGCTGCGGCAGCAGGTTGCCCGCCGTGAAGACCATCAGCAGCGCGATGTTGAACTTGAAGCTGAACCGGGACACGCCGAACGCGACCATCGAGCTGAGCACCAGCGTGACGACCAGCGCCGGGACGGTGATCAGGAACGTGTTCCAGTAGAAGTGCGGCAGGTCGCCGACCTCCCACGCCTTGGCGAAGTTGTCGAGCGTCAGCGACTTCGCGATGGAGAAGTAGCCGTTGACCGACGTGTCGTCGTAGGTGCGCAGCGAGGCGTAGACCGCCCACAGCAGCGGCGCCAGGGTCACCAGGCAGGTGAGGACCAGGAACACGTGCAGTGCGACCCGCGCGGGGGTCACCGGGTGCTTCTTCACGGCCGGCACCGAGGGCCGTTCCAGCGTGGCCGTCACGTCCGGTTCTCCTTGCTGAACACCTGGTACAGGTACGGGATGATGACGCCGAGCGAGATCGTCAACAGGATCACCGCGACCGCGGAGCCGCGGCCGATGCGGGAGGCCTCGCCGATGATGTTGTCGGTCACCAGCACCGACAGCAGCTCCAGTCCGTTGCGGCCCTTGTTGATGACGTAGACGATGTCGAACGCGCGCAGCGCCTCGATCACCGTCACGACGGCCACCACGATGTTGACCGGCTTCATCACCGGGAAGGTGACGCGGAAGAACGTCTGCGCCGCCGACGCGCCGTCCAGTGCCGCGGCCTCCTTGAGCGCCGGGTCCACCGCCTTCAGGCCCGCCAGGTACAGCAGCATGATGTAGCCGGTGTGCCGCCACGCCGCCGCGACGAGCACCGCGTACAGGTTGATGTCCGAGTCGCCGATGAAGTCGACCGGGTTGTCCCCGAGCCCCAGCAGCGAGTTGAGCAGGCCGCCGTCGGGCGTGTAGATCAGCTGCCAGATGAAGCCGACCAGCGCGAGCGACAGCACCATCGGCATGTACAGCGCGCTCTGGTAGACCCGGCTGAACCGCAGCTCGCGGTCGAGCAGCACGGCCAGCAGCAGACCGGCGCAGGTCGGGACGACCAGCAGGAACGCCAGCCACACCAGGTTGTGCTGCACCGCGGGCCAGAACCGCGGGTACTCGGTGAAGATCTCGGCGTAGTTCCCGACACCGATCCACTCGATGTCCTCGAAGCCGCCGATGCCGTTCCACTTGCTGAACGACAGCGCGACCGAGCCCAATGCCGGGACCCACACGAACATGAGGTGCACGAGCGTGGGGATGCCGAGCATGAGCGCCAGCACCAGCTTGTCCGTGCCCGCCAGCGCGGTGGCGCGCTTCCCACGCCGGCGAGGCGGCGGCCCGCTGGGGACCACCGCCTTCGGCTTCTCCTGGACCGCGGTCACTTGAAGATGTTCTTCGCCTGGTCGGCCATGCCCTTGAGCACGGAGTCGACGCTGTTCGGGTCCTTGATGAACGCGATCAGCCCGTTGGTCGCCGCCTCGCTCGCGAAGCCGGGGTCGGTGTCGCGGTCGAGGAACTGCGTGATGTGCTTGGCGTTCTTGATGGTGTCCGCCACCTTCTTCTGCAGCGGGCTGTAGCTCGCCTGGTCCGCCTTCTGGTTGGTCGCGACCGCGGTCGGGTCGGCCTTGAGGTAGGCGAGCTGCGGCTCGGCGGAGGACAGGTACTCCAGGAGCTTGAGCGCGCCCTCGGAGTTGGCCGGCTTCTTCGCCATCAGGTAGCCGTCGATCGGCGCCTCGACCGTGTCGGTGCCGTGCGCGGGGTTGATCTCCGGGAACGGGAAGAAGTCGAGGTCGGCCTTGTCGGCGTCGGGGAACTGCTGGCCCACGAACGCGCCCAGCAGGTACATGCCGGACTTCTTCTGCTGCAACGTCTGCGCGGCTTCCTGCCACTCGCGGCCGAGCGCGTTCTCCTGGTGGAACGGCAGCAGCCGCTTCCAGGTGTCGAAGACGTCCTTGACCCGCTTGTCCTGCCAGTCCTCCTTGCCGGCCAGCAGGTCGACGTGGAACTGGTAGCCGTTGATGCGGAAGTTGAGCTGGTCGAACGTGCCCATGCCCGGCCAGCCCTGCTTCTGCGCGAAGGCGATCGGGATCAGGCCGTCCGCCTTCATCCTCGTGGACAGCGCCACGAGCTCGTCGAGCGTCTTGGGCACCTCGTAGCCGCGCTCCTGCCACAGGCTCTTGCGGTAGAACATGCCCCACGCGTACTGGGTGAACGGCACGAAGTACTGCTTGCCGTCGGTGCCGGTGGAGGCCTGCTTGAGCGCGTCGGAGTAGTTGCCGCCGACCTTGCCCCACAGGTCGCTGAGGTCGCCGGTCAGGCCCTGGTCGGCGAAGAACCGCATCCGGTAGCCGGCGAACCACGCCAGTACGTCGTCCGGCTTGCCCTGCAGGTAGTTGTTGATCTGCTCCTGGTACTGCTCGTGCTGCTTGGTGTTGATCGTGACCGACAGGCCGCCCGAGCTCGCCTCGAACGCCTTCAGCGCCGCGGTGATCGCGTCCTTCGGCACCTGGTCGCTGAGGTTGTTGCCGAACGTCACGACCTTCGAGTCCGCACCGGAGCCCGAGCCGCCGCCGCAGGCCGCGAGGCCACCGGTGGCGGCGACACCCGCACCGGCCAGCATGACGCGCAGCATGGTGCGCCTGCCGAAGTGCGGCAGGGGAGTGGAACCCGACGCGTACCGAACCATCATCGCTCCTACAGGTGACACTCGCTCGTGCGAACCGAACAGGACTCCAACAAAGTTGCGCACAATGTGGTCCCAGCCACACAGCATGTCAAGTCCCGTTACGGAGCTGTTAAACCAGTGCACACGCAGTGCACGCGCTGTGTCCGGACCGTTCCCGGTACTCGTTGCGGTCAACCGCCGAACAGAGCCAAACGCGAAGTGTTGTTTGCTTGTGTTGACGTTGGGGGTTGTTGTCGGCCACGCTTGCCGCCGTGACGACTTGGCCCACGGGCATGCCAGGCCTCGGCTGGGGTGCCGACTACAACCCCGAGCAGTGGCCGGAACACGTCTGGGCGGAGGACGTCGAGCTCATGCGCGGGGCCGGGGTCAACCTGGTCAGCGTCGGGATCTTCTCCTGGGCGAAGATCGAGGTCAGCAAAGGTGAGTACCGGTTCGGCTGGCTCGACCGGGTGCTCGACCTGCTGCACGACAACGGCATCCGCGCCGACCTCGCCACCGCCACCGCCGCACCCCCGCCGTGGCTGACGACCGAGTACCCCGAGATGCTCCCCGTCCGCGCGGACGGCGTGCGGCTCTCGCACGGCTCACGGCAGGCCTACTGCCCGTCGTCGCCGGTCTACCGCGACCGGGCGACGGCGCTCGCGGCCGAGATGGCCGGGCACTACCGCGACCACCCGGCGCTGGCCGCGTGGCACGTCGGCAACGAGTACGGCTGCCACGTCAACCGCTGCTACTGCGACACGTGCGCGGCGTCGTTCCGCGAGTGGCTGGCCGCCCGCTACACGCTCGACCAGCTCAACGACGCGTGGTCCACGGCGTTCTGGAGCCAGGGCTACACCGACTTCGCGCAGGTCCTGCCGCCGCGGGTGACGCCGACGTTCGCGAACCCCGCGCACGTGCTCGACTTCGACCGCTTCAGCGACGACGCGCTGCTGGAGCTCTACAAGGCCGAGCGCGACGTGCTGCGGATGATCACGCCGGACGTGCCGGTCACGACCAACTTCATGGTCAACTGGACGTTCGGCGCGCTGGACTACTGGAAGTGGGCGCGCGAGGTCGACTTCGTCTCCAACGACCACTACACGCAGGCGGAGTCGCCCGACCGGCACGTCGAGCTCGCGATGTCCGCCGACCTCACCCGCGGGCTGGCCGGCGGCAGGCCGTGGCTGCTGATGGAGCAGTCGACGTCGGCGGTCAACTGGCAGCACCGCAACATCGCGAAGCTGCCCGGCGAGATGCGCCGGCACTCGTTCCAGCACGTCGCGCACGGCGCGGACGGGACGCTGTTCTTCCAGTGGCGGCAGTCGCGCGGCGGCAGCGAGCGCTACCACTCGGCGATGGTCCCGCACGCCGGCCCGGACACCGAGGTCCACCGCGAGGTCCGCCAGGTCGGCGCGGAGTACGCGAAGCTGGCCGACGTCGTCGATTCCACTGTGGACGCCGCGGTGGCGGTGCTGTTCGACTTCCAGTCCGGCTGGGCGCTGCGCCAGGACGCGCACCCCACCGCGGACTTCGACCACTGGCAGCACGTCTTGGGTTACTACAGGGCGCTCTGGCAGGCCGGCGTCACCGTCGACTTCGTCGCACCCGGCACGAACCTCTCGAAGTACGCCCTGGTCGTGGTCCCGGCGTTCTACGCGGTGTCCGACGCGCACGCGGCGGTGGTCGCGGACTACGTGGCCGGCGGCGGTCATGTCCTGGTGACCTACCTGTCCGGGGTCACCGACGAGCACACGCGGGTGCGGCTGGGCGGCTACCCCGGTGCGTTCCGCGATGTGCTGGGCGCGTACTCGGAGGAGTTCTTCCCGCTGCGGCAGGGAGAAACCGTCTCGCTGACCGACGGGTCGACCTGCTCGTTGTGGACCGAGCACCTGCACACCCGCAGCGCCGAGGTCATCGCCTCCTACGCCGACGGGCCGCTGCCGGGCGTCGCGGCGGTCACGCGGAACGCGTTTGGGAACGGCGTCGCGTGGTACGTCGCATGTGACCTCGACGAGGCAGGTCTCCGCCGAACGGTGGAAAGCGCGCTTTCCGGTGCGGGGGTCGCGGTGTCACGGACCGGGATCGAGCTCGTGCGGCGGCACGGGGCCGTATCGTGGCTCTTCGCCGTCAACCACACCGACACCGACGCGGAGATCGAGGCGTCCGGTGTCGACGTGGTGTCCGGCACGCAGGTCTCCGGGCGCCTCACCGTGCGGGCCGGGGACGTCGTCGTCCTCAGGGAAGAGGTGTGAGGTGCTGGCACGTCAACGGCAAGCGGTGATCCTGGAAGAGGTCAGGCGGACGGGAGCGGTGCGCGTCAGCGACCTGGTCGTCCGCCTCGGCGTCTCCGACATGACCGTGCGCCGCGACCTCGACGTGCTCGCCTCCCGCGGACTGGTGGAGAAGGTCTACGGCGGCGCCACCACGGTGGTCGGCCGCTCGACCGACGAGCCCGGGTTCGAGGCGAAGTCGGTCCGGCAGCTGCCGGAGAAGGAGGCGATCGCGGCCCAGGCCGCGGGCCTCGTGCGGCCGGGGACCGCCATCGGCCTGTCCGCGGGCACCACGACGTGGACGTTGGCCAGGTTCCTCGACGACATCCCCGACCTGACGGTCGTCACGAACTCGATCCGGGTCGCGGACGTGCTGCAGCAGAGCGGGCGCACCGACCGCACGGTGGTGCTCACCGGTGGCGTGCGCACGCCGTCCGACGCGCTGGTCGGCCCGGTGGCCGTGCAGGCGCTGCGGTCGCTGCACCTGGACGTGGTGTTCCTGGGCGTGCACGGCATGGCCGAGCGCTCCGGCTTCACCACCCCGAACCTGAACGAGAGCGAGACGGACCGCGCGCTGGTCGACGCCGCGGGCCGGGTCGTGGTGGTCGCCGACCACACCAAGTGGGGCACCGTGGGCATCTCCACGATTGCCGATCTCGACGAGGCGGACGTGCTGGTGACCGACGAGGGTCTGCCGGACGCCGCGCGCGCAGTGCTCGCCGAGCAGGTGGGCGAGATGGTGCTGGCCCATGTACCGGGAAGTGGCGAGGAGTTGGCGTGAGGCGTACCGCGGGGAAGCTGGCGGACGGCCGGGAGATCATCTACTTCGACGACAGCGCTGAGGCACCACCGCGGGTCGCGGCGGACACGCGGGACCTGCCCGCGACCCAGCCGATGTCCGAGGTGCGGCTGGACCCGTTGACCCGCGAGTGGGTCGCCATGGCGGCCCACCGGCAGACGCGGACCTACAAGCCGCCGGCCGACCTGTGCCCGCTGTGCCCGTCGACACCGGGGCGGCCCACCGAGATCCCCGAGGCCGACTACGACGTCGTCGTGTTCGAGAACCGGTTCCCGTCGCTGGCGCAGAACGTGCCGGACGTGCCGTCCACTGTGGATGGCGAGGAGCTGTTCGTGCGCGCGCCGGGGCGTGGGCGGTGCGAGGTCGTGTGCTTCACCTCGGACCACGGCAAGTCGTTCGGCGAGCTGTCCGAGTCGCGCGTGCGGACCGTCGTCGACGCGTGGGCGGACCGCGTCGCCTTCTTGTCAACGTTGCCAGGGGTCGAGCAGGTCTTCCCGTTCGAGAACCGCGGCGAAGAGATCGGCGTGACGCTCTCGCACCCGCACGGGCAGATCTACGCCTACCCGTTCGTGACGCCGCGGACCGAGCGGATGCTCTCGGCGGCGCTGGACTACCACGAGCAGCACGGGCGGCCGTTGTTCGGCGACGTGCTGGAGGCGGAGCTCCGCGCGGGCACGCGGGTGGTGGAGGAGTCGGCGCACTGGGTGGCGTTCGTGCCCGCCGCGGCGCGGTGGCCGGTCGAGGTCGTGCTGGCACCCCGCCGCCAGGTGCCCGACCTGGCCGCTCTGTCCTCTGTGGAGCGTGACGACCTGGCCGCGCTGTACCTGAAGGTGCTGCACCGCCTGGACGCGCTCTACGACCGGCCGCTGCCCTACATCGCGGCCTGGCACCAGGCGCCGGTGAACGCCGGTCGCGCGGAGATGTGGCTGCACCTCCAGGTGTTCTCGGTGCTGCGGACCAAGGACAAGCTGAAGTACCTCGCCGGCTCCGAGTCCGGCGAGGCGGTGTGGATCAACGACGTGACGCCGGAGCAGATCGCGGAGCGGCTGCGCGCGCTCTGAGGAACCCTCACGGACCTCAAAGGCTGGTTTAAGGCTGCTCTCAGGACGGCACCCGACACTATGGGTATGACCGAGAGCAACGAGCCAGCGCAGCAGCCGGACGAGTCCCGCTCCGTGCCGCCGACCGCCGGTCACCCCGACTCCGGTGCGCGGGAGCAGGGCCCGCAGCCGCCGGAACCCGGCCAGCCGGATCCTTTGCAGGGGGGATCCGGCCAGGCCGGGACAACTTCTCCACCGGCCCAGCCGCAGGTGCACGCACCTGACGCGGGCCAGGCGCAGCTCGGCGGGTCCGGACCCGGCCGGCAGCAGTTCCCGCCCTCCGGGTCCGGCCAACTTCCCCCGGCGCACCCGCTGGGGCTGGGGAGCACCACCGCGCAGTTCGACACCCCCGGTCAGCCGGGTCCGTTCAGCCCTCCCGGTCAGCACGGCCAACCCGGTGACCACGGTCAGCCGGGGCAGCCGGGTCCGTTCGGCCAGCCCGGTGAGCACGGTCAGCCTGGGACCGGTGCCTTCTACCTCCCGCCCGGCTACCAGTCGTCGGTGCCGAACCGCCCGAAGGGCCGCGGCAAGGTCGTGGCCGGTGTGGCGGCGTTGATGCTGCTGGTCGGCGGTGCCTCCGGCGGTGTCGGCGGCTACCTCGGGTACACGTTCGCCAACGAGTCGTCCGCGGTGAGCTCGCTCGACACCCCGCGCCCCGCCTCGCAGACGAGCAACGCGGCCCCCGGCTCGGTCGAGGAGGTCGCGGCGAAGATGCTGCAGTCCGTCGTGCAGATCCAGGTCGTCACGCGGTCCGGTGCCGGCGAGGGCTCCGGGTTCGTGATCTCCAGCAACGGTCAGATCGTGACGAACAACCACGTCATCGAGGGCGCGGCGAGCGGCGGCAGCATCAAGGTCGTATTCCAGGACGGCAAGACCGCCACCGCCAAGATCCTCGGCCGCGACCCCAGCTCCGACATCGCCGTGATCCAGGCCGACGGCGTCTCCGGCGCCCCGGTCGTGCAGCTCGGCAACTCCGGTGACCTGAAGATCGGTCAGAGCGTCGTCGCCATCGGCTCGCCGTTCGAGCTGTCCGGCACCGTCACGTCCGGCATCGTCAGCTCGCTCAACCGGCCGGTCTCCGCCGGCGGCGACGCCCGCAACTCGCAGGCCACCGTGCTGAACGCCATCCAGACCGACGCCGCGATCAACCCCGGCAACTCCGGCGGCCCGCTGGTGAACATGCAGGGCCAGGTCGTCGGCATCAACAGCGCCATCTACAGCCCGAACTCCGCGGGCGGCCAGGCCGGTTCGGTCGGCATCGGCTTCGCCATCCCGATGGACCAGGCCCGCCGCACGATCGACGAGATCGTGAAGACCGGCAAGCCCAAGCAGACCGTGCTCGGCGTCGAGGTCCGCGAGGCCCAGGACGGCGGTGCCCAGATCAGCAAGGTCACCTCCGGCGGTGCCGCGGAGCAGGCCGGCCTGAAGGAGGGCGACGTCATCACCAAGTTCGGCGACCGCCGCATCGACAGCTCGGACACCCTCGTGGCCGCCGTCCGCTCCAAGGCGCCCGGCGACAAGGTGACCGTGACGCTGTCGGACGGCAAGACCGTGGAAGCCACCCTCGGCGGAGTCGAGGTGGGGTAGGTCGGGGCACGCCCGGCTCGGACAACCGCCCGTCCGAGCCGGGCGTGACGACCCGGAGGCCACATCTGCACGCACCTGCCCCGCGCGCAGATGTGGCCCCCTTTTTTTCAGGTCACGCGGGAGTCCCGCGTGTCCCACAGGGGAACGCGGGACTCCCGCGTGACCTGATTACGGAGTGCTGACGGGTGCGGGTGACGGGGTCGTTCGTGGCCTAGCGTGGTGACGTGGTGGAACGGGTGCTGGTCGTCGAGGACGACACGACGGTGCGGGACGTGGTGCGCCGGTACCTCGAACACGCCGGGTACGAGGTGGAGCTCGCCGGCGACGGGGAACAGGCGTTGCGGGTGCTCGCCGTGCGGGAACCGGACATCGTGGTGCTGGACCTGATGCTGCCCGGCATCGACGGCCTCGAGGTGTGCAGGCGGATCCGCGAGCGCGGGGCGACACCGGTGGTGATGCTGACGGCGCTGGGCGAGGAGGAGGACCGGATCGCCGGGCTGCAGATCGGCGCGGACGACTACGTCACGAAGCCGTTCAGCCCGCGCGAGCTGGCGTTGCGCGTGAGCTCGGTGCTGCGCAGGGCCAACCGCGCCTACGAACCGCGCACGGTCCGCGACGGCGACCTCGTGCTCGACCTGGCCGCGCACACGGCGACGTTGAACGGCATGCCGTTGCAGCTGACGACCCGCGAGTTCGACCTGCTGGCGTTCTTCATCGGCAACGCCGGCCGCGCGTTCGGCCGCGCCGAGCTGCTGGAACGCGTGTGGGGCTGGCAGTTCGGCGACCAGTCGACCGTGACCGTCCACGTGCGACGGCTGCGGGAGAAGATCGAACAGGACCCGGCACGGCCCGTGCGGCTCAGCACCGTGTGGGGCGTCGGCTACCGGTACGACCCGTGTTCGACCGGCTGAGCCGCGTCTCGCTGACGAGCGCGATGACCGTCATGGTCATCGTGCCGGTCGTGGCGACCATCGCGGGTGTGCTGATGGTCAGCGGTTTCATGTTCACGCCGATGCTGACGGCGACCCTGCTGGCGTGCGCGCTGGTGGCCGTCGTGACGGTGCCGTTCTCGATCATGCTGGGCCGCGCGATCGCCCGCCGCAGCGTCTGGGAACGCGAGGCGGAGGCCCAGCGGCGCCAGCTGGTGGCGTGGATCAGCCACGACCTGCGCACGCCCCTGGCGGGCATCAGGGCCATGACGGAGGCGCTGGAGGACGGCGTCGTGTCCGAACCGGGCGAGGTCGCCGTCTACGCGAAGCAGATCGCCCAGGAGGCCGACCACCTGTCGAAGATGGTGGACGACCTGTTCGAGCTCTCCCGCATCACCGCGGGCGCCCTGAAGCTCACGCTGCACGACGTGCGCCTGGCCGACGTGGTGAGCGACGTCGTGGCCGCCTCCGCTCCCGTGGCCGCGCTGAGGGGCGTGGAACTGCGCGCCGACGCCCGTGAATGGCCGGTCGTCCGCGGCACCGAACCGGAGCTGATGCGGGTCGTGCGCAACCTCGTGTCGAATGCGATCCGCCACACCCCGCAGGGCGAGGCGGTGGCCGTGCAGGTCGATGTGGACGGACCCGACGCGGTGGTGCGGGTCGACGACGCGTGCGGCGGCATCCCCGCCGACGTGCTGCCGCAGGTCTTCGACGTGGGCTTCCGCGGCGCCGTCCACCGCAACCCGGTGGGCGCGGGCCTGGGCCTCGCGATCGCCCGCGGCCTCGTCGACGCCCACCACGGCCGCATCGACGTCGAGAACCACGGTCCTGGCTGCCGCTTCGAAGTCCGACTCCCGCTACGGTGATCGGTATGGAACGCAGCGCGCAGCGCCTTGGCCGCGCTTTGGTCGTGATCGTGGACGACCGGGTGGCGCACGGCGAGCAGGACGACAGCTCCGGCCCCCTCGTCACCGAACTCCTGGAAGAAGCCGGCTTCATCGTCGACGGCACCGTCGCCGTCGAGGGCGAGGTCGTCGACATCAGGGCCGCCCTCAACACCGCCGTCATCGGCGGCGTCGACCTGGTGGTCACCGTCGGCGGCACGGGCGTCTCACCCCGCGACGTCGCCCCCGACGCCACGCAGGGCGTGCTCGACCGCCCCATCCACGGCATCGCGGAAGCCCTCCGGGCCTCCGGCCTGGCCGCGGGAGCGGTCGACGCGGGCATCTCGCGCGGCCTCGCCGGCGTGTCGGGCAGCACGCTGGTCGTCAACCTGGCCGGGTCGCGCTCCGCGGTCCGCGACGGCATGGCGACCTTGTCGTCGCTGGTGCCCTACGTGATCGAACAGCTGTCCGGGCTCGACGAAGAGTGAAGTAGCAGTGGCGGAGCAGGGAACACGGGCAGCCGATGACGGCGACGACGCGGACCGGCGTCGGCGGCGGCGTCGGCTGGCCGAGGTGTTCGGGGACGTGCTGCCGGAGACCACGTCGGACGAGCGCGGGGAGACCGGCGGTGACTCCGAGGCCTGGTACCGGGAGAACCGGCCGCCGCACCACGGCGGTTGAGGCCGGGGCGCCTCGGCGCTCCGGCCGGTGAACGCAGCGCGTCCCGCCCTCGCACCGCACCCCGCCCTACCTCGGCACCCGAACCACCGGCGGGTGCGCTGAACCAGCGCCGCCTCGCCCGCACGGCGCTCGCCCCGCACGGCGCGTGAGAGGTGGGTGGGCCGGCCGCCGTCGGGACGGCGGCCGGTGGGGACTCAGATCGCCGGGTCGCGGCGGTCGCGGGTGGGGGTGGTCGGCGGCTGGCTGGCCTGGGCGGCCAGGAGGTCGCGGATCTCCTTGAGCAGTTCGACGTCGGTGGGCTCGGCCGGGCCGCTCTCCTCTCCCCTCTTGCGGCGCTCCTGGATCTTCTTGATCGGCAGCACCAGCACGAAGTAGACGACCGCGGCCACGATCAGGAAGTTGATGACGGCGTTGATGAACGAGCTCAGGTCGATGAAGGTCGAGTCCTTCAGCGCCTGGGTGTCGGTGCGCAGGGAGAAACCGAGGCCCTTGGTCTCCGCGCCGCCGAACACGTTGATCAGCGGCTTGATGATGCTCGTGGTGAACGCGGTGACGATCGCGGTGAACGCCGTGCCGATGACCACGGCCACGGCCAGGTCGACGACGTTCCCGCGCATCAGGAAGTCCTTGAAACCCTTCAGCATCAGCGGAGAGTAACGGCTAAGGCGTGCTCCAGTGATGCCGCGGCCACGCGCGTCGCGTTTCGTCTCGGCAACGTCAGGACGACGACCTGGCCCCTCGTCTCGCGGACGGAGGCGTCCGAGGCGAGGACCTCACCCTCCGCGGACACGACGTCCACGCGGTCCTGCACCCGCACCACGGCGGCGAGCTCCTGGTCAGCGACGCGGACGGCCACGGAGGCGAGGTCGGGTGGACCGGTCGCGAGGGCGAAGTCCGTCAGCGGGACGCCCGCGCGGGTCGGGGTGGACAGGGTGCGACCGATCACCGCACCGGGTGAGGGGAACGACCCCGGTAGTGGGACGGACAGCGGCTGCACGCGGACGTCGGAGGGGCCGAGCGGCACGCCGGCGGGCAGGTCGCGGGTCGCGACGACCGCGGGGTGGCCCACGTCGGGCCAGAAGAACGTCGAGAGCGCCAGCAGGGTCAGCCCGAGCGCCAGGAGACGGCGCCAGAACGGCGGGACACCGCGGCGGAGCAGCGAGCGGAGGCGGTCGGACGGGGTCGGGGACAGCGTCATGCCCTCGACGGTAGGACCGGCGAGGGCATGACGGAGGTGTCGAGCCGCGAGGTTGTGGACAACTCGCGATCTTCAGGAGGCCGCGGCCGCCGGGGAGCTCGTCGAGGACTTCGTGGAGTTCGACGAAGACGCCGTGGACGACGACGAGGACTCCGTGGACGAGGACGTCGACGAGGTCGAGGTCGAGGTCGACGAGGCGGCGGGGGCCTTGGTCGACGAACGGCTGTCCGTGCGGTAGAAACCGCTGCCCTTGAAGACCACACCGACGGCACCGAACAGCTTGCGCAGCTTGCCCGAGCACTCCGGGCACTCGGTGAGGGAGGCGTCGCTGAACGACTGCACCGCCTCGAACCGGTGCTCACACGCGGTGCAGGCGTACTGGTACGTAGGCACTGGGTTCGCTCCTAGATCTGGCACTCGACCGTTGTGAGTGCCAACACGATTTTCGCCCAGGACCTTCCCCGAGCGCAAACACCACAGGTCAACGTCACAGCCACCGCAGGCCCGCGGCGGGCGTCAGCACGCCGTTCATCCGCACGTCGTGGGGTTCCGCGGGCACCGACTCCAGCACCTCCGCATCCCTCACCACGGCCACCAGCGGCGCGGTGACCAGCGGCAACGACCGGTCGTAGTGCCCCTTGCCCTTCCCGAGCCGCACCCCGTCCACCGACACCGCGAGCGCGGGCACGAGCACCAGCGCGGCTCCAGCGATCGCCGAGGCGCCGAGCCGGGGCCCGGTGGGTTCGAGCAGCCGCAACGCCGCCGGGGCGAGGTCGGCGGGACCGGTGTGGACCGCCCAGTCGAGCGGCGAGTCACCCGTCACGACCGGCAGCAGCACCCGGCACCGCAACCCGTCGAGCCACGAGGCGTCACCGGGCTCCGACCCGACCGGCAGGAACGCGCACACGGTCTGGTCGGGCCCCACCTCCAGCCGGGCCACGTGCGCGGCCAGCGCGGCGGCCTCACGGGCGCGCACGTCGGCGGGCACCGCGCGGCGCTGCGCCAGCAACCGCGAACGCAGGGTGGCCTTCCGGTCACGAAGATCGGACGTCATGGTGGGTATCCCCCGGTATGTCGTTAGCATCGCAGCCCATGAGCAGCGCTTTCCACACCGCCATCGTGCCCGCGGCCGGCCTGGGCACTCGCTTCCTCCCCACGACCAAGGCCGTGCCGAAGGAGTTGCTGCCGCTCGTCGACACCCCCGCCATCGAGTACGTGGCCAGGGAGGCGGCCGGTGCGGGTGCCACCAGGCTCGTGATCGTGACCTCGCCGGAGAAGGCGTCGGTCGCCAACTACTTCGACGAGAACCCCGAGCTCGAGCAGACGCTCGCCGACCGCGGCAAGCCCGAGCTCGTCGAGAAGATCCGGCGTGCCCCTCAGCTGATCAAGGCCGAGACCGCGATCCAGGAGCAGGCCCTGGGCCTCGGCCACGCGGTCGGCTGCGCAGAGGCCAACCTGACCGGTGAGGACGAGGCCGTCGCGGTGCTGCTGCCCGACGACATCATCCTGCCCACGGACGCGCTCAAGAAGATGGCACAGGTGCGCGAGGAGAAGGGCGGCAGCGTCCTGCTGGCGTTCGACATCCCGCGCGAGCAGATCTCCGCGTACGGCGTGTTCGACGTCCGCGACACCGGCTCCGACGACGTCAAGCAGGTCGTCGGCATGGTCGAGAAGCCGAAGCCGGAGGAGGCGCCCTCGACGTTCGCCGCCGCCGGGCGCTACCTGCTCGACCGGGCGATCTTCGACGCGCTCAAGCGCATCACCCCCGGTGCGGGCGGCGAGCTGCAGCTCACCGACGCCATCGCGCTGCTGATCAACGAGGGGCACCCGGTGCACGTCGTGGTCCACCGCGGTGGGCGACACGACCTCGGCAATCCCGCGGGATTCCTGCGGGCTGCGGTTGACTTCGCACTCAACACCCCGGAGTACGGACCCGACCTGCGCGAGTGGTTGCGGGAACGCCTTGACAAATCCTGATCAACACCATTCTGGGCGCGAGGACCAATCACATGAGGTCAGTGGACGAGCAGCTCGCCCGGGTGATCGCGGCCGCGGTGCGGCCCGCGCCGGTGCGGGTGGCGATCTCCGAGTCGCAGGGCCTGCTCTGCGCCGAAGAGGTCGTGGCGGAACGCGCGTTGCCCGGTTTCGACCAGGCGGCGGTGGACGGGTACGCGGTGCGCAGCGTGGACGTGTCCGGTGCGAACGCGGACCCGGTGCAGCTGCCGGTCGTGGGGGAGATCCCCGCGGGCTCCCGGCAGCCGCGCAGGCTGCAACCCGGCCAGGCGGTGCGGGTCGCGACCGGTGCGCCGCTGCCCACGCTGGCCGACGCGGTGGTGCCGCTGGGCTACACCGACGGCCACCACGCCAAGGTCACCGTCAACCGCAGCGTGCCCTCCGCCGGGTTCGTCCGCCGCACCGGTGAGGACGTGCAGACCGGTGACGTCGCGGTGCGCCGCGGCGCGTCCATCGGGGCCGCCCAGGTGGGCCTGCTGGCCGCCGTCGGCCGCAACAAGGTGCTCGTCCACCCGCGCCCGCGGGTGTCGGTGATCTCGCTCGGCGAGGAGCTCGTCGACGTCGACCGCACGCCCGGCCAGGGCCAGGTCTACGACGTGAACTCGTACGCGCTGGCCGCCGCCGCCCGCGACGCGGGAGCCGAGGTCAGCCGGGTCGGCATCACGTCGGCCGACCCGCGCCGGCTGCGCGAGGTCGTCGAGGGCCGGCTGCTGCTGTCCGAGATCGTCGTCATCGCCGGTGGCGTGGGCGGCGCGATCGGCGACGAGGTCAGGGCGGCGCTGTCGGAGCTGGGCGACATGGACGTCACCCGCGTCGCCATGCACCCCGGCTCCGCGCAGGGCTTCGGCCGGCTCGGACCGGACGCGGTGCCGACGTTCCTGCTGCCGGCGAACCCGATGAGCGCGCTGGTCGTGTTCGAGGTGCTGGTCAGGCCGCTGATCAGGGCCGCGCTCGGCAAGAAGAACCCGTACCGCCGCGCGGTGTCGGCCCGCCTGCTGTCACCGCTGCAGTCGACGAAGGGCCGCCGCGGGTTCCTGCGCGGCCAGCTGCTGCGCGACGCCGACAACGGCGAGTACCTGGTGCAGCCGCTGGGCACCTCCGGGTCGCACCTGCTCGCCTCCCTCGCCGAGGCGAACTGCCTGGTCATGGTCGACGAGGACGTCACGGACGTCTCCGCCGGCGAGGAAGTGCGGGTCAGCTTCCTGGCCCAGAGGAGTTGATGAGCGCCTTCGCCGATCTCGGACGGCACCCCGGCTGGCCCGTCCGGCTGGGGCCGCTCGACGTGCGCGCGGGAACCGTCGTTCTGCGCGGCCCGCGGCTCTTCGACGGCGCGCGGTGGTCGCGGCTGCGCATCCGCGACCGCGAGTACCTGGAGCAGTGGGAACCGACCGCCGTGGAGGGCTGGGACGAGCGCAACGCCGTGCTCTCCTGGCCCGCCCAGTGGTCGACGCTGCGCTCCACGGCCCGGCGCGGCACCACCCTGCCGTTCATGATCCTCGTCAACGGCGAGGTGGCCGGCCAGATCACCGTCGGCAACATCGTCCGCGGAGCACTGCGCTCGGCCTGGATCGGCTACTGGGTGGCCGCCGACCGGGCGGGCGGCGGCGTCGCGACGGCCGCCGTGGCGTTGCTCACGGACCACGCCTTCCGCGGGGCCGGTCTGCACCGCCTCGAAGCGACCGTCCGGCCCGAGAACGGGCCCTCCTTACGGGTGCTCGCCAAGTCCGGGTACCGCGAGGAAGGCCTCCTCAAGCGTTATCTGGATGTTGCCGGGCAGTGGCGTGACCACCTCTGCCTGGCCCTCACGGCCGAAGAGGTCCCTGATGGCCTAGTGCGCCGTTTGGTCGCACGCGGAGAGGCCCGTCTTCCCTGACATCCGCTTCCGTTCGTCCTAATCGCTTCACCCGAAAGTGGGTGATACACCACACTTTGGTACGCACCGCGCTCGGCGAGCCTCCGACACAGGTGTGACTGTTGTGACTAGCGTGGTGACAGCACCACGCGTGGGCCGGGGGAGGTGAACGGGGAATGCCGAGTTCGCTGATCATCGTTGCGCTGGTAGTGGCGTGGCTGGTCGTCCTCGTCCCCATGGTGGCCCGCAAGCGCCAGGAGAGTGCGCGCAGCGTGGGGGAGGAGTACGACGCCATGCCCGACGCCGAGTACGACGACATCCACGACATCGACGACGACTACTTCGACGAGGAGGAGTACGTCGAACGCCCGTTCCGGCGTGGCCGCGGTGGCTACGACCCGGAGACCGCCGCGCTGGTCGCGCAGGCGAAGTACGCGTTCCGCCGCAGAGTCGTGGCGTTCCTGCTGGTCGCCGCCGTGGCGACCGGTGTGGTCGCCGGCGTCTTCTGGACGCCGCTCTGGTACGCCCACGCGGGCCTCGACCTCCTGCTGGCCGGCTACCTGACGTACCTGCGCCGCCAGGTGCGGATCGAGGAGGAGATCCGCGCCCGCCGGCTCGCCCGCCTGCAACAGGTCCGCCGCCGCCGTGCGACGGGCCCGCAGCAGCAGACCCCGGCCGTCGAGGCGGACGCGCCGGTGGTCGTCGAGGCGCTGGAGACCACCGAGGTCGAGGTCGTCGACGTCGCCGAGGTGGCCGACGACCTCCCGGCGCTGCCGCCGTTGCCGCGCTACGAGCACCACGTGCTCCCGGGCACGATCCCGGTCGACTCCGACGACGAGGACCCGGTGTTCGTCGAGCTCGACGGAGTGGAGTCGCTGCGGTACCGGGGTGCTGTCGGGGCATAGGAGGGGGGTGGTGAAACACCTCTTTCCGCCCTGCTATAGTTCTCTCGTAACACCGCAAGGGGCTGTAGCACAGTTGGTAGCGCGTCTCGTTCGCATCGAGAAGGTCAGGGGTTCGATTCCCCTCAGCTCCACACAAGAAGAAGTCCGGTGGTCACCACGACCGCCGGACTTCTTCTTTTTGTCCTGAATGGACGTTCGGTCCACTGGGCCTTTTGAGTGACACGGGTAACACCGGATGCGGGGCTTCGCGATGTGACGGCCATGACCGCCGCACGCGCCCTCTGGCGACAACTGCCGAAGAACCCCCGCATCGTCCTGGTCGCCATCACGGCCGTGTTCCTGATGGTCGTCGCGGGCTGTGGGCAGGAACCCGTCGACCTCGCCGGTTCCACGTCCACGTCGAGCACGACGACGACCACGACCACCACGACGACGACCACGACGACACCGCCGCCGGTGACCGTCGCGTCCGTTGTGGACGGTCGCACGGTGGCGTTGTCGGACGGCAGCAAGGTGGTCGTCGCCGGGCTGGCCGTGCCCGGCGAGTGCTGGGCGGCGGCGTCGGCCGAGTTCGCGACGAGGACCCTGGTGGGCAAGCCGGTGAAGGTGTCGGGGCTGCGGCTGCTCCTGCCCGACGGCAACGACTACTCGGTGCTCGCCGTGAGCCAGGGCGCCGCGCGGGCGCTGGCCGAGGCCGACACGGCCGTCCAGCAGGCGCAGGCGGTCGCGAAGCAGGCCGCGCTGGGGTTCTGGGGCCCGTCGTGCGGCGGCCTGGACGTGAAGCCCGCTCCGCAACCCGTTGTCCCGCAACCGGTCGCCCCGCAGCCCGTGGCGCCCCAGCCCGCACCGCAGCCCGTCGCACCCCAGCCGCAGCCGCAACCCCAGCCGCAGCCGGCGCCCGCTCCCGCGTACTACGCGAACTGCGCAGCGGCCAGGGCGGCCGGCGCGGCGCCGCTCTACCGCGGCCAGCCGGGTTACCGGTCCGCACTCGACCGGGACAACGACGGCGTGGCGTGCGAATAGCGCAAGGACGCGGGCATCCACAGGCGTAATGCCCGCGGCCTTTTCGCCTATACAACGGTCATAGCCCCCGATCCGGAAAGGCCGTGCCCGTGAGTGACACGCCGCAGGACAAGGTCACCGTCATCTCGCCGGATGCCCTCGCGCAGATGAAGCCGTTCCCGCTGCACGGCGACGAAGGGCTGCAGAACCGCATGCTGTGGAGGTCACCCACCGGCGACACGGTCGTCGGCCTGATCCAGATGGCACCGGGCGCACGGGACGCCGGCCACGTCCACCCGACGGCCGCGCAGCACACGTGGGTCGTCGACGGCACGGTCAGCATCGGCGGCGTCGAGGCCACGGCCGGTTCCTACGCCGTCGTCCCGCCCGGTGTCGACCACGAGACGGTCGCGGGTGACCAGCCGGTGACGATGTTCTACGTCTTCCAGCCGTTCGCGCCGAAGCACGACCACGGGCACTGACCCGTCCGGTGTGGACTCGGAACCCTGAGTCACCTGCGGTACAACGTTTCCGGGCTCACCCGCCCGTGGGGTGAAGCTGGTCGGCGAACGCGCCGGTCGGGGCTAGGTTGGTCTCATGGAATCGGTGGTCGCCGCCTTATTACTCGGGGCCGCCACCTCCGGCGGGTCACCGGCGTCAGCCACGGCCCCGCACGCGAGGTGAGCGGCCGCCCACCCCACGGTCGTGCCCGGCGCGACGGCGGTCGAGGCGCGGGTGCTGGTCGGTAGCACGGCCGGCGAGCCCGTCGTCCTCCGCGCCGCCCTCGCCGCCCGCACCCACGGCCCTGCACCGCGACTCGCGGGCCGGGGGACGGGAACCGAACCCGGTCGCCCGCCTCGAACCGGCCCGCGCTCCCGGACGGGCGCCTCGCCCCACACGCCAGCCGTGACGCGTCGAGGACGGACATCCCACCTCGCACGCGAGCCGTGGTGCGTCGGGGACAGGCACCTCGCCTTGCGCGCGCCACCCCGCGCACGCCAGCCATAACGCGTCGGGACGGGCACCTCGCCTCGCACGCCGCGGTCGACGCACCCGGCTGCTGGCCGAGCACGAGGTCTACGACGGCTGAGCCCGGCCCTTCTGCACCTTGCACGCGATGCGGAAGATCCGCTGGATCTCCGAGCGCTTGGCCGGGTGCTGGAAGCACACCGCGTCGACCGCGTCCCTGCGCCGCCACCACGACAGGTCCGGCGCGATCAGCCGGGTGAGCCGGACGAGCTCGGCCGCCTTCACGGCGTCCCACCGGGCGTGCAGTGCCAGCTCCCCCAGGTGTTCGAGCACGTAACCGCCGAATTCCTCGTCCGCGAGCACGTGCTTGAGCAGGTCCCTGACCTGCTTCGGGAACGCGCGGCCGAACTCGACGAAGTACTCGTGGCGGGTCCGGTAGATCCCGGACACCCAGAGCCCCAGCACGAGGGAGATCGGCTGCAGGCCGGTGCGCCGGTAACGCCCCGCGGTCCAGGACACCACCGTGTCGAGCGCGATCCCGCGGATGTCCTCCTCCACGAGCATCTCCAGCACGGCGAAAACGACCTCGCGCTGCGGTGTGTACTGCTCGGACTTGCCGATCTCGGTCAGCTTCGCGAGCGCGGTGGTGAGGTCCCGGCGGCCGAACGCGGACGAGTACACCCGAGCTGCCGTCGCCCTCTGGTAGGCGTAGTCGGATTTGACCCACTTCTCCAACGCCTTCTCGGCGAGCGGCTGGACGACGACGTCGTCCATCAGCACCTCCAACGCCCGCGCCGCCAACCTGCGGCGGCCGTAATACCGTTGCAGGGCGAGGTTCTCGACGATCGCCAGCGGCTCGTGGGCCGGAACGGTCCGCACCACCTCGCACACGGCCTGGGCGCTCTCCTCCTCGAACCGGTCGAGCGCGGCGTCCGCGGACATCCAGTCGCGCAGGACCTGGTGGGCCGCCGGGTACTGGCGCCACATGTGCTTGAACACGCCGCGCGCCCAGTCGTGGCGTTCGAACCGGACCGTCTCCTCGAACATGTCCTTGTGCTTCGGGTGGGCGCGGACCTCGGTCGTCGCCCTGATCTCCCGCAGCAGCTGGTCCTTGGGCTTGTGGAGCACGCAGCACGGCCGCAACCTGCGGCCCTCGGCGAGCCGCGCCTTCCTGATGTCCCTGTCCAGCGCCCAGGCCCGGTCCATGACGTGCTCGTAGGGCTGGTTCTCCAGCACCGCCACCGCGAACGAGTACGCGTGCCCACGGACGTCCAGCTCCTCGAACCACCGCGCGACGGCCGCGGTGACCTCCTCCCGCAGCGACGCGAGCGCCTCCGCGACGGGCAGGCCTTCCTCGTGGATCTGCACGGCGAGGTCCGCTGCGCGCACGGCCTTGTCCGGCGAGGCGCCGTCCAGCGCGGGAGCCAGCTCGTCCTTGAGCGTCTGCAGCTCCGCCTCGCCGGCGTGCCCGCGCCGGCGCAGCTCCGCCTGCGCGACCTCGACCGGTGCCGGTGCGGTGAGCAGGACGGCGTCCTTCGCCGCACCGGCGGGTACCTGGCCGAGGTGGTCCAGCAGGACCACGAGGTGGCAGCCCGCGTCCTTCAGGACGTTGCGGCACTGGGAGAAGTCCTGGTCGGTGAACGGCCGGTCGCGGCTGTCCCGGACGTCCAGCACGACACCGGTGCCCGGTTCCAGCTCGGTGGCCCGCAGGGTGCCCAGCGTGCGGGACCGGTTCATGTCGGCGATCCGCGCGACCCGCAGCTCGTAGGCCAGCAACCGGCGGGCGGCGAACGTGCGCCCGGTGCCCGGACCGCACAGGACGACGACGTTGTCCCTGCGCAGCGCGGCGAGTGCCGACGCGAAGCCTCCCGGCGGCACGAACTCGCGCTGCACGTCCTCGATGTCTTGAGGCGCCGCGTAGCGCACGATGAGGTCGGCTTGTGACTTGCTCACGGCGGCGTAGTAGTTGACGTCGCCGGCCACGTCCCCGGTCTGCATCCCGTGCATGTCGCCGTGCGAGACGTTCGACGTGTGCCGGCCCTCGCCCGGCGACAGCGGCGCGGCGTCGGCCGGGACCTTCTGCGGTTCCGGCTGCGGCTGGTCCTTCTTCTCCTCGCTCACGGCCGGTGCCCCGCGTACAGCGTGACCCCGCCGTGGATGTCGCCCGCCTGCACCCCGTGGTTGGTGCCGTGCACCGTGTTCACCACCCGCGCCGCGCTCTCCGGCGGCGCGGGCGTGGTGGTCAGCGCGGTCAGTGCGCGCGGGTCGAAGCCGGGCACGCGCACCCACGCGGTGTGCCGGTACTCCTTGTTGGCCACCGGGAGCGGGCCGAACTCGGCGCGCCGGGCCAGGCGGGTGTGGTTGCCGCTGAAGGCGGTGTCGAGGGCTTCCGCGGAGACGATGAGGCCGGTGTTGGCGGTCTCCTCGCCGCCCTCCTCGCGGCAGCGGGTGAGCAGGGCCTTGAACTCCCGGGCGTCCAGGAGCCGGGTGTGGGTGATCCTGGCCTGGTAGAAGCCGCCGTCCGCACCGACCGGACCGGTGTGGACGGCCGCGCGCAGGCGGACCTCCGGCTTGCGCCAGCGGTTGTGCTCGGTGGTGAGCTGGTCGAGGTGCGCGGCCGCGTCGACGGCGGCGCCCAGCAGCTCGCTCGGCAGGACGAGCAGGGCGCCGTCGCCGGGTGACTCGACGGCGAGCACGTCCGACCGGTCGATGCCCGCGGCCGAGAGGGCGGCGTGCAGCAGCTCCGAGACGGTGGTGGGGACTGCCGCCAGCAGGTGGGGCGGCAGCTGTGCCGAGCCGATGACGTCGACACCGAGCAAGGTGCGGTGCTGGGGAACGGGGTTCAACTCACTGCCTCCGAGGTGCTCGCGCCCGAACTGAGCTGTCGAGTCTGGCGGCTCGCGGCGGTGGCCATCCCCGGAAAACCGGGACAACAAGTTGTCAGTTCCCGCGGTCCGCTTTGGCAATGAAATGTCCCAGCCGGTCCGGGTCCGGCAGCCAGAACCGCAGCCGGCCGGTGTGCAGCAGGCCCTGCGGACCGCAGTGCCTTCAACGTCTCCTGGACGTGCTGCACCGACGCCGCGACCGCCTGGGACAGCTCGTCCTGGCTCAGGCCGCGCAGCTCCAGACCTCCGCCGTCGACCTCCTCGCCGAACGCCAGGGCCCACCGCAGCAGGCAGAGCGCCACCCGCTCCGGCACCGGCCGCACGAGCAGTCGCTGGAGCTCGTCCGCGTTGCGCTGGCGGTCGCGCCACGTCTGGTCGACCAGGCGCTGCACGTCCGGGTTCGTCGCCCGCAGCGCCACGAACCGGCTGCCGGCCACGTGCCACGCCGAGCCTGCGGCGAGCGCGATCACGTGGGCGCTGCGCGGGACGCCGCCGGTGACGCCCAGCTCGCCGAGCAGGTCGCCGCGGCCGAACAGGCCGGTGATCGGTTCCCGGTCGCCCGCTGTCGGCAGCACGACCTTGACCAGGCCCGAGTCGAGCAGCAGCACCTCGTCGCTGCGCTCACCCGCGTTGATCAGGTGCTCGCCCGCGGCGAACGGCCGCAGCGCACCCGCGGTGCGCAACGCGCCGCGTCCGCGGGCTGCCGAGGAATCCGCCACGATCGTCCATCGTGCCCGGCTTAATCCGTTGGAGTCCATACGACCGGCTGCCATGATTCCGCGATGCAGCCGCAAGCCTTCGTCGTCTGGGCGCACAGCAGCCCCGGCTGGGACGCCGCCCGCGTCCAGGCGTGGCGGGACACCGTGCACGCGTTCGCGCAGCTGCTGCACCGCCTCGGCGTGGACGCCGACCTCGACCTGTTCAACCAGCACCTGCCCGTCGACTGGTCCACGTACTGCCTGCAGCGCATGGAGGACGCGGACCGGATCGTGGTCGCGGTGTCGGCGGGGTGGCGGCTCGCGTTCCGCGGTGACAGCCCGATGAGCGCCGGTGCCGAGTACGAGCTCAAGCACCTGCGCGGCATGCTCATGCGCAAGCCCGAGGAGTTCAAGCGCAAGGTCGTCGTCGCGGTGCTGCCGGGCGCGAGCGTCGACGACATCCCGTTCGCGCTGAACTGCGTGCCGCACTTCCGCGTCGACCCCTCGGTGCCGTCGACCGCCGTGGAGCTGGAGCACGTCCTGCACGGGCGGCCGATGTACCGCAGGCCGCGCGCGGAGCCGCGGGTACGCGAGCTGGCGCGGGCAGGTGATCCCGGCGTGGCCGCGGAGCTGCTCGGCACCACCGTGTTCCTGCCCGACCCTGGGGAGCCGGGGCTGGTCACCACGAGCGTCGACGGCTACGAGAAGGCCGTGCTCGTGTTCACCGGGCTCGACCGGCTCGTGGCCTACCGGCGGGCGAAGGAGCTGCCGTGGGAGGACCGGTGGCTGGAGGTCGAGGGCGCGGAGCTGCTGTCGTTCGTGGCGTCGGCGCGGCTCGCGGTCGTGGTCGACGCGGGCGCCGCGGAGGAGGAGACCGTCTTCCTGTCCAGTTCGGACGTCGGCGCGCTCATCAGGTAACAGGTTGGTATCGTTCAGCGTCAAACTTCCGGTGTGGAGGGTGCCGTGCGGGGGTTCGAGGTCGACCCGGCCGAGCTGAGAGCGCTCACCGGACCGCTCGCGAGGGCGGTCGAGCAGGTCGCGGAGCAGGCGGTCCACCCGGACGGCGAGGTGGACGGGCGGCGCGGTGAGCTGTTCGCGGCGCTGAGCAGGTTCCGCGGTGCGGCCGGCCACGCGACCGGCGTGCTGGGCGGCGACGCCGACGAGACCGTGCACCGGCTGAGGGACACCGCTCGGTTGTACGAGCAGGTGGACACCCCGCCGGCGTGACGCTCCCCGACGAGTTCCACTCCCTGCGGACCGTCCAGGAGTGGCTGAGGCGGATGCGCGACGAGAGCGCATCGGCCGCGGCCGCGCACGCCGCCGCGACGGCACCGGCGTGGCGCGGGGCGGCGAGCGAGGCGTTCGACGACTACCGGCACCGGGCGCGGATGAGGTGGCTCGACACGTCCGAGGCGTTCGGGTCCGCGCACGACGCCGTCGAGGCCTACCTGCACACGGTCGCCGAGGTCGTGCGGCTCGGCCTGGGCGCCGACGGCGAGCTGCTCGACCGGCTCGACCAGCAGCGGGCCGGGGAGGAACGGCTGGCGGTCCGCGCGGTCGACCGGGCCGCGGAGGAGCTGTGGAACGTCCGGTCGGAGCTGCCGGTGCTGGTCGCGCCGCCGTTCGTCCCGCTGGTGCCGCGCCCGGCCGTACCACCACCACCCGTGCCCGCCGCTCCGGAGCCCGCCGCCCAGCCGGGGCCGGCGAGGTCGCGTGCCGCGGACTTCATGGCGAAACCGCACGTGGAGGGGGTCCTGACCTCGCTCGCCCTGGCCGCGCGGTACCGGCACTGGCTGCGCAGCAACTGAGCGGCGATTCCACACCGCAGGTCGTGGCACGTGACGCTTCCGAGTCGCAAACCGGCTCCAACCGTGATGAGCCGCCGTTCAACGGACAAGGCCGCGGACACGTCCTAGAGGGCAGAAGAGCGCATTTCTCGCGAGGTCCGGCCAGGTGCGGGAGGTGCAACGCAGTGGACGCGATTTTGGTTGCTGTGGCGTCGGCCGCACACCGATCACGCACCGTAGGCTGAATCGGCACCTAGGCTGGGGATGATCGCGGAAGGGGTGGTTCGGGTCGTGGGGCTCGCGGAGTCCTTGCTCACGTGGCTGCACGGTTTCGTGGGCGCCAGCGTCTGCCCCGGTGACTGGGTGTGGACCACGACGGCGCTCGGTGCCGTTCTCGGCCTTTTCCCCACCGTGGCCGCGTTGCTCGCCATCGCGGTGCGCCGGGTGGTCGGCAACTCCTACGGCGCCGTGACGGGCGCCGTCTTCGCCGTGCTCGGCGTCGCCGGCACGCTGGTGCTGCCGTGGCTGATCCTGCGCGGCACCGTGCAGGGCCTCGGTCAGCGCACGATCGCCGGGTCCGACTCGCTCGACCAGGCGACCTGCTTCGGACAGTTCTCCCAGGGCGCCTACCTCGTCGACGGCACGCCGTCGATCCTCGGCGTGTTCCGCGCGCCGGGCGACGAGTGGCTGTTCCTGGTCGCCGCCGGAATCACGATCGTGCTCGGCCTGCTGTGCCTGCTGTTCGTCATGCTGCAGGCCGGGTCGGCGTTCCGGCTCGGGCCCAACTGGCCGCGCCGGGTGTTCTGGCCGCCGTTCCTGGTGCTCCTCGCGTCCACGTCGGCACTGCCCGTGACGCTGGTGGGGCACGTCCTGCTCGGGTTCTTCCCGATCGCGGTGATCGGGTCGATCGTCGTGCGCATCTTCGGGTTGACTACCGCCATGCTGAACCGCCCCGGCCGTGACCGGTCCCAGGACCGCAACGCGAACCAGGCGCCACCCCAGCCGGTGGCGCGCAACACCGCGCAGCAGCCCTCTCAGCAGCCCCAGCTGCCGCAGAAGAAGGCGGCGACCAAGCCGATCACGGCCGCCCAGCAGCAGCCGCCGCCCTACCAGCCGGCACAGGTGCCGAAGTACCAGCCGGCGCCGATGAACCGGCCGATGCGCCCGGTGAACCAGCCGCCGCCCCCGCCGCAGCAGTACCCGCCGACGCGGGTGGCCGAGGTGCTCCAGCAGCCGTCCCAGGCGAACCCGCAGCCACCGCAGCCGTCCCGGCCCGCGGTGCTCGCGGACACCCCCGGCCCGCTGCCGTTCGGCCCCGGCGCCGCGAACGCGGAGTCGCCCGCACCGGTGCAGAAGTCGGGCAAGGTGTGGAACCCCGGCAACGGCCGGTTCCGCCGCGTCCGCCAGCTCGGCTCCGGCGGCTTCGGCACGGTCTGGCTCGCCGTCGACGAACAGCTCGACCGCACCGTCGCCGTGAAGCTCGCGCACGCCCCGGACAACGACACCGAGCAGCGCATGCTCCGCGAGGCCCGCGCACTGGCCGCGGTCCGCCACCCGAACTGCGTGCGGGTGTTCGACATCGTCCAGGACCCGGACGGCCTCGCGCTGGTGATGGAGTACATCGAGGGCGCGTCGCTGTCCGAGACGGTCATGAAGAACGGCCTGATCGACGACAAGCTGGCGGCCCGGCTGTGGCTGAACATGGCCGACGCCCTCACCTCCGCCCACACCCGCGGCGTCCTGCACCGCGACGTGAAGCCGTCCAACGTCATCGTCGACGTCCAGGGCACCGCCCACCTGATCGACTTCGGCATCGCCCGCTCCAAGGGCGACAGCACCCTCACCGCCACCGGCATGATGGTCGGCACCCCCGACTTCCTCGCGCCGGAGACGGCACGCGGTGAGGCCGCGTCCCCCGCCTCGGACTCGTGGCAGCTCGCCGCCACCGTGTCCTACGCCCTCACCGGCCACCCGCCACGCGGCTCCCGCGAGAACCCGATCTCCTCGCTGATGGCCGCCGCCCAGGGCGAACCGGTGACGAAGCTGCCGCAGAACAGCGCCCACGCGCGGCTGCTGCTGGCGGCGATGGACCCGGAACCGGGCCGCCGCCCGACGCTGGCGCAGGTGCGCGGCGAGATGGCGCAGTTCCTGGAACGGGCCGGGATGAGCAAGGAGGGGCCGGTCACGAAGTTCATCAGCAAGCCGGGACCGCCGCCGACGAAGCACATGCCGATGTAGGCGAACCGGGTGAACCCCTCGCGGGGCGGTAACGGTTGTTTCGTCGCCAACGACCTAGGCGGTGGTCCACCCGCGAAGCCCCGGCATCGGAGCACCACCGCGATGCCCCGCGAAGAGTGGTGAGGCGGTTTCCGCCGATCGCCTCACCACTCACCCGCGCACCGGCCGCGACCGCTCAGCGCCAGCTGGGCAGCCACAGCTGTTGCTGCCACATCTCCGGCGTGATCGGGTTGCCGTTGAGGATCGGCCACAGCCACACGAAGTTCGCCACCACGATGCCGACGTACAGCGCCACGACCAGCAGACCGGTGCCGCGGCGTTCGGAGCCCGCGCGCGCACGGCCGAGGACCTCGCCCAGCGCCAGCACGATCAGCAGCACCAGGAACGGTGCCATCGGCGTGACGTAGAAGAAGTACATCTGCCGGTCGAGGTTGAGGAACCACGGCAGCAGGCCCGCCAGGTAGCCGACGAGCACGCCGGCGTAGCGCCAGTCCAGGCTGCCGACGGCCCGCCAGATCGCCCAGCCGATCGCCGGGAACGCCACCCACCACAGCGCCGGGGTGCCGATCAGCATGATCGCGCCGAGGCACGAGGCCTGGCCGCAGCCGGTCACCGAGTTGTCGTAGTAGTAGAGCATCGGGCGCAGGCCCATCGGCCACGTCCACGGCTTCGACTCCCACGGGTGCCGGTTGGTCTCCGAGGTGACCAGCTCGACGTGGAACTTGTAGACGTTCTTCGCGTTGTACCAGAGCGACTGGAGCACGTCCGGGACGTAGCTGATGTCCTGCACCTTCGTGCCGACCACGTGCCGGTCGATGCCGGTCTCGCTGGCCATCCACGGGAACCACGTCACCAGGTACACCAGGACCGGGATCGCGACCAGACCGCCCAGCGAGGGCAGGACGTCCTTCGCGATCGACCCGAGCCACGGCTCCTCGACGCCGGCCGCCCGCCGTGCCAGTGCGGTCCAGACGACCGTCAGCAGGCCGAACGCCGCGATGTACCAGATGCCCGACCACTTGATGCCGCACGCCAGGCCGAGCATCACGCCCGCGCCGAAGCGCCACCAGCGGAAGCCCAGCCACGGGCCGAAGGCCGAGTTCGTCACGAAACCCTCGCGCACGGCGACCGCGAGCCGTTCCCGCACCTGTTCGCGGTCCACGACCAGGCAGCCGAACGCGGCGACCACGAACAGCGCCAGGAAGATGTCGAGCATGCCCATCCGGGACTGGACGTGCGAGACGCCGTCCGCGATGAGCAGCACGCCCGCCAGCGCGCCCAGCAGGTCCGAGCGGGTCAGGCGGCGGGCGATCCGCACGATCAGCAGGATCGTGATCGCGCCCGCCAGTGCGGAGGCGAACCGCCAGCCGATGCCGTCGTAGCCGAAGAGCGCCTGGCCGATGGCCATGAGCTGCTTGGCGAGCGGCGGGTGGACGATCAGCTCGTAGCCGGGGTTGTCCTCGTAGCCGCCGTTGCGCAGCACCTGCGCCGCCTGCGGCACGTAGTGCTTCTCGTCGAAGATCGGCGTGCCCTTGTCCGTCGGGTACCCGACGTTCCAGAACCGCACGACCGCGCCGATCAGCGTCACGGCGATCGTGACCAGCCACCCGCGCAACCGGTTGCCGTGCGGAGGTGGGTCGAGGGCCGCCGCGCGGTCCGTCCGCGGTTCCTCCGCGACGGCGGCGGGCGCCTCTCCTGGCTGCACGAGGACTGTCACGTCGCCGATCGTAGGGTGAACCACGTGAGTCCTGTATCCGGTTCAGGCCGTCTGGTCCTCGCCGCTACTCCGCTCGGCGACATCCGCGACGCCTCCGCGCGCCTGGTGGAGGCGTTGGCGACGGCGGACGTCATCGCCGCGGAGGACACCCGCAGACTGCACAGCCTCGCGGCGGCACTGCAGGTCAAACCCTCCGGGCGGGTGATCAGCTTCTACGACCAGGTCGAGCAGGCGCGCCTGCCGGGGCTCCTCGAGTCGCTGCACGGCGGCGAGACCGTGCTGCTCGTGACGGACGCCGGCATGCCGTCGGTGTCCGATCCGGGCTACCGGCTCGTCGCCGCGTGTGTCGAGCAGGACATCACCGTCACGTGCCTGCCGGGGCCGTCCGCGGTCACGACGGCGCTGGCGCTGTCCGGGCTGCCGAGCGACCGGTTCGCGTTCGACGGGTTCCCGCCGCGCAAGTCCGGTGAGCGCAAGCGCTGGTTCGCCCCGTTGGCCACCGAGCAGCGCACCGTCGTCTTCTTCGAGGCCCCGCACCGGCTCGCGGACACGCTCCAGGACGCCGTCGAGGTGCTCGGGCCCGGCCGCCGTGCCGCCGTGTGCCGCGAGCTCACGAAGAAGTACGAGGAGGTCGTGCGCGGGTCGCTGGCCGAACTCGCCGCGTGGGCCGTGGACGGCGCACGCGGCGAGATCACCGTGGTGCTCGGCCCCGCCCCCGTGGCGGACACGCCGGACCTCGACACGCTCGTCGCCGAGGTCAGGCAGCGCGTCGCCGACGGGGAGCGGATGAAGTCGGCCGCCGCCGAGGTCGCGGAGGCGGCCGGGATCAGCAAGAAGACGCTCTACGACGCGGCGGTCAGGTCAAGCTGACCTGCCTTTTCAGGGGAACGCGGGACTCCCGCGTTCCCCTGGGGGAAACGCGAGGCCCCCGCGTTCCTCAAGCTGACTCCCGGTTGAACGTGCGGATGCCGTAGAGCACGCCGGCCACGACCAGCAGCGCGACCGAGATCAGCCCGTACGTCACCGTGCCGGGGTTGAAGATCGACCGCTCGGCGTCCACGACGTGCGCCAGCGGGTTGACCCGCGACAGCCAGTAGAGCCACTGCGGGCCGTTCGACATGGGCAGCAGCACGCCGCTCAACAGCATCAACGGCACGATGGACGCCGACAGCACGGACGCGAAGACGTACTCCAGCTTCACCTTCAACGCGATCGCGTACGACACCGAGCCGATCGCGACGCCGAGCAACGCCACCAGCCCGAGGCCGAGCAGCACCTGCCCCGCCGACGCCCGGAAGCCGAACAGCATCGCGGCCAGCATGATCAACAGGCTCTGCACGACCAGCAGCACCACGTCCTTGCCGACCCGCCCGACGAGCAGCGCGACCCGGCTGACCGGGGTGACCCGCAGGCGTTCCATCACGCCCGTGCGCACCTCCGGCAGCAGCGAGAAGCCCGCGTAGGCCGTGCCGAACAACGCCATCTGCACCAGCAGGCCCGGCACGAACCACTGCCAGCCGCCCTCGCCCAGCAACGGCCCGAAGAGCCCGAGGTAGAGCAACGGCTGGGCGATGCCGAAGACCACCGCCACGGGGTTGCGCAGCACGGGCAGCATCACCCGCCAGAACACGAGCCAGGTGTCACGCAGCATTGCTGTCCTCCCGCAGTGAGCGGCCGGTCATGGTCAGGAACACGTCGTCGAGCGTCGGCCGGTGCACCTGGACGGAGTGCAGCTCGACACCGATGTTGTCGAGGTCCTTCAGCAACGACGGCAGCGCGCGGTCGCCGTTCGGGATGCGGAAGCTGACCTCCTCGCCGTCCACGGCGGCGTCGGCGAACTTGGTCGCGACCAGCGCGGCCTGCGGCGTGCCGAGCACGACCAGGTCGCCGGAGACGCGGTGCTTCAGCTCGTCCGGCGACCCCTCGGCGACGATCGTGCCCTGGTCGATGACGAGCAGCCGGTCGCTGAGGTGGTCGGCCTCGTCGAGGTAGTGGGTGGTCAGGAAGACCGTCACGCCGTCGGCCCTGAGCTGCCGGATGTGGTCCCACAGGTTGCGGCGGCTCTGCGGGTCGAGCGCGGTGGACGGTTCGTCGAGGAACAGCAGCCGCGGGTCGTGCAGCATGCCCATCGCGAGGTCGAGCCTGCGCTGCTGGCCGCCGGAGAGCGTGCCGACGCCGCGCTGCTCCAGCCCGGTCAGGTCGAACCGTTCGAGCAGGCCGGCGACCTTCCTGCGGGCGTCGTGCCGGGAAAGGCCGTAGAACCGGGCCTGGAGCTCCAGCTCGTCGGCGACCCGCTGGTCCAGGCCCGCGCCGGGCTTCTGGCCGACGTAGCCGATGTTGCGGCGCACGCCCGCCGGGTCGGTGAGCAGGTCGTGCCCGGCGACGAGCGCTTCGCCCGCCGTGGGCCGCAGCAGTGTCGTGAGCATGCGCAGCGTCGTCGACTTGCCGGCGCCGTTGGGTCCGAGGAACCCGACGAGCTCGCCCTCGGCGACGTCGATGTCGACGCCGCGCACCGCGTCCACCGGACCGGCCTTCGTCGTGAAGCGGCGTGCGAGGCCGCGTGCCTTGATCATGCCGGAACCCCCTCTAGTCAAGTTTGACCAGAGGCTAGTCGGGACTATTCAAGTTTGACTAGTCCCGAAGTTCGTACGCACCGGCCTCCAGGCGTTCGATCAGCTCCCGAGTCCACCGGACCTGACCTTCGAGGTGGACGAGCCACAGTCGAAACAGCTCGCTGACGTGCGCGGGCTTGCTCATCTCCGGCATCGAGGTGATGCCGTGCCGGGTCGGGGTGAGCTGCCCCTCCAGGCCTGCGAGGCGGTTCTTCAGCAGCACGACGGCCTGCTTGCGCGGGACGAGGGTGAGCATCGCGACGCCCGCGGACACCTCGTCGTTGCCGGCGGCCGGGTTCGCGAGCGCGTGCGCGAGGAGGTCGTCCAGCTCGTGCTCACCGGACGGCGTGATCCGGTAGGAGGTGCGGGCGGGGCCCTCGCGGGACTCGGTGCCGACCGGTTCCAGCAGTCCGTCCTTGGCCAGCGACTTCAGCGCGTGGTAGATCGAACCTGGCTGCACGTTCGCCCAAGACTCCGCCGACCACGACTGCAGCTCACGGCGCACCTGGTAGCCGTGCGCCTCGCCGACGAGCTTGACCACGCCGAGCACCAGCATCCTGGTCGCGGACAAACCGACCTCCCATGCAGTGAAAAGCGGCTGGCACCGCCTCCGTAGGCTATGCACATGAGTGCCTCCGTACTGACCGCGGTGGCCTGGCCTTATGCCAACGGCCCCAGGCACATCGGTCACGTCTCCGGTTTCGGTGTCCCGTCCGACGTCTTCTCCCGCTACATGCGAATGTCCGGACACCGGGTGCTCATGGTCAGCGGCACGGACGAGCACGGCACGCCCATCCAGGTGCAGGCCGAGAAGGAGGGCCTGACGGCCCGCGAGCTCGCCGACAAGTACAACCGCGTCATCGCCTCCGACCTGCAGGGCCTCGGCCTGTCCTACGACCTCTTCACCCGCACCACCACCGGCAACCACTACCAGGTGGTGCAGGACCTGTTCTCCGCGCTGTGGAAGAACGGCTACGTCATCCCCAAGGTCGAGATGGGCGCCATCAGCCCGTCGACCGGCCGGACGCTGCCCGACCGCTTCATCGAGGGCACCTGCCCGATCTGCGGCTACGACGGCGCGCGCGGCGACCAGTGCGACAACTGCGGCAACCAGCTCGACCCGATCGACCTGAAGAACCCGCGCTCGCGGATCAACGGCGAGACGCCGAAGTTCGTCGAGACCGAGCACCTGTTCCTCGACCTGCCCTCGTTCATCGAGTCGCTGGGCTCGTGGATGGGCACGCGGTCCGAGTGGCGGCCGAACGTGCTCAAGTTCTCGCAGAACCTGATCAAGGACCTGCGGCCGCGCGCCATCACCCGCGACCTCGACTGGGGTGTGCCGATCCCGCTCGACGGGTGGAGCGACCAGCCGATGAAGCGGTTCTACGTGTGGTTCGACGCCGTCATCGGGTACCTGAGCGCGTCCGTCGAGTGGGCACGGCGCACTGGGAACCCCGACGCCTGGAAGGAGTTCTGGACCGGTGACGCCCAGGGCTACTACTTCATGGGCAAGGACAACATCGTCTTCCACTCGCTGATCTGGCCGTCGCTGCTGCTGGGCCAGAACGGCGCGGGCGACAAGGGCGGCGAGCCCGGCCGGTTCGGCACGCTGAACCTGCCGACCGAGGTCGTGTCGTCGGAGTACCTGACGATGAGCGGCTCGAAGTTCTCCACCTCGCGCGGCACCGTGATCTACGTCGGCGACTTCCTGAAGGAGTTCGGGCCGGACGCGCTGCGGTACTTCATCTCCGTCGCGGGTCCCGAGAACCAGGACACCGACTTCACCTGGGAGGAGTTCGTCCGCCGGACCAACTTCGAGCTGGCGAACGAGTGGGGCAACCTGGTCAACCGCTCGATCTCCATGGCGCACAAGAACGTCGGCGCCATCCCGAAGGCGACCGCGCTGACCGACGCCGATCACGAGCTGCTGCGCCAGTCGAAGGCGGCGTTCGACACGGTCGGCGCGCACCTGCGCCGCTCGCGGTTCAAGCAGGCCTCCGGCGAGGCCATGCGCGTGATCTCGCTGGCGAACAAGTACCTGTCCGACCAGGAGCCGTGGAAGCTCAAGGACGACCCGGACCGCCGCGACTCCGTGCTGCACACGGCGTTGCAGGTCGTGCAGGACGCGAACACGCTCATGACGCCGTTCCTGCCGCACTCGGCGCAGCAGGTGCACGAGGCGCTGGGCGGCACGGGCGTGTGGGCCGCGCAGCCGTCGATGGACGAGGTCACCGACCTCGACGTGCCCGACCGCTCGTACCCGGTGCTGACCGGTGACTACGCGGGCGAGCAGGCGAAGTGGGAGTCGACGCCGATCGAGGTCGGCCGGCCGCTGCAGAAGCCCTCGCCGCTGTTCGCGAAGCTCGACCCGAAGCTGGGCGAGACCGGGCCCGAGTGGGCCCCGATCGTCACCGACTAGTGGCGGAGAAGCGGGAACGACCGCCGGTGCCGGAAGCCCTTCCGGTGCCGGTGGTCGACGCCCACACCCATCTCGACGCGTGCGGTGCCGTCGACGCCGCCGACGTGGCCGTGCTGCTGGACCGGGCGGAGGCCGCCGGCGTCTCGCACGTCGTGACGGTCGCGGACGACCTGAAGTCCGCGCAGTGGGCCGCGGAGGCGTCCACCTGGGACCCGCGGGTCTACGCGGCCGTGGCGGTCCACCCGACCCGCACCGCCGCGTTCGGCGACGCGGAGAAGGCCGAGCTGGAGCGGCTGGCCCGGTTCGACCGCGTCGTGGCGATCGGCGAGACCGGTCTCGACTACTACTGGGACTACTCGCCGCCGGCCGCGCAGCAAGACGCTTTCCGTTGGCACATCGACCTTTCCAAGCGCGTCGGGAAGCCGTTGATGATCCACGACCGGGACGCGCACGAGGACGTCCTCAAGGTGCTCGACGCCGAGGGTGCACCGTCCACAGTGGTCTTCCACTGCTTCTCCGGTGACGCGGACTTCGCGCGCCGGTGCGTGGACGCGGGGTACGTGCTGTCGTTCGCGGGCCCGGTGACGTTCAAGAACTCCCGTGCCCTGCAGGAGGCGGCCCGGCTGGTGCCGCAGGATCAGCTGCTCGTCGAGACGGACGCGCCTTTCCTGACGCCCCACCCGTTCCGGGGGCGGCCGAACGAACCCTATTGTGTGAATTACACAGTTCGGGCCTTGGCCACCCTGCGTGGCGAAGATCTTTCTGAACTCGCTGCCGCCGTCACCCGTACTGCTCAACGACTCTTCGGGCTTGGCCACTGAGATGCGACTTGAGACGAACGGAGCAAAGGGTTCCTACCTCTACGGGTGACTGAGGTCACAACATCGGTGGGGGTGTTTGCGCAACGTCGGCTGCCCCGTTACTGTCCCGTGACCGTGCCACCTGAACCGACCCTGTCGGTTCGGAGCACGCCCGCAGTCGGGGCGGGTCCCAAGCCGGAAGCGCGAAGCAGCGAGACCACGTAGGAGGAGTTGCCGGGAACCTTCGAGCTGCAACTCGAATGATCTTGTCAACGCCAACTGTGCGGTGGCCTCGGAGCTTCCGCAATGGAGGTATCGACCCTTGTCTGGTAGCGACAGAACTGCCGCTCCGTACGACTTCAACGAGGACACCGACTGGTTCACGCCGGTCGGGAACACCGCGGTCGCGGTGGCCGACCCCCACCCGAGCTTCCCCGCCGGTGCGCTGACGATCTCGCCCGCGGACGTGCTCGAGGTGCTCGGCCCTGACGCCGACGAGCTCCTCGCGACGGCGAACGTCGACGTCGACGAGCTGATCCGGCTCATCAACGCCGAGACGACGATCATGCCGCCCCTCGTCCTCCCCACGGAGGAAGAGGAGAAGGAGGACCCGCAGCTCCTCGTCACGGCCGTCTCGTCCTGGAAGCGCCGCTTCCTCAAGGGTGCGGTCGCCGCGGTCCTGGTCTCCATCTCCGGCGGTGGCGTGACCGCGATGGCGATGGACAAGTCCGTGGCCGTGGACATCGACGGCATCACCTCGACCGTCCACTCCTACGAGGGCACGGTCGGCGAGGTCCTCGCGGAGGAGGGCATCAGGGTCGGCGAGCACGACGCGCTGTCCCCGTCGCTCAACGCCCCGATCTCCGACGGCGGCAAGATCACCCTCGACCGCGGCCGCCTGCTCAAGATGAGCGTCGACGGCCAGTCCCGTGAGGACTGGGTCCGCTCGGTCACCGTCGAGGAGGCCGCCAAGCAGCTCGGCGTCCCGGTCGACGGCTCGTGGTTCTCCGCGCCCACCGGCTCCGAGGTCCCCCTCGACGGCATGAACCTCGAGGTGAAGACCCGCAAGGTCGTCAAGCTCTTCGACGGCGCGAACCCGGTCCGCGAGGTCCAGACCACCGCCGTCACCGTCGACGAGCTGCTGAAGAGCGAGAACCTCACCCTCGGTCCCGAGGACGCGGTCCAGGCCGGCACCGACGTGCGCCTGGCCTCCGGCGCCGAGGTCTACATCTCCCGCACCGGCGTCACGGTCATCAACGTGAACGAGCCGGTCGCCCCGCCCGTCGAGAAGACCAACGACCCGACCCTGAACCAGGGTCAGCAGAAGGTCCTGGAGCCCGGCGAGGCCGGCGAGCAGATCTCCACCTACCGCGTGACGGTGAAGAACGGCAAGGAGATCAACCGCGAGAAGATCGGCGGCAAGGTCACCAAGGAGCCGAAGCCGAAGAAGATCGCGGTCGGCACCAAGCCCCTCCCCGACGGCGAGGTCTGGGACCGCCTGGCCAAGTGCGAGGCCGGCGGCAACTGGGCCATCAACACCGGCAACGGCTACTACGGCGGCCTCCAGTTCAACGCGAGCACCTGGGCGGCCTACGGCGGCACCGCCTACGCGGCCCTGCCGCACCAGGCGACCCGCGAACAGCAGATCGCCATCGCCACCAAGCTCCGCGACGGCCGTGGCGGCACGTACTCCGCGTGGCCCGGCTGCCGCGCGAAGCTCGGCCTGCCGTAACCCCGCCTCCCCACCCATCCCTCCCCTCTGCTTGACCGCACGCGGGGACCTTTCGTACTCCAGGTGAGTACGAAAGCTCCCCGCGTGCACTCGTCGCAGCAGGGGGCGGGGGTCTTCGGTGGGTGACTTGAGGTCTTCGGTGGGCAACCTGAGGTCTTTGGTGGGTGACCTGAGACAATGCCCCGGTGAGCCTGTTGGGACCCGCCGAAGTCCGCCGTCTAGCTGAAGAGCTGGGCATCCGCCCGACCAAGAAGCTGGGCCAGAACTTCGTGCACGACCCCAACACGGTCCGCAAGATCGTCGCCGCCGCCGGTCTGACCGACGAGGACGTCGTCCTGGAGGTCGGCCCCGGCCTGGGCTCGCTGACCCTCGCGCTCCTCCCGGCGGCCGCTGAGGTGGTCGCGGTCGAGATCGACCCGCCGTTGGCGCACCGGCTGCCCCAGACGGTCCAGGAGCACGACCCGGCCAACGCCGGCAAGCTCCACGTGGTCCTCAAGGACGCCATGAAAGTCACCCAAGAGGACCTGCCGGTACAACCGACCGCGATCGTCGCCAACCTGCCGTACAACGTCGCGGTGCCCGTGGTGCTGCACCTCCTGCACGAGCTGCCGAGCCTGCGCAAGGGGCTCGTCATGGTCCAGGCGGAGGTCGCCGACCGGATGGCGGCGAAGCCCGGCAGCAAGGTCTACGGGGTGCCCAGCGTGAAGCTCGCCTGGTACGCCGACGCGCGCAAGGCGGGGTCGGTCGGGCGCAACGTCTTCTGGCCCGCGCCCAACGTCGACTCCGGGCTGGTTGCCTTCCAGCGCCACGAAAAGCTGTTGTCCACAGTGGACAAGAACAAGCTGTTCAAGATCGTCGACACGGCCTTCGCGCAACGCCGCAAGACCCTCAGGGCCGCCCTCAAGAGCTACACGCCGCACGTCGACGAACTGCTGGCCGAAGCGGGCATCGATCCCCAGGTCAGGGGCGAGCAGTTGAGCGTGATCGACTTTGTCCGGATCGCCGAGGTCTGATCCGGCGATCCTTCGGCCAACAGTGTGATCTGTCGAACGAATCCGAATCTGGCTTGCGCAACCGAACGTCCGTCCGGTTGACTGCTAACTGCCATCCGGAGCGACTGAGAGACCTGGCTCTACGACGTCGCAGCAACCACCCGCTGGATGCGGGCAGGTGCTAACGCCAGGACCGATGGAGGATCACGTGGGTACCTCGCGAATGCTGACGCGCCGTCGAGTCGTCGACCAGTGCCGTCGCACCGCTTCTGCATGTCGTCGCCACCTCGTCTAAGGCGCCTTCTCAAAGTCCTTTGACGCGCACTCGGTCGCTGAGTGGCGCACACACCTGAGCAGAACTTCGACCGCGCACCCCCGCACAACGGGAGCGTGCGCCGTCGCGCGCAGCCGTGGAGCAGAAGTGATCACTGTCGAAAACCTCACCAAGTCCTTCCAGGGTGTCAACGCGCTGAACGGCGTCACCCTCGACGTCCAGGCCGGCACCGTGCTCGGCGTCGTCGGCCCGAGCGGCGCCGGCAAGTCCACGCTGGCCCGCTGCGTCGCACTGCTGGAGCGCCCCGACTCGGGTGCGATCCGCGTCGACGGCACCGACATCACCTCGCTCGACGGCTCGGCGCTGCGTGCCGCCCGCCGGCAGATCGGCGTTGTGCCGCAAGGGGACTCGCTGCTGCGGCAGCGGACCGCGGCCGGCAACATCGCGTTGCCGCTGGAGTCCGCCGGCGTGCCGGGACCGCAGCGGCGCACCCGCGTGGGCGAGCTGCTGGACCTCGTCGGGCTCACCGACAAGGCCGCCACCTACCCCGACCAGCTCTCCGGTGGGCAGCGCCAGCGCATCGCCGTTGCGCGCGCCCTCGCCGCCAACCCGTCCGTCCTGCTGGCCGACGAGCCCACCAGCGCACTCGACCCGGAGACCACCGGGTCCGTGCTGGCGGTGCTCGACCGTGCGCGCGCAGAGCTGGGTGTGACCGTCCTCGTCGTCACGCACGACATGGGTGTGGTCCGCAAGATCTGCGATGACGTCGCGGTCCTGGAGCAGGGCCAGGTCGTCGAGCACGGCAAGGTGCTCGACCTCGTCAACAACGCCGCCAGCCGTACGAGCTCCGCGCTGCTGCCCGCCGTCGACCTGAACCCGATCAACGAGAACGCCTACGACCGCGTCGCGGACGTCGTGCTCGTCGGGTTCGCCGCGGTCGGCGCGCTGCTGCCCGAGGCCGCGCACCGGTTCGGCGTCGAGCTGAACATCGTCGGCGGCGGGCTCACCCGCCTCGGCGAGACCCCCGTCGCGCGGTTCCGCCTCGGCCTGAACGGCGAGCGGTCCGACTCGGCGCTGGAGTGGATCGGTGAGGCCGGCGGCGCGGTTCAGAGGTCCCTGAAGGGGCCGCAGGGAGTAGCTGCGTGAGGTCTGCAACACCCTGGTCCGACGTGGTGAGCTACCTCGTCGAGGCCACCGGGGAGACGCTGTACATGGTCGGCGTCTCCACCGTGATCGCCACAGTTCTCGGAGTTCCCGTCGGGGTCTGGCTGCAGCTCACCGCCAAGGGCGGGCTGCGGCCGAACGCCGCGGTGCACAGGGCCCTCAGCTTCGTCACCGACCTGGGCCGCTCGATGCCGTTCATCGTGCTGCTCGTCGCCCTCACGTCCGTGACCCGCCTGATCGTCGGCGGGTCCATCGGCAGCACGGCGGTCATCGTGCCGCTGGCCGTGGGAGCGATCCCGTTCGTCGGGCGGCTCGTGCAGAACATCCTGTCCGAGGTGCACGTGACCGTGGTCGAGGCCGCGATCACGACCGGTGCCTCGACGCTCAGGATCGTGCGCAGCGTGCTCATCCGCGAGTCGTTGCCGGCGCTCATCAACGCCATCGGCGTCACGGTCATCGCCCTCATCGGCTACTCGGCCATGGCGGGCGTGATCGGCGGCGGTGGCCTCGGCGACCTGGCCATCCGCGAGGGCTACCAGCGCTTCAACGACCGGATCCTGTGGAGCACCGTGGCGTGGCTCGCCGTGCTCACCACCGTGATCCAGTTCGGCTTCACCCGTGCCGCCCGTGCGTCGGACCGACGCCGGCACGCCTCCGTCTGACCCAGTAGCAATTCTCAAAAGGAACGTCATGCGCATTCGTGCTGCCCTCATCGCTGCCGCTTTGACCGGTTTGACCGCTCTGTCCGCCTGCTCGTCCGGTGGTTCGTCCGCTTCGGACACGCTGAAGGTCGGCGTCTCGCCGGTCCCGCACGCGCAGATCCTCAAGTACGTCGCCGACAACCTCGCGGCCTCCAAGGGCCTGAAGATCGAGGTCGTCGAGTTCACCGACTACATCCAGCCGAACACGGCACTGGTCGACGGCTCGCTCGACGCCAACTACTTCCAGACCGTCCCGTACCTGGCGACGTTCACGAAGGAGAGCGGCGCGAAGGTCGAGTGGGTCGAGGGCGTGCACGTCGAGCCGCTGGGCCTGTACTCCAAGAAGGTCAAGAAGGTCGACGAGCTGCCGCAGAACGCCAAGGTCGCGGTCGCCAACGACGCCACCAACGAGGGCCGCGGCCTGAAGCTGCTGGAGGCCAACGGCCTGATCAAGCTCAAGGCCGTGGACCAGCCGACCGTCCGCGACGTCGCGGAGAACCCGAAGAACCTGCAGTTCGTGCCCCTGGAGGCGGCCCAGCTGCCGCGCTCGCTGGAGGACACCGACGCCGCGGTGATCAACGGCAACTACGCCATCGACGCGCAGCTCAAGCCCGCCACCGACGCGCTGGTGCTGGAGAAGGCCGAGGGCAACCCCAACGCCAACGGCCTCGTCACCCGCAGCGAGCTCAAGGACGACAAGCGGATCAGGGACCTCGCCGAGCTGCTGGCGTCGCAGCAGGTCAAGGACTACATCAAGCAGACCTTCAACGGCTCCGTCATCCCGGTCTGAGGCCCGTGGTGACCGGGGGAGGAGTCCGCACACGCCGATCGCCCGTAGGCTGACGAGGTGCTCGCTGTCGTTCCCCCTCCGGTCACGGTCCGCGTCCCGGCCAAGGTCAACCTGCACCTGGCCGTCGGCGACGTGCGACCGGACGGCTACCACGACCTGGTGACCATCTTCCAGGCGCTGTCCCTGGCCGACGAGGTCACCGTCGCCGTCGCGGACGAGCCCGGCGTCGAGGTCCACGGCGAGGGCGCCGACCAGGTGCCCACCGGTGCCGGCAACCTCGCCTGGCGTGCCGTGCGGCTGCTCGCCGCCCACGTCGGCAAGGACCCGGACGACCCCAAGGTCCGCGTCGTGATCCGCAAGGCCATCCCCGTCGCCGGCGGCATGGCCGGTGGCAGCGCGGACGCCGCGGCCACCCTGGTCGGCCTGGCCGCGCTGTGGCGGCTGGAGATCAGCCGCGACGAGCTGGCCGAGCTGGCCGCGAAGCTCGGCGCCGACGTCCCGTTCTGCCTCTACGGCGGCACCGCGCTCGGCACCGGCCGCGGCGAGCGGATCGTGCCGGTGCTGGCCCGCCACCAGTTCCACTGGGTGCTGGCGTTCGACCGGCGCGGACTGTCCACGCCGGACGTGTTCGACGAGCTCGACCGGCTGCGCACCGAGGGCGACCCGCCCCGCGTCGGCGCGGTCGAGGCGGTGCTGGAGGGCCTGTCCTCCGGTGACCCGCGCCAGCTCGCGCTGCTGCTGGGCAACGACCTGCAGGCCGCCGCCGTCTCGCTGCGGCCGAACCTGCGCCGCACGTTGCGCGCGGGCGTCGACGCGGGCGCGCTGGCCGGCATCGTGTCCGGTTCGGGTCCCACGACGGCGTTCCTGTGCGAGGACAACGACACGGCCGTGCGTGTCGCTGCCGAGCTCGCGGGCGCGGGTGTGTGCCGGACCGTGCGCGTCGCACAGGGCCCGGTGCCCGGTGCGCGGGTGATCACGACCGAGGAACCGAAGCCCACCCCGCCCGAGGTCCACGCCTGACCCCGCCCTCCGTTTTCCGCATCCCGGAACTCACGCGGGGAGCTTTCGTACCCTCTACGAGTACGCAAGCTCCCCGCGTGCACTTCGGGGGTACGTAGGGTCCCCGCGTGCACCTAGGGGGTACGTAGGGTCCCCGCGTGCACTTCGGGGGTTACGTAGGGTCCCCGCGTGCGGTCGGGGAGCGGGGGCGTTGGCGGTGCTGGGTAGCCTTCACCGGGCAGTTTCTTACGAGTCGTGAGGTTTTGATGGCCAACCTGGTCAACCTGGAGTCCGTGTCGAAGTCGTTCAGCGTCCGGCCGCTGCTCGACGGCGTGTCGCTCGGCGTCAACGAGGGCGACCGCATCGGCGTCGTCGGCCTGAACGGCGGCGGCAAGACGACGCTGCTCGAGGTGCTGGCCGGGGTCGAACCCGCCGACGACGGCCGGGTGTCGCGCTCGCGCGACCTGCGGATGGCGGTCGTGACGCAGCGGACCGAGCTGCCGGAGGGGTCGACCGTGCGCAACGCGGTCATCGACCCGCTCGGCTTCGACGCCGAGCACGAGTGGGCCTCCGACGCGCGTGTTCGGTCCATTTTGGACGGACTCGGCATCACGGCGCTGGGCCTGGACTCCGTGGTGTCCACGATGTCCGGTGGCGAACGGCGCCGGGTCGCGCTCGCGGCCGCGTTGATCCAGGACCTCGAGCTGCTCGTGCTGGACGAGCCCACGAACCACCTCGACGTCGAGGGTGTGCGGTGGCTCGCCGAGCACCTGCTGGCCCGCAAGTGCGCGCTCGTCGTCGTCACCCACGACCGGTGGTTCCTCGACACCGTCTGCAACCGCACGTGGGAAGTGGTGCAGGGCAAGGTCGAGCAGTACGAGGGCGGGTACGCCGACTGGATCTTCGCGCGCGCCGAGCGGCAGCGGCTCGCGGACGCGGCCGAGGAGAAGCGGCAGAACCTGGCCCGCAAGGAACTCGCGTGGCTGCGCCGGGGCGCTCCCGCCCGCACGTCGAAGCCGCGCTACCGCATCGAAGCCGCCGAGGCGCTGATCGCGGACGTGCCGCCGGTGCGCGACACCGTCGAGCTCGTCGCGTTCGCCAAGAAGCGGCTGGGCCGCACGGTGGTCGAGGTCGAGGACGTCACACTGTCCATTCCGGACCGCGTGCTGGTGCGCGACCTGACGTGGCGGATCGGGCCCGGCGAGCGGATCGGCCTGGTCGGCGTCAACGGCTCCGGCAAGACGACGCTGCTGCGGCTGCTGGCCGGTGAGCGCGCACCCGAGACGGGCAAGCGGATCCAGGGTCAGACCGTGAAGATCGCGCACCTCTCCCAGGAGCTGCTCGACCTCAACGGGTCCATGCGCGTGCTGGAGGCGATCGAGGAGGTCGCACGCCGGGTCGTGCTCGGCAAGTACGAGATGTCCGCGTCCCAGCTGGGCGAGCGGTTCGGGTTCTCGTCGCAGAAGCAGTGGACGCCGGTGTCGGACCTGTCCGGTGGCGAGCGGCGGCGGTTGCAGCTGTGCCGGCTGCTGATGGCCGAACCGAACGTGCTGCTGCTCGACGAGCCGACCAACGACCTCGACATCGACACGTTGCAGCAGCTGGAGGACCTGCTCGACTCGTGGCCGGGCACGCTGGTCGTGATCTCGCACGACCGGTACCTCGTCGAGCGCGTGTGCGACAAGGTCGTGGCGCTGTTCGGCGACGGCGGCCTGACCGACCTGCCCGGCGGCATCGAGGAGTACCTGCGGCGCCGCGACTCGGTGCGCGACCGGCAGTCGGCCGCTCCCGCGGCGGAGAAGGCGCCGTCGAACGCCGCGGACCAGCGTGCCGCCCGCAAGGAGCTGGCCCGGCTGGAACGGCGGCTGGAGCAGCTGCACAAGAAGGAGGCCGAGCTGCACGCGGCGCTCGCCGAGGCGGCCACCGACCCCGACCGGCTGCTGAAGCTCGACGCCGAGCTGAAGTCCGTGCTGGCCGAGGAGTCCGACGTCGAGGCCGCCTGGATGGAAGCCGCCGAGGCCGTCGAGGGCTGACCCCAAACCGAACGGAATCCTTACGGGCGCTGCCGGAGGCTCGCCAGCCGGTCCCGCACGGCACCAGACTCACCGGTGATCCACTGCGAACGGATGGAGAGTGCGGATCCCATGGGTGTGAAGGTGTTGTGGAGCAGGCGGATCGTCGCGGCGGCCAGTGCGCTGGCGACGACCGGGGCGTTGACCCTGGCCGGTGCCGGCACCGCCGCGGCGGCCGACACGCTGCGCTACAGCGTGTGCATCAGCAAGGGCAGCAGCGCCAGGGCCCAGATCGTGTTCCTCGGGTCGCACGGCGCGTCGGGTGAGGCGGCTCCCGGGTACTGCGCGTCGGTCGACAAGGGACGCGGCCTGCTGTTCAAGGTCAGGACGCGGACGTTGTCCGGCCAGTGGAAGGAAGACGGCAAGTTCTACAGCTCGGCCGACAAGCACCCGTGCGTGACGGCTTGGAGCCGCAACGGCGGCACGGACACCGCGTACGGCATCAGCTACTTCTCCTCGCCCAACTCCCTGTGCGGCTGAGAGCGTCTGCAAGTACCACCAACTGCGAGTCGGTAGTACTTGCAGACGCCGGCAGCAACAGGGGTCAGCGGCCTCGGCGGCGCAGTTCGTCGGCCAGCTGGGGCAGCAGCTCGTCGATGAACGACGTGTCGTAGCCCTGACCGGTCAGCAGCGCGTAGCTGAAGCGGGTCTTCACGACCTCCTCGGAGGTCGCCCCCAGCATGCCGTCGAGCGCGACGCCGATCTCCTCCAGCACCCGGTCGACCTGCGCGGTGCGGTAGCCGCGCTGGCCGGACGCCGCCTGCGGGATGCGCAGCTGGCGCAGGTCCTTCCACGACTTCACCTGCGGCATGCTGCGCACCGGCCCGGAGAGCTGCTGCTCGATCTGGGCGAGGAACGCGTCCACCTCGGTCTCGTCGTACCCGCGGCGGCCGATCAGCGGACGGGAGAAGCGGACGTCGCGGACGTCCTTGCCCGTCAGGTTGTCCTGCCCCAGCAGGGTCGCCTCGATGCGGTCGAGGAAAGCGTCCACCTGGGACTCCTGGTAACCGCGGCGGCCGCGGGGAGGGCGGTGGAACGCGACGTTGCGGATGTCCTTCGCGGTGAGCTTCCCGTCCGCAACGGCCTCGGGGCGCGGCGAGGCGGGCAGTGCGGCCTGTGGCTGCACCGGCGGGGCCAGCTGCGGACGTGGTGCCGCCGGGGGCTTCGGTGCGGGCTGCTGCCGCGGCGGCGGTCCCTGGAGCAGCGGGCGCTGCTGCGGCAACCGCGCCGTCGGAGGGGCCGCGGGTGCGGGCGGGGGAGCGGTCTCGAACATGAGCACGACCAGGTCGAGGAAGGTGTCGACGTCCTCGGAGTCGTAGCCGAACGTGCCGGGAGCGGTCTCACCGAACACCGCGTCCTGCACCTGCTGGGCGGTCAGGTTGTCCTCGCCGCGCAGGGTGGCCTCGATGCGGTCGAGGAACGCGTCGATCTGGCCCTCGTGGTACCCGCGGGTCCCCGGTCTGGGCTTGTGGAAGCGCACGGCGGCAACGTCGTCGGGGGACAGTCGCACCGCGGGCCTGAGCGCCTGCGACGTGGCGTGCGCACCCTGGGCCGGTGCGGCGGCCTGCTGGCGTTGCGGAGTGGACCGCAGCGTGTCCGCCACCAGCTCCATGAACACGTTGACCTCGTTCACGTCATAACCCGGATCACGGGTCGCCGTGCGGAACCTGACGTTCAGCACGTCCTCGCGCGTGAGGATGTCCTTGCTGCGCATGGTGTCCTCGACCCGGTCGAGAAATGCGTCCACCTCAGCCGCGTCGTAGCCGCGCCGCCCCTGCGGGGGGCGGTGGAACGCGACGAGCGCCACGTCCTGCGCGGAGAGCAGAGGTGCCGGATGCGCGGGCAGACGATGCTGCGCTCCGGGGCCGCCCCGATCCACCAATGACCTCCTCCTGCGTACCTGTACTCGGGAGTATCGCGTTTCGCGTGGCACAACGTTTCGCCCTGATGGACCAAAGGCCGCCACTACGATCACGAACATGAGTCAGTTCGTGGATGTGATGCTGGCGACGGCCGCAAACGGCAGGGACAGGGGCATGACGACGGGGGAACCCGCCGCGCCCGTCCGCCGGACCTGGGCCGAGGTGCACGAACGCGCCCGGCGGGTGGCCGGTGCGCTCGACGTGGCGCCGGGCACCGCGATCGCAGTGCTCGCCGCCGAACCCGCTGCCATCGCCCCGGCCGTGCAGGCCGCGTGGCTGTGCGGCGGCAGCGTCACGATGTTGCATCAACCCACACCGCGCACCGACCTGGCCGAGTGGGCCGAGGACACGGTGCGGGTGCTCGCCATGATCGACTCGCGGCTGGTGCTGCTCGGCAGCCCGTTCGACGCGCTGGCCCCCGTGCTGGAGCAGCACGGGATCGCCTACCGGAAGCTGTCCGAGCTCGACGGCGAGCCGATCGAAAACCCTGTTCCCACCCCCGAGGATGCCACCGCACTGCTGCAGTTGACCAGTGGTTCCACGGCCGACCCGAAGGCCGTGCGGATCACCCACCGCAACCTCATGTCGAACGCGCTCGGAATGCGCGAGGCAGCGGCGCTGGACCCCGAGTCCGACGTGATGGTGTCGTGGCTGCCGCTGTTCCACGACATGGGGATGGTCGGCTTCCTGACCGTGCCGATGCTGTTCGGCCTGGAGCTCGTGAAGGTCACGCCGGTCGACTTCCTGGCCCGCCCCACCCTGTGGGCGGACCTCATCACCCGCCACAAGGGCACGATCACCGCCGCGCCGAACTTCGCCTACGCGATCGTGGCCCGCCGCCTGGCGTCCTCGTCCGACTCGTTCGACCTGTCGACCCTGCGCCTGGCGCTCAACGGCGCCGAGCCGATCGACCCGGCCGCCGTGAAGTCGTTCATCGACGCCGGTGCCCGCTTCGGCCTGCGCCCGGAGTCGATCCTCGCCGCCTACGGCATGGCCGAGACCACGCTGGGCGTCGCCTTCGCACCGCTGGACACCGGCCTGGAAGTAGACGTCGTCGACGCCGACGAGCTGGAGGCCTCACGCCAGGCCGTGCCGTCCGAGACGGGCCGCGCCTACCCGCTGCTGGGCCCGCCGCTGCCCGGCCTGGAACTGCGGGTCGTCACCGACACCGGTCAGGTCATGGGCCTGCGCGGCGTCGGCGAGATCCAGCTCCGCGGCGACGCCGTCACCCCCGGCTACCTGACCGTGGACGGTCCCCTGGCGACGCAGGACGCCGAGGGCTGGCTGTCCACCGGCGACCTCGGCTACGTCGTCGAGGACGGCCAGGTCGTCGTCTGCGGCCGCCGCAAGGACGTCATCATCATGGGCGGCCGCAACATCTACCCCACCGACGTGGAACGCGCCGCGTGCTCCGTCGAGGGCGTGCGCGCGGGCAACGCGGTTGCCGTGCGGCTGGACGCCGGAACCCAGCGCGAACGCTTCGCCGTGGTCGTCGAGTCGAAGCTCGCCGGCGACGCGGACGCGGAGAAGGGGCTGGTCAAGGAGGTCACGGCCCGCGTGGTCGACGCGGTCGGGTTGCGGCCGTTCTCCGTCGTGGTGCAGCCGCCGGGGACGTTGCCGAAGACGCCGTCGGGCAAGCTGCGTCGGTCCGCGGCGGCCGCACTGGTCTAGTAGAGGTCATCGAGTTCGTCGAGTCGCCTGCGCAGCTCCCGCGCGCTCGTGCGGGGGAGCGCGCAGGCGACGGCGTCGAGGAGGTCGCGGGCCCTGAACGGATCTTCTTCCGGGTAGTAGTCCCACTCCCACGGCGTCTCGTCCATCCACCGGTGCCGTGCCGGAGAGGCGAGCCAGCTGGTCCAGACGCGGAGCGCGAGCTCGACCGAGCCGGGGCCGAGGTAGTTGCGGGAGCGTTCGATGCGGCCCAGGTCGGCGAGGAGCCGGCCGGACAAGCCCTTGAGCACGTCGGGGCGGCGCTTCCGCGGCATGGCCCTTTCGGTTGGTCATGCGCTCAGCGCACGGCTCAGTGGAAGGCGTTTTGCGCGGCTTCCAGGCCCTTCGAGATGAGGGCCTCCGTCGCGTCCGCCGCCCGGTCGATCTCCAGGGCGAGCTGCTTGCGTTCGACGGTGGAGAAGTCCTTCAGCACGTAGTCGGCGGGGTCCATGCGGCCCGGCGGGCGGTCCACGCCGAAGCGTACGCGGTGGTAGTCCTTGGTGCCCAACGACTTCGTGATGGAGCGGAGTCCGTTGTGGCCGTTGTCGCCGCCGCCGAGCTTCATCCTGACCGCGGCGAACGGGAGGTCGAGCTCGTCGTGGACGACGACGATCAGGCCCGGCTTGTAGAACTTCGCCGCGCTGGAGACGGGGCCGCCGGAGAGGTTCATGAAGCTGCGCGGCTTGGCGAGGACGACGCGGCGGCCGGACAGGCGGCCCTCGACGACCTCGGCGCCGGACTTGTGGGCCTTGAACTTGCCGCCGACGCGGGCGGCCAGCTCGTCGAGGACGAGGAAGCCGATGTTGTGGCGGTTGCCCTCGTACTTCGGGCCCGGGTTGCCCAGGCCGACGATCAGCGCGAGGCCGTCTCGGGCGAGCTCATCGTCCACGGAAGCGCAGCTCCTGCTCGATCTCGTCCAGCAACGTGTCCACGGCCTGCACCTGGTACCCGCGACCCAGCAGACCGGACGTGGTGCTGAACCGGGTGTTGCGGACCTCGGTGGAGGTCATCGCGCCCCTGCCGTCCAGGTTGGCCGCGGCACGGGCGAGGAAGGCGTCGACCTCGACGCGATCGTAGCCGGTGCTCGACCTGGGGATCTTGCGCGCCGTCAGGTCCGCGCCGGTGTTCAGGCCGGTCGGCGGCACGATGCCGGCGCGGACCTGGAACTCCAGCAGGTGCAGCAGCTCGTCCACGGCCTGCGGGTCGTAGCCGTTGGGCACCGCGGCGAACCGGACGGTCTGCACGTGCTCAGGGTTGAGGCGCATCCGGCCGGCCAGCGCGTCGGCGATGATCAGCAGGAACTCGTTCACCTGGCCGGGGTCGTAGCCCTGGCGCTTGCGGCGGAACGTGCGACCGCGGATCTCGGCCGGACTCAGGTACTGCAACGGCGCGCCTCCCCCCTCGTGAGGGGGTGGCGCGCCGTGTGTCCGGCCCGACGTGATGGGGCTCAGCTCTCCTCGGTGGCCTCGGCCGGGGTTGCAGCGGTGTCGTCGCCCTCCATCTGAGCCGCGGACGGCGCCTCGTTGACGGCGACGACGAGAGCGTCGGCGTCAGTGATCAGGGCGGCGCCTTCCGGCAGCGTCAGGTCACTGGCGTGGATCTGCGTGCCCGCGGCGACGTCGGCGATCGACAGCTCGATCTGCTCCGGGATGTTCATCGCGTCGGACTCGATCTGGATCGTGCTGAGGTCCTGCGTCAGCAGCGTGCCCGAAGCGGGCTCGCCCGAGATGACCAGCGGCACCTCGACGGTGACCTTCTCGCCGCGCTGGACGAGCAGCAGGTCGACGTGCTCGATGTAGTTCTTGATGGGGTGCGTGGTGACGGTCTTCGTCAGCGCCAGCTCACTACCGCCGTCGAGGGCGAGGGTGAGGACGGCGTTCTGACCGTGCTCGCGGACGACACGGGCGAACTCGAGCGCCGGCAGGGCCAGGTGCTTCGGGTCGGAACCGTGGCCGTAGAGGACCGCGGGGATCTTGCCGGCGCGACGGGTACGGCGGGCGGCGCCCTTGCCGAATTCGGTGCGCTGCTCAGCGGCGAGACGAACCTCGGACACGGTGGGGTACTCCTTACAAGTCTGGCCTTGTACGTCGGGGCGGTGCACAAGTATCAGCGGTTGAGGCTTGGGGTGGTGGCCAGCGGCGGCGAGCAGCGCGGAAACGGTCAACACGCGCGGCATCAAGCCACCGCGTCGATCACGCCGAGCTGTGGAGCTCGCCCTCGCCGAGGCAACCCGACCAGTGTAGGTGAGTGGCGTCGACAGGCCTAATCGGGGGGTCCTCGCGAACGCACGCGGGGACCTTTCGTACTCCCAGACGGTACGAAAGGTCCCCGCGTGCGGTCAAAGAACGGAGGTCAGGCGTTGCCGTCGAACAGCGAGGTGACGGAGCCGTCCTCGAAGACCTCCTGGATCACGCGCGCGAGCAGCGGCGCGATGGACAGCACGGTCATGTTCGGGAACCGCTTCTCCGCCGGGATCGGCAGGGTGTCGGTGAACACGACCTCGCGGGCACCCGAGTCCTGCAGGCGCTGGGTGGCAGGGCCGGAGAGGATGCCGTGCGTCGCGGCGATGACCACGTCGGCGGCACCCTCGCTGAGCAGCTGCTTCACGGCGCCGGCGATGGTGCCGCCGGTGTCGACCATGTCGTCGATCACGATGCAGAGGCGGCCCTCGACCTTGCCGACCACGCGGTTCGAGACGACCTCGTTGGGTCGCAGCGGGTCGCGGGTCTTGTGGATGAACGCGATCGGCGCGCCGCCGAGCGTGTCCGCCCACTTCTCGGCCAGCTTGGTGCGGCCGGCGTCGGGGGAGACGACGGTGAGCTCGTGGCCCGCGTACTTGCCGCGGATGTGGTCCGCGAGCAGCGGCATGGCCCACAGGTGGTCGACCGGGCCGTCGAAGAAGCCCTGGATCTGGGCCGTGTGCAGGTCGACCGAGACGAGGCGGTCGGCGCCGGCGGTCTTGAACATGTCCGCGATGAGGCGGGCGGAGATGGGCTCGCGGCCGCGGTGCTTCTTGTCCTGCCGGCCGTAGGGGTAGTACGGCAGGATCACGGTGATGCGCTTGGCCGAGGCGCGCTTCAGGGCGTCGACCATGATCAGCTGTTCCATCAGCCACTGGTTGATGGGCGCGGTGTGCGACTGGATCACGAAGGCGTCGCAGCCGCGGACCGACTCCTCGAAGCGGACGAAGATCTCGCCGTTCGCGAAGTCGTAGGCCTGTTGCGGGGTCACGGTGACGTTGAGGTGCTTCGCGACCTCTTCCGTCAGCTCCGGGTAGGCACGCCCTCCGAAGAGCATCAGGTTCTTCTTCGGTGTGCCGGGCATCTGCGGGTTCACGGTCAGCGACCCTCCTCAGTCTTCTCGGAATTCTGCTGCGCGAGTGCCGCGGCCGCTGCCTGGGCGGCTGCCGTGCCCTCGCGCCGGCTGATGACCCAGCCTTCGAGGTTGCGCTGTGGGCCGCCGGACACGGCGAGCGCGCCCGGTGGGACGTTGCGGCGCAGGACCGTGCCCGCGCCGGTGTAAGCACCATCGCCCACCGTCACCGGCGCTACGAACATGTTGTCCGAGCCGGTGCGGCAGTGGGATCCGACGATCGTGCGGTGCTTGTTCACCCCGTCGTAGTTGACGGTTACCGATGCTGCACCGATGTTGCTGTGATCACCGATCGTGGCGTCACCGATGTAGGACAGGTGGGGGACCTTCGAACCCTCGCCGATCGTCGAGTTCTTCGTCTCGACGAACGTGCCGATCTTGCCCTTGACCCCCAGAGACGTGCCGGGGCGCAGGTAGGCGAACGGGCCGACGCTCGCGCGCTCGCCGATGACCGAGTCGCTGCCGTGCGTGCGCACGACCGACGCGCCGTCGCCCACCGTGACGCCGGACAGCGTGGTGTCCGGGCCGACCACGGCACCGGCGCCGATCACCGTGCCCGCGCGGAGCTGCACGTTCGGCTCGATCAGCGCGTCCTGGCCGATCCGCACGTCCGCGTCCACCCACGCCGAGGACGGGTCGACGAACGTGACGCCGGAGCGCAGGTGGCCCTCGACGATCCTGCGGTTCATCTCGGCGCCCACGGCGGCCAGCTGCACGCGGTCGTTGATGCCCTCGACCAGCCAGCGGTCGGACGCGACCAGCGCGCCGACCCGCAGGCCGTCGCCGCGGGCGATGCCGAGCACGTCGGTCAGGTACAGCTCGCCCTGGGCGTTGTCGGTCGACAGCCGCGACAGGCCGTCGCGCAGCACGGCGGCGTCGAACGCGTACACGCCCGAGTTGATCTCGGTGATCAGCCGCTCGGTCGCGGAGGCGTCCTTCTGCTCCACGATGCCCTGCACGGTCCCGTCGGGGTCGCGCACGATCCGGCCGTACCCGGTGGGGTCGTCCACCACGGCGGTCAGCACGGTCACGGCGTTGCCGGCGGCCGAGTGCTCGGCCAGCAGGGCCCTGAACGTCCCGGTGTCGAGCAGCGGGACGTCGCCGTAGCTCACGACCACGGTCCCGCCCAGGTCGTGGGGCAGCTCCGCCAGACCGCAGGAGACCGCGTGCCCGGTGCCCTTCTGCTCGGCCTGCACGGCGACGGTGACCTTGCGGCCCAGCGCGCCGGACAGCGCCTCCAGGTGCTCGGTGACCGCTTCACGGCCGTGTCCGACGACGACGGCCAGGTGGTCGGGGTCTGTGCCCGCCGCCGCACGCACCGCGTGTTCGACGAGAGACCGTCCGGCGATCCGGTGCAGCACCTTCGGCGTGGACGACCGCATGCGGGTGCCTTCCCCGGCGGCGAGCACGACCGTGCTGACAGGGCCTTCGAGCATCAATGCTCTCCCTAACAGGCTGGGTGGTTCGAAGTCCGCGGACCAGCCTAAGCCTCCGCGGAGGGCTCCCCCGCCACGGCCGCGACCCGGCAGCCGCCCTGGCGCTTCGCCACGTACATCGCCGAGTCGGCCCTCGACAGGGCCTGGTTGGCGGATTCACGCGGGCGCAGCGAGATGACGCCGACCGACAGCGTCACCCCGCGGGAGAGGTCGATTGGCAGGCCTGCCACCGCATCCACCGCCCGTCCGAGCGCGGCCTCCGCGGCGTGCAGGGGTGCTCCCGGCAGCAGCACCACGAACTCGTCGCCGCCGTAGCGGGCCACCATGTCGTCGCCGCGCAGGGCCTGGCGGAGTGTGCTGGCAATCACCCGAAGAACATCATCACCCTCGGCGTGGGAATGCCGGTCGTTCACGCCCTTGAACCCGTCGAGGTCCACCAGCGCGACCGAGAACGGGTAGACCTCGCCCGAGATGAGCTCGCGCATCTTGTCGTCGAGCGCGCGCCGGTTCGGCAGCCCGGTCAACGGGTCCTGCAACGCCTGCTGCGCGATCGCACCGTGGGTGCGCGTCAGCCGTTCGTGTTCACGTCGCGTCGTCAGCGTGGCGACCCGCGACTCGCGCATCTGCCAGAGCTCCAGCTCCAGCGCCGCGTTGTAGGCCTCCAAAGCGGACGTCGTGTGTGGACCGCAGAGGTGCGCGTACTCGCGTTCGAGCGACAGCAACAGCGACGGTTCCGACGTGTCGTGCTCCATCTGCGTGCGGGTGTCGCCGAGCACCTTCAGCGCGTCGTCCAGCCGGTTGGCCTTGACCAGGCACCGGGCCAGCGCTATCGCGACGATGATCAGCTCCCGCGCGTACATCGACAGCCCGCGCAGCGACCACAGCCGGTCGAGGTGGTCCTCGCTCGGGCGGGTCAGCGCCTGCGCGGCACCGAGGATCGGCACCTGCTCGGCGGCGTCGAGGTCGCGCCGGCCGGGGTGCAGCGACTGCCGGAACGGCACCTCCGCGGCCTCGGCGAGCCCGGCGGCGACCCGGAACTGCTCATCGGCCTCCTGCCGGAAGTTCACCCGTTCGAGGCGCAGGCCCCAGCCGATCCGCAACCGCGTGCGGTTCACCAGGTGCACGTAGATCTGGTGCGGCTGGCCGCTCTCCCACAGCGCGTTGTGCGCGCGGGCCAGCACGTCGTCGGCCATCTCGTAGACGCCCAGCTGGGTCAGCACCAGCGCGATGTCTTGCAGAGTCGTGGCCAGCAGCTGGTCCCACGTGCGCTTGTCGAAGACCGGGTCGGGCTCCGGCTCCTCGTCGAGCATCATCGCGAGCGCCGCCGCGATCTCGGTGAGCGCCTTGTCCTCGGCGTTGCCCAGCAGGAACCGGCGGCCGCGCAACGCCCGCGCGTCCGCCTCCAGCACGATCAGGCCGTGCCGGCGGCAGTGCGCGAGCATCTCGTCGAGCTGCGGGTCCGACATGTCGACCAGGCCGGGCGTGACCAGCCGGACCACGGCGGCGGCGCGCAGCAGCTGCGCGACGATGCGGGGCTCACCGCGGCCCTGCGCCTCGGCCAGGATGTGGTCGATCTCGTTGGCCGCGTCGAGCTGCGCGGCGAGGTGGCTGCTCTGGGCCACGGCGACGAGCTCGCTCGCGCGGCCCACCAGCCACGCGTCGGACATCTCGTGGTGGCGGCGGCCCACGTTGCCCTGCTCGTCGACCGTCTCCTCGGGCAGCTCCGCACCTCCTGAAGACCCACGCGAACCAGTGTCCAGCTCCGCCACCAGGATTCGAACCTGGACCATCGGAACCAAAATCCGAGGTGCTGCCTTTACACCATGGCGGAACGGACGAGCCGGAGCCCGTCCTGCGCACATGTTGTCACGAGACCCGCTCCGCTTGTCCAACCACCACTCGACCGGCCGTGGCGGTGATCCGCCGCGAGATCACCGCCGCACGCCGATCGTGCTGGTCAGGAAGTCGCCGAGCTCCCTGCGGTACGTGTCCGGCGCCACATTCCATCCCGAAGTGTGGTCGGCACCGGGGATCTCCACGTACCGCAGCGGCCACCCGAGACCGCCCGCCGCGGCGGCGAGGTCGCGTGACGACTGCGCGGGCACGGTGCCGTCCGCGGTGCCGTGGAAGACCAGCGTCGGGGGCTTGACCGCCGGCGGGTTGCGGACCAGGTCGAAGCGGTCGAAGTCGAGGTCGGCGCGCCAGCCGGAGACCAGCTCGGCGACCGGTGTGAGCCACGTGGGCACGCCCCGGTTGCGCGCCTGCAGGTCCAGCGTCTTTGACCAGCTGGTGACGGGGGAGTCGAGCACGACCCCGCTGACCGCGGCGGCCGTGCCGGAGCGGGCCAGGGTCTGCCCGACGATCGCGCCGCCCATCGACCAGCCGTAGAGCACGACCTCCCGCGCGCCCCTGCCCTGCGCGTACCGGATGGCCGCCTCGACGTCGCGCCACTCGGTGTCACCCAGGTGGTAGAAGCCGTCGGGGGAGGCGGGGGCGCCCGCGTCGTTGCGGTAGGTGATCAGCAGGACGGGCAGCCCGGCGCTGTGCAACTGCGGAACCACCCGCAGCGCCTCCTCCCGCGACGCGCCGCGGCCGTGCACGGTGACGACCCACGTGTCGCTGTTCTCGGCCGGCACCAGCCACGCGGGCATCTCGCCGAGCTCACCGGGCACCCGGACCTCGCTGTAGGTCAGGCCCAGCGTGGTCCTGGGGTCGCCCTCGTAGACGTCGGTCTCGATGCGCACCCGCGTGCCCTCCGGCGGCGCGGTGCCCTCCAGCAGCGGGCGTTCGACGCGGCCGTTCCGCGTCGCGGCCACGTCGCCGACCTTGGCGCTGCCGCCCGGCCAGACGAGGCCGAACGTGCCGGCCAGGGTGGACAGCCTCGACTCGGCCAGCACGACGGTGTCGCCGTCCCCGCCGAGCGAGGTCTCCGGGTACCGCTGCGGCACCTCGGCCGGTACCAGCAGCTCATCGCTGTAGTACCAGCCGATGCCGCCCAGCGCCGCCGTGACCAGCACGAGAAGGGACAGCAGCGTGGCTGCGGTGATCCGGATGATCTTGCGTCTGGCCATGGCCAGATCATCCACCGCCGCGGGCCGGACCGTGAGCCCGGCCACGTACGCTGGCTCGGTGGCACGGGTCAGGATGACGGGCGGGGAACGCCGCGAGCAGCTCCTGGACGTCTCCCGCTCCCTGTTCGCCGAGAAGGGCTTCGAGGCCACCTCGGTCGAGGAGATCGCGCACCGCGCCGGCGTCTCGAAACCGGTCGTCTACGAGCACTTCGGCGGCAAGGAAGGCATCTACGCCGTCATCGTCGACCGCGAGATGCGCCGCCTGATGGACCAGATCAGCACCGCGCTGGTGGTCGGCAGCCACCCGCGTGAGCTGCTCGAACAGGCCGCCTGCGCGTTGCTCGACTACATCGAGGGCTCGACCGACGGGTTCCGCATCCTGGTGCGCGACTCGCCCGTCGCCTCCACCTCCGGCACGTTCTCGTCGCTGCTGAACGACATCGCCTCGCAGGTCGAGCACATCCTCGCCCTGCACTTCGCGGAACGGGGTTACGACCGCGGGCTCGCGGGGCTGTACGCGCAGTCGCTGGTCGGGATGGTCGCGCTGACCGGGCAGTGGTGGCTGGAGGCGCGCAGGCCGAAGAAGGACGAGGTGGCGGCGCACCTGGTCAACCTCGCCTGGAACGGCCTGTCGGCGCTGGAGCACGAGCCCCGGCTGCGGTCCCGTTCCTGAGAGGGCGAAACGGAACGGGCCCCGCGCAGCGATGTCCCGGGTGGACGCACCGCGCCGTACGTCGAGGGGTCGAGCGGCACGGCGGTGGCCACGTGGTGGAGAGGGCCCGCGGTGCTGCGGGCCCTAGGCGGCCCCGGTGAGCTTGAGCAGCTTGTCGCCCGACCCGTTCGACGTCGTGACGTAGAGCGCCCCGTCGGGTGAGGTGCGGGCGGCGCGCAGCCGGCCGTACCGGTCGTTCAGCTCCTCGGGGATGCTGACGTCCCGCACCTTCCCGGCCTCGTCGAGGGTGAACAGCAGCAGCTTCGAGCCCTTCAACGCGGTGATCGCGAGCTTGCCGCCCCAGAACGCCGCCTGGCAGATCGCCTCCGTTGGCGACCCGGACGACCACACCGCGGGCACCGCGTCCGGGAACCGCTGCAGGTCGGTCATCGGCACGGACTCGTCGTACCCGCCCTGCGTGCCGCCCCTGGACGGGTCCCACCCGTAGTTGCCGCCCGCCTTCAGCAGGTTGACCTCGTCGTCGACCGACGGCCCGTGCTCGCTGGAGAACACCTGGTCCGTGCCCGGCCGGAACGCGACGCCCTGCACGTTGCGGTGCCCGAAGCTGTGGACCCGCCGCTCGTTGGCGTCGGCCGACGACTCGAACGGGTTGCCCTTGGCGCCCTCGCCGGTCTCGGGGTCGATCCGCAGCACCTTGCCGCCCAGGCTGGTCCGGTCCTGCGGGTTGCGCCCCTGCGCGACGTCACCGGTGGCCACCCACATCGCACCGTCCGGCCCGAGCGTCGGCCGGCACCCGGAGTGCCGCCCGCTGGAGTTCGACGGCATGCCGGTGAGCAGGTCCTTCGCCTTCGTCGCCTTGGTGCCGTCGAGCCGGTACGTCACCAGCCGGACGTCCCCGGTCGTGTTGTAGCAGGTGGTGAAGCGCTGCCCGTCCGGGTGGACGACGAGGCCCATCAGGCCGCCCTCGCCGCGCGCCTGCAGGTCGGTCAGGTCGATGTCGACCGGCGTGACCTGGCCGTTCTTGACGAGCTTGAGCGTGCCGGGGCGTTCGGTGACGAGCACAGAGCCGTCCGGCAGGAAGCCGAGGTCCCAGGCGTGCTGGAACCCGCCCGCGACCTCCTCCACCCGGAGGCCCTGCGGCGCGGGGGCCTTCGACGGCGCGGTGCCGCCCGGTTCGGGGGAGGAGCAGGCGGCGAGGGCCAGGACCGAGACAGCAGCAACGAGTGCGCGCATGTCCCAACTATGCGTTTTGTGCCGTTGCGGCGCCGTAAGGCCGCTCGATCGGCAGCAGAGCACGGGCCGTGTCGTCGTCGTTCGCGCGGACCGCCGCGTGCACCTCGCGCGCAAGGCCGGTCACGTCCGTGATGCTGACCGTCCACTCGGTGATCCACACGGCCGGCACCCGCTCCAGCTTGAACGGCGGCACGAACCGTTGCGCCGCAACGGTCGGACCGGCGATCGCGGGCGAGCAGGCCTGGTGGACCACGATGGTCTGGTCGTCGAAGCCAGCCCTGATCCGTCTCTTCCCCGCGCACCCAGCGTGACCGCTCGACCCCCGCCGGAGCCACCCGATGAGTGGTCGCGGAACGGGCTATGGTGGGCAGCCGAGACCCCTCGCCCCAGGCAGGGGTCTGTCTGGCGTCTCCCACTCGACGGGGTTTGGAAATCATGCCGCTGCTCGGCCTGCTCGACGGTGTCCTGCCCGACAAGGCCCTCCGCACGTTGATCGACTCCGCCGGTGTGCCCGAGCTGGCGCTCGACGGCCCGTTGGCCGCTCGCCCGCTCGTGGCCGCCGCGCTGTCCACCGTCCGGCCCGTCCTGGCCGTCACCGCGACCGGCCGCGAGGCCGAGGAGCTCACCAACGTCGTCCGCGACCTCATCGGCCACGACCGGGTCGCGTTCTTCCCGAGCTGGGAGACGTTGCCGCACGAGCGGCTCAGCCCGCGCGCGGACACCGTCGGCGCGCGGCTGCAGGTGCTGCGCAGGCTCAGGCACCCCGAGGGCAACCCGATCAAGGTGCTGGTCACGACGGTCCGCAGCCTCATCCAGCCGATGGCGCCCGGCCTGGGCGACCTCAGGCCGGTGCACCTGGTGGTCGGCGAGGAGCAGGACTTCGCCGAGCTCGTCACGCGGCTGGCCGAGAACGCCTACACCCGCGTCGACATGGTCGAGAAGCGCGGCGAGTACGCCACCCGCGGCGGCATCCTCGACATCTTCCCGCCCACCGCCGAGCACCCCTACCGCGTCGAGTTCTGGGGCGACGAGGTCAGCGAGATCCGGCCGTTCTCCGTGCAGGACCAGCGGTCGCTGCCCGAGGAGGTGCAGGAGTTCGTCGCGCCGCCGTGCCGTGAGCTGCTGCTGACCGACGACGTGCGGCACCGCGCGGCCGAGCTGGCGCAGGAGCACCGGTCGGACGCGCACCTGGCGGAGATGCTGGAGAAGATCTCCGGCGGCATCGCGGTCGAGGGCATGGAGGCGTTGATCCCCGCGCTGTGCCCCGGCGAGCTGCAGATGCTCACGGACGTGGTGCCCAGGGGCACGCACGTGCTGCTCAACGACCCGGAGAAGATCCGCGCCCGCGCCGCCGACCTGGTGCGCACCGGCCAGGAGTTCCTGGAGGCGTCGTGGATGGCGGCCGCGGGCGGCGGCAAGGCGCCGATCGACCTCGGGCGCAGCGCGTACCAGGGGATCGGTGAGGTCTCCGAGAGCGCGCGGGCCGGCGACCGTCCGTGGTGGACGCTCAGCCGGCTCACCACCGACGCCACCGACGTGGTGCACCTCGACGTCAAGCCGGTCGAGGCCTACTCCGGCGACGTCGAGCGGGCGTTCGCGGACCTCAAGGCGCACACGGCGACCGGCGGCGCGGCCGTGCTCGTCGTGCCCGGCGCCGGCACCGCGCACCGGGCCGAGGAACGGCTCAAGGAGGCCGAGGTCCCGGCCGTCTGCGTCGAGTCCCTCGACGAGGCGCCGAAGGCAGGCCTGGTCACGGTCGTGCGCGGTGCGCTCGAGGACGGCTTCGTGCTGCCGGACCTCGCGCTGGTCGTGCTGACCGAGACCGACCTGACCGGTGGCCGCGGCGGCACGTCCACGAAGGACATGCGCAAGATGCCGTCCAAGCGGCGCAACGCGGTCGACCCGCTGGCGCTCAAGGCCGGCGACTTCGTCGTGCACGAGCAGCACGGCATCGGCAAGTACGTGGAGATGGTCCAGCGCACCGTCGCCGGAGCGACCCGCGAGTACCTGGTGCTGGAGTACGCGTCGTCCAAGCGCGGTCAGCCCGGCGACCGGCTGTTCGTGCCGACCGACCAGCTCGACGAGGTCAGCCGGTACGTCGGCGGTGAGCTGCCCACGCTCAACAAGCTCGGCGGCAGCGACTGGAAGAACACGAAGTCCAAGGCGCGCAAGGCGGTCAAGCAGATCGCGGCCGAGCTGGTGCAGCTCTACGCGGCCCGGCAGTCGGCGCCCGGCCACGCGTTCGCGAGCGACACGCCGTGGCAGCGCGAGCTGGAGGACGCGTTCGCGTTCACCGAGACGCAGGACCAGATGGCCGCGATCGACGAGGTCAAGGCCGACATGGAGCGCGGCGTGCCGATGGACCGCGTCATCTGCGGTGACGTCGGCTACGGCAAGACGGAGATCGCGGTGCGCGCGGCGTTCAAGGCCGTGCAGGACGGCAAGCAGGTCGCGGTGCTGGTGCCGACGACGCTGCTGGCCCAGCAGCACCTCAACACGTTCTCCGAGCGCATGCGCCAGTTCCCGGTGAACATCAAGGGCCTGTCCCGCTTCACCGACCCGCAGGAGTCCGAGCAGACCGTCGCGGGCCTCGCGGACGGCGCGGTCGACATCGTCATCGGCACGCACCGGCTGCTGCAGAAGACCGTGCGGTACAAGGACCTCGGCCTCGTGATCGTCGACGAGGAGCAGCGGTTCGGCGTGGAGCACAAGGAGCACATCAAGGCGCTGCGCACGCACGTCGACGTGCTGACCATGTCCGCGACGCCCATCCCGCGCACCCTGGAGATGTCGCTCGCCGGCATCCGCGAGATGTCGACGATCCTCACCCCGCCGGAGGAGCGGCACCCGATCCTCACCTACGTCGGCGCGTACGACGACAAGCAGGTCGGTGCCGCGATCCGCCGCGAGCTGCTGCGCGACGGCCAGGTCTTCTTCGTGCACAACCGGGTCTCGTCGATCGAGAAGGCCGCGCGCCGCATCCGCGAGCTGGTCCCGGAGGCGCGGGTCGTCACCGCGCACGGCCAGATGAACGAGGACAAGCTCGAAAAGATCATCCAGGGCTTCTGGGAACGCGAGTTCGACGTCCTCGTCTGCACCACGATCGTCGAGACCGGTCTCGACATCTCCAACGCCAACACGCTGATCGTCGAGCGCGGCGACCTGCTCGGCCTCGCCCAGCTGCACCAGCTGCGCGGTCGCGTCGGCCGCGGCCGCGAACGCGGGTACGCGTACTTCCTCTACCCGCCCGAGACGCCGCTGACCGAGACCGCGCACGACCGGCTCGCGACGATCGCGCAGAACACCGAGCTGGGCGCCGGCATGGCGGTCGCCATGAAGGACCTGGAGATCCGCGGCGCCGGCAACATCCTCGGCGCCGAGCAGTCCGGTCACATCGCGGGCGTCGGCTTCGACCTGTACGTGCGCCTGGTCGGCGAGGCGGTCGAGGCGTTCCGCAAGCACGCGGGCGCCGACGGCGGTGCCGAGGAGGAGGAGCTCGCCGAGGTGCGGGTGGACCTCCCGGTCGACGCGCACATCCCGCACGACTACGTGCCCGGCGAACGGCTGCGGCTGGAGGCCTACCGCAAGATCGCGGCCGCCGCCGACGAGGCCGCGCTCCAGTCCGTCTGGGACGAGCTCAAGGACCGCTACGGCACGCCGCCGGAGCCGGTCGAGCGCCTGCTCGGCGTGGCCAGGCTGCGGCACACCTGTCGCCGCCACGGGGTCACCGAGGTGATCGCGATGGGCCAGAACATCCGGTTCGCGAAGCTGGAGCTGCTCGACTCGCAGCTCGTCCGGCTGCGCCGGCTGTTCCCCAAGGCCGTCTACAAGCAGGCGGTGGGCACGGTCACCGTGCCTAGGCCGACGGAGGGAGCGGCGGGCGGCCGGATGGGCGCACCGCAGCTGCGGGACCAGGAGCTGCTCGACTGGTGTGGCGCGTTCCTCGGCTCTCTGGCGGGGACTCCCGTGACCGGAGTCACCACGGCGTGAGAGGCTGATCCCCGTGAGCACTGTTCTGAAGCGTTTCTCGCTGGTCGGTGTTGCTGTGGCCCTGCTGGCCACCGGATGCGCCGCCGGGCCCGCGAAGGCCGGTTCGGCCGCGATCGTCGGAGGTCAGGCGATCGATCTGAAGACCGTCCAGGATCGCACCATCACGGTGCTCAAGAAGGAACCCGCCGCCCAGCAGATGCAGGACCAGGGCAAGCTGGACCAGGTCTCGCGGCTCGTGCTGGCCGACGAGATCACCCACAAGATCGCCGAGTACGCCGGGCAGCGCGAGAACATCTCGGTCGACGAGACCAAGGTGTACGACGCGATCCAGGAGCGCGGCGGTCCGGAGGAGGCGGCCAAGCAGAGCGAGCAGGACGCCACCACGATCCACCGCCGCCAGCGCGACGCGATGATCATGGGTGAGCTGGCCCGCCGCAACCTCTCAACCCTTCAGATCACGATCGACTTCTTCCAGGTCAAGGACCCGAAGGAAGCCAAGGACAAGGCCAGGGAGGCCGCGGCGGACCCGGCGAAGTTCGCCAGGTTCGTGCAGGAGGCACCGCGCACCTCCAGCGGTCAGCAGGCCTCGGCCACGAACCAGAAGGTCCGCGTCTCCGAGAACGCCTCGCTCGTGCACACCATGCTGTGGGGCGTGAAGCCCGGCACGGTCGTCGCGTTCCCCGCCGACGAGCAGCAGGCCAGCTGGATGGTCGCGCTGGTCAAGGAGCGCACCACGGTCCCGGCGACGCCGGGCGAGGACGAGCTGGCCGACCGGATGGACCCGCGGCTGCTCGCGGCGTTCGGCCTGCGGATCGCCCAGTTCCACGCGGCCGACCTCGACATCGAGGTCAACCCCCGCTACGGCGTGTGGGACCCGACCGGTGCCACCGTCGTCGGCAAGGCCGGCGAGCAGGCCGGTTTCGTCGGCGTGAGCGCGAACCAGAAGAAGTCTTGATCACCGTCGTCGTCCTCAGCGAGCGGCTCGGCGCCGTGCTCCCCGCTGCCGCCCTGCCCGCGTTGCGCACGGCCACCGCCGTGTACGCGGGCGAGGGCGTGCCGGTGGAGTCCTGGTCGGCGTACGGCGTCGACGGGGCCGCTCCCGAGGTGCCGGAAGACGGTGCCGTGGTGCTGACGACCTCCGCCGCCGCCTACCCCGGCTCCACCGTGATCACCACGCCGGAGCCGCTGGGTGCCGGGCTGCTCGACGCGGCCGCGGTGATGCACCGGCTGCGGTCGCCCGGCGGGTGCCCGTGGGACGCCGAGCAGGACCACGACTCGCTGCGCCAGTACCTGGTCGAGGAGACGTTCGAGCTGCTCGAAGCCATCGAGGACGGCGACAGGGCAGCGATGCGCGAAGAGCTCGGCGACGTGCTGCTGCAGGTGCTGTTCCACGCGCGCGTCGCGGCGGAGCACGCGGAGGACCCGTTCGACATCGACGCGGTGGCCGCCGAGCTGGTCGCGAAGCTGGTCGGCCGGCACCCGCACGTGTTCGAGGGCCACGACCCGGCCGTGCACGACGCGACCTCGCAGGAGCACCGCTGGGAGGAGCTCAAGCAGGCCGAGAAGCGCCGCGAGTCCAGTGTGGACGGTGTGGCGCTCGGTCAGCCGGCGGTCGCGCTCGCCGCGAAGCTGGTGCAGCGCACCGGACGCGCCGGTCTCCCGGTCGACCTGCTGCCCGAGGGCGACGACACGGGCACGACGTTGTTCGCCGTGACCGCACTGGCCAGGCTCGCCGGTGAGGACCCGGAGACGGAGCTGCGCCAGGTGTGCAGGCAGTTCGCCGCCAGGGTGCGGGATGCCGAAGCGAAAGCACGGGCCGAAGGTCTGGAATCTGTGACAGCGGAGGACTGGCGTCGCTTTTGGCCCTCCTGAACCGGTGACGGTGGGCTAACGTCGATCACGTGACTTACCTGCGGTATCCGCACCTTCGCGGTGACTTGGTGACGTTCGTGGCCGAGGACGACGTGTGGCTCGCCCCCGTCGGCGGAGGAAGGGCCTGGCGCGCGTCCGCCGACCAGGTACCCGTCCGCTCGCCGCGGTTCTCGCCCGACGGCACCCAGCTGGCCTGGGCCAGCTGGATCGACGGGGCCCCCGAGGTGCGGGTGGCCCCTGTGGACGGTGGCCCCGCACGCCGGTTGACGCATTTCGGCGTCGCCCGCACGGCGGTGTCGGGCTGGACGCCGGACGGCCGGGTGGTCGCCGTCTCGACGACCGGGCAGATGTCCCGGCACCGCAAGCAGGCCTGGGCCGTGCCGCTCGACGGCGAACCGCCAGAGCTGCTGCCGTTCGGGTGGGTCAACGACGTCTCGTTCGGCCCGGACGGGCAGGTCGTCACCTCGTCCAGCTACATGCAGGACCCCTCCTACTGGAAGCGGTACCGCGGCGGCACCGCCGGGAAGCTGTGGGTGGACGAGGCGGGCGACGGCGAGTTCGCCCGCATCCTGGCGGACCTGAAGTCGCCGCTGACGAACCCGATGTGGGTGGACGGGCGGATCGCGTTCCTGTCCGACCACGACGGCGTCGGCAGCGTGTACTCGGTGGCGCCGGACGGCACGGACCTGCGGCGTCACACCGAGCTGGAGTTCTACGCCCGCAACGCCTCCACCGACGGTTCACGGGTGATCTTCCACTCCGCCGGTGAGCTGTGGCTGCTGGAGGGCCTGTCGGAGCTGCGCAAGCTCGACATCCGGCTGGGCGGGCCGCGCACCGGCCTGCAGCAGCACCACGTCAAGGCCTCCGGCAACGTCGACTCGTTCAGCGTCGACCACACCGGCCGCGCGTCCGCCGTCGAGGTGCGCGGTTCCGTGCACTGGGTGACGCACCGCGACGGCCCCGTGCGCGCGTTGGCCGAACGCTCCGACGTGCGCGCGCGGCTGCCGAAGGTCCTCGGCGAGACGGGCCACGTGGTGTGGGTGACCGACGTCGAGGGCGAGGAGGCGCTGGAGATCGCGCCCGTCGGCGGTGTCGAGCCCGGCAACACCGCCCGCCGCGTCGCGTCCGGTCAGCTCGGCCGGGTGCTGTCGCTGGTCGCCGCGCCGGACGGGTCGCGCGTAGCGGTCGGGACGCACGACGGCCGGTTGCTGCTGGTGGACATCGCCTCCGGCGAGGTGCGGGAGGTCGTCTCCGGCGCCAACGCGAACGTGAGCAACCTGGCGTTCTCGCCCGACTCGGCGTGGCTCGCGTGGTCGCACCCCGGCCCCACGCCGTTGCGGCACATCAAGATGGCGAACGTGACGGACCTGTCGGTCGTGGACGTGACGCCGCTGCGGTTCGCCGACTTCTCGCCGGCCTTCACCGAGGACGGCAAGCACCTGGCGTTCCTGTCGGTCCGGACGTTCGACCCGGTCTACGACGCGCACGTCTTCGACCTGTCGTTCCCGACCGGCTGCCGCCCGTACCTGGTGCCGCTGGCCGCGACGACGCCGTCACCGTTCGCCCCGACGCGCGGCGGCCGTCCCGTGGACGACGAGGACGACGACAAGGACTCCTCGGACGACGACGACAAGCCCCCGGTGTCGAAGGTCGACATCGACGGCCTGGCCGGCCGCGTGGTGCCGGTGCCCGTGCCCGGTGCGGAGTACTCGGGCCTGCGCGCGGCCCGCGGCGGCCTGCTGTGGCTGCGCCGTCCGTTGCTCGGGGTGCTCGGCGACAACCTGGCCACCCCGGACGCCCGCCCGCCGCGCACGGTGCTGGAGCGGTTCGACTTCGCGAAGCAGAAGACCGAGTGCCTGGCCGACAGCGCGGACGCGTTCGCGGTGTCCGGTGACGGCCGCCGGATGGTCGTCGAGGACCGCGGTGACCTGCGCGTCGTGCCGACCGACAGCAAGGCCGACGAGGACTCGGCCGACTACGTCGAGATCGACCTGGCGCGGGTGCGCGTGGTCGTCGACCCGGCGCTCGAATGGGCGCAGATGTACGCCGAGAACGGCCGTCTCATGCGCGACAACTTCTGGCGCACCGACATGGGCGGCGTCGACTGGCAGGGCGAGCTCGACCGCTACCGCCCGCTGGTCGAGAAGCTCGGCAGCCACGACGACCTCGTCGACCTGCTGTGGGAGGTGCAGGGCGAGCTCGGCACGTCCCACGCCTACGTCTGGGGCTCGGCGCACCACGTGCCGACGTCCCGCCGCCAGGGCCTGCTGGGCGCCGACCTGGAACGCGTCGACGGCTCCTGGCTCGTGCGCCGGGTGATCCCCGGCGAGACCTCCGACCCGCACGCCCGTTCACCGCTGACGGCGCCAGGAGTGGCCGTGCGCGCGGGCGACGCCATCGTGGCCGTGGACGGTCGTCCGGTCGGACTGGGCGGCCCCGCGCCGTTGCTGGTGGGCACGGCGGGCAAGCCCGTCGAACTGACCGTGCGCCCCGGTGGTGGTGGCGAACTGCGTCGGGTCGTGGTCGTGCCGTTGGCCGATGAGGAGCCGTTGCGCTACCACGACTGGGTGGCCGGCCGACGCGCATTCGTGCACGAGAAGTCCGGCGGTCGCGTCGGCTACCTGCACGTTCCGGACATGATGGGCGCGGGCTGGGCCCAGCTGCACCGCGACCTGCGCGTGGAGCTGACCCGCGAGGCCCTGGTGCTGGACGTCCGCGAGAACGGCGGCGGCCACACCTCCCAGCTCGTGATCGAGAAGCTCGGCCGCAAGGTCATCGGCTGGTCCGTCGCCCGCGGCTACACCGCCTCCGAGAGCTACCCCCAGGACGCCCCGCGCGGCCCGGTCGTGGCGGTGGCCGACGAGTTCGCGGGCTCCGACGGCGACATCGTGAACGTGGCCATCAAGGAGCTGGGCATCGGCCCGGTCATCGGCGTCCGCACGTGGGGCGGCGTGATCGGCATCGACATGCGCTACTCCCTGGTCGACGGCACGATGGTCACCCAGCCGAGGTACGCGTCGTACTTCAACGGCCACGGCTGGGACGTCGAGAACTACGGCGTCGACCCGGACATCGAGGTGGTCATGACCCCCGCGGACCGCGTTTCCGGCCGCGACCCCCAACTCGAACGCGCCGTCTCCCTCGCTCTGGAAAGGCTTTCGTCTTCACCGGCAGCTCACGCTCCGGAGTTGCCACCTCTCGCGTGAGTACACCATCGTGTGGCTGAAGAACTGTGACGCACTGTTCCTTGTGGACGATCAACAAGACGGAACAGTTGTCCTCGTGCGGGGGTGTGTCGCAGATGAGTCACCGTGAAGAGCCGCGCAGTGGCCGTGGGTGCTTCGGGGCCGTGGTCGTCGTCCCGTTCCTGGCGCTCACCGGCATGTTCGCACTGATCGCCCTGACGGGGTCGCCGGAGGAAGCCCCTCTGGCGGCCCCGCCGGCCACCAGGCCCACCTCGCAGTGGTGGACCGAGCCGTTCGACGCGCTCACCACCTCCACGATCACCGAAACCGTCGTGGTGCAAGGGCAGGCGCGTGAGCTGAAGGGGGCGCCGCCGGCGACGCGGACGCGGGTGGTGGGCACGACGGTGACCGAGACCGTGCGGGTGCCGGTGTCCTCGTCCAAGCCGTCGGCGGTGGGGCGGAACGAGGAGCCCGATGTGCCCGGGGACGAGGACTCTTCGGTTTCGCCGTCTACTTCGGACAGCTCTCGGCCGGTGGTGACGTCCAGCGTGGTTCCGCCGCCGCCGCCTTCTTCTGCGTCGGTGGTTCCTTCGGAGACGACGGTGCCGTCGTCGGCTCCGGGAAGGGCGCGCCCCGGTTCCGCCGCCGACCCCAGCCAGCCGTCCGCCTCAGCGAGCCACCGCAACCAGGCCTGACTACGGCATGCTGGCCCGTGCGTACGCGTCAGCCCCGCTGAACACGTTCTGCCCGTACTCCACGGAGTTGTTGTAGGCGAGCACGGCGGCCCACCAGCCGGCACCGGTGCCGAGGTCGCGGGCACCGCCGCCGCACAGGTAGCGGGCCGCGGTGAGGGCGGCGTCGTCGATGTTCTGCGGGTCGGCGGGGAGGCCGTCGGGGGCGGCGCGTTTGGCCCAGCGGTTCCAGGTGCCGGGGATGAACTGCATCGGGCCCACCGCGCGGTCCCAGGTGGTGTCGGTGTCCAGGCGGCCGCCGTCGGTGTCGTGGATGGCCTTGACGCCGGGGGAGCCGTCCAGGGGGATGCCGATGATCGGGCGGGAGGGCAGGCCGTTGTCCTGGAGGCGGGCCCCGTTGATGTTGCCGTGGTGGGACTCGATGCGGCCGATGCCCGCGAGGGTGGCCCAGGAGATGCGGCACGCGGGGGCGTCGCGTTGCATCGTCAGGTCCGCGTTGGCGTAGGCGTGCAGGGCGCGGGCCGGGATGTCGGTCTTCGACGCCACGCGGGTGGCCCACTCGGTCAGCGGGCTGTCTCCGGTGGCGGGGGTCGGGGCGACGGCGTTGCCCGGGGCGGCGGCGCCGGGCTCGACCTCCTGGAGGGGGACGAGGAACGGCGGCGGGCCGAGGGGGGCTGCGGAGCGGCGGTTCAGGGCGCCCAGGCCCCACGCTCCTGCTGCCACGACCACGATCAGCAGCAGCACCAAGACGATGCGGCCGAAGATGGCGGCGTTGCGCGAGCGGCTTCGGGGTGCGGACGGCGGGACCACGAGACCCAGGCTACGTGCTCCCGGCAAGCAGGTGGCTGCGTGAACCGTGATGCAAACGGCACTGTCGACGGCTGGACATACAGGTGAGCCTTACCTAAATTCAGGCCGACCTGATTCACGGAGGCGTCGGATGCTGTTCGCAAATGGCCTGATCGGGCTGCGGGAGGGGCTTGAGGCCGCACTCGTGGTGAGCATCCTGATCGCATTTCTGGTTAAAACGGACAGAAGGTACGCGCTGAAGTGGGTCTGGGTCGGTGTGGTGACCGCGCTGGTGCTTTCCGTGACGGCGGGTGCGGTCATCACCTTCGCCGGCGCGAGCATGACCTTTGAGCAGCAGGAAGCGTTCGGCGGGACGATGTCGGTCATCGCGGTCGCGTTCGTCACGGGAATGATCTTCTGGATGCGGCGCGCGGCCAAGACGATCGCGGCCGAGCTGCGCGGCAAAATGGACGAAGCGCTCAACGTCGGACCGCTCGCGGTCGTTCTCGTGTCCTTTTTGTCGGTTGCCCGGGAAGGGCTCGAAACCGCCGTCTTCTTCTATTCCAGCGTGCAGGCCGCGGGTGGGGGAACGACGCAGCCGCTGATCGGGTTCCTCGGCGGGATCGCGGTGGCGGTCGCCATCGCCGCCGGGCTCTACGCGGGGGCCATCCGGTTCGACCTCGGCCGGTTCTTCACCGTCACGGGCGTGCTGCTCGTCTTCGTCGCGGCCGGGGTGCTCAGCTACGGCATCCACGACCTGCAGGAGGCGGCGATCCTGCCGGGGCTCGACACGCTCGCGTTCGACATCAGCGACGTGCTGCCGGAGGACTCCTGGTACGGCGCGCTGCTCAAGGGCTTCTTCAACTACTCGCAGCGGACGTCGGTGCTGCAGGCCGTCGCGTGGGTCTCCTACGTGGCGGTCGTCCTGTCCCTCTTCCTCGTCCGGCCGCGCGCTCGCGCGGCCGCCTGAAACAGATCACTGGAGTTGCCGTGCGGAAGGCAGCAGTCGTCCTGGGCTCACTCGTGGTGCTGGCCGCCTGCGGCAGCACCCCGGAGAACGCCGCGAGCGGCGCCATCGCGGTCGAGGCGAGCGACAGCGCGTGCAAGGTCGCGAAGACCGAGGCGGGGACCGGCAACGTCGCGTTCGAGGTGACGAACAAGGGCACCAAGGTCACCGAGTTCTACCTGTACGCGGAGGGCGACCGCATCCTCGGCGAGGTCGAGAACATCGGCCCCGGCCTCACCCGCAAGCTGATCGTCGAGGTCACCGAGGCCGGCAAGTTCCAGACCGCCTGCAAGCCCGGCATGAAGGGCGACGGCATCCGCGGCGACTTCACCGTCACCGGTGACGCCAAGAAGTCGACCGACGGCGACGCGCTGCTGGCCGAGGCGACGAAGAGCTACCAGCGCTACGTCTCCTCGCAGGCCGACCAGCTGCTCGTGAAGACCGAGGAGTTCGTGGGCGCCGTCAAGGCCAAGAAGGTCGACGAGGCCAAGGCCCTGTACCCGGTGTCGCGGATCTACTGGGAGCGCATCGAACCGGTCGCGGAGAGCTTCGGTGACCTCGACCCGAAGATCGACGGCCGCGAGGACGTGATCGAGGAGGGCATGGCCTTCACCGGCTACCACCGCCTGGAGAAGGACCTGTGGGCGTCCGGGTTGCAGGCCGACTCCGACAGGATCGCCGACCAGCTGCTGGCCGACGTCAAGGAGATCGTGGGCAGGGCCAAGGCCGTCGAGCTCACGCCCGTGCAGCTCGCCAACGGCGCCAAGGAGCTGCTCGACGAGGTCGCCACCGGCAAGATCACCGGTGAGGAGGACCGCTACTCGCACACCGACCTGTGGGACTTCCGGTCCAACGTGGACGGTTCGCAGGCGGCCGTCGCGGCGCTGCGACCGGTGGTGCAGCAGCGGGACGCGGCCCTCGTGTCCACGCTGGACGAGAAGTTCAAGGCCCTCGACGAGGCGCTGGAGAAGCACCGCAGGGGCGACGGGTTCGCGCTGTACACCGAGCTCTCCCAGGACGAGGTCAAGGCGCTGGCCGAGGCCGTCGACGCGCTGGGCGAGCCGGTCAGCAGGGTCGCCGAGGTGGTGTCGGCCAAGTGAGCGGGGTGTCACGGCGCAGGGTGCTCGGGTACGCGGGCGCCGGGGTGGCGCTCGCGGGGACCGGTGCGGCGGCCGGCGCGTTCGCCGTCAGGGCGGCGCCGGAGGCCGAGAACGCCGCGGCGGCGCAGGTGCCGTTCCACGGCGACGTCCAGGCGGGCATCACCACGCCCGCGCAGGACCACATGCACTTCGTCGCGCTCGACGTGAAGACGAAGAACCGGGCCGAGCTCGTCGACCTGCTCAAGCAGTGGACGCGAGCCGCGGAACGGATGACCGCGGGCCAGGAGGCCGCCGAGAACGGTGCCGTCGGCGGCAACGCCGACGCCCCGCCCAAGGACACCGGCGAGGCGCTCGGTCTCCCGGCCTCCGCGCTGACGCTGACGATCGGCTTCGGCCCGTCGCTCTTCGACGACCGGTTCGGGCTGGCCGGTCAGCGGCCGGAGGCGTTGATCGACCTGCCGCGGTTCCCGAAGGACGACCTCGACCCGGCTCGCAGCAACGGCGACATCTGCCTCCAGGCCTGCGCGAACGACCCGCAGGTCGCCGTGCACGCCATCCGCAACCTGGTCAGGATCGGCTTCGGCCGGGTCGCGGTGCGCTGGTCGCAGCTCGGGTTCGGCCGCACGTCCTCGACCACGCGGGCGCAGGCCACACCGCGCAACATGTTCGGGTTCAAGGACGGCACCCGCAACATCAAGGCAGAGGACACCGACCTGCTGCGCGACCACGTATGGGTCGCGGAAGGCCCCGAGTGGATCCGCGGCGGCACCTACCTGGTGACCCGCCGGATCCGCATGCACGTCGAGATCTGGGACCGCACCTCGCTGAACGAGCAGGAGCAGATCGTCGGCCGCTCCAAGGGCGAGGGCGCCCCGCTCGGGCAGGCCCGGGAGTTCGACGAGCCGGACCTGCACGTCAAGGGCGCGGGCGGGGTGCCGCGGATCGGCGAGCTCGCCCACGTCCGGCTCGCGTCGCCGGAGTCGTTGAACGGCGCCAGGATACTGCGCCGCGGCTACAACTTCACCGACGGCTCCGACGGGCTCGGGCACCTCGACGCCGGCCTGTTCTTCGTGGCGTTCAACCGGGACTCCCGCACGGCGTTCGTGCCGATGCAGCAGGCGCTGTCCACAAAGGACAAGATGATGGAGTACCTGGAGCACACCGGTTCCGGGCACTTCGCCGTGCCCCGCGGCGTGCAGCCGGGCGGCTACTGGGGTGAGGCGCTGTTCCGGTAGGCGGTGCTCAGCCCGGCCGGCCGCCGCCCAGCGCCAGCCTGGCCTTCACCTCGCCGAGCGCCTCCTGGTACTCCGGCGACGGGTTCATCGCGACCGCCATCCGCAGCTGCGCCAGCGCCTCGGTGAGCCGCTGCTGCCGTTGCAGCGTCTTGCCGAGCGCGAACCGGGCGTAGTGGTCGCTCGGGTCGAGGTCGAGGACCTTGCGGAACGCCTCCTCCGCCCGCCGCAGCTGCGCGGTCCCGAGGTAGGCGCGGCCGGCGAGCAGCTGCACGGACGGCGCGTCCGGGGCCTCGTCCAGCACCTGCCGCAGTTCGCGCAGCGCGTCCAACGGCCGCTGCTGGCCCAGCAACGCCTCCGCCCTGCGGAAAGCTTCGAAGGTGCCGTCCGTCATTCGATCAACGGTACCCACCGCGGGCGGGTTCTTCGACTGCCGTCCGGGCGACAGAACTCGAAAGGGGTGGTCGCGGGGCGTCGAACCCGCTGCGCGAGTAGGACACCTCAGTCCGATTCGGACGTGGCGGCACCGGCCGGCAGGCTCGCTGCCATCCTGCGCACCGCCGTCGTGAGGATCTCCGGCGAGGTCGCGAGGTTCAGCCGCACGAACCCCGCCCCGCCGGTGCCGAACGGGACGCCGCAGTTCACCGCCACCCGCCCGCGGCGCAGGAACTCCCCGGCCGGCCGGTCGCCGAGCCCCAGCCCGCGGCAGTCGAGCCACGCCAGGTACGTGCCGGGCGCCGGTTCGTAGCGCACCCCCGGCAGCTCCTCGGCCAGCAGCGCGGCCAGCACCCGGCGGTTCTCGGTGAGGCCCGCCAGCACCGCGTCCAGCCAGTCGCCGCCGTCCCGGTACGCCGCGGTGTGCGCGAGGACGCCGACGTGGCTGGGCCCGTGGCCGACCTCCTCCGGCAACCGCGCGAGGTCACCGGCCGCCTCCGGGCCCGCGATGGCCAGCGCCGCCTTGAGCCCGGCCAGGTTCCACGCCTTCGACGCCGACATCAGCGACAGCGCGTTGCTCGACACGCTCAGGTACGGCACGAACCGCACACCGGGAGCCACGAGCGGCGCGTGGATCTCGTCCACGACCACCCGCACGCCGTGCCGTCCGGTCAGGTCCGCGACGGCGGCCAGCTCGTCGGCGGTGTGGACGGTCCCGGTCGGGTTGTGCGGGCTGCACAGCAGGTACGCCGCACCCCGTCCGGCCCGGTCGAAGGCCTCCTCCAGCACGGCGAGGTCGATCCGCCCCGCCGGGTCCAGCGGCGCCTCGACCACGCGCCGCCCCATCGACGTGACGAACTGGTAGAAGGGCGGGTAGACCGGGCAGTTGACCACGACCGGCGCGTCCGGTGCCGACACGAGCCGGAGCATCTCGACGACGCCCATCATCACGTCGGGGACGATCGCGGTGCGGTCGACGGCTGGCTCCCAGTCCCAGCGCTCGCGCGCGAACCCGGCCAGCGCCTCGGCGTAGGCGCTGCCCTCGGGGTAGCCGGTGTCGCCCAGCGCCACCGCGTCGGTGACCGCCCGCGCGACCGGCTCGGCCAGCAGGACGTCCATCTCGGCCACCCACACCGGCAGCACGTCGGGCGGGTAGTGCCGCCACTTCATGCTGGTCCGCTGCCGCAACTGGTCGAGGGTGAGCTCGCGCAACGGGTTCATGCCGCAAAGCTAGGAGAGATCGCGCAGGAGGTGTTTGCTTTCTTTGCTGCATGAGCGCTGAGGACAGGCCAGGATGTGCGAATGGACGCCGTGGACCGCAAGATCCTTGCCGAGCTGCAGCGCGACGGCCGCATGACCGTCACCGACCTCGCCCACCGCGTGCAGCTCAGCGTCTCCCGCTGCCAGCGCCGGCTGCGCGAGCTGGAGCACCGGGGCGTGATCCGCGGCTACCGCGCCGTGGTGGACGCGGCGGCGATCGGCTTCGGCTTCGAGGCGCTGGTGTTCGCGAAGGTGCGGCTGGAGTCGCTGGACGACTTCGACGACGCGCTCGCCGGGGTGCCGAACGTCGTGGAGGCGCAGCGGTTGTTCGGCAGCCCCGACTACCTGCTGCGGGTGGTCACCGCCGACCTCGCCGACTACCAGCGGTTGTACGAGGGCACGCTGGCCCGTTTGCCCGGTGTGCGCGGGCTGACGTCGACCATTGTGATGAAGCAGGTGGTCGAACCGCGCCCGTTGCCGTGAGCCGGGAAGCGGGGAATGCGCGGGGGCGTTGTGCCGTTGCATGAGCCTGCGCTTCTCACTGATGGGTCCAGTACGAGCCTGGCGAGGGGACGAGGAGGTCGACCTCGGCCCGCGGCAGCAGCGGGCCGTGCTGGCGGCGCTGCTGCTGAACAACGGCATCCGGTTGAGCAACGACCAGCTGATCGGGATGGTCTGGGACGACCCGACGCCGAGCGCGCTGACGGCGTTGCGCACGTACACGTACAAGATCCGCAAGGCCCTGCCGGAGCTGGACCTGAGGTCGAAGGACGGCGGCTACACCGTGCGCGCCGAGCTCGTCGACGACTGCCGCGGGGAACCGCTGGAAGGCCTGACCGGCACGTACTTCGAGGCGCAGCGGGTCAGGCTCGCGCAGGAGCGGCTCAAGGCCCGTGAGGACTGGCTCGAACGCGAGCTCGACGTGCTGGAGCTGCAGAAGCACGTGGCCGCGAACCCGTTGCGGGAACGCCCGCGTGCGCTGCTGATGCACGCCCTCTACCGCGACGGCCGGCAAGCCGAGGCGCTGGACCACTACCACCAGGCGCGCGCACTGCTGAACGACGAGCTGGGGCTCGAACCCGGTCCCGAGCTGCGCAAGGTCCACGCCCAGATCCTCACCGGCGACCTGCACCTGCCGCGCAAGCCCGAGCAGCTGCCCCCCGACCTGCCCGACTTCACCGGGCGGGCCCAGGAGATCGCGCAGGCGCTGCGGGTCCTGCCCGGCACGGTCGGCATCACCGGCATGCACGGCAGCGGCAAGACCGCGCTGGCCGTGCGGATCGGCCACCTGGTGAGGCACCGGTTCCCCGACGGGCAGATCGTCGTGCGCGGCAAGGACGTCGCGACCGAGCTGCTGCGCGCGGTCGGCGTCGAGAACCCGGCAGGCGACCGGGCCGCGCTGTGGCGGGAGAAGGCGCGCGGCAAGCGGTTCCTGGTCGTCGTCGACGACGTCACCGACGCGGCGTCCGTGCGCGACCTGCACACCCCGGGTTCCGCGCTCGTCCTGACGAGCGTGCGCAGGCTGAACGAGCTGCCCGCCGTCACGTGGGTCAGGACCGCTGGCCTCACCGAAACCGAGGCGCACGAGTTCTTCCGCAAGGTCCTCGACCCGCGGCGGATCGACGCCGAACCGGAGCGTGCGGCCGAGGTGCTGGCCCGCGTCTCGCACCTGCCGAACCCGATCAGGGTGCTCGGCGGCAAGCTGTCCTCCCGGCCGCAGTGGACCGTCGAGATGCTGCAGCTGCAAATGGAGCGGGAGAGCAGGCTCGGCACCGCTGTCCCGTCCGACTGCCGGGCCGTGCTGGCGCCGCTGGACAAGGCCGCGCTGCAGCTCACCGACGAGGAGCGCCACCTGCTGCGCCTGCTGGCCCGCCAGGACCGGGACGTGGTCACCGTGTGCGAGGCGGCCGAGCTCTACGGCGGTGACGTGGCGTGCATCGAGATGCTGCTGGAGTCGCTCGCCGACGTGCACCTGATCGAACCGGTGGTGCTCGGCTGCTACCGGCTGCCGCGGTTCGTGCAGCTGTACTTCGGACTCCGCACACCCGTCCTGACCAGCTGATTCATCCGAAATTCACTGCTCGACCATCCGGCTGCGCCAAATTTGTGGACATGTCAACCAAGGAACTCGCAGGCAAGAAGGCACTCGTCACCGGAGCCACCTCGGGCATCGGCCGCGCGATCGCGGTCAGGCTCGCGGAGGCGGGTGCCACCGTCTACCTCACCGGCCGCCGCGCCGAGCTGGGCAAGGAGACCGTCGAGCTGGTCGAGAAGGCCGGCGGCACCGCGCACTTCATCGTCTCCGACGTCGGCGACCTCGACGACGTCCGCAAGCTCGCCCAGGAGGTCGGCGAGGTCGACGTCCTGGTCAACAACGCGGGCATCTTCCCGTTCTCCTCGACCCCCGAGCAGTCGGTGGAGACCTACGAGCAGGTGTTCGACGTGAACGTGCGCGGCACCTACTTCCTCACGGCCGCACTCGCCCCGGCGATGGTCGCGAAGAAGAAGGGCGCGATCATCAACATCTCGTCCATCGGCGCTGCTGCCGGCAACGCGGTCACGAGCGTGTACAGCGCCTCCAAGGCCGCGGTGGACGCGTTCACCCGCTCGTGGGCCGTCGAGTTCGGCGGGCACGGCGTCCGCGTCAACTCGGTGGCACCCGGCCCGGTCCGCACCGACGCCGCGGTCGTGCAGGCCGGTGAGGTGTTCGAGGAGTTCAGCGCGCAGCTGCCGCTGGGCCGCGTCGGCGAGCCGGAGGAGATCGCCGACACCGTGCTGTTCCTCGCGTCGGACCGGTCCAGCTTCGTGACCGGCGTGGTCCTTGCGGCCGACGGCGGCTACCTCGCGAGCTGAGCGAGCACGGGGGACAGGGACGAGGGCGACTCGACGTGCACGTTGTGGCCCGCGCCGGTGAACACCACCGGCTCGGGCACCAGCTCCTCCAGGTGCTCCCGGGGGCTCATCGGGTCGTTCTCACCCGCCGCCAGCACCACGTGCGCCTGCGCGGCCATGACCAGCCCGGCCATGTCCGGGCGGCCGACGCCGAACGCGCGCATGTCCAGCGCGGGCGCCCAGCCGCCGTCCACCTCGGTCACGCCGTGCCGCAGCGGCACGCCGGCCATCTTCGCGGCGCGGTCGGCGGCCTCCGCCTCGGTGCCGAAGACCTTGGCCGACTTGGCGGCGAGCGCGGCGGCCTTGGCCAGCTCCTCGTCGGTCCACCGCACCTTGACCCCGACGCCGACCGCGGTCGTGACCTCGACCCCGAACCAGCCGCTCGCCAGCGCCAGGCCGACCACACCGCCCAGCGAGTGGCCGATGACCGTGACGGGCTCGCGAGGGATCACGGTCGCGACGGAGGCCGCGAGAGAGCCGAACGAGTACCGGTCGAGGGGCGCGCTCCTGCCGTGACCGGGCAGGTCCGGCACGAGCCAGCTGCCGTGCCAGTCCGCGACGACCTGCTCCCAGACCTCACCGGTGGCACCGAGGCCGTGCAGCAGCACCAGCAGCGGTCCGTTCCCGCCACGTTCGACATGGAGCACGTCAGAATCCTGTTCTATGCGTACCGATGCCGAGCTGATCCTCGACCCGGACACATATACCTCCGGTGTCCCGCACGACGCACTCACCCGGCTGCGCGAAAAGAACGTGGTGCGCATCGACGACTTCTGGGCGGTGTTCCGGTACGACGACGTCCGGACGGTCCTGCGCTCGCCGGCCGTGTTCTCCTCGCACCGCGGCGCCACGCAGATCTGCGACCCGAGGCCGGACGACCTCGCCTACGTCCAGCGGATGATGCTCAACCAGGACCCGCCGGAGCACTCGCGGTTGCGGCGCATGCTGACCGGGGCGTTCACCCCGCGTGCGGTCGCGCGGCTGGAGGAGGGCATCCGGGAGAACGCCCGCCGCATCGTCGCCGAGCCGTCCGGTGACTTCGCCGCCGACGTCGCCGACCTGCCGCTGCTGACGCTCGCCGACGTCTTCGGCGTCCCGCGCCAGGACCGCGCGCTGCTCTACGACTGGAGCAACCGCGTGATCGGCTTCCAGGACGCCGAGTACGCCCTGTCCTCCAGCGACACGACCGGGATGACGGACATGGCGCTGGCGGCGCTGGAGCTGCGTCCCGACGACGGCCGTGACCCGCGCGCACGCAACGGCATGCCCGACCTCTACGCCTACGCGCACGCGTTGGGCGAGCACAAGCGTGCGCACCCGTCGGACGACGTGATCAGCAACCTCATGCGCGAGGACCTGTCAATCGAGGAGTTCGAGAACCTGTTCTGGCTGTTCTCCGTGGCGGGCAACGAGACCCTGCGCAACGGCATCCCGGGCGGGCTGATCGCCCTGCTGGAGCACCCCGGCCAGTACGACCGGCTGCGCGCCGACCGGTCGCTGCTCGGCACGGCGGTCGAGGAGGTGCTGCGGTGGTGGACGCCGGTGATGCACTTCCGCCGCACGGCCGTCCGCGACACGTCGCTGTCGGGCGTGGAGATCAGGGCGGGGGACAAGGTCGTCGTGTGGTTCTCGGCGGCCAACCGGGACGAGCGCGTGTTCACCGACCCCGGCCGGTTCGACGTGGGCCGCCGCGAGGCCGACCACCTGAGCTTCGGCCACGGCCCGCACTTCTGCCTCGGCGCGCAGCTGGCCCGCACCCAGCTGCGCGCGGTCTTCGAGGCAGTTCTGGACCTGCCCGGCCGGCTGCGGCTCGACGGCGAGGTCGTCCGGCTGCGGTCGAACTTCCAGAACGGCGTCAAGCACCTGCCGGTGTCGCTGTCGTAGCCGTGTACGGCACCGGGGCGCGTCTGGCACGATTCAGTAGACCGGCTCCGGCGGCCCGCTGTGATCTGACGGTGTCGAGCCCCGGTCGGTCACCTGGCCCAAGTAGGCTCGTCGCGAGACGAGACGCAGGAGAAACAGGGAGCGCAAGTGGCGGTCATCGAGCAGGTCGGAGCACGCGAGATCCTGGACTCGCGCGGCAACCCCACCGTCGAGGTCGAGGTGGCGCTGGACGACGGCACGCTGGAGCGCGCCGCCGTTCCGTCGGGTGCCTCGACCGGTGAGCACGAAGCGGTGGAGCTGCGCGACGGCGACGCCAAGCGGTACCTGGGCAAGGGCGTCGAGCGTGCGGTGACCGCGGTGCTCGACGAGATCGGCCCCGAGCTGGTCGGCATCGAGGCCGTCGAGCAGCGCGTCGTGGACCAGAAGCTCGTCGACCTGGACGGCACCCCGGACAAGGGCCGCCTGGGCGCCAACGCGATCCTGGGCGTGTCCCTCGCGGTCGCGAAGGCGGCGGCGACGAGCTCCGGCCTGGAGCTGTTCCGCTACATCGGCGGACCGAACGCGCACGTGCTGCCGGTCCCGATGCTGAACATCCTCAACGGTGGCTCGCACGCCGACACCGACGTGGACATCCAGGAGTTCATGATCGCGCCGATCGGCGCGGAGACGTTCCGCGAGGGCCTGCGCTGGGGCGCCGAGGTCTACCACGCGCTGAAGTCCGTGCTGAAGAGCAAGGGCCTCGCCACCGGCCTGGGCGACGAGGGCGGCTTCGCCCCCAGCCTCGGCAGCAACCGCGACGCGCTCGACCTGATCCTCGAAGCCATCGAGAAGGCCGGCTACCGCGCCGGCCGCGACATCGCGCTCGCACTCGACGTGGCCGCCACGGAGTTCTTCTCCGACGGCGCCTACACGTTCGAGAAGAACAAGCGCTCCGCCGAGCAGATGATCGGCTACTACTCCGAGCTGGTCCGCGACTACCCGATGGTCTCCATCGAGGACCCGCTGTCCGAGGACGACTGGGACGGCTGGGTGCAGATGACCGCCGAGCTGGGCGAGAAGGTCCAGATCGTCGGCGACGACCTGTTCGTCACCAACCCGGAGCGCCTGGAGGAGGGCATCTCCCGCCGCGCCGCCAACGCGCTGCTGGTGAAGGTCAACCAGATCGGCACGCTGTCCGAGACGCTGGACGCGGTCTCGCTGGCCACCTCCTACGGCTACAAGTCGATGATGTCGCACCGCTCGGGCGAGACCGAGGACACGACCATCGCCGACCTCGCCGTCGCGACCGGTGCCGGCCAGATCAAGACCGGTGCCCCCGCCCGCGGTGAGCGCACCGCGAAGTACAACCAGCTGCTGCGCATCGAGGAGAGCCTCGGCGACGCCGCGCGGTACGCGGGCGAGCTGGCGTTCCCCCGGTACACGCCGGAGGGCTGACGCATGGCTGAGCGCGCGCGCCGACCACGCCGCCCCCGTGCCGAACGGGAGGCGCGGCCCACCCGCGCGCGCAAGCCACCCCGTCCGAAGGGCCCCGCCCGCCGTTCCGACGGCACGGGCGGCGCCTTCGGGATGACCGGCACGCGGCGGGCCGCGATGTTCGCGATGGTGCTGTGCGCACTGGCGTTGAGCATCGCGGTCCCGCTGCGGACCTACCTGTCCCAGCGCGACGAGCTGCGCGACGCGAACGCGGAGTCCGACAAGCTGCGCGACCAGGTCGCCGCGCTGGAGCACCGCAAGGCGCAGCTGAACGACCCGGCGTTCGTGGAGATCGAGGCGCGCAAGCGGCTGCACTGGGTGCGGCCGGGCGAGACGCCGTACATCGTGCAGCTGCCGGGCGACGAGAACCGCAACACTGAATCGGAGCGTCCGTCGGGCAAGCCGTCGGCGAACCAGTCTTGGTACGAGGAACTTTGGCAATCGGTGACGCACAAGTAACTGCTGCTGACCTGGAAGTGGTCGCGAAGCAGCTGGGCCGGACGCCGCGCGGAACCCGCGCGATCGCGTCGCGGTGCCCCTCGGGACACCCGAACGTCGTGCAGACGCACCCGCGCCTGCCGGACGGGACGCCGTTCCCGACGATGTTCTACCTGACCTGTCCGAAGCTGAACTCCCTGGTCAGCACGCTGGAGGGCAACGGGCTGATGAGGGAGCAGACCGACCGGCTCGCGGAGGACCCCGAACTCGCCGCCGCCTATCAGCGCGCGCACGAGTCGTACCTCGCGGAGCGGGACGCCCTCGAACCGCTGGGCACCCAGGTCACCGCGGGCGGCATGCCCACGAGGGTCAAGTGCCTGCACGTGCACGTGGCCCACTCGCTGGCGAAGGGCCCCGGCGTCAACCCGTTCGGCGACGAGGCGCTGGCGGTCCTGCGCGAGCAGGCCCTGTGGCCGGTCGGTGACTGCGCGGCCGGTTAACGGTCAACGGAACCGAACAGGCGCTTCACTCCGTCTTGGGTACACCTGGGCTCGCGAGTGAGGCAGGCTGGGACCAGGGCAGCGAGGGGGCGCACGCCGTAACTGTCGGACGGCGCGCCGCGATGACGCACGAGAGGTGAGTATTCGTGGCAATGGCCAAACTGCGCGGTCCCGCGGCCCTGTCAGCCCGTCACAAGGGCTTCGCCGTGGCCGCACTGGCTGCCATGCTCGCGCCGGCGCTGATCGTGGGCACCAGGCTGGTCGACTGGGTCAACCTCTCCAAGCACACCGACATCGCGGTCTCCCTGGGCCCTGCCGACGTCTTCGGCGCCCTGCGGCGCGACCCGTCCGAGCTGGGCGCGACCGGCCGCCTGCCGTTGTCCGACGAGCTCAGCGCCGCGCTGCTGCTCGACCTGGAGGACGGCGACCTCGACGACCTCGACAACGACCCCGGCGTCATCGAGGACTTCCCCGGCGACCACGGCATCCCCGGCGTCGTGCTGGAGGCGTACCTGCGCGCCGAGGACAAGATGGCCACCATGGTCCCCGGCTGCAACCTCGACTGGGCCCTGCTCGCGGGCATCGGCAAGGTCGAGTCGAACCACGCCAACAACGGCCGCGTCAACGCCATCGGCGACGCCACCCCGAAGATCCTCGGCCCGGTCCTCAACGGCGCCCCCGGCATGGCCGCCATCCGCGACACCGACGGGGGCCGCCTCGACGGCGACGCCACCTGGGACCGCGCCGTCGGCCCCATGCAGTTCATCCCCGGCACCTGGGCGGGCTACAGCGCCGACGGCAACGACGACGGCGTCATCAACCCGAACAACGTCTACGACGCCGCCCTCGGCGCCGGCCGCTACCTCTGCGCGGGCGGCGGCGACCTGTCCCAGCCCTCCGCCCGCTCGGCCGCGATCTTCCGCTACAACAACTCGAACTCCTACGTCCGCACGGTCCTGCAGTGGGCCAAGCAGTACACCGACAACGTCGACACGCTGCCCCTGCTCCCCGACACCGGCAACAACGTGCAGAACCCGACGCCGGGCAACTCCGGTGACCCCGGCAACTCCGGGAACCCAGGCAACCCCACCACGTCGACCCCGCCGCCGTCGTCGTCCTCGAACCCGTCGACCCCGCCGTCGTCGTCGAACCCGTGCACGCCGCCGCCGACGACCTCTTCTTCCGCGCCCTCGTCGTCCACGCCGCCGTCCTCCTCGTCCGCGCCGTCGTGCCCGCCGTCCTCCTCGACGCCGCCGTCGTCCTCCTCGTCCACCCCGCCCTCGTCCTCGAACCCGCCCGCCCAGGAACCGTCGAACCCGCCGGCCGGGTCGTCGAGCCAGTCGCAGGGGACGACCACGCGGGTGGAGCCGACGACGACCGTCGAGCCGACCACTGCGGTGACGACGACGGCCGCGGCCAGCAGTGTCGTGCCGACCACGGGGGCGAGCGGTCCGGTCATGAGCACGACGACCTGATCCGTTGTCCCACTCCACCCTCGCGCTGCGCGCGGTCGAGGCCGGGTACTTCGAGGACCACGAAGACGAAGAGGCGATCGAGGTCGCGCTCACGGGGCTCGACGAGAGCGGACTCCGCCGGTCGTTCTCGTTCCAGCGGTCCTCGTACGACGAGCCGGACGAGCAGGACGTCGAAGTCGGCCTGGACTCCTACTGCGTCGTGACCGAACGCGGCCGCACCTGCTACGGGTGCCTGACCGCGGTCGGGTTCGGCACCGCGCGGCTCACGTTCGACTTCACCGCTGAGGATGCGGCAGCCCTCGACATCGCGACCCGCGTCGAGCTCGACCTGAGCGGCGTGGACCAGGACGTGCTCGCGGAGAAGCTGTGCAACGTCCTCGACTGGGGCGCGCAGGCCAAGCGGCCCGCCATCGTCGTCACCCCGTAATTCGTGCGGCGCCACCGGTGTTCCTTGGCAAGGTGTGACCGTGCGCCCTGACTACCCGATCAAGACCGACCGCCTCCTCCTGCGCCCCTTCACCCCGGCGGACCTCGACGACTACGCGGCTTACCGCACCGATCCCGAGGTCAACCGCTACCTCCTCACCGTGGTGACCGACCGCGCCGGGACCTCCGAGCTGCTCGCCAGGAAGGCCGCCCAGACCGAGCTGACCGGCGACGGCCAGGGGCTCTCCCTCGCCGTGCACTGGCCGGAGGCGGGGCGGGTGGTCGGCGACGTCGTCCTCAAGTGGCTGAGCGAGGAGCACCGGCAGGGCGAGATCGGGTACGTCTTCAACCCCGAGTTCCAGGGCAGGGGACTCGCGGGCGAGGCGGCGGGGGCGTTGCTGCGGTTCGGGTTCGAGGAGCTCGGGCTGCACCGGGTCATCGCCAGGGCCGCCCCGGGCAACGAGGCGTCGTGGCGGGTGATGGAACGGCTCGGGATGCGCAGGGAGGCCCACTACCGGCAGAACAGGGTGGTCAAGGGGGAGTGGGCCGACCTCTACACCTACGCGGTGCTCGCACAGGAGTGGCGGGCACGCCGCTGACACCGGAAAACCAGGAGGCACCGCCGGTGTTCCTTGGCAAGGTGTGACCGTGCGCCCTGACTACCCGATCAAGACCGACCGCCTCCTCCTGCGCCCCTTCACCCCCGCAGACCTCGACGACGTCCACGCCTACCGCCGCCTCCCCGAGGTCGCCCGCTACCTCTACGACGAGGCACTGACCCGCGACGAGACCGCGGAGAAGCTGCTCAGGTGGTCGGCCATGGACGAGCTCACCGGGGACGGCCAGTCGCTCGCCCTCGCCGCCGTGCTCGACGGCACGGTCATCGGCGAGGTCGACATCAAGTGGCTGAGCCGGGAGCACGCGCAGGGGGAGCTGGGGTACATCTTCAACCCGGAGTTCCAGGGCAGGGGGTACGCGCGGGAGGCGGCCGAGCAGATGCTCCACCTCGCCTTCGAGCAGGTGCGGCTGCACCGGGTGATCGCGCAGTGCGACCCGCGCAACGAGCCGTCGTGGCGGTTGATGGAACGGCTCGGGATGCGCAGGGAGGCGCACTTCCGGCAGAACGAGGTCTTCAAGGGCGAGTGGGGTGACCTCTTCGTCTACGCCATGCTTGCCGAAGAACACCGAAACGAGGAGTGAGCCATGGCGCGGGTTGCCGCTGTCGACTGCGGGACCAACTCGATCCGGCTGCTGGTCGCTGACGTGACCACGCGGGACGACGGCACGGTGTGGCTGCGGGACGTGCACCGCGAGATGCAGGTCGTCCGGCTCGGGCAGGGGGTCGACGCCACGGGGCGGCTGCACCCCGACGCGATCAAGCGCACGAAGGACGCCCTGCTGGACTACGCGCGCACGATGCAGCGCAAGGGCGTGGAGCGCGTGCGGATGGTGGCCACGAGCGCCACGCGGGACGCGAGCAACCGGGACGACTTCTTCGGCATGACCGAGGAGGTGCTCGGGGCGCCGGCGGAGGTGATCTCCGGGGACGAGGAGGCGCGGCTGTCCTACCTCGGCGCGGTCGCCGACCTAGACCCGGACGGGGGACCCTTCCTCGTCACCGATCTGGGTGGTGGCAGCACCGAGTTCGTCCTCGGCAGCGGTGCGGAGGTCGAGGCGGCGCGGTCGATGGACATCGGTTGCGTGCGGCTGACCGAGCGGTTCCTCCACTCCGACCCGCCCGAGAAGGGCGAGGTCGACAAGGCGGAAGCGTTTGCGCGCGAGCAGGTCCAATTGGCCTTCGAAACAGTTCCGGTCGAGAAGACGCGCACGTGGATCGGCGTTGCCGGAACGGTCACGACGTTGTCCGCCCTGGTCCAGGGGTTGGCGGTGTACAACAGCGACGAAATCCACCTCTCCCGCATCACACTTGACAATGTTCGTGAAATCACTGACAGTGTTCTCTCCATGACGCATGATGAACGGGCCGGGTTGGGACCCATGCATCCCGGCCGGGTGGACGTCATCTGCGGTGGAGCGATCGTTCTGCGCGCGATTGCCGAGGAGCTGCACAATCGCGCGGGAACTGACGTGCTCGTTTGCAGCGAGCACGACATCCTCGACGGCATCGCGTTTTCGCTGGTCCAGCGCTGAATTAAGGTCGACTTGAGACGATCGTGACGAGTTTGTGACCGGTTTCAGTGCGCGTACTCCTGGACACCCCGGTTAACGTCCTCTCACGTTTTGGGAGGTGGACGAGACCTCCCGGGGAGGCGTGCGCCCGCACCACTTGCGGCGCCGCCGGGAATAGGCGGGAGAGATTGATGTCGCGATCACGGGTTGCGTGGGTGGCTCTGCCGGCCGCGCTGGCCATGACGCTCAGCGCGTGCGGCGGGGGTGGCGGTTCGTCCACCTCCGAGGGCAAGGAGAACCCCGAAGGCACGGTGTCCATCTACGGCACCGAGCCCAAGAGCACGCTGTTCCCGGCCAACACGACCGAGGCCGGTGGCTCCAAGGTCACCGAGGCCCTGTTCGCGCGCCTCGTGGACTACGCGCCGGAGGACGGCAAGCCCACCAACCTCATGGCGGAGTCGATCGAGTCGACCGACGCCAAGGTCTACACCGTCAAGATCAAGCAGGGCTGGAAGTTCCACGACGGGACCGAGGTCAAGGCGAAGAACTTCGTCGACGGCTGGAACTGGTCGGCCAACGCGAACAACGCGCAGCAGGCCGCCTCGTTCTTCTCGGTCATCCAGGGCTTCAAGGACGTGCACCCGGCTGACGAGGCCGCGAAGCCGACCGCCGACAAGATGTCCGGCCTCGAGGTCGTCAGCGACTACGAGTTCAAGGTCACGCTCAACGCGCCGACCTCGGTCTTCACCACCATGGTCGGCTACCTGCCGTTCTCGCCGCTGCCGGACGCGTTCTTCGCGGACCCCAAGGCGTTCGAGGCCAAGCCGATCGGCAACGGCCCGCTGAAGTTCGTCTCGCGCACGCCGAACTCGCTCATCAAGCTCGACCGCTTCGACGACTACAAGGGCGAGAAGGTCCACTTCAAGACCCTCGACATCAAGATCTACTCCAGCCAGGAGACCGCCTACCAGGACCTGGTGGCCGGCAAGCTGGACTTCATGGAGGCCCTGCCCCCGTCGGCCAAGGTCGGCGAGAAGTACAAGGCGGACCTCGGTGACCAGGTCCTGACCGCGAACCTGCTGGGCCAGAGCGCGATCGCCCTGCCGTACTACGTCCCGGCGTTCAAGGACAACGTGAAGCTCCGCCAGGCCATCTCCATGGCCATCAACCGCGAGCAGATCACCAAGACCGTCCTCGCCGGCTCCTTCACGCCGTCCGACGGCTGGGTCTCGCCCGGCATCAACGGCTACCGCAAGGGCGTCTGCGGCGAGTACTGCACGTACAACCCGGAGAAGGCGAAGCAGCTCCTGCAGGAGTCCGGCTTCACCGGCAAGCTGACCATCCAGTCCAACCAGGACGGTGGCCGCAAGGAGCCGCTCGAGGCGGCCTGCAACAGCATCAAGCAGGCGCTGGGCGTGGAGTGCGAGTTCGTCGGTGCCACCAACTTCGGTGCGTTCCGCCAGATCGTCGACGGCAAGCAGCTGACCGGCATGAGCCGTTCCGACTGGTCGGCCGACTACCCGTCGATCGAGAACTTCCTCAACCCGCTGTACCGCACCGGTGGTTCGTCCAACGACTCGAACTACTCGAGCCCGGTGGTCGACAAGCTCCTGGAGCAGGCCGACGGCACCGCGGACGAGGCCGCCGCGATCAAGCTGTACCAGCAGGCGGAGGACCAGATCGCGAAGGACATGCCGTCCATCCCGACCTGGAACGAGAAGGGCATCGGCGGTCGTTCGAAGAACCTGCTCGCCGCCAAGCTGACCTTCAAGCGTGACGCCGACCTCGCGTCGTTCCGCGTCAAGGGCTGACAGCCGAACACCCGTTGTGAGCAGCTAGCACGATCCGGCCTCGCGTCCACTGAGCGTCACGGGCGCGGGGCCGGAGCGGTGTTCAGGCTCAGACGCCCCCCACCACGCAAGGAGCCGACCTCATGGGTCGCTATGTGCTGCGCCGTCTGCTGCAGCTGATACCGGTCTTCCTGGGGACCACCTTCCTGATCTACGCCCTCGTCTGGGCGATTCCGCAGGACCCGTTCGCCGGCAAGTGCGGCCAGCGTCCGTGCGACCCGTCCTACGTCGCCGAGATGAGCGAGAAGCTCAACCTGAACGACCCGCTGGTCGTCCAGTACTTCAAGTACCTGGGCAACCTGGTCGTCGGTGACTTCGGCACCACCTTCAACGGCGTGTCCGTCGGCGAGCAGATCGCCACCTCGTGGCCCATCACGCTGAAGATGGGCATCATCGCGCTGATCATCGAGGCGGTCATCGGCATCATCGCCGGTGTCCTCACCGGTCTGCGCAAGTCCGGCTTCCTGGACAACCTGGTCCTGATCTCGACGCTGTTCCTGATCTCGCTGCCGGTGTTCGTCACCGGTTTCGTGCTGCGCCTGTACCTCGGCCCGCAGGGCTTCGACTTCATGGACACCTCGGTCAGCTCCGACCCGACGTTCGGTGAGCTGATCCTGCCCGGCTTCGTGCTCGGCAGCCTCTCGATGGCCTACGTCGCCCGCCTGAGCCGCAGCAGCATCGTGGAGAACCGCCGGTCCGACTACGTGCGCACCGCGGTCGCCAAGGGCCAGCCGCAGTCCCGCGTCGTCGGCGTCCACCTGCTGCGCAACTCGCTGATCCCGGTGATCACGTTCCTCGGCACCGACCTCGGCAGCCTCATGGGTGGCGCGATCGTCACCGAGGGCGTCTTCAACATCAACGGCATCGGCGGCCTGATCTTCCGCGGCATCCAGGAGAAGGAAGGCGTCATGGTCACGGGCATCGTGACCCTGCTGGTGCTCGTGTACCTGCTGATGAGCCTGCTCGTCGACCTCCTGTACGCCGTTCTCGACCCGAGGATTCGCTATGAGTGACCCAGGATCCGTGTCCGGTGGAGCCGGACTCGAGGCGTCCGCGGCGGCCGGTGTCGACCAGCTCAGCCACGTCGACGACTCGTCGCAGAAACAGCGCAAGCCCCGCTCGCTCTGGAGCGACGCGTGGGGCGAGCTGCGGCGCAAGCCCACGTTCATCATCTCGCTGGTCATCATCGCGGTCGTCGTGCTGATGGCGATCTGGCCGACGCTGTTCACGTCGGTCGACCCGCGCGCGGCGAACCTCGACAAGTCGCTGGCGCCGCCGTCGGGTGACGCCTGGTTCGGCTACGACCTGCAGGGCTACGACGTCTACGCCCGTGCCATGCACGGCGCCCGCGCGTCGCTGCTCGTCGGCATCTTCGCGACCCTGCTGACCGTGCTGATCGGTTCGACCGTCGGCATCATCGCCGGGTACGCGAAGACCTGGATCGACAGCGTGCTGTCCCGGTTCGCCGACATCTTCGCCGGCATCCCGTTCGTGCTCGGCGCGATCGTCATCCTGACCACGCTGAACGCCCCGACCGAGAACCCCGGTGTGGTCAAGATCGTCACGCAGGTGGTGCTCTCGATCGCGGTGCTGTCGTGGCCGGTCGCGATGCGCATCATGCGGTCCGCGACGCTCGTGGCCAAGCAGCAGGACTACGTCAAGGCGGCCCGCGGTCTCGGCGCCTCGCCGATCCGCATCGTGTTCCGGCACCTGCTGCCGAACACGGTCGCGCCGGTGCTCGTGTACGCGACGATCGCGCTGGGTGCCTTCATCGGCGCCGAGGCGACGCTCGCGTTCCTCGGCATCGGCCTGCGCCCGCCGGTCGTGTCGTGGGGCGTGATGATCTCGGAGTCCCGCGACTACTTCCAGGCGGCACCGCACATGCTGCTGTTCCCCGCGGGCTTCGTGACGGTCACCGTCCTGGCCTTCGTCATGCTCGGCGACGCCGTGCGCGACGCACTCGACCCCAAGTCCCGATAGGGGAGATCTCGTGACTCAGCCACTGCTGGAGGTCGAGGATCTCCACGTGGAATTCCGCACCCGCGACGGTGTCGCGAAGGTGCTCAACGGCGTGTCCTACCACGTCTCCGCCGGCGAGACCCTGGCCGTGCTGGGGGAGTCCGGTTCCGGCAAGTCCGTGACCGCCCAGACCATCATGGGCATCCTGGACATGCCGCCGGCGTTCATCACCAACGGCACCATCAAGTTCCGCGGCGAGGACCTGCTGACCAAGTCGGCGGAGGACCGCAGGCAGGTCCGCGGCGAGGGCATCGCCATGATCTTCCAGGACGCCCTCTCCGCGCTGAACCCGGTCTTCACCGTCGGGTTCCAGATCGAGGAGCAGCTCAAGGTCCGCCGCGGCATGTCCAAAGCGGACGCCCGCAAGCGCGCCGTCGAGCTGCTCGACCAGGTCAAGATCCCGAACGCCAAGGGACGGGTCAACGACTACCCGCACCAGTTCTCCGGCGGCATGCGGCAGCGCGCGATGATCGCGATGTCGCTCGCGCTCGACCCGGAGCTGCTGATCGCGGACGAGCCCACGACCGCACTGGACGTCACGGTGCAGGCCCAGATCATGGACCTGCTCGCGGAGATCCAGAAGGAACGCGACATGGGCATGATCCTGATCACCCACGACCTCGGCGTCGTCGCCGACGTCGCGGACCGGATCTCGGTCATGTACGCGGGCCGCATCGTCGAGCACGCCGACGTCTACGAGCTGTTCCGCGCGCCGGGGCACCCGTACACCGAGTCGCTGCTCGAGTCCCTGCCCCGCGTGGACCTGCGCGGCCAGGAGCTCAAGACGATCAAGGGTCTGCCGCCGTCGCTGACCAACATCCCGCCCGGCTGCCCGTTCAACCCGCGCTGCCCGCGCGCGTTCGACCGGTGCGTCACCGAGGTCCCCGCCGTGCACAACCTCGGCATGGGCCGCACCAGCCGGTGCCACATCGCGGAGGAGGTCGTCGCTCGTGGCTGAGCCGATCCTCGAGGTGGAGAACCTCGTCAAGCACTTCCCGGTCCGCGTCGGCGTGCTGTTCAAGCGCACCGTGGGCCACGTCAAGGCCGTCGACGGCGTCTCGTTCTCGCTCGGCAAGGGCGAGACCCTGGGCGTCGTGGGCGAGTCCGGCTGCGGCAAGTCCACGCTGGCCCAGGTGCTGATGCGCCTGGAACCGCCGACGTCGGGCATCGCGCGCTTCGAGGGCCGCGACATCTTCGGCATGAAGGGCGCGGAGCTGCGCAAGCTGCGCCGCGACATCCAGATCGTGCTGCAGGACCCGTACACGTCGCTGAACCCGCGCATGACGGTCGGCGACATCGTCGGTGAGCCCTACGAGATCCACACCGAGGTCGCGCCCAAGGGCGACCGGCAGCGGAAGGTCCAGGAGCTCCTGGAGATCGTGGGCCTCAACCCGGAGCACATCAACCGGTACCCGCACCAGTTCTCCGGCGGCCAGCGCCAGCGCATCGGCATCGCGCGGGCACTGGCGCTGAAGCCCAAGGTGATCGTGTGCGACGAGCCGGTGTCCGCGCTCGACGTGTCGATCCAGGCGCAGGTCATGAACCTGCTGGGCGACCTCCAGCAGGAGATGGGCCTGTCGTACGTGTTCATCGCACACGACCTGTCCGTCGTGCGGCACCTGTCGGACCGCGTCGCGGTGATGTACCTCGGCAAGATCGTGGAGATCGGCACCGAGGAGCAGATCTACGAGCACCCGACGCACCCGTACACGCAGGCGCTGCTGTCCGCGGTGCCGGTGCCGGACCCGACCCAGCGCGGCCGGCGCGACGTCATCCGGTTGACCGGTGACGTGCCGTCGCCGATCGACCCGCCGTCGGGCTGCCGGTTCCGCACGCGGTGCTGGAAGGCGCAGGACATCTGCGCCACCGAAGTGCCCGAGCTCGTCACGCGGGTCGCGAACCACCCGTCGGCCTGCCACTTCGCCGAGGAGCGCGCGGTCGTCTGACCGCCGTTCCCAGGTGCACGCGGGGAGCTTTCGTACTCTTCTGGGGTACGGGGGCTCCCCGCGTGCGTTTCTGGGGTACGGGGGCTCCCCGCGTGCGTTTCTGGGGTACGGGGGCTCCCCGCGTGCGCTTCAGGGCCGGGCGAGGTGGGTGATCGACACGCCGGGGGCGACCTCGTGCGTGCCGGTTTCGACGAAACCGCGGCCGCGGTACAGGCGCAGGGCGGGCTCGTTGCGGGTGCCGGTGCTGACCGACTGCGGCCCCTCCGGCAACGCGTCGAGCAGCTTCGTCGCGATGCCGCGGCGGTGCGCCCGCGGGTGCACGACCAGCCGGTGGATGTCCACCGTGGACCCGTCGAGCACGTAGGACACCGCGCCCGCGAGACCTTCGCCGTCGTACAGCCCGAGGAACGTCTCACCGCACGCGCGCAGCTCGTCGAGCGACTCGTGCAGCGGCGGGATGCCGTCGAAGCCGATCAGCTCGGCCTCGACGGCGTACGCCAGCCGTTGCACCGTCCACAGCTCGCGCAGGACGGTGTCGTCGGTCAGGTCCAGGATCACGTGTTCGACGAGTTCCGGACGAACGCGGCCAGGTCCTCCGACTGCTGGATGCGGCTGGGCTCGTGCACGTACATCATGTGGCCGGCCGGGTAGTAGGCCGACTCGATGTTCGCGGTGAGCTCCTTCGGGATCTGCAGGTGCGCGATCAGGTGCTCGGCGGCGAAGTACGGCGTGGCGCCGTCGTACCAGCCGAACGCCACGTGCACCTTCAGGTGCGGGTTCGAGCGCATCGCGGCCGAGAGCTTGCCCGCCGTGGTGACGTGCCGGCCCTCGAACTCCTTGTAGGACCACTGCTCGATGACCCGCGAGAGCACCTCGTAGGGCAGGTCGCTGGAGTACCCCAGCTCGGCGTGCAGGTAGTGGTTGAGCACCGCCGCGTACGGGCCGAGGATGGCGTCGATGGACGGGTCCGCGGAGATCTCCTCGCGGCCGTAGTCCTTGTCCCACCCGGTGAACCTGGCGTCGATGCGGCCGACGGTCTTGCGGTCCTTGCGCAGCAGCTCGGTGAAGAACCGGATGTGCTCGATGCGCAGGTCGACCGCGTCCACGTACTCCTCGGACAGACCGGTGAGGTGCGCGATCCTGCTGATCGCCGCCGCGCGCTCGTGGTCGGGCAGGCGGTTGCCGCGGGCCAGCGCGTACGGGTAGTCGCGCGAGGCGAACTCCTCGGCCTCGGCGAGCACCTCCTTGAGCGGCCGGTCGCCGTGCAGGCCGTGGTAGTGCGCGATCGCCGCGTACGTCGGCAGGTAGAGCGCGTAGGCCAAGTCGTGGCCCTCGTTGAACTGCAGCGTCGCGAAGTCCAGCACCGACGAGATCAGCATGAGCCCGTTGAGGTACATGCCGTGCTTCTTCTGCAGGTGCTCGGCCAGCCCCGCCGCCCGCAGCGTGCCGTACGACTCGCCGCACAGGAACTTCGGCGACATCCACCGCCCGTTGCGCGCGGTCCACAGCCGGATGATCTCCGCGATGGAGTCGATGTCGGGCTGGTAGCCGTGGTAGTCGCCCGGCTTCTGCCCCTCGGCGGCCCGCGAGTAGCCCGTCGACACCGGGTCGATGAACACCAGGTCGCTCTCGGCGAGCAACGTCTCCTCGTTGTCCGCGATGCCGTACGGCGGCGGCGTGAGGTTGCCGACGTCGCCCGACAGCACCCGGCGCGGTCCGAGGAGACCCATGTGCAGCCACACGCTGGCACTGCCGGGACCACCGTTGAACGCGAACGTGACCGGCCGCTTCAACGGGTCGGCGCCGTCCAGCGTGTAGGCGGTCAGGAACACCTCCGCCTTCGGCTTGTGACCCTCGAAGACGCCGTCCTTGAGCACCTCCTCCCTGAGCACGACACGCCCGGTGGTGGCGGTGTAGTTCAGCTCCCGGCCCTTGACGGTGGTGCTGTGCTGGGTGGTGACCAGATCATCGGCAGGAGATACTGGCTTCTCTTCGGTCTTCTCCTCGGACATGGGAGCAACACTACGGAACTCGACGATCGAATAACGTCCTGTCGAGCGTGCCCCCGCCTGGTCGCCTGGCGCGAAACCGCCGCGCGCACCAAACGCGCCGCCTTCCGCGACCAGGTCTACTGGGGCCGCCCGGTCCCCGGCTTCGGCCCGATGGACGCCTCCGTCCTCATCGTCGGCCTGGCCCCCGCGGCCCACGGCGGCAACCGCACGGGCCGCATGTTCACCGGCGACGCGTCCGGCGACTTCCTGTTCCGCGCGCTGTACGAGGTGGGCCTCGCCTCCCAGCCCACCAGCACCTCCCGCGACGACGGCCTGGAGCTCCACGGCCTGCGGATGGCCTCCCCGGTGCGGTGCGCGCCGCCGGAGAACAAGCCGACGACGGAGGAACGCGACCGGTGCCTGCCGTACCTGCGGGAGGAGATGGCGCTGCTGCCGAACCTGCGTTCCGTCGTGGTGCTGGGCGCGTTCGGGTGGAAGGCGTTCCTGCCTCTGGTGGGTGGTCCGCCGGTGAAGTTCGGGCACGGGGTGGAGGTGGAGGCCGGTGGGGTGCGCGTGTTCGGCTGCTACCACGTGTCGCCGCACAACACCTACACCGGGCGGTTGACGCAGGAGATGCTGCAAGGGCTGCTGCTGCGGGCCAAGGAGCACGCGGGGCTGAGCTGACCAGCCGGACGTGTGACGGCAATGGTCGCCTTGGAGCTGTTCCACGAATTAGCATGTTCCAGGTGTCACGGAACGGCGAGGAACGCGGAACAACCACAGTTGAGCTGGTCGGCTCCTTCGAGCGGCTGGTTCGCTCCTTGCTGCCGTCCACGTGGTCAGTGCGGCATGAACTGCATCCGCGCGCTTCCGGAGTTCAACGCCTTTTCGAGGCTGATGCGGGAGTGGTGGTCACGGCACCGGACGGGACGAGCGTGATGGTCTTGGTCGAGTGCAAGGGCGTGGTCGTGCCGCGGGACGTCGCGCGGATCGCCAAGAAGTTGGACGCGCACACAGCGGCCGTGTCAGGCCATCGCATTCCTGTTCGCGGGGCGGTGGTCGCCACGCCGTTCGTGTCGCCGACCACGCGCGCGCAGCTCGACCAGCACGGGATCGGCTGGTTCGACCTCACCGGGAACCTGCGCGTGCGGCTCGACGAGCCCGTGGTCTTCCTCGACCGGGCCGGAGCCGAGCGCAGCGGGTTCCGCGATCCCGCCGATCGACTGCTCAAGTCCCTCCGCGGGCCTGCCGCCGCCAAGGTCGTGCTCGAACTCGCCGAAACCGCGGTGCCGGTGCGCGTCCGCGAACTCGCGGAGCGCGCGGAGGTCGGCGTGGCCACGAGCGCCAGGGTGTTGGAGCTGCTGGATCGTGAAGCAGCGATCACCAGGAGCGAGGACGGCGCTGTCGTCGCGGTCCGCAAACGACTGCTACTCAAGCGCTGGGCGCAGGACTACAACGTCATGACTTCGAACGAAGTGATCACGACGCTGGACCCGAGGGGACTGAGCCACGCGCTGAAGTCGTTGGCAGGCCTCAAGACCCCAGTCGTCGTCACCGGTTCGGCAGCGGCGCGGGCATATCTGCCTGACCACGTGACACCTGTGTCACCGATCGTATCGCTGAGCCTGTACGCCGAGGACCCCCTCGAACTGATGAAGCAGCTCGGCTTGAGAGCTGCTGATCGTGGAGCCAACGTGCTCGTCATGAGGCCGTACGACGAGGTCGTCCAGCGCAGGTCACGCCTTGTCGACGGCATCGAGTACGCACCACCTGCCCAGGCTGTGGCGGATCTGCTGACAGGACCTGGGCGGTCGACCGAAGAGGCCGAGCAGCTGATGGCGGCGCTCGCCCTGAGCGAACCGGGTTGGGAAGGATGATCCCGCAGGAGTACGTCGAGGCGCGGTCGGTGCTCCTCGACGCCCTGGAAGGGCTGGGACCACACCGGGAAGCGCTCGTTCTGGTTGGCGCACAGGCGGTCTACCTGCACACGGACATTGCGGACTTCGTGACGGCGCCCACCACCACAGACGCGGACCTCGCGCTCGTTCCCGGATGGCTCGCGGACGAGCCGTCGATCGTCGACGCGATGCACGCGGCCGGGTTCTTCCCAGGTGGGCAACCCGGTAGCTGGAGGGGCCGCGGCGACATCACGGTCGACCTCATGGCTCCAGAGGCCCTGTGCGGCGCAGGAGGTCGGAGGTCCGCTCACTTGCGGCCACCGCACCAGGCCACGGCGACGGCTCGCCGAACGCCCGGACTGGAACCCGCGGTGGTGGACAACGAGGTCCGCTTGATCCGGGCCTTCGACCGCGCCGACGCCAGGGCGTTCGAGATCAAGGTGGCGGGACCGGCCGCTCTGGTCGTCTCCAAGGTGGTCAAGATCGCCGAACGGCGTGGGCAGCAGCCGCATCGGTTGAAGCCGAAGGACGGGCTCGACGTGCTTCGGCTGCTCCGCTCCGCCGACCTGCCGGCGCTGGCCGCGAGTTTCACGACGATCGCGTCGCACGACCTGTCGCGTGCCGTGGTCGCGGGTGCCGTCGAGGACCTCCGCGAGCTGGCGTCCACACCAGAGGACCTGCTCCCGCGTCTGGCGGCGGACGCGGAGAGGGGCTTCAGCGATCCGGACGAGATCAAGCTGTCGATGGTGCTGCTGGTCGGCGACCTCCTGGAGGAGTTCCGCCGTCTGCACCGCGGATGACCGGCCGCTGAACGCGTTGACCGTCCGCCACGAGGACGGCACGCTGCTCGGCCACCCGCTGTACGAGGAGTTCGGCGAGCCGCTGTGTGCCGGGCTGCGGCTGTTGGACCTGGCCGGGGTGGCGGGTCGAGTTCTGGAGGACCGGCACGAAGAGCACACCCGGCGCTGCGCGGGCTTTGCGGTGTTCCCGCGGGACCGACCGGCTCGATCCTGCGAACCGGTGGGGAAACGCGCGCGGGCGTGCGACGCTGGCGCGCATGAGGTGGTGGCGGGCCGGTGTGGCCGTCGCGGCGCTGCTGGTCGTGGCCGCCGCGGCGAGCGGGGCGTCGCCGGTGCGGTTCGTGCCGCGCACCGGCTCCTCGCCGCCGCGGCCCGCCGACAACTCGCTGCCGGTGGACCTGCAGGTGCCCGGTGAGCTGCCGGACGTGGTGGCGGTGCCGTTCACGGTGTTCCTGTTCGTGCTGCTGGTGCTCGTCCTGTTCGGACTGGTCGGCCTCGTGCTCGCGGTCGAGCTGCCGCGGTGGCGCCGGCGCGGGGGCACCCGCGGGGTCGAGGTGGGGGACACCGCGCTGCCGCCGGAGCAGGCGCTCGTCCGGCGGGTCGAGAAGGCGTTGCAGGAGTTCACCGGGCACCCGGACCGGCCGCCGCGGGACGCCGTCATCGCTGCCTGGCTGGCGCTCGAAGGAACGCGCACGCGCGAGCCGCACCAGACGCCGACGGAGTTCACGAGGGGCCTGGGCGTCGACGCCGACGTGCTCAGGGGCCTCTACCAACGCGCGCGGTTCGGGCACGAGGACGTCACCGCCCAGCAGGCGCGCGCCGCCAGGGACGAGCTGGACCGCATCATCAGGGAGCTCGCGTGAGGACCGTTCTCGCACTGGGCGCCGGGGTCGTCATCGGCGGCGTGCTGTGGTGGCTGGGCGCCACGCCGCTCTGGGCGACCGCGCTCGCCGTGCCGCCCGCCGCGTTCGCCGTGCTGGTCACCCGGCTGCCCAGGGCCACCGACGTGCTGTGGAGCGCGGGACCGCAGGTGCCGGGCTCGATCAGCACCGCCCACGCCAGCACGCTCGCGAGCAGGCTGGAGGAGGCCGCGGGGGATCAGACCCGGTTCGACGAGCGGTTCCGCGCGCGGTTGCGGCGGCTCGGCGTCGACGCCGACCGCATGCCGGACCCCGCGGACCTCGCGGACCGGCTCAGGAGGGTCGAGTGAGGGTCCGGGAGACCGGCACGCACGGCGTGTGGCTGCCCGAGGCCCTGCCGGCGCTGCGGCGCGTGCGGAGCACCGGGGCCGCGGCGGACGAACCACCCGGGAGGGGCGAGTGACGATCGAGCTGGAGGCCGAGGCCGTTCTCGACGAGATCGGCCGGGTCGTGGTCGGGCGGGGGCGCACGGTGCGGCTCGCGCTCGCGGCGGTGCTGGCCGGTGGCCACGTGCTGCTGGAGGACGTGCCGGGGCTGGGCAAGACGCTGATCGCCCGGTCGCTCGCGCAGGCGCTCAGCCTCGACTTCCGGCGCCTGCAGTGCACGCCCGACCTGCTGCCCGCCGACGTCACCGGGTCGTTCCTCTACGACCCCGGCACGCGCGAGTTCGAGTTCCGCGAGGGGCCGGTGTTCACCGGGCTGCTGCTGGCCGACGAGATCAACCGCACGCCGCCCAAGACGCAGTCGGCGTTGCTGGAGGCCATGCAGGAGCGGCAGGTCACGGTCGAGGGCCGCACGTTCGCGCTGCCGGCGCCGTTCCACGTGCTGGCCACCTCCAACCCGGTGGAGTACGAGGGCACCTACCCGCTGCCGGAGGCGCAGCTCGACCGGTTCCTGGTGCGGCTCGACATCGGCTACCCGCCGGTCGACGAGGAGGTCGAGGTCCTGCGCAGGCGCATCGCCCGGCAGCGCGAGGACGCCGAGGTGCCGCCGGTGCTGGCCCCCGGCCGGCTCGCCGAGCTGCAGCGGGAGCTCGAACTGTCCACTGTGGACGAAGACGTGCTGCGGTACTGCGTCGACCTGGCCCGCGCGACGCGGCAGCACCCGTCGGTCGAGGTCGGAGCCTCCCCGCGGGGCGCGCAGGGGCTCGTGCTCGTCGCCCGCGCACTGGCCACCCTGGACGGACGCGGCTACGTGCTGCCAGAGGACGTCAAGGAGTGCGCCGTCGCGGTCCTCGCGCACCGGCTCGTGCTGAAGCCGGAGACGTGGACCTCCGGCGTGAGCGGCGTGCAGGTCGTGACCGAGCTGCTCGGCAGGGTGCCGGGACCACCGAGCGCATGAGCAGGGCCGACCGGGTTCGCAAGGCGTTCGCCGCCTCCCACGGCGCGCACTGGCACCCCACCGACGCCTATGCGCGGGCGGTGTGGCTGGGCCTCGGGCTGGTGCTGGCCGGACTGTTCCTGCACGAGGTGGAGCTCGTCCTGTTCGGCACCCCGCTCGTGCTGTCGGTGCTGCTCACGACCAGGCCGAAGGGCACACCGACGGTGCAGGTCCGGCCCGTCCCGCGCGGTGCGGGCGCAGGGCTCGTGCACACCGTCGCCCACGTCGAGGGCGCCGACGCCGAGATCGCCGTCGTGAAGCTGCCGGGCAAGGTCGTCGCGCTGCCCGCCGAGGTGCCCGACCTGCCCGTCGAGGTCCGCCGCGACGCCTGGGGACCCGGCGTCGACCTGCGGCTCGACCACCTCTTCGCCGGACCGGACGGCCTGCACGTCCACGGCCCGGTCGTCGGCGTCGAGCACGTCCGCACGATCCTGCCGCCGGTCGAGCACCACCCGGCCGGCCCGTTGCCGCCGCGCCCGGCCGGCCTGGTCGGCGTCCACCGCTCACCGCGCCCCGGCGACTCGACCGAGCTGCGCGACATCCGCGCGTTCCAGCCCGGCGACCGGCTGCGGCGGATCGACTGGCGGGTCACCACCCGCACCGGCGCGTTGCACGTCCGCGAACGACACGCGGAGGCCGACGCGGAGGTGGTGCTGGCGGTGGACACCAGGACCGACCTCGGCGCCGAGGTCGGCGGGTGGGCGTCGGTCCGCCACGGCGCCACCACCCGCCCGGACGGCAGCCTGGACCGCTCGGTGCGCGGCGCCGCGTCGATGGCCGCCGGGTACCTGCGGCAGGGCGACCGGGTGGCGCTGGTGGACCTGGGCCGCCCGCAGCTCAACGTCCGCTCCGGCGTCGGGCGCCGCCACCTGATGCGCATCCGCACGCAGCTCGTCGTGTGCGCGCAGGCCGCGGGGTGGTCGGCCAAGCCCGTGCTGCGCGCCCTCCCGCACGGCTGCGTGGTCGTGCTGCTGTCGCCGTTCATCGACGACGACATCGCCGACCTGGCCGTGCAGACGGCGAAACGCGGTCACCTGGTGCTGGCGGTCGACACGCTGCCCTCGCCGCTCGAACCCGACCGCGAGACGCCGTGGGGCGAGGTGGCGGCGGAGCTGATCGCCGCGGAGCACCGCGTGCGGCTGCGGCGGATGGCGCGGCACGGCGTGAGGGTGACGAGCGGATGCTGATGCGGCTCGCGCTCGTCCTGGCCGCGCTCCCGGTGGCCCTGATCCTCAACGCCGAAGCGGACTCGATCGTGCCGCTGGTCGTCGTCGCGGGGCTGACCGCGTTGTCGGTGTTCCTGCCGGCGAGCGCGGGACCGGCGTTGCTCATCGGGTACGCGGCGGTCACGATGGCGTTCGGGGACGGGCACCCGCTGCGGCTCGGGGTGCTGGTGATGATCCCGTTGTTGCACCTCGTTCACGTGACGTCCGCGCTCGCGGCGGTCGTTCCGGTGAAAACGAATGTGGAACCCGCCGCGCTGAAAGCACCGGCACGCCGGTTCGCCATTGTCCAGACGATCACATTCGTTGTTGCGGCGTTCACCGCGTTCATCCCATCAGGGACTCGGACCGGGCTCGTGGAACTGCTCGGCCTGGGCTCTCTGACGGTGCTCATCGGGGTCGTCGCACTGAGGATCTGAACCGTTCCTCTCAGCGAGAACCGGTCGAACCGGGCTCTCGGCGCAGGTCAGTGCCGAGGGTGTCCGGCATCACCCGGCGACGGTAGTCACAACGGCCCCTCCGGACGCGCGAAAAATGGGGTCGTGGTGCAACCATGTGTGTATGGCTGCTGTGAAGTCGCAACCCACGCGAATCGTCATTGTCGGCGGTGGGTACGTCGGGATGTACACGGCTCTCGGACTGCAGAAGAAGCTGCGTTCCGGTGAGGCGTCGGTCACCGTCATCGACCCGCAGCCGCACATGACCTACCAGCCCTTCCTGCCAGAGGCGGCGGCCGGCTCCATCGAGCCGCGCCACGTCGTCGCCCCCCTGCGCAAGGTGCTCAAGCGCTGCCACGTCGTCACGGGCCGCGTCACCAAGATCGAGCACGCGCGCAAGATCGTGACCGCCGAGCTGTCGGACGGCCACGTCGAGGAGATCGAGTACGACGTGCTCGTCTCCGCGTTGGGTGCGATCTCCCGCACGCTCCCGATCCCCGGCCTGGCCGAGGTCGGCATCGGCATGAAGACGATCGGCGAGGCGATCTACGTCCGCAACCACGTGCTGTCGCGCCTGGACCAGGCCGCCAGCACGAACAACGCGGACCTGCGCAAGAAGCTCCTGAGCTTCGTCGTGATCGGTGGTGGCTTCGCGGGCATCGAGACGCTCGCCGAGCTTGAGGACATGACGCGGTATGCGCTCAAGTACTACGAGGGCATCAAGCCCGAAGAGATGAACTGGGTCCTCGTCGAGGCGATGGGCCGGATCATGCCCGAGGTCTCCGCGAAGCTCGGTGCGTGGACGGTCGAGGCGCTGGAGAAGCGCGGTATCAAGATCTACCTCGACACCCGCGTGAAGTCGCTGGAGAACGGGCACGTCGTCCTCGACGACGGCACCGAGTTCGACTCCGACACGATCATCTGGACCGCCGGCATGAAGGCGAACCCGGTGCTGCGCAACACCGACCTGCCGCTCGACGAGCGCGGTCGCGTCCGCTGCACCGCCGCCATGCAGGTGCAGGGCCTCGAAGGCGTGTGGGCCGCCGGTGACTGCTCCGCGGTGCCGGACCTCTCGCGCACCGACGAGGACCCGACGGCGACGTGCGTGCCGAACGCGCAGCACGCCATCCGCCAGTCGAAGCTGCTCTCCAAGAACATCGTCGCGTCGCTGCGCGGCCAGAAGCCGAAGGACTACTTCCACAAGTACCTCGGCTCGGTCGCCGGCCTCGGCCTCTACAAGGGCGTCGCGGACGTGTTCGGCCTGCGCTTCAAGGGCCTGCCGGCGTGGTTCATGCACCGCAGCTACCACGTGGCGTTCATGCCGACCGTGAACCGCAAGCTCCGCGTGCTGATGGACTGGACGCAGGCGCTGTTCTACGGCCGCGAGGTCGTGGCGCTCGGCCAGATCAACGACCCGAAGTCGGACTTCGACCGCGCGGTCCAGAGCTGATCCTGGTTCGGTCCAGTGGGCCGAACGCGTGACCGCCACTCGCTGTGAGTGTGAAGATGCCCCGGACGACACCTCGTCCGGGGCACTCTTATGGCCCAGAGGCGGAACTTGAGCGCCCAATCGGAGTAAAGCGCTGACGCCTGCCTTGACATTGCGTTACGTGAACTTGAGACTACGGCTGGTGCATCACCTGAATGCGTGGTGCGCCCGTGTGGGAAAGAGGTGATCCCGATGTCTCTCGAGGAGCTGGCCGCACAGCTTCGTCGCGGCGAGATCGAGGACCCCGCGTTGGCGCGGTACGCCGCGGAGTACGCACAGGCGGGGAAGAGTTTCAGCAGCAAGAAGGACGATTGAGCAGGTCGGCTGACGGGCGGGTGCCGAGTGCCCCGTCCGAGGCTGCCAGACCACTGCTGCTGCAGGGTCAGGACTACCTCTTCCGCTCTCCTCCCAAGTGCCTGGACTTCCAGGAGCAGGTCCACCGCCTCGGCATGGTCGACGAGGGCGACGGGAACCCCCAGCCGTGCGTGCTGGTCCTGGCGCGCGCCGCCGACATGGAGATGAACGAGCTCTCCATCGCACTGGCCGAGCGCGGCATCCGGATGGCCCGCATCGACGCCGACCGCTGCGTCGACCTCCCGTTGTCGGTCTACACCGACCAGCCCCTCGTCGAGCTCGACCGCTGGCTGCTGCGCCCCCTGCTGGTCTGGCGCCGCCACTTCGAGCTCTCCGCGGTCCCCGTCGAGCCCGGCACCCTCGCCGGCGCCTACGCGGTCGATCAGTGGGCCTCAGTGGCCAACTGGCTGTCCTCCCGCTCCGACTGGGCCCACGTGAACCCCTCGCGCTTCTCGACGCACCTGGACCGCCTCACGCAGCTCTCCGACGCCGCCGCGTTCGGCCTGCGCGTGCCCCGCACCGCCGTGACGACCCGCCCCGGCCGCACCCGCCCCGGCGGTGGCCGCTGCATCGTCAAGACCGCGGGCCGCCACCTGCTCGAACCCCGCCCCGGCGTCCAGCACGGCCTGTTCCCGCGCCCGCTGGAGACCTCCAGGGCCTCCGACGCCCCCGAACCCGCCCCGGTGATCGTGCAGGAGTACGTCCCCTCCGACACCGAGCTGCGCGTCTTCGTGATCGGCGAACGCTGCATCGCCTACCAGGTCGACAAGCTCGACCCGGCCCAGTTGTGGGTGGACCCGGACGCCGTCCGCGTGACCCCGACCTCGGTCCCCACCTCGCTGTCGGACCGCCTGCTGGCACTGGCCCGCCACTGGCGCGTCCAGGTCGCCGCCTTCGACCTCCTCGTCACCGGCCGCGACCACGTGTTCCTGGAGATCAACGTCAACTGCGACTGGCGCTGGTTCGAACACCGCGCCGGCGACAACTCCGTGTCCGCCGCCGTCCACGACTGGGTCGCGCTGCGCTTCAAGGAGCTGCTCGGAGCGGGGAGGACGCGCTGATGTTCGGGTCCGTTCGATGCTTAGCCGGATGCTCGCTCTAGTCCAATTCACTGGGCCGCTCGGGCGAGAAACGACCATCCGCGCACACAAGCCGACGATCAAGGCCTAGGCTCCCCGTCGCCCCCGTAGCCCAATCGGTAGAGGCAGGTCCCTTAAAAGGATCACAGTACGGGTTCGAATCCCGTCGGGGGCACCATGCGCATCACCCGGTCGACCACGGCGTTGACCAGCGCGACCGTGCCGCAGAGTTGATCTTGTAACCGTCGGTGACACCCATTGGTCGCCGATCTTCCCGGAGCGCTGAGAGCGCTCCCGCCCTCCTGCCGGGACAGCTGAGAGTTCTCGCAGCTCAGACCCCCTCCGTTACAGGATTTGGCAAACCTTTCATCGTCACCTAATCCATTCGGGTGTCAGTGTGCCCACTGGGCTAACGACGACTACGGAGAGGCATACATCCCGGTCACGAGCATGTCCATAGGGGGACGAAGGGGGCCGGGATGCCGAACCCGATCGTGACCGAGAACCAGTTGCCGGGGAGTCCGAAGTCCGAGTGGGACGGCATCAGCGGGGCCGCTGATCCCACCCTGGCAGGCTTCACCACGAAGCTGAGCGTCAACAGGGGCCAGACGATCGACTTCAAGATCCACTCGAACTCCGCGAACTACCGCATCGACATCTACCGGCTCGGTTACTACGGGGGTGCCGGCGCGCGGAAGGTGCACACGATCCAGCGCACCACCTCGTCGGTGCAGCCGGCCGCGTTCAACGACCTCGGCACCGGGTTGTGGGACGCGTCGAACTGGTCGGTCACCGCCTCGTGGGCCGTGCCCGCGACCATGGTGTCCGGTGTGTTCCTCGCGAAGCTGGTGCGGCAGGACGGGGTCGCGGGGGCGAGTCACATCCCGTTCGTCGTGCGCGGCGACGGGACGCAGCGCGACATCGTCTTCCAGACCTCGGACACCACCTGGCAGGCCTACAACGGGTGGGGTGGCGCGAACCTCTACGGCGGCAACGCGGCCACCGGGACGCCGACGGGGCGGGCGTTCAAGGTGAGCTGCAACCGGCCGTTCAGCACGCGGCTCGCGCAGGGCGGTGTGGACGCCGGGCCGCAGGACTTCGTGCTCAGCGCCGAGTACGCGATGATCAGGTGGTTGGAGCGCAACGGGTACGACGTGGCCTACGTGACCGGCCTGGACGTCGGGCCGGGCAACTACGTCCTCACCAACCACCACGTGTACCTCTCGGTCGGGCACGACGAGTACTGGTCGGGGGCGCAGCGTGCGCGCGTCGAGGCGGCCAGGGACGCGGGGGTGCACCTGTGCTTCTTCAGCGGCAACGAGGTCTACTGGCGGGTCCGCTGGGAGCCCGACGTCACCGGCACGCCGAACCGGACCATGGTCTGCTACAAGGAGACCAGGAACGCCGCCAAGATCGACCCGAGTCCGGAGTGGACGGGCACCTGGCGCGACCCGGCGTTCTCACCGCCCTCGAACGGCGGCGTCGCGGAGAACCGGTTGACGGGCACCAGCTTCTCCGTCGACTCGCACCAGGCCGACCGGATCGAGGTGCCGGAGGCGTACGGGAAGCTGCGGTTCTGGCGCAACACCGGCATGGCCGCGCTGACCGCCGGGCAGGTCGGGTACGTCGAGGACGGCGTGCTCGGCTACGAGTGGGACGAGTCGCCGGACAACCGGTTCCGGCCGCCGACGCTCGTCAAGCTCTCCCGCACCGACCGGTTCATCGGCGCCAAGTACCTCCTCGACTACGGCACCACGACCGGTGACGGCGACGCCACCCACCACCTCACGCTCTACCGGGCGCCCAGTGGTGCCCTGGTCTTCGGCGCCGGCACGGTGTTCTGGTCGTTCGCACTCGACGCGGTGCACGACTACACCAGCACCGACCCGTCCATGCCCGTGGTGTCCGAGGACCGCGACGCGCAGCAGGCGACCGTGAACCTGTTCGCGGACATGGGTGTGCAGCCGGAGACGTTGCAGGGCAACCTGACGCCCGCCACGGCCTCGACGGACACCACGCCGCCGGTCACGGTGATCACGACGCCCGCGAACGGTGCGACGTTCACACAGCAGGCGCAGGTGATCATCAGCGGCACGGCGAGCGACGTCGGCGGCCGCGTCGCGACCGTCGAGGTGTCCACCGACAACGGCCAGTCCTGGCGGGCGGCCACGGGTACGACGAGCTGGTCGTTCTCCTGGTGGCCGCACCTGCCGGGCACGTACGCGGTCAAGGTGCGGGCCGTCGACGACAGCCTCAACGTCGAGAACGGGCCCACGCGCACGGTGACGGTGACGCCCGCGGCCTCGGTGCGGCTCTTCCAGCCCACCGACGTGCCGTACGGGCTGCACGCGCCCGACGAGAACCCGCTGGAGCACGGCATGCGGTTCTCCGTCAACACGCCCGGTTCCGCCACCGCGCTGCGGTTCTACAAGAACCCGTACAACACCGGTGCGCACACCGCCCGGCTCTACAACGCGGCCGGCACCAAGCTCGCCGAGGTGGGCTCCACCGGCGAGACCGCGAGCGGCTGGCAGCAGGTGAACATCGCCCCGGTCGCGCTGACGCCCGGCGAGACCTACACCGTCAGCGTGCACTCGGCGAAGTTCGAGAACTCCGACCACAACTTCTTCCACGTCCCGCGCACGTGCGGTGCGATCACCGCGCCCGCCGACGCCGGCGTGTTCCGCTACGGCGCGGGCGGCACCATGCCCACCGAGACGTTCCTGAAGTCCAACTACTGGGTCGACGTGGTGTTCGCGCGGGCGGGCGGTGCCGGCAACCTGGCGCCCGTCGCGGTCGGCAACAGCGGTTTCACCACGCCGGTGGGCACCGCGCTCACGATCCCCGCGGCGACGTTGCTGGCCAACGACTCCGACCCCAACGGCTACCCGATCTCGATGGTGTCGGCGGGTTCTGCCACCAACGGCACGGTGAGCTTCGACGCGGGCGCCCAGACCGTCACGTTCACGCCCACCGCCGGTTTCTCCGGGCCCGCGAGCTTCCAGTACACGATCACCAACGGGTTCCTGCAGTCCTCGGCGACGGTGAGCCTGAACGTCGGTGTCGCGATGACCACGCAGTCGCTGTTCACCGGCGCCGACGTGCCCGCCATCCCGAACTCCACCGACAACGGCCCGGTCGAGCTCGGTGTGAAGTTCCAGTGCACGGTGGCGGGGGCGAGCGCGACCGGTGTGAAGTTCTACAAGGGCACGCTGAACACCGGGCCGCACACCGGCCGGTTGTGGAGCGCCACCACCGGCGTGCTGCTCGCGACCGCCACGTTCAGCGGTGAGACGGCGAGCGGCTGGCAGAGCGCGACCTTCCCGTCACCGGTGTTGTTGACGCAGAACCAGTTCTACGTCGTCTCGTACCACACGACGACGAAGTACTCGGTGACCGAGAACGGGTTCACCTCGGCGCGGACGGCGGGGCAGCTCGTCGCACCGTCGAGTGCGAGCGCGGGCGGCAACGGCGTCTTCACCTACGGCCCGGCGGGCAGCTTCCCCTCGTCGTCGTTCGCGGCCAGCAACTACTTCGTCGACGTCATCGCCGCGGTCCCGGTGCAGCCGCCGGCACCGGTCTCGTTGTTCAGCGGCTCCGACGTGCCCGCGATCGTGAACTCCGGCGACGTCGGCCCGCTGGAGCTGGGCGTCAAGTTCCGCACGTCCTCGGCGAACGCCACGGCGACGGGCATCAAGTTCTACAAGGGTTCCCTGAACACGGGCACGCACGTCGCGCACCTGTGGAACGCCGCCACGCAGCAGCTGCTCGCCACGGCGACGTTCACCGGCGAGTCGGCGAGCGGCTGGCAGACGGTGACCTTCGCGAACCCGGTGCCGTTGACGGCCAACACCACCTACATCGCCGCGTACCACACGACGACGCGCTACTCGGTGACGAACGGCTACTTCGCCAACGCCAGGGTGGTCGGCTCGCTGACGGCGCCGTCGAGTGCGAGCGCGGGCGGCAACGGGGTGTTCGTCTACGGCCCGGCCGGGTCGTTCCCCGCGTCCAGCTTCGACTCGACGAACTACTGGGTGGACGTGGTCGTGCAGGCCGGCTGAGCAGGGCTACCAGGTGGGGCGTGCGGTCACCCCGCCGTCGACGACCAGGTCGTGGCCGGTGATCCACGCCGCCAGGTCGGAGGCGAGGAACACGCACGCGTTCCCCACGTCCTCGGGCGTGCCGAGGCGGTGCAACGGGGCGGCGTCGTGCCAGCGCGCGACGCCCTCCGGCCACTGCTCCTCGATGCCGGGGCGGCTGATCAGGCCGGGGGACACGGTGTTCACCCGCAGCCGCGGCCCGTACTCCTGGGCCGCGGCCCGCGCGTGCACGACCAGCGCGGCCTTGGAGGCGCTGTAGTGGGCGTGGCCCGCGGCCGGGTGGGTGCCCTCGATCGACGCGATGTGCGTGATCGACCCGCCCTGCGGCAGGACCTCTGCGGCCGCCTGGGTGACGGCGAACGGCCCGGTCAGGTTGATGTCCACAACGGACTGCCAGGACTCGGTGCTCATGCCCGGCAACGGTTCCACGGGCTGCACACCGGCGTTGTTCACCACCGCGTCGAGCCTGCCGTGCAGTGCGAAGGCCTCCTCGACCACGCGCCGCGCCGCGAACCGCAGGTCGCCGTCGACACGGCCGCGGTGCGGCACGACGACGGCGCCGGCCGCGGTGAACCGGCGCGCGATGCCGGCCCCGATCGTGCCGCCCGCGCCGGTGACCAGGACGACCCGGCCGCTGAGGTCGATCACGAGACGATGCCCTCCAACCGGTCGCGCAACCAGTCAACGATCTCACCACGGCCGGCCACGAAGCCCGCCGCCCCCAGCGCGTCGCCGCCGACGTGGTGGAACACGCCGCCGGCCGCCCGCACCAGCACCGCGCCGGCCGCCACGTCCCACGGGTGGATGCCCAGGTTCGCCGCCGCGTCCGCCCGCCCGGCCGCGACCCAGGCCAGCGACAGCGCCGTCACGTACACCCGCCGCACGTCCGCGACGGCGAGCAGGTCGGCCAGCAGCTCCACCTCGCCGCTGTAGGGGCTGCCGGGCAACGGGACGTCGGTCAGCACCACCGGCCGCGGGCTCGGTCCCGGCGGGATCACCAGCCCGGCCGACCGCACCGCGAACGGCACGCCCTCGGCCGCGGTGAACAGCTCGTCGCGGAACGGGTCCAGCACGCACCCCGCCACCAGTCGCCCGTCCACCGCCGCCGCCACCGACAGGCACGCGAGGGGCAGCCCGCGGACGAAGTTGCGGGTGCCGTCGATCGGGTCGACGTACCAGGTGATCCGCGCCTGCTCCGCGCCCAGCTCCTCGCCGACGACGGCGGAACCGGGCACGTCGAGCGCACGCCGCAGGAACGCCTCGACCGCCAGGTCGGCACTGCTGACCTGGTCGAACGCGCCCTTCGCGGCAACGTCCACCGGCAGCTCGCGCAGCAGCTTCGCGGCGTCCACGCAGGCCTGCGCGGCGAGGTCGAGGAGTTCGCCAGGAGTCACGCCCCCATTGTGATCGGTCACAAACCCGACCGGCCGACTCTGGGCAACGTCCCACCCGCGCACGTGACCGGAACCACCACGATGAGCTGACCTGACGACGACGTTGGAGGTTCGGGATGCGGATCGTGGCCGGGTTGGCTCTGGTGGCGGGTTTGGTCGCCGGAACAACCACCGCCCAGGCGGACACCGTGGAGTACGTGGCACTGGGCGACTCGGCGGCGGCCGGTCCGCTGGTCCCGGCCCAGGACCCGGCGCTGTGGTGCCTGCGGTCGGCCCGCGACTACCCGCGGGTGGCGGCGGAGCTGCTCGGCGCGCGGCTGACCGACGTCACCTGCTCCGGTGCGAAGACCGACGACTTCACGGGCCGCCAGTTCGGGTTCGTGGCACCGCAGTTCGCCGCGCTGAAGCCGTCCACCGACCTGGTGTCGCTGACGGTCGGCGCCAACGACGTCGGCCTGTTCCAGACGGCGTTGAGCTGCATCAACTTGCTGCCCCAGCCGATCGGGGTCTCCTGCAAGGACCGCTACACCTCCGGTGGGACGGACCGGCTGGCCGCGGCCGTGGACGCGTGGGGGCCGGAGCTCGGCGCCGCGCTCGACGAGGTCAAGCGCCGGTCACCGCGGGCGAAGGTGCTGGTCACCGGCTACGGCACGTACATCAGGCCGGGCGGCTGCTACCCGGTGCAGCCGGTGTGGAGCCGCGACGCCGACTACCTCCAGGGCGTGCTCAACCGGGTCAGCGCCACCGCGCGGGCCGAGGCCCAGAAGCGCGGCGCGACGTACGTGGACTTCGCCGCCGTGACCGTGGGCCACGACATCTGCGCCGCACCCGCAGACCGCTACCTGGAGGGGCTGGTGCCCACGACCGCCGCCGCGCCGCTGCACCCCAACGTCGCCGGCATGGCCGCGTTCGGCGCTACGGTCGCGCGCGCCGCGCGGCCAGGGCAGCCGCCAGCAGCGTGACGTGCTCGATCCGCGTCGGGTCGAGGCCGGTGAGCTCCGCGACCCTGCGCAGCCGGTAGTCCACGGTGTTCGGGTGGACGTGCAGCTCGGTGGCGGCCGGCCGGCGCGACCCGCGGCGCAGGTAGACCTCCAGCGTCTGCACGAGCTCGTCGGACAACGGCGCCACGACCGCGGCCAGCGGTTCCAGCGCCGCGCTCGGCCGGGACAGCTGGTACTCCAGCAGCACGTCGGCCAGCCGGTACAGGCCGGGACCCGAGCGCACGGCGACGGCGAGCACCTCGCGGGCGAGCCCGGCAGCGGCCGCGACCCCGGACGGCGGGGCCGCGACCGCCGCCACCGTCAACGGCACCCCGGCGGCCCGTGCCGCGTCCGCCACGACCCGGTCGGCCCGGTCGTCCTCACCCGGCAGCAGCACGATCCCGCCGTCGGGGGTGAGCGCCGACAGGACCGGTTCGCGGCTGTGCCGTTCCAGCTCGGTGCGCAGCCGCCGCAGCTTGCGCCGCCCGGCCACGGCCGCGTCCACCCCGTCGGTCAGCTCGTCCGGGTGCGGCGGCACGTGCAGCGCCAGCACCACCACGGGCCCGTCCGCGACTCGCGTGCCGTCGAGCAGCCCGGTCAGCTGCGTGTGCCGCGCCGACCGCTCGTCGTCGAACATCGTCTGCCGCTCGTCGAGGTACCCGGCGCTCACCACCGGCGTCACGAGCTGCAGGTACCGCATGGCCAGCGCGTTGAGCGCCAGCACCTCGCCGACCTCCTCCGGCCGCGCCTCGGGCACCAGCACGTCCCACACCACCTGGATGCCCACGTGGTACGCCGTGAGCACGACGTCGACCGGCACGCCCTCCTCCGCACGCCGGGCCGCCGACTCGCGCAGGAACCGCAGCTCGTCGGCCGTCGGCAGCTCCCGGCTGCGCAGCACCCGCGCGAACGCCCGCAGCGTCCCCTCGATCACGCGGGCGATGTCACCGGAGAGCTCCTCGGCGGGCAGCTGCCGGTAGCCGGGCACCCGGTCGGTGATCTCCGCGAGCACGAGCCGCACGAACGACGGCAGCTCCGCGACGATCCGCTCGGACAGCGGACGACCACCGATCACGAAGGACATCCGCCCATTCTGGCCCGTTCGGGGCTCGGGGCACCTCAGAGTCCGGGCACCTCAGAGTTCGAGCACCGTGCCGTCCGGCGGGAGCTCCACACCCGCCGCGCGCACCTGTGCCGCCTCCGGCGAGTCCGGGTCCAGCACCGGGTTGGTGTTGTTGAGGTGCGTGTAGATCCGCCGCACGGCCGGGAACCGCCGCAACCGCGGCAGGCTCGCCGTGATCGGCAGGTGGCCCATCGCGGCCTGCCCGGACCCGCTGCCCGTCGCCGTGCCCATCTCGGAGGCCGCGTGGAACGTGCCGTCGAGCACCAGGCAGTCCGCCCCGGCCACCACGTCGTCGAACCCGTCCGGCCAGTGCGCGAGGCACGGCGCGTAGACCAGCACACCACCGGTGACCGGATCGGCGAACCGGTAGGCGACCACCCAGTCGCCCTCCGCGGTGGACGACCGCGCGTACTTCGGGCGCTTGCCGCTGATCGGGACCGCCGTCACCCGCAGGCCGTCGAGCTCGACCTCGGCGGTGGTGACCTCGCGCCAGTCCACGGGTGCGTACCCGTCGACCACCGAGCGCAGGTCGAACCGGTCGCGCAACGCGTGCAGCACCGGGCCCGGCGCCCACACCGCCAGGCCCGTGCCGCCGCGCAACGTCAGCAGGCCGAGCGCGTGGTCGAGCTCCGCGTCGGTGAGCAGGGCGCCGCGCACCGGGGTCTCGCGCGGGCCGGGACCGGGGTTCAGCAGCGCGCAGGCGGCGAGTTGCGTGCGGATGTCCGGCGAGGCGTTGACCAGCCACCAGCGCGTGCCGTCGGCGCTGACCGCCAGGCAGTCCTGCGACCGGGTGGGCAGCTCACCGGACCGGGCGCGGACGCACAGCGCGCAGGCGCAGTTCCACTGCGGGAACCCGCCGCCGGCCGCGGTGCCGAGCAGGACCGCCTTCACGGCATCCTCCGCATGGCCACGGCCGGTTCGACCGCCGGTGCCACCTCGGTCGCCAGAATCAGGTCCACAGTGGACCGATGCGGCGACAGCGAGCACACCGGGTCGGTGGCGGCGGCGTCACCGGTGAGCTGGAACGCCTGGCACCGGCAGCCGCCGAAGTCGACCTCCTTGCGCGGGCACGACCGGCACGGGTCCCGCATCCAGTCGAAGCCGCGGAAGGCGGCGAACGACGGCGAGTCGTGCCAGATGTCGTGCAACGACGAGTCGCGCACGTTCTCGACCGGCAGCGTCGGGATCACGGTGGCGGCGGGGCAGGGGAGCACCGAGCCGTCGGGCGCCACGGTCAGCTGCCGCGCACCCCACCCGTACATGCACGGCTTCGGGTGCGCCTCGTGGTAGTCGGCGATGACGTAGACGATCTCCATCACCCCGCGCAGCCGTTCCTGCGCCGCGGCGACGACCGGGCCGGCCGCCGCCAGCTGGTCGCGCGTGGGCAGCAACGCCGCCCGGTTGCGCAGCGCCCAGCCGTAGTACTGGGTGTTGGCGAGCTCCAGCCGTTCCGCGCCCAGCCGCTCGGCCAGCGCGATGATCCCGGCGACGTTGTCGAGGTTCTGCCGGTGCAGCACGGTGTTCACGGTCAGCGGCAGGCCTTCGGCGCGGATGAGGGCCGCTGCCTCGACCTTCCGGTCGAACGCCTTGATGCCCGCGATCCGGTCGTTGCCTGCCTTGGTCGCGTCCTGCAAGGAGAGCTGCACGTGGTCGACGCCGCGCCCGGCCAGGTCGTGCAGCCGGTCGCGGGACAGGCCCACACCGGACGTGACGAGGTTGACGTAGCAGCCGAGGCTGTTCGCGTGCGCCACCAGCTCCGGGAGGTCCGGTCGCAGCAGCGGTTCCCCGCCGGACAGGTGGACCTGCAACACGCCCAGCGAGCGGGCTTGGTCGAAGACGCGCAGCCAGTCCTCGGTGGGCAGCTCGGCGCCCCTGCGCACCAGCTCCACCGGGTTCGAGCAGTACCCGCACTGCAGCGGGCAGCGGTGCGTGAGCTCGGCGAGCAGGCCGAACGGTGCCTCAGCCATCGACGTCGACCACCCTCCGGTCCACCAGCCGCGCCACCAGCTCCGCCACGTCCGCGGGCTCGACGCCGGCGTACTCGTCGCCCAGCGCCAGCGCGATGTCCCCCACCGACCGGACGCCGTCGCACAGCGCCACGACGGAGGCGGCGGTCTCGTTGAGCACCAGCACGCCCTCGGGGAACAGCACGACGTGCGCGGAGCGGATCTGGTCGTAGCCGCGCTTCACCCCGCGCCGGATGCGCGGCACGGCGCCGAGCGCTAGCACGGCCTGCCCCTGCCCGAGTAGTAGTCGACGGCGTCCAGCACGGCCCGCAGCACGTCGCACTTGAACGCCAGCGCCGCCACGGCCGCCAGCTGCTGTTCGCGGGTGCGGGCGTGCTCGACCACGACGTCCACAGTGGCCTGTCCCTCGCCGGCGACCGCCCGGATGCGGTCGGTGAAGTAGGCGAACCCCTCCTCGGCGATCCACGGGTACCGCTCCCGCAACGCCGCGAGTCGCTTGCGCATCAACGCACCCGAGAACATCTCGGTCAGCCCGGAGGCGACCCCCTCGACCCACGGCCTGGTGCGCGCGAAGTTCACGTAGGCGTCGACGGCGAACCGGACGCCGGGCAGCACGTGCCGTTCGTCGAGCACCTCGTCCCTGGTCAGCCCGACCGCCTCGGCGAGCAGCAGCCAGTTCTCGGCGCCGCCCTCACCGGGTCCCGTGCCGTCGTGCCACACGATCCGCTCGCGCCACTGGCGGCGGACCTCCGGCACCGGGCAGTTTGACAGGATCGCGGCGTCCTTCTGCGCGATGCAGCGCTGGTAGTACCAGCGGTTCGCGGCCCACGCCTGCAGCTCGTGCTTGCTCAGGCCGCCCTCGTGCATGCGCAGGTGGAACGGGTGGCTGTCCCAGTACCGCGGGGCCAGCGCGCGGAGCTCCGCAACGAACTCCTGGGCGGACACGGCTTTCATCAGCGTGCACTCCTCAGCGGTTCAGCCAGAAGTCGTACCCGTCGCGTTCGCTCCCCTGGCTTCGACGACGATTCGATCATGTGTTGGTGGTACTTGCAGATGCCGTTGCCGGCAGGGGAGGTGCGGGAGACCGGGGCCCCCGCCGCCGCGGGGGTCCCGGTGCGGGCCGCGTCAGCTGCGGGCCGCGTAGGCGGTGACCTCCATGGGCGTGTCGAAGTCGCGGAAGTCGGGCTTCACCCACTCGCGCTTGACCTCGGGAAGCTTGTGCTCGGTAGCGGTAGCGGCAACGTTCATGCGCGACTCCTCGGGTCTACGGCGTGCCCGGGAAGGGCACGCGCGGCTCTTCCGTGGGACGCGGCGGCGACTTTCACCGTAGGACGTCCCGCGTGGATCGCGCTAGACCGTTCACAAGGTTCCCAAAGATCATCGGAGCGGAACCGCCTTTCAGGCCTGAGAAGACGGACGGTTGTATCGAAACATCCGATGAGCGTTGTGGGTTTGTGCGAGCTGTGATTGGGTAAACACGCCCTGCAACACCTCCGCCGCAGCCTGAAACCACGAGCGGACCCGAAGGAGAGCACACATGCGTGCTCGTCGTATCGCGGCAGCGGCAGCCTGCACGGCCGTCGCCGCCTCCCTCTGCGTGATCCCGGCCTCCGCGCAGGACGGACCCTCCGCGCAGGCCGAGCGGACCCTCGCCAGCGGGTTGGACATCCCCTGGGACATCGAGTTCCTGCCCGACGGCAGCGGCATCTTCACGGAACGGGACACGTTCAAGATCAAGAAGCTCAGCGGCACGACCGTGACCGAGCTCGACACCGTGGAAGCGGCCCAGAGCACGGGCGGTGAGGGCGGACTGCTCGGCCTCGCGGTGTCGAAGACGTTCGCGACCGACAACTCGGTCTTCATCTACTACTCGACGGCGACCGACAACCGGATCGCCAAGCTCGTGCTGGGCGGCACGCCGCAGCCGATCGTCACCGGCATCCCGAAGAACCGCTACCACAACGGCGGCGGCCTGGAGTTCGGTCCGGACGGCTACCTGTGGGCGACCACCGGCGACGCCCAGAACACGGCCAACGCGCAGAACTGGAACTCGCTGGGCGGCAAGATGCTGCGCTTCGACACCGCGGGCAGGCCGGCGAGCGGCAACCCGCGCGCGAACAGCGTCGTGTACACGATCGGCCACCGCAACCCCCAGGGCATCACCTGGGTCGGCACCACCGCGTACGCCACCGAGTTCGGCAACAACACGACCGACGAGATCAACCGCATCGAGGCCGGGAAGAACTACGGCTGGCCGACGTGCGAGGGCAACTGCAACGTCGCCGGCATGACGAACCCGGCCGTCACGTGGTCCAACCGGCTGGCGGGCCCGACCGGCATCGCCCTGCACAAGAACGCGCTCTACGTCGGCGCCGTCACCGGCCGCCGGATCTGGAAGGTCCCGGTCAACGGCACCACGCTCGGCACGCCGCAGGCGTTGTTCACCGGCGCCTACGGCCGGGTGCGCTCGATCGCTCCCGCACCGGACGGCACCCTGTGGTTCGGCACGTCCAACCAGGACGCCAACGGCCAGCCCGGTTCGACCGACGACCGCATCGTCTCCACCGACGCCTGACCCACCCGTTCGCGCACCGCTGCTTCGGCACGCGGGGACCTTTCGTGCGCTTCTGGGGTACGAAAGGTCCCCGCGTGCCGTCGGCGGACACGAGTGGGTGACGTCGGGAGGTGGGGTCAGTTGCGGGCGGCGGGCATCCGGCGGAGCTGGTCGAGGACCGCCGGGTCCTGCAGCTGCATCCACTGGATGACCTCGGTGTAGGTGGCGCACACCGTCTCCGGCTTGCCGCACACCTCGCCGAGGAACTGCTCCATCGCCGTGGAGAACGCCGACCCGTTCCACTCGTTGAAGTGGTTGCCGATCACCAGCGGCGCGCGGTTGCCGTTCAGCGCCGCCCGGTACACCGACCGGTACGTGTCGACGACGATCTGCGTGAACTCCGGGGCACGCGCCGGTTCCTCCTTGGCGCCGTTGAGCGCGTACCAGAGGTTGAAGTCCATCATCACGACCTGCCGGCCCAGCGCGGGGACGCGCACCTCGGGCATCGGGAACTCGTACAGTCCCCTTTGGACGGACGGCCACTGGACGCCGAGCGCGACCTGGCTGGTGTCGTAGACCAGGCCGTGGGCGGCCATCGCAGGGAAGGCCTCGTCCCAGTTGCCCTCCAGGCACGGCGTCCGTCCACCCCGGACCGCGTCGGCGGGCAACCGGAAGCCCTCGGACCGCGCCTTGTCGACGATCAGGCGGAACTGCGCCAGCTCCGCGTTCCAGGCGGCGTTGTCCCACTTGTCCACCGAGGGCTGGCTGCCACCGGAGCAGAAGTGGCCGTTGTAGTGCGTGCCGATCTCGTGGCCGTCGGCGATCACCTGGTTCAGGTAGCCGATCCTGGCCTCGATGTCCTGCCTGCTGCCGCCGAAGTCGATGTCCGACCGGCCCCGCTTGAGACCCGCGGGCGGCTGGTACAGCGTCCGGTCCTGGTCGGCCAGCATGTACACGCCGGACAGCAGGCCGGTGACGTGCGCGCCCGTCTGCCTGGCGACCGGGAGCACCTTGTCCCAGTGCTGCTTGGACACCGCGCCGTCGAAGGAGAAGAGCACGAACTGCGGCGGCTTCTCACCCTGCGCCAGCTTGTGCATCCACGGTTGCTTCGCGAGCTGTTCCGGCGTGGGGCCGGGCACGCGCGGCGCGGGCCCGGACTCCTTCGGAGTCGGAAGGCGGGGCGCCATCGGCAGCGGGCCGTTCTCCGCCTGCTGGTCCGGGTCGTCGTGCGGACTCAGCGTCATCACCAGCACGAGTGCCAGTGCCAGAGCCACGCCCGTGGTCAACCATCCCCAGCGCTTCACACAGTAGGAGACGATCGGTCACCCGAACGGGTTGCGCCGGGGAGGCGATTGGTCACCTGACGGGGTCGGCGATCACCACTCGGTTCGCCTCGTAGCCCTGCTGCCCACCGATCCAGGTACCCCCGCACGTGACCAGCACCAGCCGGTGCGGGCCGCGCGGCCCGAAGAGCTCCAGCGCGCGGGCCGGCAGCTCCTCCTTGCGGACCGTCTCGATCTGCCGGATCTTGAACCGGAACTCCTCGCCCGCGCTGTCGGCGACGACGACCTCACGGCCGTTCTGCGCCTGCCACAGCTCGGCGAACGGTCCCTTCGCGCCCTTCCAGTCGACGTGCCCGGCCAGCACGGTCGCGCCCTCGGCGCCCGCCAGCTCGGTGCCCCACCAGGTCGCCTCGCCGATGCCGTCGGGCACCGGCAGCACGCCGTCCTTGACCTCGCGCCGCACCAGAGTGGCCGAGCCACCGGCGGGCAGCCGCACCGAACCGGGACCGGCCTTGGGCGGCGCGGGCTGTTGCTGCTGCGGTGGTGCGGGCTCGACCGGTTTGGCGTTGCCGGTGTTCGCGCCGCCGATCAACCCGGTGAGGTCGGCGCCCCTGCCGGTGCTCATGCTGTCGCCGACAGGACCGGGCCCGACCACGGGGATCTCGTCCGCGACCGGCCGTCCCGCGAGGACGTCGGTCTCGGACGAGGTGACCAGCACGCTGGTGGCGGCGACGCCCACCACCAGCACGCCGGTCAGGAAAGCCCGGGAACTCACTGCCTGCGCCACACCAGCAAGCCTGCCAGTGCCCCGCCGAGCAGCACCAGGCCACCCACCGAGAGCAGCAGACCGGGGCGCAGCTGCGAGTCGAACGACGCGGTCGCGACCGGCGTGCTGCCCTCCGTGCCCGCCGGGATCGTGCTGGGCACGACCGGGGTGTTCGGCTTGTTCACCAGCTCCAGCGCGAGCGTCGAGCCGGGGCCGACGGACCCGCACGCGGCCGGTGGTGCCTTCGCGTCGAAGAACTCCTCGTACCCCTTCGGCGCGGCCACCTCGACGAGGCAGATCTCCTGCGGCGTGCGCAGGTCCGGCACCTCGACCGTGCCGTCGGCGCCGGTCTGCAGCACCAGCGGCTTGCCGTCCGTGCCGACCAGCGGGCTGTCGTCCTGCTTGAGCGCGGGGCTCGTCTGGTCCTTGGCGGTGACGCGCAGCGCGACGCCCGCGATGGCCTTCTTGGTCTCCGAGTCGATCTTCGTGATCTTCACGGCGCCCGGAGCGGTCTTGGCCTGGGCGTTGGCGGCGGCGGTCAGCTTCTTCTCGCCGCCGGTGGTGACGATCCGCTGCATGTTCTCGGTCTGGATCGGCTGGTGCACGACCGGCTTGTCCGCGGGGGAGTCGGCGGTGACCGCGATCGCCGGCTTCGGGCCGGTGGGGACGACTTTGAGCGCGACCGGGCTGCCGTTCGCGTCGGTGGTGACCTTGCCCTCCGCGCTGCCGTCGACGAGCGTGGCGTCGGTCAGCGCGAAGCTGATCGGCGCGCCGGAGACGCCCTTGTCGTTCTGCTTGAGCAGCGACACGGTCCACGTCGACTCGGTGCCGATGACGAGCGGTTCCTGCGGCGCGGTCGCGGCGAGCTTCCACGGGCCGCGGTTGGCCTCGGCGTCGGCCCGCATCCGCGCGACGGCCTCCAGCACGGGCGCGGGCAGCCGGGCGGCGTACCACTCGGCGTTGTAGGCGAGGTAGCGCGGGTCCTTCGTGTCGAAGTTCACCGCACCGTCCGGCGCCGCGGTCCAGCTGTGCAGCAGGTGCGCGAGCGCCGCCGCCTCCTCCGCCGACTTGGTCGTGGAGTAGCGCAGCAGGAGGTAGGAGATGTTCGCGGCCACGTCGGGCGCGAGCTTCTTGCCCGCCTTCGTCAGCAGCTCGTCACCGGGCTGGTAGCCCACCGCGCTGTCGGGAGCGGGCAGGGCGTACTGCACGCACCACACGTGCTTGTCCTGCCACACGTACGACCCGTGCCACTCCGAACCCGTGGTGGCGTTGGGCTGGACCTCTGTCGCGTTGTAGCCGATGCCCTTGACGCCGACCGCTGTCGCCGTCGCGGGGGCGGTCAGGAGCGCGAGCCCCGAGACCGCAGCCACTGCGGCAAGACGTTTCCAGCCCATGGTGAATCGTGGTCCCCTCTGACCTGTACATATCCCGCGTGCGAGCTTGTCGGTAGCCCACTTCGGGGACAAGCCGCCACGAGGGGGAACTAGGGCGCTGCGCAGGGTGTGATCGTGAATGTTATGTGATCGGCGTTACGTGCGCGGGGCCGGACACGCCGCGACACGCCGTGGTCAGGTCACGCTCCGGAGTCTTCGCGCGAGTTCGCACACTATTAGCGCACGTGTGATCGCTTGTGCGAGTAAAGTCGGCTTTACCGACGGGGAACCTGGCACCCAGCGTGCTCGTTGTACCCGTGACGGCGTAAAGCAACGCCCCAGGAGGACCAGGTGCGCTCCAGCAGCAACCCGGCTTTCCGTAACCTGCCGACCGGCGGCGGGTACGGAGGCTATGCAGGCTTCGGACAGCCCGAAGCCGGCTACCAGCAGGCCCCGCCGCCGCTGACCAGCGAGCGGCCGATGACGATCGACGACGTCGTCACCAAGACCGGCATCACGCTGGCCGTGGTGGCGGTCACCGCCGTCATCACCTACCTGATGCAGGCTTGGGTACTGCTGTTCCCGGCCGCGATCATCGGACTCGTGCTCGCGCTGATCATCTCGTTCAAGCGCGTCCCGAGCCCGCCCCTCGTCATCGCCTACGCCGCCGTCGAGGGTGTCTTCCTCGGCGCGTTCAGCGGGATCATCGGGCGGCTGATCGACGGCTGGACCGGCAACCCCGGCCAGGGTGTCGTGGTGATCGGCCAGGCGATCATCGGCACGATCGGCGTCTTCGCCGGCATGCTGGTCGTCTACAAGACCGGCGCGATCCGCGTCACGCCGAAGTTCACGAAGTGGATCACCGGCGCGATCATCGGCGTCGCCGTCCTGATGCTCTTCAACCTGATCATGAGCTTCTTCACGACCGGCGGCCTCGGCCTCCGCTCCGGCGGCACGCTCGCGATCATCTTCAGCCTCGTCTGCATCGGCCTCGCGGCGTTCAGCTTCCTGATCGACTTCGACGCCGCGGACCAGGCGATCCGGGCCGGCGTGCCGGCCAAGTTCGCGTGGCAGATCGCGTTCGGTCTCACGGTCACCCTGGTGTGGCTCTACACCGAGATCCTGCGCCTGCTCTCGTACTTCAACTCGGACTGACGTCCGGGTATCCGATCGGAGGGCGTTCCGCTGCGGCGGGGCGCCCTTCTGCATTTGTAGGCTGGGTCGCGTGGAAAACGGGTACCGCCTGGAGATGAGTCCGCCGACCGTCGACGACTACCTGCGCCTGCGCGAGGAATCCGGCCTGAGCGCGCGCAGTCGTGAGGAAGCCGAGAACGGCATCAACGGCGCGTGGGCCACTGTTCGCGCGATTCACGCGGAATCAGGCGAAACCGTGGGCATGGGTCGCGTGCTGAGCGACGGTGGCTGGTACTTCCACATCATCGACATGGCGGTGTTGCCGCGCCACCAGCGCAAAGGCATCGGTGACGCGATCATGACCGCATTGCTGGACCGCATCGGCGACCACTCGCCCGACGCGTACGTCAGCTTGCTCGCCGACCCGCCCGGCCGTCGTCTCTACGAACGGCACGGCTTCACCGAGAGCGCCCCGGCGTCGGTCGGCATGCGGCTCGTGCGCTAGACCCGCCAGCGCACGTCCGGCAGCTCGGTGCCGATTTTGATCAGGCAGTCCGTGCAGAAGGCCCCCACCTGCGAACGCGACACCCGTTCATCGGGCACCGAGTGCTCGCACACCGCCTCGTAGAAACTGCGGCGGGAACCACGGGCCTGGTCGAGCGAGAACGCGTGGCATTGCAGGTCGTATTCGCTTTGCCACCACACATAGGGCATGTCCCAACCTCCTGACTCGTCGGTAGGGACGGACTTCCCCTCGCCCGATGACGCCATTGCTGGACGATTCAGGTCATCGGCAGAACGGTGGTGGGCAAGTAGCTCCGTTCGGGTGAAACGGAGCTACTTGCAAGTGGCAAATTGCAGATCTTGGAATCGGTCCAGGATCAGCTGAGGCGTTCCAGCACCATCGCCATGCCCTGGCCACCGCCCACGCACATCGTCTCCAGACCGAACTGCTTGTCGTGGAACTGGAGCGAGTTGATCAGGGTCGTGGTGATCCGCGCGCCGGTCATGCCGAACGGGTGGCCGACGGCGATGGCGCCACCGTTCACGTTCAGCCGGTCCAGGTCGATCCCGAGGTCCTGGTAGGACGGGATGACCTGGGCCGCGAACGCCTCGTTGATCTCCACGAGGTCGATGTCGGAGATCGACAGGCCCGCCAGCGCCAGCGCGCGCTTCGAGGCCTCGACCGGCCCGAGGCCCATGATCTCCGGCGACAGGCCGGAGACGCCGGTGGAGACGATCCGCGCCAGCGGCGTGATGCCGAGCTCGCGGGCCTTGGTGTCGGACATGACCACGAGGGCGGCCGCGCCGTCGTTGAGCGGGCAGCAGTTGCCGGCGTTGATCCGGCCGTCCGGGCGGAACACGGGCTTGAGCTGCGACACGGCCTCGTAGGTGACGCCGGCGCGCGGGCCGTCGTCGGTGGAGACGACAGTGCCGTCGGGCAGCGTCACCGGGGTGATCTCGCGGGCCCAGAAGCCGTCGGCGATCGCCTTCTCGGCGAGGTTCTGCGAACGGACGCCGAACTCGTCCATCTCCTTGCGGGAGACGCCCTTCAGCAGCGCCAGGTTCTCCGCGGTCTGGCCCATCGGGACGTAGACGTCCGGCAGGGCACCGGACACCCGCGGGTCGTCCCACGTCGAGGCGCCGGAGGCGGCGACGGAGGCCGTGCGGGCCTCGGCGTCGGCGAAGAGCGGGTTGTGGGTGTCCGGCCACGAGTCGGAGCTGCCCTTGGCGAAGCGCGACACCGTCTCGACGCCCGCGGAGATGAACACGTCGCCCTCGCCCGCCTTGATGGCGTGCAGGGCCATGCGCGTGGTCTGCAGCGACGAGGCGCAGTAGCGGGTGACCGTCGTGCCGGGCAGGGTGTCGTGGCCCAGCAGCACGGACACGACGCGCGCCATGTTGAAGCCCTGCTCGCCGCCGGGCAGGCCGCAGCCGAGCATCAGGTCGTCGATCTGCGCCGGGTCGAGCTGCGGCACCTTGTCCAGCGCCGCCTTCACCATCCGCGCGGCGAGGTCGTCGGGCCGCACGTCCTTCAGCGAGCCCTTGCCCGCGCGGCCGATGGGGGAGCGGGCGGCGGAGACGATCACGGCCTCAGGCATCGGGGAGCTCCTCGTTGGGGGTCAAGGTCGCAGCCGAGCCTAGTTAACGCCCGCTCACCCCGGCCAGCGCACGTGACGAGGATTTCCGGAACTCACGCGTGCCGCCGGTGCAGCCACGCGGGCCACCGCGACGCGCCCACCGCCAGCGCCGCCGCCGAGCGCAACGGCACCGGCGCCGCCGCCCACTCCGGCAGGAACCCCGCCACCCGGCACAACGGCGCCAGCAGCACACCGGCCGCCGCCTCGTAGCCGGCGGCGCTGGGGTGGAAGCGGTCGGAGCTGAACATGTCGGCGTGCCGCGCGGTGAACTCCGGTGCCAGCAGGTTCCCCAGCGGTACCGCGACACCGCCGGCCCGCCGCACCTGCGCCGTCTGCGCCGCCGCCAGCCGCAGGCTGTACCGCCGCCCGATCGCCCGCAGCGGCTGCGGGATCGGCCGCACGATCCCGAGGTCGGGGCAGGTGCCGACCACGACACCGCACCCGGCGGCGCGCAGCCGGCGGACCTGCTCGCCCAGCAACGCCGCCGAGTCGCGCACCGGCGTCCGCGTCGTCACGTCGTTCGCGCCGATGATGACCAGCGCCGCCTGCGGTTCGCCCGGCAGCGCCGCGTCGACCTGCGGCACCAGGTCGCGGGTCGTCGAGCCGCTGATCGCGTACGTCGACAGCCGCACCGGCCGGGCCGCCTCCTCGGCCAGCGCCCCGGCCAGCAACACGCCCGGCATCTGCGAGGGGTGCGTCACACCGACGCCGACCGCCATCGAGTCGCCGAGCACCGCCAGCCGCAGCGGGTCCCGGCCGTCGTCGCGGTACACGCCGTCGGGCGCGGGCCACAGGTGTTCCAGCACGCCGATGGCCACGCGGGCCCGTCTGCCCTGCTCGTTCAGCAGCCCGACGAGCGCCCCGGACAGCCCGCCGAGCGTCGCGGCGGTCATGGTGGCCGCGCGCAGGTGTCCCGTGCCGAGCATCCGCACCACCCCCTCTCCTCTGGAATCGTCGGCATCACCGTTCGAATCAACCTCCGCTGCCACTAGAGCTACGCTTCGTGCGCTATCTCGGAGAGTGGGAGTGGGGAGTACAGCGGTGGAGTACGTCGAGCACGTCGTCGACCTGGTGGGCAACACGCCGCTGGTCAAGCTCAACTCCCTGACCTCGGGCATCAAGGCGACCGTCCTGGCCAAGGTCGAGTACCTGAACCCGGGCGGCAGCGTGAAGGACCGCATCGCGCTGCGCATGGTGGAGGCGGCCGAGAAGTCCGGCGAGCTGCAGCCCGGCGGCACGATCGTGGAGCCCACCTCGGGCAACACCGGTGTCGGCCTCGCGCTGGTCGCCCAGCGCAAGGGCTACAAGTGCGTGTTCGTGTGCCCCGACAAGGTCAGCGAGGACAAGCGCAACGTCCTCAAGGCCTACGGCGCCGAGGTCGTGGTGTGCCCGACCGCCGTCGCGCCCGAGCACCCGGACTCGTACTACAACGTCTCCGACCGGCTGGTCCGCGAGATCCCCGGCGCGTGGAAGCCCAACCAGTACGCGAACCCGGAGAACCCGGCGAGCCACTACCACCAGACCGGCCCCGAGGTGTGGCGCCAGACGGCGGGCAAGATCACGCACTTCGTCGCGGGCGTCGGCACCGGCGGCACGATCTCCGGCACCGGCCGTTACCTCAAGGAGGTCTCGGACGGCGCGGTGAAGATCATCGGCGCGGACCCGGAGGGCTCGGTCTACTCCGGCGGCACCGGCCGGCCGTACCTCGTCGAGGGTGTCGGCGAGGACTTCTGGCCGGAGACCTACGACAAGACCGTCTGCGACCAGATCGTCGAGGTCTCCGACGCGGACTCGTTCGACGTCACCCGGCGCCTGGCCCGCGAGGAGGGCCTGCTCGTCGGCGGCTCCTGCGGCATGGCCGCCGCCGCGGCGCTGCGCATCGCGCGGGACCTGCCCGAGGACGCCGTCGTGGTCGTGCTGCTGCCCGACGGCGGCCGCGGCTACCTGTCGAAGGTCTTCAACGACCGCTGGATGGCCTCCTACGGCTTCCTGCCGCCCGACTCGACCGGCGCGACCGTCGGCGACGTGCTGCGCCGCAAGGGCGGCCAGCTGCCCGACCTGGTGCATGCGCACCCGAACGAGACCGTCGGCGACGCGGTGGCGATCCTGCGCGAGTTCGGCGTCTCGCAGATGCCCGTCGTGAACGCCGAACCGCCGGTCATGGCGGCCGAGGTCGCCGGCGCGGTCAACGAGCGCGACCTGCTCGACGCGCTGTTCACCGGCAAGGCCCAGCTGGCCGACCGCCTCGACAAGCACATGGGCGCACCGCTGCCCACGCTGGGCGCCGGTGAGCCGGTGAGTGTGGCCATGAACGCCATGACCCACGCCGACGGCGCGCTGGTGCTGGAGGACGGGAAGCCCGCCGGTGTCGTGACGAGGCAGGACATTCTCGGTTTCTTGGCTGGTCGCTGAACGTAGAAGGCCGTACGTCCGATAGCGTGACGCCCCAGATCAACCAGACTCATACACACACGGCCCAGCCAAGGGGGTTGGAAACCGGATGAACGCTCCGCAGCCGCCAGGAAATCCGTTCGGCGGTCAGCCGCAGCACGAGCAGCCAAACGCGGACGCCACGCAGGTCGTCCCAGGAGGTGGGCAGCCGCAGGCGTCCCACAACCCGGACGCCACGCAGGTCGTCTCGCCTGGTCAGACGCCTGCCGCGCCGCAGCAGAACGCGGACGCCACCCAGGTCGTCAGCCCGGGGCAGGTGCCCCCGGCCGGCGCTCCCGGCTCCGGCGGTTTCCCGGCACAGGGTCCCGGCTCCGGCGGGTTCCCCGCCCAGCAGCCGCCCCCGTACGGTGCTCCGCAGCCGCCCGCCTACGGCGCTCCGCAGTCGAACCCGTACGGGCAGCCCGTGCAGTCCAACCCGTACGGCCAGCCCGCGCAGTCGAGCCCGTACGGCCAGCCGCAGCAGCACCAGCAGCAGCCCTACGGCGCTCCGCAGAGCTCGCCGTACGGTCAGCCGCAGCAGCAGCCCTACGGCCAGCCCTCCTACGGCGGCGCTCCCGGCTTCCCGCCGCCGCCTCCCACCGGTTACGCCGAGTGGGGTTCGCGGTTCGTGGGCTACCTGATCGACGTCGCGGCGCCGGTCGTCGTGGTGTGGCTCGTCGCGTTCGTGCTGGGCCTCGTCGGCGCGGGCATCGGCCCCGACGCCGCGTGGATCTTCGCGATCATCGGCATCGTGCTCTACCTGGCGCTGTTCGGGTTCTACATCTGGAACCTGATCATCAGGCAGGGCGCGACCGGTCAGACGATCGGCAAGAAGATCGCCAAGATCAAGCTCGTCTCCGAGGAGACGCTGCAGCCGCTCGGCGCCGGCACCACCTTCGTGCGCCAGCTGTGCCACGTCGTCGACTCGCTGCCGTGCAACGCGGGCTTCCTGGCCCCGTTGTGGGAGCCGAAGAACCAGACCTGGGCCGACAAGATCATGAAGACCATCGTGATCAACGCCCCGGAGACGGCCTCGCCGTACGGCGGTGGCACCGGCGGCTTCCAGCAGCCGGGCACCGGCGGCTACCCGCAGCAGGGTGGCTACGGCCAGCCGCCGCAGCAGGGCTACGGCCAGCAGCAGGGTTGGTAAGACCTCACCAGCAACAGCCCCCGGTCCCTGTGACCGGGGGCTGTTCTGTTCCGCACTCCTGCCGGTCGGCGGCCGGACGGGTGAGTACCCTGCGGACATGAGCACCCCATACGGCTTCGCGACCAGGGCGATCCACGCCGGTCAGGACCCGGACCCGACCACGGGTGCGGTGAACGTGCCCATCTACGCGACGTCGACGTACGCCCAGGACGGCGTCGGTGGGCTGCGCCAGGGCTTCGAGTACTCGCGCACCGGCAACCCGACCCGCCGCGCACTGGAGACCGCCCTCGCCTCCCTGGAACGCGGCCGCTTCGGCCGTGCGTTCTCGTCGGGCATGGGTGCCACCGACACGGCCCTGCGCGCGTTCCTCAAGCCCGGCGACCACATCGTCATCCCGAACGACGCCTACGGCGGCACGTTCCGCTTGATCGACAAGGTCTTCTCGCAGTGGGGCGTCACCCACTCGCCGGCCCCGGTCTCCGACGTCGACGCGATCCGCGCCGCCATCACGCCGGCCACGAAGCTCGTGTGGATCGAGACGCCGACCAACCCGCTGCTGAACATCGGCGACATCGCCGCGATCGCCGAGGTCGCCCACTCCGCGGGCGCCAAGCTGGTGGTGGACAACACCTTCGCGTCCCCGGCCCTGCAGACCCCGCTGGAGCTCGGCGCCGACGTGGTGCTGCACTCCACCACCAAGTACGTCGGCGGCCACTCCGACGTCGTCGGCGGCGCCCTCGTCACCTCCGACGAGGAGACCGACGCGGCGTTCGGCTTCCTGCAGAACGGCGCGGGCGCGGTCCCCGGCCCGTTCGACGCCTACCTGACCCTGCGCGGCCTCAAGACGCTCGAGCTGCGCATGGAGAAGCACTCCGACAACGCCGAGCTGGTCGCCGAGGCCCTCACCCGCCACCCGCGCGTGAAGAAGGTCATCTACCCCGGCCTGGAGTCGCACCCCGGCCACGCGGTGGCGGCCAAGCAGATGCGCCGCTTCGGCGGCATGATCTCGTTCCTCGTCGAGGGCGGCGAGGAGGCGGCGCTCGCGGTCTGCGCGCGCACCAAGCTCTTCACTTTGGCCGAGTCGCTCGGCGGCGTCGAGTCGCTGATCGAGCACCCCGGCAAGATGACGCACGCCTCGACCGCGGGCTCGATGCTGGAGGTCCCGGCCGACCTGGTCCGCGTCTCGGTGGGCATCGAGTCGGGCGACGACCTGGTCTCCGACCTGCTGGCCGCCCTCGGCTAACCCCCACCCTCCGCTGCCCCACCGCACGCGGGGCCCTTTCGTGCGCTCCTGGTGCACGAAAGCTCCCCGCGTGCACTTCCAGGAGCACAAAAGTTCCCCGCGTACACCAGGAGTACGAAAGCTCCCCGCGTGCGCTCCTGGTGCACGAAAGGGGCCCGCGTGCACTTCAAGCAAGGGGAGAGGGCGTCTGCAAGTACGGCCAACGTGGAGTTGGTGGTACTTGCAGACGCCCTCAGCGCTACTACGGCTTCTTCGAGCCGCCGAACCTGTCCACGTTGTCCGCGGTGTCGGCTGTGGGCGCCGCCGGTAGGTCGGCGCCGTTGACGCAGCCGCCGACGAACTCGATCGACTCGCCGGTGCGGACGAAGCGGCCGGCCTCGTCGCAACCCGCGTGGGCCACGGTCAGGAACGCCGCGCCGGTCAGCGCCGCAGCCGTGGTCACGGCTCCGACCAGCGGAATCACCGCGGCCACGCGTCGTACGAGTGCCATGCCACCTCCCCACGATGTGAGTCCCCCGTAAGGCAGCCTACCGGGGAACGCGCATCAGAGGTTGCCGCGGCGCTCCTGTTCCCGCTCGATGGCCTCGAACAACGCCTTGAAGTTGCCCTTGCCGAAGCCCAGCGAGCCGTGCCGTTCGATCAGCTCGTAGAACACGGTGGGGCGGTCGCCGATCGGCTTGGTGAAGATCTGCAGCAGGTAGCCGTCCTCGTCGCGGTCGACCAGGATGCGGTGCTCCTTGAGGACCTCGATCGGCACGCGGACCTCGCCGATGCGGGCGCGCAGCTCGGGGTCGTCGTAGTAGGAGTCCGGGGTCTCCAGGAACTCCACGCCCGCCTCGCGCATGGCGGTGACGGTCTTGATGATGTCGTTGGTGGCCAGCGCGATGTGCTGGACGCCCGCGCCCTCGTAGAACTCGAGGTACTCGTCGATCTGCGACTTCTTCTTCGCGACCGCCGGCTCGTTCAGCGGGAACTTGACGCGGTGGTTGCCGTTGGAGACGACCTTGGACATCAGCGCCGAGTAGTCGGTGGCGATGTCGTCGCCGATGAACTCCGCCATGTTCACGAAGCCCATGACGCGGTTGTACCACTCGACCCAGTAGTCCATCTTGCCGAGCTCGACGTTGCCGACGCAGTGGTCGACGGCCTGGAACAGGCGCTTCGGCGCACCCTCCGGCCGCTTCACGGTCGACGTCTTGGCCACGTAACCGGGCAGGTAGGGGCCGGTGTACTTCGAGCGGTCCACCAGGGTGTGACGGGTCTCGCCGTAGGTGGCGATGGCCGCGAGGCGGACGGTGCCGTGCTCGTCGGAGACGTCGTGCGGCTCCTCCAGGACGGTCGCGCCCTGGGCGCGGGCGTGCTCGATGCACTGGTCGACGTCGCCGACCTCCAGCGCCAGGTCGACGACGCCGTCGCCGTGCTTGCGGTGGTGGTCGAGCAGCGGGGAACCGGGCTGCACGCCGCCGTGGATCACGAAGCGGGCCGAACCCGACTTCAGCACGAACGACTTGTGCGTGCGCTGGCCGGTCTCGGGGCCCGCGTAGGCCACGAGCTCCATGCCGAACGCCACCTGGTACAGCCACGCGGTCTGCGTGGCGTTGCCCGCGACGAACACCACGGCGTCCATGGCGCGCACGGGGAAGGGGTCCTTGGTCGCGTCGTAGTCGACCAACCCCACGAGCTGCCGGAGCTGGTCGTAGCTCACGTCGTCAAGCTGCTGCGTCATGCTCATCAGCATGAGATGACCCGACAGGGTGAGCAACAGTCTTCAATTTCGCTGCGCATTTTGTACAGTGATGCGTGGCCGAAGACCAGCAGAGTGAGCACTCTGACCAGACAGTCGACGAACTGGACGCACGGCTGCTGCTGCTCCTCACCGACGAGCCGCGGCTGGGCGTCCTCGAATGCTCCCGCAGGCTCGGTGTCGCACGTGGCACCGTGCAGGCCCGGCTGGACCGGCTGACCGGCCGCGGTGTGCTCACCGGGTTCCCGCCCGCGCTGGACCTGGGGGCGATGGGCTACGGGCTGACCGCGTTCGCGACGGTCGAGATCGCGCAGGGCCGCCGGCAGGAGGTGTGCGAGGGCCTGGCCGCGATCAGCGAGGTGTGCGAGGTGCACGCCACGACCGGGCAGGGCGACCTCTTCGTGCGGATGGTCGCGCGGTCCAACGCGGACCTGCAGCGCGTGGTCGACCACATCGTCGACGTGCCGCACGTGCGCAGGCTGTCGACCTCCATCGCGCTCTCCACGCCGGTGCCGCCGCGGGTGCGACCGCTCCTGGAACGCGTGAAGGGGCGGTCACCGCAGTGACCGCCCCTCCGCAACGTCGTGTGATCAGCCGGAGTACGGCACCGCGGAGATCAGCGTGACCTTCTGGAGCTTGCCGTTGGGCAGCTCGTACTCGACGGTCTCGCCGTCCTTCGAGCCGTTCAGCGCCTTGCCCAGCGGTGAGGACGGGGAGTAGACCTCCATCTCGCCGTGCGCGCCCTCTTCCCGCGTCGCCAGCAGGAAGGTCTCGGTCTCGTCGTCGCCCTCGTAGCGGATCGTGAGCACCGTGCCCGGTGCCGCGACACCCTTCGTGGTGGGAGCTTCGCCGACCTTCGCGGCCTGGAGCAGCTCGTGCAGCTGGCGGATGCGCGCCTCCTGCTTGCCCTGCTCCTCGCGAGCCGCGTGGTAGCCGCCGTTCTCGCGGAGGTCGCCCTCTTCGCGACGAGCGTTGATCTCGGCAGCCATGACCGGGCGGTACGCGATCAGTTCGTCCAGCTCAGCCTTGAGCCGGTCGTAGGCCTCCTGGGTCAGCCAGGTCACCTGGGTGTCGCTCACGGTCACCAACTCCTCGTCTTGCTCCGGCGCACGCGTGTGTGCCAGATAGTTCCCGGGCCGCCAGCCCGGAACGGAAAAACACGGCCCGCGCCGGGGCCGTGCTTGAGCTGCAATAGTAACACGGAGACAACGTTCAGCGACGGCGATTTGTTCCTCATCTCGCCGCTTAAACCGCAGATCACCCGCTTGGCCGCTAGGTCGTGGACAAGTAGGCGGGAACCTGGTAGGAGCAGCCGAACACTTCGCCGGTGACCGGCGGCTTCGAACCGCGAACAACAGTTGTCTCGACAACGGTCGAATTCCCCGGCGGGATCAGAACTTCACGCCGACCCGCTTCGTCCCCGTCCTTGGACCGGGCCCGAATGATGCAGACGGCCGGTCGCTCCGGTTGGTCTCGGGAAACCTGGAAAGTGACCTGCACCCGCTCGCTGTCGAGGATCTGGAACGCCGTCTGTTCGGCCTCGATCGGTTTTGTGCCGAGATTTCGGTAACCGACGAACGCGACGACCGCACCGACCACCACGGCTACGGCGAGTAACGCCCACCGCGCGAGCCTGGGCATCGCCGCGCGGCTGCTCTTGCCGTACCGCCCCTCGGGGAGAGCGCGCTGTGCCACTATCCCGCGCCTCCTCAAGCCTCTGGGGAACAATGGTGCTCGACGTTCAGTTGTTGAGTGTCGCAGGACCGTTCACACAGGAGGACCACGGGGGTCATGGCCGACAAGCTGCGCCTTATGGCAGTGCACGCACATCCCGACGACGAGTCGAGCAAGGGCGCGGCCACGATGGCCCGCTACATCGCGGAAGGGCACGACGTCATGGTTGTGACCTGCACCGACGGTGGTGCGGGCAGCATTCTGAACCCGGCGATGGACAAGCCGGACGTGCTCGAGAACATCATCGAGGTCCGCCGCGAGGAGATGGCCAACGCGGCCAAGATCCTCGGCATCCAGCACCGCTGGCTGGGCTTCAAGGACTCCGGTCTGCCCGAGGGCGACCCGAAGCCGCCGCTGCCCGAGGGCTGCTTCGCCCTCGTCCCGCTGGAGGAGTCGGTCCCGTCGCTGGTCGAGGCGATCCGCGACTTCCGCCCGCACGTGATCGTCACCTACGACGAGAACGGCGGCTACCCGCACCCCGACCACATCCGCACGCACGAGATCTCGATGGCCGCGATCGACGCGGCCGCCGACGCCTCGTACAAGCCGGAGCTCGGCGGGGCGTGGGACACGGTGAAGGTCTACTACTCGCACGGGTTCTCCCGCGCGAAGCTGGTGGCGTTCCACGAGGCGCTGGAGGCGCGCGGCCTGGAGTCGCCCTACACCGAGTGGCTCGCGAACTGGGACGCCGCCCGTCCCGACGTGATGGACCGCGTCACCACCCGCGTCCAGTGCTCCGAGTACTTCGACGTCCGTGACGAGGCCCTCAAGGCCCACGCCACCCAGATCGACCCGACCAGCCGCTGGTTCGCCATCCCGATGGACATCCAGGTCGAGGTGTGGCCCACCGAGGAGTACGAGCTCGTGCGCTCGCAGGTCGACTCGACGCTGCCCGAAGACGACCTGTTCGCCGGAGTTAAGGTCTAGGGGTGAACCCCTGGACCGACACGGTTGCGATCGTCGCTGTTCAGCAGCCGTCGAACACGAACGACGACAAGGGCGGCCAGGGGGAGGACTTCGGCAAGTCCTCCCCGGTCGGCCTCGTCCTGCTCATCCTGTTCTTCGTCGCCGTGTTCTTCCTGGTGCGCTCGATGAACAAGCACCTGAGGAAGCTGCCCGCGTCGTTCGACGAGCCGGCGGAGACCGCGGAGCCGGCGAAGGCGCCGAAGAAGGACTGACCGGGTTCCGGCGCACGCCCGCCAGGATGCAGGCGTGCGTCCCGGCCGTCACAGTCGCGGGTCCACCGGTTCCGACTCCAGCGCCAGCACGCCGAACACGCATTCGTGCACGCGCCACAACGGCTCGCCGCGTGCGACCCGTTCCAGTGCCTCGATGCCCAGTGCGTACTCGCGCAACGCCAGCCCGCGCTTGCGGCCGAGGCTGCGCTTGCGCAGACGGGCCAGGTTCGCCGGCTCGGTGTAGTCGGGGCCGTAGATGATCCGCAGGTACTCGCGCCCGCGCACCTTCACGCCCGGCTGTGCCCGCCGGGTCAGGTTCGCCAGCGGCTTCACGACCATCCCCTCACCGCCGTCCGCTGTCAGCGACTCCCACCACTCGACCCCGCGCGCCACCGAGGACTCGTCGGTGACGTCGACCACGAGGTGCCGAGTCTGCTGCCACAGCGGACCCTCCAGCGCACCCAGCTTCTCCAGGTGCCACAGGTGCGAGCGGTCGTGGAACGTCTGCCCGGCCGCCGCCAGCAGCTGGAACGGTGCGATCCGCACGCCCTCCAGACCGTTCGTGGGCCAGCAGTAGCGCGAGTAGGCCTCCTGGTACGCAACGGCGTTCGCGGCACGACGCGAAGTACGCGCCAGCAGGTCCGACACGTCCACACCACGGGCCGCCGCAGCCGACAACGCCTCGACCGCCACCGGCAGCGCGCCACCGGCCGCCGCGCCGACCGCCGCGTACTGCTCGCGGATCAGGCCGGAGGCCTTGGCGTTCCACGGCAGCAGCTCGGCATCGAGGAGCAGCCAGTCGGTGGCGAGCTCGGCGAACAGCGGCCGGACGGCCTCCCGCACCCGGTCGAGCAGTTCCTCGCCCAACGCGCCGTCGAAGAACGCGCGGCCGGTGCGCGTGTACACCGCCCCGCCCTCCTCGCGCACCAGCAGCACCGCGCGGGAGCCCATGTGCTTCTCCTCGCAGATGACCTGCGCGACACCGGCCGCGCGGTACTCGGCGAACGCGTCGGAGGGGTGCTCCAGCACGTCCTCGCGCCGCGAGGTCGCCGTGGGCGCCATCGTCGGCGGCAGGTACAGCAGGTCGTGCGGGTCGATCGCGAACCGGCTCATCACCTCCAGCGCCGAGGCCGACTGCTCCGCGCGCACCGTCACCGCGCCCATCACCGACGTCTCGATCCGGCGCAGGCCGGTGACGTCGGTCAGCGACAGCACGTCCGGCGCGCGCTCGGCGACCGGCGGCGGGAACGGCCGGTCGTTCTCGTACCAGACCTGGTGCGCCTTGACGGAGACGAGCTCCTTCTCCGGGTAGCGCAACGCGGTCAGCTTCCCGCCGAACACCACGCCCGTCTCCAGGCACATGGTGTTGTTGACCCACTCGGCCTCGGGCACCAGCACGTGCCCGTACAGCACCATCGCGGAGCCGCGGTAGTCGTTCGCCCACGGCAGCCGCACAGGCAGGCCGTACTCGTCGGTCTCGCCGGTCGTGTCGCCGTAGAGCGCGAAGCTGCGCACCTTCGCCGACGCACGGCCGTGGTAGCGCTCGGGCAGGCCCGCGTGCGCCACGACGAGCTTGCCGTCGTCCAGCACGTAGTGCGCGATCAGCCCGTCGCAGAACTTCTGCGCAGCCAGGCGGAACTCCTCCGGCTCGTGCGCGAGCTGCTCCAGCGACTTCTCCAGCCCGTGCCGGACCGTCACCTTGTGCCCGCGCAACGCGCGGACCAGCTTCTCCTCGTGGTTCCCGCGCACGCTCAGCGCGTGGCCGTTCGCGACCATGCCCATGACGAGCCGCAGCACACCGGGCGTGTCCGGGCCGCGGTCGACCAGGTCGCCGACGAACACGGCCCTGCGGTCACCCGGCGGCAGCGCGTCGACCGCGCGCCCCTCCTCGTCGCGGACCAGCGCGTAGCCCAACTCGGTGAGCAGCTCCTCCAGCTCGGCGCGGCAGCCGTGCACGTCACCGATCACGTCGAACGGGCCGGTCTCGTGCCGCAGGTCGTTGAGCAGCTTCTCGTACACGACGGTCGCGTTGTCCACATCGGACTCCGAGCGCAGCACGTGCACGCGCTTGAAGCCCTCCTTGCCCAGATGCTTCAACGACCGGTGCAACGCGGCCCGGTGCCGCTTCACGACGTGCGCGCCGAAGTCGCGGTCCGGCCGCGATGCGTTGCGCCGCAGGCAGACGTCGGCCGGCGTGTCCAGCACGATCGCCACCGGCAGCACGTTCGCGCGCTTCGCGATCTCGACCAGCTTCGCGCGGTCGGGCGCCTGCACGTTGGTCGCGTCGACCACGGTGACCTTGCCGGCTTCCAGCCGCTTCGCCGCGACGTGGTGCAGCACGTCGAACGCCGCCGCGGACGCCGACTGGTCGTTCTCGTCGTCGGAGACGAGCCCGCGGAAGTAGTCGCTGGACAGCACCTGCGTGGGCAGGAAGTGCCTGCGCGCGAACGTGGACTTGCCCGAGCCGGAGGCTCCGACCAGCACCACCAGGCACAGGTCCGGGATCTTCAGTTCCATCAGTTCTCCGCCCCCAGGCTGAACACGGCCATCTGGGTCGGTGCGCCACGTTCGGCGTCCTCCGGCCCGATCGGCACATGTCGCACGGTGTAACCGCGTCGTGCGGCCACACCTCCCGCCCACTCCCGGAACTCCGCGCGAGTCCACTCGAAACGGTGGTCGGAGTGCCGCAACCGGCCCTCCGGCAACGTGTCGAAGAGCGGGTTGTACTCCACGTTCGGCGTGGTCACGAGGACCGTCGCCGGGCGCGCGACCACGAACACCGAGTGCTCCAGCGCGGGCAGCCGCGACGGGTCGACGTGCTCGACGACCTCCATCAGCACCGCCGCGTCGTACCCGGCGAGCTCGGGGTCCGCGTAGGTCAGAGCCGACTGCCGCAGCGTGATCCGCTCGCGCGCCCGGTCGTTCACGCGGTCGAGCTTCAGCTTGCGCGCGGCCTCCTGCAGCGCCTTCGCGGACACGTCGACGCCGTGCAGCTCGGTGAACTCGGGTTCGTCGACGAGCACCCGCAGCAGCGCGCCCCCGCCGCAGCCGAGGTCGAGCACGCGCTTGGCCCGCGCCTGCTTGAGCGCCTCGACCACGGCCACCTTGCGCTGCGCGGCGAGCGAGACCTCCGGTTCGGCCAGCGCGTTGTCCAGCTCCTCCGGCTCGACCTCGTCGACCTCGGCGAGCCGTTCCAGCGCCGACAGCACCAGCGGCCGCTTGCGCGCCAGGTAGCGAGTGGTGATCAGCTCCTTGTCCGGGTGCTGCGCCAGCCAGCCGTCACCGGCCTTGAGCAGCTTGTCGACCTCGTCGGCGGCGACCCAGTAGTGCTTGCCGCCGTCGAGCACGGGCAGCAGCACGTACAGGTGCCGGAGCGCGTCGCTGAGCTTGACCGTGCCGGTCAGCGTGACGTCGCCGTAGCGGGAGTCGCCGTGCTCGTCGACCTCGACGGTCCAGCCCAGCGGCGTGAACAGCCGGTCGGCGAGCCGGTGCGGCAGCGCGGGAATGCGGACCACCAGCGGGATCGGCGTGCGCGCCAGCTCCGGGTAGCTGTCGCTGCGGCCGTTCATGGCGGTGCGGAACACGCTGCCGAGCGCGACCGTGAGCAACGACCCGGCCGCGTACGGGCGGTCGTTGACGTACTGGGTGAGCGTGCTGCCGGGACCTCGCACCAGCGCGACCGGGTCGACCTCCAGCAGGAGGGCGACCGTGCACTCCTCGTGCGTCGCCTTCGGGTAGAAGACGTGCGCGACACCCGAGCTCGTCGTGAACGACTGGGCCCGGTCCGGGTGCTTGTGCAGCAGGTGACCGAGGTCGGTCGCCGGCCGGTGGGTGGTGGTCATGGTGAGCAACACCCGGTCGAGTCTGATCGAGAGTCGCCGTTTCCGCTGCTCATTTAGTGTTGTTCGCATGACGAACCGGCTAGCGGACGCGACCAGCCCCTACCTGCTGCAGCACGCGGACAACCCGGTCGACTGGTGGCCGTGGTGCCCCGAGGCGTTCGAGGAGGCCCGGCGGCGCGACGTCCCGGTGCTGCTCTCCGTCGGGTACGCGGCCTGCCACTGGTGCCACGTCATGGCACACGAGTCGTTCGAGGACGCCGGCATCGCCGCGTACGTGAACGAGCACTTCGTGGCGGTGAAGGTCGACCGCGAGGAACGCCCGGACGTCGACGCGGTGTACATGGAGGTCACGCAGGCCATGACCGGCCACGGCGGCTGGCCGATGACCGTGTTCCTCACCCCGGACGCCAAGCCGTTCCACGCGGGCACCTACTACCCGCCGTCGCCGCGGCCCGGCATGCCGTCGTTCCGGCAGCTGGTCGAGGCGGTCTCCTCGGCGTGGACGACGCAGGGTGACGAGGTGCTGGCGTCCGCTTCGGCCGTGGTGGAGGAGATCTCGCGCCGCGCCACGCCGCTACCGCCGTCCACTGTGGACGCCGAGGTGCTGGGCGGTGCGGTGGTGTCGTTGCTGGGCGAGTTCGACCGGCGCAACGGCGGCTTCGGCGGCGCACCGAAGTTCCCGCCGTCGATGGTGGTGGAGTTCCTGCTGCGCCACCACGAACGCACGGGCTCGGTGCAGGCGCTGTCGATGGCGACCGTCACGGCCGACGCGATGGCCGACGGCGGCATGTACGACCAGCTCGGCGGTGGGTTCGCCCGATACAGCGTCGACGCGTCCTGGGTCGTGCCGCACTTCGAGAAGATGTTGTACGACAACGCTTTGCTGCTCCGCTTCTACACGCACCTCACGCGTGTCACGGGTTCTTCGCGCTATGAGCGGGTCGCGCGTGACACGGCCGGGTTCTTGCTGCGCGAGCTGCGCACGGACGAGGGCGGCTTCGCGGCGTCGCTGGACGCGGACACCGAGGGCGTCGAGGGCCTGACCTACGTGTGGTCGTACGACGAGCTGGGTGCGGCGGCGGCAGAAGCCTTCGGCGTCACCGAGGAGCCGAACTTCGAGGACGGCAGGTCCACGCTGCGGTTCGTGTCCGAGCCGGGGGAGGACGTGCGGGCGGCGTTGCTCGCGCGGCGTGCCGAGCGCCCGCAGCCCGGCCGCGACGACAAGGTGGTCGCGGCCTGGAACGGCATGGCGATCGCGGCGCTGGCCGAGGCGGGCGCGTTCTTCGGCGAGACGTCCTGGGTGCTCGCGGCGACGACGGCGGCCACGACGCTGACCGGCGTGCACCTGGTCGAGGGACGGCTGCTGCGGACCTCGCGCGACGGCGTCGCCGGCCCGTCCGCGGGCGTGCTGGAGGACTACGGGTGCCTGGCGGACGGCCTGCTCGCGCTGCACCAGGTCACCGGGTCGGTGCGGTGGCTCGACACGGCGTGCGGCCTGCTGGACACGGCACTGGCGCGCTTCGCCGTCCCCGGCACCGCAGGGGCCTACTTCGACACCGCGGACGACGCCGAGGCGCTGGTGCGCCGCCCGGCCGACTCGACCGACAACGCCTCGCCCTCCGGTGCCTCGTCGCTGGCCTCGGCGTTGCTGACCGCGTCCCTGCTGGTCGGCGCGGACCGGTCGGCCCACTACGCCGAGGCCGCCGCTGCGGCGGTGACCCGCGCGGGTCTGCTGGCCGCACGCGCGCCCCGGTTCGCGGGTCACTGGCTCACCGTCGCCGAGGCGCTGGTGGCGGGCCCGGTGCAGGTCGCCGTGGTGGGGGCGGTCGACGATCCGCGCCTGGTCGAGCTGTTCGCGACGGCGGTGGCCCACGTGCCCGGCGGTGGGGTCGTGGTGGCCGGCGAACCCGGCTCGGCGCCGTTGCTGGAGGACCGTCCGCCGGTGGACGAGGCGCCCGCCGCGTACGTGTGCCGCGGTTACGTGTGCGACCGGCCGGTGGTGTCGGTGGACGCGCTGGTCACTTCACTGTCGGCGAACACCCTCTGACTGATTGCAGGCGTAACGTCGGTAACGACGTAATCATGTAATCAAGGGTGTGGTGGAAATGGGACGTGGATGGCGCGGACGAGGAGGCTGGCAGCAGGCTGACCTGCCACCGGCCGACGACGCGGCGGCCTGGTTCACAGGCCGGCTGCCGGACGGCTGGTTCACCGGCGCCCCCGAGGTCGTCGTCGACCGCGAGGAGATCACCGTCGTCGGCACGCTGCCCGACCTGGAGGGCGAGTTCGACGACGCCTCCCGCGCGGCGGCCGAGTCGGGCCGCATCTCCCGGTGGCGCGAGCAGACCCGCGACGAACGCATCGAGATCGCCCGCCAGGCCGAGCACCGCTACGGCCGCAAGGTGGCGTGGGGCGCCGTGCAGGGCGGCACCCGCGAGCTCTTCACGCACCTGGCCGTGCCGGTGATGACGCGCCTGCGTCAGCCGGAGCGCCAGGTGCTCGACACCCTGGTGGCCGCCGGTGTGGCGCGGTCACGGGCCGATGCGCTGGCGTGGGCCGTGCGGCTGGTCGGGGAGCACGCGGACTCGTGGCTGGCCGAGCTGCGGGACGCGATGTCGAAGGTGGACGACCTGCGGGAGCAGGGCCCGGACCTGACCTGAGGTCCAGAGCGGCGTGGACCGGCTCCCCCCGCGACTTCCGCCCGCGGGGGAGCCGCTGCCGCACCCCGGCTCGGTGCCGCCGTCCGGTTGCCCTGCGGCGTGAGCTGCGCCCGGTCGGCCAGGAAGGCGCTCGACGTCTCGCTGCCGCTGAACCAGCGGGTCAACGGCCTGAAGGGCTGCGTCGAGTGCTACCACCTCATCGGGTTCGCGGCGTCGATGAGCTTCCTGGAGGCCGTGGCCGGTGACTTCGCCTCCGGCCCGGCGGCGTTGCCACTGGCGGTGGAGGTGCTGACGGCCGGCCGGCACGCGTGGCAGGCCGAGGTCCGCGCCTACGCCGTGCTGCGGCGGCGGGCCAAGCGGCTCGGTCTGCGGGTGCCGCACCCAGCCGCGCCCAACCCCAACCGGCCGTCGCACTGGCACGGCGCACGGCGGGAAGCGGCGTTGCACGCCGTCTGGTTCCGGTACTCGAAGGGCGCCATCGCCGACGTCGACCTGCACTGCCTCGCCGCCGCGCTGGTGCGGCGCGGCCGGCTCACGGCGGTGCAGCTCGCCATGTTCGACCAGGTGCACGCCGGGTTGGAGGAGCGCTTCGCCGCCGCCGGCACGCACGACTACCAGCGCTACGACGAGCTGCGGCAGCTGCTCGCGCTCGCCACGCAGATCGCGGTCGTCACGGGCCGGTGCTGAGCGCCGTCGGCAGGAGGGCACGCACCTCCTCGATCGTCGTGGCCTCGGACGGGTCCTTGTCCGGGCGGTAGCGGACCACGCGGGCGAAGCGCAGGGCCACGCCGCCGGGGTAGCGCGACGAGACCTGCACGCCGTCCAGCTCGATCTCGATCACGAGCTCCGGGCGGACCATCACGACCCACTCGTCCTCGGAGACCGCGATCTCCTGCAGGGCCTTCGTCTGCCAGGTCAGCAGCTCGTCGGTGAGGCCCTTGAAGGTCTTGCCGACCATGATCGGCGGGCCGCCGTCCGGGTCGCGGGCGCCGAGGTGGAGGTTCGACAGCCAGCCGCGGCGGCGCCCGGAGCCCCACTCGACGCCCAGGACCACGAGGTCGAGGGTGTGGACCGGCTTCACCTTCTGCCAGGAGCGGCCGCGCCGGCCCGCCGCGTAGACCGAGGACAGCGACTTCACCATCACACCCTCGTGGCCAGCGCCCAGCGACGCCGCCACCACCGCGCCTGCCTCCTCCGGTGACGGGTCGAGGACGCCGGGGATGACGTGCTCACCCGCGACCGAGCGCAGGGCGGCGAGGCGGTCGCGCAGCGGTTCGTCGAGCAGGTCCTCCCCGTCGAGGTGCAGGCAGTCGAAGAAGTACGGGTGCAGCAGCAGCTCGCGTTCGTCCTGTGCGCCGAAGCGGCTCATCGTCTCCTGGAACGGGCGCGGGCGGCCCTCGTCGGTCAGCGCCAGCGTCTCGCCGTCCAGCACGACCGAGGTGCACGGCAGGCCGCGGACGAGCTCGACCAGCTCCGGCACGGTCTTGGTGATCTCCCGCAGCGTGCGGGTGTAGACGTGCACCTCGTCGCCGGAGCGGTGCACCTGGATGCGGGCCCCGTCGAGCTTGTGCTCCACGACGCAGCCGCCCAGCTCGGTCAGCGCCGCGTCGAGCGACTCGGCGGGGGAGGCCAGCATCGGGCGCAGCGGCCGGCCGACCTCCAGCCGGAACGCCTCCAGCTCCCCGGCACCGCCCCGCAACGCCGCCACGGCCGTCTCCGGCAGGCGACCGGACAGCATGAACGCCCGGCGGACCGCCTCACCCGGCACGTCCGCCGCCGAGGCGATGGCGTCGAGCATCACGCCCTCCAGCGCGCCCTGGCGCAGCTCACCGGTCAGCAGGCGGCGCAGGAAGTCCTGCTCGGCGGCCGTGGCCAGGCCGAACAGCCCCACCAGCAGGTCGACCCGCCGCTGCGCCGACCCCTTGCCGGACGTCGTGGCGACGGCCCCCAGGGTCAGGTCGACCTCGGCCACGGTCAGCGACGGCTCCGCGGCCGGGGGCACGGACAGGTCGAGGACCGTCCGCCAGCCGGTGCCGATGCGGCCCTGCCGGGGCGTGCCGATGAGGAACGACACGACGGCGACCACCGTGTCCGCGGTGCTGGCGGCGTTCTCGGCGTCCAAGGTGCCCTCGGCTCCTGCGGCGTCCCCGGTGCCAGCGGCGCCTCCGGCCCCTGCAACGTCCTCGGCGTCCGCGGGGGCCACCGCCGCGCGCAGCACCGCGGCCAGCGCCTTGACCTTGGCCAGGCGCGACCGCGTCGCCGCCACCGCGGCCGACGTGTCGACTACTTCGGAGAGGTGCACGGTTTCATGGTGCACCCGTGCACTGACAATTTCTCGAGGGCCGGACTAGGCTGGGCCCGACATTCGTTCTACCTGGGGGTTCACCGCGCCATGCGAGCCGTCAAGATCATCGCCGCCGCCCTGCTCGTCGCCGCCGTCGCCGCTGTCACGGCCGGTGCCACCGCCGGTCAGGCCCGCGAGCACATCCTCCAGGGCAACACCGCCGCCGAGAAGCGCGAACACATCCTCTGAGCAGGCTGCCAGCTGTTGTACCTGTGACGCCCTGAGCTCCCGCTCTAGACCACCGCGGCGATCTCGCGGACTGCCTCGCGCAGGCGGTCCGGCGTCAGCGCGGCGTAGCCCAGCACCAGTCCGGGCCACATGGGCGTGCGCGCGTACTGCGCGAGCGCCCACACGTGCACACCTCGCGCCTCCAGTGCGCGCTTCAACGCCATGTCGTCCGTGCCGTCCGGCATGCGCAGCACCACGTGCAACCCGGCCGCGACACCGATCGGCTGCCACGACGGCAAGTGCGTCGCAACGGCGTCGAGCAACGCATCCCGGCGCTTGCGGTAGAGCGCGCGCGTACGGCGCAGATGCCGGTCGTAACCACCGGTCCGCAGCAGGTGCGCGAAGGCGGCCTGCGGGATCGTGCCGGTGCCCATGTCGTTGTACTTCTTGCGGTCCACGACACCCGCGCGCAACCGCTCCGGCACCACCAGCCACCCCAGCCGCAGGGCCGGCGCGAGCACCTTGCTCGTCGTCCCCTGGTACACGACGTGGTCGGGCGCCAGCGCCTGCAACGCGCCCAGCGCCGGCCGGTCGTAGCGGTGCTCGGCGTCGTAGTCGTCCTCGATGATCAGGCCGTCCCGCTCGCGCGCCCACTCCACCAGCGCCCGCCGCCGTTCCGGGTGCAGCACCACCCCCAGCGGGAACTGGTGCGCCGCCGTCACCAGCACCGCGCGACAGTCCGTTCTGGACAACAGGTCGACCCGGATTCCCTTGTCGTCAACGGGAACCGACACCGGCTTGAGGCCGTGCGACCGCAGCAGGTCCGCGCCGCCGAAGTGGCTCGGCTCCTCGATCGCGATGCTGCCGTTCAGCATCCGCGCGGTCAGCTGCAGCCCGTCCGCCGAGCCGTTGGTGATCACCGCGTCGCGCGCCACGACCGCGCGCACCCGCGCCAGGTAGTCGACGATCTCCTTGCGCAGCCCCACGAACCCGGCCGGGTCGGGGTAGGCGAGGTCGTCGTCGGGCAGCTCGGCCAGCGCCGCGCGGTGCGCCGCGACCCAGTCGGCGCGCGGGAACGCGCTCAGCGCGGGCAGTCCCGGCCGCAGGTTGTACCGCCAGCGCCGCGGCGGCTCCGGCACCCCGCACACCCCGGCCGGCCCGAGCGCCGCGACCGTCGTACCCGACCCGCGCCGGGCCGTGAGGTAGCCCTCCGCCACGAGCTGCGCGTACGCCGACGTGACGGTGCCGCGCGCGACGCCGAGCTGCGCGGCCAGGTCGCGCGACGACGGCAGCCGCGTGCCCGGTGCGAGCCGCCCGTCCCGGACCGCCCGCCGCAGCGCTGCCTCCACGCCACGGCGCCGCTGGTGCTCGGGCAGCAGCAGCTCGCGGAAAGTGGTCCAGTTCGCAGACATCGAAGTGGAGCTTAAATCTGGACCAGTCCGCGGCAAAGCTCTGGTGCATGAGACTCGGGGTGGCCGCGGGAGCGACAGCGGCAACGATCGTCGGCGCGTCGGTTCCGATCACGGGGATGCTGGCCGGCTACCCGGTCCTGACCGGCCAGGCCCTGCGCTACGCCCTCGCGGCGGCCATCCTGCTGCTGGTCGCGCGCCGGCTGCCGGTGCCGTCGTGGCGCGACCTCCCGCCGCTGCTCGGCGTGGTGCTCACCGGCATGCTCGGCTTCAACGCCCTGCTCATCGCCGCCCAGCAGTACGCGGAACCCGGTTTCGTCGCCGCCGTCATGGGTGCCTCGCCGATCGCCCTCGCCCTGCTCGCCCGGCAACGGTCGCTTGCCGCGATCGTCGGCGCGGTGGTGGTGGCCGCGGGCGTGGTGGTGTTGTCCGGCGGTGGCGCGTGGCACGGCCCCGGCCTGCTGCTCGCCCTGCTCACGATGGCCGGCGAGGTCTGCTTCACGCTGTTCGCGGTCGGTGTGGTGAAACGGCTCGGCGTGCTCGGCGTGGCCACCTGGACGTGCATCATCGCGGCCGTCATCGGGTCCGTCCTGGGCACGTTCGTCGGCGGCTGGCAGGTGCCCGACGCGAAGCAGGCGCTCGCGCTCGTGTCGCTCGCCGTCCTCGTCACCGCGCTGGCGTTCGGCCTCTGGTACTTCGCCGTGCACCGCCTCGGCTCCGACCGCGCGGGCGTGCTCATCGGCCTGATGCCGGTCGCGGGGCTGGCGGCGTCCGTGCTGCTCGGCGTGCAGGACCTGACGTTCGCGTCCGCGGCCGGCGTCGTCACCGTGACGCTCGGGTGCGGCATCGCGCTGCACAAGGGCGGTAAATCGCGTGCGGTCGAGGAACCGGCGCCCATAGCGTTGGGTCAGTGACCGACGCTGCCGCTCTGCTGAGCGCCTACGACACCCAGGCCCGTCCCGCCGAGTGGGCGAATGCGGTCCCCGGCGCCCCCGTGCACCGCGACGGCCCGGTGTTCCGGGTGGAGGGCCCGCACGGCGGCACCGTCGCGGGCCTGCCCGACCTGGGCGTCACCGGCGCCGAGCTGGACGCCCTGATCGCACGGCAGCGCGACGTCTTCGCGCGGCGCGGTCAGCCGGTCGAGTGGAAGACCTGGGCCCACGACCGGCCCGCCGGCCTGCCGCGGCGCCTGGAGGCCGCCGGGTTCGCCGCCGAGGACCGGGAGACGGTGTTGATCGGCCTCGCCGAGGAGATGACGGCGCCGGTCGAGGTCGCCGGCGTGGTGCTGCGGGAGACGCGGGCCGAGGCCGACCTGCGGCGCATCGGCGACTGCCTCGGCGAAGTGTGGGGCAAGGACTGCGGCGCGCTCGTCGACCGGCTGGTGTCGATCAAGGACGACCCGGACGTGGTGATCGTCGTCGCGGAGGCCGGGGACGTGGTCGTGTCGTCGGCCCGGCTGGAGGTCGTGCCGGGCACCGAGTTCGGCGGGCTGTGGGGCGGCTCGACGCTGGAGCGGTGGCGCGGGCGCGGCATCTACCGGGCGCTGGTGGCGCACCGGGCGCGGGTCGCGGTCGAGCGCGGCGTCCGGTACCTGCAGGTGGACGCGTCGGAGGACTCACGGCCGATCCTGGAACGGCTCGGGTTCACGGCTGTGACGACCACGACGCCGTACGTGTGGCGGCCGTAGACGCGGCTGGCCATCCCGGGCGCTGCGCGTATCGTGGAAGCACGTGCGGTTCATCGAAGGGCATCGACCCTCTTACGACCTGACCTACGACGACGTCTTCCTCGTCCCCGGCCGCAGCGCCGTGGAGTCGCGGTTCGGCGTCGACCTGTCCACCTCGGACGGCACCGGCGCCACCATCCCGATCGTCGTGGCGAACATGACGGCCGTGGCCGGGCGCAGGATGGCCGAGACCATCGCGCGGCGCGGCGGGATCGTGGTCATCCCGCAGGACGTGCCCACGGAGGCCGTCGCGGAGATCACCGCCTGGGTCAAGGAGCGGCACTCGGTCTGGGACACGCCGCTCACCCTCACCACCGGTGACGCCGTGGCGGACGCGCGCAACCTCATGCACAAGCGTGCGCACGGCGCGGTTGTCGTCGTCGACGACGGTGGGCGGCCCATCGGTGTGGTGGACGAGGCCGCGTGCACCGGGGTCGACCGGTTCGCGCGCATCGGCGACGTCATGAACACCGACGTCCTCCTGCTGCCGCTCGACACCAAGCCGCAGGACGTCTTCGAGCACCTGCACCACAGCACCCACAAGATCGCGCTCGGCGTCGATGAGCAGCAACGGCTGCGCGGCGTGCTGACCGAGCTCTCGGCGTTGCGGGCGGAGATCTACAAGCCCGCCACCGACGACGACGGGCAGCTGCGGATCGCCGCGGCGGTCGGGGTCAACGGCGACGTCAGGGCCAAGGCGGAGGCGCTGCTCAAGGCCGGGGTGGACGTGCTGGTCGTCGACACCGCGCACGGGCACCAGGAGAAGATGATCGGCGCCATCCGCGCGGTTCGCGAGGCGAGCCCGACCGTGCCGATCGCCGCGGGCAACGTGGTCACGAAGGAGGGCGTGCGGGACCTCGTCGAGGCCGGTGCGGACATCATCAAGGTCGGCGTCGGACCGGGCGCGATGTGCACCACCCGCATGATGACCGGCGTCGGCCGGCCGCAGTTCAGCGCCGTCGCCGAGTGCTCCGCCGAGGCGCGCGGGCTCGGCAAGCACGTGTGGGCCGACGGCGGCGTGCGGCACCCGCGGGACGTGGCGCTGGCGTTGGCGGCGGGCGCGAGCAGCGTCATGGTCGGCAGCTGGTTCGCCGGCACCTACGAGTCGCCCGGTGACCTGCAGCGCGACGAACGCGGGAATCTCTACAAGGAATCCTTCGGAATGGCGTCGAAGCGGGCGGTCACGGCGCGCACGCGCAGCGACAACGCGTTCGACCGTGCGAAGAAGGGCCTGTTCGAAGAAGGCATCTCGACGTCGAAAATGCGGTTGGACCCGGCGCGCCCGAGCGTGGAGGATCTGCTCGACGCGATAACGTCCGGCGTTCGCTCGGCCTGCACGTATGCGGGTGCGACCTCGCTGGAGGAGTTCCACGACAAGGCAGTTCTCGGCATCCAGTCCGCTGCTGGCTTCGCGGAAGGGCGGCCGTTGCCAGGGGGTTGGTGAGGAATGGACGACGCGGTCTCCGTGAGAGAACTCCGCAAAATCTACAAACCAGGACAAAAGCCGGCGGTGGACGGGTTGAGCTTCACCGTCCGCCGCGGTGAGGTGTTCGGCCTGCTCGGCCCGAACGGGGCCGGCAAGACGACCACGGTCGGCGTGCTCACCACGCGCGTCCGCCCCACCTCGGGGCAGGCGCTCGTGGAGGGCGTCGACGTGGTCGCCGACTCCAAGCGCGCACGGCAGCTGCTCGCGGTCGTGCCGCAGCGCAACAACCTCGACCGCTCGCTCAACGCACGGCAGAACCTGCTGTTCCACGCCGCCTACCACGGCATCGGACCGAAGGAACGCCAGCAGCTCGCCGACGACATCCTCGAACGCATGGGGCTGAAGGACCACCGCAACGCGCTCGTGGACACGCTCTCCGGCGGTCAGGCGCAACGGCTGATGATCGCCCGCGCGCTCATGCACCGCCCGAAGGTGCTGTTCCTCGACGAGCCGAGCACCGGGCTCGACCCGCAGGCCCGGCTCTTCGTCCACGAACGCGTCGCCGCACTGCACGCCGAGGGCGTCACGGTCGTGCTGACCACGCACGACATGGACGAGGCGGCGAAGCTCTGCGACCGGGTCGGCATCGTCGACCACGGCAAGCTGCTCACCCTCGACACGCCCGCGGAGCTCACGAGGAACCTGCCCGGCAGCAACACCGTCAGCGTCACGGTGAGCCCGAACGGCCACGAGCCCGCGAAGATCAACCAGGTGCTGTCCGAGGTGGACGGTGCGCAGCGGGTCGAGGAGGTCGGCGGGATGTACCGCGTGTACACCGACGCCGACACCGCGGTCACGCTGCCGGCGGTGCTGAACGTGCTGCGCGACCTCGACGTCGTCGTCAGCGACGTGGCGATCGGCAAGCCCAGCCTGGAGGACGTCTTCATCCACCTGACCGGGCGGGAGCTGCGGTGAGCCAGTTGCGCACGTTCAAGGCGATCCTGTGGCGCGACGTCTTCGTCACCGGCCGCGAGCTGCCGAGCTTCCTCGCGCAGGTCATCATCCAGCCGTTCTTCATCCTCTTCATCTTCGCGAAGGTGCTGGGGGACATCGGGTACGTCCAGGACGACTTCGCGCAGGTGCTGCTGCCCGGCATCATCGCGATGAACGGGTTCCTGGGCGCGCTGCAGAACACGACACTGCCGCTGGTGCTGGACTTCTCGTGGACGCGGGAGATCGAGGACCGGCTGCTGGCGCCGATCTCCATCCCGCTGGTCGCGGTGGAGAAGATCGTGTTCGGCGCGATCCGCGGGTTCTTCGCCGCGGTGCTGATGGTGCCGGTCGGGTTCGTGATGCTCGACGTCTCCTGGCAGTGGTCGGGAATCCCCGGTGCGCTGCTGGTGATCGTCCTGGGCTGTCTCGCGGGCGGGTCGGTCGGCATGGTCATCGGCACGTCGGTGCCCGCGCGCCGGGTCAACGTGATGTTCGCGGTGATCCTGACGCCGTTGCTGTTCACCGGTTCGTCGCAGTTCCCGTGGCGGTCGCTGAGCGACGACCTGCTGTGGTTCAAGGTGGTCTGCGCGCTGAACCCGTTGACGTACGTCAGCGAGGGCATGCGGGCGGAGCTGGTGCCGGAGGTGCCGCACATGCCGCTGCCGGTCGTGCTGCTGGTGCTCGTCGTGGCGATCGCGGGCTTCGGCGGGCTGGGTCTGCGCGGCTTCATGAGGCGCGCGCTCGACTAGGGCCTGTGTCCTGGCAGAGAACGGGAAACGGCCCCGCGCGGTGGGAACGCGGGGCCGTTCCGTCCACTCAGGACACTACGAGGCGTAGTCCTCCAGCATCTCCGTGACGAGCGCCGCGATCGGCGACCGCTCCGAGCGGGTCAGGGTGATGTGGGCGAAGAGCGGGTGGCCCTTCAGCTTCTCGATCACCGCCGCCACGCCGTCGTGCCGCCCGACCCGCAGGTTGTCGCGCTGCGCCACGTCGTGCGTCAGCACCACCCGTGAGTTGCTGCCCAGCCGCGACAGCACGGTCAGCAGGACGTTGCGCTCCAACGACTGCGCCTCGTCCACGATCACGAAGGAGTCGTGCAGCGAGCGGCCGCGGATGTGGGTGAGCGGCAGGACCTCCAGCATCCCGCGGTCCAGCACCTCCTCCAGCACCGCCTGGCTCACCAGCGCGCCGAGGGTGTCGAACACCGCCTGCGCCCACGGCCCCATCTTCTCGTTCTCGCTGCCGGGCAGGTACCCGAGCTCCTGGCCGCCGACCGCGTAGAGCGGCCGGAACACCACGACCTTGCGGTGCTGCCGTCGTTCCATCACCGCTTCGAGACCGGCGCACAGCGCCAGTGCCGACTTGCCGGTGCCCGCACGTCCGCCCAGCGAGACGATGCCGACATCGGCGTCGAGCAGCAGGTCCAGCGCGATCCGCTGCTCAGCGGACCTCCCGTGCAGTCCGAACGCCTCCCGATCCCCGCGCACCAGCCTGATCTGCTTGTCCGCGGTCACCCGGCCCAGAGCGCTCGACGTGCCCGCCAGCAACCGCAGACCGGTGTGGCAGGGCAGCTCGGCGACGTGCTCCAGGCCCTCGTACTGGGCCGGGTCGACGACGTTCTCCTTGAACAGGCCGTCCACCAGGGACTGCGGAGCGTCCAGGTCGGACATCCCGGTCCAGCCGGACAAGGTGACGTCGTGCGCCCGGTACTCCTCCGCGGGCAGGCCGACCGATCCGGCCTTGACCCGCAGCGGCATGTCCTTCGTCACCAGGGTGACGTTGCGCCCCTCAGCGGCGAGGTTGAGGGAGCACGCGAGGATCCGGGCGTCGTTGGAGTCCGTTCGGAAGCCTGATGGCAACACCTCCTGGTCGGAGTGGTTGAGCTCGACGTGCAAGGTGCCTCCCAGATCCCCGATGGGGATCGGGGAGTCGAGGCGACCATGCCGCAAGCGCAGGTCGTCGAGCAGGCGCAGGGCCTCCCTCGCGAACCAGCCCAGTTCGGGGTGGTGGCGCTTGCCCTCCAGCTCGCTGATCACCACGAGCGGGAGCACGACCTCGTGCTCCGCGAACCGGGTGGGGGCGAGCGGGTCGGACAGCAGTACCGACGTGTCCAGCACATACGTGGTGATGGCCGGAGCGGCGGACTTGCGCCGGGAGGAGGATGTGCGCGATGAGCCTGAGGAACGGCTCGCGGGACGTCGTGCGTTCACGGCAACTCCCTCACGAACGCGGCACCCGCGTCCGCTCCTCGCTGGGCCAGGCACCACCCTGATCGACCGTCCCGCCCTTTCAGGCTGGTCGGCCACGAGGGCCGGGTGCCGGCCCCCTCGCGACGTCGTCTGCCACGATCAGAGCCTCCCTGCGCGGTCCGCAGTGGTCGCGTCCCGCCACTTCCGAAGTTACCTGCGGAAGTGCCACGTGTGCATGAAGCCACACAGGTGAATCCGAACTTGTCATCTCCGCGAAAACTGGACGAAACGTGGTCGCAGAGGTTTATCCGCAGGTCAGGAGCCGCTCTCGGCGGCGTTGCGGGCGAGCCACGACAGCCCTTCGCGGACCTGGGCCCGCAAGGACTCCGGCACCAGCGGCTCGTCGAGGAGCCTCAGGTACCGGGACTCGAGCGACTCACCGGGCGCGCGGACGTCCAGCCAGGCCCTGACCAGGCGCACCCCCTCGACGTACGTCGTCGTGTACGCGCGCCACAGCGGGTCCGCCAGAAAACGCACCATCTGCCGCGCGCGGCGGTCCGGCACCAGCAGCCACTTGCGCAGGTACGCGACGACGTCGTCCTGGTCGGCACCTCGGTCGTGCAGCATCAGCGCGGCGTCCTGCCGCACGGTGAGCAGACCGGCCGCCGCGGCCTCGACCTCTTCGGACAGTCGGCCGTCCATTCGCAACCCGAGGTCGCGCAGGACCTCCTCGGTCCACAGGCCCCAGCCGGGCCCGACGACGGCGTGCAGCCCCAGGTCGGCCATGCCCTCGGCCATCAGGCACTGCGGCGTGTTGATCAGGAAGATCGACTGCTCGGCGTGCCCGCGCCGGTGGACGAGCCCGGCCTCCTTGCGGCAGTGCTCGGTGTGGTGGCCGGGGTAGGACTCGTGCGCGACCAGGTGCGGCAGGTTCGACATGCGGTGGCCCATGTCGGCGTTGATCGCGACCCTGGACCGGTAGCCGCCCAGGTAGTAGTTGAAGCCGCTCCACGGCTTGTTCGTGACGACCTGGTACTCGACGATCTCCTGCTCGGGCAGCGCGTACCGGTGCCGCACGCGGTCCCGCAGGGCGCTGGACAGGGCCTGCACGCACCCCTGGAGCCGCCGTTTCGGCACCTCGTCGTCCGCGCGGAAGTCGGCCAGCCGGTCGCCCAGCGACCCGCGACCGGGCAGCAGCGCGTCGAGGTTGCGGTGCGCCTGCGCGTACGCGTCCTCGTCACCGGGGCGGATGCGCACCTGGAAGTACTGCTCCACCTCGTCGACGAACGAGATGCGCTCGCCGGCGAGCTTGCGCGCGTTGCACTCCATCGCCCTCAGGTGCGCGTCGAGGAACTGTTTGCGCTGGTCGGCGAGGTCGGCGCAGTCCAGCAACTCCGCGCGCAGCTGCCGGGCGTGCCCGGCGAGCGCCCGCGGGTCCAGGCGCGGTTCGTTGTCGACCGCGCGGCTCAGCGCCGGGTCGCCGGTGTACGAGTCCACGAACCCCGACCTCAGCCGCCCGAGCCGCAGCCCCAGCACCAGGTACCTGCGCACCAGCTCGCCTGCGTCCATGAGCAGGAGAGCGTAGAGCGTGTACCACAGCGTCCCGGTCGCGGCCGAATCGCGAAACGAACACCACCTGAAGGGGGAATGTTGTTGATCATGCCGTCACACAATGGGGGCAACGGGAGCATCAAGCCAGATTCCCGCGGGTAGCTTTTCTGCACGAGAACCCCACCGTCCGGAGATCCCCGAAGACTCCGGAAATGACGGGGAGACCCGACATGAAGGAGAACGACGTGAAGAAGGTTTTCGCCGCGGTTGCCGCTGCTGCCGCTCTGTCGCTCGCGTTCGCCCCGGCCGCCATGGCCGGCGAGGGCGACGACCACCACGGCCACGACCAGGGCCACCACAACTACTACCACGGCTTCCACCAGTCGAACGGCCCGCTGCTCAGCGTGCTGAACGGCAACAACGTCAACGCCGTCGTCGGCGCCTGCGGCAACAACGTCGGCGTGCTGGGCGCCGCGGTGCCGATCAACTCGCCGAGCATCACGGAAACCTGTGCCGCCGGCGGCATCGTGGACGGCGACGACGTCAACTTCGAGGGCTGATTTCCGCCTTCAGGTAATTCCCGGGTCCAGGGACGTCATTTGATGGCGTCCCTGGACCGTTTCCGGCAGTAGCACCCGTTCACGAGGAGAAGAAATGCTGAAGAAGGCGTGTGCCGCTGCGGCCGCCGCGGCTGGCCTGATGATGCTCGGCGTCGGCATGGCCTCCGCGGCCCCCGATTTCGACCAGTCCAACGGCGGGCTGCTGAGCGTGCTGAACGGCAACAACGTCGACGCCGTCGTCGGTGTCTGCGGCAACAACGTCGGCGTGCTGGGTGTGGCCGTGCCGGTGAACTCGCCGAGCATCACCGAGACCTGCGCCGCCGGCGGCATCGTGGACGGCGACGACGTCAACTTCGAGGGCTGACGTCCTCACGCACAACGGGGCGCCCACCTTCGCCGTGGGCGCCCCGTTCCGCGTGCGGGTCACTAACCGCCGTAACGGCGGTGGCGCTTGGCGTACTCGCGCATCGCCCGCAGGAAGTCCGTGCGCCGGAAGCCGGGCCAGTACGCCTCGCAGAACCAGAACTCCGAGTGCGCCGACTGCCACAGCATGAACCCGGACAGCCGCTGCTCCCCGGACGTGCGGATGATCAGGTCCGGGTCCGGCTGCCCCGAGGTGTAGAGGTGCTCGGCGATGTGGTCGACGTCCAAGACCTCCGCGAGCTCCTCGATCGTCCCGCCGCGCTCGGCGTGCGCCTGCAACAGCTTGCGGACCGCGTCCGCGATCTCCTGCCGCCCCCCGTACGCCACGGCGACGTTGACCTGGATGCCGGTGCGGTCCCTGGTCTTGGCCGCCGCGGTCGTGAGCCGCTCGGCGTGCTCCCGCGGCAACATGTCGATCGCACCCACGTGCCGCACCCGGAACGGGTTGCCGTCGGCGGCGAGCTCGTCGGTGATGTCGGCGATGATGTCCAGCAGCGGCGCGAGCTCGTCGGACGGCCGGTTGAGGTTGTCCGTGCTCAACATCCAGAGCGTGACGACCTCGACCTTCGCGTCACCGCACCATTCGAGCAGCTCCAGGATCTTCCGCGCCCCCGCCCGGTGCCCGTGCGCGACGTCGGTGAACCCGGCCTCGCGAGCCCACCGCCGGTTCCCGTCGAGCACGACACCGACGTGCTTGGGCACCTGCGTCCCGCTCAGCTCGCGCCGGAGAATCCACTCGTAGAGGTGGATAGCGACGTCTTTCACACGCGTGCGGAGTGCCACGTCCGAACAGCGTACGCCGTGCGGAGTTCATCACTGATCCATGGTCGGAAACCTACGGTGGCGTAACCTGTTGTCCTGTGACCGCTGCTGCGCCTCTTCCCCCACAGCCCGGACTGCGGCCGCGCCTGCGTGGATGGCTGCACCTCTGGTCCTTCATAGTCTCCGTCGCCACCGGTGCCACGCTCATCGCGCTGGCGGCCTCCACGGTGTCCGGCCTCGCCGCACTGGCGACCTCCGTCTACGGCGCCACCGTCGTGGGCCTGTTCGGCGTCTCCGCGCTGTACCACCGCGTGACGTGGCAGTCCGAACGCGTCCGCACGTGGATGAAGCGCCTCGACCACTCGATGATCTTCGTGTTCATCGCCGGCACCTACACCCCGTTCGCACTGCTGGCGATGGACCGCGACACCGGCCACGTCGTGCTCTGGGTGGTCTGGCTCGGCGCACTGGCCGGCGTGACCCTGAAACTGGTCTGGCCACACGCCCCCCGCTGGCTCGGCGTGCCCATCTACATCGCCCTGGGCTGGGTGGCCGTCTTCGTCCTGCCCGAACTGCTGCACCACGCCGGGGCAGCCGCTCTGGTGCTGCTGCTCGTCGGCGGGCTGCTGTACACCGCCGGGGCCGTGTTCTACGCGACCCGGTGGCCGAACCCGTGGCCGCAGGTGTTCGGGTACCACGAGTTCTTCCACGCGGCGACCGTGGTGGCGGCCATCTGCCACTACATCGCCATCTGGCTCGCGATGTACTCCTGACCTGCGATTTCGGGTTTTTTGATCTTGTCAGGCCGTCTCCAGGCCGTCAGTGCGTCTCTTCGGCTTGAAGAGCGCGTTGGCGGCCTTGCGTGTCAGCGGTCCCATCGTGACTAGGCAGCGGCGGTTCGACGTGCCTCGAACCCGTGGCGGATGCGATTCGCCACCTCAGCCGCCGCATCCAACGTGCGTCCTGACCGGACTCGATCATCAGCAACAATGAACACTTGTTGTGCAGTTGCTTCAGGGACGACACATACCTGGGTCAAGCCGCCGACCTCACCTGGGCGGGCTGGCCGGTAAGGCTTCATCCTGTATCCATCGTTGCGAACTGAGAAGAACAATGACGGGAACCGAACGGTCGAGTCGATATGGCTATTGATGCGAACGTCAGAGTATCCAATCCAGACCAAAAGCTCGGTATCATCCATGTACAGCCGAAGGAGCCACTTCGCGCCTGTCGCGTCTTGCTCTGCCAGCAGCCCGAACGACTCGTTATCCAGTTGTGAAAGTTCGACTACTCGAATCTTTCGGACTGACAACTCGCCGGTCAAGCGCGCGAGGAACTCACCGAACGCCCCGGTCCACTTAATGAAGGCGCTGGACTTCTCGCGGGCGATCTCGTCTCGCAAGATCCGGCGTAGTTGCTGAGGCTTCTCGATGTCGCGCGCGAATCTCTTCATGGTTTTCACGAAAAGTCCAGTGAGTGGCATGATGTCGCCACCTGTATCGCTGTGCGCGAGTGCATCGATGTATCCGTCTCGTTGGCTCTTGTGAACGATAATTGCGGGTGGAAGCTGCGACTTCGCAAGAATGAGGTTGGCGATGATTCGGGCCATTCGACCGTTTCCATCCTCGAAAGGATGAATATGCGTCAGCCAAGCGTGTGCGATCGCTGCGCGCAAGGTTGGCGGCAGGGTGCCTTCAGAGCCGGCAAGCCAAGCAGCGTAGGCACGCATCGCATCCGGCGTATCGATCGGCAGGACAGGCTCGTGTCCGCCGTTACCGCTGATCTTGACGTGGTAGCGCTTGTACATGCCGGCGAAACTTTCTCCAGCACATATCAGACTGTGCATGGAACGAATGTCGACCTCGGTCAGTGGCGTCCCGGCTTGCCATGACGTGAGTAGATCTTCAGCCAGGATCTTTGCTCCGTGGAGAGTGAGCACGTCCACCAAATGGGTGTCGCTCTGGACGCTGTCGATGAACATGTGGTCGTGAAGGGTGGTGACTGACTCGCGAATACGTTTCGCTTCTGGGCGGTCGAGAATGGTGATTGTTTCCGGCAGGGATGGGCCGAGTCCCTCGATTGAGTTGCTCTCGTAGATCTCGCGGGCACGTTGACCTGACAAGGCCTGCTTCAGCACACCGGTTTGCTGCAACTTTTGGGCTGCGCTGGTGATTCTTTCGCGGATGCTAGTCTCTGCCGCAAGCAAGGTATCTACTTGGCCTAGGATGTCCATGTCATCCGGCAACGAATAAGGACAACCCAAAAGCCCGTCCATGCTTGCCCCAATCCATCGACGCGTGGTAGCTCAACCATCGCTGCAGGCCGGTAGCTCGTTACAGCCACATCATTCAGTTAGAGCACTCGTGACTGATGCTATGGTCGCAGATTGACTGAGTCAGCCAGTGTTCGAGTCTTCAACCCGCTTCTTCGACTGGAAGAGCGCGTTGGCGGCCTTCCTGCTCTTGTCGCCGCTGGACGGCATCAGGTGGGTGTAGACGCGCAGCGTGAAGCCCGGATCGTGGTGTCCGAGGTTCACTGAGAGCGCCTTGACCGAGACGCCGCCCTCCAGCTGAGCGGACGCGTAGAGGTGCCGTAGGGCGTGCATCCCGTCGTCCTGCGGCACGTACTCCAGACCCGCCCTGGCGAACGCTGGACGCCAGACACCCATGTTGAACTTCTGGCGTCGGCACGCGCTCCCGTCCGGCGTGGTCATGAGCAGCCGGATCGTCACGAGCTTCCCGTCCGGCTTCTCCCAGGGCAGCGTGACCGCGACCGGCGGGAATTCCTCCATGTAGTCGTCCAGCTCGTCCAGGACGCCGTCACCGGCTGGCACGCTGTGTTCCTTCTTGCTCTTCGGCGAAGCGAACACCAGCGTGTTCTTGACGATCCGCACCTGGCGCACGATGTGGAGCTCACGGGCGTTCCGGTCGATGTCATCGGGGGAGAAGCCGAAGACCTCACCTTGACGCATCCCCGCACCGGCTCCGAGTACGGCAGCTGGCTTGTAGCGGGCAGGCAGCGCCAGTCGGATCGAGTTCAACCGCTTCTCCGGCCAGGGCTTGATCCGCCGCTCCGGCGGTGACGGCCGCTGTACGCTCCGCGCCTTGCACGCGTTGGAGTGGATGATCTTCTCCTCCACCGCCGCGTTCAGGATGGAGGACAGCCGGTCGAACAGGAGTTGCTGATAGGTGAGCGACAGGCCCTCTTCGGTCATTTCGGTGAGCCAGCCGCGCACCATCGGGATGTCGATGCTCTTCATGGCGCTCTTGCCGAAGAACGGCACCAGGCGCTTGTTGACCTGGTAGCGCAGGTTCTCCTGCGTCGCGGCGTCCTGGGACTGCCCGCCGAACCAGGTCTCGACGTACTTCTCGAACTTGACCTCACCGGCCTTGGGATCGACGTACTTGCCCTCCCGCTTGTCCGACTCGACCTCAAGCAGGAAGTCGTCCGCCCTCTTCTTCTGGCGGTCCGGGAAGCTCTTGCTCTTCTCGTTCCCGCTGGGGTCGAGGTAGCGGACCTTGTAGCGCAGACCCTTGCCGTACAGCTCGGTCTTCACCCGCGTGACCTTCTCGGTCTCCGGGTCCTTGACCTCTTTCCACCAGCGATCTTGCACGTGTCCCATCGCTGCACTCCCTACGCTGCTTGATCTTGTTCAACCCACCGGCGCACCTGTGCGGGCACGTAGCGCAGGTGTTTGCCGACCTTGCGCACCGGCGGGCCATATCGCCGCCACTTCCACTGGTAGAGGGTCTTGACCGGCACCTTCAGGAAGGCCGAGACCTCTTCCACACCCCACAACGGTTCGACGTCCGACATGCAGATCCCCCCGGATCAGGCGGCTATCGCTGGAGTTGCTGAAACATCCGGCGCAGGCCGAGGCAGTGCCGCGATCACGGCCTGGGCCTGCTCGTACTCGGCTCGCCACCTGAGGCGTTGCGCGATCATCTGCATGAGCAGTTCGGCGCGGCCGGGGACGTGTGGATCACCGGCCCGGACGGGTGACCACATGAGGCGTGTCCGGTCGGGCTCCTCCTTGACGATGCCCGCAGCCGCCAGCGTCTCTTTCACGAACGCGGCACGGTCGGCCTTGTGCTCGGCGAGGGTCTTCCCTGACCAACGCCGTGACACGAGCACCCGCCGGCCGGGCAGGCCGAGGGTCTCGCGCCGGTGAGCCTTGGAACGGCAGCGGCCGGGTGTCATCCGCGAGTGGGCGCCCTTGGGCTGGACGCCGTAGATGAGCCAGACCGCGCACCGATCCGAGCACGGCGTGACGGCCAGCTCTGCGGCCAGGCGGTCCGCGTGCTCGGCGACCCGAGCCGAGGTGTCGACGTCCACGACTTCAGTGATCGACTTCGTGAGGTACTTGGTCAGGTAGCCGATGTGCCGCCCGGCTTCCTCCGTGCCGCCGAGGATGCCCTTGGAGTGCACCTGACGGCCGAACTCAGCCACATGCGCCGGGGCGTCCAGGTTGGCCACTGCGTCCGCCCACGAGGTCAACGGGACGTTCGTGTCAGGGTCCGCGAAGCCCTTGACGCGCATGTCCCACACGGGCATCCGGGTGCCGCTGTACTTGATCTCATCGTGGTTGGGCCACCACACCTGGAGGTAGGTGGCCGCCGTGACGTCGCGGACGATCTGGTGGGGGATCGAGCCCCGGACGGCGAAGTGCGCGTGCGGGGTGATTCGCCTTTGCGGCTCGACAGTGCCGAAGTACTGCGCGTCGAACCCGACGACCCGGCGGAGGTTCTGCCACCACCGGTCCACCAGCGACGCGAAGTGCACGGCGTCCCGAGCCGCACGGCGGTAGTCGTAGGTGTCCGGGTTCACCGGGGAGCCGTCGTCGCGCACCTTGCCGTAGGTGTCGAGGGTGAGCGTGACGAACGTGGACGGCCGGTACTTGCCCGCAAACTCTCGTCCGACCGTGCGCTTGTCGACCCTGCGCCGAGGCAGGTTGGGCGCGTCCTGACGCCGACAGGTGGACCGGATCGGCGCGGTTCTGGCCGGCCGTTCGACGGCGGGGAGGTTCCTGCGGACTCCCTCACCGCGCAGGTCGGTGTCCGCTTCCCGGATGGCCTCGCGCAGGTCCTCCACCTGGTCGAGAGCGCCCTCAACCTCTGCCTTGCGGTACTCCGCCGTCAGGTCCGAGCGGTAGGTGATCAGCGCGACCTGATCGGCCGTAGGTGCTTCTCGCTCGGCAACGGGCTCGTGGTCGAGGTGCCAGCCCTCGCGACACTGGGCCATCCGGGAGCGCCGGTTGCGGTCCGCGCAGGCCGGGCACTTGCTCGCCTGGGTGGAGTTGCAGCGCACCGCGACGATGCGAACCTCACCGGTGTCGAGGTCGACGACCTCACGCATCACTGGCCGAGTGCACACGCCGTGCTGCTCAGCCGCCGCCTTGATCACGTCGAGCGTGAGAGGCAGGCGTGCGCGTTCCGCCGAGGTCATGCCCGCGACGTCGAGAGGAACGGCGGGAACAATGCCGGTTGCGTCTGATGTGGACTGCTCGGTCACGCTGCCATCCCTTCCGGATCGTTGGGGCGTCCGGTGATCTCGTGCACCGTCGCGTCGGTGAGGAACAGGGACAGCTCGACCAGGTCCGCGTCCGTGACGTGGAAAGCCCGCGCTCGTTCCGGCTCCCTGTGGCCGTCCTGCTTGATCCAGGCGACACCGGGCGTGTTCTCGCTGATTTCGTGAGCAGCCGCACCCCGCTGCCGGACACCGTCACCCAGGACCATGTCCACCTGAACCGGCTCGTCCAGGCGCAGTGCCACGCGGGTCGTGAACAGGTGGCGGAAGCCGACGATCTCCTTGCGCGGGTCCTGGACCAGGGCGACGACCGCGAAGCCCGGAGCGCGGCCCTGCGACGTGATGGTCTGAACGGCACGAGTAGCGCGGTCCCGCAGGTTCTTGTCCGTCTGGTAGGCGATCACGTCCGCCAGCTCGTCCACGATCAGCACCGTGAACGGCTCACCCGTCGACCGCGCCGCCCAGAGCCGCCGGACACCCCGGTAGCGAGAGGCCCTCTCCTTGACCTCAGCCGCGATCTCCTCCAGCAGTGCGACCGCGTCAGGGCCGTTGTCGTAGACGACCTTGGCGAAGGCGTCCGGGCACTGTCCGAGTTCCATGCCGCCCTTGGGATCGACGCCGACCAGGCGGACGAGTCCCGCGCGGATGGCCGGGGCGAGCTGCCAGACGATCGACCACAGCACAGAGCCCTTGCCCGCACCGGGCACGCCGACGACGAGCAGCTGAGAGCCCAGCAGACGCAGCGACCACGGCCGGCCAGTCTCCGTCTCACCGACAACGACCCGCTTGAGGTTCACCGCCGCGTCATCGGACAGCTCAGGCACGGTGACCGCGCGAGCGAGCGGGTCCGAGTGGATCAGGTCGAGTTCGAGCACCCGAGGCCGCAACACCCGGACCCGGCACGACTTCGCGTTGAATGAGTGCGCCAGGTTGTCCCGCCGAGCCTCCCACTGCTCCGGAGACTGCGCGGGAACCATCCGCACCCGCACACGATCCCGCCAGCCCTCCGAGCGCACGCGACGCAGCTTCGGCCGGTATTCCCTGCCCCTGCTGTCTTTCGTGAGTTCGGCGAGCCGCGTCACCGTGCGCCACTGAGGCGCGTAGACAGTGGCGCGACGCCACTCCGTCAGCACGCGATACCACACGTGGCGCACGAATGACGGCCGATGAAGACCGGCCCAGATCGTCAGGGCGCACGCGATGCTCAACAGGACGATGACGAGCACCCACAGTCCCCAGTGGAGGTGGACCAGGTAGACCGTGAGGCCGCAAAGCACCGCGACCGGGTACCGCACGGCGAGAACCACCAGGCGCACGACCAGCCAGACGAGCAGGACCGCCGCGACGATGGGCAGTGATACGACCTTGACCCACCGGGGCAGGAAGAACCACCACGGCAGGCGCGGCCGGACGCCCTCGAACGGCGCGGGATCAACCCAGCGGTTCCCGGACATCACGCCTCACCGCCGTTCACGACCACCACGGCGACGAAGATGAGCGGCAACCAGCCCAGGCAAGCACAGCACTTGATATGTCCAGGCGCGTAGATGCCGAACCGGTGGCACACCTGGCAACGCCGACCGTTCGGCAACTTCCAGTCCGATTGCCGGTGAGTCCCGCTTGACGCGGTGCATGTGTGTGGCGATACCCTTTGCATGACTCGAATCCCCTTGTGTCCCAACGAATGCATGGCAGATCGAGTCGGTGTGAATCACGGGGAAACAGCCGAGGCCCGCCAAGACTTCCGGCTGTTTCCCGCGCGACACACCAACACGGGGTATTCAGTTGTCGATCACATTCGAGCGACCGTCAGGTCAGCTCTTGCCTTGCTCTCGCGCCAGTCGGGCTTCACGGTCGGCCCAGTACAGGGCTTCGTGGTGATGGCCCCGGTCGATCTCAGCCACCCTCAGATAGACCGCCGCGCTCTTCTCGTGGAACCGCCGCAGTTCCTCAGGACTCGCACCGTTGCGCGGCATCAGCCGAGGCAACAGGTCGTGCGCCTCACTCAGCGACTGCACCTGTGCGACCCGCTCCCAGGTCACCTTCTGCTCTGCCACAGACATCACAGCCGTTCCCCTCACGCCGCAGTGGGCGACGCGTCGGTCTTCTGCGGAGCGGCCTTCCCGCCACGGTTCGCGGGCATCGCCGAGTGCATCTCGTCGGCCCAGATCGTGTAGTTGACCCAGCCGTCTCGCACGTACGGCGTGACCTTCAGTCCGGTGAACACCGCAGGACGGAACGGCGTGCCCTGCATCGTCTCGGGTGGAACCGGCTGGTGGTCCGCCGCGATCTTCACGACCTGACCGGTGTTCTTGCCCTTCGCGGAGGGGTCCGTCCCCTGCACCGTCCACACCGGACGACCCGTCAGCTTGCAGACGGCGGGCTTGCTCTTACCGTCCACGTAGTCGTTCGCCCGCTCCACCGAGATGACGAAGAAGCCCTGCGGGAACAGCTCGTCGAAGGTGATCGGGAACCTGTGACCAGCGGGGATAGCCATGTTGTGCACCTCTTCACGTCGTTGCCCGTAGTGCCGGACTGGAGTTACCTAGTCCTCTAGGCAAGTTCAGGTTAGCTAGTCGTCTAGAGGAGTTCAATCAGTCCTCCTGATTGTTCGCTTTTGCAAGCGCGACTACTGCGCCGGGACGTCGTATTCCAAGACGAAGGAGTGCGCGATCTTCACTGTGTCGCACACCTCCACCGGGACGCCGTTCGTGTCGTACGCCGTGCGTACCAGGGTCATGACCGGGATTCCTGCGCCGATCTCCAACGCCTTGCGCTCGTCCGGTGTCGGCATCCGTGCGGACACCTCTTCCGTGAAGCGCGCCAGCTCGTGCCCCGCGTCCTCGATCCGGCCGTAGATGCCGCCGGGGCCGGTGTTCACCTCAGTGATCGACGTGCCCTTGGCAATCGACTCCGGGATGTACGAGGTTGCCGTCTCCACCGGCCGGCCATTGGCCAGGTAGCGCCGCGACCGGACGATGACCCGTTCCCGCGGCTTGAGGCGGAGGCGTTCGGCGATGTCCGCCGAGGCAACCTCGTTCGTCACGCGGATCTGGTCGACGCTCGGCACGTGGCCAGACGCTTCGGCCTCAGCGATGAAGGCGGACTTACCTTCCTTGCGGTGTCGGCGAGCGAACCGGTCGGAGGCGAGTCGTCGGACCGGGGGAGCGGAGCGCACGAAGACGCCCTTGCCATGCTGGGCGACGACGAGACCTTCGGTCCTCAGCTCCTTGATCGCTTCGCGGACCGTCATCCGGGCTACCCCGAAGTGGTCGATCAGCGTCGCTTCGGAGGGTAGTTGCTCGCCAGGAGTCAGGCGTCCGTGATCGATGTGCGCGCGCAGGATGTCCGCGATCTGGCGGTACGGCGGCCGATCGCTGGACCTGTCTATAGTTCCTAGATCGAGCATGGTCACCTACTCCTACAGACGACTAGACGAGTTCAGTTTCCCACACTCGTCTGCTGAGGGAAAGTGCAGGCGATGACTGAGACGCCCCGTCATTCCGTGAGTGTTGCCGGAATCGTCGTGAACGACGAGGGCAAGGTTCTTGTCATTCGCCGCCGCGACAACGGTCACTGGGAGCCTCCAGGTGGGGTGCTCGAAATATCGGAGACGTTCGAGGAGGGCGCGCGCCGTGAGATCTTGGAAGAGACCGGAATCGCTGTTCGTGTAGACCGTCTGACTGGTGTCTACAAGAACATGAAGCGCGGTATCGTCGCGCTAGTCTTCCGGTGCACTCCGCTTGATCAACCAAGCTGTGTCACGGAGGAAGCGACCGAAATTTGCTGGATGTCATTGAAAGACATCCATGAAGTAATGGCGCCTGCTTATGCTGTGCGGGTCGCAGACGCCTGGGGTTCCGGCGTGGAGGTTCGTGCTCACGATGGCGTGAACCTGTTGTCCTAGTTGAGTGGCTAACGCCCGACATTGAGAGTCGACTGACACGGAATCGATCCCGCTCTAAGTTGATGTTAACCTTATGTAGCGCTGTCAACGTTGGACTCGTAAACGTTTGCGCTGTGTCGTGTCACCGTTGTGCGGACCTTCCATGGTTTCCGCAGTTGCAACAGTCTTATCTCGTTCGCGTCAAGCTTCAGGCCGCATATATCGCAGTCGAACTCGATCGGTACGACCGAATTATCATACTCGCGAGCCTCGCCGACTTCGAGTTCGGGGGGTTCGACAGCTTCGGACTTGTCATAATCTGCGTACAGTAGGCCGTCATTTCCGCAAACTCTACACTTCTCAAACTCGACGAATGACGGCGCCAGACGGACATGCATGTTCACCATTACCACTGAGACGTACTCGGAGAGGCTGGGGCCAAAGCGTCGCTTCAGGTCGCGAAATCTTCTGGCCGCACTATCAAGTTTTGCATCAAGGCGGATTTGGATCTCGTCAATCGCCTCGTCCAGCAATCTTTTGGCGGCGCGGTGTGACGGGCCCCAAAAGATATCCCATCGTTCTCCGGTTATTTCGATTAGCTCGCTAGTGAGGCGAATGAAGCTGCGAAGTGCTGGCGATGCATGCTGGTTATCCATGAAACCTGTGTGGCAAACCGAATTTCTGGAGTCAAACACTACGCCGTCTGATCGGTCAGTGTAGGAAAATGTTGGATGCAACTCTTGCACTCGCCTGCATGCTTCTGGTCCGCTAACTGTGCGAACCTTGTGTAGATCCACTTTGGCTACTGGTATCGCTCCTGTCAAATATCTCAAAGTATCAAAAGTGCAATTCCTGTCGGCTATCAATACAGGGATTGTGAGTGTCAGGCAGTACTTTGCTAGGTATTCAAGGGAAAGTCCGCTATGGAGGGCGCACCTATCGGTTTCTTTCGGCGTATCGTGAAATGACCTGATTGCCTCTTGTCCGGCCCGGCGTGCTGCGCTGAGGAGAAAGTTCGGAAGCTTTGCAACATTGCGCCAGTCTTCGTTCTGTGGCATCTCTCCACCTTGCCTGTAACTGTGCGGCAGCGTATCAGTGTTTACTGTTGCTGAATTCGGCTTTATTGGATCAAGGCGCGCCGCCGTCGGCGGCGCGCGGTGGACCGGTCGCCTGCCGGCATGGACCGCATTCATCCGGGTACGGCGGGCTCCCGCTTCGCTCCGCCCGCCGACCACGGCGGCACGGCCCACGAGGTGGCGTGGCAGCGCACCGCCGACGACGGAACCAGAACCACGAAGCCACCAGCCGACCCTAGCCGGAACGATCGCGTGGACGGCCGGCTGATCGAGCTGGGCACGGCGATCGACTGCCGCGACGGCTACGCCGCCTTGCCACCGAGCAAGGGACCCCGGACAGCGCGAAGGCACCACCGCGACGCGCTGCGATCGGCTTCGCGTCGAGGTGATGCCTAAGGTGTGGTTGATCAACTCCCAGGCCGTCTCCAGGCCGTGAGACGTCCCAAAGCGTCGAAAACCAGTGAGAACTATCGAGCAAGAAACCGCAGCTCAACGGTCATGCAAACCAACATCCACGCCTACAACAAACCCCAGCGATCACAACATCGCCATCTGGCTCGCGATGTACTCCTGACCTGCTGTTTTCGGCCTAGCTGATCTTCCAGGCCGTCATACTCGTCCGCATGACACGAGTGAGATGCCAAGCGGTGCGCTGGGTGAGCGACGAACCTCAGCCGGGTTGGGTCGAGGTTCAGCTCACCGACGCCGACGGAGCGGTCTGGAGCCTCTTCGACAAGCCGCCGGTGTTCGATGCGGATGACCGGCTGACGCCCGACGCGGTGTACCCGGTCGAAGTCGAGCTGGACTGCGAGATCGTGTCGCGCCAAGCCGACGCCGGCGGCCGCGATCTGATCACCATCTCGACCCGGCGTCCCCGGGGCGTTGAAACGGAGACCGGCCGAGACCGGTTCACGGTCGCACCAAGTCAGCTCATCCGTGCCTAGCTGCAGCATCACGCCGTCTCCAAGCTGACGGCCTTCCTGCTCTTGGCCCGCTGAACGGCATCAGGTGCGTGTAGACGCGACGGACCGGACGCGTCCAGCCTCTGGGGAACTCCACCCTCAGCGCCAGATCCGCCGCGAGTGCGCGGAGGTCGTCGAAGCGACGCCCCCGCGCACCCGGTCCTGCCGTGCTCCCGACGGACGACCTGGGCGTCAACGTCCGCCGCGGGCCATCCGCAGCACGTCCAGCGCCTCGTCCAGCTGCTCCTCGCTCAGCTTCCCGGGCACGTGACCGCGCTCCAGCACCACCGCGCGGATCGTCTTGCGCTCCTTCAGCGACTGCTTGGCGATGGAGGCGGCCTCCTCGTAGCCGAGGTAGCGGTTCAGCGGCGTCACGATCGACGGCGACGACTCGGCGTACTCGCGCATCTGCGACTCCTGGGCCTCGGCGCCCGCGAGCACCTTGTCGGCGAGCAGGCGGGCGACGGCGGCGAGCAGGCGGGAGGACTCCAGGACGTTGCGGGCGATCACCGGGAGCATCACGTTCAGCTGGAAGTTGCCCTGGGAGCCGGCGAACGCGACCGCGGCGTCGTTGCCGATGACCTGGGCCACGACCATCATCGTGGCCTCGGAGATCACCGGGTTGACCTTGCCGGGCATGATCGAGCTGCCGGGCTGGAGGTCGGGCAGTGCGAGCTCGCCGAGGCCGGTGCGGGGGCCGGAGCCGAGCCAGCGGAGGTCGTTGGCGATCTTGAACAGGGCCACGGCGGTCGCGCGGAGCTGGCCGGAGATCTCGACCACGCCGTCCTGGGTGGCCTGGGCCTCGAAGTGGTCGCGGGCCTCGGTCAAGGGGAGGCCGGTCGCGGTGGCGAGCTCGGCGGCGACCGCGGCGCCGAACCCGTCGGGGGCGTTCAGGCCGCTGCCCACGGCGGTGCCGCCGATCGGGAGCTCGGCCAGGCGCGGGATCGAGGCGTTCAGGCGTTCGACGCCGTAGCGGACCTGGGCGGCCCAGGCGCCCGCCTCCTGGCCCAGGGTGATCGGCACGGCGTCCATCAGGTGCGTGCGGCCGGACTTGACCAGGTCGGACCACTCAAGAGCACGCTGCGAGAGCACCGACTCCAGGTGTTCCAGTGCCGGGACGACGTCGGTCACCACGGCTTCCGTTGCGGCCACGCGCAGGGTCGTGGGGAACGTGTCGTTGGACGACTGGGAGGCGTTGACGTGGTCGTTCGGGTGGACGTCACGGCCCAGTGAGCGCGTGGCGAGGGTGGCGATGACCTCGTTGGCGTTCATGTTCGACGACGTGCCGGAGCCCGTCTGGAAGACGTCGACCGGGAAGTGCTCGTCGTGGGCGCCGGAGGCGACGTCGTCGGCGGCCGCGGCGATCGCGGCGGCGACGTCGTCGGGGAGGACGCCGAGGCGGGCGTTCACGCGGGCCGCCGCGGCCTTCAGCAGGCCGAGGGCGCGGATCTGCGCGCGTTCCAGGCCTCGACCGGAAATCGGGAAGTTCTCGACCGCGCGTTGGGTCTGGGCACGCCACAATGCGCCGACCGGCACGCGGACCTCGCCCATCGTGTCGTGCTCGACGCGGTACTCCTGTTCAGACATACCCCGAGTCTCTACGCTCGATCACAGCACTGCCACCCACCACTGGCAGAAGGGCACCACTCATGGAGCGTGACGTCGACCTCCTCATCGTGGGCGCTGGTCCCACGGGGTTGTTCGCCGCTTACTACGCAGGCTTCCGGGAACTCTCCGTCGCACTCGTCGACGCCCTGCCCGAACCGGGCGGCCAGGTGACGGCGATGTATCCGGAGAAGATGATTTTCGACGTGGCCGGGTTCCCCGCGGTCCGCGGCCGCGACCTCGTCAACGGCCTCGTCGAGCAGGCGGGCCAGTTCAAGCCCACCTACCTGCTCGGCCGGCAGGCCCGCACCTGCGAGTCCACTGAGGACGGTCTGCGGGTCGGGCTCGCGGACGGCACCACCCTCAACGCCGGCGCGGTGCTCATCACCGCCGGCATGGGCGAGTTCAACCCGCGTCCGCTGCCCGCGGGCGACGGCTGGCTGGGACGTGGCATGGTGCACTTCGTCCCGGTGCTCGCCGAGCACGCCGACCAGCACGTCGTGATCGTCGGCGGCGGCGACTCGGCGTTCGACTGGGCGCTGGCGCTGCACCCGATCGCCGCGAGCGTCACGCTGGTGCACCGCAGGGCGAACTTCCGCGCGCACGCCGCGACCGTGCGGCAGGTCCGCGAGCTGGGCATCGAGATCATCACCGACGCCGAGGTGCTCGCGCTGCGCGGCACACCGCTGTCCGAAGTGGACGTCAAGGTCAAGGGCGAGGACGTCAAGACGCTGCCCGCCCACACCGTGGTCGCCGCGCTCGGGTTCACCGCCGACCTCGGACCGATCGAGTCGTGGGGCCTGGAGCTCGACCACCGCGCAGTCGTCGTCGACACCACCATGCAGACGAAGATCGACCGCGTCTACGCGGCGGGTGACGTCGCGCAGTACCCCGGCAAGGTCAAGCTGATCGCGACCGGGTTCGGCGAGGCGGCCACGGCGGTCAACAACATCGCCGTGGCGCTCAACCCCGGCGCCCACCTCTTCCCGGGGCACTCCAGCAACGCCGGCTGACCACGACCCGGCACCGCGCGCTACGGCAGCGGTGCCGGGTCGTGCTTCGCGATGGCCTGGAAGATGATCGACGTCCGGAAGCCGACGATCTCCTTGCGCTGGCTCAGTCGGTCCACCAGGAACGCGTGCAGGTGCTCGTTGTCCTGCGCGCTCACGTGGATCACGAAGTCGTCGCTGCCCGCCATCACGAACACCGACTGCACCTCCGGCAGTCCGGCGGCGAAGTTCTGGAACGCGTCGATCACGGCTCTGCTGAGCGGGCGGACCTGCACCGACACCAGGGCCTGCACCGAGCGGTTCAGCGCGATCGGGTTGATGTCGGCGTGGTAGCCGCGGATCACGCCGCGTTCGCGCAGCAGCCGGGTGCGTTCGAGGCACGTCGACGGCGCCACGCCCACCTTGCGCGCGATGTCGCGGTTCGACTGCCGGGCATCGCGCTGCAGTTCCCGCACGATCGCCGAATCAAGTTCGTCCACCACGCCTCCCGCCTGCCTCTGCCGAACAAGGTTCGGCACAGCATCCACGACCTTGGTCATCACCCTAACTTCAGGTGCGGATGTTGTCGGAAGTTCGGGGAGGACACGAGATGTGGGAACACGAGCGGCTGGTCGTGCGCACCGGGCGGAGGTCGGGCATGACCACGATGGTCGCCGTCCACTCGTCCGCGGCGGGCCCTGCGGTCGGCGGCTGCCGGATGAAGGCCTACCCGGCGGTCGGGGACGCCATCGCCGACGTGCTGCGGCTGTCCAGGGCGATGACGCTCAAGTGCGCCGCGGCCGGCCTCGCGCACGGAGGTGCGAAGAGCGTGATCGTGGCCGACCGGCCGCTCACGCCCGAGCTGCGGCGGGCGGTGCTGCTCGACCACGCCGAGCTCATCGAGGAGTTCGGCGGGCAGTACCGGGCGGGACCGGACGTCGGGACCGGGCCGGACGACATGCTGGTGCTGCGCGAGATCACCCCGCACGCGTACTGCCTGCCGGAGGAGCACGGCGGCACGGGCTCGTCGAGCGGGCCCACGGCGCGCGGGGTGCTGGCGGCGCTGCACGCGGCGGCCGAGGAGGTGTTCGGGAGCGCGGACCTGACCGGGAGGAAGGTCGTCATCAGCGGGTTCGGGTCGGTCGGCGAGCTCGTCGCACGGGGGCTGCCGGGCGCGGACGTCGTGGTGTCCGATGTGGACCGGAGCAGGCGGACCGGCGAGTTCGGCTGGGTGGAGCCGGAGCAGGCGTACACGACGAAGGCCGACGTGCTGGTGCCCGCGGCCGTCGGCGGCGTGCTGAGCCCGGAGGTGGTGCGGTCGCTGGACGTCCGGCTGGTCGTCGGCCCGGCGAACAACCAGCTGACCGACGACGGTGTCGCGGACCTGCTGGCCGAACGCGGGATCGTGTGGGTGCCCGACCACGTCGCGGGTGCGGGCGGGGTCGTCTACACGCTCGCACGGGAGGACGAGGGCCTCGACCACGAGGCGGCCCTCAAGCGCGTGGACGGCATCGCCGGGACCGTCCGGCGCCTGCTGCACGGCGGCTGACCGCGCGACGAGCCCGCCGGAGTCCACTTCGGACCCCGGCGGGCACGTCACCGCTCGATCAAGGAAGGACCTGCACCTGCTCGCCGACCACCAGGTTGTCGTAGAACACCTGCGAGGCGTCGAGCGTCATCCGGATGCAACCGTGCGACTGGACCGCGATGTCACCCTGGTGGAACGCGATACCGGTCGTGGTGAAGTACACCGCGTTCGGCATCGGGCCGTTGTAGGGGACGCTCCAGTCGTTCTTCACCTTGCGCAGTACCGAGAACGTGCCGACGGGGGTTTCGTGCCCCGGCTTGCCGTGGCTCACCTTCACCGGGCCGTAGCTCGTCTTCCCGTTGTAGACGAGCCATGCCAGGTTCGAGTGCTTCTCCAGACACGCTCCGTTGTAGACGGTGCACCCCGCCTGAGCCTGAGCGGGAGTGGCGAAGGCCGCCACACCGAGGAGCAGGAGCACCGTCGTGATCAGAACTCGCATCCTCATCACCCCTCGGTGATGGGATAACCACCCTCAGGTGACTTCAATCATGTTCGGATGCACCCCGGCCACGGCACGAGCGGCGGTCGCGACGCGGAGGACCCGCCTCCCGCGATGAAGGGGAGACGGGTCCTCGGGGCTGCGCTTACCGCCGTGCGACTAGACGGTGCCGGCGTACTGGCTGATCCACGAGCGGAAGTACGGGACGTCCACGTAGATCGACGGGGCCTGGGCGCAGTTCGCGCCGCCACCGGAGCGGCTGGTCGCGCCGATGAGCTCCCAGCGGCCGTTGATCGACTTCACCTCGGGGCCACCCGAGTCGCCGTAGCAGGCGCCCTTGTTGCCGTCGGTGTTGTTGGTGCAGATCTCCGACGCGGCGCTGATGCCGGAGCAACGGCTGTCCGAGACGATCGAGGTGTTCAGCTCCTGCAGGGTGACCGGAGCGCCACAGGCACCGCGGACCGGGCAGGTCTGGCCCCAGCCGATGATGCGGGTGGCGGTGCCGACCGGACCGGACGTGGCCGCGACGGGGGCGGGCGCCTGGCTGACCGAGGTGCTGAGCTGCACCAGCGCCAGGTCGGCCGACGGGTGCGTGACGATCCGGGACGCGCCGGTGACCGTGCCGCCGCTGGTGCGGTTGGTCGTGCCGATCCGGGTGCGGATCGAGGCCGCCGAGGAGCCCTGGACGCAGTGCTTCGCCGTCACGACCCAGTTGGCCTTGATCAGCGTGCCGCCGCAGAAGTGGCTGCCGGAGGTGCTCTGCAGGGAGACCATCCAGGAGTAGACCTGCGTGGCGTTGCCGCCACCCACGATCATCGGCGAGACCTCGCCGTCAGCGGTGGGGGTGGGGGCCGCCGTCGCCGAGACGGCCGAGGCGAGCAGAGCGCCCGCGGCCACGACGAATGCGGAGAACAACGAACGTGCCCTCATCGTTGAGTTCCTTTCCTGAACCCGGCGCAGGGTTGCCGGGGTCAGGACGGAAACTAAGGACAAAACCGACCCGGTCACTAGGGTCACTCGGAGGGTGACAGTCCGTTGACGGTTCACAGATTCACAGCGATCTACGGCAGCGGCTGCTGGACGTTCTCGGGCGCGTCGAAGTCCACCGAGGCGTATTCGCGCAGCTTGTGCAGGCTGTGGAAGCCGTCGATCATGCGCACCGTGCCGGACTTGGACCGCATGACGATCGACTGGGTCGTGCAGCCACCCGCCCGGTAGTGCACACCGCGCAGGAGGTCGCCGTCGGTCACGCCGGTGGCGCAGAAGAAGACGTTGTCGCCCGACACGAGGTCGTTCGTCGTGAGCACGCGCGACAGGTCGTGGCCCGCGCCGATCGCCTTCTCCCGCTCCTCGTCGTCCTTGGGCCACAACCGGCCCTGGATCGCGCCGCCGACGCACTTGAGCGCCGCCGCCGCGATGATGCCCTCCGGCGTGCCGCCGATGCCCACGAGCATGTCCACACCGGACGTGGGACGTGCGGCCGCGATCGCGCCCGCCACGTCGCCGTCGGAGATGAAGTGGATGCGCGCGCCGGCCTTGCGCACCTCCCGCACGATCGACTCGTGCCGGGGGCGGTCGAGGATGCACACGTTCACGTCGGACACGTCGCTGTGCTTGGCCTTCGCCACCCGGCGGATGTTCTCCGCGATCGGGGCGGTGATGTCGATGACGTCGGCCGCCTCCGGGCCCACGGCCAGCTTCTCCATGTAGAACACGGCGGACGGGTCGAACATCGCGCCGCGCTCGGCCACGGCCAGCACGGCCAGCGCGTTCGGCATGCCCTTCGACATCAGCGTGGTGCCGTCGACCGGGTCGACGGCCACGTCGCACTCGGGGCCCTCGCCGTTGCCGACCTCCTCGCCGTTGAACAGCATGGGCGCCTCGTCCTTCTCGCCCTCGCCGATCACGACGACACCGCGCATCGACACGGTGTGGATCAGCTTGCGCATCGCGTCGACCGCGGCGCCGTCACCACCGTTCTTGTCGCCGCGTCCCACCCACCGGCCGGCGGCCATCGCCGCGGCCTCGGTGACGCGCACGAGCTCCAGCGCCAGGTTCCGGTCCGGGGCTTCGCGACGTCGTTCCGCGGGGGTGTTCACCATTGCGCGCCTCCATGCGACTACTCAGCGTGCCGGGTTTGTGATCGGCAATCTGAATCCTTGCACGGGATCACGCCTGCGAAACGTCCTCCTCGACCACGGCGAGAGCTGCATCGATTCGCTCGCGCGCACCGGCGAGATGCTGCTCACACGTCTTGGCGAGCGCCTCACCGCGTTCCCAGAGCGCGAGCGAGTCCTCCAGCGACAGGCCACCGGCCTCCAGCTTGCGGACCACCTCGACCAGCTCGTCGCGGGCGGCTTCGTAACCCAGTGTTTCCTTCTGTGCTTCCGGACTCACGCGGACTGGCTCCTCAGACGGCTCAGCACGGTCGCGACGGCCAGGTCGTACCCGACCAGCGCCTCCGCGAACTCCTCGCCGTCACCCTCTCGCACCGCCTCGTCGATGAGCGCTTCGGCCTCCGCGACGCGCCGGTACTGCACCGTGCCCGCGGTGGCTTCGCTCAGGTCGTGCAACGTCAGGATCAGCGTCCGGCGGCTCGCGGTGTCGCAGTCGCCCACCAGATCGGTCCAGCACTCCGCCGCGGCCCTGTTCGCCGCCTCCGCCTTGGTGCGCAGCCCGGACGCGCACGCGCCGGCCGCCTCCATGGTCAGGGGCAGGAACACGGCATCACGCATCATCGGTACCTCCCCCTCCCGCATCGGTTCCCGCGCTGGTCACCACAGCGCGCACTGCTCCGTCAACGACGCGCACCCGCAGCTGTGTTCCGCCGGGGGCGTCCGTCACGGACCGCAACACACCGTCCGGCCCGTCGGGTGTGACGAGTTGCACAACGGCATATCCGCGCGCCAGCGTGGCGGCTGGTCCCAGGGTCGTCAAGCGGGCTTTCGTCCCGGAGAGGTGGACGTCCTCGCGGTCGAGACGTTGCGTGACCGCTCGCCGTCCCTGCTCCCGCAGCCGGTTCACCTCTTCGGCCCTGCGGTCGAGCGGACCGTGCGGGTCCGAAAGCACAGGTCGTGAGCGCAGCTGGTCGAGCAGGCGGCGTTCGCGGTCGACCCAGCCGTGCAGCGCGCGCCGGCCGCGGTCGCGCATCTGCCTGACCCGTTCACCCTCCTCGGCGACATCGGGAACCACCCGTTTGCCCGCGTCGGTGGGCGTCGAACACCGCACGTCAGCGACGTGGTCGATGAGCGGGGTGTCCGGTTCGTGCCCGATCGCGGACAGCACCGGCGTGCGGCACGACGCGACCGCGCGGCACATCGCCTCGTCGGAGAACGGCAGCAGGTCCTCCACGCTGCCGCCGCCGCGGGCGATGATGATGACGTCGCACTCCGGATCGCGGTCCAAAGTGGACAGTGCGGTGATCACCTGGGTGACCGCGGTCGGGCCCTGCACGGCGACGTTGATGACGCGGAAGTGCGCGCCGGGCCAGCGGTTCCGCGCGTTCGTCAGCACGTCCCGCTCCGCCGCGGAGGCGCGTCCGGTGACGAGCCCGATCTTCTGCGGCAGGAACGGCGGCCTGCGCTTGCGGCGCGGGTCGAACAGGCCCTCGGCGTGCAGCAGCTTGCGCAGCCGTTCGATGCGGGCGAGCAGCTCGCCGATGCCGACCGCGCGGATCTCGTCCGCGCGCAACGAGAGCGTGCCGCGGTTCGGGTAGAAGCTGATCTTGCCGTGCACGATCACGCGACTGCCCTCGGTCAGCTGCAGCTCGCGCACCATCCCCGAGCTCGCGGTGATCGACATGGACATGTCGACGCTCGGGTCGCGCAGCGTCAGGAACGCCGTGGAGCTGCGGGCGTTCAGCTGCGTCACCTGGCCCTCGACCCAGACCTCGCCGAGCCGGTTGATCCAGTCGAGCAGCTTGCGCGCGACCGTCCGCACCGGCCACGGGTTCTCCGGCGTGGATTTGTCGGTCACTGAGCCTTGACCGTCGCGATCCGCCGGTTGAGCATGCCGATGAACTCCGGCCGCGCGGCGTGGTCCAGCTCGTAGCGCAACAGCTCTTCGAGGTGCTCCAGCGACAGGTTCCGCAACCGGGCGCGCAGCTGGGCGATCGTCAGCTCGTCGTAGGACGGCAGGAACTCCGGCACCTCGGCGAGCGCGCGTTCCTCTTCCTCCCACGGGTCACCGGCGGGGGTTTCCTGAGAAGTCGTGACCGGCGTCTCGTCCTCGTCGAACGTCGCCCACTCCGGCTCCTCCTCCGCGGGCCTCAGTCCGGAGAGGACGTCGTCGCCCTTGATGGCGAGTTCGGTCACATGCTGCTGCACCCGCATGGAGAGCTGCATAGCCTCGCTGACCACCGTCAACGGAAGTCCGGCCAGCTGCTGCGGCAGCTTGCGGGCCTGTTCGAGGGCGGTCACCGCGAGCCCGGCGGCGACTCGGACACCCAGTGGCAGTGGCTTCATACCGCCTAGCCTGCCGCACCAGCGCGGCAAATGCCTAGGAACGGTCCTGGGTACCCTGGAGGCATGCCCAAGCGAGTCCTGTTGGCGAAGCCGCGTGGTTACTGCGCGGGCGTTGATCGTGCCGTCGAGACGGTCGAGCTCGCCCTCGAGAAGTACGGCGCTCCCGTCTACGTGCGCAAGGAGATCGTCCACAACAAGTACGTCGTGGAGACCCTGTCCGACCGAGGCGCGATCTTCGTCAACGAGACGGACGAGGTCCCCGAGGGCGCGCTCGTGGTGTTCTCGGCGCACGGCGTGTCGCCCGCGGTGCACGCGGAGGCCGAGCAGCGGTCGCTGCGCACCATCGACGCGACCTGCCCGCTGGTCACCAAGGTCCACAAGGAGGCCGTGCGGTTCGCCAAGGAGGACTACGACATCCTCCTGATCGGCCACGAGGGCCACGAGGAGGTCGAGGGCACCGCCGGTGAGGCACCCGACCACGTGCAGCTCGTCGACACCGCGGAGGACGCGGCCACCGTCGAGGTGCGCGACCCGAACAAGGTGATCTGGCTGTCGCAGACGACGCTCTCGGTCGACGAGACCATGGTGCGCGTCCGGCAGCTCAAGGACCGCTTCCCCGAGCTGCAGGACCCGCCCTCGGACGACATCTGCTACGCCACGTCGAACCGCCAGACCGCGGTGAAGACGATGGCGCCGTCGTGCGACCTGGTGCTGGTCGTGGGCTCCAAGAACTCCTCCAACTCGGTCCGCCTGGTCGAGGTGGCGCTGCAGCACGGCGCCAAGGCCTCGTACCTCATCGACTACGCCAAGGAGGTCGACCTGGCGTGGCTCGAAGGCGTCGAGACCGTCGGCGTCACCTCGGGCGCGTCGGTGCCGGACCTGCTCGTGATGGAGCTGCTGAAGTTCCTGGAGACGCACGGTTTCGGCGAGGTCGAGGAGATCACCACGGCGAACGAGCGGATCACGTTCTCGTTGCCGCGCGAGCTCCGCAAGGACCTCGTCCGCTAGTCCTCCGAAGTGCACGCGGGGACCTTTCGTACTCTCACTGAGTACGAAAGGTCCCCGCGTGCGTTCAGCCGAGGTTGTGCGGGGTGTGGTTGAGCGGGCTGGGTCCGGACAAATGAGTCAGGATGTTTCAGCAGCTCAGCGGTCGTCGCGTGGGGGACGGGGACGGCGCTGGCCGGCCGGGCGCTCGCCGCGGGCGGCACCTTCCGGGCGTGGGCGGCGGGCCGGAGCACCCTCCGGACGCGGACGGCGTGCAGGGGCCCCCTCAGGACGTGGGCGGCGCGGACGCTCCTCCGGCTCGTCGACGACCTCTTCGCGCGCGGGCTTGCGAGCGGGCTTGTTGCGCGACTTGATCTCGGCCTTCGCCTCGCGGACCTCGTCCGCGCTCGGCCGGTTCGGGTCCTTCTGCAGGAAGATCCGCACGATGCCCAGCGCCACGGTGACGGCGGTGGTGATCGCCATGACCGGGAAGCTGTCGATCAGCGGCTTGCCCAGGCCCAGCGCCATGGCGGCGAGGCCGCCCTTCTCCACCCCGCCGGTCATCAGGACCAGCAGCGGCACGGTGGCGGCCAGCACGAGCGGCGGCTGCACCATCGGCGCGAACAGGCTGCGGCGCTGCACCAGCAGGATCGCGGCGAGCGCGCCGAGGAAGAACGCCACGTTGAACGTCCAGCCGACCGTCTTGGTGCCGCTGATGTCGATGAACGCACTGATGGCCGCCGGGATGAACGCGCAGAGGATCGCGGCCCACCACGGGATGCCCTTGAACGACCCGCCGATGGCCCGGTAGTTCCACGGCACGGCGTCGTAGTCCTCGACCTCGTCGAGGTCGTCCTGACGGTCACGCAGCTCACTCACGAGGCACACGGTAGCCGTTCGGCCATTCGGTGTTCGTCAGTCCGTGGTTATCTCACGAGAAAGCAACCCGACTGCACGCTCTGTGCGTTTTATGCGGACTGTTCGTCCGCCCTTCGGACGATCGGGAGGGGCGTTGGGGTGGCGGAGGCGTCGGTGAGCGGCTCCACGCTCGCGCGGAACCCCTCCAGCGCGTCGAGCTCACGGCGCCGCGCGCTGAGGAAGCGCTGCAGGTGGGTGGAGGAGAGGTTGACGGCGTCGATCGCCGCGTCGGCGGCCCGGTGGGCCCGCCCGGCCTGCACGCGGACCTGTTCGACGTCGTCGGCCAGTGCCCGTTCGGTCACCGCGAACATCGCGGAGGACGCGATCACCGCGAACCCGGTCGGGCCGCACAGGAACACCCGGCGGTCGAGCAGCCAGCGCAGCAGCTCCGGGTCGGTGTCCAGGGCGGCGACGACGGCGCCGTCGTTGGGGACGAACATGATCGTGCCGTAGATCGCGTCGGCCCAGCGCTGGTAGCCCTTGCCGGCCAGCTCCGCGGCGCGCGAGCGGATGTTGCGGACGTGCACCCGCAGCGCGTCCTGGCGTTCCTGCGGGTCGTCGGTCTCGACCGCTTCCGCCCAGGTCGCCATCGACATCTTCGAGTCGACCGGGACCGCGCGGCCGCCGCCGACGTTGAGCACCATGTCCGGCCGCACCGAGCCGCCGCCGGCCACGTCCGTCTGCAACGTGTAGTGCAGGTTCTCCCTCAGGCCGAGCGCGCGCGCCGTCTCGACGAGCACCTGTTCGCCGAGCTCGCCGCGGCCGGAGACGCTGGAGAACGCCACCTCGTACCGTTGCAAAGCCGCTTGCTGGGCGTCCACGCGCGCGCGTTCGGCCTGGATGGCGAGCATGGCCTCGTCGGTCCGGCGGACGCCGTCCTGGTACAGGCGCCAGACGAACACCAGCGCCCCGGCGCACACGAGGGCCAGGACGAGGGAGGCGGTGATGATCACTGCGGTCACGGCACCGATGATGCTCCACCACCGATGTGAACTCGATCGGGTGACACGCCGGGAACCCTGGCGGAGTTTTGTCGGACCCCGTCTCTACGGTTGGGCCCATGCGGATCCTGCACACCTCCGACTGGCACGTGGGGCGGACGTTCCACGGCCGGGACCTGCTCGTGGAGCAGGAGTCGGTGCTGGGCGGCCTCGCCGACCTGGTCGCCTCCGAGCGGGTCGACGTGGTCGTGATCTCCGGCGACCTGTACGACCGGGCGGTGCCGTCGGCGGACGCGGTGTCGTTGTGCGCGCGGGTGCTGATGCGGATCAGGGCGGCCGGCGCGCGGATCGTGATCACGCCGGGCAACCACGACTCGGCGGCGCGGATCGGCGTGTTCGGCGAGTTCGCGGCGGCCGGCGGGCTGCACCTGCGCACCTCGATCGCCGAGCTGGCCACGCCCGTCGAGCTGGCCGACGAGCACGGACCCGTTGTGCTGTACGGCATCCCGTTCCTGGAACCGGAGCCGGCCCGGCACGTCCTGGGAGTCGTGGAGAAGGGGCACGCCGGGGTGCTGACCGAGGCGATGCGGCGGGTGCGGGCCGACCTGGCCGGTCGCGCGGCGCGGTCGGTGGTGCTGGCGCACGCGTTCGTCACCGGCGGGGCGCCGTCGGAGTCGGAGCGCACCATCGCGGTCGGCGGCGTGCAGGACGTGTCCTCCCGGGTGTTCGAGGGCGTGGACTACGTGGCGCTGGGGCACCTGCACGGGCCGCAGACGCTGGCGGACAACCTGCGGTACTCGGGCAGTCCGCTGGCCTACTCGTTCTCCGAGGCGCGGCACCGCAAGTCCGTGTGGCTGGTGGAGCTCGACGAGGGCGGCCTGGTCGGCGTGGAGCGGCGCGACCTGCCGGTGCCGCGGGCGCTCGCGACGGTGACGGGCACGCTGGAGGACGTGCTGTCCGACCCGGCGCACACGCCGCTGGAGGACCACTTCCTGTCGGTGGTGCTGACCGACCGGGTGCGGCCGATGGACGCGTTGCGGCAGCTGCAGAAGCGGTTCGAGCACGCGGTGCACGTGGAGTGGCGGCCGGAGCAGGGCCAGCAGCACACCATGACCTACGCCGAGCGGGTGCGCGGCCGCACCGACGAGGAGGTGGCCTGCTGCTTCGTCTCCGACGCGCGCGGGTCCGAGCCGTCGGAAGCGGAGAAGGCGTTGCTGCGCGAGGCTTTCGCGTCGGTCGCGAGGGAGCGGGAGCGATGAGGCTGCACCGCCTGGAGCTGACGGCGTTCGGGCCCTACCCGCGACCCGAGGCGGTCGACTTCGACCAGCTCGGCGCGGACGGGCTGTTCCTGCTGCACGGGGACACGGGCGCGGGCAAGACGACACTGCTCGACGCGGTGGCGTTCGCGTTGTTCGGCCGGGTGCCGGGCGCTCGAGGCGACGTGAAGAAGCTGCGCTGCGAGTACGCCGACCCGCAGACGCCGACCGAGGTGTCGCTGGAGCTCACCGTGCAGGCGCGGCGGTTCCGGATCGTGCGCTCGCCGGAGTTCGACCGGCCGAAGAAGCGCGGCGGCGGCTTCACCACGCAGCCCGCGAAGTGCTCGCTGACCTGGCTGGAGGGCTGGGACGGCGAGGGCATCACCCGCATCGACGACGTGGCACGCGCGGTCGAGGACCTGCTGGGCATGTCGTACGAGCAGTTCTTCCAGGTCGTGCTGCTGCCGCAGGGCGAGTTCGCGAAGTTCCTGCGGTCGGACACGGCCGAGCGGGAGGTCCTGCTGGAGAAGCTCTTCGGCACCGAGCGGTTCCTCGACGTGGAGAAGTGGTTCCGCGACAGGCGGCTGACGGCCGGCCGCGCGCTGGACGAGCGCCGGCGCGGTGCGAACGAGCTGGTGCACCGGGTCGCCGAGGCCGCAGGCGAGGAGCCGTCCGACGAGCCGGACTGGCTGGAGTCGTTGCTCGACCGGCTGTCCCGCGCGGTGAAGGAGCTGGAGGAGCGGTCGGTGGAGACCGCGGGGCTCGCCGACTCGGCCGACGCGCTGCTCGCGCAGGCGCGCGTGCAGGCCGACCAGATCCGCCGCGTCCGCGAGGCCCGCGATCTGTTGCAGCGGGTGGAGGACGCGGACTCCGCCGCCTGGTTCACCGAACGCGACGCCGCCCGCCGCGCCGTCCCGGTCGTGCCCGCGCACGGTGAGATCGCGAAGCTGCGGCAGTCCCACGAGTTCGCGCTGCGCGACGAGGCGCGGGCCGCCGAGGCGCTGGAGCGGCTGGGGTACGCGGGCACGGAGCTGCGGGCCGACGCCGAGCGGTTCCGCGAGGAGGCCGGTGGGCTCGGGGAGCTGGCCGCGGAGGCCGAGCGGCAGAAGGCCGACGAGCGGCGGCTGTCGGAGCTCAAGCACGCGTCCTACCAGGTCGAGCGGCGGCTGCTCGCGGTGAACGCCGAGCTGGAGGTGCTGCCGGAGGAGCTGGCGCGGTGCCGTGCCCAGCTCGACGCCGCGGCCGAGGCGTCCGCGCGGCTGGAGGGCCTGAAGGCCAAGGCGGACGCGGCCGAGGCGCTGCCCGGTGCGCTGAAGGCGTTGGAGGTGCGCAAGAACGAGCTGCACCAGGCGATCGACGTGCACCAGAAGGCCAAGGACGTGCTGCAGCAGGTCCGCCAGCAGCGCCTGGAGAACATGGCGATCGAGCTGGCGTCGGCGTTGCAGCGGGGCAAGCCGTGCGCGGTGTGCGGGTCGCCCAGCCACCCCGCCCCCGCGCAGCCGATGCTGGGCGGTGTCGGTGCCGCCGACGAGGAGGACGCGGCGCGCGACGAGCAGGCCGCGCTGGAGCAGCGCAACGCGGCCGAGAAGGCCCAGCACGCAGCCGAGCTGCGCATCCAGTCGTGCTGGGAGGTGCTGGGCTCCGACGAGCCCGCCGTCGTGGTCGCCGAGCACCGCGCAGCGGCGGAGCTCGCCCGGACCCGGTCGCAGCGGCAGACGGAGTTCGTGGCGCTGGAGGCCAAGACCCGCGACCTGGGCGCGGAGAAGTCGCGCGTCGAGCAGGACCTGGTCGGCCTGCGCACCGAGCACACCGCCCTGACCACGACCGTCGAGGTCCGCGCCGCCCGCCTGGACGCCGCGCGCGGTGAGCACGACGACGTGCTGACCCGCCGCGACCACCTCCTGCGCCTGGCCAAGGCCCTGGTGGAGCTGGCCGACCGCCGTTCCGCCCGCGACGCCGCGCTGGCCCGCGTGACCGAGCAGGAGGCGCTGGTCGCCGCTCTCGCCGCGGAAGCCGGCTTCGCCAACGTGCCCACCGCCCTGGCCGCCGCCCGCCCGCCGGTGAAGCTGCAGGCCCTGGACGACCGCATCGCCGCCTGGGAACGCGCCCGCGCCAGCGCCACCGCCACCCTGGAGGAGCTCGCCGGCGTCGACCCGGCCACCGCCGTGGACCTCGACGAGGTGGTCGCCCAGGCCACCGCGGCCCGCACGACCGCCTCGGAGGCCGCCACCCGCCTGGCCCGCGCCCGCGGCGCGTTCGACCGCGTCGGCGAACTGGCCGCCCGCCTGCGCGCCGAACGCAAGGCACTGGAACCGCTGGAAGCCGCCTACGCCGAGCTGGACGCGCTCACCGACGTGATCAACGGCCGCGGCCAGAACTCGAAGAGGATGACGCTGCGCTCCTACGTCCTGGCCGCCCGCCTGGAGGAGGTCGCCGTCGCCGCCTCCGCCCGCCTGCACCGCATGAGCCAGGGCCGCTACAGCTTCGTGCACTCCGACTCGGCCGGCGCCCGCGGCACCCGCGGCGGCCTCACCCTCGACGTCCTCGACGACTACTCCGGCCGCGAACGCCCGGCCAAGACCCTGTCCGGCGGCGAGTCGTTCCTCGCCTCCCTCTCCCTGGCCCTGGGCCTCGCCGACGTCGTCGCCAACGAGACCGGCGGCGCCCTCCTCGACACCCTGTTCGTCGACGAGGGCTTCGGCACCCTCGACTCCGACACCCTCGACATCGTCATGAACACCCTCGACGAGCTCCGCGCCGGTGGCCGCGTCGTAGGCCTGGTCTCCCACGTCGAGGAACTCCGCCAACGCATCCCCACCCGCCTGCGCGTCCGCAAGGCCCGCACCGGTTCCACGCTGGAGGTGTCGCTGGCCTGACCGTCCCGCACCACCTCCAGCGCGGAGCCGGTGTCACGCGGTTGGTCGCGCCGCGACCAGCTCGCTCGGTGTTCGTCGCGCCGCCGTCGGCTCGCACGCGGTTCGCCTGCGCGCCCGCAGGCTCGCGCTCCGCTCGCGTCCACCCGCTTTGCTCAGGTGCCACTCGCGACCGCTCCGCCCGCACAGCGGCCCTGCGCCTCGCCCGCTCGTGTTTCGCCCGTACGCGCCGCGCTTCGTCGCTGGCTCCGCTTCGCCCGGACGCGTCTCGCTCCGCCGCCTTGCCCGAACTGCCGTTCCGCGCCCGGTCCCTATCGCCCGGGGCTCAGCTCTCGTGCGCGAGCAGCCAGCGCTTCACGTCCAGCCCCCAGCGGAACCCACCCAGGTCCCCACCGATCCGGATCACGCGGTGGCACGGCACGAACAACGCCGCGGAGTTCCGCGCGCACGCCGACGCCGCCGCCCGCACCGCCGCCGGACGCCCGGACAGGGACGCGTACTCGCTGTAGGTGACCGGCTCACCGGCGCGGACGGTGCGCAGGACGTCCCACGCGTGCTGCAGGAACGGGCCCGACTTCTGCCGCACCTCGACGGTGTCGATCACCTCCAGGTCACCCTCGTGGTACGCCTCGACGGCCTTCGTCACGGTGCCGAGGTCGGGGCGCGGGACGATCTCCGACGGCATCAGCGAGGCGTGGATCTGCGGCGTCAGCAGGGCGAGGTCCGCGGTCCAGCCGCTGGCCAGCACCGCTCCGTCCGCCGCGACGACCGCGGTGAACGGGCCGGTCGGGGTGTCCACGGTGGACGTGTGGGCGACGCTCATGGGGTTGCTGCCTTCCTCGTCAGGTGTGCGCTCGCGTAGGAGCGCCACGGCCGCCAGTCCGGGCCGTGGGGAGCCAGGTCGCGCAGTCGCGCGGGGAGCACCAGGACGTCCGGTGCGCCCAGGACCCGCATGGCCACCTCGTCGGCGTTCTGGGCGCCGACCAGGGGTGCGAGCTCTTCGGTCAGGTCTTCGAGGGAGCGGCCCACGTCCACGACGAGTCTGCCGCTCGCCAGCGCCTCGGCCACCGGGTGGTCACCCGCCGAGTACAGGTGCGTCAGCGCGCCGTCCGGGACCCGCAGCGGGACGCCCGCGAACGGGGCCACGAGGCGCAGCAGGGTCTCGGCGCCGTCGACGCTGCCCGCGACGCGGATGCCGGGGACCGCGCGGACCAGCGGGCCGATCAGCGGGTCGGCGCCGAGGAACGAGTCCACGGCCACCGGGTCGGCGTCGAGGTCCAGCAGGCGCCGCACCCGCGCTACGGCGGCGCCCAGGTCGCGGACGTCGGCCAAGCGCAGCGAGCACAGGACGTGGTCGGCCGGGAACGTCAGCCGCACGATCGCCTCGCCGTGCGGCAGGAGCAGCGTGCGCGCGTAGGAGTCGTCGGTGACCTCCTCGACGCCGGGCAGTGCGTGCGCGCGGAAGTGCGCGAGCAGGCCGACGACGTCAAACGGGGGCCGGTAGGGCAGGCGCAGCACGATCCGGCCCGGCGTGCCGACCGGCGCCTTGCCGCGGCCGCGCATGTCGGAGGGGGTGGAGGCGAACACCATGCGGATGGTGTCGTTGAACTGCCGCACCGAGGCGAACCCGGCCGCGAACGCGATGTCGGCGAATGCCATCTCGGTCGTCTCGATCAGCAAACGGGCGGCGTGCGCGCGATGGGCACGGGCCAGCGCCAGCGGACCCGCGCCCAGCTCGGCGGTCAGCACCCGCGTGAGGTGGCGTTCCGAGTAGCCGAGCTTCGTCGCCAGGCCGGACACGCCGTCGCGTTCGACCACGCCGTCGCTGATCAGCCGCATCGCGCGGGCGGCCAGGTCGGCGCGCAGGTTCCACTCCGGCGAGCCGGGCGTGGCGTCGGGCAGGCAGCGGCGGCAGGCGCGGAAGCCAGCGGACTGCGCGGCGGCCGCGGTGAGGAAGAACCGGCTGTTGCGGCGCTTCGGGGTCACCGCGGGGCACGACGGCCGGCAGTAGATGCCGGTCGTGCGCACCGCGTGGATGAAGCACCCGTCGAACCGGGCGTCACGTGCGGCGCACACCCGGTACGCGTGTTCTTCGTCGATGACCATGTCAGCGATCCTGCCAGCGGGAACGCGCTATGGCTCGCGGGAATCGGACACCACCGTGGCCTGCCGTAGACTCGTCACCCGTGAGTTTGACCCTCGGTATCGTCGGCCTGCCCAACGTCGGCAAGTCCACCCTCTTCAACGCACTGACGCGCAACGACGTGCTCGCCGCGAACTACCCGTTCGCGACCATCGAGCCGAACGTCGGCGTCGTGCCGCTGCCGGACGCGCGCCTCACCAAGCTCGCCGAGATCTTCGGCTCGGAGCGCGAGGTGCCGGCCGTGGTGTCGTTCGTCGACATCGCAGGCATCGTCAAGGGCGCGTCGGAGGGCGAGGGCCTCGGCAACAAGTTCCTCGCCAACATCCGCGAGGCCAACGCGATCTGCCAGGTCATCCGCGTGTTCGACGACCCCGACGTGGTGCACGTCGACGGCCGCGTCGACCCCGCCTCCGACATGGAGACGATCAACACCGAGCTGATCCTCGCCGACCTCCAGACCCTGGAGAAGGCCGTCCCGCGCCTGGAGAAGGAGGCGCGGATGCAGAAGGACCGCCGCCCCGCCCTCGAGGCCGCGCAGAAGGCCAAGGAGATCCTCGACTCCGGCCGCACGCTGTTCTCCGCGAAGTCCGAGGTGGACCACGCGCTGATCCGCGAGCTGTCCCTGCTCACGACCAAGCCGTTCCTCTACGTCTTCAACGCCGACGAGGGCGTGCTGGGCGACGAGGCCCGCCAGAAGGAGCTGCGCGAGCTGGTCGCCCCGGCCGACGCGGTGTTCCTCGACGCCAAGGTCGAGTCCGAGCTGCTGGAGCTCGACCAGGAGTCGGCCCTCGAACTGCTGGAGTCCATCGGCCAGCACGAGCCGGGCCTGCACTCGCTCGCCCGCGCCGGCTTCCACACCCTCGGCCTGCAGACCTACCTGACCGCGGGCCCGAAGGAAGCGCGGGCGTGGACCATCCCGCAGGGCGCGACGGCCCCGCAGGCCGCGGGCGTCATCCACACCGACTTCGAGAAGGGCTTCATCAAGGCCGAGGTCGTGTCGTTCGACGACCTGGTGGCCGCGGGCTCGAAGGCCGACGCGAAGGCGGCGGGCAAGGTCCGCATGGAGGGCAAGGACTACGTGATGGCGGACGGCGACGTGGTGGAGTTCCGCTTCAACGTCTGACCCCGGACGACGGTGCCGGATCGTGGAGGTCCGGCACCTGACGCATTGACGCAATGTTTGCGTCATTCTATTGTTGGTCGATGCTGTACCCCACGCCCGCCCTCAGGTCCGAAGATCAGCGTGTTCTGCACGAGATCGAGGAACTGCGGCGCTCGTTGCGCCTCCAGGTCCGGTCCGCTCCGACGAAGTGGACCGACGGGCTGCGCAAGTTCCTGACCGCTGACGCGGTGGCCGCCTCCAACTCGATCGAAGGCTTCAAGGTGTCCACCGTGGACGTCGAGGACCTGATCGACGGTGAACGGGACGTCGACGTCTCCGAAGAAGATCGCGAGGAGACGCTCGCCTACCAGCGGATGATGACGTACATCCAGACGCTGCACGACGTCGAGGACTTCCGGTACGGCAAGGAGTTCCTCAACGCGCTCCACTGGATGCTGCAGGGGCACCGCAACACCCCGCGCAAGCCGGCTGGCCAGTGGCGTCGCGGCGCGGTGTACGTGACGGATGCCCGAGACCCCAGCATCGCGGTGTACACGGCGCCCGAAGCGGCCGACGTGCCGGATTTGATGGGCGAGCTGGTGGAGTGGCTGAACGCGGACGACGGCAGTCATCCGCTCGTGCGTGCCGCGATGGCGCATCTCCATCTCGTCTCCATCCACCCGTGGGCGGACGGGAACGGCCGCATGTCCCGGTCGCTCCAGACGCTCATGATCGCCAGGGAGGGAGAGCTGGCGCCGGAGTTCTCCTCGATCGAGGCGTGGCTCGGGCGGCCGGGCAACACCTGGGAGTACTACCGCGAACTGCAGAGCCGCGGGGCGATCTACCGTCCTGACCAGGACGTCTCCGGCTGGGTTCGGTTCAACCTCACCGCTTACCACCAGCAGGCGCAGACCGTGCGCAGTCGCCTGGACCGTTCTGGTCGCGTGTGGGTGCTGCTCGACGAGTTCGCCGCGTCCCGGGGGCTGGAGCAGAGGGTGGTGTCGGCTCTGCACGACGTCGCGATGTCGGGCCGGGTGCGCCGTACCCGCTACGAGCGAGCCGAGGACCTGGGCCTGCAACGAGCCCAGCGTGATCTCAGGGACCTGGTCGCCGCCGGGGTCCTCACACCTGTCGGTCGCACCCGTGCGCGCTTCTACACGGCCGGTTCGGCTTTTCCGGAACCGGCCCTCGAAGCGGCTCGGACACCGCTGACGCTTATCGACCCGTACGCGTCCTGACGGTGACCTGGACTCCCGGCTCGCGCGGTCGAAACGCGCGGGTACTCGGTTGACGATCACACCTAGACTCTCGCTGTGTGATCGTCGAGTACCGCGTCCTGGGACCGCTCGAGGTGCTGGCCGACGGCGAGCCGATCGCCGTCCCGGCTGGGCGGGGACGGGTGTTGCTGGCCACCTTGTTGTTGCGCGCCAACGAGTTCGTGTCCGTCGACGAGTTGGTGGACCGGGTGTGGGAAGGGGCGCCGCCGGCTGCGGAACGGGCGCACAAGACGTTGCAGACGGTCGTGTTGCGGTTGCGGCGGGCGTTGGGGGCGGCCAACTGCGTGCGGACGGTGTCCGGTGGGTACCGCGCGGAGGTCGCGCCGGAGCAGCTGGACCTCACGCGGTTCCGGGCGTTGGTGGAGCAGGGGGAGTTCCGGGCGGCGCTGGGGTTGTGGCGGGGGCCGGTGCTGGCCGACGTCGCTTCGGAGGCGTTGCACCGCGAGGACGTGCCGCCGCTGGTGGAGGAGCACGTCGTGGCGTTGGAGCGGCGCATCGACGAGGACCTGGCGCGGGACACCGACGTGCTGGTGCCCGAGCTGCGGGCGTTGATCGGGAAGCACCCGTTGCGGGAGACGTTCTGGGCGCAGCTGGTGCTGGCGTTGCACCGGTCGAACCAGCAGGCGGAGGCGCTCGCCGTCTACGAGGAGGTGCGCAGGAACCTCGCCGACGAGCTCGGGGTCGACCCCGGTCAGCGGTTGCGCGACGCGCACCGGCAGGTGCTCAGCGGTGAGGTGCCGTCCGGCGGTGTGCCGCGGCAGTTGCCGGCCGGTGTGCCGCACTTCGTCGGTCGGGAGCGCGAGCTCGACCGGCTCACCGAGTTGTTGCGGACGCGGCCGGGTGAGCCCGTGCTGATCTCGGCGATCAACGGGATCGGCGGCGTCGGGAAGACCGCGCTCGCGGTGCAGTGGGCGCACCAGCAGGCCGACCGGTTCCCCGACGGGCAGCTCTACGTGAACCTGCGCGGGTTCGACTCCCAGGCCGAGCCCGCGGACCCGATGTCGGTGGCCCGCGACTTCCTGGTGGCGCTGGGCTTCGCGTCGCACGAGATCCCGACGTCGGGGGAGCCGCTCGTGGCGGCGTACCGGTCGGCGCTGGCCGAGCGGCGGATGTTGCTGGTGCTCGACAACGCGCGTGACGTCGAGCAGGTGCGGCCGTTGCTGCCCGGTGGCGCGGCGAACCTGGTGGTCGTCACCAGTCGCAACCGGCTCGCCGGGCTGGTGGCGCGGGAAGGGGCGCTGCCGGTCGCGCTGGACGTGCTCGACGAACGGCAGGCGGTCGCCCTGCTGGTCGAACGCGTCGGCGCCGCCAGGGTCGAGGCCGAGCCGGACGCGGTGCGGCGGCTGGTCAAGCGGTGTGCCGGGTTGCCGCTCGCGCTGAGCATCGTCGCCGCCCGTGCCGCGTACGGGGACTCGCTGGGCACCCTCGCCGACGAGCTGGACGACGAACGGCTCGACGCGCTGGACATCGACGACCCGACCACCGGCGTCCGCGGTGTGTTCTCGTGGTCGCTGCGGTCGGTCAGCGAGCCGGCGGCCAGGACGTTCGTGCTGCTCGGGCTGCACCCCGGCCCCGACTTCGCGTTGAGCGCCGTGGCGAGCCTCACCGCGCTGCCGGCGGCCGAGGCCCGGCGCGCGCTCGCCGAGCTGGTCGCGGGCAGCCTCGTGCAGGTCGGTGCGAGCGGCCGGTACTCGCAGCACGACCTGGTGCGCGACTACGCGGCGGAACGGGCGGCCGAGCTGCCGGCGCAGGTGCGGGACGCGGCGGTGCACCGGATGTTCGAGCACTACCTGCACCTGACCCAGAACTGCTGGCAGCGGTTGCAGTTCAACATCCCGCCGGTCGTCACGGAGCCGCCCTCGCCGGGAGTGGTCGTCGAGGAGGTCCCGGACTCGGACGTGGCGTGGGCGCGGTTCGGCGCCGAGTACCCGGTGCTGTTCGGCACCGTCGAGCGCGCGAACGAGCTGGGTGCGGACCACGTCGTCTGGCGGGTGCCGTTCATGCTGCACGGCTACCTCTCCCGGCAGGGCTACATGCGGGAGGCGGTGGGCCTGCACCGCCTCGGGCTGGCCGCGGCGCAGCGGCTCGGCGACGTGGAGGCGCAGAGCCTCATGCACCGCAGGATCGCCGCGATCCTCATGAGCTTCGACGACTACGGGGAGACCGAGTTCCACCTGCGCGAGGCGATCCGGTGCGCCCGGCCCGGCGGCAACGTCCTCGCGGAGGCGCACCTGCGGCGCGGCCTCGCGTTCGCCTACGAACGGCAGGGCCGGCTGGCGGACGCGCTCGACGTGCTGGCGGAGATCCACCCGCGGATCGTGGGCCAGGACGACAGCTACGAGGTCGGCCGCCACCTCGCCGCACTGGGTCGCGCCCACCACACCGTCGGGCAGCACGAGCGGGCCCTGCAGCTCTGCCTGCAGGCGGCCGAGAAGTTCGCGGAGACCGACTTCAACGGCCAGGACGAGGGACCGTGCGGCAACACGGAGACGCTGGGTGACATCCACCACGCGCTGGGACGGCACACCGAGGCCGTCGTGATCTACCGGCGGGCGCTGCAGATGTGGCGGGACATGCGGACCGCGACCAACATCGCCGACTGCCTGCGCAAGATGAGCGAGGCGTTCATCGCCATGGGGGACGCCGTCCAGGCGCGCGAGTGCCTCCTCGAAGCCGTGCAGATCATCAAGGGCAGCCAGGACTCGACGTACTACCAGGGGGCGGAGGACCTGCAGGACCTGCTCGCCCGGCTCGACCGGATCGAGGACGCCGACGGGACGCCGGCGTGAAGGCCGAGTACCGGGTGCTGGGGCCGCTGGAGGTCCTGCTCGACGGTGCGCCGGTCACCGTCCCGGCCGGCCGCTGCCGAGTGCTGCTCGCGACATTGTTGTTGCGCGCCAACGAGTTCGTGTCCGTCGACGAGCTGGTGGACCGGCTGTGGGACGGCGCACCGCCCGCACCGGACCGGGCGCACAAGACGTTGCACATGGTCGTGACGCGGCTGCGGCAGGCGCTCGGCGCGGCCGGCTGCGTCACCACCCGCAGCGGCGGCTACGCGGCCGTGGTGGCGCCGGAACAGCTGGACCTCACGCGGTTCCGCGTGCTGGTGGAGCAGGGGGAGCTGCACGCGGCGCTGGCGCTGTGGCGCGGCCCGGTGCTGGCCGACGTGGTCTCCGAGCCGCTGCACCGCGACGACGTGCCACCGCTGCTCGAAGAACAGGTCGTGGCGCTGGAACGCCGGATCGACCAGGACCTCGCCCGCGACACCGGCGCGCTCGTGCCCGAGCTGCGGGCGCTGGTCGCGCGGTACCCGTTGCGGGAGGTGTTCTGGGCGCAGCTGGTGCTGGCGTTGCACCGGTCGGACCAGCAGGCGGAGGCGCTGGCGGTCTACGAGGAGGTCCGCGCCCGCCTCGCCGCCGAGCTGGGAACCGGTCCCGGGCAACGGCTGCGCGACGCGCACCGGCAGGTGCTCAGCGGTGAGGTGCCGCCCGACGACGTGCCCCGGCAGCTGCCGGCCGGTGTGCCGCACTTCGTGGGCAGGGAGCGGGAGCTCGACCGGCTCACCGAGCTGGTGCGGGCGCGGCCGGGTGAGCCGGTGCTGATCTCGGCGATCAACGGGATCGGCGGGGTCGGCAAGACCGCGCTGGCCGTGCGGTGGGCGCACGAGCAGGCTGACCGGTTCCCCGACGGGCAGCTCTACGTGAACCTGCGCGGGTTCGACTCGCGTGCCGAGCCGGTCGACCCGCTGTCGGTGGCCCGTGACTTCCTGGTGGCGCTCGGTTTCGCCGCGGCCGGTGTGCCGGCGGCGGAGGACGCCCTCCTCGCGGCCTATCGGTCGGCGCTGGCCGAACGCCGCGTGCTGCTGCTGTTGGACAACGCGCGTGATGTCGAGCAGGTGCGGCCGTTGCTGCCCGGCGGTGCGGCGACCCTCGTGGTCGTCACCAGTCGCAACCGGCTCAGCGGGCTGGTGGAACGGGAGGGTGCGCTGCCGGTCGCGCTGGACGTGCTCGACGACCGGCAGTCGGTCGACCTGCTGGTCGAACGGATCGGGCCGGCCAGGGTGGCGGCGGAACCCGAGGCGGTGGCCCGCCTGGTGCGGCGCTGCGCGGGTCTGCCGCTCGCGCTGAGCATCGTCGCTGCCCGTGCCGCGTACGGCGACGCGCTGGGCACCCTCGCCGGCGAGCTGGACGGCGAACGGCTCGACGCGCTGGACATCGACGACCCCACGACCGGCATCCGCGGCGTGTTCTCGTGGTCGCTGCGGTCGGTCAGCGCGACCGCGGCGAGGGTGTTCGTGCTCCTCGGCCTGCACCCCGGCCCCGACTTCACGGCCGACGCCGCGGCCAGCCTCGCCGCGGTGCCGGTGGAGACCGCTCGCGCGGCGCTCGGCGAGCTCGTCGCCGGCACCCTCGTCCAGCACGGCGCGGACGACCGGTACTCCCTGCACGACCTGTTGCGCGACTACGCGGCGGAACGGGCCGCCGAGCTGCCGGAGACCGAACGGGAGCACGCGCTGCGCGGCATGTTCGACCACTACCTGCACACCTCGCTGCTCGCCTGGGCGCAGGTCCGGTCGGTGGTCGTCGAGCCGCCGGTCGCACCGCCGGTCGCGCACGCGGTGGTCCGGCCGGTCGCGGACCTGGCCGCCGCGGGGGAGTGGTTCGCCGCGGAGAAACCGGCGCTGCTGCGGGTCGTGGCGCACGCGGCCCGGTCCGGCGCGGACGACGTCGCGTGGGCGCTGGCGTTCTCGATGCACCTGGCGGTCCTGCGGGCCGGTGACCTCGCCGTTGCCGTGGCGCTCAACCTCCAGGGGCTCACGGCGGCGGAACGCGCCGGCAGCCGCTGGGGCCGTGCGCGGATGCACCGCTGCCTGATCGGCACGTACATCGCCATGCGGGCGCTGGACGACGCCGAGCTGCACCTGCGGGCGGCGCTGCGGCTGGAGGAGGACGACCCCGCCTCCAGGGTGAACCTGACCAGGGGCCTCGCCCAGATCTACCAGTTCCAGGACCGTCCTGCGGACGGGCTGGCCGCCCTGCTCGGGGTGCGGGACCTGGCCGACGGGCTCGCCGACCGGGTGGAGCGGGCGAACTACCTCGCGAGCCTCGGCGACTTCTACCTGATGTCCGGTGACGACGAGCAGGCGCTCGTGGTCGGGGAACAGGCGCGGGTGGCGATGCGGGAGGCCGGCGTCCGGCCGACCCCGGTGCTGTGCCGCAACATCGAGGGGCTCGCCGCCCTGCACCTGAAGGCCGGGCGGTATGCCGAGGCCATCGCGTACTACGAGGAGTCCGTGGGCCTGCTGCGCGAGATGCGGGCGACCTACGACCTGGCGCACACGCTCGTGCTGCTCGGGAAGGTCCTCAAGCAGACCGGTGACCTGCGGCGGTGCGAGGAATGTCTGCGCGAGGCGGAATACATCATCGGCGAACGTGATGACGGATCGTCACGAGACGTGCGCAGAGAGCTGAATGTCGTGCGGGGCTAGAAAATTCGTGTTTGTACCGACCTTCGTGGGGTATCCGAGTTGAGGATTTCCCCACCTGGAGGTGTCATGATCGTCCTCGGACTGATCCTGCTCGTCGTCGGATGGCTCGCCGGTATCAGCATTCTGACGACCATCGGTGTCGTGCTGCTGGTCATCGGCGCGATCCTCGCCGTTCTCGGCGCGGTCGGCAAGCCGATCGGCGGTCGCGCGCACTACTTCTAAGAAGGTCCTGACGCCAGGACCGCGGTCCTGAAGCAGGGCTACGAAGCCAGAAGGGGGAGCCTCCACTGTGGAGGCTCCCCCTTTCGGCTTGGGTGGCAACGGTTTGTGGACGTTGCTCCGGCTTCAGCTGCCTAGAGGCTGCTCTTGCTCCGAGCGGCCGCCGCGAACACTCCGAACGCGACTCCCAGCATGCCCAGAGCGGCGACAGCGGCAACAACAAGATCAACAGACATGATCAGAAAAACTCCCTACAGCGATCTCTCCCGTTCTGATGACGCTCGGGTACCCACTCGCGTTGCATCGAGTAACGTTTTCCGCGTGAAACTCCGTGCTGTGGAAGCGCGTGTGCTCTCCGTAGCGCCGTGGCTGCTCGCCCTGTCGGTGGTCGGGCACCTGCTCATGGTCGCCTTCCAGGCGAAGATGACCATGATCGACCTGCTCGTCTACCGCAACGGATCACCGCACCTGTTCCGGGGCGACCTCTACGAGTGGCGGCTCGACCAGTACGCGGACGTCTTCCCGCTGCCGTTCACCTACCCGCCGTTCGCGGCCGCGATCTTCACGCCGATGAGCTGGGTGCCGTGGGAGGCCTCCCGCTGGATCTGGCAGCTGATCTGCCTCGGGTGCCTGTACTTCATCGTCCGCACGAGCCTGAAGCTGCTCAGGCTCGACGACCCGCGCCGCGCGATGCTGTGGACCGCGCTGGTGCTGTGGATCGAGCCGGTGCGCACCACGCTCAACTACGGGCAGATCAACCTGGTGCTGTGCGCGATCCTCATCGGCACGCTCGCGAGCGCGCGCAACTGGGTCGGTGGCGCGGGTGTCGGTTTCACCGCGGGCATCAAGCTGACGCCCGCGATCTCCGGTTTGTACTTCCTCATCACGAAGAGGTGGATGGCGGCCGTTTGGTCGTTCGTCGCTTTCGCGGCCACGTACGGCATCGGCTGGGCGATCTCACCGTCGCAGTCGGACAGGTTCTGGTTCCAGCTGCTCGGCGACGCGAGCCGGGTCGGGCCGGTCGGCAGCGCGATCAACCAGTCGATGCGCGGCGCGCTGAGCCGCACGGTCGGCCACGACGTGCAGACCGGGCCGCTCTACCTCGTCGCCGTCGTCGTCGCGGCCGCGCTCACGTGGTTCGCCGTCAGCAGGACCAGGGACGTGCTGGCGTTGATCGTCAGCGTGCAGTTCCTCGGCCTGCTGGTCTCGCCGATCTCGTGGAGCCACCACTGGGTGTGGGTGGTGCCCGCCCTGCTGTGGCTGGTCTACGAGGGCGGCCACGTGCTCTGCACGATCACCGCCGGCCTGTGGGTGCTGCTGACCGGCGGCTTCCTGATCTCGTTCCTGCTGCTCGCCCAGCCGAACATCTGGGACTTCGCCCGCCCCTGGTACCTCGTGGTGCTCGGCTGGGGCTACCCGGCCGCGGGCCTGCTGACGCTGGTCGCGATCGGGCTCGCGGCCCGGCGCCGGGCCGGCGGCCCGCCCTCCGGTGAGGAGAAGGCCGCCGACGGCGCACCGAGCCGGGTCGCCGGCTGACGGCAGCCTCCCTCAGGAGAGCGCGTCCACCACCCCGTCGATCTCCTCGGCGAGGGAGACGTCCAGCGCGGTGATCCCGCCCTTGTAGTGCGTGCTCAGGCGGAATGTCAGCGTCCTGTACCGGATGTCGACGTCCGGGTGGTGGTTGTCGTTCTCCGCGATCTCCGCGACCCGGTTCACGACCATGATCGCCTGCGCGAAGCTCGCGAGCTCCACCGTCCGGACCAGTGCCGCGTCCTGGGCGGTCCAGTCGGGCAGCTTGGGCAGCACGTCGTTCAACTGATCGTCGCTCAACAGCTCGGCCATGTCCTGATCGTCCCACCACGTCACGTAAGCTGCGCGTTCGCCACGGGAGTCCGGTGAAGCGCCGGGCTGAGAGGAGGGCTCGCAAGCCCTCGACCGTCCACCTGATCCGGGTCATACCGGCGTAGGGAGAGATGATGAGAAGGATTTTCGCTGCTCTGACCGCTGCGGCGCTGGTCACCGGGTGCTCGGCCGGCACGTCGACCGCCCCGCAGGCGCGCGAGGTCACGCTGGTGACGCACGACTCGTTCGCGGTGAAGGACGGCCTGCTCGACGAGTTCAAGCAGGCCACCGGCATCACCGTGAAGCAGATCGCGAGCGGTGACGCGGGTGAGCTCACCAACAAGCTGGTGCTCACCAAGTCGAACCCGATCGGCGACGTCGCGTTCGGCGTCGACTCGACGTTCGCGTCGCGGGCGCTGGCCGAGGGCGTCTTCGCCGAGTACGCCTCGCCGGAGGCGGCCAAGGGCGCGCAGCGCTACCAGGTCGACGGCACGAACCGGCTGCAGGCCGTCGACGTCGGTGACGTGTGCCTCAACATCGACCCGGCTAAGCTCGGCGGCGTCGAGCCGGCCTCCTACGAGGACCTGGTCGACCCGAAGTTCAAGGACAAGCTGGTCGTGGAGAACCCGGCCACGTCCTCGCCCGGTCTCGCGTTCCTGCTCGGCACGATCGCGAAGTTCGGCGAGAACGGCTGGCAGGAGTACTGGACCAAGCTCAAGGCCAACGGCGTCAAGGTCGTGAGCGGCTGGGAAGAGGCCTACAACCAGGAGTTCTCCGCCACCAAGGGCGACCGGCCGATCGTCGTGTCGTACGCGTCGTCGCCGTCGGCGGAGGGCGGCAAGACCAAGGCCGTGCTCGGCACCTGCTACCGCCAGGTCGAGTACGCGGGCGTGCTGTCCGGCGCGAAGAACTCCGAGGACGCGAAGAAGGTCCTCGACTTCCTGCTGGGCGAGGAGTTCCAGGCGCAGGTCGCCGAGCAGATGTACGTCTACCCGTCGCGCGAGGGCGTCGCACTGCCCGAGTCGTGGACGAAGGACGCCCCTCTGCCGGCGAACCCGCAGACGCTGCCCGCCGACAAGGTGAAGGACAACCGCGAAGCCTGGGTCGAGCAGTGGCGCAAGCTCGTGCAGGGCTGACGCTGCTGTCGGCCCGCACCGGGTGGTCGGCGGCGGCGCTGCTGCCGCTGGCCTTCCTCGGACTCTTCTTCGCGTGGCCGGTGCTGGCGATCGTCACCCTCGGCCTGCGCGAGGGCGGGGTGCTCGACGCGGTGCTCGCCGGGGAGACCTGGGAGCTGGTCGGGTTCACCCTGGGCCAGGCCCTCGCCTCGACGGCCGTGGCGGTGCTCGCCGGGATGCCGCTCGCGTTCGTGCTGGCCCGGTGCCGGATTCGCGGGCTCGGGTTCGTGCGCGCGGCGGTGATGGTGCCGTTCGTGCTGCCGACCGTGGTGGTGGGCCTGGCGTTCCGGACGTTCTGGCCCGACGGCGGGGTGCTGCCGATCGTGCTGGCGAACGCGTTCTTCAACGTCGCCGTGGTCGCGCGGACCGTCGGCGGGCTGTGGGCGCACACGGACCGGCGGGCCGAGGACGCCGCCCGTGCGCTGGGGGCGTCACGGCCGCGGGCGTTCCTGTCGGTGGTGCTGCCGGCGCTGGCCCCCGCCGTCGGGTCGGCCGCGGCGGTGGTGTTCCTGTTCTGCGCCACCAGCTTCGGTGTGGTGCTGGTGCTCGGCGGGTCGCGGTACCGGACCCTGGAGACCGAGATCTACCTGCGGACGGTCGAGCTGTTCGACCTGTCCGGTGCCGCCGCGCTGTCGTTGCTCCAGTTCGCCGCAGTGCTGGCGGTGCTGGTGCTCGGAGCACTGGCCCGCAGGCGGCGGGAGACCGCGCTGTCGCTGCGCGGCAGGGAGGAGCTGGCACGCCGGCCGTCCGGTGGTGAGTGGTACGTGGTCCTCGCGGCGTTCGCCGTCGTGGCCGCGCTGCTGACGCCGGTGGTGGGGCTGGTCACGCGCTCGCTGTCCACAAGGGACGGCTGGAGCCTCGCCGGGTACGCCGCGCTGGCCACCCGCGGTGACCGCGGGACGCTCGCGGTCACCGGGATCGACGCGGCGCTCAACTCGGTGCGCACGGCGTTCGACGCGACCGCCGTGGCGCTGGTGGTCGGGGTGTTCTCGGCGGTCGTGCTGGTCGGGTTGCGGCGCGCGGGCGGCCGGTTCGCCGAGGTGCTGGACACCGCGCTGATGCTGCCGCTGGGCGTGTCCGCGGTGACCGTCGGCTTCGGGTACCTCATCACGATGGACGCGCTGCCGGGCGACTTCCGCACCTCGCCGCTGCTGGTGCCGCTGGCGCAGGCGCTGGTCGTGACGCCGCTGGTCGTGCGGATGGTGCTGCCCGTGCTGCGGGCGGTCGACGAACGGCTGCGGCAGGCGGCGGCCACGCTGGGCGCCTCGCCCGCCCGCGTGTGGCGCGAGGTCGACCTGCCGCTGGTCGGGCGCTCGCTCGCGGCGGCGGCCGGGTTCGGGTACGTGGTGGCGCTGGGGGAGTTCGGTGCCACGAGCTTCCTGGCGCGGCCGGAGTCGCCGACGCTGCCGGTGGTGATCGCGCGGCTGATGTCGCGGCCGGGGGAGTTGAACAGCCAGATGGCCTACGCGGCGTGCGCGCTGCTGATGGTCGTCACGGTCGGGTGCGTGCTGCTGATCGAGCGGTTGCGCGTGCCGAGCAGCGGGGAGTTCTGATGGCACTGGCACTCGGCTCGATCACCGTCCGGTATGGACGGACGACGGCCGTCGACGGCGTGTCGCTGGAGGTCGCCGACGGCGAGGTCGTGGCGCTGCTCGGGCCGTCCGGCTGCGGCAAGTCGACGCTGCTGCGCACCGTCGCGGGACTGGAGAAGCCGTCCGCGGGCGCGGTGCGCTGGGACGGCGCTGACCTGGCCGGCGTGCCGGTGCACCGGCGGGGGTTCGGGCTGGTGTTCCAGGACGGGCAGCTGTTCCCGCACCGGTCGGTGGCGGGCAACGTGGCGTTCGGGCTGCGGATGCGGGGCGTCGACCGCGAGGAGCGCGACAAGCGGGTGGTGTCGCTGCTGGAGCTCGTCGGCCTCGACGGGTACGCCGACCGGCGCGTGACGCAGCTGTCCGGCGGCGAGCAGCAACGGGTGGCGCTGGCACGGGCGCTGGCGCCGTCACCGCGGTTGCTGCTGCTGGACGAACCGCTGTCGGCGCTGGACCGGGCGTTGCGCGAGCAGCTCGCGGTGGACCTGGCGCGGCTGCTGCGGGAGTCGGCCACGACGGCGCTGGTCGTGACGCACGACCACGACGAGGCGTTCACGCTGGCCGACCGGGTGGCGATCATGTCGCGCGGCCGGGTCGTCCAGGTCGGGCCGCCCGCGGAGGTCTGGTCGGCGCCGGTCGACGTGGAGACGGCGAAGTTCCTGGGGTGCGGCAAGTTCGTGCCCGGTTCGTTCGTCGGGCTGGACGTTGCGCGAGTGGGGCTGCGGGCGACGGCGTTGCGCGTCGACGCCGACGGGCCGTTGTCCGGGACGGTGGTGGAACGGGTGCACCGGCGCGACCACGTGCGGTTGCTCGTGGAGATCGACGGCGAGGAGTACGAGGCCGTCGGACCGGTGTCGGTCGGTGACCGGGTGCGGCTCGCAATCGACTTGGACGGTGTCGCGCGCGTCGGGTAGTTGTTGGCCCATGGGACATCTCGACGGGCGGGTCGCACTGGTCACGGGCGTGAGCAGGCGGCAGGGCATCGGGTACGCGATCGCCACGCGCCTGGCCGGGCTCGGCGCGGAGCTGTTCGTGCAGCACCACGTGCCGCACGACGCCGAACAGCCGTGGGGTGCCGACTCGGTCGACGAGGTCGTCGCGGGCATCGGCGGACGGGTCGAGCACCTGGGCCTCGACCTGGCCGAGCCGGACGCGCCCGACCGGCTGGTGGCGGCCGCGGTCGAGGCGTACGGCCGGGTCGACGTCCTGGTCTGCAACCACGCCCGCTCCGGCGGCGACGGGCCGTTGGGCGAGCTGGACGCGGCGATGCTCGACGCGCACCACGCGGTGAACACGCGGTCGACGATCCTGCTCGCGCAAGCGTTTGCCCGGCAGCACGACGGTGCTCGCGGCGGACGGGTCGTGCTCATGACGTCCGGTCAGAACCTGGGCCCGATGCCCGGTGAGGTCGCGTACGCGGCGTCGAAGGGGGCCCTGGTGGGAATCCTGCCGACGTTGTCGCACCACCTGATCAGGCAGGGGATCACGGTCAACGCCGTGAACCCCGGCCCGACGGACACCGGCTACGCGACGCCGGAGGCGCACGAGTGGGTGCGGGAGCGGATGCCGCTGGGCCGCTGGGGCCAGCCGGACGACGCCGCCCGGCTGGTCTCCTGGCTCTGCACCGACGACGCCGGCTGGGTCACCGGCCAGGTCATCAACAGCGAGGGCGGCTTCCGCTGACCCCCCTGCCTGCCCAGGCAGACGTCAGTTGTCCTTCGTGATCAGGCGAGCCGCCGCCAGGCCGGTGCCGATCAGCAGGTAGCAGCCCGCGAGCAGGGTGCTGTCCCAGATCTGGTCGAGCGGCATCGGGTCGCGCATCACGTCGACCAAGCCGGGGAACCCGGTCGTGAGCAGGAACGGGTGCAGCCAGTCGAGCGACGGGAACTGCCCCAGCACCTGGAACACGATGATCCCGGTCATCGTGGCCGCCTGCACCACCAGCGGGTGCTCGGTGGTCGACGAGACGGCCAGCGCCACCGCGCCGACCGCGATCATCTGGAACGTCACCAGCACGATGAAGAACGCGATCCGCAGCAGGCCCTCACCGGTCGACAGGGTGTTGCCGGACAACGTCATCATGCCATCGTTGCCCAGGAACGCCGTGCCCGCGGCCATGCCGACGACCGCCATCAGCGTGACGGCCAGCAGCGACATCGCGCTGATGCCGAACAGCTTCACGAACAGCAGCCGCACCCGTGACACCGGCGCGACCAGCAGCCCGCGCAACGTGCCGTGCTGCGCCTCGCCCGCGAGCCCGTCCGCCGCCCAGATCGACGCCACCAGCGGCAGCAGCAGGTTGAGCGACAGGAACAGCGTGAAGATGGACACGACCAGGCCGTTGCCGGTGAGGATCGCGGACAGGCCGGGCCCGCCGCCGTCGCCGTCGGCCGTCCAGATGCCGAAGCTGATGACGATGGGCACGAGCACCAGGCCGAACAACCCGATGAGGGTCCGCGGCCTGCGCAGCATCCAGCGCACCTCGGACCCCAGCTGACGCGTGATCATCGCGTTCCCCCGTCCAGCGTGTCCACGGCGGACATCCCGCGCTCGGCCTCCTCGGCCTCGGTGAGCCGCGCGAACAGCTCCTCCAGGCCGGTCTTCCAGCGCGTCGCCTCGTGGACGTGCACGCCGGCCTTGACCAGCGTCTCGATCACCTGCGGGGCACTGGTCCCCGCGAGCTCGACCCGCAGGCCCTCGCCGAGCGGTCGCGCGGAGATGCGGGCCTGGCGCAGTGCGCCGAGCGCGTCCTCCACGTCCGGCGTGACCACCTGCAGCGCCGAACCGCCCGCCTGCAGCAGCTCGGTCAGCTCTCCTTGCGCCACAACGGTTCCCCGGTGCAGCACGGCGACGTGGGTGCAGGTCGCCTCGACCTCGCTGAGCAGGTGGCTCGACACCATCACGGTGCTGCCGCTCGCGTGCAGCTCGGCGATGATCTTGCGGATCTCCCTGGTGCCGGCCGGGTCGAGCCCGTTGGTGGGCTCGTCCAGCACGACGAGCCTGCGCGGCACGAGCAACGCCCCGGCGAGGCCGAGACGTTGCTTCATGCCGAGCGAGTACCCGCGGAACCTGCGGTGGGCCGCCTGGGCGAGCCCGACGCGTTCGAGTGCGTCCTCCACCGCCTGCTTGACCTGCTTCTTCGGCAGCAGCGGCTCGAACGCGGCACAGCGGATGAGGTTCTCCCGCCCGCTCAGGAACGGGTGGAACCCCGGACCCTCGACCAGCGCGCCCACGTGCGGCAGCGCCTGCTCGGCCCCGTCCGGAAGCGGCCGGCCGAGCAGTTCGATCTCCCCCTTGGTGGGCCGCACCAACCCGAGCAGCATCCGGATCGTGGTCGTCTTGCCCGACCCGTTGGGGCCGAGCATGCCGAGCACGGCCCCCTCCGGCAGCTCCAGGTCGACGCGGTCCACGGCGACCGTGCTCCCGTACTCCTTGCGCAGACCCCTGGTCCGCGCGGCGACCCCGGTCTGCACCGGTGCGGCCGCCGGCGCGCTGGTCGAGGTGGTCACTTCACCTGTCCGATCGTGTCGAACAGGACCTGCTCGGGAACGGCACCCGCGACCACGCGGCCGTCGTCCGCGATCAGGACGTTCGCGACCTTCGTGGTGAACAGCTTGCCGGTGCCCCAGCTGCCGCTGACCTTCTTCGTGAACCGGTCGACCAGCCCCTGCGCCTCGGCGGGCACCCGGGTCATGGCCTGAGCCGGGATGCGCGCGCCGACCACGGTGTCCCAGCCGTCGCCGAAGAACTGCGGGTCCTTGCCCTGCAACGCCTGCTCCAGCGCGGCCTCGGGCTTGCGGTCACCCCGCTGCTCCTTCGCCTCGGGCGTCGTGACCTTCGCACCGGCGGCCGGGGTGAACTCGAACAGCTTCGCGTCCTGCGGTCCCACGGTCAGCTGGGTGAAGCCGACCTGGGCAGCGGGGGAGCTGGCGCCGTTCGTGTGGATCGCGACCCGCAGCGGCATCTTCGTCTCGGAGTCGACGGCGATGCGGACCTCGCGGACGAGGGTCTTCTCGGTCGGCTTCGGGGTGAGGACGAGCTCGTAGGCCGCGCGGTCGGCGACCCGCGCGGTGCCGTCGACGCTGAGGTCGCTCGACTCCTTCGTCAGGTTCACGATCTCCCTGGCCGCGGTCGTCGGGTCGACGGCCTTCGCCTCCGCGGGCGCCTTCCCGGCGTCGGCCCCGTGCTCGGCCTTCGTGACCTCGTTGGTCTGCGAGTTCCACGACCAGGTGGTCTTGCCGTCGTTGACGATCGTCTGCTCGGACTGGCCCGTCGGCAGGGCGAGGCGGAACTTCTCGTCCCCGTCGGTCCAGATCCGCGCGGTGTGGTTGCCGTCGGCCAGCTGCGGGATCTCGGCGATCGCAGGCAACCCGAGCTTGTTCTCGGCCTGCACGGTGCCGCCGAACGCGGCCGGCTTCGTCGTCAGGACCTGCTCGACCAGCGCTTCCGGGGTGATGGGCGGAAGCGTCGGCGGCTGACCTGCGCCTGCGGGCATGGCGAGCAGGCTGAGGCCTGCCACGCCGGTGACCACCGTGGCCGCTGCCGCGGCCAGGGTCACCTTTCGCTTGTTCATCGCTGTGGTCCCCTCCTCCATGGGCTTGTGGGACCAGCTTGCTGGGGGCGAGCTGAGATGGTGCTGAGACTAACGTCGTCGCTGGTCGGCGGCATCGGGACGCGGCGTCGCCCCGTGCCCGGCACCGGTCCGCTGAGAGTCGGCTGAGACCGTGCGAGCGACCGGGGTGGCGTGGGTGCATGCTGATCTCGTGAAGCCTCGAGTGCTGGTCGTGGACGACGAAGCCGGCGTGCGCCGGGCGTTGGAGCGCGGGTTGTCGGCCGAGGGCATGGAAGTCGTCACGGCCGCGGACGGGCCGACGGCGTTGCGGGTCGCGTTGACCGGGGCGTTCGACGTGGTGCTGCTGGACATCATGTTGCCGGGGCTGTCGGGGTACCGGGTGCTGCAGCGCATGCGGGCCGACGGGGTGCGGACGCCGGTGCTGATGGTGTCGGCCAAGGACGGTGAGGTCGACCAGGCCGACGGGCTCGACCTCGGGGCGGACGGGTACCTGGTGAAGCCGTTCAGCTTCGTGGTGCTGGTGGCGCAGGTGCGCGCGTTGCTGCGCAGGGGCGGGGGTGCGCGCCGCAGGCTGACGCTGGGGGAGCTCGTCATCGACCGCGGGTTGCGGGAGGTGAGCTGGGCGGGGCAGGACGTGTCGCTGAGCCCGCGGGAGTACGCGGTGCTGGACGTGCTGGCGTCGCGGGCCGGGTCGGTGGTGACGAAGGACGAGCTGCTGCGGACCGTGTGGGGCGATGAGCAGGCGGCCACGCGCAACGCCGTCGAGGTGTACGTGGGGTACCTGCGGCGGAAGCTGGAGGCGGTCGGGGCCGGGGAGGTGGTGCGGACCGTGAGGGGGCACGGGTACATCGCGTCGACTCCGGACCTGGACAGCGCGCTGGGGAACAGGTGAACCCTCGTCGCTGGTGGTCGCGGCGCAGTCTGCGGTTCCGCATCACCGTGGTGGCGACGGGGGTGGCGTTGCTGTGCCTGCTGGCGCTCACGGGGCTGGCGCCGTCGTTGATCGGGCTGGTCCAGCTCACCGCGGTGGACCGGGAGCTGGCGCAGGAGCCGCCGCGGGTGCTGGACCTCGCGGGAACGCCGGTGGACGGCAAGCCGGAGCTGCCGCTGACCGGGCAGGACGTCCGCGCGTTGAAGGCGGGGGAACCGGTGCTGCGGCTCGACGGGGCGTCCGCGTACCGGTGGCGGGGACAGGTGGTGTTCCTCGGCGACGGGACGCCGCGGCTCGAGGTCTACGGCGACAAGCTGCTGGGGTACGAGAACGCCAACACGGTCGGCACGCGGTGGCTCGCGGTCGCCGCCGTGCTGGTGGCCGGGCTGGTCGGCACCGCCACGTGGCTCGCGGTGCGGTCGTCGCTGCTGCCGGTGGAGCGGATGCGGGTGGCGGCGGGGGCGCTGCCGCACGGGGAGCGGTTGCCGGTGCCGCCGTCGCGCGACGAGCTGCAGGCGCTGGCGCAGGCGTTGAACGCGTTGCTGGCGCGGCGGGACGAGGCGTCGGACCGGTTGCGGCGGTTCACCGGGGACGCGGCGCACGAGCTGCGGTCACCGGTGGCGTCGGTGCGGGCGCAGGCCGAGGTCGCGGTGGCGCACCCGGACCCGGACTTCTCCATCGAGGTGCTGGAGTCGGTGGTCGAGGAGTCGATCAGGCTCAGCCGGCTCGTCGACTCGCTGCTGATCCTCGCGCGGGCGGACACCGCGGCACCGGGACGGGCCGAGGCGGTCGACCTGGTGCTGGAGGCGGAGGCGGCGATCTCCCGGCTCGACACCGAGCTGCTGGTGCGGCTGAACGCGCCGCCCTCGGCGTGCCTGGTGTCGGCGACGCGGTCCGAGGTCGAGCTGGTGCTGGACAACCTGCTGCGCAACGCCGGGCGGTACGCGTACTCGACGGTCACCGTCACGCTGGCGCCGGTCGGGCGGGACGTGCGGCTCATCGTCGACGACGACGGGCACGGCATCCCCGCGGAGCACCGGGCGAAGGTGTTCGACCGGTTCTACCGGGTCGAGGAGGACCGCGGGCGGGCCTCCGGCGGCTTCGGGCTGGGGCTCGCGCTGGTCGCGCACCTCGTGCAGCGGCGCGGCGGGACCGTGCTCGCGGCCGAGTCACCGGCCGGTGGCGCGCGTTTGGAGATCCGCTGGCCGTCCTGGTAGTCAACGCGGGTGCCTGAGTTGCGAGCGTCGGCGTTGGTCGACGCGCCCGTCGCGGTGGTCGCCGGTGCCCTGCTGGACACCTCGTTGCTGACCGGTCTCGGTGTGAGGGTGCCGGGGCCGCTGCTGTGCACCGGGGACGTGCTCACCGGGCCGTTCGGGGTGAAGCTCACCGTCACGCGCGCCGACCTGTCCGGGGTGTCGGCGGCGGGGGCGTTCCTGGAGCTGCACACGGACCTCGTGGTCACCGGTGCCGGGACGATGGTGGTCGACCGGGTGGGCTGGACGACCGTCGGCGGCGCGGTCGGGCGGTTCGCCGACGTCGTGGTCGGGCGCGGGATGGCGTTGCGCCTGCTGGAGAAGCGGTCGGCGGCGCTGGCCAGGCGGTGCGCCGAGCTGGTGGCCGCGCGGGTCGTCGTCGGAGCGGCCGTCGTCCGGGGCGGACGGTTGCTCGCGCAGCAGCGGTCGTACCCGGAGGGCCAGGCGGGGCAGTGGGAACTGCCCGGTGGCCGGGTCGAGGACGGGGAACGGCCGGAGGACGCGCTGGTGCGCGAGTGCGTCGAGGAGCTCGGCGTGCCGGTCGTGGTCGGCGACCGGGTCGGACCGGACGTGCCGCTGAAGCGGGACCTCGTGCTGCGGATCCACGCCGCACGGCTCGACCCCGCGGGCGGTGAGCCGGAGGCGTTGGAGCACAACGCCGTCCGGTGGCTCACCGCCGACGAGCTGCCGGGACTGCCCTGGCTGCCGGCGGACCGGGTGCTGGTGCCGGCCCTGCTGGACCTCCTCAGCTGAGCCCGGACAACCGCAGCGCCGCGTCGAGCCGGGGCTGCGCGCGTTCACGGGCCCGGTCGGCACCCGCGCGGCGGATGCGGTCCAGCTCCGCGGGGTCGGCGAGCAGAGCAAGCGTGCGGTCGCGGACCGGGCGCAGCTCCTCGACCACCGCCTCCGCCACGGCCTCCTTGAGCTCGGAGAACCGGCCCGTGAAGTCCTCCGGTTCCGCACCGGTGCACGAGGCGAGGACGTCGGTCAGGTTCGCGATGCCGTCGGTCGACGACACCGCGCGCCGGATCTTGCGCCGAACCAGGTCCGGTTCGTCGAGCACGAAGACCACGCCGGCCGAGCTCTGCGCCGACTTGTCCATCTTGCGCGCCGGGTCGGACAGGTCCTTGATCCGCGCGCCCACCTTCGGCACCACCGCGGTCGGCACGACGAACACGTCGCCGTAGGCGTGGTTGAACCGCCGGGCGAGCGCGCGGGCCAGCTCGACGTGCTGGAGCTGGTCCTCCCCGACCGGTACCTCCGCGGTGCCCTGCAGCAGGATGTCCGCCGCCATCAGCACCGGGTAGGTGAGCAGGCTCAGCCGCACCGACTCGCGGCCGAGCGACTTCTCCTTGAACTGGATCATCCGCGCGGCCTCGCCGTAGGTGCAGGTGCACTCCAGGACCCAGTTCAACGCCCCCAGCTCGCGGATCAGGTCGGACTGCACGCAGGTGCTCTCCGGTTCGATGCCGCACGCGATCAGCACCGCGAACTGCTCCCTGGTGAGCGATCGCAGCCGTTGCGCGTTGTGCGAGGACGTCATCGCGTGCAGGTCGCTGATGAAGTAGACGTCGTCCTTGGTGCCCTCACGCGCCCACGTGCGCAGCGCCCCCAGGTAGTTGCCCAGGTGCACCTGGCCGGACGGGGTGATGGCCGACAGCCTGATCATGGTCGGGTCCCTTCGAGGTTCGGGACCGCCCGCACGGAACGCATGAAAAAGCCGCCCCTGCCGGGCGGCCTGTGTTCGCGTCAGCGCACAGCTGTTACGGCCGCCTGGAAGCGGCCCACCAGAACGCGTTCATCGTGCGCATGCCCGGCAGTATAGGACTACCGTTGCTCCATGTTCATAGTGTTGCTGGAGTACGCCGCGCCGCTGGAACAGATCGACTACGCCCTCCCCGACCACCGCGAGTGGGTCGAGGAGCAGTACGGGCGGGGGCTCTTCCTCGCGTCCGGGCGTCAGGTGCCGAGGACCGGGGGCGTGATCATCACACGCCCGATGCCCCGGGGCAGGCTCGAAGCGCTGCTCGCCACGGACCCGTGGGCCGAGCAGAAGTTGGTGAAGTACAAGATCATCGAGTTCGAGGCGACGCGGACCGCCGACGAGCTCGCCAAGCTGAACGAGGCCGTGCTGCCGGCCCACTAGCCCGGTTGGCTGGCCTGCCACCCGATCGAGGCGTCGAGCCCTCGACCGCGGGTGCCGCGCGTGCCGGGAACGGCCTCGCGGAGTGAGCTTGCGCACGTGGAACGGCCCGTCCACGCGTGGACGGCAGGCGGTCTCACGCCGCCTTCTGGGCCTTCTTGGCGGCCTTCGCCGCCTTCTTCGCGGCCTTCTTCCTGGCCTTGTCGCGCTCCTTGAGCAGGAAGGGCACCGGGCAGCGCTTGCACTGCGGCTTCGACCTGCAGCACTTCTTCTTGAGCTTTTTACCCACGTGTTGAACTCCCCCTCACTCCTGCCGCTACAGTAGGTGAGGCTCACTTCACTGGCACTCTTGTGTGGTAATGCCGCCCCGGCCGGTACTCTGGTGTACGGCTGTGCGCATCGACGTGTCCGGCGCGAGCCCCCTCCACGACTTTCAAGCTCTAGGAGTTCTGCGTGCCCACGGCCACCGCGTCCGCCCTACAGACGCGCACTGACCTGCGCAACGTCGCTATCGTCGCGCACGTCGACCACGGCAAGACGACTCTCGTCGACGCCATGCTGCGCCAGTCCGGCGCCTTCTCCGCGCGGGCCGAGCTGGTCGACCGGGTCATGGACTCCGGCGAGCTCGAGCGCGAGAAGGGCATCACCATCCTCGCGAAGAACACCGCCGTGCGTCGTCACACGCCCGACGGTGACGTGATCATCAACGTCGTCGACACCCCCGGCCACGCCGACTTCGGCGGCGAGGTCGAGCGGGCGCTGTCGATGGTGGACGGCGTCGTGCTGCTCGTCGACGCGTCCGAGGGCCCGCTGCCCCAGACGCGCTTCGTGCTGCGCAAGACGCTGGCCGCCGGCCTGCCGGTGATCCTGCTGGTCAACAAGGTCGACCGCCCCGACGCCCGGATCTCCGAGGTCGTCGAGGAGGCCCACGACCTGCTGCTCGACCTGGCCACCGAGGTCGGCGCCGACGAGTCCGTGCTGGACCTGCCGGTCGTCTACGCCTCCGCGCGTGCCGGTCGCGCCTCGCTGACCCAGCCGGAGGACGGCGGCCTGCCGGACGAGGAGAACCTGGACACCCTGTTCCAGGTGCTGATGGAGCACATCCCCGCGCCGCACGTCGACGTGGACGGCCCGCTGCAGGCGCTGGTCACGAACCTCGACGCCTCGACGTTCCTCGGCCGCATCGCGCTGTGCCGCATCCACCAGGGCACGATGCGCAAGGGCGAGACCGTGGCGTGGTGCCGCGAGGACGGCGAGCCCGTCAAGGTCCGCATCACCGAGCTCCTCATCACCGAGGCGCTGGACCGCGTGCCCGCCGAGTCGGCCCGCGCGGGCGACCTGGTCGCCATCGCCGGCATCGCGGACATCACCATCGGTGACACGCTGGCCGACGCCGAGAACCCCGAGGCGCTGCCCCGGATCACGGTCGACCAGCCCGCCATCTCGATGACCGTCGGCGTGAACACCTCGCCCCTGGCCGGTCGCAACGGCGGCACCAAGCTCACCGCCCGCGTCCTCAAGGCGCGGCTCGACGCCGAGCTCGTCGGCAACGTGTCGGTGAAGGTCCTGCCGACCGAGCGCCCGGACACCTGGGAGGTGCAGGGCCGCGGTGAGCTGGCGCTGGCCATCCTGGTCGAGCAGATGCGCCGCGAGGGCTTCGAGCTGACCGTCGGCAAGCCCCAGGTGGTCACGCGCACGGTCGACGGCAAGGTCCACGAGCCGTTCGAGCGCCTGTCCGTCGACTGCCCCGAGGAACACCTCGGCGCCGTCACGCAGCTGCTGGCCAACCGCAAGGGCCGCATGGAGAACATGTCGGGCCACGGCACCGGCCGCATCAAGCTCGACTACGTGGTCCCGTCGCGCGGCCTGATCGGCTTCCGCACCGAGTTCCTCACCGAGACCCGCGGCACCGGCATCGCCAACGCCGTCGCCGAGGGCTACGGCCCGTGGGCGGGCGAGATCCGCACCCGTCACAACGGCTCCCTGGTCGCCGACCGCGCCGGCTCCATCACCGCCTACGCGATGATCCAGCTGGCCGACCGCGGCACGTTCTTCGTCGAGCCGGGCGCGGACGCCTACGAGGGCATGGTCGTGGGCGAGAACCCGCGCGCCGAGGACCTCGACGTCAACGTCACCCGCGAGAAGAAGCTCACCAACATGCGGTCCTCCACGGCCGACGTGATGGAGACCCTGGCCCGTCCCCGCAAGCTCTCGCTGGAGGAGGCGCTGGAGTTCTGCGCCTCCGACGAGTGCGTGGAGGTCGCGCCGGAGGTCGTGCGCGTGCGCAAGGTGACGCTGGACGCCAACATGCGCGGCCGTGAGCGGTCGCGGCTGAAGCAGCGCGGCTGATCTTCGCCCGGTCGGTGGGCGGTCCGGCTCCTGCCGGGCCGCCCACCGGCGTTTGGCGGGCGGCCGGACCCGCCTGGCCGGTGAACCCGTCCGAACCGCCCGCCGGGGTGAGCCGTACTACCCGGCAGCGACGCAACCCCGCCGCGGACCGGGACGTCCTCCCAGTGACGCGGGTGACAGGTACACCGGGTTGCCCGCACGCGTTCACACCACTTCTGGCAATGTGAGGACCCATGAGGCGTCTCGGGGGAGTGCTGGCAGCCGCCGTCCTGTGCGGCGCCGCGGCCTGCACGAACGCGCCTCCGCCACCGCTGGTCCCCAAGTCCGAGGCCCCGGTCATCACCACGACGGGACCGAAGGTCAAGGAGGTGGTGGTCGGCGTCGACGACGTGGCCGGCGGCTACAACCCGCACGCCACCGCGACGCAGAGCCAGATCACGACCGCGCTCAGCTCTCTGCTGCTGCCGTCGGTGTTCCGCAGCGGGCCGAACGGTGCGCCGGAGCTCGACCGGAACCTCATGGTGAGCGCGAGGGTCACCAAGGCCGAGCCGTTCACGGTCACGTACACGATCCGCAAGGACGCCTCGTGGTCGGACAGCGCGCCGATCGCCGCCGAGGACTTCTACTACCTCTGGCAGCGCATGCGCAGCGAGCCCGGCGTGGTGGACCCGGCCGGCTACCGGCTCATCGACAACATCAGCGCCCGCGAGGGCGGCAAGGTCGTCGAGGTCGCCTTCGGCACGCCGTACCCGGGGTGGCGCAGCCTGTTCGGCAACCTGTTGCCGGCGCACCTGCTCAAGGACGCGCCCGGCACGTGGTCCAACGTGCTCGCCACCAACTTCCCGGCCACCGCGGGACCGTTCGCCGTGCGGAGCCTCGACGAGCCGCGCGGCGAGGTGATCCTGGAGCGCAGCGACCGGTACTGGGAGGTGCCGACCACGCTCGACCGGCTCGTGCTGCGGCGGGCCACGCACAGCGCGATGGCCGAGTCACTGTCCAAAGGCGACAACCAGGTGGTGTTGCTGCGAGCGGACGCCGCCGACGTCAACCTCATGAGGACGGTCGCCGGTCTCGACACGAAACCCGTGCCGCGCAACGAGGTCGTGCAGGTCCTGTTCAGGCCCGCCAGCCAGCAGCTCGCGGATCTCAAGGTGCGCAAGGCACTCGTGGCCGCCCTCGACCGGGACGCGTTGATCGCGAGCGGTGCGCAGAGCGGGCCGAGCGCGCAGCTGCGGGCCGACTCCTACGTCGTGCCGCCGAGCCGCGCCGGGTACCGGCCGGTCATCCAGGGCAACACGCTCGACCCGGCCGCGACCGAGCAGCTGCTCACCGAGGCGGGGTACGCCAAGGGCGCCGAGGGGTGGACCAAGGCGGGCAAGGCGCTGAAGCTGCGGATCGCGGCCGCGGACGGGATCGAGCCGTACGTGACCGTCGCGAACCAGGTCAAGGCGCAGCTCGGGGCCAGGGGGATCGCGGCCGAGGTGGTCACGCCCAAGGCCGACGAGCTCTTCACCGTCCAGCTGCTGCAGAAGGACGTCGACGTCGTCGTCGGGCCGCGCGTGGACGCGGGCGACTCGGCGGCCGGGCTCGCGAGCCAGTTCGGGTGCACCGGGGACGCGCCGGACGGTGCCACGCCGAACCCGGCCAACGCCGCCGGGTTCTGCGACCCGGTGCTGCAGGCCGAGATCGACGCGGCGCTGGGCGGCAAGGTGCTGCTGGCCGACGCGCTCACCCGGATCGAGCCGCAGCTGCAGGCCCAGGCGGTGGCGCTGCCGCTGTTCCAGGTGGCCGACCTGCTCGGGGTGCTGCCGACGGTGTCCGGCGTGGACACCGGAGCGCCGCTCGCGGGTGTGCTGAGCGGTGCGCCCGAGTGGCGCCGCCTCGACACCAAGTGACGGGCCGCCCGGCCGTCCGGCCACACCGCGCACGGGATCGTCGTCGAGCAGGTTCAACCGGTGGAGAAGTGGGCACCCTCGCTGCGGCCGCCGAGGAAGTCGATCTTCGAAACGGGCTCGTCGTGCCGGGAAAAACGGCCGGGTGGGCCCAATTCCGCGTTGGTACGTTCGGTCGCCTTCGTTGACAGAATTCCCGGTGCCCGGTTAACGAACGCCTTCGCCCGGTAATCGGGCCATTGCATTGGGCTACAAGGCGTCACCATTGGGTCACGATCGCCCTCCCAGGTAGTGACCGCCGCCTCAACGGGTTCTTACGGTGCTGCCCACGATGTGCCGGTTCGGGGCGCGTATGGCACATCACGGTCACGGGTGTGCACACCGGATGAAGGTGCGGCCGCCCAGTGCTAGGAGGGCACGTGTCGATGAGGAAGACCAAAGCACTGCCGGCGATCGCGCTGATCTCCAGCGCGGCGCTCGTGCTGGGTGCGTGCGGTGGTGGTGGCGGCGGCAACACGGACGCGAACGGGAACGACGCGACCGTCGCCGAGATGGCGACCGCGCGCGGCGAGTCCGGAGACGGCTACACCGCACCGGACACGAAGTCCAGCGAGCAGGTCGTCGTGTCCACGGACAAGCCGTACACGACGTACAACAACGCGACGGAAGACGGCAACAACTCGTACAACACGTTCGCGCTGGTGCTGGTCCAGCCGGGTGCGCACATCCTGAACGGCAACAACAAGGTCATCCTGAACAAGGACGTCATGGACGGGGTCGAGCTCACCTCGAAGTCCCCGCAGACGGTGACCTGGAAGCTGAAGAAGGGCGTCACCTGGTCCGACGGCGAGGCGTGGGACTGCGACGACTTCTACCTGGCCTGGTTCTCGGCCAGCACGAAGGCCAAGAAGGCCGACGGCAGCAAGTACTTCAAGCCGGCCGGTACCACGGGCTACGACCTGATGACCGGTTCGTGCAAGGACGACCAGACGTTCGTGGGCACCTTCGACAGCCCGTACCCGGACTACGAGGGCCTGTTCAACAGCGACGTCCTGCCCGCGCACATCCTGGAGAAGGGTGCCGGCGTCGCGGACGTCACCAAGCTGACCGCGACGAGCGACCCCGCCGAGCTCGAGAAGGCCTCCGCTTTCTGGAACGAGAAGTGGAACGGCTTCGACAAGGCGCTCATGCCCGGTGCGGGCCCCTACATGCTGACGAGCTACGAGGCCAACCAGTCGGTCACGCTGGAGCGCAACCCGAAGTGGGCCGGCAAGCCCGGTGGTCCCGCCAAGATCATCCTGAAGGCGATCCCGGACCCCGTCGCGCAGGCGCAGGCGCTGGAGAACGGTGAGGTCTCCGTCAACTCCTTCGCGCAGCCGGACGCGAACGCGGCCACCAAGCTGAAGAGCCTGAACGCCCAGGGCGTCACGTTCGGCGCTGGCCCCGGCCTGTCGTTCGAGCACCTGGACATCCAGTTCAAGCACCCGGCGCTGTCCAAGGAGGAGATCCGCAAGGCCTTCTTCATGTGCGTCAAGCGCCAGGACATCATCGACAAGCTGATCTCCGAGGTCCAGGCCGACGCGAAGCCGCTCGGCAGCCTGATCTTCTTCCCGAAGGACGAGGGCTACAAGGACGTCTACGGCGAGAAGGCCAAGGGTGACGCGGCCGCCTCGAAGAAGATCCTCTCCGACGCGGGCTGGACGCAGGGTGCGGACGGCGTGTTCGCGAAGGACGGCGTCCGCGCCTCCTTCCGGATCAGCCACACCGACATCCCGCGGCGCAAGCAGACCGTCGAGCTGATCCAGGGCCAGTGCAAGGAAGCCGGCATCGAGGTCAAGGACGACACCGACCCGAACTTCCTCGACGAGCGCGTGTCCAACGGTGACTACGACGTCGCCCTGTTCGCGTGGTCCGGTGACCCGTTCAAGAGCTCCAAGAAGTCGATCTACGAGACCGGCGGTGGCCAGAACTGGCAGAACATGAGCGTCCCGGCCGCGGACGAGGCCCTCAAGACGGCCGTGTCCCAGACCTCGATCGCGGACTCGCTCAAGTACTTCCAGAAGGCCGACGAGGAGATCGCGAACGCGTACGGTTCGCTCCCGCTGTTCCAGATGCCGAACATGTGGGCGTTCAAGGGTCTCGACCGCGTGTACTTCCAGAGCTACTACGGCGCTCTCTGGAACGCCAACGAGTGGCAGCCCAAGAACTAGACGGGCCTGAGCAGTACACGAGGCTGAACTGAGGGGACGGGGCCGGGCCTACAGGTCCGGCCCCGTTCGCCTGGGTTCCCCGCACGCCACCACCGCGCGTACATTCCGCGCTGCGGGGTTCCCGTGCCCGGCCTCACCCCCCGGCAGCCGGGTGCCGCCCAACAGGAGCTTGTCGTGATTCGCTACATCATTCGTCGTTTGCTCATATCCATACCGATCCTGCTGATCGGTAGCTTCGCCTGCTACGTCCTCGTCGCCACGGCGGGCAACCCGCTGGCGGAGATGCGGTTCCGCCCCGGTGTCACCGAGGCCGACATCAGGGCCGCCGAGATCTCGCTCGGTCTCGACAAGCCGATCGTCGTCCGCTACTGGAACTGGCTCACCGACTTCCTGTCCGGTGACTGGGGACAGAGCATCGCACTCGGCCAGGCGAAGCAAGCGGTTTTCCCGGCGGTCACCGACGCGCTGTGGACCACCGGGCGGCTGGTCATCGGGGCCGAGCTCCTCGCGCTGACCCTCGGCGTCTCGGTGGGCGTGCTCGCCGCGGTGAAGCAGTACTCGATCTTCGACTACCTCGCCACCAGCACCGCGTTCCTCATGTTCTCGATGCCGATCTTCTGCGTCGCCGTGATCGTGAAGAACTACGGCATCCAGTTCAACAACGTCCTGGAGTCGATGGGGCTGGACCGCTGGCTCACCACCGCCGGTCCGCGGCCGGGTGGCTTCAGCGGCGACCTCGGCGACGTGATCTTCAAGTACACCGGCACGTTCCTGTTGCCGACGGTCGCGCTGATGCTGATCAGCTTCGCCGCCTACAGCCGGTTCGAGCGGGCCTCCATGCTGGAGATCCTGCACTCGGACTTCGTGCGCACGGCGCGGGCGAAGGGCATCTCGCAGAGCCGGGTGGTCTTCCGGCACGCGTTCCGCAACGCGCTCATCCCCGTCGCCACGCTGTTCTCGCTGAACTTCGGCGCGGTGCTCTCCGGCGCGATCATCACCGAGACCGTCTTCGGCTGGGCCGGCATGGGCACGCTGCTCGTGAACTCCGTGCGCCAGTTCGACCCGGCGATGCTCATGGGCTGGCTCGCGGTCACCGCGACCCTGATCGTGCTGTTCAACCTGGTTGCCGACGTCGTGTACGGCATCCTCGACCCGAGGATTCGCCTTGGCTAACATCAACCTGGCGTCCGAGGGCGGCGTGGTCAGCTCCGCGCCCGAGGCGGGCGCCCACGAGTTCGACTCGGCGAAGACCCGCACGCAGGGGCAGCTCGTCATCCGCCGCTTCCTGCGCCACCGGCTCGCCATGGTGAGCCTCGGCGTGTTCGTCTTCCTGGTGCTCTTCGCGTTCGTCGGCCCGTTCATCTGGACCTACGACTTCGAGGACGTCTCCAGCAGGTCCTACCAGCCGATGAGCGGCACCCACCCGCTCGGCACCACCCAGGTCGGCAAGGACATGCTCGCGCTGCTCATGCGCGGCACCGGCTACTCGCTGCAGATCGCGCTGATCGTGGCCGCGCTGGCCACCGCCATCGGCGTGACGTTCGGCGCGCTCGCCGGCTACCTGCGCGGGTTCGTCGACGCGGCGCTGATGCGCCTGGTCGACCTGCTGCTGATCATCCCGCAGATCGCGGTCGCCGCGATCGTGGTGAAGGGCTTCTCCGGCAGCTGGTACGTGGTCGCGCTGGTGCTCGCCGCGTTCGCGTGGATGCAGATCGCCCGCATCACCCGCGGTGAGACGCTCTCGCTCGCGCAGCGGGAGTTCGTCGAGGCGGCCCGCGCCTGCGGTGCCACCACCCCGCGCATCATCTTCAAGCACCTGGTGCCGAACATGATCGGCAGCATCACCGTGAACGCCACGCTGGCGATCGCGGCGGCAGTGCTCACCGAAGCCGCGCTGTCGTTCCTGGGACTGGGCGTCCAGCCCCCGGACACCTCGCTCGGCGTGATCGTGCTGGAGAACTACGGGCAGTTCCTGAACCGGCCCTGGCTGTTCTGGGGTCCGTTCATCGTGCTCGTGTCGCTCTCCCTCGCCGTCAACTTCATCGGTGACGGCCTGCGCGACGCGTTCGACCCGCGGCAGACGAAGGTGCGTGCCTGACCATGACCACTGTTCCCGAACTGACCGAGGACTTCCTGCCGGCCGACAACGGGTCCACCGCACCGCTGCTGTCGGTGAAGGACCTGTCGGTCACCTTCCCGACCGACGACGGCGACGTCCGCGCCGTGCGCAACGTCTCGTTCGACCTCAACGCCGGTGACGTGCTGGGCATCGTCGGCGAGTCGGGCTCCGGCAAGTCGGTGTCGTCCATGGCGATCATGGGCCTGCTGCCGGGCAGCGCGCGGATCGAGGGCTCCATCCGCTACCGCGGCCAGGAGCTCAACGGCCGCACCTACAAGCAGATGCAGCCGTTCCGCAGCAAGCACATCGCGATGATCTTCCAGGACCCGATGACGTCGCTGAACCCGGTCTACAGCGTCGGGTGGCAGCTCGCCGAGACCTACCGCGCGCACCACGACGTCTCGAAGAAGGCGGCGTGGGCGAAGGCGGTCGAGGCGCTGGAGCTCGTCGGCATCCCGCAGCCGGACAAGCGCGCGGCGCAGTACCCGCACGAGTTCTCCGGCGGCATGCGGCAGCGCGTGGTGATCGCGATGGCGATCATCAACGACCCCAGCGTGATCATCGCGGACGAGCCGACCACCGCGCTCGACGTGACGGTGCAGGCGCAGATCCTCGACACCATGCTGCGGCTGCAGGCCGAGACCGACGCGGCGATCATCATGATCACCCACGACCTCGGCGTCGTCGCCGGCATGGTCAACCGCGTCCAGGTCATGTACGGCGGCACCGTGGTCGAGTCCGGCCCGGTCGACGACGTGTTCGAACGGCCGCGGATGCCCTACACCGTGGGCCTGCTGGGCTCCGTGCCGAACCCGGCCTCGCTGGGCAAGCGGCTCACCCCGATCAAGGGCGCGCCGCCCTCGCTGGTGAACCTGCCGACCGGCTGCTCGTTCTCCCCGCGCTGCCCGCTCGTCACCGACGTGTGCCACGAGTGGGAACCGCACCTGGAGGAGGCGGGCCGGCCGGACCACCGCACGCGCTGCCACCGCTGGGAGCACCTGGCGGCCCACGAGCAGCCGCAGAGGCTGTTCCTGCACGACGAGATCGGCACCGTGGAGAACCCGGCGGTCTTCGCCGCGGCCAACCCCGACGAGTCGCTCGAAGTCACCGCCGTGCACGGAACCCTGCTGGACGAGGAGTCGAAGTGACCACCCCGCTGTTGGAGGTCACCGACCTCGTCAAGGAGTTCCCGGTGCGCGGCAAGGGGATCATCCCGCGCAACGTCGGCACCGTGCAGGCCGTGTCCGGTGTGTCGTTCACGCTGAGCCCCGGTGAGACGCTCGGCCTGGTCGGCGAGTCCGGTTGCGGCAAGTCCACGACCGGGCGCGCGATCCTGCAGCTGCACAAGCCCACCTCGGGCTCGGTGAAGTTCGAGGGCCGCGAGCTGACGTCGCTCAGCACCAAGCAGCTGCGGCCGCTGCGCAAGGACATCCAGATCGTCTTCCAGGACCCGTACGCGTCGCTGAACCCCAAGTGGCAGGTCAACGACATCATCGCGGAACCGCTGGTGATCCACGGGGTCGAGGGCGGCGTGCAGCGGCGGGTCAACGAGCTGATGGAGCTCGTCGGCCTGAACCCGGAGCACCGCAACCGGTACCCGCACGAGTTCTCCGGCGGTCAGCGGCAGCGCATCGGCATCGCCCGCGCGCTGGCGCTGAACCCGCGCTTCCTGGTGCTCGACGAGCCGGTGTCCGCGCTGGACGTGTCGGTGCAGGCCGGTGTCGTGAACCTGCTGGAGGAGCTGCAGGAACGGCTCGGGCTGGCCTACCTGTTCGTCGCGCACGACCTCTCGGTGGTGCGGCACATCTCGGACCGGGTCGCGGTGATGTACCTCGGCAAGATCATCGAGATCGGCGAGCGGGAGGCGATCTACACCCGCCCGATGCACCCGTACACGCAGGCGTTGCTGTCGGCGGTGCCGATGCCGGACCCCAAGCAGGAGCGCAAGCGTCAGCGGATCGTGCTGACCGGTGACGTGCCGTCGCCGGTGAACCCGCCGTCGGGCTGCCGGTTCCGCACGCGGTGCTGGAAGGCCCAGGACATCTGTGCCACCGAAGAACCGAAGCTGGAAAGGCGAGGTGCGCCGGACGGAACGTTGTCCGCCTGCCACTTCGCTGAGGAAAAAACGGTCGTGTGAGACCGATGTGAAGGCCACCTTCGTCCCTGGACAAAGGTGGCCTTTACTCTTTTCTGGTGACGCTGACTGCCCCACCACGGTTGCTCTTCGTGCACGCCCACCCAGACGACGAGAGTCTGTGGACGGGCGGCACCATCGCGCGCTACGCCTCGGCCGGCGCCCACGTCACGGTGATCACGTGCACGCTGGGGGAGGAGGGCGAGATCATCCCGCCCGCACTCGCCCACCTGGCCGCCGCGGAGGCCGACCAGCTCGGCGGCTACCGCGTCGGGGAGCTGAGGTCCGCCTGCGCGGCACTGGGCGTGACCGACCACCGGTTCCTCGGCGGCATCGGCAGGTGGCGCGACTCCGGCATGGTCGACGTGCCGTCCAACGCCCACCCGCGCGCGTTCGTTCAGGGCTCGGTGCAGGAGCAGGCCGCGCAGCTCGCCGACGTGCTGCGCGAGGTGAAGCCGCAGGTCGTGGTGAGCTACGACGCGTTCGGCGGGTACGGGCACCCGGACCACATCCGCGCGCACGAGATCACGATGGCCGCCTGCGCGCAGGTCTCGGACGTCGAGCGGGTGTTCTACGCGGTGACCTCGCGCGACGCCACGGAGGCGGGCGTCGCCGCGCTGTCCGCGGTGCCGGAGGCGTTCCGGCTGCCGGAGCCCGGCGAGCTGCCGGTGACGCCGGACGAGGACATCACCACCGTGATCGACATCTCGGAGCACCTGATCGCGAAGCGCCGTGCGTTGCGCGCGCACTCCACGCAGGTCAGTGTGTGGGACGAGGGATACGCGTTGTCGAACGGCATCGCCCAGCCGCTGGTCGGCAACGAGTACTACGTGCTCGCCAAGGGACCGGCGGACGGCGTCGCCGCGGATCTGTTCGGAGGACTGGGTGAGCGCTAGCTGGCGAGTGGTGTTGCTGCTGCTCCTGTGCGTCGAGGCAGCGGTGCTCGCTGTGCTGGAAGTGTTCTTCCTGCTCGTCCGGTTCGACGGGACGCTGCTGCCGGACCTCGGCGCGTGGCCGTTCCCGGTCATGGTCGTGGTGGCGGTGGTCACCACGCCCGTGCTGGTCATGTGGGCCGCGGCGCTGTCGGACCGGGTGTCCGCCGCCGCGGCGCCGCTGCTGGTGTGGTTCTTCACGATCTTCGCGCTCGCCTACCTGGAGCCCGGCCGGGTCGCCCGCGTCAGCTTCCTGCTGGGCGACTGGCGCACGCTGCTGCTGATCGCCGGCGGCGCGCTGCCGGGCGCGGTGGCCGTGAGCGCGGCGATGGCGCGCAACGCGGCCAACCGGCCCGGCCTCTACGACCCCGCGGGCACCCAGTAGCGGTAGCGGTGGTGCTCGGAGCAGCCGAGCTCCTCGTACAGCCGGATCGCCGCGGTGTTGTGCTCGGCGACCTGGAGCGCGCACGTCGTGGCGCCCTCGGCGAGACCCCACCCGGCCAGCTCGCCCATCAGGCGCGTGGCCAGACCGCGGCGGCGGTGCTCCGGCCGCACGGCGAGCCGGGCCACGTGCAGCACGTCCTCGACGACCGCCCCGCGCACGGCGGCGACCACGACCCCGTCCTCCTCGACGCCCGCGAAGCACACCCGGCCCGTGCCCAGCACGTGCCGTATCGCGGCGGTCACCTCGGATCCGGCCGTCAGTTCCCACCATCCGGGAAGATCGCGGCTTTCGGCGGCACCGTCGGCGAACTTCTCCAGCGGACCCGTCATGACCAGCGACTCCGCCCCGCCGGGGTGGTCGAGGTCCACCCGCCAGCCCGCGTCGGTGATCGCCCGCTCGTGACCGCTGCCGCGCACGACGTGAGCAGTGGGTTTGATGCCGTGCGCACGGGCGAACCCCTCGACGGCCGACAGCGCCGACGGAACCGGTACACCAGGATCGCCGCAGGTGAGCGTGCTGTTCGCGCGGCCGGTGAAGCCGGCGGCCGCGCGCATCAACCAGTCTCCAAGCCGTTCTTCTGCCACCGCGGGCCATGCTCGCGCGCAGAGCGATTCCAGGTGATCCACTGTGTGCACGGGTCCATCCTCGTCTCAGGGAGCGAGCCGGGGTGGGTGGTGTGACGTGGCGCACCAGGCAGCTAAGGCAAGCCTGACCGGGTGATACTCGAACGTGCCGCGTACTCTCCGGCTTGCGCGGTGTGGACCAGGGAGAAGCAGGAGAGCGCAGTGACCTATGTGATCGCCCAGCCGTGCGTGGATCTGCTCGACAAGGCGTGCATCGAAGAGTGCCCCGTCGACTGCATCTACGAAGGCGACCGGATGCTCTACATCCACCCCGACGAGTGCGTGGACTGTGGCGCGTGCGAGCCGGTGTGCCCAGTGGAAGCCATCTACTACGAGGACGACGTCCCCGACGAGTGGAAGGACTACACCAAGGCGAACGTCGACTTCTTCAACGAGCTCGGCTCACCCGGTGGCGCCTCGAAGGTCGGCAAGGTCAGCGCCGACCCGGAGTTCGTGAAGGCACTCGCACCGCAGGCTGCTGAGGGGCATTGATCATCCAACGCCGAGGTCCGGGCCTGCCGGACTTCCCGTGGGACTCGCTGGCCGGCCACGCCGCCAAGGCGCGCAAGCACCCCGGCGGTGTGGTCGACCTGTCGGTCGGCACACCCGTCGACCCGGTTCCCGCGGTGATCCAGTCCGCGCTGTCGTCCGTCGCGGACGTCCCCGGCTACCCGACCACCCACGGCACGCCCGAGCTGCGCGCCGCCTTCGTGGCGGCCGTGCGGCGGCGCTACGGGATCACCGGCCTGTCCGCCGACGCGGTGCTGCCCACGATCGGCTCCAAGGAGCTGGTGGCGTGGCTGCCGACGTTGCTGGGCGTCGGTCCCGGTGACGTCGTGGCCGTGCCGTCGGTGGCGTACCCGACCTACGAGGTCGGCGCGCTGCTCGCCGGTGCCGAGGTCGTCCGGCTGGCCGACGACGAGCGGCCTCCGCCCGGCACGAAGCTGGTGTGGCTGAACTCGCCGTCGAACCCGACCGGCCGTGTCCTGTCGACCGAACAGCTGCGTTCCGCCGTCGCCGCCGCGCGCGAGGCCGGAGCCGTTGTCGCGTCGGACGAGTGCTACCTCGCACTGCCGTGGGACTCCGCGCCGGTGTCGGTGCTCCACCCGTCCGTCGTGGACGACTTCGACGGCGTCCTCGCCGTGCACTCGCTGTCGAAGTCGTCCTCGCTGGCCGGTTACCGGGCCGGGTTCGTCTTCGGCGACCCCGAGCTGGTCGCGGGCCTGCTGGAGCTGCGCAAGCACGCAGGCATGATCGTGCCGCGGCCGGTGCAGGAGGCCATGCGCGCCGCCCTGGAGGACGACGCGCACGTGGCCGAGCAGCGGGCCAGGTACCAGGCCCGGCGCGAGGTGCTCAAGCCCGCGCTGGAGGCGGCCGGGTTCACCGTGTCGCACTCCGAGGCGGGGCTGTACCTGTGGTCCTCGCGCGACGAGGACGCCTGGGAGACCATCGCCTGGCTGGCGGACCGGGGCATCCTGGCCGCACCGGGCACGTTCTACGGTCCCGCGGGCGCCCGGCACGTGCGGATCGCGCTGACGGCCACCGACGAACGGGTCGCGGCTGCCGCGGAGCGGTTGAAGGCCTGACCCGGCGTTGCCGGCGCGGCGTCAGGGCGTCAGGGGCGTCAGGGCTTCAGCGCCGACCACACCCGGCGGGTGAACTGGTTGGGCGGCACCGCGTCTGTGGTGAGCCGCACGCTCGTGCTGATCTCCTCGCCGCTCAGGCCGAGGCCCAGCACGAGGTGCCAGTGCAGGTCCCACAGGTCCTGGAAGGCGTCCAGCTCCACGTCGGTGTCCGCGCTGACGTGGAGCACGGCCGGTTCCGCGACCCGCACGACCCGTTCGACGGCCCGCACGTCCCTGCTGTTGGTGCGGAAGCTGAACCCGAGGTCGACGGTCTCGCTGTCCAGCCCGTACGTGACGTAGGAGTGGCAGCGGTGGTGCGGCAGGCTCAGCGGCTGGTTCGTCTCCAGGTAGAGGTCGCCCTCGAACCGCAGCGTCGGCGAGTGCTGGCTGAGCGTCGCGCGGGCGCTGACGAACTCCCAGCCCGGCATCTCCAGCCTGGGCAGCAGCAGTTCCAGGATCTCGCCGCGGCGTGCTGACCGCGTGCGTTCACCGGAGCGCCACGGGATCTCCCGGCTGTAGGGCTCCTTCTTCGTGACGAACACGTACGGCGCGTTGTCGGTCTGCAGGGACAGCACCACGACCGTCCGGCGCGGAGCCCAGTCGAACGCGACGGTCGTGAGGCCGGGCGCGACGCCGTCGAAGTGGCTCTCCACCTTGGGCCACCAGCTCGACAGCTCCTCGGCCGGCGCGCCCTTGACGTAGCGGCCCTTCTCGTCGACACCGACCACCCACATCGCCTCGGAGCCCCTGGCGGCGTTGCAGAGGGCGGCGATCTGCCGTGCGGCCTTGCCGTGGTCGACCGGCCACTGCGTCTTGAACTCGACGAACGAGTCCTCCGACTGCGCACCCTGCAGGGCACGCTCGATGGCGGCGCGAGCGTTCAACTCGAGTCGCTGTTTCAGCACGTGCACCTCCTGCGGGTCGAGACGGCAAGGGCCCAGCCTGCCTGCGCAGACCGGGCCCCGGACACCTGGTTTCCGGTCAGTCGTTCGCGTGCAGCGCGGCGTTCAGCTCGACGCCGGTGCCCTTGCGCGGTTTCACCTTCACCACGCCGTCGGTGGAGTCGCGCAGGAACAGCAGGTTCGACTGCCCGCTGAGCTCCACGGCCTTGGTGACCGTGCCGTCGGGCAGCGTCACCTTCGTGCCGGCGGTGATGTAGAGCCCGGCCTCGACCACGCAGTCGTCGCCGAGCGAGATGCCCAGGCCGGCGTTGGCGCCCAGCAGGTTCCGCTCGCCGAGCGAGATGACCTGCTTGCCGCCGCCGGACAGCGTGCCCATGATCGACGCGCCGCCGCCGACGTCGGAGCCGTCGCCGACCACGACACCGCCGGAGATGCGGCCCTCGACCATCGAGCTGCCGAGCGTGCCGGCGTTGAAGTTCACGAAGCCCTCGTGCATGACCGTGGTGCCGGACGCGAGGTGCGCGCCGAGCCGCACCCGGTCCGCGTCACCGATGCGCACACCGGACGGGACCACGTAGTCGACCATGCGCGGGAACTTGTCGACGCCGTAGACCGTCACCGGCCCGCGGACGCGCAGGCGGGTGCGGGTCTGCTCGAAGCCCTCGACCGCGCACGGGCCGTGGTTCGTCCACACGACGTTGGTGAGCAGGCCGAAGATGCCGTCGAGGTTCGCGCCGTGCGGCTGGATCAACCGGTGGCTGAGCAGGTGCAGTCGCAGCCAGACGTCGTAGGTGTCGGCCGGGGCGGCGTCCAGGTCGACCGCCACGCGGACGCCGACCACCTCGACGCCGCGCTCGGGGTCCTCGCCGAGGAGCTTGGCCGCGGCCTCTCCGAGGGCTGCCGCGATCTCGGTGGAGGCCAGCCGGGTCGTGCCCAGGTCCGGCGTCTCCTCCAGGACGGGCGACGGGTACCAGGTGTCGAGGACGGTGCCGTCCGGGGTCACAGTGGCCAAGCCGATGCCGTATGCGGTGCTCACGGAGACCGAGCTTAGTCCTGGTGGGACGGGGCCGGGTTCCGCAGGTCACCGCCGGTGGCGGCGGTCGTGCTCAGTCGGGGACGTCGGCTGTGAAGTAGAGGGAACCGAGGTCGCCGCGCGTCGCGATCAGGGCCTCGTTGCACTTCCACTGCCGGGCGTCGGTGCTGGACACGTTGTCCACCGCCACCTCGCCGCAGCGGTTCGCCTCGAAGTCGCCGACCGAGGTCCTGAGGCGGGGCAGCACCTCGCTCACACCGGGCTCGACCTCCTTGCCCTGCAACGACCGGTCGAGCGCGCGGGTCATGCCGCCGACCCGGGAGACCCACGCGGCGCACTCGGCGGGGGTGCCGCTGTGCTGGGAGCCGCACGGGGCGGCGAACAGCGCCCTGATCTCGCCGCACTGCTGGTCGCACGCCACGGGCGCCTCGCCGCAGCCGGTCGCCGTCAGCACGAGCGCGGTGACGAGGAGTGTGCGTTTGGTCACGCACCGCACGCTAGCGGCTGATCGGGCAGGCGCGAAACGCGCGGCGCTAGGGTGGCGGTCGTGTCCGACACCCTTGACCTGTTCGCCGACCCGATCGAGCTCACCACCGCGCTGGTGGATGTGCGCAGCGTGTCCGGGGAGGAGGACGAGATCGCCGATCTGGTCGAACGGTCGCTGCGGCTGCACGCGCCGCACCTGGAGATCACTCGATCGGGGAACGCCGTGCTGGCGCGGACGAACCTCGGCAAGGACAAGAGGATCGTGCTGGCCGGGCACCTGGACACCGTGCCGGTCAACCGGAACTTCCCCAGCCGCCGCGAGGGCGATGTGCTGCACGGGTGCGGCACCGTCGACATGAAGGGCGGCGACGCGGTCATGCTCGCGATCGCCGCACAGAGCCGGAACGCGCGCCACGACCTCACGTTCGTCTTCTACGACTGCGAGGAGATCGAGGCCGAGCGCAACGGGCTCACCCGCATCGAACGGGAGCTCGTCGAGTGGCTGAGGGGCGACCTCGCGATCGTGTGCGAGCCGTCGAACGGCACGGTCGAGGCCGGCTGCCAGGGCACCATGCGCATCGAGATCAGGACGACCGGCAAGCGCGCCCACACCGCGCGGGCGTGGATGGGCCAGAACGCCATCCACGGGCTCGGGGAGGCGTTGAACCGGCTCGCCGCCTACGAGCCGCGGCAGCCCGAGATCGACGGCTGCCGCTACCACGAGGGACTGCAGGCCGTGAAGATCAGCGGCGGGGTCGCGGGCAACGTCGTGCCGGACGAGGCGGTGCTGACGGTCAACCACCGGTTCGCGCCGGACCGGTCGGTGGAGCAGGCGGAGCAGCACCTGCGGGAGGTCTTCGCGGGCTACGACGTCACGGTCACGGACTTCTCGGGCGGTGCGTTGCCGGGGTTGCACGCCCCCGCCGCGCAGGAGCTGGTGGCCGCCGCGGGGGGCACGCCGGTGGCCAAGCTGGGGTGGACGGACGTGGCGCGGTTCGCGGCGCTGGGGATGCCCGCGGTGAACTTCGGGCCGGGTGATCCGACGCTCGCGCACACCCAGGAGGAGAACGTGCCGGTCGAACAGATCACCGGGTGTTTCACCGTGCTTCAGCGTTTTCTGCTGGCCTGATCATTAGGATCATCGGATGACGGAAGAGAAGAACAGCAACGGCGCGGTGGACGAGCATCCCAAGGAGAAGCAGCGCGGGCCGGTCGTGCTGCGCCGCGACCAGAAGGACGAGCTCACCACCACCGACCAGCGCCTGCTCGACTCGCGCGGGCCGTCGGACTGGGTGCACACCGACCCGTGGCGGGTGCTGCGCATCCAGGCCGAGTTCGTCGAGGGCTTCGGGGCGCTCGCCGAGGTGCCGAGCGCGGTGACCGTGTTCGGGTCGGCGCGGACCGGGCGGGACCACCCGGAGTACCAGCTCGGGCGCGACCTCGGGAAAGCGCTGGCGGAGGCCGGTTTCGCGGCGATCACCGGTGGCGGTCCCGGCGCCATGGAGGCGGTCAACCGCGGGTGTTCGGAGGCCGGCGGGTTCTCGGTCGGGCTGGGCATCGAGCTGCCGTTCGAGCAGGGGCTCAACCCGTGGGTCGACCTCGGCGTGAACTTCCGCTACTTCTTCGTCCGCAAGACGATGTTCATCAAGTACTCGCAGGCGTTCATCTGCCTGCCGGGTGGTTTCGGCACGCTCGACGAGCTGTTCGAGGCGCTCACCCTGGTGCAGACGAAGAAGGTCACGAAGTTCCCGGTCGTGCTGTTCGGCAAGAGCTACTGGCAGGGCCTGTACGACTGGATCCAGAGCTCGGTCCTGGAGGGCGGCAAGGTCGGCGAGAAGGACCTCGCGCTGCTGCACCTGACCGACGACATCGACGACGCGGTGCGCGTGGTCAAGGAAGCGCACAAGGCATGGGCGGACGCACACTGATGTACGTGGCTGTGTACTGCGGCAGTCTCGCCACCGTTCCCCAGAGCTACGTGGACGTCGCCGCCGAGGTGGGCAGGCAGATCGCCGCACGCGGCTGGAACCTCGTGTGGGGCGGCGGGCAGACCTCGATGATGGGCGCGGTCGCACGGGAGGCGCGCGCCGGCGGCGCGAGCACCTACGGCGTGATCCCGAAGGGCCTGGCCACCAGGGAGATCGCCGACACCGACTCGACCGAGCTGCACGTCGTCGACACCATGCGCGAGCGCAAGCGGATGATGGACGACAAGGCCGACGCGTTCCTCACGCTGCCCGGCGGCATCGGCACCGCGGAGGAGTTCTTCGAGGTGTGGACGGCCGGGGTGCTGAGGATGCACGACAAGCCGGTCGTGCTGCTCGACGTCGACGACCACTACAAGGGCCTCGTCGAGTGGCTGACCGAGCTGCGGGACAAGGGTTTCGTCTCGCCCGCCGCACTGGCCTCGCTGGTCGTGACCGGCGACGTGTCAGCGGCTCTCGACGCTTGCGTCCGCTAGTCCCCTGACCCTGGCCAGGAACTGGGCCTCCGGCAGGAGGTCCGGCAGCGGCCGGTACGGCGTGACCGCCACCGCGAACCGCTTGCCGGACACCACCCTGCCCTGCCAGGAGCCCGCGATCTCGCCGTCCACCAGCACGGCGCCGCGCCGGCCCAGCACGCGGAAGACGTCCTTCTGCGCGGCCTTGTCCGGCAGCAGCAGGTCGCGGTCGCGCGCCTGCAGGTAGGGGTCGGTCGGCGGCAGGAACCTGACCTCCGGCGGGTCGGCGGCGGCGATCTCCACACCCTCCGGCAGCCACGCCTGCTGCCCCTCCACGGCCACCTCGACGAGGTCGTCCGGCCACCTCTTCTTGACCTCGCGCACGGTCGTGCCGAAGTAGGAGGCCACTTCGGACGGTCCGGCCGGGCCGTGCAGCGCCAGGTAGCGGTGCACCAGCTCGTCGAACCCGGCGGTCTGCCGCGGCACCCCCGGCCAGCCGTGAATCCGTTCGAACGTGACGGTCTTGCACTCGGGCAGGATTCGCAAACCCGCGGGCAGCGCGGCGAGCCGGAAGATCGGGTCGCTGACGTGCGCGGTCCCGCAGCCCCGGCAGTCCTCGACGGTCTGCTTCGGCGCCAACGGGGTCAGTGCCGCGCTGACGTCGCCCTTGGTCATCGGCTTCGTCACGATCGACCGCATGGCCGTGGCGACGTGCCGCAACGCCGCCAGCAGGTCGTCGACCTTCGGCCGGGAGGCGCGGGCACGGGCGTCGGCGTCGCTCCACGGCCACAGCGCGCGGGCGAACGCCTTCAGCTCACCGGCCCGGTGCAGGTGCGGGGCACCGCGCACCGACCACGTGACGGTGAAGTCGTCGGTGGCCGGCGCGGTGAGGCGTGCGGCGAGGCTGAGCAACGCCGAGCCGGCGGTGTTGTCCTGGACGCCCAGGGAGAACACCGCCAGCTCGGCCGCGTCGCCGACGCGCCGGTCCAGCTCGTGCTGGTGGATCCGGTGGAGGAGCACCTGCTGCCGGGTGAGGTCCACCCGGACATTCTTACGCCTTCGGCACGGTGAGGCTCGACGGTCCGAAGGTGACGGTCGAGCCGCGGGTCGACTCGCTGAGGTACCGCGGGTCCACGGTGTCGACCACCAGTGCCAGCCGGTTGCCCGCGCCGACGTTCCACACCGTCGGCTCCAGCGGCACGTCCAGCGTCTGCGTGCGGCCGGCACCGGTGACCTTCACCGGCTTGTGCGTGACCAGCGCGCCCAGTCCGAGCGGGCCGACCTCGTACAGGTACGCGAACAACGTGGTGACCTCCGCGCTCGGCGTCACCGTCAACCGCAGCTGCGGCGTGCCGGCGAGCGTGGCACCGGCCGGGTACTGCGGCCCGTACCAGACGCCGGCGACGTTGCGGTCGACGAACGGCAGCGAGACGCCGGTCGGGAGGTTCAGGAACCCTTGCAGCGCACCGGAGAGCAGGATCGTGCCGCTGTCGGCGACGGTGTTCCAGCCGGCGTGGATCCGCTTGCCTTCGAGCTGCACCGTGTCGGCGGCCCCGTCCGGCCAGGCGCCGAACTTCTTCCACGTGCCGCCGTTGTTGGGCTTGAGCTGCACCGGCTGCTCGGCGTCGATGCCGTTGGCCGTGCCCTTCACGTACCGGTCGAACCAGCGGCCGACCGACTCCCAGATCTCGTTGGGCAGACCGGCCGCGCCGAACAGCTCGGCGGTGGCGTGGTCGCCGGGCGAGAGCATGAGCCGCTTCGGCCCGGTCAGCCGCGAGTAGAGGTCCGCGACCTGGCCGGGGGCGAAGATGCCGTCGTTCCAGGCGTTGCCGAGCAGCACGGCGGTGCCGTTGGCGTTGAGCTGCGCGATCTTCGAGGCGGCTGACCGGCCGGCGGAGATCGGCACGACCTCGTGGAACCGGCCGTCGCGGTAGGCGTCCTCGGCCTCCAGCAGAACGGGACCTGGGCGCCCGGTGGCGTGGCCCGCCGCCAGCAGGACCTCGACGGCCTGCTTGTTCACGGTGTCGTTGGGGTAGAGCGAGCGGGCCAGGTCGGTCCACGTGCTCAGCGCCGCTGCCGCCCTGATCCGCCGGTCGTTCGCGGCGGCGAGCAACGACTGCCCGGCGCCGTAGGAGATCCCGGCCGCACCGACCTTCGTGCCGTCGGCACGGGCGTTGGCGATCGCCCAGTCGATGACCTTGCTGACGTCGCCCACGGTGTCGGGGCCGGCGATGTCGATCTCACCGCCGGAGTCCCAGAAGCCGCGGCTGGTGTAGCTCACGACGACGTAGCCGGACTCCTTGGCGAGCTTGGCCGCGGCACCGACGTACTCGATGTTCGGAACCGACCAGCTCGACGGCATCACGAGCAGCGGGAACGGCCCGTCACCCCGGCCGGTGGGCTCGATGACGAAGGCCTTCAGCGCGGTGCCGCCGACGCCGGGGATGGTGCGGTAGGTGATCTGGTGTCCCGGCGCCGCGATGGCCGCCGGTGCACCGAGCAGGGTGGTGAGGAGTGCCAGGAACAGAACAAGTGACCGGCGCACGCTGGTCCTCCTTGACCATGACGTAGATCACACAGGGTTGCTGTTCGGGAGTAAAGCAGATGGCTACTCGCGAGTAGCAAGAAGCTGTGAGTCAGGTCACTGTTTACGCTGGGTGGCGTGAACCGATTCCGCGTCAGTGAGCTGCCGAAAGACCGGGTGCTGGTCGTTGCGCATCTGACCAGCGCGAATGCCTTGGAGCAGGCGGTCGTCGACGGTGCCGACGTCGTCGAGTTCGACGGCGAGCTGGAGCTGCCGCCGCTCACCGGGACGCTGGACGTCGTGACCGTCCCCGCGGGCGACGAGGACTTCACCCTGGCGGCCGCGACGGTGGCCGCGCTGTCCGGAGCACGCGCCGTGCGGGCGTCCGACGTGCGGCAGGCGAGGAAGGTCGTGGAGATGGTCGCGAGCGTGGCGGGCACCCGTCCGCCGGCCCGAGCGGTGCGGGCGCTGGCCTGATGCTGCCCTCCGTCGAAGCCTGGTTCGGCACGCACACCTGGCAGCAGCCCCCGTGGACGGTCGACGAGCTGGTGGCGTCGAAGCGCGGGCGCACGGTGTCCGTGGTGCTGCCGGCGCTGGACGAGGAGGAGACCGTCGGCGCCGTCGTCGCGGTCGTGCGGCCGCTGCTCGGCTCGCTGGTCGACGAGCTGGTGGTGGTGGACTCCGGGTCGACCGACCGGACCGTCGCCGTGGCGGCGGAGGCCGGGGCGCGGGTGGTGCTGCGCGAGGACGTCGTGCCGTGGCTGGAACCGGTGCCCGGCAAGGGCGAGGTGCTGTGGCGCTCGCTCGCGGCGACCACCGGCGACCTCGTCGTCTTCCTGGACTCCGACCTCGTGGACCCGGAGACCGCGTTCGTCACGGCATTGCTCGGGCCGTTGCTGCTCGACCCCGGCGTGCACCTGGTGAAGGGCTTCTACCGGCGGCCGCTGCGGCTGGAGAGCACCGGCGGCGGGCGCGTCACGGAGCTGGTGGCGCGGCCGTTGCTGAACACCCTGCGGCCGGAGCTGTCCGGTGTGGTGCAACCCCTCGGCGGCGAGTACGCGGCGACCCGCTCCTTCCTGGAGTCCGTGCCGTTCGCCGCCGGGTACGGCGTGGAGATCGGCCTGCTGCTGGACGTGCACCGCCTGCACGGGCTGGCCGGGCTGGCGCAGGTGAACCTGGGCGTGCGCAAGCACCGCAACCGGTCGCTGCTGCAGCTCGGCGTGATGTCCGCGCAGATCATGGGAACGGCGCTGGCCCGGTGCGGGGTGTCCGCGGACTCCGGGCCGTTGACGCAGTTCGTGCAGGTCGACGGCGAGTGGCTACCCGACTCGACCGACGTGGTCGTCGCGGACCGGCCCCCGATGGTGCACGTGGTCGAAGAGCGCTAGCTGCTCCTCGCGGTGCGTCACGACGAGCGCCGTTCCCCGGCAGTGGCCGAGCACCTTGCCGAGCACCCGGTCGGCCTGCTCGGGGTCGAGGCCCTCGGTCGGCTCGTCCAGCAGCAGCACCTCGGGTCGGGCGAGCACCGACCGGGCGAGCACGAGCCGTTGCCGCTGGCCGCCGGAGATCTCCTCACCGCGTTCGCCGACGACCCGGTCCCAGTCGAGGTCCAGCTCGGCGATCTCGGCGGCCCGGTCCAGTTCTTCTTGAGTGGCACCGGGTTTGGCCAGCAGGACGTTCGCGCGGACCGTGGTGTGGAAGACGTGGGCGTCGGCCAGCGCGCCCGCACTGGGTTCGAGCCGGCGCGCGACGGCGTTGAGCAGCGTGGTCTTGCCCGCCCCGCTCGGGCCGACGACCGCGGTCTTCCCCCGCAGCGCCGGCACGTCGGCGGGTTCTGCGGGCTCGGGTTCGCCGGTCGGTTCCGGGGCCGGCCTGCTCAGCGCGGCCAGCGGGACGGTGATCTCGAACGTCGCGATGGCGGCCATGACCAGCCACGCGGGTTCGTGCTGCGCCAGCACCAGCAGCGCCGCGCCGAACTGGACGGCGATGGCGAGCGGGGTCAGGTCGCGGGCGCGTTCCTCGCGGGACAACGTCTTCGCCGTCCGGGCCGCCACCGCGAACCGGGCGTCGTAGAGGCCGTGGGCGATCAGCTCCTCACGGCTGTGCACCAGTTCGGTGGTCTGCTCGGTGAGCAGGGCGCGCAACGGCGTCAGGTCCTCCGCCCGCCGCGTGGCGAGCCAGGGGAGCAGGCCGAGGTTCACCAGCAGACCGGCGACCAGCGGCACCGAGAAGCCGGAGACGACCACCACGACCACGCCGGCGAGGACGGCGGTGCACCACGGCAACGTCGTGCGGAGCCGGGCGTCGAGCTGCTGGTCGACGTTCGTGACGATCCGGGTGAGCGCGGTGCCGGACGGGACGTGCCGGCGCGCCACCAGGTCGTCGTAGACCCGGCCGCGCAGCTCGACGGCCTCGCCGAGCACGGCCCGGTGGCTCGTGAGGCGTTCGAGGTAGCGCAGTGCGCCCTTGGCCAGCGCGAGCGCCCTGACCGCGACGATCGCGACGGTCAGCGCGTGCACCGGCGGGTGCTCGGCGGCCCGCAGCACGAGCCACGTGGCGGTCGCGGTGAGGCCGACGCCGGCGAGCTCGGCGAGGGTGCCGACGACGATCGCGAGCCTCACACCGCCACCACCCTCGTGACCTCGGCGAGCAGCGCCGGCCGGTGCGCCACGACCACGGCGGTGCGGCCCCTGGTGAACTCCCTGACCGCTGTGAGCACGAGCGCCTCCGTCTCCGCGTCGAGGTGCGCGGTCGGTTCGTCCAGCAGGAACAGCCCGGCGTGGCGCCGGTCGAGCGCGGTGGCGAGCGCGACCCGTTGCTGCTCGCCGGAGGAGAGGTCCTTCGGCACGAGCGTGGGGCGTTGCGGCACCCACGACAGCGCGGCGAGCCATTGCGCGTGGTCGATCTCCGCGAGGTCGACACCACCGACCAGCACGCGGCCCTCGTCGGGTCGCACGAACCCCAGCAGCAGCCCCAGGACCGTGCTCTTGCCGGCGCCGCTCGGGCCGACCAGCGCGATCCGCTCGCCGGGGGAGATCCGCAGCGAGAAGTTCCGCAGGCTGCGCACGCTCACGCCGTCCAGCACGATCTCGGCGCGGGCGAGGTCCGGCGGCGCCACCCCGGTGTGCTCGGCGCGGACCGGGACCCGGTCCAGCACCGCACGGCCCTGCGCGCCGGCGTGGTACTGCGCACCGGCCGCGCGCAACGGCAGGAACGCCTCCGGCGCCAGGAAGAGCACGAGCAGCGCGGTGTGCAGCGGCATGCCGCCGCCGAGCAGCCGCAGCCCCACCGGCACGGCGACCAGCGCCACCGCCATCGTGGCCACCAGCTCCAGCACGAACGCCGACAGGAACGCGATCCGCAGCGCCGACATCGTCTCGGTCAGGTGCCGTGCGGCCAGTGCGCGGACGGTCGCCGACTGCGCCCGCGCCCGCCCGAACGCCCGCAGCGTGCCGATGCCCTTGACGACGTCCAGGAAGTGCCCGCCGAGCGTCGCCAGCGCGTCCCACTGCCGTGCGGTCCGCTCACGGGTGTGCGCGCCGACCAGTGCGCCGAAGACCGGGACCAACGGCAGCGTGACGAGGATCGTGAGCGCCGCCGCGAGGTCCGCGAACGCCAGCCGGACGACCACCGCCAGCGGCACCACGACGGCGAGGACCTGCTGCGGCAGGTACCCGGTCACGTACGGCGTCACGTCGTGCACGCCGCGCGTGACCAGCGTCGCGACCTCGCCGGCCCTGGTGCCGGGGTCGCGCAGGAACGCCTCCCGCAGCCGGGTGCGGGTGCGTTCGGCGGCCCGGTGCGCCCACTCCCGGTGCCCCCACCACACCAGCACCCGCGCGCCGACGACCAGGCACAGCAGGGCGTACCCGGTGCCGCCTGCCAGCACCGACGCGAGCAGCTCCGCCTGCGCCAGCACCAGGAACGGGACCGGGATCAGCGCGAGGAGATGGCGACGATCGACCACTGCACAACCACCACCAGCGGGATGACCGGGACCGCGACCCACGCGAGCAGGCCGAGCGTGTCGGCGTGCGCCATGAGCCCGGTCGTGTCGACACGGGTGAACGCGAGCGGGATCGGCAGCGCGCACAGCAGTGCCGTCACCGGGAACAGCCGCCGGTGGCCGCTCTGGAACACCCACCCGTGCACCGCGAACAGCACCGGCATCACCAGCGCGACGGGCCACGGCGCGTCGAGCAGGTGCGCGAGGAACAGCCCCCACCCCACCGACACCGCCAGCGCGCCGGTGAACACCAGCCACCACCACAACCGCAGCTGCACCGCGGCCATGAACAGCACCAGCCCGGCCAGCACGAGCGTGAACACGCTGTGCGCACCGGACAACAGCTCGCCCTCCAGCCGCGGGAACGCCGCGAACAGCACCCCGATCGCGGCGACCAGCCACACCTCGTTGCCGAGGAAGAACGGCGTCATCCTCCGCAGCACCTCGTCCCGGCGGCGGAACGGCAGCAGCAGTCCGCTGCCGTAGTCGAAGCCCGCCAACGCGAAGTAGCCGGCCGTCAGCGTGCCGAGGACCGTCAGCCACAGCGCTTCCATCAGAGCGTCACCACCAACGGCGAGACAGGGGCGGGCGTCGTGTCCGGACCGCGGCGGACCGCGCGTGCGATCAGCGTCCAGTCGACGACGGCCAGCACGGCGAACAGGGACGTGAAGACGATGAGGGACAACAGGACCTGCCCGGCGTCCACGTGCGACACCGCGTCCTCGGTCCGCAGCAGCCCCTGGACGAGCCAGGGTTGCCGGCCGACCTCGCGGAAGACCCACCCGAAGACCGCCGCCGCGAACGGCAGCGGGATGCCGACCACCATGAGGTGCAGGGGGAAGCGCAGGCGGATCACCGCGTCCCGCAGGAGCAGCGGCAGCGTGAGCCAGCTGACCGCCGTCAGGACCATCCCGATGATGATCATGAACCCGAGTGGCGCGCCGAGCCACTGCGCCGCGTCGGCCTTGCCCGGCTGGTACCGCGCGATGACCGGGAACTGCGCGAACCCGGCGCCGATCAGCGACGGCGTGGCCAGCGCGGTGCTCACCACGCCCAGCCGCAGCGACCGCCGGAAGAAGTCGGTCTCGGTGGTGCGCCGGAGGAAGTGGCAGGCCGACACGCCGGTCACGAACACGCCGCCTGCCGTGATCGACGCGAAGACGACGTGCATCAGCGCGCTGGTGAACGTCGGGTTGGTGAGCAGGGCCGGGAAGTCGTCCAGCCGCAGCACGTTCCCCTCGACCCGGTAGCCGACGGGGTGTTGCAGGAACCCGTTCGCCGCCATGATCCAGAACGCCGACGCGAACGCCGTGAGCGCCGTCAGCCAGAGCAGGCTCAGGTGCACCCACCGGTTGAGCCGGTCCCAGCCGAAGATCCACAGGCCGAGGAACGTCGACTCCAGGAAGAACGCGACGAGCGTCTCCAGCGCGAGCGGCGCCCCGAACACGTCGCCCGCGTAGGTCGCGAGCCCCGACCAGTTCAGCCCGAACTGGAACTCCATGACGATGCCCGTCACGATGCCCAGCGCGTAGTTGATGACGTAGACACGGCCCCAGAACCGCGTCATCCGCTCGTGCACCGGGTTCCCGGTGACCGCGTACCGGGTCTGCATGACCACCAGCAGCGTCACGAGCCCGAGCGTGAGCAGCACGAACAGGAAGTGGAACGACGTCGTCAACGCGAACTGGAGGCGGGCGAGGTCTGCTGCGCTCATGAGTAGGGACGCTATATGTAGCGTGCCTACATCAAGGCGGATCTCCTGCAACATCAGGGACATCTCAGGGCTCCCCGGAGGCGGCGCATCAGTAGAGTCGCTACTCATGAAGCCCGACGCGCTGCGTGGCCACCTGGACGCGTTGCTGCTGGCCACACTCGACGGCGAGCAGCTGCACGGCTACGCGATCATCGAGGCGTTGCAGCAGCTCAGCGGTGGTGCGCTGGACCTGCCCACCGGCACGGTCTACCCCGCGCTGCGCAGGCTGGAGCGGGCGGGCCACGTGACGAGCGACTGGAGCACGGTCGGCGGGCGCAAGCGGCGGACCTACCGGCTCACCTCGGCCGGCCAGCGGGCGCTGAGCGCCGAACGCACCGCGTGGCGGGAGTTCACGACGGTCATCGACGGGGTGCTGGGAGGTGGTGGCGGGTGGGCCCGGACGTGATCGACCACCGCGTGATCGACCGGTACGTGACCGACCTCGGGTCCCGGCTGCGTGGCTCGAAGCGGCAGGTCCGCGACCTCCTCGCGGAGACCCGCGACAGCCTGTCCGACGCCACCGAGGCCCACGTCGAGAGCGGTCTCACCGAGCAGGAGGCGCAGCGGCGCGCCGTCGCGGAGTTCGGGCCGGTCAAGGAAATCGCGAACGAGTACCAGGCCGAACTGGCCGTCGCGTACGGCACGCGGACGCTCATCTGGCTCGCGATCGTGCTGCCGTTGCTGCACATGGCGTGGGAGCTCGTCCGGATGCTGCTCATCGGGCCGTGGCAGGACTTCGGGACGGTGCCGCCGCAGTGGTACCTGTTCATCGCCAAGGCGAACGACCTGGCCGGCGGTGTCGCGTCCGGGATCGCGCTGGTGGCCCTCGTGCTCGGCCGGGTCCTCGCGCGCACGTGCGACACGAGGCTGCTCGCCCGGCTCGGCGCGGGCGTGGCGCTGGGCGCGGTCGGCATGGTGCTCGCGGGCAACCTCGCGATCATCGCGGCCACCGCGCACCTCGACCCGGCGCGGCTGCTGCAGTCGGTGCCGATGAGCGTCGCCAGCCTCATCACCTGGACCGTGATCGTCCGGCTCGGTCTGCTCGCTCGCCGCTGCCTGAGCTGTGCCACGATCGTCGCGTGACCAACGCCCTGATCTACCTGATCGTGATGGTGGCCGTCGCGGCAGTGGTGTTCCTGCTCGCGGCGTTGGTGTTCGGGCGCGGCGAGGAGCTCGCCCCGCTGCCGCCCGGCGCCTCGCCCACGCGGCTGCCGGCCGACGACATCACCGCGGAGGACGTCCGCGAGCTGAAGTTCCAGCAGGTGTTCCGCGGCTACAAGATGAGCGAGGTCGACTGGGCGTTGCAACGGCTCGCGACCGAGGTGGAGACGCTGCGGGCGCGCGTGCGGGAGCTGGAGCCGGAGAGCCATGAGCGAGCGTGAGCGTTGCCCGTGGGGCGGCTCTACGCCGGACTACGTCGACTACCACGACACCGAGTGGGGCGTCGAGCTGCACGGCACGAACGAGCTGTACGAGCGGATGTCGCTGGAGGCGTTCCAGTCCGGGCTGTCGTGGATCACGATCCTGCGCAAGCGGCCGGCGTTCCGCGCCGCGTTCGCCGGCTTCGACCCGGAGCTGGTCGCCGGTTTCGGACCGGCCGACGTCGAACGGCTGATGGCCGACGCCGGCATCGTCCGCAACCGGATGAAGATCGACGCGGTGGTCCACAACGCCCGCGTGATCACCGAGCAGGACCTCGACCTCGACGCGCTGCTGTGGTCGTTCGCGCCGCAGGACCACGTCCGCCCCGCCACGATCACCGACGTGCCCGCGATCACGCCCGAGTCCAAGGCGATGGCCAAGGAGCTCAAGCGCCGCGGTTTCAAGTTCCTCGGCCCCACCACGTGCTACGCGCTGATGCAGGCCACCGGCATGGTCGACGACCACATCGCGACCTGCTTCCGCGCCTCCTCCTGAGGGCATCTGCAAGTACCGCCAACTGCGAGTTGGTGGTACTTGCAGATGCCGGAACAAGCAGGGGTCAGCGGCCGGTGAACTTCGGGGCGCGCTTGGTCACGAACGCGTCCACGGCCTCGCGGTGGTCCGCGGTGGCGCCGCAGTCGGCCTGGGTGCGGCGCTCGGCCTCCAGCGCGTCCTCCAGCGTGCCGTCGGCGGCGGCCGCGAGGGCTTCCTTGATCTTCGCGTAGGCCGTCGTCGGACCGGCGGCGAGCTTCGCGGCGAGCAGGTGCGCGGTGGAGAGCAGCTCGGCGTCCGGCACGACCTGGTTGACCATGCCGATCCGCAGCGCCTCCTCGGCACCGACCGGCTGCGCCAGCAGCATCATCTCCATCGCCCGGCCGTGCCCGATCAGCCGCGGCAACGTCCACGAGGCACCGGAGTCCGCGGTCAGCCCGACGTTCGCGAACGCCATCAGGAACTTCGCCGACGCACCCGCGATCCGCAGGTCGGCCGCGTAGGCGAACGACGCGCCCGCGCCCGCCGCACTGCCGTTGACCGCCGCGATCACCGGCTTCGGCATGCCGATCAGCTCGCGCACGATCGGGTTGTAGTGCAGCTCCACGGTGTGCAGCGGCGCGGGGTCACCGGCCTGGAGCAACCCGATGTGCTCCTTGAGGTCCTGGCCCGCGCAGAACGCCCGGCCGGCGCCCGTGATCACCACCGCGCGCACCGAGGAGTCGGCAGCCGTCTCCTTCAACGCCTCCAGGAACGCCACCTTCAACGCGACGGTGAACGCGTTGAACGACTCCGGGCGGTTGAACGTGAACGTGCGCACTCCGTCAGCGTCGTCGACGAGGAGCTCGGACACTCGGGACCTCCATCAAGCAGTGGAAACGTTGCGGACCGGGCGCAGGCACTCGTCGACGAAACGGCTCGTGCCCGGTGCCAGCCGCAGCGTCTGTTCGTCGAAGAACGACGCTGCCTCCCGGCCCGGCCAGTCCTGGGGCAACAGTTCAGCAGGAAGACCGGGATCGCGGAACAGGAACTTGCGCCACGCGTGCAGCAGCTGCTGGGAGGCGGCGAAGGCGGCCGCGTCGTCCGATTCGTCCACAACGGACACCACCGGTTGCCAGTGCGCGACGAACGCGGCGTAGTCGCGGCCCAGTCCGTCCAGGTCCCAGGCCCTCGCCGCGAGCTCGGCGTCCGCACCGTCGTGTGAACCGTGAAAAGTTCGTGCGGGAACTTCTCCGGCGGCCAGCACGTCGGCCAGCTCCGGCGAGGGCCGGGGTGCGATCCACGTCACCGGGCCGAGGGCGCCGTAGCCCAGCAGCTGGAGCTCGGAGGCCAGGTGGTCGCGCGAGTCGCGGCCGGGCAGCTCCTCCAGTACCACGACGTGCCAGCGACCGTCCCAGGTGGACGGCCGGGTGCGGTAGATGCGGGCAGCGGCCTCGTCGAGCCGCCGTTCCCCGCGGGGTGTCATCGCGTAGCCAGGCCCGTCGGGCAGCCGCACGGGGTGCAGCCAGCCCTGCCGGACGGTGCGCGAGACCGCCGTCCGGACAGCGGGCGCGGCGAACCCCAGCGGCTCCAGCAGCCGGACGAGGGCGGCGATGGTGGCGGCACCACCGCGTTCGCGCAGGTGGCCGCCGTAGACGTCGAATAGCGCGGAACGGGCTCGCACCCTGTTGAGTCTGTCACGCCGCGCCGTGGAGTGCCGAAAGTGTTGCGCGGTCGTGAAACCGGGTACTGACCAGGGACAAGTGAAGATCCACAACTGTCACCCGGACTCGCCAAAAGATCGGTTCGGTTTCGCCCCTGAGTCGCGATAGGGGAGAATGGAGCAGATCCGGCCTGGCCGGACGGGGAAGAGTTGACGGAGGGAGCACGCGATGGCGGCCATGAAGCCCCGGACCGGCGACGGTCCCCTCGAGGTCACCAAGGAGGGACGCGGCATCGTCATGCGCGTGCCGCTCGAGGGTGGTGGGCGCCTCGTCGTCGAGATGTCGGCGGACGAGGCCAGCGCCTTGGGCGACGCGCTGAAGGCCGCCGCCGGCTGAGGCACCCGGCGAGAGAAGTACGTGAAGCCCCGGTTTCCACAGTGGAGACCGGGGCATCGCTTGTTGCAACCAGGGGCGGGGGCGAACGGCCGCGCCGCTGGGTGAGAATGAGCGGTCCCTGATGCACAACGAGAGGTCCAGGTCGTGGGGTCGACGGTTCCGGCAGTGCCAACCAAGCTCGTGGACGTCGAGGTGGCCGTGGCGCCGCGGCGCAGCGTGCCGGCGGTCGTGCTCGCGGGCACCGGTCCCGCGCTCGGTCCGGGTGGCGAGGGCATCGACACCGCCGACCTGACGGGCAAGGCCGGCGAGGCGGTCCGCCACCGGGCCACCGGCACGTGGACGCTCGGTGTGGGCACCGGAACGCTCAGCGACTACCGCACGGCCGGTGCGGCGCTCGTGCGCGCGTTGGGCGGTGACGACGCTCCCAAGACCGCCGACGTGCTGCTGACCGCCGACTTCGACGCCGACAAGGTGCGGGCGTTCGTGCTGGGCGCGGCGCTCGGCGGCTACCGCTTCAAGGTCACCGGCGAGGAGGCGCCCCGCCGGGTCGGCTCGCTCCGCCTGGTGACGCCCGACCAGGGCTTCGAGGAGGTCCTGACCTCCGCCGCGCTGAAGGCGCACGCGCTCGCGACGGCCACCGCGCTGACCCGCGACCTCGCGAACACGCCGTCCAACGTCAAGGACCCGCGCTGGCTCGCGACCACCGCGGCCAAGCTCGCCGACCGGGTGCCCGGCCTGTCCGCCGTCGTGCGCGACGAGAAGTGGCTGGCACAGCAGGGCTTCGGCGGCGTCCTCGCCGTGGGCGGCGGCTCGTCCCGCCCGCCGCGGCTGATCGAGCTGACCTACGACGGCGGCACCGGCCCGCACCTGGTCTTCGTCGGCAAGGGCATCACGTTCGACACCGGCGGCATCTCCGTGAAGCCGGCCGACGGCATGCACCTCATGCGCACCGACATGGCCGGTGGCGCCGCGGTGATCTCCGCGCTGCTGGCCGTGGCCCGGCGCGGGTTGCCGATCAGGGTCACCGGCCTCGTGCCGTGCGCCGAGAACCACGTCTCCGGCTCGGCGTACCGGCCGGGCGACGTCGTGCGGCACTACGGCGGCGCCACCACCGAGGTGCAGAACACCGACGCCGAGGGCCGCATGGTGCTCGCCGACGCGATGGCGTACGCGGTGAAGACGCTCAAGCCGGACCTCGTCGTGGACGTGGCGACGCTGACCGGTGCCATGAAGGTGTCGCTCGGCCTGCGCACGGGCGGCCTGTTCACCGCTGACGACACGCTGGCCCGCACCGTGGTGGACGCGGGTGCGCGGGTGGGGGAGAAGTGGTGGCGGATGCCGCTGCTGGAGGAGCACGTCGAGGCCGTGACCAGCGAGATCGCCGACTACCGGCAGTGCCCGCCCGGTCCCGGCGGCATCACCGCGGCGCTGTTCCTGCAGAAGTTCGCGGGCGACGTGCCGTGGGCGCACCTCGACATCGCGGGTCCGGCGCGGTCGGAGAAGGTCTACGAGGAGGTCGTCGCGGGCGCCACGGGCTTCGGTGCGCGGACCCTCGTCGAAGTTGCTGAACATTTTTCGCGTTAGTAGCCGATCGGACCGTTCGAGACGGCGGTGCCTCACGGCATGATGTGAGCTCCTTCACAACGCCGTAGAGGAGCGCTCGTGTTACTCCGCCTGGCACTCGCCGTCTCGTTGCTCCTGACCGCGCTGACCCCCGCCGTGGCGAGCACGCCGTGGTGGGAGCCGGTGGCCCGGCCCGCGCAGGACTCGCAGATCGGGGTGACCGGCGAGCCGTTCCGCGGGACCGACGGCCAGGGCCGGGTGCGCGGCCTCGTCGACGCGCACAACCACCTGATGACCAGCGAGGCGTTCGGCGGCCGGCTGATCTGCGGCGCGCCGTTCGCCGAGGGTGGCGCGCCGGAGGCGTTGCGGGACTGCCCCGAGCACCACCCCGCCGGGCTCGGCGCGATCTTCGAGGCCGTGGTGACCTCGGACCTCGACGGCCACGACCCGGTGGGCTGGCCGACGTTCCGCGACTGGCCGTCGTACACGACCGTCTCGCACCAGCAGAACTACTACGCCTGGCTGGAGCGGGCGTGGCGCGGCGGCCAGCGAATCCTGGTGACGGACCTGACCAGCAACGCCGAGCTGTGCGTGATCTACCCGTTCAAGGACCGGCCGTGCGACGAGATGACGTCGGTGCGGCTGCAGGCCAAGCGCACGTACGAGCTGCAGGACCACGTCGACCGGATGTTCGGCGGCCCCGGCAAGGGCTGGTTCCGCATTGTGACGACGTCCGAGCAGGCGCGGTCGGTCGTGGAGCAGGGCAAGCTCGCCGTCGTCCTCGGCATCGAGACCTCGGAGCTGTTCGGCTGCCGCCAGCTCCTGGACCTCCCGCTGTGCGGCCGGGGTGACATCGACCGCGGTCTCGACGAGGTCTACGCGCTCGGCGTGCGCAGCGCGTTCCTGTGCCACAAGTTCGACAACGCCCTGTGCGGCGTCCGCTTCGACTCCGGCGTGCAGGGCGGCGTGCTCAACGCCGGCCAGTTCCTGCGCACCGGCACGTGGTGGCAGACCGAGCGGTGCAGGGGCCCGCAGCAGGACAACCCCATCGGCTTCGCCGGCCCGAACGCCCTGATCCCCGCCACCGTCGTCGCCCCGGCGTACGACCCGGACCGGCGCTGCAACGTGCGCGGCCTGACCGCGCTGGGCGAGTACGCGGTGCAGGGCATGATGCGCAGGCACATGATGATCGAGGTCGACCACATGAGCGTGAAGGCCGCCGGCCGCACGCTGGAGCTGGCCGCCGCCGCGCGCTACCCCGGTGTCCTGTCCAGCCACGGCTGGATGGACGCGCAGTGGACCGAACAGGTCTACCGGCTCGGCGGGTTCATCGCGGGCTACGAGAACGACCCCGACAGCTACGTCGCCCAGGCCGCCGCCACCGAGGCCCTGCGCCGCAGGTACGACGTGGGCCTCGGCTTCGGCTCCGACTTCAACGGCGTCGGCTCCCACCCGGCTCCGCGCACCGGCGTGACCTACCCGTTCCGCAGCTACCCGGACGGCCCGCTGGTGGACCGGCAGAGGACCGGCGAACGCGTGTGGGACGTCAACACCGACGGCGGCGCGCACATCGGGCTGCTGCCGGACTGGGTCGAGCAGGTGCGGCAGCTCGGCGGTGACCAGGTCGTGGCGGACCTGCTGGGCGGGGCGGAGTCGTACCTGCGCACGTGGTCGGGGACTCAGCGCTGGACCTCGTGAGTGCGCAGGGCGTGCTCGCGGAACGCCCTGACCGCCGGTGGCAGCGGCTGGTCCGTCAGCCACGACAACCCGAACACCCGGCTCGACCGCGGCGTCAGCGGTAGCTCCCGCACGCCTGCCGGTGGCGTGAACTCGGGGTGGGGCAGCAACGCCACCCCGAGTCCCGCCGCCACCAGCCCGCGCACGGTCTCGGTCTCCTGTCCCTCGAAGGCGATGCGCGGCGTGAACCCGGCCGCCGCGCACAGGTCGTCGGTGATCTGCCGCAGCCCGTAGCCGTGCTCCAGGACGATGAAGTCCTCGTCCCGCAGGTCCGTCAGCCGCACGGCCTCGCGCGCGGCCAGCCGGTGCGCGGCGGGCACGACGACGATCAGTTCCTGCTCGAACAGCACCACCGAGGAGAACTCGGGGCCGGACGGCGGCGGGGCGACCAGCGCGAGGTCGATCTCGCCGGAGACGAGCTTGTCCACCACGCCCTGGCGCGCGTCCTGGACCAGGCCGAACCGCACGTGCGGGTGCTCGGCGCGGAAGCCGCGGACCAGCTCCGGCACCACCGAGCGGCCGAGCATGTGCAGGAACCCGAGCACCACGCGGCCCTTCTCCGGGTCGAGCTCCTCCTCGACCTCGCGCAGGCCCGTCTCCAGCGCGGTCAGCGACCGGGTGGCGGCGTCGGCGAGCAGGCGGCCCGCGCGGGTCAGGCGGACGCGGCGGCCGGACCTGACCACCACCGGAGCACCCAGTGCGTCGCCCAGCTCGGCGAGCCAGCGGCTGACCGTGGGCTGCGGCAGGCCGAGGCGCTCCGCGACACGGGTCACGTGCTCGTCGGCGGCAAGCGCTTTCAGCACAGCCAGCTTCGGGGCCAAATCCAATTCGTCCACGGATCAATTTTGACGCATTTCCGTATTGGACGGATGCTTTAGCGTCGGAGTCATGACCAGGCTGACCGCGTCCATCGCCGCGTCCGGACTCGCGAGCTTCGCGCTGCTGTACGCGCCGCAGCCGCTGCTGCCGCTGATCGCGGACGAGTACGGCCTCGGGCCGGGCGGAGCGTCGCTGGTGATCTCGGCGTCCACGCTGGCGCTCGCGCTGGTGGTCGTGCCGGTCGCGGCGCTGTCCGAACGGATCGGGCGGCGGCCGGTGATCGTCGCGAGCGTGCTGCTGGCCGGGCTGGTCGGGCTCGCGCTGCCGTTCGCGCCGAACTACGACGTGTTCCTGGTGCTGCGCGTGCTGCAGGGCGCGGCGGTCGCCGGGGTGCCCGCAGCGGCCATGGCGTACCTGGCCGACGAGCTCGACGGCGGCGGCGGCCTCGGCGCGGCGATGGGCGCGATGATCGCGGGCAACAGCGCGGGCGGCATGCTCGGCCGGCTCGCGTCCGGACTGACCGCGGACTGGCTGGGGTGGCGCGGCTCGCTGCTGGCGGCGGGGGTGTTCGGGCTGGTGGCTGCGGCCGTGGTGGTGTTCTTCCTGCCGCCGGCGCGCACCCGGCCGAAGCGGGCGCCGCGGGCGTTGAAGGCGGCGCTGCGGGACCCGGTGCTGCTGTCGCTCTACGCGGTGTCGGTGCTGCTGGTCGGGTCGTTCATCTCGTTCTACAACGTCGTCGGCTTCCAGCTCGGCGGGCCGACGTGGCTCGAGTCGCTGGTCTTCCTCTTCTACGGCGTCGGCAGCGTGGCGTCGGCGTTCGCGGGCCGGTTCTCCGACCGGTTCGGCCGCGGCCGGGTGCTGCTCGCGTGCATCGGGGTCCTCGCGCTGGGCGCGCTCGCGAGCCTGGTGTGGGTGCCGCTCGGGCTGGCGGTCGTCACCGGCGGGTTCTTCGCCGCGCACGCCACGGCCAGCGCCTGGGTCGGTGCGCGCGCTCCGGAACACGCCCGCGGCCAGGCGTCCGGGCTGTACCTGCTCGGCTTCTACGTGGGCAGCAGCATCGGCGGAACGGCCGGCAGCACGGCGTTCGGCGAGTGGGGCTGGGGCGGGCTGGTCGCCGTGGTCGTGGGCTGGCTGGCGCTCGCCGCGATGCTCGCTCAGAACTCCAGCGCGAGCGTGAGGCGCGCGTCGACCGGCACCAGCGCGACCTTGCCGAGCCGGGGCAGGTCGGGGTTGCCGTCGACCAGCCCCACCGAGACCGAGCGGGTGTCCGCCGGGATCTCCACCACGACCGCGAACGGCAGCGGGCCGCCGTCGTAGCGGGCACCGACCTGCGGTGCCGCCGAACCGTCCGGCAGGGTCACCGTGACCAGGTCCTTCGTCAGCAGGCCGCCCGCGGTGTCCGGCACGTCACCGGTGGCCTCCAGCCGGACCTCCAGCAGCGCCTTGTCGGGTGCGGAGGCCGTGGCGACGTCGTACTGGCTCGGACCGAGCTTCACCGGACGCTGCCGGCCGAGCTTGACGCCGGTGACCTTCATGCCCATGGCGTTGCCGCCGAGCCGGAACTTCTGCGTCTGCTCGGCGAACTGCGCCGGACCGGCCGCGCGCAGCAGCACGGCGGGCGGGTTCTCGGCGCGCTTGCCGGACGGGACCTCGACCCGCTGCTCCAGCGACTTGGCGCCGAGCGTGCCCAGTGCGAGCGTCTCGGTGCCGGCCTGCGGGTCGGGCACGGTGTAGACGACGAACACCGAACCGTTGGCCGGCAGGCGGTCCTGCGGCAGCACCTGGCGCTTGCCGGGCAGCTCCAGCGCGAGCTCGGAGGGCTGCGGGGCGAAGCCCTGCCAGTTGGTGCGCAGGTAGCCGCTGTCGGTCTCGTTGAGCTTCTCGACCTTCATCCGCAGCACGCGCAGCCGGGAACCCGGCTCGGCGCGCACGGTGCCGTCGGAGGTGTGCCACAGGTCCGGGTTCGCCCAGCCGGTCACGGCCGTGGAGAGCAGGTCGTCGCGCACCCGCACGTCGACGTTGCCGAGCCCGAGGTCGGAGTTCGACCGCTTGCCGTCGTCGGGCAGCACGGCGAGGAAGTCCCTGCCCGCGGTCAGGTCCTGCTGCTTGGCCGGGTCGAACTGCTTGCCGTCGGTGCGGATCAGCGTTCCCGCCGGGGTGCTGCGGTTGCCGCTCTCGGGCACCTGCGGCGACTGGACCTCGAAGCGGACCTCGTCATCGGTCTTGCCGACCTCCTTGAGCGGCACGGGCACCCAGTCGGTCGAGGCGCCGGTGCCGGGCACCTGCACCGGGCCGCACCACAGCCGCCGGTCCACCTCGGAGTCGACGCCGGTCTTGGCGAACCAGCAGCTGACCGCCGCGGCACCCGCCCGTGCCACGTAGCCGTACTCCAGCGTGAACGAGATCTGCGCCTCGGCCTCCGACTGCAGGTCGGAGGCGCCGGCGAGCTTCTTGCCGTCGACCGTGAGCGTGGGAGCGGGCGGGGCCGCCTTCGGTGCTGACGCACATCCGGCCGCCGCCAGGACGACCGCCAGACCCAGCACCGCACAACGCACAGTCCTCGCGCCCCTCACCAGTTGGAACCAAAAGTCACTACTGGTTAAAGGCGGCGTTCACACTTCAGGGTTGCCCCGGACGTGTGTGGCTCAAATCACACTGCGGTAGACCTCGACCGTCTGCTCCGCCATCGCGGCCCAGGAGAATTCCTGCTCAGCCCGCTTGCGGCCAGCCGCGCCGAACCGCTTGGCCCGCTCCGGGTCGGCGATGAGTGAGTTGATCGCCTCACTCAACTGCAGCCGGTAGGTCGACGGGTCGTGCTCGTCGTAGTGAACCAGGAGCCCGGTCTCACCGTCCGCGACGACCTCGGGGATGCCGCCGACGTCGGAGGCCACGACCGCCGTGCCGCACGCCATCGCCTCCAGGTTCACGATGCCGAGCGGCTCGTAGACCGACGGGCACACGAACACCGTCGCGTGGCTGAGGATCTGCCGGACCTCCGCGGGCTGCAGCATCTTCTGGATCCAGAACACGCCCTCGCGCGCCGCCGCGAGCTCGCTCACCGCGAGCCGGGTCTCCTCGGCGATCTCCGGGGTGTCCGGCGCGCCCGCGCACAGCACGATCTGCGCCTCCGGCGAGATCTGGTGCGCGGCGGCGACGAGGTGCCCGACGCCCTTCTGCCGGGTGATCCTCCCCACGAAAGCGACGATCGGCTTCGTGGGATCGATCCCACGGGACGTCAGGGCGTCCGTCTCGGAGACCGGGCGGTAGGCGACGGAGTCGATCCCGTTGCGGACGACGTGGACCTTCGCGGGGTCCAGCGCCGGGTAGGCGTCCAGGACGTCCGCGCGCATGCCCTCGCTCACCGCGATGACCGCGTCGGCGTGCTCGTAGGCGGTGCGTTCCGCCCACGACGAGATCCGGTACCCACCGCCGAGCTGCTCGGCCTTCCACGGCCGGTGCGGCTCCAGCGAATGCGCGGTCACCACGTGTGGCACCCCGTGCAGCAGCTTCGCGAGGTGGCCGCCCATGTTGGCGTACCAGGTGTGCGAGTGCACGAGGTTCGCCGTGGACACCGCCGCCGCCATTTCGAGGTCGACGGCAAGTGTGGTCAACGCCGCGTTTGCGTGCTCCAAAGAATGGGGAGGGTTGTGCGCCGTGGCGTCTCCCCTGGGCGCCCCGAAACAATGCACGTCGACATCGACCAGCTCTCTGAGGTGCGGCACGAGGAATCCCACGTGCACACCAGCGCCGCCGTAGACCTCCGGCGGGTACTCCCGCGTCATGAGCGCAACTCGCACGCACCCACCGTAGATCACAGCGCGACACGGTGGGACGAACTGCTTTGCGTCTGGTTCGCGGACGATCGCCCGGATAGGGTCACGTGTTGTGAAGGGGCAGCCGCACGTCCTCGGAATTGTGCTTGCCGGTGGTGAAGGCAAGCGCCTGTGGCCACTGACGGCAGACCGCGCGAAACCGGCCGTGCCCTTCGGGGGCAACTACCGGCTGGTCGACTTCGTGCTGTCGAACCTGGTCAACGCCGGGCTCGCGAAGCTCTGCGTGCTGACGCAGTACAAATCGCACTCACTGGACCGCCACATCTCGACGACGTGGCGCCTGTCCAATGTGCTCGGTCAGTACGTGACGCCGGTCCCGGCCCAGCAACGCCTGGGCCCGCGCTGGTACACCGGCTCGGCCGACGCGATCTTCCAGTCGCTGAACCTCGTCCACGACGAGAAGCCGGACCACGTCGTGATCTTCGGCGCGGACCACGTGTACCGGATGGACCCCGGCCAGATGATCTCGCAGCACGTCGAGTCGGGTGCCGCGGTGACCGTCGCCGGCATCCGCGTGCCGCGGACCGAGGCCAAGGCGTTCGGCTGCATCGACTCCGACGCCTCTGGCAAGATCACCCGCTTCCTGGAGAAGCCGTCGGAGCCGCCGCACGTGCCGGACGACCCGGACGTGACGTTCGCGTCGATGGGCAACTACGTCTTCACGACCGAGGCGCTGCTCGACGCGCTGCGCGGGGACGCGTTGAACCCGGACTCCGACCACGACATGGGCGGCGACATCATCCCGATGCTCGTCGACCGCGGCAAAGCGCACGTCTACGACTTCCAGGACAACGAGGTACCCGGCGCGACCGACCGCGACCGCGGCTACTGGCGCGACGTGGGGACGATCGACGCCTACTACGACGCCCACATGGACCTGGTCTCCGTCCACCCGATCTTCAACCTCTACAACCAGCTGTGGCCCATCCGCACGGCGACACCGCCGCTGCCGCCGGCCAAGTTCATCGCGGGAGGGTCCGCTGAGGACTCGATGGTCGGCCCCGGCGCGATCATCTCCGGCAAGATCCACGGCTCGGTGATCTCGTCGGACGTGGTGGTCGAGGTCGGCTCGGTCGTGCAGGGCTCGGTGCTGCTGCCGGGCGTGCGGATCGGCAAGGGCGCGGTGGTCCGGCGAGCGATCCTGGACAAGAACGTCGTGGTGCCCGACGGCGCGCTGATCGGCGTGGACGCCCCGATGGACCGCGAGCGCTACACCGTCTCAGCAGGCGGCGTCACAGTCCTAGGCAAGGGCGTCCGCGCCTACTAGCCCCCGCACCCCTCTTCTTCTCTTACACACCCCTTGCATGCGCCGATAACCCGCGCACGCGCGGATCGCACGAAAGGTCCCCGCGTGCGACAGGAGCGCACGAAAGGGCCCCGCGTCCCCTTCCAAAAAGGCACGCGGGGCCCCCGCGTTCCCCTGGAGGGCACGTGGGGGCCCCGCGTGACCGTCCTAGGGGCGGCGGGCGGCGACCAGGAGGCCGTCGCCCAGCGGCAGGATGACCGGAACGAGCCGCGGGTCCTCCCGGCACGAGCGCGCGATCTCGCGCATGGCCAGGGTCGACTCGTCCTTGACCTTCGGGTCGACGACCTTGCCGTGCCAGAGGACGTTGTCGAACGCGATGACGCCGCCGGGCCGCAGCATCCGCACCCCGTGTTCGAGGTACTGCGGGTACTCGGGCTTGTAGGCGTCGACGAAGACGAGGTCGTAGGCCGCGTCGGTGAGGCGGGGGAGGACCTCCAGGGCCTTGCCCATGATCAGGCGGGTCCGCGACGGTGAGATGCCGGCGGCGGCGTACGCCTCGCGGGCGGCGCGCTGGTGTTCGGGGGCGACGTCGATGGACGTCAGCACGCCGGACCTCGGCATCCCCGACAGCAGGTAGAGGCCGCTGGTGCCGGCGCCGGTGCCGATCTCGACGACGGCCTTCGCCTGCAGGGCGGCCGCGAGGAACCTGAGAGCGGCTCCGCCACCCGCGCCGATGGGCACGCAGCCCAGCTCCTCACCGCGTGCGCGCGCGGCGAGGTGCACGTCGTCCTCGGGGAGGTACTGCTCGACGTACTCCCGCAGGGCCGATTCCGGTGTCACAAGGACGAAGGCTAGTGCCACTTGTGCCCAAAACGGGTGAACGCCGCCCGAACCGAGATTCTCAGGGTGCTCTCAGCCAGCTCTCACGATCGTTTAAACCGCGCGGGAGAAGGTACAGGGGCAAGAAGCCAGGCTCTGGTCGGGAACAAGCCGGACCCGCCGTCCGTTGAGCCGCACAAGGGTCGCCGGGCGGCCCACATGGAGGTGCCGAAACACCTGATGCGCACGCAGTCGAGTTCGCCGGAGGCCGTCGCGCCCATCGAGACGGCCGACTGGACGCCGCCCTCGTGGGACAGCATTGTCCGCGAGCACGCGGACAGGGTCTACCGGCTCGCGTACCGCCTGACCGGCAACCAGCACGACGCCGAGGACCTCACGCAGGAGACGTTCATCCGCGTCTTCCGCTCCCTGGCGTCGTACAAGCCGGGCACCTTCGAGGGGTGGCTGCACCGCATCACCACCAACCTCTTCCTGGACATGGCACGCCGGCGCAGCCGCGTGCGCATGGAGGCGCTGCCCGAGGACAACGACCGCCTCGAGGGTGACGACCTGTCCCCCGAGGAGATCTACGACGAGAACCACCTCGACCCGGACCTGCAGGCCGCGCTCGACGAGCTCCCCCCGGAGTTCAGGGCCGCCGTCGTGCTCTGTGACGTGGAAGGACTCTCCTACGAGGAGATCGGCGCCACTCTCGGGGTGAAGATGGGTACCGTGAGGAGCAGGATCCACCGGGGCCGCCAGGCCCTGAAGGTCGCTTTGGAACGCCGTCGTCGGGAATCGTTGCTGGAGGACTCTGCATGACCGACCTCCGTGGTTGGAGCCTGCCTGAGCAGCACCTGTTGCCGGATGCCGTGGTCGCGTTCGTGGACGGAGAGCTGTCCTCGGTCGCACACGAGCGAGCCTCTGCGCACATCCAGCGCTGCGGCTTCTGCGCGTTCGAGACCTACACGCAGCAGCAGGCGCGCGCAGCCGTGCGCACCGCGTCGGCGCCCACGGCGTCGGCCTCGCTGCTCGACCGGCTCGGCGCCATCCCGCAGGAGGTCGAGCTGCCGTCCGCACCGGACGGGCTCGCGATCACCGAGGACGGCCAGTTCGTCGCCGTTCAGCGCACCGACAAGCCCGCGTTCGGCTCCGGTCCCGTGCTGGGGTCGTCCAAGCCGCTGGGCAGCCAGGGCTGGTTCACCGGCCGCAGGGCCCGCCAGGGAGCGGGCGTCGTCGTGAGCGGCATGCTGCTCGGCGCGCTCGCGTTCGCCACCCCGGACGGCGAGCCGAAGCTGCCCGCGCAGCCGGCGCCCTTGATCCACCAGGACCTGACCGGCGCGCTCGTCGGCACCCGCTGACAGCTATTTCACCGCTCGTCAGGCAGGCTGTGGTTCAGCACTCCTAGCGGAAAACTCGGGGAGAGATGAGCCAGCAGTCGCCCAACGGCCAGACGCCCACACCTGTGTCCGGAGTGGACGACGGAGCACACCGCAGGCTGCGCCCGCGACCGCTCGTGCAGCCGCCGGTCGACCCCACCCACGCCACCGCCTTCGGCCGCCCCGCCGGTGTCGACGGCGCGTTCGCCGCGCGCACCGTGCAGGTTCCCCAGGTGCAGTCCGCGCCGCCCCCGCCCGAGTCGCTGGCCACCGCGTTCGGCCGCCAGGGCTCCGGTGAGCTGTTGCAGCGCCCGCCCGGCCACCAGCCGCACAGCACGCCCGACCCCGACGTCGACCCGGTCTTCTGGGACGGCAAGCCCGCCGCCGACCCGTGGCGCGACCCCGCCGCCGGTGCCGTCATCGGCCCGCCCGCCGTGGGCGAGGACCCGCCGGGAGAGCCGGAGAAGGCCCAGGAGCCCGGTCCCCAGCTGAGCGTCCCCGAGCTGCTGTTCGGCCGCCGCGTGAAGCCCACCGCCCTCGCCCTGCTGATGGTCGCCGCCCTGTTGGTCGGTTCCGTCGGCGGCCTCGTCGGCTGGCTGATCGGGCGCGCCGGCAACCCGCTGACCGACTCGACGGTCACCCTGGCCGAGGTCTCGGAGGGCAAGGAACGCCCGGCCGGCTCGGTGTCCGACATCGCCAAGCGCGTGACCCCGAGCGTCGTCTCCATCGAGTTCAAGGGTGCGAACGTCGCGGGCGTCGGTTCCGGCGTCGTCATCGAGAGCGGCGGCTACATCCTCACCAACGACCACGTCGTCGCCCCCGCCGCCGCGGACTCCTCGGCGAAGCTGAGCGCCGTGTTCACCGACGGCACCCGCGCCGCGGCCCGCGTCGTGGGCCGCGACCCGAAGACCGACCTCGCCGTCATCAAGGTCGAGGTGACGAACCCGACGGTGCTGCAGTTCGGCAACTCCGACGAGCTCCAGGTCGGTGACTCCGTGATCGCCGTCGGCTCGCCGCTGCAGTTGTCGAACACCGTCACCGAGGGCATCGTCTCCGCGCTGCACCGCCCCGTGACCGCTGCGGGCGAGAACGGCGGCCCCCAGGTCACCTACGACGCCATCCAGACCGACGCTGCCATCAACCCCGGCAACTCCGGTGGCGCACTGGTCGACTCGCGCGGTGCCCTCGTCGGCATCAACTCGTCGATCCGCACCGAGACCGGCGGTTCGGTCGGCCTCGGCTTCGCCATCTCCGGCAACCAGGCCCGCAAGATCGGCCAGGAGCTCATCCGCAGCGGCTCGGTCAAGCACGCCGACATGAACGTCAACGTCAAGTCGGTCTCCGCCGAGACCTCCGAGGGCGCCCAGGTGCAGAACGTCCCCGCCGGTGGGGCCGCGGCCACCGCCGGCATCCAGGAGGGCGACGTCATCACGAAGGTCGGCGACCGGATGGTCCGCAACGCCGCCGAACTGGTCGTAGCGGTCAGGGAACACGAAATCGGCGAAACCGTGCAGGTCGTGCTGGCGCGGCAGGGCCGTGAGCTGAAAATCGACGTCACGCTCAAGTCCGACTGACAAGTAGGCTGGGACCCGTGTTCGACAGCATCGGATGGGTCGAGATCCTCATCATCGTCGTCGCGGGTCTCTTCATCCTGGGCCCCGAACGCCTGCCGTCCGCGGCGGCCTGGCTGGGCAAGACGGTCCGCCAGGTCCGTGAGTACGCGACCGGCGCACGCGAGCAGCTCAAGCAGGAGATGGGCCCGGAGTTCGAACAGCTCCGCAAACCCCTGGAGGACCTGCGGGAGCTGCGCAACTTCGATCCGAAGCGCGCGGTGACGAAGCACCTCTTCGACGACCCGGAGCCGACGACGAAGGCGAACGGCTACCCGACGCCGCCCACTCCTCCCACCCCTGAGCAGCGCCCTCTGGCCCCCGGCGAACGCCCGCCGTTCGACCCGGACGCCACCTGACCCGAGAACGAACGAGGGGCCCCGCGTCACCGGTCCGGTGACGCGGGGCCCCTCGTCCTCGTTCTGCTACCGCCCGGCGGGCGAGACGTTCAGCAGGCGGCCGGCCAGGCCGCGGGAGCGGACCGAAAGCTTCGTCGCCACCTCGGTGAGGACCTGCGCGGCCGCCGAGTCCGGCACGGCCTGCACGATCGGGGTGCCCGCGTCACCGTTCTCCCGCAGCCGCGGGTCCAACGGGATCTGGCCGAGCAACGGCACGTCGGAGCCCACCGCACGGGTCAGCGACTCGGCGACGGCCGCACCGCCGCCCGCGCCGAAGACCTCCATGCGGGAGCCGTCGGGCATCTCCAGCCACGACATGTTCTCGATCACGCCCGCGACCCGCTGCCGGGTCTGCAACGCGATGGAACCGGCGCGTTCGGCCACCTCGGCGGCGGCGGTCTGCGGGGTCGTGACGACCAGGATCTCGGCGTTCGGCACGAGCTGGGCCACGGAGATGGCCACGTCACCGGTGCCCGGCGGGAGGTCGAGGAGCAGGACGTCGAGGTCGCCCCAGAACACGTCGGCCAGGAACTGCTGCAGCGCGCGGTGCAGCATCGGGCCGCGCCACACCACCGGGGTGTTGCCGGGGGTGAACATGCCGATCGAGATGACCTTCACGCCGTGCGCCTGCGGCGGCATGATCATCTTCTCGACCTGGGTGGGACGGCCGTCCGCGCCGAGCATGCGGGGGATCGAGTGGCCGTAGATGTCGGCGTCGACGATGCCGACGGACAGGCCGCGCGCGGCCATGGCGACGGCCAGGTTCACGGTGACCGAGGACTTGCCGACACCGCCCTTGCCGGACGCGACGCAGTACACGCGGGTCAGCGAGCCGGGCTGGGCGAACGGGATGACCGGTTCCTCGGTGCCGCCGCGCAGGGTCTTGCGCAGCTCGGTGCGCTGGGCGTCGCTCATCACGTCGAGGTCGACGCGCACCGACGAGACGCCTTCCAGCGCGGACACGGCCGCGGTGACGTCGGCGGTGATCTTGTCGCGCATCGGGCAGCCGGCGACCGTCAGGTAGACCCCGACCACGACCGAGCCGTCCGCGGCCACCTCGACGTCCTTGACCATGCCGATCTCGGTGATCGGACGGCGGATTTCGGGGTCCTGCACACCGGAGAGCGCCTTGCGGACGTCCTCCGCGGTGGGGAGGGGCTGCGTGGTGGTCACCGATCCATGCTACGTCCGGTTCACGCCCGTCCTACCGGCCGGTCACTTTCCAGCGCAGGCCCAGGTCGTAGCGGGAGGAGCGCTGTCCGTAACATCGACGTCCGTGCCGGAATCGGGTAGTTCCCGATTGCCCACCCGCGTCGAGCTCGGGGTGTGGCGATCGTTCCTCCGCGCGCATGCACGGATCACGCGGGTCCTCGAGACCGAACTGATTGCTGAGCAGCGCCTTTCTCTCGCGGCGTACGACGTGCTGGTTCAACTGGCCGAGTCGCCCTCCACGCGCATGCGCATGACCGAGCTCGCCGACGCCGTCCTGCTGTCCCGCTCCGGCGTGACCCGGCTCGTGGACCGGCTGGAACGCGCGGGGCTCGTCGGGCGGGAACGCGCCGACGGTGACGGACGCGGCATCGTGGCCGTGCTCACACCGCTCGGTGCCGAACGCCTCCGCAGCGCCTCCACCACCCACCTGGCGGGCGTCGCCGAGCACTTCGGCGAGAGCTTCGGACCCGGTGAGCTGGAGGCCTTCGGACGCACCTGCGACCGGCTGGCCGCGGACGACGTCTTCCCGTGATCACCGTCGTGGGACTCGTGCACGTCGAGGCCGGCCGCCTCCTCGTTGTGCGCTCACGCAACAAGAAGGCCTTCTACCTCCCCGGCGGCAAGATCGAACCCGGCGAGACCCCGGCCGAGGCGCTGCGCAGGGAGGTCCGCGAGGAGCTCGGCACCGACCTCGACCGCCCCGAGGTCCTTCAGCGCTACGTCGCCCCCGCGTACGGCGAGGGAGAGGGCGCGATCGTCGACATGACCTGCTTCACGGCGGAGCTGCTCGGCACACCGCAGCCGACGAGCGAGATCGCCGAGCTCACCTACGTCACCCGCGACGAGTACCGCGCGCACGCCGAGACGGCACCCGCGATCCACGACGTGCTGGCCGACCTGGTCGAGGCCGGGCACGTCAGGCCGTGAGCAGCGGCTGGTCCCGGTCGGCCGTCACGGCCTGACCTTCTTGCGGTTGTCCTGCTCCTTCACCAGCTTCTCCAGCTCACCGCGGATGAAGTCGCGCGTCGCCACCTCGCCGAGGGCCAGTCGCACCGCGGCCAGTTCGCGCGCCAGGTACTCGGTGTCCGCCTTCGTCTGCGCCGCCCGCTTGCGGTCCTCCTCCAGCGACACCCGGTCCCGGTCGTCCTGCCGGTTCTGCGCGAGCAGGATCAGCGGTGCGGCGTAGGCGGCCTGGGTCGAGAACGCCAGGTTCAGCAGGATGAACGGGTACGGGTCCCACCGCAACGACACCGCGACGAGGTTCACCGTGATCCAGACGACGACGATCAGCGTCTGCCAGAACAGGAACTTGCCGGTGCCGAGGAAGCGCGCGAGCCGCTCGGAGAGCTGTCCGAACGTGTCGGGGTCGATCGAGAACCGGAAACCCCTCGGTTCGCGCGGCTGGTCGAGCCTGCGGCGGGGCAGTACTTCAGGCATGGCTCAGTCCCGTCTCGCGCCAGTTGTCCGGCAGCAGGTGGTCCAGCACGTCGTCGACGGTGACCGCGCCGAGCAGGTGCTCGGTGTCGTCGATCACCGGTGCGCACACCAGGTTGTAGGTGGCGAAGTAACGGGTCACGTCGCTCAGCGAGGCGTTCGGCGACAACCGGGCCAGGTCGGTGTCGAGCACGCCGGCGACGAGGTCGAACGGTGGTTCGCGCAGCAGCCGCTGGATGTGCACGCAGCCGAGGTAGCGGCCCGTCGGCGTCGCGGAGGGGGAGCGGCAGACGAAGACCATCGACGCCAGCGCCGGCGTGAGGTCGGGGTTGCGCACCCGTGCCAGCGCCTCCGCGATCGTCGCGTCCGGCGTCAGGATGATCGGTTCCGGCGTCATCAGACCGCCCGCGGTGTCGAACGAGTACTCCAGCAGGCGGCGGACCGGTTCGGACTCCTCGGGTTCCATGAGGTCGAGCAGCCGGTCCTTCGTCACCTCGGACAGCTCGGCGAGCAGGTCGGCCGCGTCGTCCGGGTTCATCGCCTCCAGGACGTCCGCGGCGCGTTCCTCGTCCAGGTGCGACAGGACGTCCTTCTGGTCCTCTTCGGACAGTTCCTCGATGACGTCCGCGAGCCGTTCGTCGTCGAGGGCGTCCGCGACCTCGTGGCGGCGCTTGGGCGGCAGCTCGTGGAGGGCGTGGGCCACGTCGGCCGCGCGCATGCCCTCGAACACCGCGACGAGCTGCTGCGCTCCCTGCGGCTGGCCGGCGAGCTGGTTCACGCTCAGACCGCTGACGTCCTCCCACCGCCACACCTGCACCGGTCCGCGTCGGCCGAGGCGTCCGGAGCGCCGGCGGACCGCGACCTTGACCATCCGCCAGTCACGGGTGCGGGTCAGCTCCATCGCGGCGTCGGTGACGGTCGCGGACGAACCGTCCTCCAGCTCCACCGTGGCGTCCAGCACCTCGCCGATCACCAGGACCTCGTTGACCCGCTGGTGGAACGGCCGCAGGTTCACCGACCCGGTCGCGAGCGTCACCGCGTTCGGCTCGACCGTGGTGACCCGCAGCATCGGCACGAAGATCCGCCGGCGGGTGGCGAGCTCGACGACCATGCCGAGCACCCGCGGTGGCTGCCGGTCGATGCGGAGGCTGATCACGACGTCCCTGGCCTTGCCGATGGGTTCGCCATCGGGGCCGAAGACGGGGAGTCCGGCCAACTGCGCGATGTAGACCCTGTTCACAGCCACCACGACAGCGAGCCTAGATCAGGACCTGACCGCCCACTCGGCGATCTCGGCGCAGATGGCCGCTTGGTCCGGCAGGTCCTCCTCCAGGCACCAGATCCAGTTCGCCACCGCGCGCTGCAACGTCCAGTCGCGGGCCTTCGCCACGTCCAGCTCGCCCGCGTCGCACAGCGCGAGGAACCGGCCGGTCAGCCCCCTGCGCCCGTCCAGCTCGCCGAACCTGTTCCACAGCAACGGGATCATGCAGTACTCGGGGTCACCGGACAGCGGCTTCGGGTCGATCACGAGCCACGGTTCCCGGTCGCCGCGCAGCACGTTCCGGTAGTGCAGGTCCTCGTTGACGAGCGTCGTGCCCATCGGCCGGGTGCCCGCCTCCCTGGCCGCGTCGAGCAGCCTGCGGGGAACGGCCGGGTGCTCCTTCAGCGTGTCCGTGAACCGGCGGAAGTTCGCAGGCGCTTCGAGGTGCCGGTGGCGGCGCAGCAGATCACCGATCACGCCGACGGCGAGGTCGATCGGTTCGTCGTCGAGCGAGTGCTGGTCGAGGCGTTCCAGCAGCAACGCGCCGAGTTCCGCGTCGTGGCCGAGCAACCGGACCGCGCCGTTGCCGTCGTAGAGCCGCAACGCGATCGGCTCGTGCTCGGTCTCGCGGTCGACCCACGTCAGCTTCAGCACGGCCGGGTGCCCGTCCGGCCGGCGCACCGGGAGCACGACGGCGCAGAACCCGTTCATCAGCGCGCCGTCCGGGGTGAGCCGCCAGCGCGCGCACGCCTTCGTGGCCAGTGAAGGCAGCTTCGCGACCCACTCCGGCGCGCCCTCGCCGAGCTCGAGCCCGAAGCCCTCCGGCACGGTGATCACGTGCCGAACTCCAGCCGGTACACCGCGTCCCACTCGGGTTTCGTGTTGAGCCGCGCGGTCTTCAGCGCCTGGGCCGTCTCGTCGTCCGGTTCCACGAGCCGGGCTGTGGCCTGCGAGTCGACGAGGTGCGAGTGCGTGCTGGGGGAGCGGACGGTGACGGTGACCTCGGCGCCATCGGTCAGTCCGGGCACCTGCTGTTCCGTGCCGCCGGTGATCACCCACAACGCGTCGTCGCGCCAGTGGGCGTGCACCAGCTTCGGTTCGCGGCCGGGTGAGGTGATCCACACGGCGGCCGCTTTCCGCAGCGCCGCGTCGAGGATGCGCGTGATCTCCACCGGTTCAGACTGCCAGGGGCTGTGAGACGGGACTCAGCGGACATGCGCCCCGCAGCGATGCGTGCCACTGTGGCCCACATAGTTACCGGCCGGTACGAGGAGGTACTCCAGTGGTCGACCAGCAGCGTCCCCGTCGCTCGTGTCTGGCGGTCCCCGGCTCGAGCCAGAAGATGATCGACAAGGCCCGCACGCTGCCGGCGGACCAGGTGTTCCTGGACCTGGAGGACGCCTGCGCGCCCCTGGCCAAGCCGGACGCCCGCAAGACCATCGTCGCGTCCCTCAACGAGGGCGGCTGGGACGGCAAGGCCCGCGTCGTGCGCGTCAACGACTGGACGACGGAGTGGACCTACCGCGACGTCACCGAGGTCGTCGAGGGCGCGGGCGCGAACCTCGACTGCATCATGCTGCCGAAGGTCCAGACGCCGGAGCAGGTCGTGGCACTCGACCTCCTGCTCACCCAGATCGAGAAGACCATGGGCCACGAGGTCGGCAAGATCGGCATCGAGGCGCAGATCGAGAACGCCCTGGGCCTCAACAACGTCAACGCGATCGCCACCGCGTCCCCGCGCGTCGAGACGATCATCTTCGGCCCCGCGGACTTCATGGCGTCGATCAACATGAAGTCGCTGGTCGTCGGCGAGCAGCCGCCCGGCTACGACGTGGGCGACGCCTACCACTACATCCTGATGCGGATCCTGATGGCCGCGCGCGCCCACGACAAGCAGGCCATCGACGGCCCGTACCTGCAGATCCGCGACGTCGAGGGCTACAAGCGCGTCGCCGGCCGGTCCGCGGCACTGGGCTTCGACGGCAAGTGGGTGCTGCACCCCGGCCAGATCGAGGCGGCCAACGAGGTCTTCAGCCCCAAGCAGGACGACTACGACCACGCCGAGAACATCCTCGACGCCTACGAGTACTACACGTCCGAGGCGGGCGGGAAGCGCGGCGCCGTGATGCTCGGCGACGAGATGATCGACGAGGCGTCGCGGAAGATGGCGCTCGTGATCTCCGGCAAGGGACGCGCCGCGGGCATGTCGCGTGCGAACGTGTGGACGCCCCCGGAGGACTGAGATCCGTCACGGGTTGTGCGCCATTTCACCCCTGATGTCACTGCACGTGGCCGACCGTCACGGGTTGCGTTCAAAACGGGTGAGGTGACGCACAATCCGTGACCGGGGTTTGCGATCTCGCCCCGGTGCGGGTGCATGCTCTGGGGCATGTCACGTTCGAGTAACGGCAAGGCGGGCAGGCGCCTGCGGCTCTTCAAGCGCCGCGAGGACGACCTGCTCGAGCGCAGCTTCCGCAGCTGCCCTGGATGCGATGCCGACGTCCACGTGTTCGCCGACGTGTGCCGCCACTGCGGTGGTGCGCTGGAGATCGCCCTCGCGGGCTGAGCTCACCGCTAGTACGTGCTGCCCTGCTTGGCCGCCGCGATGATCGCGATGATGACGATCGCGAAGTACAGCAGGTAACCGGCGATGACCAGGTACCCGACGATGAGGCCCGCCAGTGCCAGGCCGCGGCCGTCTTCCTCGCCCCGCTTGATCCGCCCCATCGCGATGTGGCCGAAGATGACGCCGATGATGGACGTCACGCCGCAGGTCGCGATGCCCACGCAGGACAGCACGAGCGCGAGGATCGCGTTCGTCTGCGGCTTCGGCACGGGCGGCGGGTAGCCGTAGCCGTACATCGGCTGCGCGCCGTACGGGCCGGGTTGCTGGCCGTAGGGCTGGCCGGGCTGCTGGCCGTACGGGTCCTGCTTCGGGTTGTACGGGTCGTAGGTCATCGCTGGTCCCCCTAGGTGTGGTGAGGCGGGATCTTAAGTCCGCACTGTTCATTCGCCGCGCATGGGTGCGCGATCACACCTGTTGGGGAAGCTGTTTCGGTACAGCCGCCATGGCTGTGTTGCGGAGAGCACACCTCGGTCGCGAACGAGCGTTAACCGGTCCATACTCGCCGGTAACTCTTGCTTCGGAAGGGAAGTGCGATGGCGCGCCTCGCCCAGACCGCGGGTCTCACGGACATCCAGGAAGAAATCCTCGCGACCGTTCGCACGTTCGTGGACAAGGAGATCATCCCGCACGCGCAGGCGCTGGAGCACGGCGACACCTACCCCGCCGACATCGTCGAGGGCATGAAGGAGATGGGCCTGTTCGGCCTGACGATCCCGGAGGAGTTCGGCGGGCTCGGCGAGTCGCTGCTGACCTACGCGCTCGTCGTCGAGCAGATCGCGCGCGGCTGGATGAGCGTCTCCGGTGTCATCAACACCCACTTCATCGTGGCGCACATGCTCAAGCAGCACGGCACGCAGGAGCAGAAGGAGAAGTACCTGCCGCGGATGGCCGCGGGCGAGGTGCGCGGCTCATTCTCGATGTCGGAGCCCGAGCTGGGCTCGGACGTGGCCGCGATCCGCACGAAGGCCGTCAAGGGCGCGGACGGCTACACGATCAACGGCCAGAAGATGTGGCTGACCAACGGCGGCACGTCGAACCTGACCGCCGTGCTCGTGAAGACCGACGAGGGCGCGGACAAGCCGCACCAGAACCTCACGACGTTCCTGGTGGAGAAGCCGGAGGGCTACGGGGAGGTCCTGCCCGGCCTCACGATCCCCGGCAAGATCGACAAGATGGGCTACAAGGGCGTCGACACCACCGAGATGGTGTTCGACGGCTTCGAGATCTCCGCCGACCAGGTCCTCGGCGGCGCCACCGGCCAGGGCTTCCGGCACATGATGGACGGCGTCGAGGTGGGCCGCGTGAACGTGGCCGCCCGCGCGTGCGGCATCGCGCTCCGCGCCTTCGAGCTCGCGATCGAGTACTCGCAGCAGCGCAGGACGTTCGGCAAGGCCATCGCCGAGCACCAGGCCATCGCGTTCAAGCTCGCCGAGATGGCCACCAAGGTCGAGGCGGCGCACCTGATGATGGTCAACGCGGCGCGCCTGAAGGACTCCGGTCAGCGCAACGACGTCGAGGCCGGCATGGCCAAGCTCATCGCCTCGGAGTACTGCGCGGAGGTGACGCAGGAGGCGTTCCGCATCCACGGCGGCTACGGCTACTCCAAGGAGTACGAGATCGAGCGCCTGATGCGCGAGGCGCCGTTCCTGCTGATCGGCGAGGGCACCTCGGAGATCCAGAAGACGATCATCTCCCGGGGCCTGCTGCGGGAGTACCAGAGCCGGGGTTAGCCCGTTGGGGGTCGCTCTTTCACGGGAGTGGCCCCTGACGCTCCCCGTCCGGCCCGCACCGGGACTGCGCCAGGTCGCCGCGCTCGTTGGCGTGCAACGGGTTCTCGCCACCGCACCCCGTCGTGCCGTCGAACACCTCGGCGGTGGCCGGATCCTGTTGCAGCTCACCGAACACCTCGACGAGGTGCCGCCGGAGCTGACGACGTTCCTCCGCCCGTGCCGCACTGAAACCCGGTTGCCCGCAGGTCCACACTCGAACCACACGTTCGACGATGCTCTGGTGACCTCATGACGCACCCCCTGGCCGGCCCGACCCGCCGCCTCGCCCTGCCCGCCTCCGCCCAGCGCGCTCATCTGGAGTCGATCGGCACCGCTCCGTCCACCGACGAGCTCGCCCTGGAGTTCGACGACGTCCGCCGGCACCCGGTCCCGCCGGCCGCCGGCCCGTTCGTCGACCGCATCGACACCCTGCTGGAGACGATGAGCGGCCCCGGCCCGGTGTGGCACGTCACCTCACTGGCCACTGCCGCGCAGTGGGCCGAGCTCCGCCTGCTCGCCGCCGAGCTCCTGCGCCACCTCCCGGCCCACCCGCGCCCACTGGCCCCGTCCGAACGCGAACTGCTGGCTCTCCTGCTCACCGACTTCCCCGGCCTGCACGCCCAGCTCGACCACGTCCAGGTGCGCGCACCGTGGTACGACGGATCGGCCAGCCTCGACCTCGACACCTCCGGCCCCGCTGCTGACGTGCCCGACGGCGTGCTGCCGGTCAGCGCCGAGGTGCACTCGAACGGCGAGCACATCGGCGAACTGCTGCTGTGGGTCGCCAACGGCCGGTTGTCCGCCATCGAGTACGCCTGGGTCACCGACGAACCCCCGCACACCCTGCCTCCCGCGGCCGCGGTGACCACCCGGCGCTGACCGCTCGCTGCTCGGCTTCGACCGGCCGCGCACGCTGGCGATCACCCACGTCGTCGACGGCGACCTCGGCAAGGCCGCCGCGGTGATCGAGGAGGAGCGGGAGCGGGTGGGGGCGGGCAAGGACGCCTACGCGCGCGCCCACCGTGCGTTCGCACACCGGTTCGGGCTGGTCTTCGCCTAAGTTCGAGGGCGGCAAGTGGCCCACGGATCGTGTGGGCAGTCGTCGGATCATCACCGGAGAAGCTCCTATGTCTGTCGGACGGCTCGAAGAGCTGCTGGGCAATGCGATCGCCAAGGTCAGACGCGTCAACTACGTGCGTCCCGGCGGCCACCGCGAGGCCGAGGAGGGACCGATCGAGCTCACCCTGGAGAACGGTGCGGTCCTCCTCTTCGAGTCGGGCTCCGATGGTGAGTCGCTCCGCCTGTCCACCGGTGAATGGGCTGACCCGTTCGCTGGTCCGCTGTCCCCCGAGAACCAGGACTTCGTGGCCCGCTCGGGGAAGTGGACCGCCTTCGACGTGTCGTCCGAGGGGGACTACCGAGAACTCGTAGGACGTCGGGTCGAGGACATCTCGCTGGTGGTCGAGAACGGTAAGACGACCGGTGTGGAGCTCTCGGTCGGATCGGTGCTCGTGCGGGCGGTGGTCGTCGCTGACGAGCTCACGGTCGTCCTCGGCGAGGTAGCAGGGCGTCCTTCGAAGCAGGAGGAGTCGTGAAGGTGGTCGTCGACGGAAAGTCGATCACGGGGGAGCGGGCGTTTCACGATGCGCTTGCCGGCCCGCTCGACTTCGGGCCGTACTACGGCAACAACCTGTCCGCGCTCTGGGACCGCCTGAGCACCGACGTCGAACGTCCGGTGGAGCTGGTGTGGGTGGACTCCGAGGTCAGCAGGGAACTGCTCGGCGACGAGCTGTACGAGAAGATCGTCAAGATCCTCTCCGCCGTGGCGGAGAGAGACGCGCCACGTCCCGCCGAGCACAGGTTCGTCGTCCGGTTCGAGTAGCGCGCTGTGGGCGTTGCGGTCAGTGGAGCAATCCGGCAAAACACCCTTAGGCGTCTCAGCACGGCGCACCGGGCACTGGCAGGATGGAACGATCAGCGCGTCCGACAGAGGTGGTCCCCTGTGACGAGTCCGTTCGCCAACCCGAACCGACCCGGTGTCCCGCCACGCCTGCCCACGCCGCCGACGGGGTGGCCGGTCGGGTCGTACGCCACCTACGAGGAGGCGCAGCGGGCGGTCGACTTCCTGGCGCTCGAGGACTTCCCGGTGCAGGACGTGACGATCGTCGGCGTGGACCTGATGCTGGTCGAGCGGGTCACCGGGAAGCTCACCTGGGGGCGCGTCCTCATGACCGGTGCCGCCAGCGGTGCGTGGTTCGGTCTGTTCGTCGGCCTGCTGCTGACCCTCTTCAGCCCGGAACCGGGGGTGACGGTCGGGCCGGTGCTCACGGGTCTGATCACCGGTGTGTTCTTCGGGCTCGTGTTCGCCGCGGTCGGCTACGGGTCGGCGCGGGGCAAGCGGGACTTCCAGTCGGCGAGCCAGCTGGTGGCAGGGCGGTACGACGTGCTGTGCCACCCGAAATCGGCGGAGAAGGGCCGTGACCTGCTGGCCAGGCTGGCCATGCGCCCTTCAAACCCCTAGCTGTTGAGACATGAAGAACAGCTATTGGTTCTGAATCGTTGCCTCTCTTGGTTGCGGCTCCTGATCACCAGGCCTAGGTTCGGTGCACCGGTCCGCCGGGTGCGGCCGGTGGCACGACGAGGTGCCGGGCATTGCGGTCTGGCTCCTCCGTGCAGTCGGGAAGGAGGCAGGGCCGATGGGTGCGAACCGACGCCATCGACTCGCCGCCGGTGTGGGGGTCGCGTTGCTCGCGGCATCAACCGTCACGGCGTGCGGGTCGAGCGACGACGGCATCACCGTCAACGTCTACAAATACCCCCAGGAGAACTTCCAGGCGATCGTCGACAACTGCAATGCCAAGGCCGCGGGGCGCTACAAGATCGTCTACAACAAGCTGCCGCGGGAAGCGGACGGTCAGCGCGAGCAGATGGTGCGCAGACTCGCCGCCGAGGACGACAGCATGGACGTCCTCGGTCTTGACGTCACGTGGACGGCCGAGCTCGCGGAGGCGGGCTGGCTCAAGGAGTTCACCGGGTCCGTCAAGTCGCAGGTGGAGAGCGGCACGCTGAGGACGCCGCTGGAGACCGCCACCTACGAGGGCAAGCTCTACGCGGCCCCGGACAACACGAACGTCCAGCTCCTCTGGTACCGCTCGGACCTCGTGCCGAAGGCGCCGACGACGTGGGACGAGATGATCACGATGGCCGAGGACCTGGTCGCACAGGGCAAACCCGGCCGGATCGTGGGGCAGGGCAAGCAGTACGAGGGGCTCGTCGTGCTGTACAACACCCTGGTCAACTCCAACGGTGGCAAGATCATCGACGAGAGCGGCACCAAGGCCGTGGTCGACGACAAGGCCGTGGAAGCGTTGGCGGCGCTGAAGAAGCTCGCCACGTCCAAGGCGATCGACCCGTCGTTCTCCAACGCCGCGGAGGACAACGCGCGCCTGGCCATGGAGAACGGCAACGCCGCGTTCCAGCTCAACTGGCCGTACGTCTACGCGGCGGCGCAGAAGAAGCCGGACTTCGCGAAGAACTTCAAGTGGGCGCCGTACCCCGCGTTCGGCGGTGACAAGTCGAAGGTCACCGTCGGTGGCATCAACTTCGCCGTCAGCGCGTACACCAGGCACCCGGACGAGTCGTTCGACGCGGTGCTGTGCCTGCGCAGCGCGGAGAACCAGAAGCTCGCCGCGCTCAAGGACGGTGTGCCGCCGACCATCGAGGCCGTCTACGACGAGCCCGAGATGGCCGAGGCGTACCCGATGCGCGACACCATCAAGGAGACGCTGAAGAACGCGAGTGTGCGGCCGCGCACGCCCGCCTACCAGAACGCGTCGACCGTGATCGCCACGGTCCTGTCGCCGCCGGCGAGCATCGACCCCAAGGCGACCGGTGACCGGCTGCGCCAGGAACTCCAGGACGCACTCGACTCCAAGGGGGTGCTGCCGTGAGCCACGCGACTGCGGAGAAGACCGGGGCAGCGACAGCGGAGCCCGTCGCTCCCAAGAAGAAGGTGGCGCTCAGCGAGGGCAAGAAGGCCGAGCGCAGGCTCGGCTGGCTGCTCTGCGCGCCGGCCGCGCTCACCATGGTCGCGGTGACCGGCTGGCCGATCCTCTACTCGCTGCTGCTGTCGATGCAGAAGTTCGACCTGAAGTTCCCCGACCGCACCGAATGGGTGTGGTTCGACAACTACGTCGCCGTGCTCAGCAGCCCGTACTGGTGGAACGCGGTGTGGGTGACGGTCGTGCTGACCGTCGTCACGGTCGCGATCGAGCTGGTGCTGGGCATGTCGCTCGCCCTGATCATGCACCGCGCGCTGGTCGGCCGGGGCATCGTCCGCACGACGACGCTGATCCCGTACGGCATCGTGACGGTCGTGGCCGCGTTCTCCTGGCGCTTCGCCTGGACGCCCGGCACCGGCTACCTCGCGGAGGCCCTCGGCGGTGAGCCGGTGCTGACCGAGAAGATCCCCGCGCTCATGGTCGTGGGCCTCGCGGAGATCTGGAAGACCACGCCGTTCATGGCCCTGCTGCTGATGGCCGGTCTGGCACTGGTGCCGGACGACCTGCTCAAGGCCGCCGCGATGGACGGCGCGAGCGGGTGGCAGCGGTTCATCAAGATCACCGTGCCGATCATGAAGCCGGCGATCCTGGTGGCACTGCTGTTCCGCACGCTCGACGCGTTCCGCATCTTCGACAACCTCTTCGTGCTCACCGCGGGCTCGCAGGGCACGTCGTCGGTGTCGATGCTGACCTACAACAACCTGATCAAGGGCTTGAACCTCGGCATCGGATCGACCATGTCCGTGCTGATCTTCATCATGGTCGCGATCATCGCGTTCGTGTTCATCAAGCTCTTCGGCACCGCTGCCCCCGGCAGTGACGACGGGGGGAAGCGCTGATGGCTGGAATCGGAGGAGCGGAGACCACCGGCAAGAAGGTCGGCTGGGGCCTGCTCAACGCCGTCGTGGTGATCTACGCGCTGTTGCCGGTGCTGTGGATCGTGTCGTTGTCGTTCAAGTCGTCGGCGACGCTGGCGGACGGCAACTTCATCCCGCGCGAGTGGAGTCTGGAGAACTACCGCAACATCTTCTCGACGTCCGAGTTCACGCGGGCGCTGATCAACTCCATCGGCATCGCGCTCATCGCGACCGCGATCGCCGTGGTGTTCGGCACCATGGCTGCCTACGCCATCGCCCGGCTCGACTTCCCCGGGAAGAACCTGCTGGTCGGCGTCTCGCTGCTGATCGCGATGTTCCCGCAGGTCTCGCTCGTGTCGCCGTTGTTCGAGATCGAGCGCTCGCTCGGCCTCTTCGACACGTGGCCCGGCCTGATCCTGCCGTACATCACGTTCGCGCTGCCGCTCGCGATCTACACCCTGTCGGCGTTCTTCCGCGAGATCCCCTGGGAGCTCGAGAAGGCGGCCAAGATGGACGGTGCGACGCCGGGGCAGGCGTTCCGTCGCGTCATCGCGCCGCTGGCCGCGCCGGGCGTGTTCACGACGGCGATCCTGGTGTTCATCTTCTGCTGGAACGACTTCCTCTTCGCGATCTCGCTCACCTCGACCGAGCAGTCGCGGACCGTGCCGGTGGCGCTGTCGTTCTTCACCGGCAGCTCGCAGTTCGAGGACCCGGCCGGGTCGATCGCGGCGGCCGCCGTCGTGATCACCATCCCGATCATCCTCTTCGTGTTGTTCTTCCAGCGCCGGATCGTCGCCGGCCTGACCTCCGGCGCCGTCAAGGGGTGAGTTGACCAATGGCAGAGATCGTTCTGGACAAGGTGACGAAGAGGTACCCCGACGGCGCGCTGGCCGTCCAGGAGGTCAACCTCGAGATCGCCGACGGCGAGTTCATCATCCTGGTCGGACCGTCCGGCTGCGGGAAGTCCACCACGCTCAACATGATCGCGGGCCTGGAGGACATCACCGACGGCGAGCTGCGCATCGGCGGGCAGCGCGTCAACGAGAAGGCGCCCAAGGACCGCGACATCGCGATGGTGTTCCAGTCCTACGCGCTGTACCCGCACATGACGGTGAAGGAGAACATGGCCTTCCCGTTGCGGCTGGCCAAGGTCGACAACGCCACGGTCGAGAAGAAGGTCAAGGAGGCCGCGGAGATCCTCGACCTGTCGCAGCACCTCGACCGCAAGCCGTCCAACCTGTCCGGTGGCCAGCGGCAGCGCGTGGCCATGGGCCGCGCGATCGTGCGCAGCCCCAAGGCGTTCCTCATGGACGAGCCGCTGTCCAACCTGGACGCCAAGCTGCGCGTGCAGATGCGCACCTCGGTGTCGCGCCTGCAGAAGCAGCTCGGCACGACCACGGTGTACGTGACGCACGACCAGACCGAGGCCATGACCCTCGGCGACCGGGTCGTCGTCATGCGCGGCGGGATCGTGCAGCAGATCGGCGCGCCGCAGTTCCTCTACGACAACCCGGCCAACCTCTTCGTCGCGGGCTTCATCGGCTCGCCGTCGATGAACTTCGTGCCGGCGTCGCTGGAGAACGGCGGCCTGCGCTCGGCGCTCGGCGACGTGACGCTGACCGACCGGGTGCGGCAGCTGCTGGAGGGTGCCGACGCGCCCCGCGAGGTGATCATGGGCATCCGCCCGGAGCACTTCGAGGACGCGGCGCTGGTGGACGGCGCGGTGCTGTCCTCCGGTGGCAAGTTCACGTCCAACGTGGACGTGCTGGAGTCGATGGGCTCGGACAAGTACGCCTACTTCAACCTCAAGGGCGAGCAGGTCACCTCGGCCGACCTGCAGGACCTCGCGGCGGACATGGGCGCGGACGACGTGCCGGGTGACGGCATCTCGCTCGTCACGCGGCTGTCGTCGGCGTCGGGTGCCACCGCGGGCTCCCCCGCGGAGATCTGGTTCGACGCCGACAAGATCCAGCTCTTCGACCCGTCCAGCGGCAAGAACCTGACCTACACGGACCGGTGAACTGTCGAATTCAGGGCCGCCTCCCCCAGCGGGAGGCGGCCCTTTTCGATGCTTTCGGGGACCATTTGGGTGTTTTCCTCGCAATTTGTCACTCGAACAGGTGAGGGCAAAAGCCCGGGGTACCACCGGGCCGATCAGTCGGGGTCATCTGCCGGGGTGAACTCGCTGCGCCATTGGGCGCTCGGCAGTGTCACCTCAACGAAACGTGGTGAGCACCGCTTCGGTTGGTCCGCACGCTTGTCGAAGGCGGGTACAGGGCCACAGGGGGGTCAGGGGAACCACCGCCGAGAACCGAAAGAGAGCGTGCAATGGGGATCCTGGACGGAAAAGCCGTCGTCATCACAGGGGCGGGCCGAGGACTCGGCGAGGCCTACGCGATGCACGCGGCGCTGGCGGGCGCCTCGGTGGTGGTCAACGACAACGACGGTGACCTGGCCGAGAACGTGGCGGAGCACATCCGCGGCTACGGCGGCCGCGCGGTCGCCTCCAACCACACGGTGGCGGACCCGAGCGAGGCCGCGAAGATCGTGGACCTGTGCGTCGACGAGTTCGGCCGCATCGACGGCCTGGTCAACAACGCGGGCCTGAACTACGAGACGCTGCCGTGGGAGGACGACCCGGAGACCATCCGGGAGGTCGTCGAGGTGAACGTGCTCGGCGTCATCTACGTCGGAATCGCCGCCATGCGCGCAATGCGCGGGTCCGGCGGCGGCTCGATCATCAACATTTCCTCCGGCGCCTCCTTCGGCCAGCGCAAACTCGGCACCTATTCCGCGACCAAGGGCGCGGTCGCGTCGCTGAGCTACTCGTGGGCGCTCGACCTGGAGTCCGAGGGCATCCGCGTGAACGCCGTCTGCCCCGTCGCCCACACGCGAATGGTGTGGAAGTCCGAACGTTCCCTGCGCGCCATTCCGGCCGACCGCACACCGGGCAAGGTGGCGCCGCTGGTGCTGTTCCTGCTGTCGGACCGTTCCGAGGGCATCACCGGGCAGGTCGTGCGGTGCAACGGCAGGCAGCTGCACATCGTGGGGCAGCCGTACTTCAAGCAACCGATCCTGGAGAGCGACAACTGGGACACCGCCTCCGTGGAGCGGGCGTTCACGGGCGTGCTGCAGGCCCACCTCGAACCGTACGGGCTGGAGAAGAGGATGCCTCCCCGGCTCCGCGCGCTGGTGGAGCCGTCGCAGACCGCCTGAGCCCGCGGCGGCCGCGCGGACCTGCCGTCACGGTCCGCTTCCAGGGCATGTGATCACCGATTGAGGCGCTCGGGTGACGTTTCCGCACGTCACACGGATGGCTGCGGAAATTGTCAGTGGTGCCTGTCACCATCGGTCCATGGCCGATCGCAAACCCAGAGTCACCGACTGGCGACTCGTCGTGCAGTCCCGGTTGGACCGGGTCCGCGCGGATCTGGCTGCGCTCGGCCCGTCCGACCCGGTCGACCCGGAGGGCGACGTCTGGCGCCGCACCGCCGAGGAGCAGGCCGCCGTGGTGGAGGCGATGCTGACCGACCGCGAGCCGTGGTGGCGCATGGTGCCGTCGTGGTGGTCGGGCTGGTACATCGAGCGGGCCTGGCGCGCGCTGCACGAGGCCGAGGTGGCGACGATCTCGGCGGAGCGCGGTTTCCTCGGCCGGCTGCCGGGCCTGCAGGCGCGCGTGGCGCAGTACCTGGACGACGACGACCCCCGCCGCCGCGCCCTGGAGTCGTTGCGGCCGGGGGAGTTCACGCCCGCGGTGGAACGCGCGATCGTGGTCGACGCCCTGCGTGCGGCGTACGACAACTCGGACTTCGCCCACGCGGGCTCGCGGGCGTTGCGCAACAAGCTGATCGCGGCGTCACTGGTGCTGTTCGTCATCAACACCGTGCTCGGCGTCGTGAGCATCGTGAAGCCGGGCATCATCCCGCTGTGCGTGGACCCGAAGGAGAACGCGCTGCCGACGGTCTGCCCCGGCGGCACCGCCAAGGCGTCCGGAGTGGACGTCTGGCTCGTACAGGTGCTCGGCGCGTTCGGCGCGGTGCTGGCCGCCGTGGTCCTGCTCTTGCGCCGCCGGCCATCGCTCTCGCCGTACGTGATGATCGGCTACCAGGCGCTGATCAAGATCATGCTCGGCGCGGCACTGGCGGTGGTCGGCATCCTGGCCCTGGGAGCGGGCGTGACGAGCGGCCTGATCGGCATCCCCTCGGCCGCGGCACTGCTGCTGTGGGCGGTCATCTTCGGCTACGCGCAGCAGATCGGCACGCGGCTGCTGGACAAGTACACCGACGAGGTGCTGGACCAGGCCCGCCCCCTGCCGGACGCGGACAGCCCCCGTGTCGCACCGCGCTGACCGGCAGGACGGACGCGCCGACCGGTCGGCGGCTGCCCGGTGCGGGGCGGGTGGTCCTGTGTGCCCATGACAGCGGCGGGCCGTTCGTTCGCCGTGCCGCGCCGAGTGGTCGGCCGAACGGTCGCGCACCGACCAGCCGCGCTGGTTGCCGGTTACCGTCGCGGTCATGAACGCGTCAGAGCGGGTGGTCGCGCGGGTGCGAGCCGACTTCCGCCCCGAGGAAGCGGGCGAAGCCCTGCGGGAGCTGGCCGGCACCGAAACCGGCAACCAGGACGTCGAACGGGTGCACGCCGCCGTGGTGCTGGCGGCAGGAGGGAGTCTTGGGCAGCTGAGGAAGCTCGTGGAGCTGAGCCACGTCGACTGGCGGGACGTGCTGATGGCGGGCGGGCTTGCCGACGGCACCTGGCCGGAGGTGGTGGAGCGGGAGTTCGGCGGCTGACGGCGGGCGGCTGGCAGTGGGCGGGTGACGGTGGGCGGCTGACAGCGAGCGGCTGGCAGGGGCGGCTGGCAGAGGGCGGGTGACGGCGGGCGTCGGTCCGCGATCCGCCTCAGCCGCGACCCGCTGGTCGCGATCAGCGTCGGCCCGTGAGCCGTGGTCGGCGCACGGCCTGCCCGCGTCCCGCCTGCCCGCGTCCCGCCTGCTCGCGTCCCGCCGGTCCGCGACGGGCGCCGGTCTGCGGTTGGCGCCGGTCTGCGGTCGGCGTGGGCCGCGATCTGCCTCATCCGCGACCCGCTTGGCCGCGACCCGCTTGGCCGCGACCCGCTTGGCCGCGACCCGCTTGGCCGCGACCCGCTTGGCCGCGACCCGCTTGGCCGCGACCCGCTTGGCCGCGA
>NZ_JBVJRC010000003.1:0-129950 GCF_055608005.1 Lentzea sp. NPDC036955 | reverse complement strand
ACCCGCGTCGCCCACGAGCCGTGTCCGGCACGCGGGCAGCGTCGGCGGTGTGCTCGGCCGCGACCGCCAGCCCGTGACCAGTCAGCCCACCACCCGCCTGGCCAGCGGCCAGCCAACCCGCCACTCGCCAGCCCACCACCCGCCCGGCTCGCGAGCCATTAGCCCACAACCCAGCACCCCACGCCCCGCCCGCGCCCCCACACTCCCAGCCCGCTACCCGCGCGTCGGCCGGCCGGGCGGTCGTGCCTCCGCGCGGACGGCGTTGATCACCTCCGGGTCCCAGCGGTGCGTTCTGATCAGGCGGTACCGCTCCGCCGCCACCCACAGGTAGGCCTCGGCCTCGGTGCGGTCGCCGATCATGTCGGCCTGCCGCAGCAGTGCGACGACCGGCCGGTACTCCTCGGTGTACCAGCGGCGGGCGACCGTGGCGCGGTCCAGGAACTCGCCCTCGTCCTGCGACAGGCGGAAGCCCCACGCCTCCACGCACTCGCCGAGCTCGGCGTAGTCCCACGGGTCGGACAGGACGACGTCCGCGCGGGCCTCCCCGGTCAGCGGCACGCGGTCCAGGAACAGGCGGCGGTAGTCCTTCACGATCAGGTCGCCGCGGTAGCGGATGCCGGCCGCGTTGATCCGGGTGATCACCTGCGTCACGTAGGCGTCGATCGTGGACAGGCCCATGGCGTGCGCGACGGACACGCGGTGGTGGCCGTCGATGATGAAGTGAAGCTCGCCGATGCGGTACACCTCGATCGGTGGGACGTTCTCGCCGCGCCGGGCGGCCAGGGCGAGGCGTTGCCAGCGTTCGCGCACGCGGCCGGAGGTCGGGCGGAAGCGGCGGTCGAAGTCGCGGCCGCGGTCGACGCTGCCGACGATCGAGTCGAGGCGGATGTTCTGCAGGCCGAGGCGTTTTTCCGAGACCATGCCGAGGGCGTCCACGACCTCGTGGAACGGCAGCATGATGTTCACGTCGTCCGGCTCGCGGCGCAGCCAGGCCGCCAGGCGGGACATCACCTGGCGGCGGCGGGCGCGGGTGAAGTCGTTCTCGGCGTCGGCGAGGGGGAAACCGGTGTCACGTCTCATCGGGGGCTCCGGGGATCGTCAGCACCTTGTGCCCGACGACGTTGACCACGCGCGTGCCGCCCAGCAGGCGGTCGGGGCGCGGGACGCCGTGCGGGTGGATGTGGCCGTGCAGCAGGAAGCCCGGCTGCAGGCGGGAGACCAGGTCGTGCAGGCAGGAGAAGCCGCGGTGGGGTGGGTCGGGCTCGTCGCCGCAGCCGAGCGGCGGTGAGTGGGTCAGCAGCACGTCCACGCCACGTCCGTCCCGCAGCCTGCGCCACCCGGCCAGCCGGGAGACCCGGCGGGCGCGGCGGGCCTGCTGCCGTTCCGTCCACTGGTTCGGACCCCTGTTGTAGCGGATCGAACCACCGAGGCCCGCTATCCGCAGGCCGGCGACGTCGACCACGCGTTCGTCCGCGTTCACCGCACCGGGTGGACCTGGCCAGCGGACCGGCACACCCGCCTTGGTCCACAGGCCGCGCACGTTCGAGTAGCCGGACAGGTCGGCGTCGTGGTTGCCGGGGACGAACACCAGCGGCTTGTCCAGGGCGTTGGCCAGGAACTCCAGGTAGTCGAACGGCAGGTCGCCCGCCGCCAGGACGAGGTCGACGTCCGAGTGCTGGTGCACCTGATCGGTCCACAGCTGTTCGACCACTTCGTCGGCCACCGCCAGGATTCGAGGCATTCCAGCAGCGTAATGACGCTGCGCCGGGATGACGCGGGACAGCGCTGCCACTAGCGTCGACGGCGTGCTTGCCGAGCTGTTCGCCGCGGCCGCCCACGGGTGCCGCGACCGCAGTCCGCTGACCCAGCGACTCCTCACCGACGCCGCCGAGGACCTCCGGCGCGGCGGCGTCACCGCGCGGGTCATGGCCGGTGCCGAACGCGACCGCGAGGGCAGCGTGCCCGGCCTGCGGTTCGCGGGTGCCGTGCACCGGCTCGTCCTCGAAGGACGCGCGCCCGCGCTCGCGAAGCACTACCCGTCCGTCGGCGGCCGGCCCGACCTGCCGCGGCTGTGGGAGGACGCGCTGCCCGCCCTCGACGAGCACGCCGACCTGCTGCGGCGGCGGGTCGGCGCCACGGTCGTGCAGACGAACGAACCCGGCCGCAGCGCGCCCCTCTACGGCGGCCTGCTGGTCGCGGCGCAGGAGGCGGCCAGGGCGGCGGGCCGGCACGTGCCGTTCTGCGTGCGGCTGCTGGAGGTCGGTGCGAGCGGCGGGCTCAACCTGCGCCCGCACCACGTCGGCTACCGGCTGCCGGACCGGGTGCTCGGCGACCCCGGCAGCGCCCTCGTGCTCGACCCGGAGTGGACCGGCCGCCCGCCCGCCGACCTCGGCCACCGGCTGCGCGTCGTCGGGCGCGCCGGCTGCGACCTCGACCCGGTCGACGTGTCCACCGAGGACGGCCGGCTGCACCTGAGCTCGTTCGTCTGGGCCGACCAGCTGCGGCGGTGGAACCGGCTGCGCGCCGCGCTCGACCTCGCCGCGGCGGACCCGGTGCGGGTCGACCGGTCGGCGGGCCCGGAGTGGCTCGCGCGGCAGCTGGCCCGCGCCGAACGCGACGTGCTCACCGTCGTGTGGCACTCGGTGGTCTGGCAGTACGTCTCACCGGCCGACCGGGCGATGGGCAGGGCCGTGCTCGCCGACGCGGCGGCGAGGGCGACGCCCACGGCACCGTTGGCGCTGCTGGTGTTCGAACCGCGCCGCGAGATCGACTACAGGTTTGCGCTGATGCTCAAGCTCTGGCCGGCCGGGATCTCGCTGTGCCTGGGCGTCGGCGAGGGCCACGGCATCCCGTTCACCTGGAACGTCACCCCGTGGGAGTGACCACCAGGTTCACGACGTACCGGCCGTCCCTCTCCTCGACGGGCGCCGTGAACTCCGACCGAGTGCCGTAACGGGTGTACTGCACGACGACGGCGCCGTCGCGGTAGAACCCGCCGTCCACGCGCGCGGTCGCGAAGTGCTCGACCGTCGACTTCGCCACGTCCTCGCCGCCGACGGCGAGCAACGGCTGGAGCCGGTGGAAGTCGTTGGCGCGCAACGCACTCGTCACCTCCGCCGCCAGCTCCTCCGGCGTGTCCCCACCGGGTTCGGACCAGGTCGCGATGGAGACGAACACCATCGCGAGCCAGCCGACGGCGAAGACGAGGATCCAGAAGCGCAGGTTGCGCAGCCGGTCGTGCACGTCAGGGCGTTCCGGAGATCAGCACGAACACGGTGGTGATCCAGCAGAGCAGGAACGCGAGGATCCAGAACCGGATGTTGGTCAGCAGCCTGGTCATGACGGGGCCCTTCTACAACGAAGAATGCGTGCGAAATCAGGACTCACAGCCAGCGATTTCGGCGCAGTATTCGGTAGAGCGTCAGGCAGGCGATGAGGACCAGGCTCATCACCAGGGGGTAGCCGAACTTCCACTTGAGCTCGGGCATGTAGTCGAAGTTCATGCCGTACACGCCGACGACCATGGTGGGCACGGAGATGATCGCGACCCACGAGGTGATCTTGCGCATGTCGGTGTTCTGCTGCAGCGTGATCTTCGCGAGCGTCGCGTCGACCAGCGTGGTCAGCAGCTCGTCGAACGCCGTGACGCGTTCGGAGACCTCGGTGAGGTGGTCGTCGACGTCGCGGAAGAACGCCCGCACCTGCTCGGGGATGAGCGGCGTGTAGCCCTCCGCCAAGCGCCGCAACGGGTTCGCGAGCGGCATGACCGCGCGGCGCAGCTCGACGACCTCGCGCTTGAACATGTAGATCTGCTCGGCGCTCACCTCGGTGCGCGGCGCGAAGACCCGCTCCTCCATGCGGTCGATGTCGTCCTCGATGTGGTCGGTGACCTCGAGGTAGTTGTCGACGACCTGGTCGGCGATCGCGTGCATCACCGCGGCGGGGCCGATCTCCAGCCGCTCCGGGTCGTCCTCCAGCACGTGGCGCAGCCGGGAGAGGCCGGAGTGGTTGCCGTGCCGCACGGTGATGACGAAGTCCTTGCCCAGGAACACCATGATCTCGCCGGACTCGACGATCTCGTTGGCGGTGTCGGGCGACTCGTTCGTCACGTAGCGCACGGTCTTGAAGACCATGAAGAGCGTGTTGTCGTAGCGCTCCAGCTTCGGGCGCTGGTGCGCGTGCACCGCGTCCTCGACGGCGAGCTCGTGCAGCCCGAACGTCTCGGCGATGCCCTCGATCTGCTCGGCGTCCGGCTCGTGCAGGCCGATCCAGACGAACCCGTCCTTGCGCTTGCGGACCTCCTTCACCGCGTCGGTGTGGGTCCAGCGGCCGGGCAGGCGCTTGCCGTCGACGTAGACCGCGCAGTCGACCACGTAGTGCGACAACGGCACGGAGATGTGCGGCGGTGCGGGGCGCTGCTGCGCACCGCGGCCGCGGATCGAGGGCAGGCTGGGCATGGTGAGTTCCTCCAGGGCCACACGTCGTCGAAGATCGTGAACACGACGGGCGTCCTGACCGGGAAAGCTCGAACCGCCTAGAACTGGAACGATCTAGCGGGCCACCTCGGTGAGGACGCGCTTGGTACTGGCAGGGTGGGGGTCCTTGCTCATTTAGGGGTCCTCACCTCCTCGGGGCGAAGTCGTCGGTGGTGGAAATCCTCACACACCGGTTGCCGAGACTACTCCCCCTCCCATAACACTGTCTCCCCACCTGGGACAGATCTCGATCACACGTAGTTGGAGGCGCGGTGCAGTTCGGTCGGTACTACGAGGAGTTCGAGGTCGGAGCGGTCTACAAGCACTGGCCCGGCAAGACGGTGACGGAATACGACGACCACCTCTTCTGCCTGCTCACGATGAATCACCACCCGCTCCACATGGACGCGAACTACGCGGAGAACACGACGGACTTCGGCAAGAACGTCGTCGTCGGCAACTACGTCTACTCGTTGCTGCTGGGCATGTCCGTGCCCGACGTCTCCGGCAAGGCGATCGCGAACCTGGAGATCGAGTCGCTGCGGCACGTGAAGCCGACGTTCCACGGCGACACGATCTACGGTGAGACCGAGGTGCTCGACAAGACGCCGTCCAAGTCGAAGGACGACAGGGGCGTGGTCTACGTGGAAACTCGCGGCTACAAGCAGGACGGCACGGTCGTGTGCATCTTCAGGCGCAAGGTCATGGTGCCGAAGCAGTCCTACGGCGAGGCCCGCGGTGGCGAGCAGCCCGGGCGCCCTGAACCTGCGGCGGACTGATTGTGGGGTAGTGAAGTGACTTCTCTGGACCTGGCACGACAGCGCCTGCGCGAGTTCGCTCTGGAGGCGGCGGCGACCTCGCCGCTCTACGAGCACCTCGCGTCGCGCGCCGCCGAGGATCCGGAGGTCGCCGACCTGCTGACCGCCGCCGGCGAGGAGCACGCCACGGGCGAGCTCCTCCTGGCGGCGGCGCACCGGCTCGTGCAGGCCGAGCCGTTCCACCGGCTCTCGAACTACTACCCGTCGCTGGGCGGCACCTACGGCGCGGACGAGAGCACGTGGCCGCTCTTCCGGGACTTCCTGCTGGAGCGTTCCGAACGCGTGCGCGCGTTGGTCTCCACCCAGGTGGTCCAGACGAACGAGGTGCGCCGGGCCGCGTTGCTCTACCCGGCGGTGGCCGCCGCGGCCAAGCAGGCCGGCGGGCCGATCGGGCTCGTCGAGGCCGCCACGACCGCGGGCCTGCTGCTCGGGCTCGACCAGTACTCCTACCGCTACCAGACAGCCGAGGCCGGCCAGGTCGTCGCCGGGCCCGCCAAGGCCGCGCTGGGCCTGCACTGCGCGCTGGAGCTCGCGCCCGGTGCCGTCCTGCCGAAGCTGCCCAAGGCGGTCAAGGTGGCCGCGAAGGCGGGGATCGGGGTCTCGCCCGCAGACCTGGCCGACGAGGACGCCTACGCGTGGCTGGAGGCCTGCGTGTGGGCCGACCAGCCGGAGCGGCTGCGGCTCTTCGGCGTCGCGTCGGGGGTGTTGCGCAAGAACCCGCCCCGCCTGGTCGCCGGCGACCCGGTGACCGACCTCGCGAAGGCGGCCGACCCGATCGACGCGCCGCTCGTGGTCGTCACCAGCGGGTCGGGACTCGACCTGGTGCCCGCTTTGTCCACTTTGGGCAGGGACTCCTGGTGGGCGGCGCACGAGGAGGGTGAGGTGCGCCTCATCCGGGTGCGTGACGGCGAACCCTCCAGTGCGACTCTGGCGACGACCGAGGCGCACGGGCAACGTCTCGTTTGGCGCTGAAGGCCGCCGCCCGTTCGTGTGAACCCCGATCAGGTCCTGGGCAGGCAGTTCCAGCCGGAGAGCGTTTCCACGAGCCCTTCGGCGGTCCGAAGTGTGGCCAAGGTCGCACTGTCCACCCAAGCGACCTCCGAGGCGTCATCGCCCGCTCGGAGCACACCCGACCTGACCTGGCACTCGTAGTCGTGGATGAGGAAAACCCCGTTCGGGGCCGGTCGCTCGACGCTGCCGACGAGGTGACCAACCGTGACCACCAAACCGGTCTCCTCCAGCAGTTCCCTGGTCACAGCAGCCTCATCCGCCTCACCCGGCTCCACGCGCCCACCCGGTATCGACCACAGGCCCTCACCTGGTGCGTTGGCCCGTCGCACGAGCAGCAGTCGCCCGTTCGAGTCATGCACGACGCCGCCGACACACCGGATCATGCCCCCGCTGCTCCCCGTCATGATCACGAAGCGTAGTCACACCGGAACGGCGGTGCGGTGGACTACCCCAGCTGCGGTACAAATCTCCCAAGGCGATCGGTCGTGCTGTACAACGGTCACGAACGGCGCCAAACGGGTGCGAACGCGGACGGGGTGGACACCGTGAACTTGAAGAAGATCCTCACTTTCGCCGGTATTGCCTTGCTGCTGTTCTTCCTCATCGCGGAGCCCCAGCAAGCAGCGCAGCTGGTGCAGAACATCCTCAACTCGCTCCGCACTGCGGCTGAGGCCCTGATCACCTTCGTGCGACAATTGTTCTAGGCTCCCCGGCTCCCGCTGGGAGGCCAGGAGCAGGGCAGACAGGGCACTGGCTGGTACCAGGAAGGGCTGGTAGCGCATGTTCGCACCACGTGATCCAGACGACTACCTGCTGTCGAGTGAGCGTCGGGTCATCCGGGTGCGCAGGCACTGGTCGTACCTGATCTGGGACGTGCTCGAAGCGGCGGCGCTGCTCGCCGGCTTCATGATGATCTCGTACCTGCTCCCGGCCAACGCCGGAGTGATCCAGAACGTGCTGTGGTACGGCGCGCTGCTGGTGCTCCTGCGGCTCGCCTACTTCATCATCGAGTGGTGGGTCGAGCGCATCGTCGTGACCGACAAGCGGTTCATGCTGACGTCGGGCGTCTTCGAGACCAAGGTCGCGATGATGCCCATCGGCAAGGTCACCGACCTCACCTACGAGCGCACGGTGGCCGGCCGCATGTTCGGCTACGGCACGCTGATCGTCGAGTCGGCCGGTCAGATCCAGGCGTTGAACCGCCTGGAGTTCCTGCCCGACCCGGAGGACGTCTACGACGCCATCTCGGAGCTGACCTTCGGCGACAAGAAGGCGCAGGCCGAGCGGTTCTCGATGATCAAGGCGCAGCGGGCTGCCCGCGGGAAGAAGATGGTCCCGTAACACGGGCTGTGCACCACGTCGTCCACACTGGACGACGTGGTCATCGATCTGCACACCCATTCGTCCGAGTCCGACGGCACCGACAGCCCCGCCGAGCTGGTGAGGGCGGCGGCCAGAGCCGGGCTCGACGCGGTGGCCATCACCGACCACGACACCTCGGCCGGCTGGGCGGAGGCCACGGCGGCGCTGCCACCCGGCCTGCGGCTGGTGCGCGGCGCCGAGCTGTCGTGCGAGTGCCCTGACGGCTACGGCCGCACGATCACGGTCCACCTGCTGGCCTACCTCTACGACCCGACGCACGCGGCGTTGATGGTCGAGCAGTCGCGGCTGCGCCAGGAGCGCAGGCAGCGGCTGCAGAAGATGGCCGAGATGATGCAGGCCGACGGCTTCCCGGTCGACCCGGTCGACCTGATGCAGCGGCTGCCGTTCGACGCGCCGGCCGGTCGCCCGCACCTCGCGCAGGCGCTGATCCGCGCCGGGGTCGTGGCGTCGGTCGACGAGGCGTTCGCGACGTTCCTCACCGGCGGCGCCTACTACGTGGGCCGCACGGACACCCCCGTCGAGCGCGCGATCGAGATGATCACCGAGGCGGGCGGCGTGACGGTGCTGGCCCACCCCTTCGCCCGGTCGCGCGGCCCGGTCGTGGCACCCTCGGTGGTCGAGTGGCTGGCCTCGATCGGCCTGACCGGTGTCGAGGTCGACCACCCCGACCACGACCAGGAGACGCGGGCGGCGCTGCGGTCGCTGGCCGGGTCACTGGGGCTGCTCGTCACCGGGTCGAGTGACTACCACGGCACGAACAAGACCGTCCGGCTCGGCGCGGAGACGACGGCGCCGGAGGTGCTGGATGCTCTGGCCGAACGGGCGACGGGCGGCAAGATCCTCGTGGGGTAGGTGACTCGTGTTCAACGTGCGGCTCTTCATCGAGGCCACGATCACGCTGCTGGTGATCATGGACCCGCCCGGCACCGTGCCGGTGTTCCTGGGGCTGGTCGGCCGCAAGTCTCGCGACGCCCGCAAACGCGCCGCACGGCAGGGCGTGCTGGTGTCGTTCCTGGTGATCACGCTGTTCGCCGTCGCGGGCAACTCGATCCTGGCCTACATGCACATCGGCATCCCCGCCCTGCAGGGCGCGGGCGGGCTGCTGTTGCTGCTCATCGCGCTCGACCTGCTCACCGGCAAGGGCGCGACGAACCACCCCGAGGTCGAGGACGTCAACATCGCCCTGGTGCCGCTGGGCACGCCGCTGCTGGCCGGGCCGGGTGCGATCGCGGCGACCATCGTGTTCGTCCGGCAGGCCGACGGGGCGGTGGGCTCCTACCTGGCGCTGGCCGCGGCGATCGTGGCCGTCCACCTCGTGCTGCTCGGGACGCTGCGGTCGGCCGGGCTGCTGATCAAGGTGTTCAAGGAGAGCGGAATCCTGCTGATGGCCAAGATCGCCGGTCTGCTGCTGGCCGCGATCGCCGTGCAGCTCGTCGCGTCGTCCGTGCAGGGGTTCATCACGTCGGGCGTCTAGCGCTTCTACCGTTCGATGTGCGCCTTGTCGCCGTCGATGAGGATCGGGCGCTCGATCAGGCTCGGGTTGGCGACCACGTGCTCGATCCACTTCACGCGGTCGTGCTCCAGGGTGGCGGGGTAGGCCGGTTCCTTGGTGCGCGCGATCTCCCACGGCTCCTTGCCCAGCAGCGTGAGGACGTGGTCGAGCTCCTCCGCGGTGGGGGCGTCGTCGAGGTAGCGGCGTTCGGTGTACTCGACGCCCTCGTCGTCGAGGCGCTGCTTGGCGGCGCGGCTCTTGGAGCAGCGCGGGTTGTGCCAGATCTCCATGCCGTTCATCTTCCGCGAACGCACCGCCGCCCGCGAAGCAGGGGCAATCCAAAAATGTCAGGGTGACTGAGTAACTTGGTTGGGGTGGAACAACTCGGCTTCGACTTCGGCACCGCGGCACCACGTCGGCTCGTGCGCGTCACGCCCGCGAAGCTCTCGACGTGGACGAGCTGCCGGCGCCGCTACCGGATGACGTACCTGGACCGGCCCACTCCACCGAGGGGCGGGGCCTGGGCGCACAACACGCTCGGCGCGGTCGTGCACAACGCGTTGAAGGCGTTGTTCGACCTGCCCGCCGAGAAGCGCACGCCGGACCAGGCCGTGGCGCTGGTGAACCGGCAGTGGAAGTCGGAGGGCTTCCGCGACGCCGAGCAGGCCGCTGAGTACCGGGCCCGCGCCGGCGGGTGGGTGCACGACTACGTGGCGGGGCTGGACGTCGACTTCGAGCCGCTGGGCGTGGAGCGGTGGGTGTCGTCGCCGACCGAGCGGATCGTGGCCGAGGGGCGGGTCGACCGGATCGACCACCGCGACGGCGAGCTGGTGATCGTCGACTACAAGACCGGGCGGCACGTCCTGGACGCCGACGACGCCCGCGGCTCGCAGGCGCTGGCGCTGTACGCGCTGGCCGCGCGCCGCACGCTGCGCAAGCCGTGCCGCCGCGTCGAGCTGCACCACCTGCCGTCGGGGTCGGTGGCGGTGTGGGAGCACACGGAGGAGTCGCTGGCCCGGCACGTGCGGCGGGCCGAGGAGGCGGCGGACGAGATCGACCTGGCCGCGGAGACGTTGAAGGCGGGCGGTGACGAGGACGTCCTGTTCCCGCCGCAGACCGGAAGGCAGTGCCAGTGGTGCGACTTCCGGCGCAGCTGCCCGGAGGGGCAGGCGGCGGCACCGGCCATCGAGCCGTGGTCGCTGCTGGCGCCGTGACACCGCCGGCGGCCCTCCGGCCGCGGGTGATCGGGGACCCGTAGGGTGGCTGAGGTGGAAGTCGAAGCAAAGCGGCCGGCGCGGATGAGCGGAGTCCTGCGCGCCGTGAGCGGGGTGCTCGCGGTGGGCCTGGTGCTGCTCGCCCTGGGGAACATCGGCGTCCAGTTCTACGCGAACTCCCGCGACCTGCCGGGCCCCGGCGGACTCTCGGTGACCGCGCACGTGGTGGCCGCGGTGCTCGTCATCGCGGGCCAGATCGTGGCCGACCGCTACGCCGACTGGCGCGCACCGGTGGCCTCGCTCGCGGTGCTGGCGGTGTCGGGGGCGACGCTGTGGACGTTCTGGTGGGCTTAGAGGGCTGGGCTCGGGCCTGAGGGCTTGAGTGTCGGCGAGGAGCACGGCGGGTGCGCGGACTGGGCGGCGCTGCTCGCGTTCGTCCTCTCGGCGGCATCGCGAGCGGCGGCACCTGCCGCGAGGGCCTGGTCTGCTCCGGTGGGTTCGAGACCGTCACGCTCGACGTGACGGCCACCGACCGCGCGTTCCGGCTGGCCGCGTGCTCGTCACGGGGCCAGCCAGGCCCGCCAGGTCGGCAGCAGCGTGGCGATGAGCTCGTGCGGTGCCTCGGTGTTCGGGGAGTGCATCACGCCCGGCAGCACCGCGAAGTCCGCGTCCAGCCGCTCGGCCATGTCCCGCTGGACGGCCGGGCTCCACGCGTCGTCGGCGTCACCGCACACCACCAGCGCCGGCACACCGGACGACCGCAGCGCCCGCGACAGCTTCGCGACCTGGTCCGGTTCGGAACGCAGCCCGTTGCCCATGCCGAGCAACGCGGCGGCCGGCGACCTGAGGAAGCGGTTGCGGTAGAAGTCCTTCAGCTCCTGCGGCAGCGCGGCCCACGCCGGGTTCCGCGACGACCGCAGCTCGTTCAGCCGCTGCGTGCCCTCGATGCCCTGCTCGGCCAGCACGTGCTCGCCGACCTCCAGCACCGAACGGCGTTCCCCGGCAGGCAGCTCGGCCGGACCGGACGACATCAGCGTGAGCCCCGCGACCGGTGCGCCCGCGAACACCGCCGCGCGCGCCACCAGACCGCCGTAGGAGTGGCCGAGCAGCAGCACCCGGCGGCCCTCCGCGGTGATCTTCTCGACCAGCTCCGCCACGACCGCGCCCAGCGGGCCCGGCCGGTACAGCGCCTCGTCGTCGGGACCGGCGGAGTCCTGCTGGCCGGGCAGGTCGATGGCGACCACCTCGAACCCGGCGTCCGCGATGGGGTCGAGGATCGGGCAGAAGTCCTCTTTGGACCCCGTGTACCCCGGCACCAGCAGTGCCGTCACCCGCAGCGCGTCGTCGACCGCCGGCGCGCGCAACGCCGCGATCGTGCCGTAGCGGCCGGGGAGGTCGACGCGTGCTGCCCGGTGCGGGCTGATCTGCGAGTACACCTCACGAACTATCGCAGCGCCACCAGGGTTTCGCCACGCTGCTCGAGGACCACGGGTCCGGCTGTGGCGAGCTGCACAGGGCCGGTCCAGCCGTCGCGGTTCACCCGGATCGTGCCCACCAGCGCGCCCGTGGCCTGCTCGTACACCCGCAGGCCTTCGCGCACCGGGACCAACGCGCGCCCCGCGAGCGTGGTGCCGGCACCGGACGTGGCGTCCGCGGTCCACTGTGGAGTGAGCGAGTCCTGCGCCAGCGCGACCGTCTTGGAGCCGCTGAACCAGAACACGTTCGTGGCCGTCGTGAACGACCGCGCCACGTGGCGCGGCGGGTCGGTGAAGTCGGTGGAGGGGAGGTCGACCGGCGCCTCGGAGACCTGCGAGCCGGTCTCGGCGTCGAACACGACGATGCGGCCCGGGTCGGGCAGCGCGACCGCGACCAGCCGGTCGGTGACGGCGACGACCTGGGCGTTCTTGCCGCCGGTCAGCACGCTCGCGAACACCTTGGGCTCGTCGGACTTGTCCGGGTTCGGCTTGAGGACCGTGATCCGGTCGGAGCCGTCGTCCGGGCAGCGCTCCACCAGCGCCACCCGGCCGGACGTGACGGCCATCGAGCCGTAGGAGCAGCCGACCCGCGGCTGCTTGCCCGGGTTCACGATCGCCCGCAGCGCGCCGTACTCCATCGAGCGCACCAGGTCGTCGCGGCGGTAGACCTCGACGAACCGGTCGCCGGTCGTGATGAGGTGCGAGCCCTCGTTCAGCAGCGCGGCACCCGGTTCGGCGTCACCTGTGCGCTGCGCCTTCCGCTCACCGCTCACCCCGTCGAGCGAGGTGAGCTCGGAGCAGTTGGTGCCCTTGGAGTACAGCGCCATCGCGCGGCCCCAGCCCGTGCCCACCACGCACAGCGGCAGGTCACGGGTGTAGCTCCAGCGCGCGTCACCCGTCAGCGGGTCGCGCCCGGTGACCTCGCCGCCGTCGCCGGTCACGACCGTCGACGGCTTCTCCTCGCCCGTCTCCTTGAGCTGGGTCTGGACGACCACCGGCCACGGCGTCGCACCGCTCTTCGCGCGCCAGACCTCGCCGAGCGTCGGCGGCAGGGCGGCCACCTCGGGCAGCTGCGGCCAGGTGGACGGCCCGGTGACCGACGTCGTGGCCCGTGCATCGCTGAACGCCCAGGTCAGCACGGACGCGACAACCGCGGCGACCGCGATCAGCGCGACCGCGACGAAGTCGGCGCGGGTGCGCCAGGACCTGGCACGCGGACGTTCCTCGACGGGCGCCGGGTCGTGCTCGGGCTCGTCGAGGACGTCCTCGACATCGGTGACGTCGGAACCGGGGGTGGACATGGTGATCAGTCTGCCGAAGGAGCGGCCTGTTCGGCAGAGGTTCGACGACGACGGCGCCGGCGCGGCTTGTCCGACGCGGAGCTCTCGGCGGCCTCGGCGGGTGCCTGCGCCTCGGTCTGCTCGCCCGTGAGCGACACGCCACCGCGGCTGCGGGTGCGCGACCGGGACCGCTTCGGCCTGGTCTCCTCGGCCGCCTCGGGTGCGGCCTGCTCGCCCGCGCCCTTGGTGCCGGTGCGGCGACGGCGCTTGCGCTTGCCGTCGTCGAGCTTCTCCTCCTCCTCGGCGTCCAGACCGGCCCGCGTTCGGTGGCTGAGCGGCAGCCGGCCCGTGGAACCGGACGGGATGCCCAGGTCCGCGAACAGGTGGTCGCTCGTGGAGTAGGTCTCCAGCGGCTCGTCCTGGCCCAGGTTCAGCAGGTCGTTGACCGACTTCCAGCGCGCGGTCTCGTCCCAGTCGACGAACGTGACGGCGACACCCTCGCGACCGGCGCGACCCGTGCGGCCGATGCGGTGGACGTAGGTCTTCTCGTCCTCGGGGCACTGGTAGTTGATGACGTGCGTCACGTCGTCGATGTCGATGCCGCGGGCGGCGACGTCGGTGGCCACCAGCACGTCGACCTTGCCGCTGCGGAACGCCCGCAGCGCCTTCTCGCGCGCGCCCTGGCCCAGGTCACCGTGCACGGCGGCCGCGGCGAACCCGCGCTCGGTCAGGTCGTCGGCGACCTTCTGGGCGGTCCGCTTGGTCCGCGCGAAGATCATCGACAGGCCGCGGTCGCGCGCCTGCAGCACGCGGGCCAGCATCTCCGGCTTGTCCATCGAGTGCGCCCGGTACACGAACTGCTTGGTGCGCTCGTGCGTCTGACCGGCGTCGTTCTCCTCGGCGCGGATGTGCGTCGGCTGCGTCAGGAACGTGCGGGCCAGCGTGATGATCGGGCCCGGCATGGTCGCGCTGAACAGCATCGTCTGGCGCTGGTCGGGGACCATGTTGAGGATGCGCTCGATGTCGGGGAGGAACCCCAGGTCGAGCATCTCGTCGGCCTCGTCGAGCACCAGCATCCCGACCTTGCCGAGCACCAGGTGGCGCTGTTCGGCCAGGTCGAGCAGGCGGCCCGGCGTGCCGATGACCACGTCGACGCCCTTGCGCAGCTGTGCGATCTGCCGCTCGTAGGGGATGCCGCCATAGATCGCGGTCACGCGCACGCCCAGGTGCTTCGCCGCGGCGGTGAGGTCCTGCGTCACCTGGAGACACAGCTCACGGGTGGGGACGACCACGAGGGCCTGCGGGGTGCCGTCGCCGGGCGTGTCGAGGCGGTGCAGCAGCGGCACGCCGAACCCGAGGGTCTTGCCGGTGCCGGTGCGCGCCTGGCCGATGACGTCGTCACCGGCGAGCGCGATGGGGAGCGTCAGCTCCTGGATGGCGAACGTGCGCTCGATGCCGGCCTCGCCGAGCGCCTTGACGATCTCGTCGCGCACGCCGAGCTCGGCGAACGTGGGGGAGTCGGTGCGCACCGGGGCGTCGGCCTGCAGCGGGTGCGACGTGTCTTCGACGGGGACGGTCTCGCTGTGCTCCAGGAGAACCGGGTCCAGATGTGCTTCTACTTCAGCGGTCAGGGTGATCAGCCTCTCTCGTACCAGCGCGCACTCAGCCCTGGCCGGGCCTCTCGACCGCGCTCTCCGATGGAGCTGCGGGAAAGGTGTGCACGCACCCATTCGCGGCGCCTGCCCAGGAACGACAGGGGTCACAGCGTGGTCGTCACACTCGTCACGCCGGGCGCCTGCTGCACATTCTACCTGGAAAGACGCCTTTGACCACCTGCTACGTCGAACACGACCGACACCGGGGCCCGTCGGGACCGCTCCCACGCCTGACGAGCACGTGCTGGGGGCACGCGGCGGGTGCGTTCGGAGCAGGCCGAGCGCGTGACGGGCGGTGGGCACCGGTCGCGCCACTAGAGTTCGGGCCATGGGTGTTGCGGAGGGTGTTGTTGATCTTCTTGGAGCGCTGGCCTACGGCGAGCTCTCCGCCTTCGACCGGATGACGGAGGACTCCCGCTCGGCGCCGACGCTGTCCGGGCGTGCCGCGCTCGCGCAGATGGCCGCCGCGGAGATCGGGCACTTCACGTTGCTGCAGAAGCACCTGGCCGAGCACGACCTCAGGGTCGAGGACGCGATGGCGCCGTTCGTCACCGGGTTCGACGCCTTCCACGAGTCGACGAGCCCCAAGTCGTGGCTGGAGTCGCTGGTGAAGGCGTACGTGGGCGACGGCCTCGCCGCGGACTTCTACCGCGAGGTCGCGGCGTGGCTCGACGACGAGCCGACCCGCGAGCTGGTGCTCGCCGTGCTCGCCGACACGGGTCACTCGGCGTTCGCTGAGCGCGAAGTCCGGGCCGCCGTGGAGTCGGATCCGCGGGTGCGCGACCGGCTCGCGCTGTGGGGCCGCCGGCTGCTCGGAGAGGCGTTGACGCAGGCCCAGTACGTGGTGGCGGAGCGGGACGGGCTCTCGGAGCTGATCATCAGGGGGTCGGGGGACCTCGCTGGGATCGGTCAGCTGTTCCGCCGTCTCCAGCAGTCGCACGCGCGGCGCATGACGCAGCTGGGTCTGGGCTAGGTAGGCTCGGCCGTAGATTTTTCTCTTGAGCACGGAGGTCAGCGTGGAGGTCAGGATCGGCGTCGCGGACAGCCCGCGGGAACTCGTCGTGACCAGTGAGCTCAACCCGTCCGAGGTCGAGGCTCTGGTGGCGGACGCGGTGTCCGGCAAGTCCAGCGTGCTGTCGCTGGTGGACGCCAAGGGTGCGCGGTTCGTCGTGCCCGCTGGCCGCGTCGCGTACGTGGAGATCGGCCCGCAGGACTCGCGCAAGGTCGGGTTCGGCGCCTGAAGCACGGTCGACGAGAAGGGCCCCGGTCACCGCGACCGGGGCCCTTCTCGCTGTTCGGCGTCAGTGCCCGGCGGGCTCTTCGACCCGGTAGGGCGGCGTGGAGGTGCCGCCGACCCGGTACCGGCCCCACGGGTCCTGGTCGGTGAGCGTCCCCTCCGCCTGCCCGGTGGGGGTGCGCAGCAGCGCGGTCCGCGCGCCCGCTTCGACCCGGTTCGTGACCTCGTCGTTCTTCTTCACGCGGCCGTACCAGTGGTAGCGGCCGTCGATCGGCTGGAAGTAGCCGCGCAGCTCGACCTCGACCGCGACCTCCTCCTCCCCGAAGACGAGCGTGGCCGCGCCGGTGTAACCCTCTTCGTCGTGGTCGTGCTCGCTCATCAGTCCACCAATCGCAGCTGGGTGAGGGGCTGTTCGGGGTCGATCTGGATGCCGCCCGCGCGCAGCAGGCCGTCGATGGCGTGCCAGATGATCGTGGCGAGGTAGTCGCTGAGGTTCGCGCGGGACATGGTCTGCCGTTCGAGCCACCAGTCGCCCGCGTTCTGCACCATGCCGACGAGGCCGTGCGCCCACGGCTCGGCACCGCCGGAGTCCATGTCGAACGCGCGCAGGTAGTCGCCGAGGATTCGGGCCAGCGTCGCGGCGATGAGGTTCTTGTCCTCCTGCGCGACGTCCTTCTCCACCGGGCGGTCCACGAACGAGCCCTTGACGACGAACCGGTAGAGGTTCGGGTTCTCCTCGATGACCGACAGGTAGGCGTCGACGATCCGCTCGATGCGGGCGCGGATCGGGCCGTCGGCGGCGAGCGCGGGCCCCATCCGCTCCATCAGCAGCTCGGTGGCCTTCTGGCCGACCGCGAGGTAGAGGTCCGACTTGTCGGTGAAGTGCCGGTACAGCACGGGCTTGCTGACGCCCGCCTCCGCGGCGACGTCCTCCATGCCGACGTCGGGGCCCTTCTTGGCCACGACGGCGATCGTGGCCTCCACGAACTCCGCCCTGCGCTGCTCGCGATGCCCCTTCCACCGCTCACGTCGCGCGTCCGGCCCCTTGACAGTGCGTGCCATGTGACGCACGCTACCAGAAGTAACCGTTACCTCAAGTAACACTTACCGGGGAGGGCAACCGATGAGGGTCGCCGATCGGGAGAAGACGGCGGAGAGGCTGCTGAAGTCGTCCGCGGAGAAGTTCTACGACCCGGAGGTGGACATCGACTGGTCCGCACCGCTGGTCGACGGTCTCTTCTACATCCCTGAGCAGCGCATCTCGCTCTACGGCACACCCCTGTACGACTCGCTGACGCACGAGCAGCGCATCGAGCTCTCGAAGCACGAGCTGGCCTCGATCGCGTCCGTCGGCCTGTGGTTCGAGCTGCTGCTGATGCAGATGCTGGTGAAGGTCGTCTACAACTCCGATCCCACGACCCGGCACGCCCAGTACGCCCTGACCGAGGTGGCCGACGAGTGCCGCCACTCCACGATGTTCGCGCGCCTGGTCGAACGCGTCGGCTGCCCGCCGTACGGCCCGGTCAAGCACACCCACCGCCTGGGCAAGCTGCTGCCGGCGATCGGCTACGGCCCCGCGATGTACGGCTCGATCCTGGTCGCCGAGGAGATCCTCGACCGCCTGCAGCGCGAGGCGATGAACGACGAGACCGTGCAGCCGCTCGTGCGGATGGTGAACCGCATCCACGTGCTGGAGGAGGCCCGCCACGTCCGGTTCGCCCGCGAGGAGCTGCTGCGCGGCATGGAGGGCCTGCGCGGCTTCGAGAAGCCGTACCAGAAGTGGCTCATCGGCTACGTCTCGATGATGATCACCCGCACGATCGTCAACCCGGACGTCTACGCGGCCGTGGGCCTGGACGTGCGCGAGGCCCGCCGCCAGGCGCTCGCCAACCCCCGCTTCCAGGAGACCATTCGCTGGTCCGGTGAGCGGATCATGTCGTTCCTGCAGGAGGCCGGACTCGTCGGAAAGCCGGGGATGCGCTCGTGGCGCCGCTCGTTCTTGATCGCCTGAACGTCGTCACGTCGGGGCCCTCGTCCGCCGGCGTGACCGCCGTCCTGCTGCACGGCTGGACCATGGACCTCACGACGTGGGACCGCGTCGCCGGGGCGTTGCCGGGCCGGGTCGTCCGCTACGACGTGCGCGGCCACGGCCGTTCCCCCGGCGAGGGCCCGTCCCCGACCCTGGCGGAACTGGCCGACGACCTCGCCGCCGTGCTGGCGGAGCACGCCCCCACGGGCCGGATCGTGCTGGCCGGCCACTCGCTGGGCGGCATGACCATCATGGCGCTCGCCGAGTCCCACCCCGAACTGTTCGCGCGCGTCACGGGGGTGGCGCTGATCGCCACGTCGTGCGGGAACCTCCCCGCGGTGAACGCCGTCGAGCGCTTGGCCGCGAAATGGCTGGTCACACGCCCGAAGATCGGGTTCGGCCGCGTGCTCGCGCCCGGTCTGCGCGTGACCTTCGGGCGCCGTCCCCGGTGGTCCGACGTGCGCGCCGCCGCGGCCATGGCGGGGAACACGACCGGGACCGCGTTCGTCGGCCTCCGCGAGGAGCTCACCCGGCACCAGCGCCGGGAAGCGCTCGCGGTGCTGTCGTCCGTGCCGACCGTGGTGATGGCCGGGTCCTGGGACCTGCTGACGCCGATGCGGCACGCGCGGGCCATCGCCGAGGCGCTGCCGTCGGCGGAGTTCGTGATCTACCCGAAGACCGGGCACATGCTGCCGCTGGAACGGTCGGAGGACGTGGCGAGACGCATCGCCGCGCTGATGTGAGCTTCGCGCTCGGTCGAACAGCCCCTCGCCCACGTGGGTGAGGGGCCGTTCGCGTCGATGCTGGATGCTTTTGGACAGTTTTCATGCTCTTGGTCAGATTCCAAGTGTGGTGTTCGGGACCTGCGCTTTTGTCCCTGAACGAAATGCTTCGCAGGCTTCTGGACGTTTTTAGACCTGCGAAGCGCTGCGGATGCGTTTGATCGAAGTCTCGTGTCGGTGTCAGGATCGTGCTCCTCCGACAGTTCCTGAACCGAATCAATGCGGCGCCGAAATGCATCGGCCCGTTGGAGAATCCCTTGAGAACCGCTCTTGAGATGTGCGCTCCTCGCACGTCGTGTCGTTCTGCCGTCCTGGTTCAGCTCGTCCAGACGGCCATGGCTTACGTGACCGTTGTGCTGCTGCTCTCGGCGGGTCATGCGCCCGAGGTCGCCGGTGCGGTGGTGGCGGGGGTTTTGCTGCTGGTCACCGCGGCTACGCGGAGGACGCCGGTGCTCGAGGCGGTCCTCCGGCGCGCGGTGGCGTTGCGATGAGCGCCTGTGGTCCCACGCAGAACGGACGGTCCACGTCGTTCGCGGCCGCCGTGCGGAGCGCATATCGAGAAGCCGGGATGACAGTTCCGGTTCGTGTCATGAAGGCACTTCGGCACCGCGCGATGCCGTGGGTCTGGTTCGCGGCGGAGATGTTCGACCTCGACATCTCCACGGAGAACCGCCGTCGGCTGAAGGCGGAATTCCAGCTCTGGCGGCCGGTGGCCGAACACGAGGTCGTGGAGCACGAACCGATCGCACCGACCGAAGACGGCGAACTGCGGGCTGCGACGCCCGCGGAGTTCAACGCGCTCCTCCGGAGGCTGCATCGGCGATCAGGTGTCAGTCCCGCCGAGATCGCCAAGAGGTCCGATCGGGAGTTGCCCCGCAGCCAGGCCTACGAGCTGGTCAAAGAAGGGCGCACCGCCCTGCCGACGAAGCTCGACCAGATCAGGTCGTTCGCGCGGGCGTGCGGGCTCCCAGGGCGTCAGATCGCCCTGCTCGTCAAGGTGTGGGCGGACCTTCGGGACAGCTCGTGCGCGGCCGTCGCCGGAGAGGTCGAACAGGCTCTGGGGCGGGTCCTGGCGCGGTACGTCCGAGACGCCGGCCTGCACACCGCAGTGAAGATCGACCTCGTGCACCCCACCTGGGCCGCCGACGGCAAGGTGCTCCCGCGTCACGCCCGCTCACGGCCACGAGGCCGCAGTTCGTGACACCGAACGGCCCCTCGCCCGCGTGGGTGAGGGGCCGTTCGCGTCACGTCAGTGCTGCAGCGGGAACCCGCCACCGATCCCGCGCCACGCCAGGTTGGAGATCAACGCCACCGCGTCCTCCTTCGGCACCCGGCGGTTGTCCGCGAGCCACGACCGGGCCGTGACCTGCGACAACCCGACGAGACCGACGGCCAGCAGCCGTGCGCGCTCCGGGTCGAGGCCCGCGTCGGCCGTGATGGTGTCCGTGATGGCGTCGACCGAGTCGGTGGTGGCGCGTTCGACTGCGGACTGGACCGCCGGTTCGGAGCGCAGGTCCGACTCGAAGACCATGCGGAAGGCCTGGCCCTCGCCGTCGACGAAGTCGTAGAACGCGGCCACGGCGGCGCGGACGCGGAGCTTGTTGTCCGTCGTGGAGCCGATGGCGGTGCGCACACGGCCGACCAGCTCGTCCACGTGGGACTCGAGCAGGGCCATGTACAGCTCCAGCTTGCCCGGGAAGTGCTGGTACAGCACCGGCTTGGACACGCCCGCGCGTTCCGCGATCTCGTCCATCGCCGCGGCGTGGTAGCCGTTGGTGACGAACACGTCCTGCGCCGCTGCCAGCAGTTGCGCGCGGCGTGCGGTGCGCGGCAGTCGAACGCCCCTGCCTGCGGGTGCGCTCTGCGCCGTCTCCGTCATGGTGCCTCCAGCACTGGTCATCACTGCCGTCGGGTCGAGCGCCGGCCGACCGCGGCGTGGCCAACCTTACTCGCTGGTAGCCCACTTGAGGGAACCATCTCCCGCCCGGTTCCCGCATCCTGGGGAGATGAGCACGCTGATCCCCGCCCCGCTGTCCACGGCCGAGCTGCCGCCGCTGGACACCGACCAGCCGCCCTGGCCGGGTGAGTTCCGCCGGATCGACGACCACGAGGTGCACGTCAGGGTCACGCCGGGGAACGGGCCGCCCGCGGTCTACGTGCACGGGCTCGGTGGGAGCGCGACCAACTGGACGGACCTCGCGGCGCAGCTGCGGGACCACGTCAGCGGCTCCTCGATCGACCTGCCCGGTTTCGGGCGGTCGGAGCCGATCCCCGGCTACGACTTCAGCCTCGCCACGCACGCCCGCACGGTCATCGGCTACCTGGAGACCCGCGGCGAGCCCGCGCACCTGTTCGGCAACTCCATGGGCGGTGCGATCTCGGTCATCGTTGCCGCGACCAGGCCGGACCTGGTCCGCACGCTCACGCTGGTCTCGCCGGCCGTGCCCGACCTGCGGCCGCGCCTGGACCGCATGTCCGACCCGCGGATGGCGCTCGCGGTGCTGCCGGTCATCGGCGCGAGGGTGCGCCGCGAGCTCGCGAAGCTGACCCCGCACGACCGCACCCGGCAGATGCTCCAGCTCTGCTTCGCGGACCCGAGCATCGTGCCCGACAACCGGATCGAGGAGTCGATCGCGGAGAACGAGGAACGCGCGCGGCAGCGGTGGGCTGGCCGGGCGCTCAACCGCAGCACCGTCGGGTTGATGACGCACTGGCTCACGCCGGGCGCGAAGTCGCTGTGGCGGTTGTTGCCGCAGGTCCAGGCGCCGACGCTGGTGCTGTGGGGCGAGCACGACCGGCTGGTCAGCGTCCGCAAGGGACCCCGCACTGCGCAGCTGCTGCCCAAGGGACGACTGCTCGTGCTGCCCAACACCGGGCACGTCGCCCAGATGGAACGGCCCGCCACCGTCGCGAGGGCGGTGCTGGGCATGTGGGAGGCGGTCGACCGGCACTCATGGTGACGAACGACGGCCATACAGGGGGTGTGGGACCCTGGGCGACGTGAATCGCGCCCCCGAGCGAGGACGAAGTGCTCCGCCCGCAGACCGCTACCGCCGTGGCGCGCGGCGGACCAGCGCGGAACCGCTCGCCGCCGCCTGGGAGCCGGAGGGCACCGGGCGGCTGCAGCGACCCCGCAGGCCCGGTGGCGTGAAGCGGCTCGTCTCCCACTACGGCTGGCGGATCTACGCGATCCCGGTGCTGGTCGTGCTCACCGCGCTCGTGGTGCTCGACACGGTCCAGCCGAAGACGCCGACCGGCGACGCCGGGGGCACCAACGCCGCCGAGACGCCGGTCAACCCCGTCGAGCCGCCCGCGACCGAGGTGCAGGGGCAGAAGCCGCAGCTCAACATCCCCACCGCCGAGCTGCCGCCGGGCCCGGACTTCTCGCAGGACGGCGTCGGCACGTTCAAGGCCGTGCCGGGCAGCGGCCCGCGCGTCGGCGAGGCGAACGCGGCCAAGTTCCGCCGGTACGCGATCGCCATCGAGGACGGCGTGCGGCCCGCGGACTACAACGACGACGCGGCGGCGTTCGGGCGCACGGTCGAGGGCTTCCTGTCCGACCCGCGCAGCTGGATCGGCACGAAGACGGTCGCGCTGCAACGGGTCGAGGCGAACCAGAACCCCGACTTCACGATCATCCTGACCAGCACGAAGACGACGCACGCGATCTGCGGCAAGGAGATCCCGTTCGAGACGTCGTGCTACGACAACCAGAGCAAGCGCGTGATCATCAACGTGGCCCGCTGGGTGCGCGGCGCCATGGTCTACAGCCGCGACCTGTCCGGGTACCGCAACTACGTGATCAACCACGAGGTCGGTCACGCCCTGGGCAGCGGCCACGCGGCCTGCCAGGAGACCGACGCGCCGGCCCCGGTGATGATGCAGCAGACGTTCGGCGTCTCGAACGACTTCGTCGCCCAGCTCAACGCCGGTCTGGACGTGGTGCCCGCCGACGGCAAGGTGTGCAAGCCGAACGCGTTTCCCGCTGGGTGAGACGGCTTTCCAACGGGGAAGAGTCGAGGCAGGGTAGACGTTGTCTCGGACACGGAGACATTCGTCGAGGAGGACCAGCATGGCGCTTCCGCCGCTCGTTGAGCCAGCCGCGGAGCTGACCAAGGAAGAAGTCGCGCGCTACAGCCGGCACCTGATCATCCCGGACGTCGGGGTGGACGGGCAGAAGCGGCTGAAGAACGCGAAGGTGCTCGTCGTCGGCGCGGGCGGCCTGGGCAGCCCGGCACTGCTGTACCTGGCCGCGGCCGGGGTCGGCACGCTCGGCGTCGTCGACTTCGACGTCGTGGACGAGTCGAACCTGCAGCGCCAGGTCATCCACGGCCAGTCCGACGTCGGCCGCCCCAAGGCCGAGTCCGCGCGCGACTCGGTCGCGGAGATCAACCCGTTCGTCAAGGTCGTGCTCCACCAGGCGCACCTGAACTCCGAGAACGCGCTGGAGATCTTCCGCGACTACGACCTGATCCTCGACGGCACGGACAACTTCGCCACGCGGTACCTGGTGAACGACGCCGCGGTGCTGCTGGGCAAGCCGTACGTGTGGGGCTCGATCTTCCGGTTCGAGGGCCAGGTCAGCGTCTTCTGGGAGGACGCGCCGAACGGTCAGGGCCTCAACTACCGCGACCTCTACCCGGAGCCGCCGCCTCCCGGCATGGTCCCCTCGTGCGCCGAGGGCGGCGTGCTGGGCGTGCTGTGCGCGTCGATCGGCTCGATCATGGTCACCGAGGCGATCAAGCTGCTCACGGGCATCGGTGACCCGCTGCTGGGCCGCCTGATGGTCTACGACGCGCTGGAGATGTCCTACCGGACCATCAAGATCCGCAAGGACCCGGAGTCGCCGAAGATCACCGAGCTGATCGACTACGAGGCGTTCTGCGGTGTCGTGTCCACGGACGCGCAGCAGGCCGCCGCGGGCAACACGATCACGCCGCTCGAGCTCAAGCACAAGCAGGAGTCCGGCGAGGACTTCCTGCTGGTGGACGTCCGCGAGCCGCACGAGTACGAGATCGTGAAGATCCCGGGCTCGGTGCTCATCCCGAAGGACAAGATCCTTTCGGGTGAGGCGTTCTCGGAGCTGCCGCAGGACAAGCCGCTGGTGCTGCACTGCAAGTCCGGCGCCCGGTCCGCGGAGGCGCTCGCGGCGCTGCACAAGGCGGGTTTCTCCGACGCCGTGCACGTCGGCGGCGGTGTGCTGGCGTGGGCCCGCGAGGTCGACCCGAGCCTGCCGACGTACTGATCCCTCCTCGCTCGACGGCGTCTGCAAGTACTGCCAACCACCCTGTCGGTGGTACTTGCAGACGCCGGAGCAGGGGACCCGAACGTGGTGACGTGAAAATCGGTCGTGTCGTGGTCCACCACCCGGACGGTCCAGCCAGGTAGCGTGCCCAGCCGTGACCCGCAGTCCCGAACCGCCCCCAGCGCACGTGCGTGCGGCGTTCGGGGCACGTGACGCCGAACCAGAGCTCATCGACGGCGGCCCCGCGTGGCGGTGTGGCGACGCCACGATCCGCCCGGCGCCCAGGCCCGCCGAGGCCACCTGGATCGCCAAGACCCTCGACAACCTCGACGTGCCGAACCTCAGGATCGGCCGCCCGCTGCGGTCCACCGACGGCCGCTACGTCGTCGGCGGCTGGTCGGCCACGAAGTTCCTCGCCGGCCGCGCCGAGGCACGCCACGACGAGGTGATCGCCGTCGCCCAGCGCCTGCACCAGGCCACGGCGGACCTGCCCAGACCCCGGTTCCTCGACGCGCGCACCGACGTGTTCGCCGTCGCCGACCGCCTGGCGTGGGGCGAGGAGGACGTGCCGCTCGACGCCGACCTCGGCGGCCGGCTGTTCGAGCTGCTCGCCGAGGTGCAGAAGCCGATCAACCTCAAGCCGCAGGTCGTGCACGGCGACCTGTTCGGCAACGTGCTGTTCGCCGGCACCGCGCCGCCCGCGGTCATCGACTTCGCCGCGTACTGGCGGCCGGCCGAGTGGGCGGCGGCCGTGGTCGCGGTGGACGCCGTCGCGTGGGGTGGCGCGGACGCCGGCCTGTTCCACCGGTGGAGCCACCAGGCCGAGTGGGAGCAGGCGCTGGTGCGGGCGGTGCTGTACCGGCTGGCCGTGCACGCGTTGCACCCGTTGTCAACGCCGCGGTCGTTTGCGGGCTTGGAACGAGCTGCTCACCACGTGACCGAGCTGCTCTGAGCGGGCCATTTTCCCGGCCTGAAACATTGCGGAGCTTCGGGTTAACGCGCGCTTCTTAGCGTCAGCGGCGTGACCCATTGCCCGTACTGCGCGCTCCAGTGCGCCATGAGCGTCATCGACGGCCAGGTGGCCCCCGGCCCCGGTGGGCTGTGCCAGAAGGGCTGGACGGCGGGGGAGCTGCTGCGCCATCCAGGCCGCCTCACCACGCCGTTGGTCCACGGCGAACCCGCCTCGTGGGACGAGGCGATGGACTACGTGGTCAACAGGATCAGGACTTGCGAACCCGACGAGGTCGCCGTGTTCGGTGGCGGCGGGCTGACCAACGAGAAGGCGTACCTGCTGGGCAAGTTCGCCAGGGTCGCGCTGAAGACCTCGCAGATCGACTACAACGGCCGGTTCTGCATGTCGTCGGCCGCGGCGGCGGGCAACCGTGCGTTCGGGCTGGACCGGGGCATGCCGTTCCCGCTCACCGACCTGCGGACCGCCGACACGGTGCTGCTCGCGGGCTCCAACCCGGCCGAGACCATGCCGCCGTTCCTGCGGCACCTCGAAGGCGCCCGGCTGATCGTCATCGACCCGCGCCGCACGGCCACCGCGGAACGCGCCACGCTGCACCTGCAGCCCGCACCGGGCACGGACCTGGCGCTGGCACTGGGACTGCTGCACACCGCGGTGATCGAGGGCTTGGTCGACAAGGAGTACATCGCCGAGCGCACCACCGGGTTCGACGACGCCTGGCGGATCGCCGCGCAGTGGTGGCCGGAGCAGACCGAACGCGTCACGGGCGTGTCCGCCGCCGACCAGCGCGCGGCCGTGCAGATGCTGGCCGGGAGCTCGTACGTCCTCACCGGGCGGGGCACCGAGCAGCACGCGTCGGGCACCGACACCGTCTCCGCGTGGATCAACCTGGCGCTCGCGCTGGGCCTGCCGGGCAGGAGCGGTTCCGGCTACGGCTGCCTGACCGGGCAGGGCAACGGCCAGGGCGGCCGCGAGCACGGTCAGAAGGCCGACCAGCTGCCCGGTTACCGCAAGATCGACGACCCGGCGGCCCGCGCGCACGTCATGGCCGTCTGGGGCGTCGACGAGCTGCCGGGCCCCGGCCGCAGCGCCTACGAGCTGCTCACCGCCGACGACCTGAAGGCGATGCTCGTGTTCGGCAGCAACCCGGTCGTCTCGGCGCCGCGCGCGGCCCATGTCACCGAGCGGATGAAGGCGCTGGACCTGCTGGTGGTCGCCGACTTCGTCCTGTCGGAGACCGCCGCGATGGCGGACGTCGTGTTCCCGGTCACGCAGTGGGCCGAGGAGGACGGCACGATGACCAACCTCGAAGGCCGGGTCATCCGCCGCCGCAAGGCGCTCGACCCGCCGCCGGGTGTCCGCAGCGACCTGGAGCTGATCAACGGCCTGGCCGCGCGCCTCGGCGTGCCGACGGGGTTCCCCACGTCGCCGCGCGAGGCGTTCGAGGAGCTGCGGAAGGCCTCGCAGGGCGGCCTGTCCGACTACTCCGGCATCACCTACGAGCGGCTCGACGCCGAGCAGCTGCACTGGCCGGTGCCCTCGACCGACCACCCCGGCACCCCCAGGTTGTTCCTGGACCGGTTCGCCCACGCCGACGGTCTGGCGCGGTTCGTCCCGGTCGACCACACCGGCCCGGCGGAACCGCCGGACGCCGAGTTCCCGTTGCAGGCCACCACCGGGCGGGTCTTGCAGCACTACCAGTCAGGTGCGCAGACGCGGCGGATCGGGGAGCTGGCCGCGGCCGTTCCCGGGACGTACGTCGAGGTGCACCCCGACACGGCCGCGCGGGCGGGACTCGTTCCCGGCGAGCCCGCGCACGTCGTGTCCAGAAGAGGTCGTGTCACGGCCACCGTGCGCTGCGTGCCGAGCATGCGCGTCGACGCGGTGTTCCTGCCGTTCCACTTCCCCGGTGACGGGCGGGCGAACCTGCTCACCAACCCCGCGCTCGACCCCACGAGCCGGATGCCCGAGTTCAAGGTCTGCGCGGTGCGATTGGAGCGGGCATGCGACGAGTCGTGATCGTCGGGTACGGCATGGCGGGCGCACGGCTGGCGGACGAGCTCCGCCGCCGTGACCAGGACATCTCCATCACCGTCATCGGAGCCGAGCCGCACGCGGCGTACAACCGCGTGCTGCTCTCAACCGTGGTCGCCGGGACCATGATTCCCTCAGCGACCCGCCTCCACGACGAATCCTGGGCCGCCACCCACAACATCGACCTGCGCCTCTCCCACGAGGTCGTCTCCCTCGACCGCGTCACCCGAACGGTGGACGTCAGGTGCACGCGGGGCGCTTTCGTACCCTCAGAGAGCACGGAAGGGCCCCGCGTGCACGTTCCCCTGGATGTCACGCGGGAGTCCCGCGTTCCCCTGGGGGGAACGCGGGGCCCCCGCGTGACCGTTGCGTACGACGCGTTGGTGTTGGCGACGGGGAGTGTGCCGTGGGTGCCGCCGGCCGAAGGGCTCGTCGAGGACGGGAAGCTCGCCGACGGGGTGGTTGCCTTCCGGACGTTGGACGACTGCGCGCGGATCGAGGCCAAGGCGCAGAAGGGCATGCCGGTCGCGGTCCTGGGCGGTGGCCTGCTGGGCATCGAGGCGGCACGCGGCCTGGCCGGGCGCGGCTGCCTGGTCACGGTCGTGCACCCGGTCGGCCACCTGATGGAACGCCAGCTCGACCCCGGCGCCGGCGGTGTCCTCGCGCGGACGCTCGGCAAGCTCGGCATCGAGTTCCGGCTGAACGCGCGGGCCGCCAAGTACCTGCCCGGTGACGGTCTGGTCCTCGACGACGGCACGCACGTGCCCGCCGAGCTGGTGGTCGTCTCCGCCGGTGTGCGGGCGGAGACCGGGCTGGCGGTGCGGGCGGGACTGGACGTGGACCGCGGCATCGTCGTGGACGACGCGCTGCGCACCAGCGACCCGCGCGTCCACGCGATCGGCGACTGCGCCCAGCACCCCGGCACCGTCTCCGGTCTCGTGCAGCCCGCGTGGGACCAGGCCGCCGTGCTCGCCGACCGGCTGACCGGCGCGAACCCGGCCGCGCGCTACAGCGGCACGTCCGTCGTGACCCGGTTGAAGGCCCGCGACGTCGACCTCGCGGCACTGGGCGACGTGCACACCGACGTGGACTGCCCCGACTCGGAGGTCCTGTGCTTCCAGGAACCCTCCCGCGGCCGCTACGCCAAGCTGGTGCTGCGCGACGACCGGGTCACCGGCGCGATCGTGCTGGGCGCACCGGACGCGGCCGCCACGATCACCCAGCTCTACGACCGCGGCATCCCCGCGCCGACCGACCGGCTGGCGCTGCTGCTGGGCCGGGCGCTGCCCGCGGAGGCCGCGTCACCGGCGGACCTGCCGTCCAGCGCGGTGATCTGCCGCTGCAACACCGTCTCCAAAGGACAGATCGTGTCGGCGTGGCGTGCGGGCGCGGAGTCGTTGCCGCAGCTCGCGGAGGCCACGCGGGCGACCACGGGCTGCGGTGGCTGCAAGGACGCCGTGTGCGGGCTGCTCGACTGGCTCGGGGCCTCACAACCGGCCACCGCGTGATGTGCGGCGGAGTTGCCGCCGCCGTCATCGACCAGAACCCCCTGGTAACGCGCGGTTCCTAGGTTTCTCGGCAATCGCCGACCCCGCGGAGGACGTACATGAGCTGGATCGACCACTGGGAGCCGGAGAAGCCCGAGTTCTGGGAGTCCACCGGCAAGCGGATCGCACGCAAGAACCTCGCGCTCTCCATCTTCGCGGAGAACCTCGGGTTCAGCGTCTGGGTGCTGATGAGCATCGTGGTGGTGAGCCTCGGCCCGGTCGGGTTCGACTTCAGCGTCGGCCAGCAGTTCTGGCTGCTGATCGTGCCGAACCTGGTGGGCGCGGTGCTGCGGGTGCCCTACACGTTCGCGGTGCCGCGGTTCGGCGGGAGGGTGTGGACGACGATCAGCGCGGGGCTGCTGCTGATCCCCTGCACGATGCTCGCCCACGCGGTGTCCACGCCCGGCACGCCGTACTGGTTCTTCCTGCTCACCTCGGCCGCCATGGGCCTGGGCGGCGGCAACTTCTCGTCGTCGATGGCGAACATCTCGTTCTTCTACCCGGAGGGCAAGAAGGGCCTCGCGCTCGGCATGAACGCCGCCGGCGGCAACCTCGGCGTCGCGATCACGCAGCTCATCGTGCCGGTCGTCATCACGCTCGGCACCGGCATCCACCTGGCCTACGCGGCGCTGATCTGGATGCCGTTCATCGTGGTCGCCACGCTGTGCGCCTGGTTCTTCATGGACAGCCTCACCCAGGCCAAGCCGGACGGCCAGTCGTACAAGCTGGCGCTGTCCAACAAGCACACCTGGGTGATGTCGTTCCTGTACATCGGGACGTTCGGGTCGTTCATCGGCTACTCGTTCGCGTTCCCGTCGCTGATCAAGCTCAGCTTCGTGGACCACAGGGGCTGGGTGGCGCTCGCGTTCCTCGGCGCGCTGATCGGCTCGGTCGCCCGGCCCGCCGGCGGGTGGCTCGCCGACCGGGTCGGTGGCGCGAAGGTGACGCTGGGCACGTTCGTGGGGCTCGGCGTCGGCACGATCGGCGTGATCATCAGCGTCGACACGAAGAACTTCGCGCTGTTCTTCGGCTCGTTCATCGCGCTGTTCGTGCTGGCCGGCGTCGGCAACGGCTCGACGTACCGGATGATCCCGGCGATCTTCCGCACGCAGTCGGACGACGACAAGTCCGCCAAGCGCCAGGCCGCCGCCGTGGTCGGCATCGCGGGCGCGGTCGGCGCGGCCGGTGGCGTGCTGGTGAACCTGGTCTTCAAGTTCTCGCTGGAGGGCTCGAAGACGCTCACGCCCGCGCTGACCGCGATCCTCGTGTTCTACGCGCTCTGCCTGGGCACCACGTGGTGGTTCTACCTGCGGCGCACCGTCTTCGCGGCGCGGCCGTCCCTGGCCTACGCGGGCGTGTAACAGCTCGGACACACAGCTGACCTCGGCACGACACACCGCCCGGTGACGATTCCGGGTGGAAGGAGGGACTCCGATGACTCGAACCCTGGTCGTGATCGGCCACGGCATGGTCGGCCACCGGCTCACCGAACTCCTGCACGACTCCGGGTGGCGGATCGTCGTGTTCGGCGAGGAGTCCCGCCCCGCCTACGACCGGGTCGCCCTGTCGTCCTATGTGGACACGTGGAGCTCCGCCGGCCTGGAGCTGCCCGCGCTGAGCGGGTGCGAGCTCCGCCTCGGCGAGAAAGCGGTCTCCGTCGACCGGGAACGCCGGGTCGTCGTGGGCGCCTCCGGTGTCGAGGTCGGCTACGACGCGCTGGTGCTGGCCACCGGCTCCGTGCCGTTCGTGCCGCCCGTCCCCGGCCGGGACCTGCCCGGCTGCCACGTCTACCGGACCATCGACGACCTGGACGAGATCCGGGCGACGGTCCAGGCCGCCGACCGGCCGGGCCGGCACTCCGGCATGGTGCTCGGCGGTGGCCTCCTCGGCCTGGAGGCGGCCAACGCGCTGCGCGGCATGGGGGTCTCGCCGCACGTCGTGGAGCTCGCACCCCGGCTGATGCCGATCCAGGTCGACGACGGCGGCGCCGGACTGCTGAAGCGGCTGGTCGAGAAGCTCGACCTGACCGTGCACACCGGCACCTCCGCCTCCTCGATCGAACGCGACGGGTCGCGGTTGATCGCCAAGCTGGCCAGCGGTCTGGAGCTCGACCTCGACGTCGTGGTGTTCAGCGCCGGCATCCGGCCCCGCACCGACCTGGACCTCGGGCTGGAGCTGGGACCGCGCGGCGGGTACCTGGTCGACGGTTCCTGCCGCACCGCCGACCCGCACGTGTTCGCGATCGGCGAGTGCGCGGCGGTCGAGGGCGTCACGTACGGGCTGGTGGCGCCCGGTTACGCGATGGCCGAGGTGGTCGCGGACCAGCTCTCCGGTGGCACGAAGGTGTTCCCCGGTGCGGACGTGTCGACGAAGCTGAAGCTGCTCGGCGTGGACGTGGCGTCGTTCGGTGACGCGCACGCCACGACCGAGGGTGCGCTGGAAGTCGTCGTGAACAACGCCGTCGCGGGCACGTACAGCAAGCTCGTGGTGTCCGACGACGCGAAGACCCTGCTCGGCGGCGTGCTGGTCGGTGACGCGTCGGCCTACCCGTCGCTGCGCCCGCTGGTGGGCAAGGAGGTCCCCGCGGCCCTGTTGCAGCCGGGTGCGGCCGTCGACGTGGACATGCCGGCGGACGCCCAGGTCTGCTCGTGCCACGCCGTCACCAAGCAGACGATCACCGACGCCATCGGGTCCGGTGTGGCGTGCGACGTCGCCGAGCTGAAGGCGTGCACCAAGGCGGGCACGGGCTGCGGTTCGTGCGTGCCGATGCTGAAGAAGCTGCTGACCGACTGCGGCGTCGAGCAGTCCAAGGCGCTGTGCGAGCACTTCACCCACTCGCGCGCGGAGCTGTTCGAAATCGTCCGCGCGACCCGGATCACGACGTTCACCGCGCTGGTCGAGAAGCACGGCAGCGGGCGCGGATGCGACATCTGCAAGCCCGCCGTGGCCTCGATCCTGGCGTCGCTGAACAACGGGCACATCCTCGGCGAGGCACAGGTTTCGTTGCAGGACACCAACGACCGGTTCCTCGCGAACATGCAGCGCAACGGCACCTACTCGGTCGTGCCGCGCATCCCCGGCGGCGAGATCACGCCGGAGAAGCTCATCGTGATCGGCGAGGTCGCCCGCGACTTCGGGCTCTACACGAAGATCACCGGCGGGCAGCGGATCGACCTGTTCGGCGCGACGGTCGACCAGCTGCCGCAGATCTGGCGCCGCCTGGTCGACGCCGGCTTCGAGTCCGGGCACGCGTACGGCAAGGCGCTGCGCACGGTGAAGTCCTGCGTCGGCACGACCTGGTGCCGCTACGGCGTGCAGGACTCCGTCGGGCTCGCGATCGACCTGGAGCTGCGCTACCGCGGCCTGCGGTCGCCGCACAAGCTCAAGTCCGCGGTGTCGGGGTGTGCGCGCGAGTGCGCGGAGGCCCGCAGCAAGGACTTCGGCATCATCGCGACCGAGAACGGCTGGAACCTCTACGTCGGCGGCAACGGCGGCTTCACACCCCGCCACGCCGACCTGCTGGTGTCCGATGTGGACACGGAGACGCTCATCCGCACCATCGACCGGTTCCTGATGTTCTACATCCGCACCGCGGACCGGTTGCAGCGCACTTCGGCGTGGCTGGAGGGCCTCGACGGCGGCCTCGACCACCTGCGCGAGGTGGTCGTGGACGACGAGCTCGGCATCTGCGCCGACCTGGAGGCCGCGATGGACGCCCACGTCGGTTCGTACGCCGACGAGTGGAAGGGCGTGCTGGAGGACCCGGAGAAGCTGGCGCGCTTCACGTCGTTCGTCAACGCCCCCGGCACCCCCGACCCGTCGATCTCGTTCCGCGCCGAACGCGGTCAGCGCGTTCCCGTCCAGCTCGGCATCCCGGAGGTCGTGCGATGACGAAGGTCTGTGACTTCGCCCTGCTGCGCCCGGAACAGGGCGTCGCGGCCCTGCTCCCCGACGGCTCGCAGGTGGCCGTGTTCCTGACCGCGGAGGGCACCCTGCACGCGCTGGACAACGTCGACCCGTTCAGCGGCGCCGCGGTGCTCTCCCGCGGCATCCTCGGTGACCGCGGCGGCGTGCCCGTGGTCGTGTCCCCGGTCTACAAGCAGGCCTTCGAGCTGGCCACGGGCAAGTGCCTCGACTCGCCCGAGGTGTCGGTCGCCGTGCACGGGGTGCGTGTGCGTGACGGTGTGGTGGAGCTGACGTGACCGGTCCGCTGGCCGGGTTCACCATCGGCGTCACCGCCGCCCGCCGTGCCGACGAGCTCATCGCGCTGCTCGAACGCAAGGGCGCCGCGGTCCTGCACGGCCCGGCCATCCGCATCGTGCCGTTGCCGGACGACACCTCGTTGCTGGCCGCGACGTCCGCCCTGCTGTCGGCGCCGGTCGACGTGGTCGTGGCGACCACCGCGATCGGTTTCCGCGGCTGGTTCGAGGCCGCGGAGGGCTGGGGCCTGGGCGCGCGCCTGCACCGCGCCCTGTCGTCGGCCGTGGTGCTGCCGCGCGGCCCGAAGGCGAAGGGCGCGGTGCGGGCCGCCGGCCTGACCGAGACGTGGTCGCCGTCGTCCGAGTCGAACGCCGAGCTGCTGCAGTACCTGCTGCGGATGGGCGTCTCCGGCAAACGCGTGGCCGTGCAGCTGCACGGCGAACCGCTGCCGGACTTCGTCGGCACCCTCCAGGCCGCGGGCGCCGACGTCGTCGAGATCCCGGTCTACCGCTGGGAACCGCCCGCCGACCCCGGCCCGCTGGAGCGGCTGATCGACGCGGTGCTCGACGGCCAGGTGGACGCGCTGACGTTCACCAGCGCCCCGGCCGCCTCGTCGGTGCTGCGCACGGCCGGAGACCGCCGCGCCGACCTGGTGGAGGCCCTGCGCCGCACCGTGCTGGTGGTCGGCGTCGGCGCGATCACCGCAGGTCCCCTGGTGGCCGCAGGAATCCCGGTGGTGCAGCCGGCCCGCTCGCGCATCGGCTCGATGGTGCGCGAACTGGCCGTCGAGCTACCCGCGCGGGCGACCCGGCTGCGGATCGCCTCGCTGGACATGGAGATGCGCGCCCAGGCCGTGGTGATCGACGGCGAGCTGCGCCCCGTCGCACCGGCGCCGATGGCGGTGCTGCGCACCCTCGTCGCCGCCCGCGGACGGGTGGTGTCCCGGCAGGAGCTGCTGGCCGCCCTGCCCTCCGGCGGCGAGGAACACGCCGTGGAGACGGCGATCGGACGGCTTCGGACGGCACTGGGGGCGCCGCAGATGGTGTGCACCGTGGTCAAGCGCGGATACCGACTCGCGATGGAGCCCGCATGAAGCTCGTCCTGGCCTTCCACGGCACGCGGAACCCGCGCGGGGTCGCGGTGTGCGAGGAGATCGCGGCCCTGGTGCGCGCCGCGGTGGACGCACCCGTCGCGGTCGCGTACGCCGACGTGCTCCAGCCGGACGTCCGGTCCGTTGTGGACGGTCCGTGCGTCGTCGTGCCGGTGTTCCTGGCGGCCGGGTACCACGTGCGGGTGGACATCCCGGAGCAGATCGGGTCACGCCCCGGGGTCGTGGTGACCGAGCCGCTGGGCGTGGCCGCGGTGCCGGCGGTGGTGGACCGGTTGCGCGAGGCCGGGGTCCGGCGCGGCGACCTGGTGGTGCTCGGCGCGGCCGGTTCGTCGGACGCGCGGGCCCTGGCGGACGTGCGGCGGGCCGCGGTGCTGGTGGGGGCGGAGGCCGTCGGGTACGTCGCCACGGCCACGCCCCGGATCGCGGACGTGGTGGCCTCGGTCCGCCACGGCGGGCGGCGGGTCGTGGTGGCGTCGTGGTTGCTGGCGCCCGGTGTCTTCCAGGGCGGCCTGGCCGCGTGCGGGGCGGACGTGGTGGCGGAACCGGTCGGGGCGCATCCGCTGGTGGTCGAGGCGTTGGTGCGGAAGTACCGGGAGGGCGTTGCGGGGGTGCGCAGGTCGGCGTGAGCGCGAGGCCGGTCGCCGACCTGCGCACCGCCTACCAGAGCCCGGGGAGCTCCTCTTCGCGCGCGTCCTCCCACCGGTACTCCCGCAGGTTGACCTTCCCGTCGAGGTTCGGCACCCCTTCCTCGTGCAGCATCTGCAGCTGGGTGTCGCGCAGGTGCGGGGCGCAGGTGCCGTCCGCCTTCAGGACGCGTTGCCATGGCAGGTCGTGGCCGTCCTCGTTCAGGATGCGGCCGACCAGCCGGGGCGACGGTGCCTTGGCGAGATCGGCGATGTCGCCGTAGGTGGCGACGCGGCCGCGGGGGATCGCCTTGATGGTGTCGCGGATCCGCTCGTGGATCTCTTCGTCCATGCGCCGAGTCTAGGGTCAGATCCGCACCGCCCAGGAGGCGACGGCCGCGCGGTGACCGGTCGGTCCCGGCGACGTCGCCGCGGAGGCGCCCGTGAACGTGTTCCGGTACGCTGAAGTAGGTCGTAAGGGTTAAAACCACTCCAAGGAGTGGCGCTTTCACACTGTTGGCGCAACGGACGCCGACTCGTGGTGGGTAAACTGCCGGGCACTCTTCAACCCATACAGGGCAACGGGAATGACGAAACCGAGCCGTAGACCCGATGCCGCTCCACCCGCGGGCACCGCCACCGCCCGCGCGCGGGAAGCCTTGGCGCGCAAGTGGAGCTACCTGCTCAGCAGCGTCGTGATGGTCGCGTTGAGCCGGGACGAGCTGGACGCCGAACTGGGCGACCAGCTCGACGTGCTGTGCACGGCGTTGCACAGCGAGCCGTTCGACCCCGCTCCGTTCGAGCAGGTGGGCGAGCGGCTCGCCGGCGTCGGCTACGTCAACGAGCCCGGGCTGCGCCGCACCGTCGACGTGCTCGGCAAGGGCCTGCTGGGCCTGGACGAGTTCAGCGGGAGCAAGCAGCACGTCGTGCGCGTCGTCGGCGGCATGGGCGCGCTGATGTGCGCCTTCAGCGCGGCGCGGGCACGTTCCATCCTGGACCAGCAGGAGAGCATGCAGCTCGCGCTGCTCAAGGCCGCCCGTGACGCGCAGCGGGACCAGCGGCGCAGCGAGGCCAGGTTCGCCGGCATCGCGACGTCGTCGACCAGCGGCATCTTCGTCGTCGGCCTCGACGGCAAGGTGGTGTGGGTCAACGACGCCGTCGGCGACGTCCTGGGCCACAAGCCCGATCCGGGCACGCGGCTCATGGACCTGGTCGCGCCGGGGTCGGTCGTCGTGTTCCGCGAGATGGTCGAACGCGTGCTGGCCGAACGCCGTGAGTTCGAACGGGAACCGCTGCACCTGTTGCGCGGCGAGGACGACGTGGCCAAGGTGACGCTGACGGCGTCACTGCTGCGCGACGGCGACAACAAGCCCAGCCACGTGCTGGTGGTCGCCGACGACGCCACGGAACTCGCGCTGCTGCAAGGAGAACTGCGCAGGCAGTCGTTGCACGACGTGCTGACCGGCCTGCCGAACCGGCAGTTCTTCACCACCCACCTGGAGACCGTGCTGCGCAGGGCCGACCCCGTGCTCGGCGTGACGGTGTTCCACCTCGACCTCGACGCGTTCGGCCTGGTGTGCAACAGCCTCGGCGGCCGGGTCGGCGAGCGGCTGCTGCAGCACGTGGCCCGCAGGCTGCGCGCGTTGCTGTCGCGCGAACAGGCGATGGTCGCCCGGTTCGACGGTGACGAGTTCGGCATCGTCGTCGAGAACTCCGCCGCCACACCGGACATCGCGACGATGATGACCACGATCAACGCCGACCTGGCCGAACCGGTGTTCGTCGACGAGCACGGGCTCGCGGTGTCGGTGAGCGCGGGCGTCGTGCACCGGCCCTCGCCGGACGTCGACCCGGTCGAGCTGCTGCGCATGGCCGACCTCGCGTTGCGGCAGGCCAAGAAGGACCAGCGCGGCCAGTGGGAGTTGTTCCACAGCAACCAGGACACCGAACGGCGCCGTGACCACGCGCTGGCCGTCGTGATGCCGGGCGCGTGGGAACAGGGTGACATCGGCGTCTGCTACCGGCCGGTGCGCGCGCTCGCGACCGGTGAGCTGGCGGGCGTGGAGGCCGTGCTGCACTGGGACCTCACCGACCGCTGCGCCGAGCTCGCCGACGCCACGGGCATGATCCTGCCGATGGGCGAGTGGCTGATCCGGATCGTCGCCGGTCAGGCCCAGTGGTGGCGGCACCGCGGTGAGCTCGACGCGCAGTTCGGCGTCCGGCTCACCCGCCACCAGTCGACCGACGGCGACCTCGTGTCCCGCGTGGCGCGGGTGATCGAGGAGACCGGCCTGCCGCACGAGCGGCTGACGCTGAGCATGCCGGTCGGCGTGCTGGGCGTGGCCTGCGCGGCGGAGAACCTGGGCACGCTGGCGGCCAGGGGAGTGCGGATCGCGCTGGAGGACTTCGCTCTCGGCCCGCGCGACCTGAACTGGCTCTCGGAGCTGCCGATCGCGTCCGTGCTGGTGCCGGGGGACCTGGTGCGCAAGCAGGACGAGCGGTGCGCCGCGCTCACCCCCGCCGTGCACGAGCTGGGCGTGAACATCTGCGTGGACGGCGTCGAGACCGCCGCCCAGGCCGAGTGGTGGGCGCGAGCGGGCGCCGACCTCGCGATCGGCACCCACTTCGGCGTTCCACGCGACGCAGGCGAGTTCCTGCAGAAGCTCTAGCCCCCTTGCAGATGCCGTCAGACGCTGCGCTGCCAGGTGACGACGGCCGTGTGGTAGGCGTCAGCGGCCGTCACCGAGAAGTTGAAGCAGTGGCCGTACCCGTTGACCACGAAGGCGTCCAGCCGCGGTGCGCGCGGGTAGAACGGCCGCTCGGAGCGGGCCAGTGCCGCGGACGACGAGCAGTCGGCGCCGAGCGGCGGGGTGCCGCAGAAGTAGTCGGCCGAGGTCTGCACGGTCATCACCGGCACGTCGATGGCACCGCTCGCGGGGAGCACGATGTTCGACATCAGCGCGGTCGTGACGAACTCACCGGCCGACACGACGTCCTTGGTGGACTCGTCGAGGTTCACCACGTCGGTGACCTTCGGGCCCGGTGCGTGGAACATGGTGTAACGGGTGCCGGGTGCCGTGGTCAGGTAGCCGAGGTCGAGACCGCGCAGGCTCAGCTTCGCGTCGAGCACGGCGGGGATCAGGTTCGTCAGCGCGGGCACGGCCCGGACGTAGTCCCACTGGTGGGTCATGCCGGTGACCAGCACGCCGTCGACGTCGCGGTACCGGCCGGCCTCGGCCATCGCGATCGCGGAACCGATGGAGTGCCCGCCGATCAGCACCTTCGCGAACCGCTGCCGCAGGCGCTCGACGATCTGGTGCACCGCTTCGGCCTGGTTGGGGACGTCGACCAGGATGCTGAGCGGCTTGGTGCTCTTGCCGGTGCCGATCCGGTCCACCGCCATGGTGGCGATGCCGGCGCTGTTCATGGCGCGCACGACCGACCGGGCCTCGGGACCGACCGGGATGTCCCAGTAGCCGCTGGTGTAGGTGCCACCGGGGACGAGCACCTGGACCGCCCTGGCCCCGCGGGGGACGCAGAGGCGGCCGTACATCGTCTGCTTGACCAGTCCGAACTGGACGGGCGTGTACACGTCCTCACAGGTGGTCTGGGCGGCGTTCGCCTGCGCGGGCACCGGTAAGAGCGCGGCGAGCAGCACGGCGGCACAGAGCCGACGGAAACGCATGGGGGAAGAAACCTCCAACTAGCGGGGGACGACCTTCATCATCAGGTCGTTGGGGTAGGCCGCATTGGTGAACGTGGTGCGCACGGGCCGGTCCGGGACCAGCCGGTAGCGCGAGCAGACCGCCGCAACGACGACGGCGATCTCGGTCAGCGCGAAGTGGTTGCCGATGCACTGGTGGATGCCGCCGCCGAACGGGACGAACGCGCCCTTCGGCAGCTGCCGGACGCGGTCGGGCGTCCAGCGGTCCGGGTCGAAGCGCTCGGGGTCGGGGAACTGCGCGGGGTCGTGGTGCAGGGTGTGCGGGCTGAGGATCACCTCGGTGCCCGGTGGCAGGCGGACGCCGCCGAGGTCGACCTCCTCGGCGGTGCGGCGCATGACGAGCCACAGCGGGTACTTCCGCAGCACCTCGCTCGCCACCTGGCCGACGTAGGTCAGCCTCGGCACGTCGTCGACCGTGACCGCGCGCCCGGCGAGCACCTCGTCGACCTCGGCCACGACCCGCCGCTGCACGTCGGGGTTCGCGGCGATCTCGTGGAAGATCCACGCCAGCGCGAGCGCGGTGGTCTCGATCCCGGCCGTCAGCAGCGTGATGACCTCGTCGAAGACCTGCTCGTCGGTCATCGGCTCGCCGGTCTCGGCGTCCCTGGCGGCCAGCATGGTCGACAGCAGGTCGCCGTGGTCGGCGGGGTCGTCGCGGCGGGCCGCGATGACCTCCTGCACGATCGCCCGCATCCGGTCGACCGCCTCGTCGAACTCGCGGTTCGCCGGGATGGGCAGCTTCTCCACGAACCCCGGTGACAACGCGCGCAGGATGCCGTTGCGGATGATCACGAAGACGGACCGCCGGGCCTCGTCGATCGCCCGCTGACCGATCTCGGTGGAGAACAGCGCCTCACCGACGATCGTGACGGCGAGGCCCTGCATGTCGGCCTCCAGCTGCCGCACCTCGCCCGGCCGCCAGCCGTCGACGACCTCGCGCGCCGCGCGGGCCATGACGGTGACGTAGCCCGCGATCCGGTCGCGGTGGAACGCCGGCTGCACCATCCGGCGCTGGCGCAGGTGGAACGACCCGCTGGACACCGCGAGCCCGTTGCCCACGAACGGGCGGAACTTGTCGTACATCCGGCCCTTGTGGAACTTCGGCGCATCGGTGACCAGCACCTGGTGCGTCAACCGCGGGCTGGTGACGAAATAGGTGCGCATCGGACCCAGGTGGACTTCCACCAGATCACCGCGACCACGCAAATTCCCGGTGAAGGCGAATCTTTTCCTGAGCATTGGCAACGTGTGCCCGAGAAATGGCAGCCGACCGGGTGCCACCGGGACGGACATCATCGCTCCTCGCGACGTGGAAAGGATGGACCACCTTATGAGTCGTTCGGGTGAGGATGACAGTGCCCGTTCGGGTGGCGTGTGTTCACACTTGCGGCCTAATCGAGTGCGCTTCGTGCATGACTAAGCTTGTGCGTCCGCAACCTCAAGAGGGTGGTCGCCGTGGCCGACGAGAACTGGATCCCGCAGAGCGTGGACGTGTCCGTGCCCAGTGCGGCGCGGGTCTACGACTACCTGCTCGGCGGCGCGCACAACTTCGCGGTCGACCGCGTGATGGGCGACAAGGCCGAGGAGATGATGCCGCACTCGCGCAGCGCGGCCCGCCTCAACCGGGCCTTCCTGCGCCGTGCCGTGCGGTTCATGACCGAGCAGGGGGTGCGGCAGTTCCTCGACATCGGCTCCGGCATCCCGACCGTGGCGAACGTGCACGAGGTCGCGCAGGAGCAGGCCCCGGAGTGCCGGGTCGTCTACGTGGACCGCGATCCCGTCGCCGTGGCGCACGGTGAGCTGATCGTCGCGGGCAACGACCGCGTCGGCGTGCTGCAGGCCGACATGCGCGACCCGGAGAGCATCCTGAGCAGCGGCGAGGTCAGGCGGCTGCTCGACTTCGACCAGCCGGTCGGGCTGCTGCTGCTGTTCATGGTCCACTGGGTGCCGGACGACGCCGACCCGCAGGGGCTGCTCAAGCGCTACCGCGAGGCGTTGCCCGCCGGGAGCTACCTCGCGATCTCGCACATGGCCGGCGACCACGTCAACGACGAGGCCAGGGCCGTCACCGACCGGATGAGCAAGGCCGGCGGCGGTGACGTCGCCTATCGCGACCGCGCCGAGATCGAAGCCTTCTTCGGTGATTTCGAGCTGGTCGAACCGGGACTGGTCAAGTACGCCGAATGGCGACCTTCCGGTCCTGGTGACATCTCCGACGACCCGGCGGTGAACCGGATCGCCTTCGCAGGGGTCGGTCGTAAGTCATAGCCGATACCGATAGGGTGATGTCGATTCACGTCGCCGGTTGAGGTGGGACCGACGGTGCGTGGCTAAACTGCCGGACACTCCGAGCCCGTGACGAGGCAGCCCCGAATGCCGAAGCCGAGTCGTGCACGTGACGCAACCCCGTCGCCCGAGGACGCCGTCCGGGCGCGGCTGACGCTCGCGCGCAAGTGGTCCTACCGGCTGCTCGGCACCGTCGTCATCCCGCGCGGCAGCCAGGAGCTCGACGAGGAGCTGAGCGGCCGGCTCGACGCGTTGTGCGCCCTGCTGCACGAGGAACCGTTCCGCGCGACCGCGGTCGAGCAGCTGGGCGCCGACCTGGTGGGCCTGGGCCACCTCGGGAAGGCCGGTCTGCGCTGCACCACCGAGGTGCTGGGCAAGGGCCTGCTCGCGCTGCCGGAGTTCCAGCCCGTCGAGCGGTACGCGGAACGGGTCGCGCTCGCCGTGGGCGCCCTCGGCGTCGGGTTCACCGCCGCCAGCACCGAGTCCGTGCTCTCCCAGCAGGAGGGCATGCAGAAGTCGTTGCTCAAGGCGGTCCGCGACGCGAACTGGAACCTCAGGGAGAGCGAGGCCCGCTTCAACGAGGTGGTCACCTCCTCGACCAACGGCGTGCTGATCGTCGACCTCGACGGCCGGTTGCTCCAGGTCAACGCCGCGATCGGGCAGATCCTCGGCAGCACCTCCGACGAGCTCACCGGTGTGCCGCTGCTCGACCTGATCCAGCCCGGTTTCACCGACATGCTGCGGGAGGCGCTCGCCGACCTGGCCGCCGGCGCCACCGAGCGGGTCCGGCAGTCGCAGCGGTTGCTGCGCAAGGACGGCGAGTCGGCGCGGGTGACGCTGACGGCGTCGTTGCTGCGCGGCGCCGACGACAAGCCGATGCACTTCGTCGTGGTGGTCGAGGACGGCACGGAGCTGGCGCTGCTGCAGGGCGAGCTCAAGCGGCAGGCGCTGCACGACGTGCTCACCGGCCTGCCGAACCGGCAGTTCTTCACGACCCAGCTGGAGATCGCGCTGCGCAAGTGCGACCCCGAGCACGGCATCACGGTGTTCCACCTCGACCTCGACGCGTTCGGCATGCTGCGCGACACCTTCGGCGGCCGGGTCGTCGAACGCCTGCTGCAGCACGTCACGCAGCGGCTGAAGGCGTTGCTGGCGGACGAGAAGGTCATGATCGCCCGGTTCGGCGGCGACGAGTTCGGCGTGCTGGTCGAGAACACCGCGACCACGCCGGGCATCGACGCCGTCATGCGCGGCATCAACGACGACCTCGGGCTGGAACCGACCTATGTGGACGGTCACGGGCTGGCGGTGTCGGTCAGCGCGGGCGTCGTGCACCGGCCGGCCGCCGACAGCGAGCCGCTCGACGTGCTGCGCTCGGCGGAACGCGCGCTGCGCAGGGCCAAGAAGGGCCGCCGCGGCCAGTGGGAGCTGTTCCACGCGGGCCAGGACGCCGAGGAACGCCGTGACGACGCGCTGGCCGTGGCGATGCCGAGCGCGTGGGAGGACGGCGAGATCACCGTGCGGTACCGGCCGGTCGTCGACCTGGTCGGCGGGGTGGTCAGCGGTGTCGAGGCCGCGCTGCACTGGGACCGGCCGGACGCGGGCGAGCTGGGCCACGACCGGTGCGCGGAGCTGGCCGAGCAGACCGGGCTGATCCTGCCGCTCGGCGAGTGGGCGCTGCGGGTCGCCGCCGGCCAGTCGGTGTGGTGGCGCCAGCGCGGCCAGTTCGACCGCGCGCTCGCGATGCGGCTCACCGCGCACCAGTCGGCCGACGCGGACCTGGTCTCGCGGGTCGTGGGCGTGCTCGACCAGGTCGGGCTGCCCACCGACCAGCTGATGATCAGCGTGCCCGGCTCGGTGCTGCCGATGGCCGACGCCGCGGACAACGTCGCCGTCCTGACCCGCATGGGCGTGCTGACGGCGATCGACGACTTCGGCCTGGGGCCGCTGGACTTCGGCCTGCTCGCTTCCGACCTGCCGGTCCGCGCGGTGCGGGTGGCCCGCGGCCTGGTGGAGAGCCGGTCGCCGTACGTCGCGGCGCTGCTGCCGTTGCTGCGGGAACGCGGTGTGTCGGTGGCGGTCGACGGGATCACCAGCGCCGAGCAGGCGGAGTGGTGGCGTGCGGCGGGGGCGAGCTTCGCGACCGGCGACCACTTCGGCGTGGCCCGCGCGGCCGGGGAGTTCCTGGAGGGCCTGCAGCCCCGGTGACGGACGGGGTCGGGGTCACGTCCGATCGCCGGGGGAGTTCGTCCGGACCGGCTGCGCAGTGGCGAGGCTCACAACACCGTCAAAACGGGCTGAACCACCGCTCGCCGTCGAGGAGGTGGACGGCAGCGGTGGGTGCTCCGATCGGCGGGCGGGACTGATCTTGTCGGTGCAGCGTGGTGAAATCGAGGCGTGGCACTTCCACCCCAGCTGGTCCGCAGGAGACCGGAGACGCGTCCGCGTCCCCGGTGGGACGCCGCTGCGCAGCGGGTCTTCGCGCACGAGGGCTTCGTGCGCGTCCTCGGCGGCCCCGGCACGGGCAAGACGACGCTGCTGGCCGAGCTGGCCGCGCACGTGGTGCTGGAGCACGGCGCCGACCCGGAGAACGTGCTGGTGCTCACGGCGAACCGGCGCGCGTCCGTGGCGTTGCGCGCCCACGTCACGCGGCTGCTGACCGGGCAGTTCCCGACGGTGCGCGAGCCGCTGGTGCGCACCGTGCACTCGTACGCGTTCGCGGTGCTGCGCAACCAGGCGGTGCTGCTCGGCGAGCCGCCGCCGCGGTTGCTGTCCGGGCCGGAGCAGGACGCGATGGTGCGCGACCTGCTCGCCGGTGACGTCGAGCTGGGCGCCGCGCACTGGCCGGAGCGGTTGCGGCCGGCGCTGGAGCTGCCCGGGTTCGCGCACGAGCTGCGGGACCTGCTGCTGCGCGCCGCCGAACGCGGGCTGGGCCCGGAGGACCTGGTCGAGCTGGGCGAGCGGCACGGGCGCGACGAGTGGGTGGCGGCCGGGCGGTTCGGGCAGCAGTACGAGGAGGTGAACCTGCTGTCGGGGATGGACTCCGCGACGGCGTTCGCCCCCGCGCTGGACGCGGCCGAGCTGGTGGCGATGGCCTACGCGGCGTTCGCGACGGACGAGGACCTGCTGTGGGCCGAGCGGCGGCGGGTGCGGTACCTGCTGGTCGACGACGCGCAGCACCTCGACCCGATGCAGTACTCGCTGATCAGGACGCTGGGGTCGGGTGCGGCGCGGTTCGTTCTCGCCGGTGACCCCGACCAGGCGATCTTCACGTTCCGCGGCGCCGACCCGGACATCCTGCGGGACGTGCCGGGCGAGACGGTGGTGCTGGCGCAGTCGCACCGGATGCTGCCCGAGGTGCGCGACGCGGTGGCGCGGCTGGCCGCCCGGTTGCCTGGTGCGTCGCCGACGCGGTCGGTGCTGCCGGTCGACGGCGAGGGGACGGTGCAGGTGCGGCTGCTCGCCTCGGCCGCGCAGGAGGCCACGTGGGTGGCGGACCAGCTGCGGCGGTCCCATCTGGCCGATGAGGTGCCGTGGTCGCAGATGGCCGTGATCGTGCGGTCGGCCACGTTGTCGCTGCCGGTGTTGCAGCGCGCGCTGCTCGCCGCGGGCGTACCGGTGGCGGTGCCGTCGGACGAGCTGCCGTTGGCGCAACAGCCGTCCGTGCGCCCGTTGCTGGCCTTGGTGCGTGCGGCGGCCTCACCGTCCGCGTTGGACGAGGACACGGCGGCGATGCTGCTGTCGTCGTCGTACGGTGGCGCGGACCCGTTGGCGCTGCGGCGGTTGCGGCGTGGTCTGCGGCGGCTGGAGATGGCCGCCGGCGGTGACCGGCCGAGCGGGGAGCTGCTGGTCGAGGTGCTGCTGACCGACGACCGGCTGGCCGCGCTGGAGGACGTCGAGTCGCTGCCCGCCCGCCGGATCTCGCACCTGCTGTCGCTGGCGCGCAAGGCGATCGGCCGCGGTGCGACGGTCGAGTCGGTGCTGTGGGAGCTGTGGACGGCCACCGGGCTGCAGGAGCGGTGGGTCACGCAGTCGGCGCGCCGCGGCGTGACCGGCATGCAGGCCGACCGCGACCTCGACGCGATCGTGGCGTTGTTCGAGGCGGCCGCGAAGTACGTCGACCGGTTGCCGGGCTCCGGTGTGGCCGGTTTCGCGGACTACCTGGAGTCGCAGCGGATCGTCGGCGACACGCTGGCCGCCGCCGCACCCGTCGGCGAGGCCGTGGCGGTGCTGACCGCGCACGCCGCCGCCGGCCGGGAGTGGGAGGTCGTCGCGGTGCCGGGGGTGCAGGAGGGCGCGTGGCCCGACCTGCGGCTGCGCGGCACGGTGCTGGGCGTCGAGCGGATGGTGGACGTGCTGGCCGGCCTGGAGCCGTCGGTGTCCGCGGTGGCGCCGATCCTGGCCGAGGAACGCCGCCTGCTGCTCGTGGCGGCGTCGCGGGCCCGGTCGAAGCTGCTGATCAGCGCCGTCCGCGGCGAGGACGAGCAGCCGTCGCGCTTCCTGGACGAGATCGAGTCGTCCGCCGAGGACGAGCGCAAGCTCCACCGCCCCCAGCGCGGCCTGGTGCTCGCCGAGCTGGTCGGCGAGCTGCGCCGGGTGGTGTGCTCGGACGCGGAGCCGGCCGACCGCCGTTCGCGCGCCGCCACCCAGCTGGCCCGCCTGGCCGAGGCCGGCGTTCCCGGCGCGCACCCGGAGTCCTGGTACGGCGTCGCCGCCGTGTCGTCAGAAGATCCACTGTGGACGGAAGAGCAGAAGGTCAGCGTGACCCCCTCGACCATCGAGGTGATCACCAAGTGCCCGCTGCGCTGGGTCGTCGAACGCCACGGCGGCCAGGACCCGGCCGAGCTCGCCTCCGTCACCGGCACCCTCGTCCACGCCCTCGCCCAAGCCGCCGCCTCGGGTGCAGACGCCCGCGAGCTGCGCGTGAAGCTCGACGAGGCCTGGGCCGCCGTCGACGCGGGCGCCCCCTGGTTCTCCCGCCGCGAACGCATGCGCGTCGAGAAGATGCTGGACACGTTCCTCGCCTGGCTCACCATGACCCGCAGCCAGCTCACCCAGGTGGCGGTCGAGGAGGAGATGTCCGTCGAGGTCCCGAAACGCGACGGCGGCCCCTGGCTCCAGGTCCGCGGCCGCGTCGACCGCCTCGAACACGACGCCGACGGCCGCCCGATCGTCGTGGACATCAAGACCGGCAAGAACCCGGTCTCCCGCGACGCCGGCCAGGAACACCCCCAGCTCGCCGTCTACCAGCTGGCCACCTCCCTGGGCGGCTTCACGCACATCGGCCTCGGCACCGAACCGGGCGGCGCCCGCCTGCTGTACGTGGCCCGCGAGGACAAGAAGACCGGCGCCGTGGAACGCACCCAGGCCCCCCTGGACGAACAGGGCGTCCGCGCGTGGCTGGAGGTCGTCCAAGACGCGGCCGAGTCCGTGCTCGGCCCCTCGTACACGGCGCGCGAGAACGCCGACTGCGACCGCTGCCCGGCCCGCACCACGTGCCCGGTCCACCCGTCCGGACGCCAGGTGAGCGAGTAGGTGGTGAGGCCCGCCGGTGACCTGCACCTCCCTCCCGGCGCACCGCCGGGCGACCGCGTCCACCCGGCTGGTGCGGAGCCGTTCGGAGCAGGTAGGAAGATGTGCCGGTGACGTTGCTCAGCACCCCGGTCCGGTTCTTCGCCTCGTGCGCTGAGCCGCGCCTTGCCACGGGCGCATGCCGCGCGCGTGGTGGGCGGTGTGGGGTTGTTGGGTGGCGTGGGGCTGTTGAGTGGCGTGCGCGCGTTGGGCGTGTGGCGGGGGAGCGACGTGTGGGTGCTGGGGGGCCTGCTGGCGCGGCGCGGCTCCCAGCGGCTGGCGCGCTGGCGCGCATGGGACGGCACGGAACCGTCGGACGGCGTGCGGGCGGTGAGCACCGGCCGTGCGTTGGCCGCGGTGCGCGCGTTGACTGGCGTGCGCGTGTTGAGCGCGGTGTAGTTGTCGGCTGGCGTGCGCGCGTTGAGCACGAGCCGTGCGTCGGGCTCCGTGCGCGCGTTGAGTACCGGCCGTGTGTTGGCCGCGGTGCGCGCGTTGACTGGCGTGCGCGTGTTGAGCGCGGTGTAGTTGTCGGCTGGCGTGCGCGCGTTGAGCACGAGCCGTGCGTCGGGCTCCGTGCGCGCGTTGAGTACCGGCCATGCGTTGACCGCCGTGTGCCCGTCGAACACCATGCGCGCGTTGAGCACCGGCCGCGCGTTGACCGCCATGCGCGCGTTGATCGGTCTCGTCCCGCTCCCCACCCCAAGGGCAGGCGGCCATGACCGTCAGCCCCTTCGAGATCGCCGAAGCCCTCGGCCTCAACAAGCCGACCCCCGAGCAGGCCGAGGTCATCGCCGCCCCCGCCCGCCCCGCCCTGGTCATCGCCGGCGCGGGTGCGGGCAAGACCGAGACCATGGCCGCGCGGGTCGTCTGGCTGGTGGCGAACGGGCTGGTCGAGCCGGACCGCGTCCTGGGCCTGACGTTCACCCGCAAGGCCGCCCGCCAGCTCGCGGACCGGGTGCGGGCGCGGCTCAGGCGGCTCGCCGGCTCCACCCTGCTCGACGACCTCGACCCCAGCGGCGAGCGCAAGATGGCGGTGTTGACCGGCGAACCCGTCGTGCTCACCTACCACGCCTACGCGGGGCGGCTCGTCACCGAGCACGGGTTGCGGCTCCCGGTCGAGCCCGGGGTGCGGCTGCTCACCGAGACCGCAGCGTGGCAGCTCGCGCACCGCGTCGTGTCGACGTGGGCCAAGGACCTCGACACCGACAAGGTGCCCGCGACCATCACCGGGTACCTGCTCTCGCTCGCCGGTGAGCTGGGTGAGCACCTCGTCACGCCCGAGCAGCTGCAGGACCACGCCGCGCGGCTCACCGAGCTCGTCGAGAACGCCCCCAAGGCGCCGCGGCAGCGGGACGCGTTGCCCGAGAAGCTCAAGGAGATCGTTGCGGCGCAACGGTTGCGGGTCGCGTTGCTGCCGTTGCTCGACGCCTACCAGCAGCGCAAGCGCAGGGAGGCGGCGCTCGACTTCGCCGACCAGATGTCGCTGGCGGCGCAGCTCGCCGGGTTCCCCGAGGTCAGCGAGGGCGAACGGGCCCGGTACGGCGCGGTGCTGCTCGACGAGTACCAGGACACCGGGCACGCGCAGCGCGTGCTGTTGCGCAGCCTCTTCGGTGAGGGCGCGCCGATGCCGGTCACGTCGGTGGGCGACCCGGCGCAGGCGATCTACGGCTGGCGCGGTGCGTCGGCGGCGAACCTGCCGCGGTTCGCGGACGACTTCCCGCCGACGACGAAGTTCGGGCTGCTGACGAGCTTCCGCAACCCGCCGGAGGTGCTGGAGCTCGCGAACGCGGTGTCGTTGCCGTTGCGGGAGGCCGGTCTCGACGTCGAGGAGCTCAAGGCCCGTCCGGGTGCGGGGCCGGGGGACGTGCGGCTCGCGCTGCACGCCGACATCCGCCAGGAGCTCGACTGGATGGCGGACAACCTCGCGGCGCAGTGGATCGCGCACCTCGACGCGGAGGGGGCGCCGCCGACCGCGGCCGTGCTGGTGCGGCGCCGGTCCGACATGGCGGCGATCGCCGCGGCGCTGCGGGAACGCGGGCTGCCCGTCGAGGTCGTCGGGCTCGGCGGGCTGCTCGACGAGCCCGAGGTGCGGGACCTGGTGTCCGCGCTGCGCGTCCTCGTCGACCCGCTCGCGGGCACGGCGGCCGCGCGGTTGCTCACCGGCTCGCGCTGGCGGCTCGCGGCGCGCGACCTGGCCGCGTTGTGGACCAGGGCGCGGGACCTGGCCGGTGTCCAGTCGCGACAGTCCGCCGTGGACGACCCGCTGCTGGTGATCGCGGACGCGCTGCCGGGGGAGCACGCCGAGCAGGCCGGGCTCGCCGACGCGCTGGACGACCCCGGCGACCCGGACGCGTACTCGACGGACGGGTACCGGCGGATCCGCAGGCTCGGCGGTGAGCTGGCGGCGATCCGGCGCAGGCTCGACCAGCCGCTGCCGGAGCTGGTGGCGGACGTCGAACGGACGTTGCTGCTGGACATCGAGGCCATGTCGCGGCCGGGCATGGTCGGCCGCGCGCACCTGGACGCCTTCGCCGACGTCGTCGCGGACTTCGCGGCCGCCAGCCCGTCGGCGACGCTGCCGTCGCTGCTCGACTACCTCTACACCGCCGAGCACGCCGAGGACGGGCTGGAGCCGGGCGAGGTCGAGGTGTCCGAGGACCGGGTGCAGATCCTGACCGTGCACTCGGCGAAGGGCCTGGAGTGGCACATCGTCGCGCTGCCGCACCTGGTCAAGGACGTGTTCCCGGGCCGCAAGAAGTCGTCGTGCTGGTTGAAGGCGGTCACCGAACTGCCCGCCGACCTGCGCGGTGACGCGCAGGACCTGCCCGAGCTGAAGCTGAGTGCCGGCCAGAACCGCAAGGAGGTCGACGAGGCCCTCACGATCCACGCCGAGGAGTTCGAGGACCGCAGGCAGGTCGAGGAACGCCGGCTGTTCTACGTCGGCGTCACGCGCGCCGAGCACAGCCTGCTGCTGTCCGGCCACTGGTGGGGCGAGGCGGGCGACAAACCCAAGGGCCCCTCGGTGTTCCTCACCGACATGCACGCGGTCCTGCAGCGCGACAACGCCCCTGGCGACATCAGCGTCTGGGCCGACGAACCCGAGCCCGGCACCCCGAACCCGCTCGCCGAGGACGTGAAGGCCGCGCAGTGGCCCGCCGACCCGCTGGGCAAGCGCCGTGACGCCGTCGTCGAGGGCGCGGAGCTGGTGCTGGCCGCGCTCGACCGGCTCCGCACCGCACCGCCGGAGCCGCTGCCGCTGATCTTCGAGCCGGAACCGGAACCGGAGACCCCCGCCGACGAGGACTACCCGCCGCCGGACGAGCCACCGGACGAGGACTTCCCGCCCGAGCCGGAACCGCTGCCCGACGACGTGGTCCCCGACGACCCGGAGCTGCCGGAGGACGCCGACCCCGAGGGCTGGGCCGCGGACGTCGACGTGCTGCTCGCTGAACGGGCCGCCTCGATGAACCGGCGTGAGCAGGTCCTGCTGCCCGACCACCTGAGCGTGAGCCAGCTCGTCGAGCTCGCCAAGGACCCCGACCTGCTCGCCCGCAGGTTGCGGCGGCCGCTGCCGTTCCCGCCGAACCCGCTGGCCCGCCGCGGCACCGCGTTCCACACGTGGCTGGAGAACCGCTTCGGCGCCACCCGCCTGCTCGACATCGACGAGCTGCCCGGCGCCGGTGACGCCGACGCCTCGCCCGACACGGACCTGGACCGCCTCAAGGAGGCGTTCCTGAGCAGCCCGTGGGCCGACCGCACCCCGCACGACGTGGAGGTGCCGTTCGAGGCGGAGTTCGACGGGATCTCGGTGCGCGGCCGCATGGACGCCGTCTACCGGGACCCGGACGGCTGGACCGTCGTCGACTGGAAGACCGGCGCGGTGCCGGACGAGGAGGCGCTGCCGGCGTTGTCGGTGCAGCTCGCCGCGTACCGGCTGGCGTGGGCGGCGCTGGTGGACGAGCCGCTGGAACGGGTGCGGGCCGCGTTCCACTACGTCCGGCACGACCACACGGTGCGCCCGGCCGACCTGCTGGACGAGGACGGCCTGAAGGCCCTGATCAGGACCGTGGGCTAGGCAGGATCGTGGGCTAGGCAGGACTGCGGGTCCGGCTCAGGACCGGGGCTGGCTCAGGACTGCGGGCTGGTCCCGGCCGGTGCGTGCGAGGCCTTCAGCACGCGTTCGTAGAGCACTTCGAGCAGCCACCGGCCGAACAGCGACGGCCCGAACTCCGGTGAGCGGTCCTCCGGCGGCACCATCAGGTCGGCGGAGTGCTCGTCCGCGACCACGACACCGATGCCGTAGTAGTCGAGCTCGATGAACGACCACGCCTGCGACTCACCGGTCCGCGGCAACATGACCGCACACGGCGCGAGGGTCAGCAACGTGCCGCACGACTGGAGCGCCCGGTCCGTCGTCGACTCGCTGACGAGCACGCCGACCAGTTCCACGGCGGCAACGGGCAGGCGGTCGTGCGCGGCCGGCTCGAACCAGGAGCGGAACCACGACGGGTCCGCGCGCGGCGGCCAGCCGTTCTGGGTTCTCCACTCGTGGACCTCGGGCAGCAAACGCACCACCGCGGACACCTGCTGGCCGAGCACGGCGACGTCCGGAACGGCGACCCCGTCCCAGCCGAGCGCGGCCGCGGCGCGTTGCAGAAGCGTTTGCACAGGGCGCATCCTAAGGTTTCTCGCGCAAGAAATGACAGCGTTTGCCGACACCCCGCCACTCACCACCGGGGGTGATCAGGGCGACGACTTCGCCACTTTCCACGCCCATGCCACAAGAGGGACCTGCAACGGCAGGCGACCGTAGGCAATTGCCTTGGCTTTGGGTGATTTGTCCCGGAAATCGAGAGCCATCTTCACATTTGCCGGGAACACCGCGACGAACAGCGCCGCGGCGGCGAGACCGCCGAGCCTGCGGGTGCGGGGTGCGGCGACGGCTGCCGCGACGGCGAGCTCGGCCGCGCCCGACGCGTACGTCCACTGCCGCGGGGTACCGGGCAGCGCACGCGGAACGATCGCGTCGTAGTACTTCGGCCTGGTGAAGTGGGTTGCCCCGGCCAGCCCGAGCAGTGCGGCGAGCGCCAACGCCGATCGCGCTCGGGAACGGTTCGGTTCCATGCCGTCACCCTGTCATGCCTGCACCGCGTAGGCGAGCGCGGGCTGGCCTATTGTCCTGCGGCGTGGCAGGTGATTCTCATCATCCAGAACGGTCCGCGGTCGCCGCGCTGGCCGAGGAGTTCGTGGCCGGGCTCAGCGAGTGGCTGACCATCCCGTCGATCGGCGTCGACCCGGCGCACCACGCCGACGTGCACCGATCCGCCCGGTGGCTGGCCGATCGGCTCAGCGCCGACGGGTGGCCGCAGGTCGAGGTCTGGGACCACGGTCCGGCGCTGCCCGCGGTCTACGCGTGCTGGCCCGCCGAGGACCCCGGCGCACCGACCGTGCTGGTCTACGGCCACCACGACGTGCAACCGGTGGACCCGGTGGAACGCTGGCACCACCCGCCGTTCGAGCCCGTCCTCAGCGGCGACGAGCTGCGCGGGCGGGGTGCGAGCGACGACAAGGGCCAGGTCGCGATGCACCTGCTCGCGGTGAGGGCGCACCTGTCCGCGACCGGGCAGAATGCGCCGAGCGTCACCCTGAAGCTTTTCGTGGAGGGTGAGGAGGAATCGGGTTCCCCGCACCTGCGAAAGCTCCTCGAAGACCACAAAAGCGATCTCGGATGTGACCTCGTCGTGTTCACCGACACGGCATTGCACGATCGCGACGCACCGACGGTCAACACCGGGCAACGCGGTGTTCTCGGCGGTGAGATCACGTTCTTCGGCGGCATCGACGACGTCCATTCCGGACGCGCGGGCGGTGCGGTCCCGAACCCGGCGACGGCACTCGCGCGGTTGGTCGCGGCGCTGCACGACGAGCACGGCCGCGTTCAACTCCCCGGTTTCTACGACGACGTCCGCGAGCCCACCGAACGGGAACGCGCCGACTACGCCGCGCTGCCGTTCGACGAGCGGAAGTGGCTCGCGGCCAACGGCGGCGGCGCGCAGGCGCTGTCCGGCGAACCCGGCTACACCACGTTCGAACGGCTCTGGGTCCGCCCGACCGCCGAGGTCAACGGCCTGTCGGCCGGGTACACCGGACCCGGCCTGAAGACGATCATCCCGGCGGCCGCGACCGCGAAGCTCAGCTTCCGGCTCGTGCCGGACCAGCTGCCGGAGAACGTCGCCGACCAGTTGCGCGAGTTCGTCGCGAAGCACACGCCCGAGGGCATCAGGGCCGAGGTCAGCTTCCGCGGCACGGGCGTGCCGCCGTACGCCATCAGCCCGGACGACCCGGCGAACGAGGCCGTTCGCGAGGCGTTCGAGCTGGCCTTCGACCAGCCGGTGCGGTTCGCACGGGCGGGCGGGTCGGGGCCGGCGGCGGTGCTGCAGGCGTGGCTCGGGGTGCCCCTCGTGTACCTCGGCGCGACGTTGCCGGATGATCGCGTCCACGCGCCGAACGAGCGCGTAGTCGTGCCGTTGCTCCTCAAAGGCGCGGAGGCGGCCGCTCACCTGTGGCGGATGCTCCCCGAGAGGTTGACCCGATGAGCCTGTCTGACGAGGCCTCGCACTCGCTCGTCGGCGTGGTCAGGATGCCGGACCAGGTGCAGAGCCCGGTCCGCGCGATCCTCAAGCGCGTCGTCGGCGCGATGGCCGCGTTGCTGCTCGCGGTGCTGATCGTCTACCTGGACCGCGACGGCTACCGCGACGTCAACGAGGACGGCGTCTCGCTGCTCGACGCGTTCTACTACGCCACGGTGTCGCTCTCCACGACCGGCTACGGCGACATCACGCCCGCCTCGTCCACCGCGCGGCTGGTGAACGTCCTCGTCATCACGCCGCTGCGGGTCCTGTTCCTGATCGTGCTGGTCGGCACGACACTCGAAGTTCTCACCGAGCGCTCCCGTCAGGCGTTGCGCATTCAGAAGTGGAGGCGGGTCGTGCGGGACCACGTGGTGGTCGTCGGTTACGGCACCAAGGGGCGGTCCGCGGTCGCGGCGCTGCTCGGTGACGGCGTCGACCCCGGTTCGATCGTCGTCGTCGACACCGTGCAGGAGTCGCTCGACGCGGCGACCGCCAAGGGGCTCGTGGTCGTGCACGGCTCCGGTACGCGCAACGACGTGCTGAGGGTCGCCGGCGCGGCCCGTGCCCGCGCCATCGTCGTCGCCCCGAACCGCGACGACACGGCCGTGCTGATCACCCTCACCGCCCGCGAGCTCGCACCCAAGGCGCAGATCGTGGCGTCGGTGCGGGAACGGGAGAACGAGCACCTGCTCAAGCAGTCCGGTGCCGACTCGGTCGTCGTGTCGTCGGAGACGGCCGGCCGCCTGCTGGGCATGGCCACCGCGACGCCGTCCGTGGTGGCGATGGTGGAGGACCTGCTCACGCCGGACGCGGGCCTGGCGATCGCCGAGCGCGACGTCGAACCGGGCGAGGTGGGCGGGTCGCCGCGGCACCTGTCCGACATCGTGCTGGGCGTCGTGCGGGGCAAGACGCTGTACCGCGTCGACGCACCGGAGGCGGACGCGATCGAGCCGGGTGACCGGCTGCTCTACGTCAAGAAGGTGACCCCGGCCGGGGAGTAGGGAGCACGGCCGGTGCGCGCAGCGGCGCGTAGCGGAAGAGGAACGCGTAGAAGCCGCCCGCCAGCGCTGCGAGGCACAGCAGCAGCGCGGTGAGGCGGCTCGCCATCGGCATCCCGGCCGGGACCGAGGCCGCGGACTGGACCGTGCCGGTGTTCCCCGCGGACATCACGACCTCGACGGTCTCGCCCTTGCGGTGGCCGCACCCGTCGAGCTTGGCCTGCTCCTTCCGGCCGTCGGCGTCCCACTCGACGGTGTCCATGCCCTGGCCGCAGGAGCCGCTCTCGACAACGGTCGCGGTCACCCGCCTCGGGGGCTCCGCCGCTCCCAGGACCCTGGTGGGCACCAGCAGGGCGACCGCGACACCGATGCCCACCAGTCCTACGACCAGCAGGATGAACACCCATCTGTCCGGGCTTCGCGGAACCGCCACACTGCGATGTTCGCAGACGCGGCGGCCCGCGTGGGAGACCGGTTTTATTTCGGCAGCTGACGCAACTGCTCGACCTTCACGGTCTTGCCGTCGGACACGGTCCCGGTCACCGCGACGAGGTCGCCGTTCTTCGGCTTCTCGTTCACGGCGGACAGGTCCAGCGGCGTCTGCAGGCCGTCGACCTGGATCAACGTGGCGTTGTCGCCGTTGACGTCCTTGACCGTGCCCTGCGCGCGCGCCTTGGCGAGGGCCACGTTCAGCGCCTTGCCGTCCTTGGCCCGGACGGTCACCCGCTGGTCGGTCTTGAGACCCGCGAGGTCACCGCCGCGCAGCTTCGTGCCGCTGTCGGTGGTCAGCGACACCTCACCGCCGTCGTCCCTGGTGATGGTGAGCTTGCCCGTCTCGACCGCCTTGACCCGGCCGACCACGAGCGTGCTGTCCTTGAGGTTCTGCGCCTTGTCCCGGCCGTGGCCCTTGCCGGGGCCGCCGGGGTGGCGCTCGGCGAACGCCGCCGGCGGGCCGTCGGGGTTGTCGGCCGCCGTCGCGACCGCGATGCCGCCGACGGTGAGCCCGGCGGCCGCGACGAGGGCGCCGGCCCACGCTGATTTCTTCGACATGCGCCCAGCGTGCGCGCGAAGCCTGAATCTGAGCTGAAGGTGGGTCGCCGACTTCGCGGATGATCAGCAGAATGGGGAGGTGTCCGCCAGGGTGTTGGTGATCGAGGACGCCGAGGCGATCGGCGCCGCCGTCTCGTCCGCGTTGCGCGAGTCGGGCTACGAGGTGCAGCACCGCCTGGACGGGCGCCAGCTGGAGGCCGACCTCGGCCGCTTCCGCCCCGACCTCGTGGTGCTCGACGTGATGCTGCCCGGCCGTGACGGCTTCCAGCTGCTCGAGGTGATCCGCCGCGCGTCCGGCGCGGGCGTGGTGATGCTGACCGCGCGCGACGGCGTCCCCGACCGGCTGCGCGGCCTGTCCGGCGGTGCCGACGACTACGTGGGCAAACCGTTCGTGCTGGCCGAGCTGGTGGCGCGGGTGTCGGCCGTGCTGCGCAGGTTGGGCCGCACACCGTCGACGGTGCAGGTCGGCGACCTCGTCGTGGACGCCGACGCCGGTGTCGTGATGCGCGCCGACCAGCCGATCGAGCTGACCGCGACCGAGCTGCGCCTGCTCGTGTACCTGGCCGCCCAGCGCGGCCGGGTGGTGTCGAAGACGCAGATCCTGACCGCCGTGTGGGGCTACGAGGACTACGACCCGAACCTCGTCGAGGTCCACGTCTCCGCCGTGCGCCGCAAGCTGGAGGAGCACGGACCGCGGCTGGTGCACACCGTGCGCGGCCTGGGGTACGTGCTGCGGGCCGAGGAGTGAACCTGCGCCCGGCGTCCCTGCGCACGGTGTCGCTGCGGCGGCGCGTGGCCGTGTCGGTGCTGCTGGTGCTGATCGTCGTGATGGTCGCGCTGGTGATCTCCGTCGACCGCACCTTCGCCCAGCAGTCCACGAAGGACCTCGGCACGGTGGCCATGGAGACCGAGAACCGCGCCGTGCAGATGCTGCGCAGCGGCCGCCCGCCCCGCCAGATCGCGAAGGACCTGTCGCGCAACAACATGCGCGTGAAGCTCCGCTTCCCCGACGGCCGCGAGTTCGGCGAGACCCCCGACGAGGCCTCACCGGGCCGTCGCGAACGGACCGCGCAGGGCGTGAAGATCACCGTCGACGCCGACTACGGCGCCATCTCGGCCGCCCAGGGCCGGTTGCGCAAACTGCTGGTGCTGCTCGGCCTCGGGGCCGTGGTGCTGGTCGGCGCCCTGCTGTTCTTCGTGGTGCGGCGGGCACTGGCCCCTCTGGACGCGATGACGTCACTGGCCCAGGCGATCGCCGCCGGCCACCGCGGCGGCCGGCTGAACCCCTCGCGCACGGACACCGAGCTCGGCCGCACCGCGGCGGCGTTCGACGGCATGCTGGACTCCCTGGAGGGTTCGGAGCTGCGCACCCGCCGGTTCGTCGCCGACGCCGCCCATGAGCTGCGCACCCCGATCACCGGCGTGCAGGCGGTCGCCGAAGCGCTGGTGCAGGCCCCCGTGGACTCACCGGACCGCGACCAGATGTCGTTCCTGCTGGTCCGCGAAGCCCGCAGGGCCGGCCGGCTCGTCGACGACCTGCTCGCCCTCGCCCAGCTCGACGCCGGCTACGAGATGCAACGCGAGCAGGTCGACCTGCTCGCGCTCGCCGAAGCCGAGGTGGCGCGCACCCGGTTCGTGGCACCGGACTTCGACATCGCCGCCGAAGGTGTCCCCGCGGTCGTCGTCGGCGACGGGCAGCGGCTGGCCCAGGTGCTGGCCAACCTCGTGGACAACGCCCGGCAGGCGACCGGTCCACACGGGACCGTGCGGATCCGGGTGGACCTGACCGGGTTCACCGTCTCCGACAACGGGCCGGGGGTGCCGGACGCGGAACGCGAGCGGATCTTCGACCGGTTGGTGCGGCTGGACGACGCGCGGGACCGGCGGTCAGGGGGGTCCGGGCTGGGGCTGGCCATCGCTCGGGGGGTGGTCCGGGCGCACGGTGGGGAGTTGAGCTGTGAGCCGGCCAGCGGCGGGGCGGTGTTCCGGGTCGTGCTGCCGAGGGCAGAGGGCACGCCTGCTGCGCAGCCCTCGGCCCAGCCGGGCTGAGGCGCCTCGCCTCCGGCTCGGTCGGGAACCGGTCAGGAGACCTGCGCGGGCGGAGCCGCGAACGTGTTGCAGGCCGAGGTCGAGTTCGCCGTGAACCCCGCACCGGCCCACTGGGCCTGGTTCTTCGCGGAACCGTGCGCGTTGTCCTCCGGCTTCTCCTCGATCGCGTACTGGAAGTCCTCCTGCGCCTGCCTGGCCAGCGACGGGGTGACCGAGCCGCGGCCGGAGACGGCGGTGAGGAACATGCCCGCGAAGCAGTTCGCCTGGAGTTCGACGCGGCGCGACATCTCCAGGCCCGCCGGGGTCCGCTCGCCCGCGTCGGTGATCTTCAGGTCGGCTGCGCGCAGCAGGCCGGTGAGGGCCTGGACGTGGTGGCCGTACTCGTGGGACAGCGTGGCGAGGTGGGTGGCCGGGGCCTCGCCGCCGCCGTTGGAGCGCAGGCGGGAGGTCGGCATGTAGATCGTGTGGTTGCGGCCGCAGTAGTAGGCGACCGCGTGGTCGGACTCCGGTGCGGCGCCGCAGGGGCCGTCGTGCAGGACGGGGGAGGCGTCCAGGAGGGGCTTCTCGAACGGCATGTTCGCCGCGGTGAGCAGCGGGCCCCAGGCCGCGTCGAGGCAGGCGACGCCGGCCGCGTAGTAGGCGGCCAGGGCCGGGTCGGAGGTGCCGAAGCGCGGGAGGTCGCAGGTCACCTCGGCCAGCGGCGTGGGCTTGAGCAGCAACGGGTGGTCCGCCAGGCGCAGGACCGCGCGCGGGCGGATCGGGGTCGAGGGGTCCGTCGTCGACGGTTGGGTGAGCGGGCGCGAGGACTCGGCCAGTGCGCGGCCCGCGACGACCTGCGGGCCCGTCAGCTGGCCGATGCCCAGGACGAACGCGACCACCAGCGCGAACACGCCCGCGAGAACGAACGGGTTGTTCCCCGCCGGTTGGGTCACGTGGTGCGCCTTTCGCTAGGAGACGTACTGGGCCTGCGACGCCCAGGTGTTGCACTGCGACGCCTGGTTCGACGAGTAGCCCTGCCGCACCCAGGCCGCGTTGTTCTGCGGTGTGCCGTGGTCCTTCGTGGGGTAGATGTCGTAGTCACCCCGGTTGCCCGCGTCGTTGAGGCCCGTCTGGATCACGTCCATCGGGACCGCGCCGTGGGACAGCGGTGCCAGCGTCATGCCGCCGAAGCAGGTCGCCTGCAGCTCCATCCGGCGGTTCAGGTCGAGGCCCTTCGGAGTATCCCACCCTCCCGCGTCGTACTGCGCGCGGTCCGAGGCCTTGAGCATGCCGGTGAGCCACTGGATGTGGTGGCCGTACTCGTGGGCGAGCTGGCCCAGGTACTTGCCGGGGTGGTTCGGGTTGTTCGGGTTGCGCTCGGAGGCGTAGGCGTTCGCCGTCCAGTAGATGCCACCCTGGCAGTAGCGGGCGGTCGAGTCCGGGCGCACGGTGCCGCACGGGTACTGCACCGACTCGGTCACGATGTGCAGCTCGACGGGCTGGTACGGCATGTTCGCCGCCTGCATCGCGGGCTTCCACATCGCCTCGATGCACGGCAGGGCCGCGCGCAGGTAGCGGTCCTGGCCAGCCGGCGAGTAGTCCATCGCGGGCAACGGGCAGCTCGCCAGGCGGTTCGCGCCGATGTTGGGCTTCAGGAACGGGTGGTCCGCCAGCGCGTACACGGCCTTCGGGCCCACGGGCGTCGACTGGGTCGACGGCGCGCGTGACGGGGCCGACCGCGACGGGGCCGTCGTTCCCGTCGTCGTCTCCGCGGTGGGCTCGTTGCTGAACGTCGGGCTGTAGGTCGTGTAACCCGAGTAGCCCGCGTCCTTGACCTTGCTGTTCAGCGTCGCCGCGAACAGGCCGATCGCGCCCAGGCCGAGGATCACCACGCCACCGAGCACGAGGGCCACGATCGGGCCGTTGCTCTTCTTCCGCGGCGGAGGCGGATACGCGCCGTAACCGCCCCACGAGGGCTGCGGCGGCGGCATGACCTGGCCGGGAGGAGGCCCGTACGGACCGGGAGGCGGGCCGTAGTGCCGCGGCGGCGGGCCCATCGGGCCACCCATCGGTGGCGGGCCCATCGGCGGCGGCCCCTGAGGTGGTGGGCCTTGGGGCGGCGGGCCCTGGGGCGGCGGGCCCATCGGCGGTGGGCCCTGCGGGGGCATGCCGGGCGGTGGCCCGTAAGACGGACGCTGCGGTTGCCCGAGCGGTGCGGGCATGGGCGGCGGGCCGACCGGGCGCGGCGGCGGCCAGTTGCCCGGTGGCGGTGGTTGCGTCATCGCCTGAGGTCCCCCCAACGGTGAGCCTGGGTCGGTTACGAGCATAGGCGGACGGGATCTGCACGTCCCCCGACCGGGCTAACGCGTCCCGCCCACCTCTGTGGGACGCGTCGCACGGGTGTCGGTTCACGTGCCGTCCGCCGAGCTCGTGTCGCAGGCACGGCGGTGGTGCCGTCATCGTCGGAAATCCCCCGGATGGCGCCTGGTGCGAACAGCGCCAGAGCTTATGGGGACTCCGCTATTGTCCGCAGCCGTGTTGAAAAACTGGGGCCTGGCGCTCTTCGCCGCCACCGCGCTGGCCACCGCGGTGCCCGTCGGCGCGGCGGCCGGTGCGCTCGCGCAGCCGCTGCCGGGGACCGTCAGCACCGAGGTGCGGATGAAGCTGGAGCGCGACGCGCGGCTCTCCGTCACCGAGAAGGTCCACGTGCCGGACGGGAAGACCGTCAACCGGACCGTCCCCTTGCGACTCGCGGTCGGCAACGACCTGGAGCGCCAGTTCACGATCACCGACGCGAAGGTCGAGGGCAGGGGCAGCGCGACCGTCAGCGGGGACGAGCTGACGCTGCGCCTGGAGGGCGGCGACGCCACCGTCACCTACACCGTCGGGGGCGCGGTCGCCCCCGTCGGCGACGCGCTGGAGGTCCGCTGGCAGGTCGCGGGCGGCTGGGACGTCGAGCTGGACAAGGTCTCCGCCACGTTCTCCGCGCCCGACTCGCCGACGTCGGTCAACTGCCTCGCCGGCCCGGTCGGCTCGTCGCAGCCGTGCACGAGCGCGGACCTCGCCGACGGCAAGGGCGTGCGGGCGCAGGAGATCAAGCTCGCCGCGGGGGAACGCGTCGACGTCGCGGTCGGGCTGGCCGCCGGTGTCGTGCCCGCGAACGCCGTCGTGGTCGAGTCCTCCGGGCTGGCCGCCGCGTTCGCGCTCACCCCGGTCAGCGGTGCCGCGCTCGGCGGGCTGCTGCTGCTCCTGTTCGGCGGCGTCGCCCTGCTGTGGTTCCTGCGCGGCCGGGACGCGGCGGCGCTCGCCGGTGACGTCGGCGCGGTCAGCGTGCTGGTCCGCGACCAGAACGACCGGGTCGCCTTCGCTTCACCCGATGGTGTGCTGCCCGGCCAGGTCGGCACGGTCGTCGACGAGCACGTGGACGTCGTCGACGTGACCGCCACCGTCATCGACCTGGCCGTGCGCAACTACCTGTGGATCGCCGAGACGAGCCAGGAGGGTGGTTTCGGCCACGACTGGCAGATCGTGCGCCGCAACCCGGCCGACGCCTCGCTGTCGGGCTACGAGCGGGCGGTCTACGAGGCGCTGCTGCCCGCCGGCGCGGACGCGGTGACCGTGTCCGAGCTGCGCGGCCGCGGCATCGACCTGGCACTGGTCCGCGACCGCCTCTACGCCGACGTGGTGGAGAAGCGCTGGTTCGCCCGCCGCCCGGACTCCGAGCGCAGCCTGTTCTGGTGGGTCGGTGTCGTGGTGGCGGCGCTGGGCGTCGTGGCCACGGTCGCGCTCGCGCTGACCGTCGGCAACGCCCTGTTCGGCCTGGCCGTCGCGGTCGCCGGCGTGGCGCTGGCGTTCGGCGCCCGCTCGATGCCCGCCCGCACCAAGCGCGGCAGCGAGCTGCTGGTGCACGTCCGCGGCCTGCGCGGGTACCTGCACGGAGTGACGCCCGACGACGTGCCGGAGGAGGACCGCGAGCTGGTGTTCTCCCGGTCGCTGCCGTACGCGGTGGTGCTCGGGGAGACCGAGCGGTGGCTCGCGACGTTCGGCCGGCAGGACCTCTACTGGTACGGCGGCGCGACCGACTTCCGGCGCAGCTTCCCGGCGTTCCTCGGGGCGCTCGACGGCGTGCTCGCCCAGGCGGGCCACCTGCGATCGCTCCGGGCGCCGAACCCGTAGGCTGGCAGGCATGGCCTCACCCGAACTGCACAGGTTCACGTTGCCCAACGGCCTGCGGGTGGTGCTCGCCCCCGACGCCAGCGCACCGGTCGTCGGCGTCAGCGTGCACTACGACGTCGGCTTCCGCTCAGAACCCGAGGGGCGCACCGGCTTCGCGCACCTGTTCGAACATCTCATGTTCCAGGGCAGCGAGAGCCTGGAGAAGCTCGCGCACTTCCGGCACGTGCAGTCGTCGGGCGGCACGTTCAACGGGTCGACGCACCCGGACTACACGGACTACTACCAGCTGCTGCCCTCGGCGGCGCTGGAGCGCGCGCTGTTCCTCGAGGCGGACCGCATGCGCGCGCCGAAGCTCACCGAGGAGAACCTCCGCAACCAGATCGACGTGGTGAAGGAGGAGATCCGGCTCAACGTGCTGAACCGCCCGTACGGCGGGTTCCCGTGGATCCTGCTGCCGCCGGTGCTGTTCAAGACGTTCGCCAACGCGCACAACGGCTACGGCGACTTCGTCGACCTGGAGAGCGCCACGGTCGACGACTGCGCGGAGTTCTTCGACACCTACTACTCGCCGTCCAACGCGGTGCTGACGGTCGCGGGCGACCTCGACGTCGAGGCCACGAAGGCGTTGGTGGAGAAGCACTTCGGTGACGTGCCCGCGCGGCCGAAGCCGGAGCGGCCCTCGTTCGCCGAGCCCGCGCCGCAGGGCGAGGTGCGCCACGAGCACGGCGACGCGCTGGCCCCGCTGCCCGCTATCGCGATCGGCTACCGCGTGCCCGACCCCGGCACCGACATCGACGGCTACCTCGCCTACCTGGTGCTCGCCGGCGTGCTGACCGACGGCGACAGCTCCCGCCTGCAGCAGCGCCTGGTGCACCGCGAGGGAATCGTGATCGACCTCAACGCCGGCTGCGGCCTGTTCGGCCCGCTGGAGGCGCGCGACCCGGACACGTTCAGCATCACCGCGATCCACACCGCCGAGGTCTCGCCGGACCAGGTCGTGGCCGCGATCGACGAGGAGCTGCAGAAGCTCGCGCAGGAACCGCCGTCGGTCGAGGAGCTCGCGAAGGTCACCGCCCGCTGGGCGTCGACCATGCACAAGGAGCACGACCGGCTCACGAACCGCACCCTGGGCCTCGGCTCGGCGGAGCTGCTGTTCGGCCGCGCCGAGCTCATCTACGAACTGCCCGAGCGGATCGCCTCGGTGACCGTGGACGAGGTGTCGGCCGCCGCCAAGGCGCTGCGCCCCGACGCCCGTGCACTTCTCTTCGTCAAGCCCACCGGAGGAACGCAGTGACCGCCGCGAAGACCCACCGCTCCGCCGAGGAGATCGGGCGCACCGAGACCGGTCCGCGCCCGCTGCCGGAGCTGGGCGCGCAGAAGGTGGCCGCCGAGCTGTCCACTGTGGACACCACGCTGCCGAACGGCCTGCGCGTCATCGCCGTGCAGCGCGCGACCGTGCCGATGGTCGAGGTGCGGCTGCGCGTGCCGTTCGCCGACCCGGCCGAGCCCGGCAGCGGCTCCACGCACGCGGCGCAGGCGGAGATCCTCGCCAACACCGTGCTGACGGGCACCGCGAACCGCAGCCGCGTGCAGATCGACACCGAGCTCGCGCTGGTCGGCGGCGAGCTCGACGCCGTGGTCGACCCGGAGCGGCTGAGCTTCACCGGCAACGCGCTGGCCACCGGCTTCGGCACGGTGCTCGACGTCCTGCGCGACGTGCTGGCCAACGCCTCCTACCCGGCCGAGGAGGTCGAGCGCGAGCGCGGCCGCCTGGTCGAGCGCATCACGATCGCCCGCTCGCAGCCGAACGTCATCGCCCGCGAGGCGTTGCAGCGCGTGCTGTACGGCGACCACCCGTACGCCAAGGAGATGCCGGAGGCCGACGAGGTCGCCGCCGTGTCCCGCGACGACGTGCTGGCGCTGCACCGCAAGGCGTTGCTGCCCAAGGGGTCGGTGCTGGTCGTCGTCGGCGACGTGGAGCCGTCCGAGGCGGTCGCGCAGATCGGCGCGGCGCTGGAGTCGTGGGCCGGTGACGGCGAGGCCGTCCAGCTGCCGCCGCTGCCGCGGGTCGAAGGCGGTGACGTGCACCTGGTGCACCGCGCCGGTGCCGTGCAGTCGCAGATCCGGCTGGCCGCGCAGGCCATCCCGCGCACCGACGAGCGCTACCCGGCGCTGCAGCTCGCGAACCTGGTCTACGGCGGGTTCTTCTCCTCGCGCCTGGTCGAGAACATCCGCGAGGACAAGGGCTACACCTACAGCGCGCGGTCGCACCCCGAGTTCACGGTCCACGGCGCCACGCTGCTGATCGACGCGGACACGGCGTCGGAGGTCACGGCCGCGGCGCTGCTGGAGACCCGCTACGAGCTGGCCCGCCTGGGCATGGTGCCGCCGTCGGAGTCCGAGGTGGACGTCGCGCGCCGGTACGCCATCGGGTCGCTGCTCACGTCCACGTCGTCGCAGGGCGGCCTCGCGTCGTTCCTGGTGAACCTCGCCGGACTGGGCCTGGACATCGACTGGCTGGTCGCCCACCCGCAGCGGCTCGCGGCCGTCACGCCGGAGCAGGTCGCGGCGGCGGCGCTGGAGTTCTTCGCCCCCGGCAACTTCACCGGTGTGCTGGTCGGCGACGCCGAGCAGCTCGCGCCGAAGCTCCGGGCGCTGGGAGGGGTCCGGGTTCCGTGAGCTTCGACCTGGTCGGCCTGCCCGCGCTGTCGCGGGCCGCGGTCGACCGCACCGAGCCGGTGCGCGGCGACGAGGAGCAGATCGCCGCGATCTGGCCGAAGTCGCGCATGATCGTGGTCGACACCAGGGGTCGCACCCTGGTGTCCGGCCGCGGCACGAGGGTCGTCGACCGGCCGGCCACCGACTTCGGGGACAGGCCGCCGCTGAACGCCGTGCTGCTGGGTGTGCAGGACGACATGGCCTACTGGGCGGTGCCGGTGCCCGCCGAGGACGACGCCGCCCCCGTGACGCCGCGCGCGTGGTCGGCGCCGGAGCTGACCGACGAGCCGCAGTGGCTCGACCTGCGCCAGGCCGGCGCGACCCTCGACGACATGTCGGCGGGCCTGTTCACCACGGCGGCGGCGCTGTTCCAGTGGCACCGCCTGGCGAAGTTCTGCGCCAAGTGCGGCTCGCCGACGGTCCCGGCCAAGTCCGGCTGGCACACCGCGTGCTCCGGCTGCGGCCGCGAGGAGTACCCGCGCACCGACGCCGCCGTCATCTGCCTGGTGCACGACGGCGCCGACCAGGTGCTCGTCGCACGCGGCCCGGAGTGGCCGGAGGGCCGGTTCTCCGTGCTGGCCGGGTTCGTCGAGGCCGGCGAGTCGCTGGAGGCCTGCGTGGCCCGCGAGGTCCTCGAAGAGGTCGGCGTGGCCGTGCGGGACATCCGGTACCTGGGGTCCCAGCCGTGGCCGTTCCCGCGGTCGCTGATGATCGGTTTCGAGGCGGTGGCCGACCCCGCCGACCCGCTGCTGCTCGCCGACGGCGAGATCGCCGAGGCCAAGTGGGTGTCGCGGGCGGACGTGCGCAAGGCGATCGAGGAACCGGGCAGCGTGCCGGGTCTCGGGCTCGCCGGTGGCGCGTCGATCGCGTTCCGGATGCTGCAGTCCTGGTCGGGCGCCGGCTCTTCCTCGTGAGCGGGGTCCTGGGCCGGCTCAGCGCGACCCGACCCAGGACGCGTACCCGTCCGGCCTGATCGTCGCCTCCTCACCGGCGAGCACGGTCGTCGTTCCCTTGCCGTCGGCCAGGTCCAGCCCCGGAACGAACGTGCCCGCCAGCGGGTGCTCGCAGCCGGTCCCGTACCGGATGTCGGTGCCCTGCACCATCGCCGTGATGCGTTCCCGCACCGCGGGCAGGTCGAGCAGGTCGCTGAACAGGCCGTGCAGCTCGCGCGCCTGCGGATCGGGCCGGGTGAGCGCGACCTGGGCCATCGTGTTGCGCAGCACGCGTTCCGCGACCGGGTGGCGTTCGGCGGTGTAGGTGTCGATCAGCGCGAGGTCGCCGGTGGCGAGCTTCCAGCCGAGGTTCAGCGCGTCCTGCAGACCGAGGTTGAGGCCCTGGCCGCCGAACGGCGAGTGCACGTGCGCGGCGTCGCCCGCGAGCAGGACGTTGCCGCGGCGGTAGGTGCTCGCCTGGCGGGTGTTGTCGGTCCACACGGTCGAGGTGTGCACGGCGGTGATCCGCACGTCGTGGCCGCTGACCCGGCGCAGCACGGCTTCGAGCACCTCCGGTGTGACCTCGCGCGCTTCCGGCGGGCCGGAGTGGTCGATCATCATGATCCGGCCCTTCAGCGGACCGAACGCGAAGACGCCCGCCGGGGTGCGGTGCCAGCCGAACGGCAGCTCGCCGTCGAGGTCGACGACCGCCTGGTAGCCGGTCAGCGTCGGCCCCTGGCCGGGGAAGTCGAAGCCGGCGAGCCTGCGGACGGTGCTGCGGCCGCCGTCGCAGCCCACGACGAACTCGCTGCCCAGGTCCAGGCCGGTGACCTCGGCACCGCGGCGGACCTCGACGCCGAGCTCGCGGGCGCGGGCCTCCAGGACCCGTTCGAGTGCCTGCTGCGTCAGCATGACGAGCGGCAGACCGTCCAGTTTGAACAGTCCGGCGAAGTGCCCGCCGGACGGCCGGTACCAGGCGAGCCTCGCGGTCTCGGCCGCGCTCTCGGCCAGCACGGCGGGCCCGAGGCCGCGCATGGCGAGCATCTCGAACGTCCGGCCGCTGATCATCTGGGCCTTGATGGTGTCCGCCTGCGCGGTGAGGCGTTCGAGCACGGTGGTGCGCACACCGTTGAGCGCGAGCTCGCAGGCGAGCAGCAGGCCGACCGGCCCGGCGCCGACGACGGTGACGTCCGCTGAGGTTTTCATGCTCAACATTTGAGCGTGAAAACATCGCGCCGTCAAACCTGATTTAGGATGACCCGGTGAGCGAGCCGATCTACTCGTGGCTGTACGCGCAGCAGGGCGTCGACGCGGTGCGCGCCGCGCTGGGGGAGCGCATGGAGGCCGAGGCCGGGTGCTCGCTGCTGGAGCACGTCGCGCTCTACCAGCTGCACCACAACGGCGGACGGCTGAAGATGCTGGAGCTCGCCGAGCTGCTCGACGTCAGCCCGTCCGGTGTCACGCGGCTGGTCGAGCGCCTGGTCAAACGCGGCTGGGTCACGCGCGAGCAGCCGCAGGACAACCGCAGGCTGGTGTTCGCGGTCCTGACACCGGAGGGCGAGGAGGCCTGCCTGGGTGTCACCGCGCGGGTCTACCGGGCGTCGATCGCCGAGCACTTCACGTCGTTGCTGAACGAACGCGACCTCGCCGACCTGCGCCGCATCGGCCGCAAGCTGATGGAGGGCCACGGCCGGTGGGACGTCAAGCGGTTCGCGCCCTCAGAGGAGGAGTGACGGCAGGACGTGCTCCTCGGTGACCACCAGGCCGGTCGTGGCCATGGTCGCGGCGAGGTCGGGGTCCCAGCTCGCCTCCTCCGGCCTGGTGTTCAGCGTGGGCAGCTCGACACCGCGCGCGATCAGCGTGGCCACGGCCTCGCGGTAGTCGGCGGCGGACATGCGCCACGGCGTCCCGCCGGTGTGGTCGAGGAGCTCGTTCATCCGCCGGACGCCGTCGGGCGTGAAGTCGTCGTGGCAGCGGACGGTCTTGCCGGCGAGGTGGTGCCGGGCCTGCGGGGTCAGCCCGGCCGGCAGGACCACCAGCGGCCCCGGCACACCCGATTCGAGCAGCCGGGCGCTGTGCACGACGGTCACCTCCCGGGCCGCCAGCACGTCGTTGAGCGTCAGGTAGCCCTGCGAGGTCAGCACGGGGTCGCCGTAGGCGTCGGGCAGCACGCCCATGCGTTCCCAGTCGGTGCCCGCGAGCTGCAACGCCTTCTGCACGATGCGGGTGAGCGGGCGGCCGTCGTCGAGGTCGTTGCCCGCCAACGCGAACCGGGTCGTGACGCGGCCGGGGTCGAGCCGCGCCAGCACCTCGGCGGCCTGGTTCGCGAGCATCGGCAACGCGGGCTGCGGGATCTTGCCGTACCGGCGCACGTGCTCGATCCACTCCGCCGCCCACGGCCGCCCGAGCAGACCGTGCTCGCGCAACGCGTACCGCAGCACCGCGTCCGCGGTCGACGCCTCGGTCTCGGCGGACAGGCCGACCGGCTCGCCGTGCACCGCCTCCAGCACCTCGGGCAACGTGCTGCCGTGCGCGCGGACGTGTTCGTCCAGCCGCGCCAACGAGATCTGCCGCCGCGCCGGGTGCGCGACCGGTTTGCGCAGCAGCTCGGACAGGGCCCGCGCGGTCTGCTCGTCCTCGACGCGCAGGCTGAACGCCGACCGCCCGCCGCCTTCGAGGGTCTCGCGGGCCAGGCGCCAGAGCTCGGCGAGTTCGGGGCGGTCGTACACGCTCACCGCGCCAACATAGCCGGACCTGGCCTATCCGGGCCGGTCAGGGTTGAGCAGCCGATCGGCGTGGCCGTACCCGACCGGTGGGCCGGAAGCGGGCCGGTTCGGTGGCAGGTAGTAGTAGCCGAGTCCGTGTGCGGCGACGATCGCGTTCGGACCGAGGTGCTCGTTGAGCTTTGTGCGCAGCACGGCCACAAGGACCGCCAAGGTGCGCTTTCTGGGCCCTGTCACCTCGGAGTCGCCCCAGACGTGCGCGACGATCACGCCGGTCGGGATGGCGGTACCCGCTGACCGGACGAGGACCTCGATCAGCCGGAACTCGCGCTCCGAGAAGTGCGCCTCCTCGCCGCCGAGGTGGACCTGGCGCAGCTCGAAGTCCACGCGCAGGGCGCCGTCGTCGTAGACCAGCGGGCGGGCGGCGGCGCGGTGCCGGGTGACGCGGCGCATGCGGGCGACGAGCTCGCCGATGTCGTACGGCTTGACGAGGTAGTCGTCGGCGCCCGTCTCCAAGCCGAGCACCCTGGCGGCGGCTTCGCCCCGCGCGGTCGTGATGATCACCGGCAGGTCGCTCGTGGCGCGGAGCCTGCGCAGAACGCTGATGCCGTCCACGTCGGGCAGGCCGAGGTCGAGCAGCACCACCGCCGGCCGGTGCGCCAGCGCCGCGTCCAGCCCCTCCCTGCCGGTGAGCGCGGCCACGACCTCGTACCCCCTGCGTCCCAGTGCTGCGCTCAGCGCGTCGACCACCCGGCTGTCGTCCTCGATCAGCAGCACCTTCCCCTGACCGACCGGCCGCGGCGGGATCGGCGCGGGCCCGGTGTCCGGCCGGTCGATGCGCCGTGTCTCCACCGCCGTCGCGGACGTGCCCTGACCGACCAGGAACCTCAGCGCGAGGTCCTCGCACGCGGCGCAGACCTTGAGCTCCCGCCCGTCGACCGCGAGCACGCAGACCGCGGCCCGCCCGCACCGGTGACCGGCGACCTCGATGTCGCACTGCCGGGACCGGCGCGCCTCGGCCCGCCTGGTCTCGCGCAGGCGGACGCGGTGGGCGCGGGAACGGCACCGGTCGGAGCAGTACCGGCGCGGGCGTCCCGACTCGGTCGCCTCCGGCAGGGGTCCGTCGCACTCCTCGCACATCGGCACCGCGGCGTCCCCCTTCCCCGTTCGTTGCAACGAAACCACTTTCGTGTCGGTCCTGCGACATCGCCGGGACAACCGGCGCTTGGCTCCGGCGCCGCTGTGCTGTTCCCTGGGAAGGGGACGGTCCGGCCGCCGAGGCGACCGGACCCGGTGTCACGATCGCCCGTGCCTGCCAGGGTCGACGATCGCGTCACCCACCACGCGGAGCGCCCTCGCCGCGACGGCGAGGGCGACCTCCCCCTTCAACGGCGCCACCACGCCCTCCACCAGCAGGAGGACGAGCCGCACCCCCTTCCAGACCCGGGGTGCCCGCGTGCGGCACCACCTGGCGGCCTGACACAGCGCGGCACGCGGCCGGCCGGTCCGCGGCCGCGACCTCGACCGGGTTCTTCGACGTGCGGGAACGACCACCTCGACGACCTCCTCTCGACAGCGGAGCGACCGTCGCGGTTGTCGCGACGGGCCCGCTGGAGCCACCGTCACGGGGGCGCCGGAGTCCGCACAAGATCAGGTGAACAACACAACGGCCCGGCAGCACCGGCGGGGCCGGTCTGCCGGGCGGGGGTGCCGAGGTGTCCTGCTAGGGGTCGATGCGGTCCAGCACCGCGCCGTCCCACGTCGTCTGCGTGCACGCCACACCCCGGCCGTTCTTGGGCCGCAGCACGTCGTAGATGTGCATGCGCGGGATCTTGTCGGACACGCCCCAGCCGCTCGGCCAGGTGATCACCCAGTCCATGTCGAGGTCGACCAGCAGCCCCAGCATGCGCGCGATCGTCGGGTCGTCGAGCCGTTCGAACGCCTCGTCCAGCAGCACCAGCCGCAGCGGGTCGAACTCGTCGCTGACCGCGTCGTAGAAGCTGGCCGCCGCCGCGAACAGCGTCACGTACGAGATCAGCCGCGTCTCGCCGGACGACAGCTGCCGCAGCCGGCGTTCGCGCGGGTTGCCGTCGGGGCCGGTGTCGCCGACGGTGACCGTGAACTGGTGCCACGTCCGGTAGTCGAGCGCCCGCGACAGGATCTCCGCGTAGCCGCCGGAGTGGGTGTCGCGCTCGTTCTCGATCCGCTCGGTGAACACCCGGCGCAGCGTCGCGTCCTGCTCCGGCGTGCGTTCGCCGAACGGCAACCGCACCAGCGCAAGCGCTTGCCGGGTCTGGTCGTCGAGCGCCGCCGACGACTTCCACGCCAGCTTCACGTGCACGCCCTGGCTGGACCGCGCCCGCGACAGCACCTCGTTCATGCGCCTGGTCAGGTCCTCGGCCACGGCGACCTGCCCGCGCAGCCACTCCGCCAGGTCGCGGATCAGGTAGTCGGCGAAGATCCCCTGGTACTGCTCGTCGAGGAACCCGCGCTGCTCACCGAGCCTCGTCGAGACCTGCCGTGCGGCGACGGCGACGGGCTTCGCGCCCTCCTCGCCGGTCACCGTGACGGTCAGCAGGCCCGCGTGCTGCTCGGCGGCGATGTCGTGGCTGCCCGCGAGCGACGTCTGCAGCGCCTGGAGCTTCGCGATCACCGTGGCCTCGGTGCCGCCGCGCCGGTCGCCCGCCGCCGCGATCGCCTGGCGCACCGCGGTCTCACCCGTCTCGCCGTCCCAGTCCGGGAACGCGGCCGCGAGCAACCCCGGCGCCCGCACGGTCGCCGCGAAGGTGCCGCTCGCCCGCTCCCTCGCCGCCGCGGCCTCGGTGACCTGGGTGGAGTTGGTCTCCAGCAACGCTTCCAGCTTCGCGGCCTGCTCGCGCGCCGTCGTGATGCCCTCGCGCACGCCCTTGAGGTCCGCGCGCATCTTCTTGCGCGACCTCTCCAGCTGCGTGAGCTGCTCGCTGATCTCCTTGGCCTCGCCGCCGACCGCGTCGGTGAGCTCGGCCAGCGTCCCCGCCTGCGCCGCGTGGTCCACGCACCGCGCGTCGGCGTCGGCCTCCGCGGTCTGCCGGTCCGCGACGGCCTCGTGGTAGCGGTGCGACGCGTCGGTGAGGTCGGAGATCGTGCCCTGGCACCGCCTGCGCACCGCGTCGGCGAGCAGGTCCGCGGTCCGCTGGGCGTCCGCGGCCGCCGTCCTGGCCTGCCGCAACGCCTCGGTGTCCGCGGGCAGGCCCGCGTCGCCCGCCTGGCGGGTGAGCTCGCCGCGGGCCGCCTCCAGCCGGGAACCGGCGTCCTCCAGCGCCTCCCGCAGCTCGAACGTCCGCTGCCGCGCGCGTGCCGCCGACTCCTCCGCGGCCTGCACCCGGCTGTGCTTCGCGATCAGCTCGCCGTCACCGGGGAACGCCGCCACGTGCGCCTCCCACGTCGCGACGTGCTCGTGCGCGCGGGCCAGCTCGTCCTCGGCGGTGCCGAGCCGCCGGCGCAGCTCCGCGAGCTCCTCCTCCAGCGCCGCGATCCGCCGCCCGCGGGCGGCCTCCCGCGCGCCGGCACCGATGAACTCGGCCTCGGGCTTGGTCCACGACCCGGTCAGCACCCCCGCGCGCCACACGCCGTCCGTGGTCAGGCTCAGGCCCTCCCGGTCGTCCAGCGACACCGCGCGCAGCAGGTCCGCGACGAACCCCTCCGGCACCGGCGACCCCTCCACCGCGGGCACGAGCACGTGGGCGAGCGTGCGGCCCTCGACCGGCGGGCTGGCGACGGCCAGCACGTCGGTGAGCTCGGTGTCGGCGAGCGTGACCCAGGCGTCGAGCAGGCCGCTGGCCTGCAGGGCGGCCTCCAGGCCCGCGCGTTCGGCGTCGGTGAGCGCCGGCGCGAAGTCCACCAGGCGGTAGAACGGGGCACCGGTGGCCGGGTCGCGGTCGGCCGAGACGTACCGGCCGGGCAGCGGCACGCGTTCGGCACCGGACCGCAGGCCGACCAGCTCCTCGTCCAGCGCGTCCAGGCGGGCACGCAGGTCCGCGCGCTGCTGCGCGTGGGCGTGGGCGGCGTCGCGGGCCGCGCGCACCAGCGGGCCGACCCACTCGCGGGCCGCCGTGGTCAGCGCCTTGGCCGAGGCCGGGGTGACCGTGGCGGGCAGCGGGAACGCCGGGTGGTCGAGGTCCGGTGCTTCCCCGTCGCCCTCCCGCGCGCTTCCTCCTTGCGAGGCGGCCGAACCGGCGAATCGAGACTCACTCGACGGGGTGAAACCCGGTCGCTCGTCGACCAGCGGCCCGCTGGTCGTCCACGTCTGCACCTGCGCCAGCCACGTCTGCACGGCCTCGGCGAGCTCCTGCGCCTCCTGGTTGCGCAGGGCGGTGGACTCCGTGGCGGCGAGCTGCGCGTCCCTGGCCTTGCCGCGCAACGACTCCACCTCGCGCTGCTGCGCGTCGAGCGCCAGCGCCTGCTCGTGCAGCGCCAGCGCCAGCGCGCCCCGCTGCCGGGCCAGCGAGGCGATCCCGGCTGCCCGCTCGACCGCGGTCGCCAGCTCGGCCAGCACCTCCTCGCCCGCGGCGGCCGGCGGCACCCGGCGGTCGATCGGCAGCGGTGCGGCCTCGGGATCGGGCTTGGCGCGCACGGTCGCCATGGTCACCGTCGCCTCGGCGGCCGGCACCTGCGGCACCACCGGCGCGAGGTCGACGTCCATGCCGGCCAGGCGCAGGTTCTCCCGCAACGGCTCGGTCAACGCGTCCGCCGCCGACAGGTCCTCCGCCAGCCGCCGCAGCAACCGCAGCACGGTGTCGACCGCGGCGTCCTCCTGCGCCCGCTGCCGGTGCGCCGTCTCCAGCGCCGCGACGGCGGAGGAACGCATCTGCGCCACCAGGTTCTCGCGCGTCTTCAGGTCCTGCAGGTCGCGGAACGCCGGCAGCTCCTTCAGCGCCGCGATGGTCTCCTCCGCCTGCTGCTCGCCGGTCTCCATGTCGACGAGCGCCTGCTCGGCCGCCGCGCGTTCGACCCGCGTGAGGTCCAGCTCCGACACCAGCTTCGACTGCTCGCGCTGCAACCGGGTCAGCGCCTTCTCCGCCGCGTCCAGCCGTTCGGACGCCGAGCGCAGACCACCGAACGCGTAGTCCGAGTAGGTCTTCAGGAACGTCGACAGCGCACTGTCCGCAGTGGACAGCCGGACGATGTTCTCGCGGATCGACTCCAGGTCGTCGAACGACGTCGCCAGCTGCTCGACCATCGCCTGGTCCAGCGGCGGCAGCGCGTCGGACAGGATCTGCTCCAGCTGGCCTTCGAGCACCTTCAGGCCGACGTCGGGGTTGCGCAGCGTCCGCTGCAGGTGCAGCAGGTCGCCGTAACGTGCGGCGGGCACGCCGTAGACCGCGTCGGCGACCTTCGCGCGGAACGCCGGTTCCTCGAACATGCAGTCCGCGCCGATCAGGTCCCGCAGCTGCGCCGGGCCGTGCGGCACGCGTTCCGGGCCGGCGAGCTGGAGCTCGGTGCCGACCCGCATCGGCGTGACGAACCGCCACGAGTCCGTGATCGCCTGCGACGTCTTGGACGCCTTCACGCCCAGACCGCAGGTCAGATACTCGTTGCCGGAGTGGTCGGCCGCCTCGCGGACCAGCTCCACCCACGCGTAGCCGATGCGGTTCGGCCCGCCGTCGTAGTCGTCGAGCATCAGCCGCCGGATGCTGACCGTGTCGAAGCCCTTGGACCCGAGCTGGCGCAGGTCGCCGTCCAGGCACAGCGGCAGCAGCAGCTCCAGCGTGCGGGACTTGCCGGAACCGTTGGTGCCCTGGAAGATCGCGCGGCCACCGGAGAAGTCGAACGTCTGCTCGGTGTACTGCCAGATGTTGACCACGCCGCCGCGGTGCAGCCGCCACCTGCTCATGACACGTTCTCCTCGTCGAACAGGGACCAGCTCGGCACTTCGCGCACCACAACGGGTTCCGGTTGTTCTCGTTCCGGGTCGCCGTCGGGTGACGGCAGCCAGCGGTGCGCGGCAGCGCTGATCGACCAGCCCTCGGCGCACGGGACCGCGAGTCCCATGCGCCGCAGCAGTTCCGCCACCTCGGCGACCAGCCGGTCGAGGTCGTCGGTGAACTGCTTCGACCACGCGGCCGGGTAGTCCTCCACCAGCCGCGCGCAGACCTCGCGGAGCCGGTCGACCGTGACGACGTGCCGTGCGGGCGCGTCGTCGGACGGGTCGTCCAGCAGGTCCGGCAACGCGAGCAGCGCGATGCGCGCGACCGTCGAGACACCGGGGAACGACAGGTCCGTCAGGTAGTCCTCGGGGTCGGCGGCCAGCACGCCCTCGACGCGGCACTCGGTGAACAGCCCGAAGGCCTGCTCCAGCAGCGCCGTCTCCTTGCGCTGGTTGCGCCGCAGCCACTCCGCCTGGTCGGCGGGCAGGTCCGCGTAGAGCACCAGCGGCGTCTCGACCAGCTTGCGCCGCACCGCGTGCTCGACACCGCGCGGACCCGGTCTGGCCGCCAGCTCGACCAGCCGCGCCGGGGAGTCGGCCTCGCCGACCGGGCCGGTCACGAGCTGGCCCAGCAGGTCCGTGTCGATCGTGATCAGCGCCTCCTGCGGCACCACGTCCTGCGCGACCGAGCCCTCGGTCTCCTGCAGCACGCCGAGGGACACCAGGTGCCGCAGCGCCGCGGTCAGCGCCCGCCGCTCGGTCACGTCGTCGGGTGCGCTGATGCCCGCTTCGGCCGCGGCGGACCGGATGTCGGCCACCAGCCGGGACAGCAGCGCCTGCCGGCCGGTCCCGGTCAGCACGGCCAGGGTCAGCGCCAGGTAGGCGTACCCGCGCGGCGACATGCTCAGCACGCCGCGGGTGTCGTCGTTGCCCGGCCCCGACTTGTACAACCGCGCGAACCGGCGCTCCACCACGAGCCGGTACCCGAGCAGCCCGGCGAACAGGTCCTGCAGCACCGCCCGGTGCCGGTAGACGAGCGCCAGCAGCTCGCCGTCCGGGCCCTCGGAGCGCAGCAACGGCCTGCGCAGCAACGTTCGCGCGCACCGCACCACGTTCGCGGCGTCGATCTCGGAGAGGGTGTCGAAGTGGTTCATCGCTCCAGGGCCACCGTGGCGTCGTGCAGCGTCAGCGTCCCGGCGGCGGACTTGATCTGAGTGGTCGTGCCGGGGGTGATCGCGAGCTTCAACCCGCGCACGGGATCGCTGGCCGACCCGCTGTCGCGCGGTGAGTCGCGCTGCGCCATCGCCAGGGTCAGCAGCTCGCAGAACACCTCCAGCGCACCGTGCGACAGCGTTGTGCCGCCGAGGTTCCCGGCCGCGGAGGTCAGCTCGGCCACGTGCCGCGCGCGGACCTCCTCCGCCTCACGCGCCTCCGCCAGCAGCGACTGCTCGGTCATCGGGTCGTCGAGGATGCGCGACGGCCGCCCGCGCCCGCCCCGGTCACTGCGCGACCGCACGCTGACCGTGACGTCGCAGACCGGGCCGTCCCGCCACGGCGTGCGCTCGTTGTCGGAGTCGTGCTCGGGCGCGGGGGAGAGGTGGCGGGAGGAGTACAGGCCGAACGCGGAGGCGTAGATCTCGTGCGCCTCCTCGCGGGTGGCGCCGTCGAACCAGCTCGCGAGCTTGAGCAGCTCGGCCCGCCGGCCGGGCAGCAGGCCGCCACCGGACGTCGCACGCTTCACGCTCGCCAGCAGGCTGCCGATCGCGCGGGCGGTGGCCTCGCGCAACGCCGTGACCTGGCTCGGCCGACCGGGCCGGTCGACGAACCAGTCGGTCAGCTCCTGCCAGTCCTCCGGCGTGCGGCCGCGGGCGCGTTCGACGTGGGCGCCCAGGTCGGTGCCGAGCAGCCGGAGCAGCTCGGAACGGGCCTTCGCAAGCGCGGCGAGCGCCGCCGCGATCGGCGGCGTGTACTTCAGCACGTCCTCGACGACCCGCTGGATGTACTCGACCAGCAGGCTGCGGAAGCCCGCGATCTCCTCGGGCGCCAGGTGGTTGCGCGTCACGACCTGGCCGAGGTAGGCGTAGAAGTCGCGGACCGTGGCGGCGAGCTCCGCGTGCTGCAGGAACAGGGTGGTGACGCGTTCGGCGAGCAGCTCCCTGGTCTTGTCGCCCTCGTTCAGCAACGCCACCGACAGCGACCCGCCCAGCTCGTTGAGGCCGCGTTCGATCGCGGGCAGCAGCTCGCGCGACACCTCGCGGGCGCCCTCGGGCACCCGCAGCAGCTCGTCGACGTCGCGCTGCACGCGGACGGCGAGCTTGGAGACCTGGTAGCGGACGCTGCCGTGCTGGAACTCGGCGATGCTCGCGGCCACGACCTCGCGCCGGCCCTGCACCAGGTTGCCCCACTCGACCAGCTGCCGCAGCCGGTTGATCACGTTCTCGATGCGCGACTCGCCCTGCTCGACACGGCCCTCGCGCTCCTGGCCGGCGAGCGCTCCCGCGACCTCGCCCGCGCTGAGGTCGGCGAGCAACGTGGAGGTGAACAGCCGCATGATCGCCAGGTACGTGCGCTGGTGATCGCGCGCGTCCAGATAGGCGTACAGCTTCAGCCTCTTGTGCTCCACGACCGGCCACCCTAATGCGCGTGCCCGGGCGGTGCGGCGCTACCGTGCCTTCGACGAGCTGGGGAGGATGCCGTGGGCGCGGGTCGCGCGTTGGGGTTGGTGCTGGGCGTGGCCGCGGACGCGGTGTTCGGCGATCCACGCCGATTTCACCCGGTAGCGGCATTCGGGACCGCCGCCGCGGCACTGGAGAAGCGCGTGCACGCCGACTCCAGGGCCGCCGGCGTCGCCTACACCACCGTCCTGGTCGGCTCCGTCGTCGCAGGCGGGATCGCCGTCGAACGGCTCGCGCGCCGGCACTGGCTCGCGCAGGCGCTGACCACCGCCGTGGCCACGTGGACCGTGCTCGGCGGCCGGTCGCTGGCCGACGAGGGCACGTCCATGGGCCGCGAGCTCGACTCCGGTGACGTCGAGGCCGCCCGCGCCCGGCTGCCCCACCTGTGCGGCCGCGACGCAGCCCGGCTGGACACCTTCGGCCTGGCGCGCGCGACCGTGGAGTCCGTGGCGGAGAACACGTCCGACGCCGTCGTCGGCCCGCTGGTGTGGGGTGCCGCGTTCGGCGTGCCCGGCCTGCTGGGCTACCGCGCGGCGAACACGCTCGACGCGATGGTCGGCCACAGGTCCGCGCGGTACCTCAGGTTCGGCTGGGCGTCCGCGCGGCTGGACGACGTGCTGAACCTGCTGCCCTCACGGTTGGCGGCGCTGCTCACCGTCGGCGGTGCGCCGGTCGTCGGCGGCTCGGCCCCGCAGGCGTGGGAGACGTGGCGCCGTGACGCCGCCGCCCACCCGTCACCGAACGCGGGCCAGGTCGAGGCGGCCTTCGCGGGCGCGCTGGAGATCAGGCTGGGCGGCCGCACGGTGTACTCGCACGGCGTCGAGGAACGGCCGGTGCTCGGCCACGGCCGCAACCCCGACTCAGGTCACGTGACGCGTGCCGTGGAGCTGTCCCGCGTCGTCGGCCACGGTGCCGCCCTGGTCAGCGCCTTCGTCGCCGTCTTCCGCAAGTAGCTCGGCGATCGACTTCCGCTTCGCCTTCGCCTTCGGCGCGGTGTCGAGCGCACCGCCCGGCCGCGCCTCGCGGATCGTGAAGTACAACCACCCGCCGACCGCCATGACGCCGAACGCGATCCACTGCAGCGCGTAGGAGTAGAACGGCCCTGACTCGATCCGCGGCAGCGGCATGGTGTCCAGCGCGCCCGCCTGGCCGTCGATCAGCTGGTAGTGACCGGGCTCGATGCCGGGCCCGACGGCGTCGTTGTTGATCGAGTAGATCTGCCGGTGCCCGTCCTGCTGGATCGCCGGTCGCGCGTCCGACTCGTTGGTGCGCGCGAGCCCGACGATCGTGACCTCGCCCGTGGGGGCAGGGGCGAACCCCGGCGGCTTGATGCCGTTGACCGGCCGCACGTAACCGCGGTTGACCAGCACCTTCTTGCCGCTGTCGGTCTCGAACGGCGTGATGACGAGGAACGCGGCCTCGCCCTGGACCGTGCGCAGCCGGGCGAGCGCCTCCCCGTCGGGCAGGTACCGGCCCTTCAGCTCGACCTTCTGCCACTCGTCGTGCTGCGCGCCGAACGGCACCGCGGCACTGGCCAGCGACTTGGTGATCGCGGAGTTCTGCCCCTGGCGCTCGTCGTTGCGGCCGAACTGCCACGGCGCCAGGAAGTAGACGCACGCACCCGCGAACACCCAGACGGCCAGCGTCAGCGCCAGCCAGCCCGGCTTGAGGAGGAACTTGAACCGCACCACCTCACGGTAGATGCGTGACCTGGACCTCCTGGAACTGGGTCACGAACCCCTCACCCTCCGGGCTGGCGGCCATGACGCCGACCTTGGTCTCGATGTCCGGCGGGAAGTAGGCCTGGCGCAGCACCGTGGTCGGCTCCTCGCCGTCGACGCCGTACCGGATCCAGACCGCGTCGCCGCGGCGTTCGGCGGAGACGGTGAACCGCTCGAAGTCGCCGGTCAGAGCCAGGTTCCAGTCGGAGAAACCGCGGGTCACGACCGCGCTGGGACGCAGCTGCCCGTCGAACAGCTCGACGCCGGCCTTGATCCACGTCTCGTCGTCGACGAGCAGCCCGATGCCCGCGTGGTCGTACTGCGCCGCGTACTCGCCGGAGAAGGTCGCGGTGATGGTGAAGTCGCCGGCCAGCGTGACGCCGTAGAGGTGACCGCTGTCACGCACGACCCCGTTGCCGGTGCGGCGCCAGAAGTCCGAGCCGGGGTCGGCGTGCACGGTCAGCGGGGTGGCCGACCACTTCGCCGGTTCGTTGAGCCAGGTCCAGGTGGTGAGGTCCATGACCCTCATCTTCCCCGCAAAGCGGTCCGCGCCGCCGCCACCGCCTCTGTCCGGTATCCGCCACCGAACAGCACGGCGTGCACCAGCAGCGGGAACAGCTGGTGCAGCGGCACCCGCTCTCGCCACCCGTCGGCCAGCGGCGCGACCTCCCGGTACGCCCCGAGCACGTGGTCGAGGAACGGGCAGCCGAACAACCGCAGCATCGCGAGGTCGCTCTCCCGGTGCCCGCCGTGCGCCGCGGGGTCGATCAGCCACACCTGCCCGTCCGCGCCCCACAGCACGTTCCCGCTCCACAGGTCCCCGTGCAGCCGCGCGGGCGGCTCGGCAGGCCCGGCGAGGTCGGCGATGCGCTCGTACAGCTCGCCCAGGTCCAGCCCGACCCGCACCGCGTAGGGCTCGATCCGCTGTGACGCGAACCACTCCGGCCACGACGGCGCAGGTTCGTTGACCATCGGCGCCTGTCCGATCGTGGCCTCCCGCGGCCCACCGGGTGGCGGTGCGCCGAACGCCGGCGCGCCCGCCTGGTGGAGTGCGGCCAACCGGCGCCCGAAGGTCACGGCCGCCTGAAGATCCGGCGGGCCGACCGGGACCTCGTCGATCACCAGTTCGCCGCCGTCCGCCGAGTGCACGACTGGTACCGCGGGGCCGCCGTCGACGCGCAACCACCGCAGGCCGGCCGCCTCCGCCGCCGTGGCCCGCGCGGACTGGACCTTGCGCCTCAAAGCCTTTCCCGCACCCACGCCAGCAGCTCCGGCACCGCCGCCTCGATCATGCCCAGCACCTGGTCGAAGCCCTGCCGGTCGCCGTAGTACGGGTCCGGCACGTCCACGCCGTCCGCGTCAGGGTCGAACGACCGCAGCAACCGGACGCGATCAGGACCGACCATCCGGCGCAACGCGCGCGCATGACCGGAGTCGAGTGCGACGAGCAGGTCGGCGTCGAGGTGCTCGGGACCGACCTGCGCGGCCACGTGGTCGGTGGGGTAGCCGTTGTCCGCCAGCGTCTTGAGCGCACGCGGATCGGCCGGGTCCCCCACGTGCCAGCCGCTGGTGCCCGCACTGGACACTTCGACGTGGGAGGACAATCCTTCGCGCAACACCCGCTCACGGAACACGAGCGCTGCCACGGGGGACCGGCAGATGTTGCCGGTGCAGACAAAGGCGACCTTCACCGCCACACGGTAACGCTCAACCCTTGTCGCAAGATGTACGGACAAACGACATGGAGGCCGCCCATGCAGACCGGTACTGACGTGCCCCCGCAACGGGAGATCATCGGGTGCACCGACGCCCTCGGGCGCCGTCGTGCGTTCGAGGTGTACCTCAACGAGAAGGGGCGTGTGTGCTTCCGCACCCCGCCCGGTGAGTCCGCGCAGCTCGACGCGTTCCAGCTGGACGAGCTGATCAGCCACCTCACCGAGCTCCGCCGCTACATGCAGTGACGCGCGCGCCTGGGCTGGTCGCTTACTATTTGCCGCGATGACCAGCCCAGACCTGCGCCACCACGGTGACGTCGACGCCGCAGCGGGCCTCGCCGACTTCGCCGTCAACGTGCGGGTGCCGCGCCCGCCCGCCTGGCTGCGCGACCGGCTGTCCGCCGCGCTCGACGACCTGGGGCGCTACCCGTCCGCGGCAGCGGAACAACGCGCCCGTGAGGCCGTCGCCGGCCGGCACGGGCGCTCACCCGACGAGGTGCTGCTGCTCAACGGTGCCGCCGAGGGCTTCGCGCTGCTGCCGAAGCTCGCGCCCCGCCGTGCCGCGATCGTCCACCCCGGCTTCACCGAGCCGGAGGTGGCGCTGCGCGACGCCGGGGTCCCGGTGGAGCACGTCACACTGAGCGGCGACTTCACGTTGCCCGAGGTCAGCGCGGACGTCGACCTGACCGTCGTCGGCAACCCCACGAACCCCACCTCCGTGCTGCACCCGGCCGCGCGCGTCAAGCGGCTGCCCGGTCTCCTCGTGGTCGACGAGGCGTTCATGGACGCCGTCCCCGGCGAGCCCGAGTCGCTCGCGCACGACCCGGACGTGCTCGTGCTGCGCAGCCTCACCAAGACGTGGGGGCTCGCCGGGCTGCGCGCCGGTTACCTGCTGGGCGACCCGGAGACGTTGCGGCGCTTGGCGTTCGGCCGCCCGCACTGGCCGGTCGGCAGCCTCACGCTCGAAGCAGTCACCGCGTGCTGCGAACCGGCGGCGCTGCGGGAGGGCGAACGGCTCGCGTTCGAGGCCGCCGCGCACACCGCGCACGCCGTGCAGCAGCTGGGCGACCTCGTCGTCGTGCCGCCGAAGGGCCCGTTCGTGCTGCTCAGGGTGCCGCGCGGAACGCGTGAGGCGCTGCGCGACAAGGGGATCGCGGTGCGGCGCTGCGACACGTTCCCCGGACTGGACGACACGTACGTGCGCGTCGCGATCCGGCCGCCGGAGGAGTTCGCGGTCTTCGTGGACGCGCTGCGGGTAGTGATGGAGGAACTGGCGTGAAGCTCGCCGAGGTGATCGCGGTGCTGGCGGACGCGTACCCGCCGCGGATCGCGGAGAAGTGGGACGCGGTCGGCCTGGTCTGCGGTGACCCCGCGGAGGAGGTCACCAGGGTCCTCGTCTGCGTGGACCCGACGCGGTCCACTGTGGACGAGGCGGTCGAGGTGGGCGCGCAGCTGCTCGTCGCCCACCACCCGCTGCTCCTGCGCGGCGTCAACGGTGTTCCCGCCGACGAGCCCAAGGGCGCGTTGGTGCACAGGCTCATCCGCAGCGGCACCGCGCTGTACTGCGCGCACACCAACGCCGACAGCGCGCTGAACGGCGTGTCCGACGCGCTCGCGCAGGCCATCGGGCTCCAGGTGACCGGCCCGCTGGAGCCGACCGACGAGCCCGGTGTCGGCCTCGGCCGCATCGGTGAGCTTCCCGCCGCCGAGCCGTTGCGCGTGTTCGCCCAGCGCGTCGCCGACGCGTTGCCCGCGACCGTGCAGGGCGTGCGCGCCGCCGGCGACCCGGACCGCCCGGTCAAGCGGGTCGCCGTGTGCGGTGGCGCCGGCGACAGCTTCCTCGGCGCCGCCACCGCGGCGGGCGTCGACGCGTACGTGACCGCCGACCTGCGCCACCACCCGGTCTCCGAGCACGTCGAGGCCGGCGGGCCCGCGCTCGTCGACGTGGCGCACTGGGCCAGCGAGTGGCCGTGGTGCGAGCAGGCGGCGGAAATCCTGCGGGAGGCCTTCGGCGGTAGGGTCGACGTACTCGTCTCCACCCGCCGGACCGATCCGTGGACCGTCGGTGCGACGAGCTCAGCAGCAGGAGGACTTGCGTGAAAGCCGATCCCGCAGTGCAGCGCAGGCTGCTCGACCTGGCCCAGGTCGACGCCGAACTGGCGCGTGTCACCCACCGGCGCCGTACGCTGCCGGAGATCGCGGAGATCGCCGAGGTCGAGCAGCTGGTGCGCACCAAGCAGGACGCGCTGGTGGCCGTCGAGACGACGCTCGGCGACATCGACCGCGACGTGAAGCGCCAGGAGACCGAGATCGACCAGGTCCGCGCCCGCACCGACCGCGACCGCAAGCTGATGCAGTCAGGTTCCGTCGGCGCCAAGCAGCTCACCGACCTCGAACACGAGCTCGCCACCCTCCAGCGCCGCCAGGGCGTCCTCGAAGACGACCTCCTGGAGCTGATGGAGCGCCGCGAGGCCGTGGCCGCCGACGCCTCCTTCGCCCGCGTGGAGCTCGACAAGGCCCGCGAGACCCTCGAAGCCGCCGCGCGCCGCCGTGACGCCGCACTGGCCGACCTGGAGGCAACCGAAACCCGCCGCACCGCCGACCGCACCCTCATGGCCAAGGGCTTCCCGGACGACCTGCTGAAGCTCTACGACCGCCAGCGCGAACAGCGCGGCATCGGCGCGGCCGTGTTCCAGACCCGCAGCTGCGGCGCGTGCCGCATCGAGCTCGACCGCAGCGCACTGGGCAAGGTCAGGGAGGCCGCCGCGGACGAGGTCGTGCGCTGCGAGGAGTGCGGCGCGATCCTCGTGCGCATCGCCCAGCCCGCGGGCGCCTGACCCACCCTCGTCACCCGGCCGGCTGCCGCCCCAGCGCGGGAGCCAGCCGCGTGGCGATGTCAGTCAGCAGCTGCACGTAGTCGGCGTGCTCGAAGCTGAACGGCAACGCGAACGCCACCTCGTCGACCTCCCGGAACGCCGGGTCGGCGTGCAGCTGCTCCGCGATCTGCTCGGACGTGCCGACGAGGTCCCGCGCGAACATCATCCGCCGCGGCCCCACCGGACTGGCCGTCCGCGGCGTCCGTTCGTCCACGTACCGCTGGTACTTCTCCCGCTGCTCAGCCGTGGCCGAGTCCGTCGGGATCACCACGAGCCCCTGCGACACCCGCGCCTTGTCGCCGTCGGGGTGGTGCTCGCGGAACTTCCGCACCAGCGCGTGCTGAACCCGCGCGAAGTCCTCGGACTCCTCGGCCTGCACGACGTTGCTGGTGAGGAAGTTCAGCCCGTTCTCCGCAGCCCACCGCGCCGACCTGAGGCTGCCCCCGCCGTACCAGATCCGCTCGCCCAACCCCGGCGAGTGCGGCTGCACCCGGTCCGACCAGACCTCGATGCCCTCCCTGCCGCTGAACTCGACGGCCTTCTCACCCCTCACGAACCGCAGCAACCGCTCCAGCCGCCCGTAGCCGAAGTCCTCCACCTCGGCCGTGTCCGGGTAAAGCGCACCCTTGACGTCGTCCCAGTGCATCGGCGGCCCGACGCTCAGCCCGGGGTTGAGCCGCCCACCGGACAGCACGTCCACCGTGGCCAGGTCCTCCGCGAGCCGCAGCGGGTTCTCCCACCCCAGCGGGATGACGGCGGTGCCGAGCGCGATCCGGCTCGTCCGCTGACTCGCCGCCGCCAGCACCGCGACCGGCGACGAGATGCCGTGCTGCAGGTGCCGGTGCCGCACCCACGCGCTGTCGAAGCCCAGCTCCTCGCCGAGCTCGATCAGCTCCAGGGTGGACCGGTGGCCGGCAGCCGGATCGTGCTCGTCGAACTGCCCGATGGTGAGGAACCCCAGCTTTCGCAACGGCATGCCCGCCAGGGTAGGTGACACCTCAACTACCCGGCCACCGCGTCCACATGCTGGTATGCGCGCATTTTCGAAAGTGGACACAATTCTTCGTGAATTGTGGACAACTGCGATCAAGTAGCCGCATACCTCGTACGGGTTCCCGAAACTACGAGATTGTTGCGCAAATCTTATTCTCTGCGGATTTGCGGCTCATGACGTACGTTTCAAGGGTCTTGCTCCTCTCTGCCAAGGTGGGCGAAATGGCGATGTCTCGAAGGCAGGCGTTGGTGAACGCCGGTCGCGGTGCCGCGGTTCTCGCAGTCGGTTCACCAGCGCTGACCGCCTGCGGTGCGGCCAAGTCGATGCTCGCGGGAGCGGCGGGGGCCTGGCTCGCGGAGCTGGGCGATGCGATCAAGGCCGACATCGCGGCGAAGGCCGTCGAGAAGGGGAAGCTGGCGTTCGAGGAGCTGTGGAAGAAGTGGGAGAAGCCCACCTCGGACATGAAGACGAAACAGGTCGCCGAAGGGTTCGCGTACTTCGGGACCACGATCTACGGCCACGCCGTTCCGGGCACGACGCTGGTGAGCGTGCACCGGGTGAGGCAGGTCGACCCGGCCACCGATCGACTGGCCTGCGTGAGGGAGTCAGGTGAGCACGTGGTCCTGGAGAGCTGGGCGTGGAAGGGGATGCTCGCCTTCATCAAGCACGAGCTGGAGGGCAAGGAGGGCGACGACAAGCTCCACGCCCTCCAGCTGCTCGCCATGACCTTGATGCCGCACGGTGCCGTCCTGCCCGGCACGACGCCTGCCGGATCGGTCAGCTGGGTCAGCTACCCGGCGCGCGACGGCGCGGTCGAGATCGTCAAGTTCAGCGACGGCGGCAAGGACAAGGTCGGGGTCACCGCTTCCGGCTACTTCTCCGGCGACCACGGCAAGGCTACGAAGCTGACCTTCGATCTTGCGTGATCGCTTCACTCCTCACGACGGGGTGTCGGCACTGGCTCGATCTTCGTCGTCTGCTCGCCGGCGGTCAGGAACGACCGCGTTGATCGAGTTGACCCTGTTGCCGCCGTAACTGCTGGCGTCGACGAGCTTGCTGGGCGCTGGCAGGACTTCCGCAACAGGTGCCGTTTTCGCTGTGGCCTGAGCGGACAGGTGGCCGGTGGTGGCCACCGACTGACACGACTGGTGGGTGTGTTCCAGCGGCGTGCAGAGAGTCCTCGGGGTGTGATGCCGGGGACGTGGCCGCCTCTCGGGTGTGCGAAGACCTTGAGCAGAAAACAGCAAAAGAGGCCGTCTGCGCGACGACCTCTCAGTGCATGTGGTTAACGCTGGTGTCCGAGGGCGAAGTCACACACTATTCACTCGTGTCGCTCTGCCTGGCATCGAGTAGGTCTACCCGGCCTGTTCGGCACACGAAGGTCGTCCGGCGGCAATTACGCCGGACGGCCTCATGCCTAAAGGTTGTCCCGTAACGGCGCGTTGCCGCGGTCAATGATCTTGGTGTGGATCAGGTGATCAGCGCGGACCGGCCGGAGTGGGTGCCGGTGTTCACGGGCTTGTCGGTGCCGGTGTTCCGCAAGCTGGTGCGGGTCGTGGCCCGTGGTGGCGAGCAGACCGGCACCGGTCGGCGCTGGGGTTTGCCGCTGGCAGATCGGGTGTTGCTGGTGGCGATGTACTACCGGACGAATCTGACGTTCCGGCAGGTCGCGCTGCTGTTCGGATCTCGAAGTCCGCGGTGGGCCGCGTGGTGGATCACCTGGCGCCGCTGCTGGCGCTCGCGCCGGTGACCCGCTGGCACAGCCCGGACACCGTGCTGATCGTGGACGGCACCCTTGTCCCGACCCACGACCGCACCATCTCTGCGTCGTCGAAGAACTACCGGTACTCGGTGAACATGCAGGTCGTCATCGACGCCAACACCCGCCTGGTCGTCGCGGTCGGCGACCCCACCCCAGGCAACCGCAACGACTGCCGCGCCTACACCGACTCGCGCGTCGACCAGCAGTGCCGGGGCGCGAACGTGATGGCCGACGGCGGCTACCAGGGCAACCCCGAAGTGATCATGCCCTACCGCAATCCCCGCAAGGACCAACCACCGCTGCCGCAATGGAAAGAAGACCTCAACACCGTCCACAAGAGCATCCGCGCACGCGTCGAGCACGCCCTGGCACACATGAAGTCCCGGAACATCCTGCGCAACTGCCGCCGCAAACGCGACGGCGTCTGGCACGCCACCCGAGGCATCGCCCAGATGCGCAACCTGACCATGACCGCCTGAACGACCACCGGCCGCAAGCGACACCGCTGTCACCCGCTTGCCCCGCCAACACTATTGATCATTACGGGACAACCTTTGGTGTTCGTAGGCCGCTAGACAAGTAATGCGTAAGTCGAGGCGGTAGCCGAAGACGGACGAAAGGTGTCCAAGATCAGTTTGTAACCACCGATCTGAACACCCTTCTCACCGCGCTCTACGTCAAGATCGACGACCACCTTGCGGGCAGGACCCGCTTGGGAAGGCCGCGAAACTCACCGACGCCGAACTGATCACCCTGGCCGTGGCCCAGGCGCTGCTGGGATTCACCTCCGAGGCCAGGTGGTTGCGGTTCCTGCCCGCTCGCATGCCCGGCGCGTTTCGGTACCTGCCCGGCCAGTCCGGCTACAACCGCCGTCTGCGCGCCGCGTTACCCGTGGTCAAACAGGTCATGCGGTGGCTGGCGACTGACACCGACCTGTGGACCGATGCCACCTGGATCGTCGACTCCACCCCGGTCGAATACGGCCGCTCCCGGCCGACCGTGAAGCGCTCGGAGCTGGTCGGCTGGGCCAAGTACGGCTACTGCCGCTCACACTCGCGCTCGTTCTGGGGCCTGCGCCTGCACCTGGTCTGCACACCCGCCGGGCTGCCCGTCACCTGGGCACTGGGCGACCCGAAAATCGACGAACGACAGGTGCTCATGGCGATCTGCGACCACGAGCCCACCTACTCGCCGACCGCCCCGGTCTGCTGATCATCGCCGACAAGGGCTATGTCTCCCGCGAACTCGACCACTACCTCACCGGACGCGGAGCCCGGCTGATCCGGCCGTCCTACCGCAACCGGCCCCCGCACCCCGGCGAACACCTGCTCAAGTCCATCCGCCAACTCATCGAATCGGTCAACGACACGCTCAAAGGACAGCTTGACCTCGAACAGCATGGTGGCCGCACCATCGAGGGCGTCGGAGTTCGTATCGCCCAACGACTTCTGGCCCTCACCGCCGCCATCTGGCACAACCGCGCCACCGGCCAACCCGTCACCCGATCACTGACCGCCTACGACCACTAACCGACATACGCATTACTCGTCTAGCTGCGGACCTTCGCGCGGCGGGACGCGGCGGCACCTTGACCCCCACGTGTCTCACCGTCAAATATCGCGTCTCGGCGCCGGGGGATGGCGCCGCGCTACAGGGACAGCCGCCACTCGCTGACAACCACGTCCCCGCTCTCTGTCTGGCGCCCACAAGTCCGAACAGCATTCTGTCGTGCACGTCACGCTAGGCTGCCGCGCTCCTGCTTGATGAGTCCATTGGCGACCGCCCTGCTCAGCACCTCGGCGATTCCGCCGTCGTCTTCGTTCACATAGACACGCGCCTCCAGTTCAGCGCGGCTGAGGGCGAGGTACAACAGAGAGAGAAGCCGGGTGCGCTCGCTCGGGGTGGTCCTGGTGGGGTCCATGTCCGGGACACCCGCGACCAGGACGGCGTCGAACTGCAGGCCCGCCAGATACTCGGCGGGGCCAACGACTAGTCCTCGTTTGCGGTAGCGGAACCCTTCGACGTCGGACCTCCCGGTGATCGTCGAGACGTGGAACTTTCCCGATGTGCTGAGGCGGGACGCAAGCTCGCTAAAGCGGCTCCACTGCCGGCTATCTACGATGGCGAGTGCGATGCGGCCGCGGGAGTACAGGTTATGCATCGCCTTGACGATGTCGTTCTCCTCGGCGGCACGTGTGGCGGCGACGCTAAGGAGGGGGAGGGGTCCTGGCTCCCGCGCCGACTCCACCGCGCTGATGTTGATCTGCCAGTCCTTGCCGAGGTCCAGCGTAGGGAACTCGTGGTGGACATGCTTGATCAGGTCGAGGATCTGGGGGGTGAACCGGTGCACCGTGCTCAGCTCGAGGTTGGTGACGTCGCCGATCTCGTCCTCGAACGAGGACGAGGAAGATCGGGTGTCATCGGCCGCGAAACCAATGAACGCCTCAGACGGAGACTGGCGAGGATCGACCGCCATGAACACCCGTGGGTAGACACTGACGTCCCGCGACAAATAGTGGAGTACCTGCCGCTCCAGTGGGCTGAACATGTGGAACTCGTCCACGAAGATCAGGTCGTAGCCCTGGGTCTTGCGGGCTCGGTTCCACGCGTGCGTCTCCAGGTGGCTCAAAAGGTCGGCCAGCACCTGGTCTGACGTCAGCGTCGACCGTGCTTCGAGGTTCTCCATGTACTTGGTGTAGACGGCGAAGACGACCCGCATATCGTTCCGGCTCTGCAACGGAAGCATCCACGTCGACCTCGGCTGCTGGAAGTACTTCGACTCGGCGCCGGCGCCGGGGAAGATCGCGGCGGCGCCGATGACGGAACCGAACTCCACGAGAAGATCCCAGGCCAACGCGTTGCGATCGTCCTCGTTCAAAGAGTCGAACCTGGCTCGCAGGCTTTCTGTGACGCCGGCGCGGTAGGTGATCCAGTCACCGGCGACGAAGTCGCTCAACACCTCCAGGATCTCGTCCAACTGAGCTCTCTTGCCGCTGAAGCTGTCGTCGCCAGCCAGGCTGAATCCGGAGTCGTCCTTGGCATATTGCGGCGAGATGGTGGTCGCGATTTCAAGCAATGGGAAGACGTCGATCTCCTGCAACAGCCCCACACCCATGGAATCGAGCGAGTCGGCGATCTCTGTGGCCAGGGACCAGCTGTGAGTCACCATCAGAACTCGCGGCTCGTCACCCGCGTCCCTTGCGCTCAAAACCTCTCTCATCGCCTTGAGCGTGAGGGCCAGCGTCTTGCCGGAACCCGCCGGTCCGCGCAGCCGGATCGACTTCGTAGCCGGAGCCTCCACGAAGGAGCGTTGGTCGTCGGAGATCTTCCCCATCCACTGGTCGTATGACCAGCCTTTCGTCGTTGACTGCTCCAGGAGCGTCAGCTCAATCTCGACATCGGCTGGCCGAACCCGCTTAGCCTGCTCAACCCGTTCGGCGCAAGCTGCGACAGCCGCGTCCCAGTCCTTTTCCCAGCCAGGCGGAAGGGCAGGCTTACTCGACTCGAACTGCTCCAGCGTCGTTGTCCGGTCGGACGACGTCATGCCCCAGAGGACGATATCGGGAGGCTCGCCCGGCAGCAGTTCCGCGATCCACCGTCGTGCTTCGGGGTTGTCACGCGGGGTTGTGAAAAAGGCGAACAGGTTGTTGTGCTTGTACTGGTGCCAACTACGGGGCAGTGTCAGCGACGCCGTAGTCCGAGCGCGCTCGGCGAACGACGCCGCTCGGCTGAGCACATCGGTTGTTAGATCCGTGATTCGGTTGGGTGTGATGCGGTCTCTTGTGTCTGAACTCCGCAGCACGATGATCCGCTGCTCGTCAGACTTGTCGTTCACGCTCAGCAGGACATCGGCAGCGTCCCCGAAGTGCTCCAACATCCGCGGAGAGGAGGGAATGGCCTCAGGTGACAACCCGGTAGCCAGTTCTTTGAGCGCTTCGACCGTTGTGACGAGCGGTTTCACTTGTACATCGCCCCCAGGTACTCGGAGTGGAGGTCCCGCACGTCCTCGTACGCAGAGGGGAGACCGATCGACATGAACACATGCGCGAATCGCTGCGCCAACGCATGGGTGTACCGGTCTTGGAGGCGGGAGATGCGCCGATATTTTGACGAGCTCCTATCGGGGCTAAGCGCGATCTCTGTTTCCTGAACTTGTTCAAGGTGACGTAAGTAGGCGAAGTACCCGAGGCTGTTGCGGGCAGCGATCGATGAAAGGAACAACGCGTCCCCAGGAGGGTTCGAGTAGGCGTTTTTGAATTTGTTGACGATTCCGTCGATTATTTTTTCACGCTTCTGCGGATTGGGTGCGCCGACTTGCGAATCCACCAGAAGCTGGACCGCATCGTCCAGCGTCTCCGGCTTTCGGCTGAGCAGGCGGATGGATTCGCAAGCCGCCTTGACGTCGTCTGCACGCCGACCGCTCAACCCGAGTGCCGCGACAATCTCATTTGAGTCTTCTTCGCAGGGCCACGCCTTAAGGCGCTCCTCTGTGATCTTCGGCGCTGTGGGTGGTAGCGCCTTGCGCAGCTCATCGACAAACTTATTCATGGCCTTATCGCGAAGGCCGGGGATCTGCATCTCCAGCAGGTACTCCTGCTCGGTGAACAGCGGAACGCACGTCACGCGCCCGTGATGCTTCGCGCGCGCCAGATCACAGTCGGCCGTGAGCACGACAAGATGCCTTCGCCAAAGCGAGGCCGCCGGATCGGCGGCCTCGAGGACGTCACCTTGCCTGAGCGGGTCGACGACGCTGGTGTCCTGGTACTCCGCGAACGAGACGGTCATCTGGTCCTCCGGCGGTCGGAGATGCCAGCCGCTGAGCGTGGTGTCAGTTTGGGCGGCATGGCGTCATCTGCTGGTGGGGTTCGGCATATCGCCCATTTCGTTTGAGGGCGGCCGACCGTTACGCAGGGCGCCACGCCTGAGCGGCTTAGGGCACCGCGAGAAGTCAACGGATCTTGCAGGAGAACCACCTCCTGTGGTCGGAGTAGGTACAGCTGACCCGTCCAGTGCGTAGGGCCCGTCCTGTGAAGCCATGCGGGACGGGTCTCGGTCAATCTGAGTTGTCCTGCCGGGACGGATGAAAGATTGGACGGGGGACGGAGCCAAGGTGCATGTCCCCTGTGGCCTTTGGGCACCACAATGCGGCTGACCGGACAATTGCGGCGATGGTCGCGGCACAGGACGATCCCGGCGCGAGGCCGAGCAGGGAGGTCGTGAAGAAGCGACTCGCCGACGCGGAGGCGAAGCTCCGGCGTTCCAGGCGGTGATCGCCGCCGGTGTCGATCCGGCCGCGCTGATGAATGCAATCAATGAGACGGAGGAGCAACGCGCCGCGGTGAAAGCCGAACTTGACGGTTCGCCCGCGCCGAACCTGGCGTCTGCTGCGGAACTACAGGCCGCAGTGGACTCCCTGGCAGATGTGACCGTGATCATCAACGCGGGGCAGCCGGCCAAGCTGGCAAGGCTCTACGGGGAACTCGGGATCGAGCTGAGGTACGGCAAAGCAAAAGAGGCCGTCTGCGCGACGACCTCTCAGTGCGTGTGGTTAACGCTGGTGTCCGAGGGGGGACTTGAACCCCCACCCCCTTGCGAGGACTAGCACCTCAAGCTAGCGCGTCTGCCATTCCGCCACCCGGACCGGTGTGGCTGAAGCATATACGCCCCCTGAACACCCCCTGAACCAGGGGGCACGCAACGCCGGCACGCCCGCCTACGATCGGGGCCGCACAGGCGCGTGGACAGCGAGGAGGACGGCCGGTGAAGGTCATCGTCGAGGCCGACGGGGGGTCGCGGGGCAATCCCGGGCCTGCTGGGTACGGGGCCGTTGTCCGCGACCACCGGAGCGGGGAGACGCTGGCCGAGCGCAAGGGGTTCGTGGGGGTCGCCACCAACAACGTGGCCGAGTACCAGGGGCTCATCGCGGGGCTCAGGGCTGCGGCGGAGGTCGGGGCCGGGGTCGTCGAGGTGCGGATGGACTCCAAGCTGGTCGTCGAGCAGATGTCGGGGCGGTGGAAGATCAAGCACCCCTCGATGCAGCCGTTGGCGCAGGAGGCGCGGCAGGTGGCGCAGGGGTTTGACCGGGTCTCGTACGAGTGGATTCCGCGGGAGCGCAACCGGCAGGCTGACCGGCTTGCGAACGAAGCCATGGACGAAGCGCAAAAGCCTCAGGAACCCCGAAAGCCCTCCCAACCAGTCCAAGCCGAAGCGGAAGGCGACAAGCAACCGCACTGGAGCGGAGCCACGGGCGAGCCCACGCGGCTGATCCTCCTGCGGCACGGGCAGACCAGGTTGAGCGTCGAGCGCCGCTACTCCGGCCGCGGCGACCACCCGCTCACCGAGTTGGGGCTGGAGCAGGCGGCCAAGGCCGCGCAGCGGCTGTCCGAGGTGGAGGACGTCGCGGCGGTCGTGTCGTCGCCGTTGCAGCGGGCCGCGCAGACCGCGCGGGAGGTCGCCGGCGCGGCCGGGCTTGAGGTGGTCACCCACCAGGGGCTCATCGAGACCGATTTCGGCGCGTGGGAGGGGCTGACGTTCGCGGAGGCGGCGCAGCGGGACCCCGACGTGCACCGGCGGTGGCTGGGGGACACGAGTGTCCAGCCGCCGCAGGGGGAGAGTTTCGACCAGGTGCACGCGCGGGTGCGGAAGGCGCGCACGGACCTGATTGCCAAGTACGGCGGCAAGACGCTCGTGGTCGTGAGTCACGTCACGCCGATCAAGACGTTGCTGCGGCAGGCGTTGGACGTCGGGCCGCAGTTCCTGTTCCGGATGCACCTGGACCTGACCGGCGTCTCGATCGCCGAGTTCTACCCGGACGGGCACGCGTCGGTGAAGTTGATCAACGACACGTCACACCTGGGCTGAAGCTAGGAACGGCGGCGGTGCACCGCCAGGGCGACCGCCGCCGCGACCAGGGCGCCGCTGAGGGCCAGCACCTCGACGTCGGGGAGGGTGGAGGGGTCCGCGGACGCCTCTGCCGGTGGTCCGGTGTCGAGCAGCAGGAAGGTGAAGACGGCCAACAGGAGCACGACGCCGAACAGCTTCACGGTTCCCCTCCCGGAGTGGTCAGCCGGCCTTGCGCAGGTGGGGCGTCAGCGCCGTCATGAACCGGTCCGCCGCGGCCTCCAGCGCCGTGGTCGCCGCCGGGGTGCCGACGTTCTGGTCCAGCACGAACTCGCCGCGCACCACGTGGTCCGCGCCCTTCGAGGCGAGCAACGGGTGCAGCGCGTAGTCCATCGCCACCAGGAACCCCTGGCTGCCGCCGGTCGCGAGCGGCAGGACGGCGCGGCCGCGCAGCGCCTTCTTCGGCAGCAGGTCCAGCAGCGCCTTGACCAGGCCGCTGTAGGCCGCGCGGTAGACCGGGGAGGCGACGACGACGCCGTCGGCGGAGAGCACGGAGCTCACGGCCGCGGCGATCTCCGGGTCGCGCAGGTCCTCGGTGAGCAGCGACAACGTCGGCAGCGCGCGCACGTTCAGGTGGGTCACGCGGTGGCCGGCGGCCTCCAGCAGCGCGGCGACGCAGGACACGACGAGACCGGTGGGCGCGGCGGGGGACGGCGCGCCGGAGATGATCAGCAGCTCGGACACGGCAGGGCACTCCCTGAGATCGCGGACGTGGGCGGTGGCGGTCTCAGCGGCAACACAGGCTGGCTGCCACGCGGCCGTAGTCGACGTGGCGACGTCGTGTCATGGGTGTGAGTGAAGCAACGTTCGGACCAGTGGACAACCGCTCCCAGCCGCTGGGATATCCTGGTGGACGCGGATGAGTCGGCAGGGCGGCCGCGGCGGGAGACCGTCGAGGAAAGTCCGGACTCCACAGGGCAGGGTGGTTGTTAACGGCAACCAGGGGCGACCCTCGGGATAGTGCCACAGAGAACAGACCGCCTCGGCCCACGGCCGGGGTAAGGGTGAAACGGTGGTGTAAGAGACCACCAGCGCCCCAGGTGACTGGGGCGGCTAGGTAAACCCCACCCGGAGCAAGGCCAAGAGGGCGCCTGACCGAAAGCGACGGCGCCTGCGCGAGCGTTCGAGGGCGGCCCGCCCGATGCTCGCGGGTAGGCCGCTAGAGCCTGTCGGCGACGGCAGGCCGAGATGGATGGCCGCCGAGCGGGGCGTGAGCCCCGTGAACAGGATCCGGCTTACATGCCGGCTCATCCGCCTGTATTGATGGACGCATGCTTTCTCACCTGGAGTGCGCCCGGTGCGGCCGTGAGCACGACGCCAACGCCGTCCAGAACCTCTGCCACTCCTGCGCCTCGCCGCTGCTGGCCCGCTACGACCTGACCCGCGTCACCCGGCCGACGGCCGAGAACTCGCTGTGGCGCTACCGCGACGTGCTGCCGGTGTTCAGTCCGGACCCGGCGTTCAGCCTCGGCGAGGGCATGACCCCGCTGGTGCCGCTGCCGGCGCTGAGCCGGGTGCTGGACGCGAACGTCATCATGAAGGACGAGTCGCTCGTGCCGACCGGGTCGTTCAAGGCCCGCGGCGCGGCCGTCGGCGTCGCGAAGGCCAAGGAGCTCGGCATCAAGGGCATCAAGATGCCGACCAACGGCAACGCGGGCGCCGCCTGGGCCCTGTACGCGGCCCGCGCCGGGTTGCGCAGCGTCATCGCCATGCCCGAGGACGCCCCGCTGATCACCCGCGAGGAGGTCGCGGCGAGCGGTGCCGAGCTGCGGATCGTGCCCGGCACCATCGCCGACGCGGCCAAGGCCCTCGCCGACGTCGACCTGTTCGACGCGTCGACCCTCAGGGAGCCCTACCGGATCGAGGGCAAGAAGACGATGGGCTACGAGATCGTCGAACAGCTCGGCTGGCGGGTGCCCGACGTGATCGTCTACCCGACCGGCGGCGGGGTCGGCCTCATCGGGATCTACAAGGCGCTGCAGGAGATGCGCGAGCTCGGCTGGATCAGCGAGAAGCTGCCCAGGCTGGTCGCCGTGCAGGCGACGGGCTGCGCGCCGGTCGTGCGGGCGTTCGTGGAGGGCGCGGAGGAGTCGGTGTTCTGGGAGGGCGCCCACACCGCCGCGTTCGGCATCAACGTGCCGAAACCGCTGGGGGACTTCATCATCCTCGAAGCGCTCCGGCAGACCAACGGCACCGCGGTCGCCGTCACCGACGAGCAGATCGAGGCCGACCGCGCCGAGTGCGCCCGGCTCGAAGGCGTGTTCCTGTGCCCGGAGGGTGCCGCGACCGTCAGCGCCGTCAGGCAGCTGCGCGCGGACGGCTGGCTCCAGCCGGCCGACGAGGTGGTCGTGCTCAACACCGGTGCGGGCGTCAAATACCCGGGGATCCGCCTCTAAGTACGCGCAGGCCCTGAGGGCGTTACAGAAATGCGGCCGTTCGAGTGGTGCGCCGGCCCCGGTTCACCACTCCCGGTATCACGGCCCGCACGCCCCCATCCTCCTGTCAGACGGTCGGCCCCTGCAGCCGGCCGTACCACCGAGGAGGGGGAACAAGACGATGCAACGCAAGCTGACCGCGGTGCTGGCCCTGTCCAGCCTGATCACCGCGGGAGCCGCGGGCACCAGCCTCGCCGCAGAGGCGGAGCTGCCCGTGTACGGGGTGACGAGCTCCGGGCTCGACCAGGAGCAGGCGCAGAAGCTGCAGAGGGCGTTGGGGCTCAAGGACGTCGCCAGGTCCGAGAGCGGTGAGGTGGCGTTCGCCGACGAGCAGCGCTACCTCCAGGTCCCGACCGTCGACAAAGGACGGGGCAAGGAGGACGAGGACGGCAACGAGACCACGCAGTCCGCACTGGACCTGGAGGCCCTCAAGCGCATCCAGACCGTCCCGACCGACGTGGCCGTGAAGCGCGTCCAGGAGGCGCTGCGCTCCGCCGGGGTGCTGCCGGACAACGCCACCCCGACCGCCCGGCACACGACGTTCGAGCTCGCGGACGCCAACGGCCGCACCGGGCTCACGCAGAACCTCGACACGTCGGTGTCGTACACGTTCGACCTCGGCGGCATCCCGCTGGAGGGCGAGGGCGCGAACATCCGCGTCGCGTTCGACGCGCAGGGCGTCACGGCGCTCAGCCACGCCGCCCGCACGTACGAGAAGACCGGCAGCGTGAAGGTCAACGACCTGACCTACGGCCTGAAGCTGTGCCAGAGCTACCTCGGCGCCGAGGTGAAGCCGGACGTGAACTACGTCTACGCGGCCCCCGCGCTCGGCGAGAAGGTCGACCGGGTGGAGCCGTCGTTCCGCTGCACCGGCCGCAACGCCGACGGCGGCGCACCGCAGGCCATCATCCTGCCCGCGGTGGTGGGCGCGGAGATGCCCGCCCCGCAGCCGCCGCAGACCCCGCGTCCCGAGCAGCAGCTCAAGGCGCAGCGCGCCGGCACCCAGGTCGGCAGCGAGGGCACCGGCAACTGCTCCGGCCTGCCCAACACCCCGGCCAACATCGGCTCGTTCAACTCCGAGGCGAGCAGCCACGGCATCACCCGCGACTTCAGCTGGCTCGACCACAACGCCTGGGAGAGCGACTTCAAGGACCCGGTGTTCCCCGGCGGTGACGACACCAACTGGGCCGACGACGTCGACCTGACCTACTGGCAGGGCCACGGTTCCGGCACCGGCTTCTACTTCACCGGCTGCTCCAACCACAACGACACCAAGCTCGCCAACACCGAGGCGCGCTGGGGCAACAACGACGTCGAGTGGATGAGCCTCTTCACCTGCCTGATCCTGGAGACGAACACCGGTGGCCAGACGTGGGGCCAGCGCTGGGGACAGGCGTTCCGCGGCCTGCACCAGATCAACAGCTTCACCACGATCAGCTACAACTCCTCCAACCACGGCGGCAAGTACGGCCACTACATGTGGCGCTCGCCGTTCCTGTGGTGGAACAAGCCGATGAAGGTCCGCGACGCGTGGGCGCAGGCCAGCATCGACACCCAGCCGGCGTCCGTCGAGTGGGCGACCATGGGCGTGTACCTGGGCGCGTCCGGTGGGTACGGCAACTTCAACGACTACTTCTGGGGCAAGGGCTCCGTGGGTCCCGACTACGCCTCGACCGGCATGTTCTGGCGGATCCGCGGCGGGTCCTGACCCTGCCCGGCACACCGGTGGGAGGCCTGGCGACTGCGGTCGCCGGGCCTTTCCGGCGTGCTCAGCGCTTCGCCGGCCGCCCGGACGGCATCCGCAGCACGGGCCGGAACGGCTCCCCGCCGTTGTACAGCTCCTCCAGCTCTGTCACGTACGCCAGGACAGCCGGGTTGACGATGTCCGCGAGCGAGCGCACCCCGGCCTGCGGTTCGTACGACGCGAGGTATGTGGCCGCCGCACGGGCGCGCTCCAGCACCGAACGGTCGAAGTTGATCGTCCGCTGGACCCGGCGCCGGGATTGCGGGCCCGTCCCGGTAGGCTGGGGAACGCCTGGAGCACTAGGGGAGGCTGTGATTCCGTCCACACTTCCGTCCGGCACGAGGTCAGGTTCGAGCATGGGCGAATCTCCTCGGAGTCGTCGCTTCGGGGCGTACGCGCGGCGGAGCCGCGAACCGGCCGTTCAGCGCATCCAACCTGGATGGACACGTGCGCGGTTTTGAGACGCACGCACTGTGTGTGACCAGGGCGTTCGCAGTCGGGTGAACCTTGCCAGCGACGGAGAGAATCTTGGTCCTGGTGTTCCCCACTGACGTCTCCTCAGTGATGATGTGTCGGCCAGATTAGACGTAATTCGCCGCCCAGGGAACGCCCAGATGATCTGCAGCCAGCTCCACTTGCTCCACACGCCGTGACGAACTCGTGTTCTACTCGTAGCGCAAGCCCGAGCGCACTCAGGAGTACCTAAATGACCGCCATGGAACTGGTGACACTCGCTCAGCAGCAGCCGACGGTGCCGGGCACAAACAACATCCGCGACTGGATCCTGGGCAACATCGTTCCCCTGCTCCTGCTGACCGTCGCGTTGCTGCTGCTCTGGCTGGGTGGCGGCAAGGGCGACAACGCGGGTGTCATGCGCCGCCTCGGTGGTGTGATCGTCGCACTGGCCATCATCGGCCTCGCGGTCACGACCGACGCGGGCAAGAACATCGGGCAGTGGCTCGCCGGTTTGTTCGTCGGAGGCTGACGCGTGCGGGTTCGCACTGACGACGAGGTCTACCGGGTCGACGCCGTCTGGCTGGGCCCGCCGAAAGCGACCTTCCCCTGGCGTGCGCGCTACGTCGCGTGGGGCGTCGGGATCGTCGTTTTCCTCGTCGTACTCACGATCGAGCGCCAGATGGGCATCGGGTTCGGGTTCTTCTCGACCGCGTGGGCCCTCGTCGCCACGATCATCCTGACCAGGTTCATCACCCAGCGGATCAGCCACGAACGGCCGCTCACGGCGGTCATGTCGATGTGGGTCCGCGAGCTCACCGCACCTCGAGAACGCACGGCCAGCACCGGCGGGGCGGCCAGTGCCGCCCGGATCCGGGTCAGCTCGCAGCGCCCTCGTCCCAAGTTGAGCAAGAAACAACGGGCGAGACAGCAGGCCCAGAACCGCCGGACGTCAGCCACGCGCAAGAAGGAGGTTCGCGGTGTTCGGACGCCGGCGAGACCGTGATCGTCGCTCCGCCCAGCACATCGCGCAGCACGCGGCCGCGGACCCGCGCGACCGCGACCGGGCCGCGTACTCCAAGCGCGGCCGCCGCCTGCCCGGCGAGCAGGCGGTGCCCAGCTACACGCCGTCGATCAGCGCCCGCAGCATCGACGGCCACCTGCTGCGCACCGGCCAAGAGGTCTACGCCTGGTACCGGCTCGCGCCGCAGCGCTGGTCGTTCCGCAGCGACTCGCAGCGCCAGGACCTGATCGCCGCCATCGCCGGTCAGTACGCCGAGCTGCAGGGCCGCTGGATGCACCTGCGGGTCACGACGCGGCCGTACCCGATCCGCATGTGGGCCGAGGCGCACGTGCACAACGCCGTCAAGCGCCTGCCGGACACCCCCGGCACGCTGACGTTCGACGACTACATGGTCGGCGAGCAGCAGCAGCTCATGGGCCGCTCGATGGCGGAGAAAGAGGTCTACCTGGGCGTCCAGGTGCAGACCCGCAACATGATGGACCGGGCCGTCGAACGCGCGGCCCCCGTGCTGCGCAAGGTCTTCCCGGACGCCGTCGACGCCGAGCTGGTGGCGCTGGACTCCGAGGTCGAGCACCTCGACCAGGTCATCGGGTCGGCCGGTCTCGAAGGCCGTCCCGCGACGGCCGAGGAGATGTCCTGGCTGATGCACCGGTCGTGCTCGCTGGGCCTGCCCGCACCGCGCAACCTGCCCGCGGTGCCGGGTGCCGCGTGGGAGCCGGAGGACCTGGCCAGCTTCACCGACGCCGCGGACTTCCACCAGGAGCCGTACTCGCCGACGGTGACCGTGCGCGGCCGCACCGGCTCGAACGCGGGCATCCGGCGGCACGTCGCCGTGCTCACCGTCGGGCTGATGCACGGCCTGCAGATCCCCGAGGTCGACGACCCGTGGGTGCAGCGCGCCGACCGGCTGCCCGCCTCCGTCGAGTGGTCCGCGCGGATCTACGTGCGCCGCCCGGAGGAGGTGTCCGGCGAGCTCTCCCGCCAGATGAGCAAGGTGCGCTCGCAGGTCCGCCACTACACCGACGAGCACGAGCTGGAACCGCCGCAGTCGCTGGCCCGCCAGGCCGGGCGCGTGCTGGAGATCGACGACGAGATGACGTCGGGCTTCACCGCGCTGGGCACCAGGGTGCGCTCGTGGTGGCGGCTCGCGGTCTCCGGGCCGACCGAGCGCGAGGCCCTGCGCCTGGCCCAGCAGCTGCTGGAGCTGTACAAGCCCAAGATCGCCATCGACCACCCGGAGGCGCAGTACGCGATCGCCCGCGAGTTCATCCCCGGTGAGCCGCTGTCGAACGGCGCGTACCTGCGGCGCGGCAGCGTGCTGTGGGCGGCGTCCGCCGTCCCGACGGCCACGGCCGAGGTCGGTGACCGCCGCGGCATCCTGCTCGGCGAGACCGTCACGGCCACCCGGCGCCCGGTCGCCTGGGACCCGTGGATGGCCCAGGAGCTGCGCGACGCGTCCGGTCTGACGGCGATGGTCGCGGGTCTGGGTGCGGGCAAGTCGTTCCTCGGCGGCGGCATCGTCTACAAGACGCTGCGCTCCGGCGCGCACTGGACGCTGCTCGACCCGTCCGGTCCGCTGGCGGCGCTGTGCGAGCTGCCGGAGCTGCGCCCGTACGCCCGGCCGATCAACCTGCTCAACGCCCAGCCCGGCATCCTCAACCCGTACCGGGTGGTCGCCGAGCCGATGATCGAGCACTTCCTCGACGAGGACGACCCGGAACGCGCGTGGCGCAGGGAGAAGGCACTCGCCGCGGCCACCCGCCGCCGGCTGGTGCTGGACGTGCTCACCGGTCTGCTGCCGTTCGAGGTCGCCCGCCTGCCGCAGACGCGCATCGTGCTGCTGCGCGCGGTCCGCACCGTCGGTGGCCGCTTCGACGCCCACCCCGGTCTCGTCTTCGAGGCGCTGCGCCGGGACGCGTCCGAGCACCACGAGCACGCCGTGGTCGTCGCGGACTTCCTCGACGAGATGCGCGAGCGCATGTCGTTGCTGATCCCCGAGGCGAACGCCGACCCGTACAACGAGGCGCGGGACGACCGGCTCACGGTGCTGACCATGGCGGGCCTGAACCTGCCCAAGGACGGCGTCGGCCGCGAGCACTGGACGGACGCGGAGTCGCTCGGCGTCGAGATGCTGAACCTCGCCGCGTGGCTCACCCAGCGCTCGATCTACGAGAAGCCGAAGGACCAGCGCAAGGGCGTCTGGATCGACGAGGCGTTCTTCCTGTCGGAGGTCCCGACCGGTCGCGTGCTGATGAACCGCTTCGCTCGCGACTCGCGCAAGTGGAACGTCCGCGTGCTGCTGTCCTCGCAGATCCCGGCCGACTTCCTCAAGATCCAGGGCTTCGTCGCCCTGCTCGACTCGGTCTTCGTCGGCAGGCTCGACGACGACCAGGCGCAGGCGGACGCGCTGCGGTTGCTGAAGGTGCCCGTGGGGGCCGGTTACGAGCAGGTCGTCGCCTCGCTCGGCCGCCGTCCCGGTGGTGAGCGGAGCGTGTCCGAACGCGACCGCGCGCCGCGGCAGTTCATCTTCGGCGACGGTGCCGGTGGCGTGGAACGGATCCGCATCGACTTCAGCGGTCCGCACCTCGAGCACCTGCGCAACGCGCTCGACACGACTCCGGACGCTAAGCGCGACCGCGATGCTCTTCCGTCGGGCGAGGAGGACCAGGTGCCGTCAGTGCCACAACCCGCGTACGTGCCGGACGAGATCGACGACGAGCTCGCCGCAGACCTCGAACTGGGGCTGACAGAGGACGAGGCCCACCTGGTGGGTCACGGTGACGGCTCCAACCGCCACCGGGACGGCGTGGCATGACGCTGCTGGCGGTCGTGGTCTCGGTCGTCGCCTTGCTCTGGGCGAGGCGGCGGTTCGGGCTGCGCCTCTCCCAGCGCGTGGGCGCGCGCACGAGGGCCATCGGTCTCGTGTCGGCGATCCTGGCACTCCAGGTGGTACTGGGTGCCCCCGCCGCCCACGCCCAAAACTGCGGTGAGGCACCCAATCCGGAACGTCCGGGCGCGGGCATGGTCGGCGCGCTCGACCCGCCGGTCGGCAACGGCCTGCCGGGCTCGGCGTACCTGGACTACGGCTACGCCGGCATGGTCTGGCACTACTACCAGAAGAGCTGCACCATCCCGAACGCCAACGCCACGATCGACACGTGGGCGGGCAACGAGCTCTTCAGCATCGGCAAGAACATCGTCGGCGCCACCAACGCGCTGCACTACACGGTGATGGGCCGCGGTCTGCTCGTGCCGCTGGACGACGCCGTGAACAACGGTGTGCAGAAGGTCTACGACAACGTCTACCTGCGCTGGTTCGGGCTGGTCGCGCTGATCCTCGCGATCCTGATGTTCCGGCAGATCTGGACCGGCGACTTCGCCGCGATCTCCAAACGCGGGCTCTGGGCACTGGCCGCGATGTGGCTCGCCACGTCGACGTTGGCGCTGCCCCAGTTCTACAACCTCCTCGACAACACCCTGGTCTCCAAGACGTCGGAGATACAGGCGGGCTTCATCGAGGCCCCCGAGGAGCAGGGCACACTCCACGTGCTGCCGACGAAACTGCACGAAGCCGTTGTGTACCAGAGCTGGTTGCGCGGCGCGTTCGGCACTCCCGAGGCACCGCAGGCCGTCGAGTACGGCCCGCGCATCCTCAAGGCGCAGGCCTGGACCACGGCCGAGATCGCCGAGCACAAGGACGCCGACCAGGCGGCACTGAGCGCCAAGAAGGCCGAGTGGATCGCACTCGAAGGCCAGCTCGGCACCGCGAAGGGCTACTTCGACGGCACCGACGGCAGCCGCACCGGCGCGGGGTTCCTCTCGCTGCTGCAGGCGGTCGCGTTCTCGCTGTTCCAGCTGTTCGCGAAGGGCGCGGTGCTGCTGGCCCAGCTGCTGCTGCGCATCCTCACGCTCGCCGGCCCGCTCATCGGCCTCGTCGCGCTGATCCACCACGACCTGCTGCGCAAGGTCGCCCGCGCGGCCGCCGTGACGGTGTTCAACGTGCTGGTGCTCGCGGTCCTCGCGGGTGTCCACGCGCTGCTGCTGCAGGCGATCTTCAACGCGACCGGGCTGTCGCTGCTGACGAGGACGTTGCTGGGACTGATGCTCACCCTGGTGTGCTTCGTGATCGGCAAACCGCTGCGGCGCATGTGGCAGATGGTCGAGATGTCGGTCGGCTCCGCGAGCAACGTCCTGCCGATGCAGGGCGGCGTCTGGTCGAAGCTGCGCGGCCGCAAGCAGACCGGCCCCAGCCCGCAGGACGAGTTCTGGGACTCGGTGCGCGAGGGCGACGGCGCCGGCGAGGAGGTGCCGCAGCGGGGCCGCGGACGGGTGCGCCCGGAAGCGTCGAACCCGGTCGCGGCCACCGCACAGCGGCTCGACCGCGGTGCGCCGAGCCAGATCAACTCGTCCGGCGACGGTTACAGCACCACGCGCGCCGGCGCGCTGCCCGCGGGATCGGGCCCGGCGGCGCTGCCGGTCGGCCGGTCGCGCGTCGTGGACAGCCCACCGGTCACCGACCGGCAGTGGGACCGCGTGGACGACGCGGTGCTCGTGCCATCGCGGTCGAACGGCTACTCGGCCCCGGTGCAGGAGCCGCGGCGCGCGGAGACCGAAGTGGTGGCGGGACGCCAAGTGCACGTGATCTACCGGCCGTCGCGCGGCTTCGAAGTCAGGGACAACTGAGGAAGGGGGACAACCGGTGCCTATCCGCACGAACCGCGGCCGTGCCGCGGTCTACCGCAGCCTGTGGGGCTGGCCGATGCGTTCCCCGCGCCACCTCGGTGCGTCGATCGTCATCTTCGTGCTGCTCGTGGTCGCCCTCGGGGTGATCATCCCGAGGATGCTGGACCGCACGCCGACCGGCACGACGGTGGCGGCCCAGTCGACCTCCGTGCAGCCGACCCAGGTGGGGCAGCTGCCCAGCAGCGGGGTGTCGCTGCCGACCAAGCTGCCGCCGCCGACGAACTCGGCGCAGGCCGCGCCGCCGCAGGCGGACGCGCAGCTGGTGGCCGAGCTCTGGGCGGAGAACTGGATCAAGCCGCCGCCCAACAACGACGTCGAGAAGTGGCTCGCGAACCTCCGCCCGTACACCACGGAGGAGTTCCTCGCGCAGATGGCGACCATCGACCCGAAGAACGTGCCGGACAAGATCACCGAGAAGGTCGCCCCGGTGCGGTCCACGGTGTCGTCGGCCGACTTCCGGGTCGGGACCGACTCCGGCAAGGTCGTCATCACGTTGATCAAGCTTTCGCCCAGCAACGAGTGGCGGGTCAACAGCTACACGAAGGCGGACTGAGCCATGCGCCTCATGTTGATCATCGGTGCGGTCGTCGTGGCCATCGTGACGGTGGTCGCGACGTCCGGTGTCACGCAAGTGGTCAACAACCAGAGCGGTGCGGCCGGCGGAGCCGGCGTGCTGCGGATGAGCTGCAACGCCTCGATCGGGCCGTGGGACGCGGGCGGCGGCGACAAGGGCCGCCACGACGCGTCGCGCCTCAACGACGAGCAGCGCAACATCGTCGCCCAGATCATCTCCATCGGCCAGCAGCGGGAGCTGCCGCCGCTGGCGTGGCAGATCGCGATCCAGGCCGGCATGACCGAGTCGGGTCTGCGCCCGCTGAACTACGGCGACCGCGACTCGCTCGGCATCTTCCAGATGCGCCCGTCGATGGGCTGGGGCACCGAGGCCCAGGTGGTCGACCCGGTCTACGCGATCAACAAGTTCTACGACGTGCTGCTGAAGGTGCCGGACTGGGAGAACCGCAGGCCCGGCGACTCGGCGCAGGCGGTGGAGCGCTCGGCGTTCCCGGACAGGTACCACAACTGGGAGTCCATGGCGGCGTTCCTGCTGAGCGAGCTCGGCCAGATCTCCGACCCGGCCGGCTGCGGCGCGGGCGCCGGCGAGTTCCTGGTCGCCTCGAACGCGGCGGGTGTCGCCATCGAGTTCACCAAGCAGCAGCTCGGCGAGCCGTACCTGTGGGGCGGCAACGGCCCGGACGCCTGGGACTGCTCCGGCATCCTGGTCAAGGCGTTCGCGGGGGCGGGGGTCAAGATCCCGCGGGTGGCGAACGACCAGTACGAGAAGGGCGGCGCCCACCTGCCGGTGCGCGACGCGCAGCCGGGCGACCTGATCTTCTGGGCCTACAACACGGCCGACCCGCGTTCGGTGCACCACGTGGCCATGTACCTCGGCGGCGACGAGTACATCCACGCACCGCAGACGGGTGACGTCGTGAAGATCAGCAAGATCAACTGGAACTACCACGAGTTGATGCCGATGGCCGTCCGGCCGGGCGTGTAGATCGCGGGGAGGCGCTGCATGTTCAACCACAACCCCATCCCGAGGCCCGCCGGACCACCCGCGTCGAGCGCACCCGTGCGCGACTACACGGCCGTCGGCGCTCCCGGTGTCTCGTCCGACTACGTGGTGGTCCCGCGCGCGCTGGCCGAGGCCATGCCGTTGCCGTGGCAGCAGCACATGGTCCACCTGCTCGCGGAGTTCCACCGCACCTACGGCCACCTGAAGTGGCCGATCTACCGCGTGGTGCCCTCGCGCTACGAGAAGCTCACCGATCTCGACGAGGAACAGCTCGCGGAGGTCGGTGCCGTGGTGGAGATCGACTCGGACGGTTCGCTGGTCTACCGTGACCGGTCCGACCGCTTGATCGACAACGCCGAGCACCGCACGGTCCTGGTCTCGTGTTTGGATCCGATCCCGTCGGAGTACGCCAACGCCAACCAGTCCACGCCGCCGCGGGGATTCCCGGCGCCCATGGGAGGCGAACGCGCATGAGTGACACCAGCGGGTGGTTCTACTGCCTGACCCACCAGACCGTCGAGCAGGGCAAGGGCTGCCGGGGCGCTGACCGGATGGGCCCGTACCCGGACGAGGCCACGGCCGCACGCGCCCTGGAGATCGCCCGCGAACGCACGCGCTCCGCGGACGAGGCGGACAAGAAGTGGCGCGGCGACGACGAGGACTGATCGCCGGTCCTTAGGCTGTGCGGGTGGCCTCCCTGGTGATCCGCACGGGTCGTGCTGACCTGTCCTTCGACGGCATCCGCACCGAGTTCGGGCTGCGGCCGGTGTTCCCGGCCGCGGCACTGGCCGAGGCGCAGGAGGCGGTCGCCCGCCCGGTGGGTGACCGCCTCGACCTCACGTCGATCCCGTTCGTGACGATCGACCCGCCCGGCGCGAAGGACCTGGACCAGGCGCTGTGCCTGGACCGCACGTCCTCCGGTTTCGTGGTGCACTACGCGATCGCCGACCTGGGCCTGTTCGTGAGGCCGGGCGGCGCGCTGGACGAGGAGGTCCGGCGCCGCGGCCAGACGGTGTACCTGCCCGACGGCAACGTGCCGCTGCACCCGACCGTGCTGTCCGAGGGCGCCGCGTCGCTGCTGCCCGGCGTGGTGCGGCCGGCGGTGGTGTGGACGTTCACGTGCTCGGCCGACGGCGAGGTCGCCGCGGTCGAGGTCCGGCGCGCTCTCGTCCGTTCGACCGCGCAGTTCGACTACGCCTCCGTCCAGCGGACCTTCGACGCCGGCACCCCGCACCCGTCGGTGGCGGCGCTGGCGGAGTTCGGCCCGCTGCGGCGGGCACTGGCCCGTTCCCGCGGCGCCATCGAGCTGCAGCTGCCCGAGCAGGAGGTCGAACCCGACGGCGCCGGCTGGAAGCTGGTGACCCGCCCGCGGGCCGCCGTGGACTCCTGGAACGCCGAGATCTCGCTGATGACCGGCATGGCGGCGGCGAAGATGATGATCGAGGCCCGCGTCGGTGTCCTGCGGACCCTGCCGGAGCCGGACGCCGAGGCCGTGGCGTCGCTGCGGAAGTCGGCGGCGGCGCTGGGCGTGCCGTGGGCCGCCGGGGTGTCGCCGGGTGCGTTCCTGGCCGACCTGGACGCCTCGACACCGGAGGCGCTGGCGCTGTTCACGGACGCCACGCGCCTGCTGCGGGGTGCGGGCTACTCGGCGTTCGACGGCACGGTGCCCGAGCTCGTGACGCACGCGGGGGTCGCGGCGCCGTACACGCACGTGACCGCACCGCTGCGCCGGCTCGTCGACCGGTTCGCCACCGAGGTGTGCCTGGCGGTGTCGGCGGGGAAGCCGGTGCCCGCGTGGCTGGCGGAGGCGCTGCCGTTGCTGCCGTCGCTGATGGGGGCGTCGGACTCGCTCGCGTCGAAGGTGGAGCGGGCGACGCTGGACCAGGTCGAGGCGTGGGTGCTGAGCGGACGGGTCGGGCAGGAGTTCGAGGCCGTCGTGCTGCGGGCGGGGGACGACGAGGCGGAGGTGTTCATCGCCTCGCCGCCGATCCTCGCCAAGTGCGCCGGCCCCCGCCTCCCCGAGGGCGAACGCATCCGCGTGCGCCTTGCGGAAGCCGACCCGCCTTCCCGCCGCGTCCACTTCACCGCCCAGCTCTGACGCCACGCGGGCCCCTTTCGTGCCCTCCTGATGCCACGCGGGGCCCTTTCGTGCCCTTCTGGCGCACGCGGGGACCTTTCGTGCGATCCCCGCGTGCGCGGGCTATCGGCGTTCGCGGCGTAGTTGCGCGTGTCGAGCGCAAGGTCACGTTGGGCCGCACGCCCCCACCGGACCGTGTGAAGATGCACGGGTGACAGAGATTCGTGACCTCACCGTCGGCGTGCTCGGTGGCACCGGTGCCCAGGGCAAGGGCCTCGCCATCCGCTGGGCCAGGGCCGGGCTCAAGGTGATCATCGGCTCCCGCAGTGCCGAGCGGGCCGGGCTCGCCGCCGAGGAGATCGCCGGTGTCGCCGGTGGTGACGTCAGAGGCGCGGACAACGCCGACTGCGCGGCCGACTCCGACGTCGTGCTCGTCGCGGTGCCGTGGGACGGGCACGGCGACCTGCTGGCGTCGTTGCGGGACCAGCTGGCGGGGAAGATCGTCATCGACTGCGTGAACCCGCTCGGGTTCGACAAGCAGGGCCCGTTCGCGTTGCCGGTGACCGAGGGCAGCGCGGCGCAGCAGGCGGAGCTGCTGCTGCCGGAGTCGCGGGTCACGGCCGCGTTCCACCACGTGTCCGCGGTGCTGCTGGCGGACCTGACGGTGTCCGAAGTGGACATGGACGTGCTGGTGCTGGGCGACGACCGCGAGGCCACGGACACCGTGCGCGAGCTGGCCGAGCTGGTGCCGGGCTTCCGCGGCGTCTACGGCGGGCGGCTGCGCAACGCGCACCAGGTCGAGGCGTTCACGGCGAACCTCATCGCGGTCAACCGCCGGTACAAGGCGCACGCCGGTCTGAAGATCACGGGAGTCTGATGCTGCCCGTCGACGACCTCGGTGAGCCGGTTCCGGTCGACCGGCCCCGGCGCGTGGTCAGCCTGGTGCCGTCCATCACCGAGGCCGTCGCGGTCAGCGTTCCGGGAGCACTGGCCGGTGCGACGGACTACTGCACGCACCCGGCCGGCCTGGACGTCGAGCGGGTCGGCGGCTCGAAGTACCCGGACGTGGAGGAGGTTCTGCGGCTGCGGCCCGACCTCGTGATCGCGAACTCCGAGGAGAACCGCGCCGAGGACGTCGACCGGTTGCGCGCCGACGGCATCCCGGTGTGGGTGACCGAGGCGCCGCGGACCGTGCCGATGGCGCTGGCGTCGCTGCGGCGGCTCTTCGCCACCGCCTGGGACCTCGAACCCGGCTGGCTCGTCGACGCCGAGGACCTGTGGCGGGACACCGCACCGCAACGCCTCACCGCACTCATCCCGGTGTGGCGCCGGCCGTGGGTGGTCGTCGGCCGCGACACGTTCGCCACCGACGTGCTGCGCAGGCTCGGCGTCGAGAACGTCTACGCCTCCCACGAGGAACGCTATCCGCGGCCCAGCCTGGACGAGCTGAACGAGCAGCGGCCCGACCTGGTGGTGCTGCCCGACGAGCCGTACGCGTTCACCCACTCCGACGGGCCGGAGAGCTTCCCCGGCCTGCCGTACGTGCTCGTCAACGGCCGTCACCTCACGTGGTACGGGCCCTCCCTCGTGGAGGCCAGGGCGAGCCTCGAACGGGCGCTGGGCCACCTCGGGGGCTAGTCGCGGAACCGGTCGGTCGCCGCCAGCAGCGCCGCCAGGACGCCGGGCTCGTCGTAGGCGTGCCCGGCGTCCGGCACCAGCACGAGCTCCGAACCGGGCCACGCCTTGTGCAGGTCCCACGCCGACACCGCGGGTGTCGCCATGTCGTAGCGGCCCTGCACGATCACGCCCGGGATGCCCGCCAGCCGGTCGGCGTCGCGGATCAGCTGACCCTCCTCGAACCAGCCGTCGTGCACGAAGTAGTGGTTCTCGATCCGGGCGAACGCCAGCGCGTACGCCGGTTCCGCGAACTGCGCCACCAGCTCGGGCCTGGGCAGCAACGTCACCGTCGCGCCCTCCCACGTGCTCCACGCGACCGCCGCCGGGCCGTGCACCGCGGGGTCCGGGTCGGCCAGCAGCTCCGCGTACAGCTGCACGGGGTCGCCGGACATGCCCTCCAACGGCGCCATGAACTTCTCCCACAGGTCGGGGAAGACGTTCGCCGCGCCACCGCGGTAGTACCAGTCCACTTCGGACTGGCGCAGCGTGAAGATGCCGCGCAGCACCAGTTCCGTGACGCGGTCCGGGTGCTTCTGCGCGTACGCCAGCGCCAGCGTCGACCCCCAGGACCCGCCGAACACCTGCCACCGCTCGACCCGCAGCGACTCGCGCAGCAGCTCCACGTCGGCGACGAGGTGCCAGGTCGTGTTCAGCGAGAGGTCACCGGACACCGACGCGTGCGGCAGCGAACGCCCGCAGCCGCGCTGGTCGAACAACACGATCCGGTACACCTCGGGGTCGAACAGCCGGCGGTGCGCGGGGGAGCAGCCGCCGCCGGGACCGCCGTGCAGGAAGACGACGGGCTTGCCGGAGGGGTTGCCGCACTCCTCCCAGTACACCTGGTTGCCGTCGCCGGTGTTCAACAGGCCTGACGCGTGGGGCTCGATCTCCGGGTACATGGGCCTATCGTCGAGGACATGGCGCAGTTCACGAAGGAGACGTCCACCACGGGAGCGTTCGTGCGGCAGCCGAACCGCTTCACCGCGCGGCCGGAACCCGAGCCCGGCCGCTACCGGCTCGTCGTCAGCCTCGCGTGCCCGTGGGCGCACCGCGCGGTCGTCGTGCGCAAGCTGCTGGGCCTGGAGGACGCGATCTCGCTCGCCGTCGTCGACCCGATCCGCGACGACCGCGGCTGGCGCTTCCAGGGCACGGACCCGGTGCTCGGCTACGACTTCCTCAGCCAGGCCTACGAGAAGGCCGACCCCGGCTACGAGGGCCGCGTGACCGTTCCCGCGCTGGTCGACACGACCACCGGCGAGGTCGTCACCAACGACTACCCGCAGCTCACCCTCGACTTCAGCCTCAAGTGGAACCCGGAGAGCACCCTCTACCCCGAGCACCTGCGCGAGGAGATCGACTCCTGGATCGAGCCGATCTTCCACAACGTCAACAACGGCGTCTACAAGGCCGGTTTCGCCACGTCACAGGAGGCCTACGAGGAGGCGTACACCGCCTTGTTCGCCGAGCTGGACCGCATCGAGGACCACCTGGCCACGCACGAGTACCTGGTGGGCGGCCAGCTCACCGAGGCCGACATCCGCCTGTGGACCACGCTCGTGCGGTTCGACGCCGTCTACCACGGCCACTTCAAGTGCAACCGGACCAAGCTGACCGAGATGCCGAACCTGTGGGCGTACGCGAAGCGCCTCTACGCGCAGTTCGGGGACACGGTCGACTGGGACCACATCAAGCGCCACTACTACGTGACGCACCACGAAATCAACCCGACCGGCATCGTGCCGGCGGGCCCAGACCCGTCGGTCTGGACCCGCTGACCCTGCTCGGCTTGCTGTCACGCGAGGGCCCCGCGTTCCCCGGAAGGGAACGCGGGACTCCCACGTGCCTCAAAAGGGAACGTAGGACTCCCGCGTGACTTCCGCTCAGTGGAAGGTGTGCTCGGGGCCGGGGAACTGGTGCCCGCGCACCTCGTTCGCGAACTCGGTCGCCGCGCCCAGCATGACGTTGCCGATGTCGGCGTAGCGCTTCACGAACCGGGGCGCCTTCCCGCGGTTCAGGCCCATCATGTCCTGCCAGACGAGCACCTGGGCGTCGGTGTCCGGACCGGCACCGATGCCCACGGTCGGGATGACCAGGTCGTGCGTGATCTGCTTCGCGACCTCGGCGGTCACCATCTCCAGCACGACCGCGAACGCGCCGGCCTCCTGGACAGCGGCGGCGTCGTGCAGCACCACGTCGTGGTTCTCGTGGCGGCCCTGCACCCGGTACCCGCCGAGCTGGTGCTCGGACTGCGGGGTGAAACCGATGTGCGCCATGACCGGGATGCCCGCGGCGGTGATCGCGCGGATGTGCGGCGCGAAGTAGGCGCCACCCTCCAGCTTGACCGCGTGCGCCTGGCCTTCCTTCATGAACCGCACCGCGGTGGCCACGGCCTGCTCCACCGACACCTGGTAGGAGCCGAACGGCAGGTCGGCGACCACGAGGGAGCGCTTGACCGACCGCGTCACCGCCCGCACCAGCGGGATCAGCTCGTCCACCGTGACCGGCAGCGAGGTGTCGTTGCCGAAGACCGTGTTCGACGCGGAGTCGCCGACCAGCAGAACGGGGATGCCCGCCTCGTCGAAGATCTGGGCGGTGAACGTGTCGTACGCGGTGAGCATGGGCCACGGCTCGCCGCGGTCCTTCATCTCACGCAGGTGGTGGACCCGCACGCGCTTCGCGGGAGCCTTCTGGGGAGCGGCTCCGGAGCCGTAGGGCGCGGAAACTTCGGCATTGGTCATCGTCGACCGTTCCTTTCCTCGAGGCCCGCCGCAGCGAGTCCCCGGGCGCTTGGTGCACGGTTGCCGACCCCCAGGGTGGCACCGCCGACCGGAAACCGGTTGCAGATGCGGCTACCGTCACACGGGTGGCAGCCCGAATCACAGAACTGGTGCTCGACTGCACCGATCCGGAACGACTCGCGGCCTTCTGGTGCGAGGTCCTCGGCTACGAGGTGGTCGACCGCGAGGACGTCCTCGTCGAGATCGCCCCACCGGACCGCCGCACCACCCTGCTGTTCCTGAAGAACCCGGACCGCAAGCTGCAGAAGCTGCGCCTGCACATCGACGTCCGGGCCACCGACCGGGAGCAGGACGAGGAGCTGGCGCGCCTGCTGGAGCTCGGCGCCACGCGCGTTGACATCGGCCAGGGCGAGGACGTCAGCTGGTACACCCTCGCCGACCCGGAGGGCAACGAGTTCTGCCTGCTCAGCGGCCGGGCAGAGCCCTGAGCACGGTCCGGATCGCCATGACCACGGCGTCCGGCCGGTCCATCTGAACCATGTGCCGACTGCCGGGCACCGGCACGTTGCGCCCCCACGGCACGAGGGAGGCCAGCGACCGGTGTTCCGGCCATATCTTCCGACCGGCCGTGAGCACGAGGAACGGCACCTCCGGGAACGCGCAGCGGGTCCGCAGCCGTTCCAGCGTCGCCACCTGACCGGGGTAGGACGCCAGCTCGGCCAGTGTGGCGCGTCCCACATCGGCCCGCCGGTAGACCAGCTCGACCAGGTCCCGCGGTGCCGGGTCGGTCGCGCCCAGCGTGGACAGCGCGGTCAGCCAGTTGCGGAAGGAGTGCCCGTACCTGCGCGTGAGGCGAGCTCCCAGCCAACGGCTGCCGAACGCGCGCAACACCTGCGCCACCACCGCCGACACGTCGAACGGCGCCCCCGCGCCCGGCATCTCCGTGTCCGGGTCGAGCAGCACGACCCCCAGCACCCGGTGCGGCCGCAGCCGCGCATAGGCCTCGACGTGCATCGATGCCATCGAGTGCCCCACCAGCACCGCCTGCGGGACGCCGCGCAGCACCGCGTCCAGCACCGCCACCTCCCGCGCCAGCGACGGCCCGCGCCGCGCCGGACCGGACATGCCCAGACCGGGCCGGTCGAACACCACCACCCGCGCCAGCGGTTCGAGCATCCGCACGGTCCGGTCCCAGTCGAACCACGCCCCGCCCAGCCCCGAGCTCAGCACCACGACCGGCCGGTCAACACGCCCGGAGACCGCCACGTGCACCCGGCCCGCCGAAGAGGGGATCATGGCCGTCATCGGCTGACCTCGGGAGATGATGTGGGACCGGCGTGGCAGTGGAAGGTCGCTGGCTGGATCGCGACGATCGTGCAGCTGGCCGGGGTGATGTCGCTGCTGCGGGTGGTCCTGCCGGAGGACAGCTGGTTCACCGACCTCGCCGACGGCGTCGGGTACTTCACGGGCCTGCCCATCGACGGCAACCTCTTCATCGCGCTCGTGTTCTTCGTGCTGGGCGCGGCGCTGCGCAGGCGCAAGCGGGCCGCCCTGTGGGCCCTGCTGCTGTTCCAGGCGCTGGGCCTGCTCGCGGTCGCGTTCACCATGGTCATCCTGGCCGTCGCACCTGAAGAAGTGCTGGACGGCGACGACGAGTCGAGCTACTGGGCGTTCCTCGGCGTCGGGCTCGCGACCTCGGTGCTGTTCGTGGCGGCGCTGTGGGCGGTGCGGGCGGCGTTCCCGGCCCGGCTGGCGCGCGGTGCGTGGCGGCAGGCGCTGGCGTCGTTCGTGCTGGGCATGATCGCCCTGGTGCTGGCCGGCTGGGGCCTCACCGAGCTGTTCCCCGGCAAGCTGGTGGAGCACGCCGACAAGCTCGCGTGGGCGGCGAACCAGGCCACCGGTGAGGTCGTCCGGCTGGGCCGGCTCGACATCCCCGAGGGACCGCAGTGGCTGAGCGTCGTGCTGGGACTGGGCGGCACGCTGGTCGCGAGCCGCGCCCTGTACGTGTTCTTCCGCGGCGTCCGCACCCAGAGCATGATCACGTCCGAGCAGGAGCTGGACGTGCGCCGCCTGCTCGCCTCCGACGGCGAACCCGACTCGCTCGGCTACTTCGCGACCCGGCGCGACAAGAGCGTCGTGTTCGCGGCCTCGGGGCGCGCCGCGCTGACCTACCGGGTGATCGGCGGCGTGACGCTGGCCAGCGCGGACCCGGTCGGTGACGAGGAGGCGTGGCCGGAGGCGGTGCTCGCGTGGCTCGCGGAGGCGCGCACCTACGGCTGGACCGCCGGTGTCCTGGGCGCCTCCGAACGCGGCGCGCAGGTCTACACCGACGCGGGCCTCAAGGCGCTGGAGATCGGTGACGAGGCGATCCTCGACGTACGCGAGTTCAACCTCGCCGGCCCGGAACGCCGCGGGCTGCGCCAGGCCGTGTCCCGCGTGGAACGCGCCGGGTACACCACGCGGGTGCGCCGGCACAGCGAGATCGCACCGGACGAGATGTCGTCCATCCTGGACCTGGCGCAGGCGTGGCGCGGAGCGGAGACCGAGCGCGGTTTCTCGATGGCGCTGGGGCGCCTGGGAGATCCGAGCGACGGCCGGTGCGTGATGGTCGAGGCCTACGACGCCTCGGGTGCGCTGCGCGGGCTGCTGTCGTTCGTGCCGTGGGGCCGCCGGGGCGTGTCGCTCGACCTGATGCGCCGCGACCGGGGAGCCGAGAACGGCCTGAACGAGTACATGGTCGCCCAGCTCGCCGCGGCCGCGGGACACCTCGGCGTGCAGCGGATCTCGTTGAACTTCGCGATGTTCCGCGCGGTGTTCGAGGAGGGCGAGAAGATCGGCGCCGGCCCGGTGCTGCGGGCGTGGCGGCGGGTGCTGTCGCTGGCGTCGCGGTTCTTCCAGCTGGAGTCGCTGTACCGGTCGAACGCCAAGTACCTGCCGGAGTGGGAGCCGCGGTTCCTCTGCTACCAGCGGTCCAGGGCGCTGCCGCGGGTCAGCATCGCCGCCGGCGTGGCCGAGGGGTTCGTGCCGTCGCTGCGGTCGCTGCGCAGGCGCGCGTTGCAGAAGACCGGCGTGAGCTCCGACTTCGCCGCCCGCGTCGCCGAGATCGACGCGCTGAAGGTCGAACCGAAGACCGTGCGCCGCCCCGAACAGGTCAGGGTCCGCATCGCGAAGGTCGAACGCCTGGTCGCCGCCGGCGTCGACCCGTACCCGGTCGGCTTCGCGCGGTCGGACCTCCTCGCGGGCGCACGGGAGCGGTTCGGCGAGGAGGTCTCCGTCACCGGCCGCGTGGTCGCACTGCGGGAGATGGGCGGCCTGTGCTTCGCACGGCTGCGCGACTTCAGCGGCGAGATCCAGCTGATGCTGGAGACCGAGTCGCTCGGCGACGCCCTGCGGTCGTGGAAGTCGGACGTCGACCTGGGCGACCACGTCGGCGTGACCGGCACCGTGATGAAGACCGACAAGGGCGAGATCTCCGTGCGCGCCATCTCGTGGACGCTGACCGCGAAGTGCCTGCACCCGTTGCCGGACAAGCGCAAGGGCCTCGCCGACCCGGAGGCGCGGGTGCGGCAGCGCTACCTCGACCTGGTGGTGAACCCCGACTCGGCGGCCCTGCTGAAGCTGCGCAGCGACGTGATCCGCAGCGTGCGGGAGTTCCTGCACGCGCGCTCGTACCTGGAGGTCGAGACGCCGATGCTGCAGGCGGTGCACGGCGGAGCGAACGCCCGGCCGTTCGTCACCCACATCAACGCCTACGACATGCGGATGTACCTGCGGATCGCCCCCGAGCTGTACCTGAAGCGGCTGTGCGTGGCGGGCGTGGACCGGGTGTTCGAGCTGAACCGCAACTTCCGCAACGAAGGTGCCGACGCCACGCACAACCCCGAGTTCACGATGCTGGAGGCCTACCAGGCCTATGCGGACTACCGCGTGATGCTGGACCTCGTGCGCGCGTTGATCCAGCACGCGGCACGGGAGGCGTTCGGCGCGGAGATCGCCTCACGGCCCGACGGCGACTTCGACCTCTCGGGGGAGTGGCCGGTCATCCCGGTCTACACGGCGGTCTCGTCGGCGCTGGGCACTTCGGTGACGCCCTCGACACCGGTCCCGGAGCTCCGCTCGCTGCTCGCCGCACGCGGCGTCGAGGTCAACGAGGACTGGGACCACGGCCAGCTCGTGCAGGAGGCGTACGACTCGTTCGTCGAGGCGACCACCGTCGGACCGACGTTCTACATCGACTTCCCGACCTCGGTGTCCCCGCTGACCCGCCGCCACCGCGACGACCCCCGCCTGGCCGAACGGTGGGACCTCGTCGCGTTCGGCGCGGAGATCGGCACCGCCTACTCGGAGCTCACCGACCCGCTCGAACAGCGGCGCCGGCTGGAGGCGCAGTCGCTGAAGGCCGCGTCCGGCGACGTCGAGGCGATGGAGCTGGACGAGGACTTCCTGCGGGCGCTGGAGCACGGCATGCCACCCACGGGCGGGCTCGGGATGGGCGTGGACCGGTTGCTGATGATGCTGACCGGGACGTCGATCCGGCAGACCGTGCTGTTCCCGTTCGTCCGCCCTCAGTGAGTGCCGCGCAGCTACGCGAAGGCGGTGATGGCAGCGTGGAAGCGCGGCCTGCCTGTCGCGCCTGACGACGAAGTCGCACCAGAACGGCGGACAAGCCGCTGGTCCTGGACACCATGTGCGGGACAGCAACATGAGGTTGCCCTGCACAGGCGCGGGGTTCAGCGCATGCGCGAGGAGCTACGACCTGCTGTGAGCGATCGTCCTCAGTGAGCGATCGTCCTCAGTGATCCAGGTACGCCAGCACGGCCTGCACGCGTCGGTCACCCGCACCGTCCTCGGTGTTGAGGCCGAGCTTGAGGAAGATGTTGCCGATGTGCTTGTGCACGGCCCCCGGGCTGACGACGAGCCGTTCGCCGATGGCCGCGTTCGACAACCCCTCCGCCATCAGGCCGAGGACCTCGCGTTCGCGCGGTGACAGCCCGCTGAGCGCGTCGTCGGACTTGCGGCGCACCAGCAGCTGCGACACGACCTCGGGGTCCAGCGCCGTGCCGCCGTTCGCGACGCGGTGCAGCGACTCGAGGAAGTCCGCGACCCGGCCCACGCGTTCCTTGAGCAGGTAGCCGACGCCGCCGGAGGTGCCGGCCAGCAGTTCGTGGGCGTAGCTCTGCTCCACCCACGCGCTGAGGACCAGCACGGCGAGCTTCGGGTGCCGTGCGCGCGCCTCGACCGCGGCCCTGAGTCCCTCGTCGGTGAACGTCGGCGGCATGCGCACGTCGACCACGGCGATGTCCGGCTCGTGCTCGGCGACGGCGACCAGGAAGTCGTCCGGGTTGTCCGTCGCCGCGGCCACGTCGAGGCCCTCGTTGCGCAGCAGCAACGTCAACCCCTCGCGGAGCAACGCGTCGTCTTCGGCGATCACGATGCGCATGTGGTCACTTCCCGGTCGGCAACTCGACGGTGAGAACCGTAGGGCCTCCCTCGGGACTGCTCATCGTCGCGGTCCCGTCCAGCGCCTCGACCCGCCCGCGGATGCCGTCCAGGCCGGTGCCCTTCTTCTCGTCAGCACCTCCCTTGCCGTCGTCGTGCACCACGACCGTGAGCCGCTCGCCGTTCATCCCGAGGCTGACCCACGCGTGGTTCGCGCCGCTGTGCTTGGCCACGTTGGTCAGCGCCTCGGCCACCGCGAAGTACGCCGCCGCCTCGACCGCCGCCGGCAACCGCCCGAGGTGGTCGGCCTGCAACAGGCACGGCACCGGGCACCGCGCCGCGAGCGCCTGGATGGCCCCGTCGAGCCCCAGGTCCTCCAGCACCGGCGGGTGGATGCTGCGCACGACGTTGCGCAGCTCCTCCAGGGCGTCGCCGGCCGCGTCCTGGGCCCGCAGCAACGCCTGCAGCGCGTTCTGCGGGTTCTGGTGCAGCGTCCGCTCCGCGATCCCCAGCATCATCACCACGCCGACCAGCTTGTTCTGCGTGCCGTCGTGCAGGTTCCGCTCGATCCGCCGCAGCTCGGCCCCGTGCGCCTGCAACGCCGCGGCCCGCGTCGCGACCACCTCAGCCAGCCGCTTCTCCAACGTCGCCCGCGGCGGCGCCAGCAACACCCGCGCCCACCGCGCGTCCACCTCGGCGAGCCGCGGCAACTGCGTCAGCGCCAGCGCGAGCACGAGCCCGATCGGGATGCTCAGCAGCGCCTTGCCCCACGAGTCGATCCGCATGCCGAACGAGTTCTCCATCGGCACCACCGACCACAGCGCCACCGCGAGCGGCTGCTGCACCAACGACCCGGGAACCCCGATCGCCAGGGACCCGAACAACGTGCCGAACATCGCGTGCAGCACCAGCCACAACCCGTCCCGCCGGCTCGCCGGGTCCGCCAGCACCCGCTGCGCCCGGTGCAGCCACGGCCCGTCGAGCGGTTCCGACGCGGGCACCTCAACCCCGGTGAACCGGGCCAGCCGCCGCCGGTCGAAGTCCACGATCCGGCGGATGTACGGCGCGGTCACCGGCAACAACGGCAGCACCACCACCGACAGCAGCAGCACGCCGATCGCGAGCCACGCGGCGATCGCCGTCAGCAACCCGGTCGCCAGGTAGACCACCGCTGCCCAGATCCGTTTCATGTGGCCAAACGTAGCCACCCGGACCCGTCGGTCGCGGTAGAGCAGGCTCCACTCCCCGGTTTCCACCCTCCTGCCCGGGTTCTCGGCCGCACCGTTCGCCACCCCCGCGCCCCTTCCTCCTTCGGCGGGGGTCGGAGGAGGGAGATCCGGACATGAGACAGACGCGGTCAGGCGTGGATCAGGACAAGGATCACTCGGGTGGGTGACGAAGTGGACTGTCCGTCGAGGTCAGGAGGGCGAGCACAGCCTGGCCAACCCTGCCCAACCCGGCCCTCAGCCCTCCCGCCACCCGTTCGTGATCGGCAACCGCCGATCCCGCCCGAATGCCTTGTTCGAGATCTTCGTGCCCGGCGGGTACTGCCGCCGCTTGTACTCCGCCCGGTCCACCATCCGCAGCACCCGGTCGACCAGCTCCGGCTCGAACCCGGCGGCCAGCAGGTCGTCGTACCCGCGGTCGCCCTCGACGTAGTCGTCCAGCAGGTCGTCCAGCACCGCGTAGTCCGGCAGCGAGTCCGAGTCGACCTGACCCGGCCGCAGCTCGGCCGAGGGCGGCTTGGAGATCGAGTTCTCCGGGATGGGCGGGGTCTCGCCGCGCTTCTCGGCTTCGGCGTTGCGCCACCGCGCCAGGTCCCAGACCAGGGTCTTCAGCACGTCCTTGATCGGCGCGTAACCACCGACCGCGTCGCCGTAGATCGTCGAGTAGCCGACCGCGAGCTCGGACTTGTTGCCGGTCGCCAGCACCAGGTGCCCGTGCTGGTTCGACAACGCCATCAGCAGCATGCCGCGGCAACGCGCCTGGATGTTCTCCTCGGCGAGACCCGTCAGCCCCAGCTGCGACACGTACACGGACACCATCTCGCCAATGGGTTCCGTGGTGAAGTGCAGGCCCGTGCGCGCCGCCATCTCCGAAGCGTCCGAACGGGAGTGTTCCGACGAGTACGACGACGGCATCGAGACGCCGTACACGGAGTCGGCGCCGAGGGCGTCCACGGCCAGTGCGGCCACCACGGCAGAGTCGATGCCACCGGACAGACCGAGCACAACGGAGCGGAAGCCGTTCTTGTGCACGTAGTCGCGCAGGCCGGTCACGAGCGCGTGCCACACCTCGGCCTCATCGGACAGTGGCTCGAACACGCGCGGTGCGGGCAGCGGTTCGTAAGGAGCGACGGCGTCCGAGATGAACACCCGGCGCACGTAGAAGTCACCGATCTGACCCTGCTCGTAGGACGCCGAAGAAGGCACGTCGAAGTCCACGAGCATCAGGTGCTCGACGAACTGCGGTGCCCGTCCGATCAGCTGGCCGTCCGCGCCGACGACCATCGAGTCGCCGTCGAACACCAGCTCGTCCTGGCCGCCGACGAGGTTGCAGTACGCGAGCGGTGCGCCCGCCTCGGCCGCGCGGCGGACCACCAGGGGCAGCCGGGCGTCGTCCTTCTTGCGCTCGTACGGGGAGGCGTTGGGGGAGACGACCAGGTCCACGCCGGCGTCGCCCAGCGCGGTGATCGGGCCGCCGTCCTGCCACAGGTCTTCGCAGATCACCATGCCGACCTCGACGCCGTTGACGCGCACGATGTCGAGCGACGAGCCGGGCTTGAAGTAGCGGCGCTCGTCGAACACGCCGTAGTTGGGCAGGTGGTGCTTCGACTGCCGCGCCACGACCCGGCCCTCGTGCAGCACCCCCACCGCGTTGCGCGGGCCGACGGAGTCGTGTTCCAGGTAGCCGACGACCGCGGTCACGGAGCCGAGCCCGGCGTCGTCCAGTGACACCGCCAGCGCCTCCAGCGCCTCGGCGGACGCCCGTGCGAACGAGGTGCGGATCGCCAGGTCCTCGACCGGGTAGCCGGTCAGGACCATCTCGGGGAACACCACCAGGTGGGCGCCGCCCTCGCGGGCCTTGCGCGTCCACTCCACGACCAGCGCGGCATTGCCGGAAAGGTCGCCCACAGTGGCGTTGACCTGGGCGAGCGCGATGCGAAGCTGCGGCATGCCCTCATCATCTCCCATACCATCGGACTGTGGTCCGTCTCTTGAGCGTGTTGCTCGTCATTCCCCTTCTGGCCTCCTGCACCTCGATCCTCGAAGGGACCGCCAAGCCCGGCGTGACCTTCGAGAAGCCCGGTCCGGCCGGCACCGTCCCGCCGGGACTGGAGAAGTACTACGGCCAGCAGCTCGCCTGGCAGGACTGCGCGCCGTTCGCCACGACCGGCACCAGCCGGCAGGCCTACGGCTCCAAGCGCGACGTCGAGTGCACCCGGCTGCAGGTGCCGCTCGACTACGCCAAGCCCGAGGGCGACACGATCACCATCGGCGTCCTGCGCTACCGGGCCACCGGGCAGAAGATCGGGTCGCTGCTGACCAACCCCGGCGGGCCGGGCGCGTCCGGCATGGCGTCGGCCGCGGGCATGGTGGGTGACTACCGCAAGACCGAGCTCGCGAAACGGTTCGACCTGATCGGGTTCGACCCGCGGGGCATCGGGGCGAGCGAGCCGGCGGTCCGCTGCCTGTCCAACGCCGAGCGCGACGCGGAGCGGCTTGACCTCGACACGGACACTTCTGCGGCCGGAATCGCCCAAACGGAGCAGGAGAACAGGACGTATGCCGAGAAGTGTGCGGCCGGGACGAAATTCGGGGCGGCAATGCTCGCCAACATGGGCACGCGGGACGTAGTTAAGGACATGGATGTCCTTCGCTCTGCGCTCGGCGACGCGAAGCTGAGCTACGTCGGCTACTCGTACGGCACCCGCATCGGTACCGAGTACGCCGAGACCTTCCCCCAGAACGTGCGCGCCCTCGTCCTCGACGGTGCCGTCGACCCGACCCAGGACCAGCTCCAGTCGCTGGTCGCGCAGGGTGCCGGCTTCCAGAAGGCGTTCGACGAGTTCGTCAAGTGGTGCCGGGCGGAGGACAACTGTCCCCTGGCCGGGGACGCCAACACGAGCTTTCGCCAGCTCACGACCCCGTTGATCCAGAAACCGGTCGACGTGGGCAGCCGCAAGCTGTCCTACAACGACGCCGTCACCGCGACCATCCAGGCGTTGTACTCCGAGCAGCTGTGGCCGCTGCTGCTGCAGGGGCTCAACGAGCTGAAGAACGGCAAGGGCACGATGCTGCTGCGCCTCGCCGACGCGTACTTCGACCGCGACGACCAGGGCAGCTACTCGACCATCACGGACGCGTTCAGCGCCGTTCACTGCGTCGACGACCAGCGCCTGACCGACAAGAACGCCCTGCTGGAGACCGCCAGGCAGTACAAGGCCGCGGCGCCGTTCCTCGACGACGGCAACCCGCCGGGCGCGGCGCTCGACTCGTGCGCGTTCTGGCCGGCCCCGGTGACCGCGCGCACCGGCCCGCCCACGGCCGACGGCATCCCGCCGCTGCTGGTCATCTCCACGACCGGTGACCCCGCCACGCCCTACGAGGCCGGCGTGAACCTGGCCAAGGCGCTCAACTCGCGGCTGCTCACCTACGAAGGCGTCCAGCACACCGTGTTCCTGCAGGGCCAGTCGTGCGTCGACGCGGCCGGCGTGAAGTACCTGGTCGACCTGACCCTGCCCGCCGACGGAACCCGGTGCGCCTCATGACGAAACGGCGGTCCCGCATCACCGCGGCCGTGTTCGCCCTGATAGTCGTGTTGGGCACCTCCACGTCCTACGCGCGCATCGACGGCAGTCCCGTCGCTGCGCGCAAGGGCGTCGAGCGCTTCTACGCGCAGGCGTTGTCGTGGGCCGCGTGCCAGCCGTACGCGACCGATGCGAAGAGCAAGGGCCTGTTCGAGCGCGAAGGCATCCAGTGCGCACGGCTGCAGGTCCCCCTCGACTACGAGAAGCCGGACATCGGGACCATCACCATCGGGCTCTTACGCCGGCCCGCCGCCGAACAGCAGCGGCGGGTCGGGTCGCTCGTGGTGAACCCGGGCGGTCCGGGTGGTTCGGGCATGACGCACGTCGCGAACATGCAGCCGGACAACCCGGTCGGCAAGCGGTTCGACGTGGTCGGCTTCGACCCGCGCGGGGTCGGGGCGAGCCAGCCCCGCGTCCAGTGCCTCACCGACGCGGAACGGGACGCGCAACGCCTGCGCCCCAAGGGCGAGAACGCGAGCCAGACGGAGTCGGAGAACAAGTTCTTCGTCGACCGGTGCACCCAGCGCAGCGGCATCGACCTGCTGCGCAACGTCGGCACCCGTGACGTCGCACGGGACCTGGACGTGCTGCGGGCCGCGCTGGGCGAGAAGAAGCTGACCTACCTCGGTTACTCCTACGGCACGCGCATCGGCACGTTGTACGCCGAGATGTACCCGCGCAACGTGCGCGCGATGGTGCTCGACGGCGCCGTGGAGGTCAGCCCCGACCGGGTGGCCGCGTCGGCACGGCAGGCGCAGGGCTTCGAGGAGTCGTTCCAGCGCTTCGCCGGCTGGTGCGCGCAACGCGACTGTCCCCTGGGGAGGGACACGAACACCGCGGAGTCGAAGTTCCGCCAGCTGATCGAGCCGCTCAAGAAGACCCCGCTGCCGGTCGGCGACCGCAGGCTGTCCCACTCGGACGCGAACACCGCCATCATCCAGGCGATGTACAGCGACCGGCTGTGGGAGACCGCGCTCAAGGGCCTGCAGGAGCTGCGCACCAACCGCGGCACCACGTTGCTGCAGCTCGCCGACCAGTACCTCGGCCGCGCCGCGGACGGCACCTACAGCCGCATCCAGGACGCGTTCGTGGCCATCCGCTGCGTCGACGAACCGCCCATCAAGGACCGCGCCACCCTGGAGTCCAACCGCCGGAAGCTGCTGGAACTGCTCGGCAACGACACGGTCCCCACCGACGAGACGGCGCTCGGCCCGTGCGCGTTCTGGCCGGCCCCGCACACCTCGGAACCGCATCCGCCGAACGTCACCGGGCTGCCGCAGGTGCTGGTCATCTCCACGACCGGTGACCCGGCCACGCCGTACCGGTCCGGTGTGGACCTCGCGGCCGCACTGGGCGCGCGGCTGCTGACCTACAACGGCAACCAGCACACGGCGTTCCTGGCCGGTATCGGCTGCGTGGACGGGGTGGCGACGAACTACCTGGCGGAGCTGCGGTTGCCCGAGACCGACCCGGTCTGCTGACGGGCGGGCAGGAACACCGATCCCAGCGCTCCGAGCGCGCAGACCACCGACGTGATCAGGAAGATCTCGTGGTACTCGGTGAGCAGCGCCTCGGTGAGCGCGCGCTGGTACTCGGCGAACCGCCGCTGGAACTCGGCGGGCTCGACCCCGAACGGCAGCGGGGTATCCAGGTCTGCCGTGAGCTCGCGGAAGCGGTGCAGTCCCCACGCGGACAGCGCCGCCACGCCGACGAGCATGCCCGTCATGCGCGCGACGACGACGAACGCCGACGCCACCCCGTGCCGCACCGGTGGCACGACCCGCAGCACCGCACCGGACAGCGGCGCGATCACCAGGCCCAGCCCGAACCCGGCGACCGCGAGGTCCCGCGTCAGCACCAGCCCGCTCACCTCCGCGGGCCACTGCGCGATGAACACGTACGACACCGATGCGATCGCCAGACCGGCGAACGACACCCAGCGGTCACCGACGCGTCCGGCCAGCAGTCCACCCAGGACCGCACCGACCGGCAACGCGACGAGGAACCGCGTCAGCAGGGTCGCCGCGGCGGCGGAGTCACGCCGCAGCACCGTCTGCGCGAACAGCTCCACGTCGACCAGCGTCACCATCAACGCCGCACCGGCCGCCAGCGATACCCCGAGCACCGCCCAGAACGGCCGCCACTGCACCCCCTCGGGATCGATGAGCCGCACGGCAGCACGGCGTTCCCACACGAAGAAGCCCGCCAACACCACCACTGCCGCACCGAGCACCGGCCAGCCCCACGCGGGCAGCACGGACTCGGCGGGTGCCGGGTTGTAGAGGGCCACGACGAGCAGCGACAACGCCACCGCGAGCAGCACACCGCCCACGACGTCGATCCGAACCGGACGCCGTGTGTCCGGCACGGACCGTTGCACGACCACCATCGCGATGACCGCCAACGGCACGTTCACCCAGAACACCCACCGCCAGCTCTGCGGCTCCCACGCCTCGAACAACGGCATCGCGTTGAACAGCGTGGCCACGCCGATGCCGTAGAGGGTGCCGAGCACCGACCCCAGCTCCTGCGCCGCACCCACGGTCCCGAGCGCGGTCGACCGCTTCCCGGCCTCCCACAGGTCCGCGACCAGCGCCATCGTCACCGGCAGCAGCGCACCACCGGCCAGTCCCTGCACCACGCGGCCCGCCACCAGCACCGGCACGTCCGCGGCCAGTGCCGTCACCACGGACCCCACCAGGAACCCGAGCAGCGACACCTGCAGCACGAACCGCCGCCCCAGCCGGTCCGACAGCTGCCCGAGCAACGGCATGCCCGCCACGTACCCGAGCAGGTACCCGGTGACGATCGGCGTGGCCTGCTCCAGCTGGTTCACCGCGATGCCCAGGTCGCGCACGATGTCCGTGAGCACGCCGACGACGACGTACGCGTCGAGCGCACCGAGGAGCACGGCCGCGCCGGACGCGGCAAGGGCTGCTGTGCGCACGTTACGCGGGCGCCGTCACCGTGACGGGCTTGTCGAAGTCCGTCAGGCCGACGTCGACCTTCTGCCCGCCGGGCAGCTCGAACAGCGCGTTCTTCAGCTTCGAGTCCTGGTCGACGGAGAACGTCGCCTTCACGTCCGACGAGATCCCCGGCACCAGGCCCGCGGCCACGTCCTTCGGCACGGTCGCCTCGACCACCGACACGTCACCGGCCGACTTGGTCTTCGGGTCCTTCGCCGCCGACAGGACCTTCGCCACGCCCTTGTCCGGGTTCAGGATCGCCGACGGGTCGTACACCTGGCCCGCGAACGCCGCGGGCAGCTTCGTGTACCCACCGGTCGGGCCCTTGAAGTGCAGGTTGCCGCCCGTGAGCACGTACTCGACCGACAACAGCTGACCGGCGAAGTTCACCTTCGCGTTGCCCTTCGAGTCACCGGCCGCGGTGAGGTCGCCGTCGGCGTCCTTCACCGGCACGTCCGGGAGCTCCCCGTCCACCTTGATGGAGAAGTGGACGCTCGACACCGAGCGCATCGACTCCGCCGACTTCGAGAGCAAAGTCGCACCATCGGGGAGATCCCCGCCTGAGGTGCAGCTCGTGAGCAGGGCGAGTAAGCAAACCGACAACCAACGGGCGGACATGCGTTGATCGTAGAGTCCCCCCAGGCCTTAGGCTGCGCGTTATGGACCGCCAGCAGGAGTTCGTGCTCCGCACGCTCGAGGAACGCGACATCCGGTTCGTCCGGCTCTGGTTCACCGACGTCCTCGGCTTCTTGAAGTCCGTGGCGGTCGCACCCGCCGAGCTCGAGGGCGCCTTCAGCGAGGGCATCGGCTTCGACGGCTCCGCGATCGAGGGCTTCGCCCGCGTCTACGAGTCGGACATGGTCGCGAAGCCGGACCCCGCCACGTTCCAGGTGCTGCCCTGGCAGACGCCGGAGGGCAACAACTACTCCGCGCGCATGTTCTGCGACATCACCATGCCGGACGGCTCCCCGTCGTGGGCCGACCCGCGGCACGTGCTGCGCAGGACCCTGTCCAGGGCCAGCGAGGCCGGCTTCACCTGCTACGTGCACCCCGAGATCGAGTTCTTCCTGCTCAAGGGCCTTCCCGGCGACGGGAGCGAACCCGAGCCCGCCGACAACGGCGGCTTCTTCGACCAGACCTCGCACGAGACCGCCACGCACTTCCGCCGCCACGCCATCGAGGCGCTGGAGGCCATGGGCATCTCCGTCGAGTTCAGCCACCACGAGGGCGCACCCGGCCAGCAGGAGATCGACCTGCGCTACGCCGACGCACTGACCATGGCCGACAACGTCATGACGTTCCGGTACGTGGTGAAGGAGGTCGCGATCACGCAGGCCGTGCGCGCCTCGTTCATGCCCAAGCCGTTCTCGGACCAGCCCGGCTCCGGCATGCACACGCACTTCTCGCTCTTCGAGGGCGACCGCAACGCGTTCTACGACGAAGAGGACCCGTACCAGCTCTCCGAGATCGGCAAGCAGTTCGTCGCGGGCATCCTCAAGCACGCGCGCGAGATCTCCGGCGTCACGAACCAGTGGGTCAACTCCTACAAGCGCCTGATCGTCGGCGGCGAGGCACCCACGGCGGTCTGCTGGGGTCACGCCAACCGGTCCGCGCTGGTCCGCGTGCCGATGTACTCGCCGGGCAAGTCGTCGTCGCGCCGCGTCGAGGTCCGCACGCTGGACTCCGCCTGCAACCCGTACCTGGCGTACTCGGTGATCCTGGCCGCCGGCCTCAAGGGCATCGAGAAGGGCTACGAGCTGCCGCCGCCCGCCGAGGACGACGTGTGGTCGCTCACCGACCGCGAACGCCGTGCCGCGGGCTACGCGAACCTGCCGCAGAACCTCGGCGAGGCGCTCACCGAGATGGAGAACTCGGAACTGCTCCCCGAAGCGCTCGGCGAGCACGTCTACGACTTCTTCCTGCGCAACAAGAGGACGGAGTGGGACGCGTACCGTCGTAGCGTCACCCCGTACGAGTTGCGCACTCTTCTTCCCGTGCTGTGAGGCCGATACGTTGCTCTCCGTGACAGAGGTACCCGAGTTCCAGCCGACGATCTGCGCGTGCACGGTCGCCACGGCGGCGGAGCTGCCCGCGGTGAAGGTGCTGTCCAGCTCCTTCCTCGCGGAACACCCCGAGGGCCGGTTCGTCGCGCTGATCGTCGACGCCCAGCCCGAGCACGCAGGCCCCGGCCTCATCACACCGCTCGAGATCGGCGTCTCCGAGGTCGAGCTGCACGTGCTGGCCACCGCGCGCGACGCCGCCGAGCTGAAGGCCGCCATGCTGCCCCGGCTGCTGGAGGCGCTGCTGACGCAGGGCATGCCGGTGCTCTACCTCGACCCGTGGGTGCAGGTCTTCGGGTCGGTCACGAAGCTCGTGCTGGAGGCGCTGCGCACCGCACCGGTCGTGCTGCTGCCGCGCACCCTGCGACCACTGCCCGACGACGGCCTGCAACCGGGGCCGTGGGAGCTGCACGAGTCGGGCGCCTTCGACCCCGGCTTCATCGCGGTCGGCCCCGGCTCCGAGCCCTACCTCGGCTCGCTGGACATGCCCGCGATCGTGCCGCACCACGTCGTGCGCGACGCACGGGTCGGACTGTCCGTGTGGAACGTCGCCGACCGGCCGTTGCACCGCTCCGAGGCCGGCACCGTCCAGGTCCTCGGCGAGGACCTGCTCACCGTGCACTTCGCGGGCTTCGACCCCCTGCGGCCGTGGATGCTGTCCGCGGAGTTCGTCGAACGGCCGCGCGTGCTGCTGTCCGAACACCCCCTGGTCGCCGACCTGTGCACCGCCTACCGCGCCGAGCTGGTGCGCTGCGGGTGGACCACCGCCCCCGTGCCCTACCGGTTCGGGGCCCTCATCGACGGCACGGTCATCCCGTCCGAGCTGCGCGCCGACTACCGGGCCACCGCACCGACGCCGCTGCCCGCGTTCGGCGAGGACGGCGGCGGCGGGTTCCTCATCTGGGCGTGCGAGCGGACCGAGCAGGGCGGCACCCGCTGGGCGGACGCCGTCTGGCGCGCGGACCCCGCGCTGCAACAGCAGTTCCCCGCACCCTTCGGCGCCGACTTCGAGGACTGGCGCGAGTGGTGCGCCGGTGCCGGCGTCGCCTCCGGGCGGCTGCCCGTGCCCGCCGTGCCCCAACCGCGGTCAGAAGGCCCGGCGCTGCTGGACCAGCTCGGCGTCTCGATCGTCGGCAACGGCCCGGTGACCGAACGCGTGCTGGCCGCCGCACGGGCGTCCGGGCTGCCCGTGTCCGACTCCGCCGCCTACCCGGTCGTCGTGCGCACCTCCGACGACGTCGAGGTCCCCGACGGGCGGTTCGTCGTCGACATCGCCCTGGACGCCTCCGCGGCCGACGACCGCGTCGGCGTGAACGAGCTGTGGGTGTCGTCCGAGTCGTCACGCGCCGCCGCGGAACGCATCGGCGGCCCGATCGTCCGCGTGGTCCCGGTACCCGTGCACGACGTGGGCGCACGTGACCACGAGGCCGGCTCGGTGGTGGTGTTCGCGGCCATCGCGGACCACGCGCTCGACCGGCCCGGCAACGTCCTCGGCGCCGTGTCGGCGTTCCTCAGCGCGTTCCCCGACCGCACCGACGTGACGCTGCAGGTCGCGGTCTCCGGTGCGTACGACCACCCCGAGGCCGCCGAGCGGCTGCGCCTCGCCACCGCCTCCGACCAGCGGATCGCCCTGGTCGAGGACTTCGACGTGTGCCAGACCGCCGACGTCGTGGTGTCGCTGCACCGCGGCGGCGCCGACGACCGGATCGCACTGCGCCTGGCCGAGCTCGCCGTCCGCGGCATCCCCGTGCTCGCCTCCGACCACGGCGGGGTGGCCGAGCTGTTCGGCAAGACCGCCGTGCTCGTGCCGTGCCACCAGGGCGCGGAACCCGACGTCCAGGCCGCCGCGAAGCTGATGCGGTCACTGGCCGACGACCTCGGCACGGCCGCCGCCCTCGGCCAGGCCGCACGCGACCACGTCCTGTCCGTGCGGTCCGTCGCACGCGTCGGCGAACTGCTGCGCGAACGCGTCGAGCACTCCTACCGCGGCTGGCGGGCCCGCCGGCCCAAGCCGCGCCCCGAGGTCGACCCGCTGCTCGCACTCCAGTCGGCCAAGCACGCGTTGCTGCGCCAGCCCGACGTGGGATCCGCACACCGAACGCCCATGGCTCCCGCGCTGCGCAAGGTCATGCTGCGCGCGCTGGACCACTACGACAACCACATGCGCGAGGTGCTCCACACCCTCGTCGACGGCGTCGAACGCACCGTGTCCGAGCTGGTCAACCGGCAGGACGCGCTGCGCACCGGCGTCGGCGCGGGCGAGCTGGAGCTGCTGCGCGCCGAGGTCGAACAGGTCGCCGCCCGCCAGACCCACTTCACCGACCAGCTCGTCGGCGTCGACGACGGCGTGGTCCGCGTCCGCGCCGACATGGCCGGCCAAGGCCGCCGGCTGCGCGAGATCGAGGACGCCGTCGTCGCCGAGGCGGCCAAGCGCGCGAAGACGACCGACGTGCTCGCCGACCGGATCGACAAGCTCACCGTCGCACTCGACCGCACGCTCGACCGGATCGACACCCTCGAATCGCGCGTCGTCGAGGTGTTCCGCGAACGCGACACCCGCCTCGACGCCGCCGTCCGCGCCGCCCACCAGGCCCAGCAGACCGCCGACGCGCTCCGCCGGGTCGTGGTGCGCCAGCACGAGACCTCCTCCGACGTGCCCGGGGTGCGCAGCTCGCTGGTGCTGTGCGACGCGGGCATGCTGCGGCTGCCCTCCGACGACGCGTTCATGCTGCCGCTGCTGTCGTCCAACGGCGTGTGGGAACCGGACCTCGCCGAGGTGCTCGACTCGCACGTCGAACCGGACGGGATCTTCCTCGACGTCGGCGCGTACGTCGGCTACCACTCCATCAGGGTGCTGTCCCGCCTCGGCCTGATGGGCGCGGTCGTCGCCGTCGAACCCGACAGGGGCGCCGCGGCCCTGCTGCGGCACAACGTCTCCGCGAACCTGCCCGCCGCCGTCGCCGACCGGATGACCGTCATCGAAGGCGCCGCGTGGGAGAGCACGGGCGAGCTCGCCGCCGCGCCGACGCTGACCGGCGGGGTGTCGGTGGCACCGCTGCCGGCCGACGCGGGCGACGACGTCCCGCGGGTCCGCGCGGTCCGGCTCGACAAGGAGCTCGAGGAGATCGCCCTCGCACAGGGCATGAAGCTCTCGGTCGTCCGGGTCGACACGCCCGGTCGTGGTCACCGCGCACTGGCCGGCCTGGTCCGGTTGCTGCGCAGGGACCGCCCGCAGGTGTTCCTCGAGTTCTCCGCCACCGCGACCGCCGACTTCGGTGACGATCCGGTGACGGTCCTCAAGGAGTTCGGCATCTGGGGGTACGAGCTGGTGCCGCTGGCCACCCGCCAGGCCGCCTCTCCCGAGCAGATCGTGCGGGCGATGGAGGGTCTGCGGTCGGTGACGCTGTGGCTGCGACCGCGTCCGATCGGCGCCAAGCCGGCCGCTCCACCGCCGTCCGTGCCCATCAAGCAGCCCGCTGACCAGGCGATTTGACACCGGTGCCCCCGGTGAGTAACTTTCTCCGGGTCGCAAGCGAGACCCCCGGAACGAGCGGTTGACACCGCGGATCGGGCCGGGTAAAGTTTCACGGCGTCAAACCCCCAGAAGTAAATGAACGGCCTACCGTGCTGTCCGGGATCTGAAAATGACCCCGATTTGACACCGGAAAAGCCAGTCGGATAACTTCTGAACCAAGCAAATTGAATGCGAAGCGAGTTTGCGCCGCACCGAAGAAGCCGAAACGGCCGATTTGACAAAGCGAAAACGAACTGGCTAAGCTTCAAACACAAGCCCCGAGAGAAACTCTCCGGAAACGGAGATGGACCCGGTGAGCGCGTGTTCTTTGAGAACTCAACAGCGTGCCGATAACACAGCCAGTAATATGAATACTCCTCGTCAGGAGTATTCCTTTGAGTAGCTAGACCAGATTGCCAGACATATTCCGTCTGGAGCGATCAACACAATCCTTATTGGAGAGTTTGATCCTGGCTCAGGACGAACGCTGGCGGCGTGCTTAACACATGCAAGTCGAGCGGTAAGGCCCTTCGGGGTACACGAGCGGCGAACGGGTGAGTAACACGTGGGTAACCTGCCCTGTACTCTGGGATAAGCCTTGGAAACGAGGTCTAATACCGGATACGACCTGGAATCGCATGATTCTTGGTGGAAAGTTCCGGCGGTATGGGATGGACCCGCGGCCTATCAGCTTGTTGGTGGGGTAATGGCCTACCAAGGCGACGAC
>NZ_JBVJRC010000002.1:0-902783 GCF_055608005.1 Lentzea sp. NPDC036955 | reverse complement strand
GCCGGTGTCGTCGCAGCTCTCGCGTTCTGACCGTGTTCTGACCATCCCGAAAGGACAGTTTCGATGACGCAGTACGTCCTCGCCGTCGACCAGGGGTGATGTGGAGGCTAGCAGTGCCGTGCTGGTGGTGTTGCCCAGATCGTTGACCCGGTAATTGGTCTTCCGCGCTGACCGGGCCAGGCTGGTCCCGCTTGTCGAGTGCGGAGGTGGCCATGGCTTGTCGCCTGGGCGTGTTCGTCCGCATGGAACGGGGCGACCGGAGACGATCGGTGACCGGATCTGCCTGATCGGCCGGACGTCCCCCGCCGACTGGGGCATCACCGCGTTCTCCACCTGGTCGCTGAGCACGCTGTGCGCTCCACCTGCTCGACCGCGGCACCGTCGCCGCGATCAGCCGGGAGACCCTGCGCCGAGATGCACCGTGTCCTGGACCTCTACGAGTGCATCACGATTCATGCTGAAAGGCCCGGCTCATCCGTGAACCAAGTCCAGATTCCAGAGGCGATGATACGAAACCATCAGACGCGACGGCTTCAATGATCCAGAAGTGAACCGGATCTGCGCCGATGATGGCGTCGGGCATGACATTGGCAAGATCGATGTCGATGCCGAGCGCTCGTAGTCGCGTGCTGGGGTACAGGCGTTTCTCGCGCCACTCATTCGCCGCTTGTTCGAAGTCTTCGTCGGTGAGACCGGATCGAACAAGTCCGCAAAGTCATTCGGCAGCGCCTATCGAGACGCAAGGAGAGGACGGTGACCCGTCCAGTGGTGCGCTTACGGCTGTACTCCTCCGTCGAGTGTGGACAAGATCTTGCACAACACATTATGTTGCGCTTGATCGTCCCCCGCGACCGCATCGAACGCCCGGAGGTGCGCACGCCATGGAAGTCCGCCTGAGCTACGCCAAGATTGTGGTCAGCGATCTGGAACGGTCCATCGACTTCTACACGAAAGCGATCGGATTGTCAGTGCTGCAACGGGTCGAGTTCACCGCACCGGACGTCACCGAGGTGGTGCTCGCCGACGCGAGCGGTCAGGGCAGGGTGGTGCTGATGTGCGGCGACAGCATGCCGGTCCAGTCCGGCGCGCCCGCGTGGACGCCGTTCGTCCTCACCGTCGACGACGCCGCGGCAGCCGCCGCCGAGATCGCGGACGCGGGCTACGCCCTCGCGTGCGACCCGCCGCTGAAGGTCGGCGGCATCACCATCACGCTGGCCCCGGACCCCGACGGCTACCTCATCGAGGTCATCTCGTTCCCGTCGGACCCGTCGGGCCACCCACCGGTGCCCGAGGGCAAGGTCCCGCACCCGCTCCCGCAGTTCCACGACCGCGTCCTGAACTGAGGACGCCCGGAGGTGGTGGTCCCGCCCGCTGGCGACCCATCGCCCCGCCTCGGCGGACCGGCCGGCCACTCCTCGGGGCGCTCAGCCCCCGAGCCGACCTCCGCACTCGACAAGCGGGACCAGCCTGGCCGGTCAGCGCGGAAGATCAATTACCGGGTCAACGATCTGGGCAGCACCACTGGCTTCGGCCGGGAGATCGACACCGCCGCGGAGGTCGCAGTGAGCACGACGACCGGGTTGCACGAGGCGCTGCGGCGGTTGCTGGACGAGAGGTGGACCTGCCGGCAGTTCCTGCCCGACCCGGTCCCGAGGTCCACGATCGAGCAGCTGCTCGCGCTCGCGCAGCGCACCCCGTCGTGGTGCAACACCCAGCCGTGGCACGTGGTCGTCACCGAGGGCGCCGGCACCGAGCGGTTCCGCACCCGGCTGCTCGGACACCTGCGGGAGCACCCCGGTCAGCCGGACTTCCCGTTCCCCGTCCAGTACACCGGGGTCTACCAGGAACGCCGACGGGAATGCGGTAGGCAGCTCTACACCAGCGTCGGCGTCGAACGCGGTGACCACGAGGGCGCCGCGCGGCAGCTGCTGCGCAACTTCGAGCTGTTCGACGCACCGCACGTCGCGATCATCACGACCGAGGCGGACCTGGGAGTCTACGGCGCCGTCGACTGCGGCCTCTACCTCGGTTCATTCCTGCTCGCCGCCCAGAGCCTCGGCCTGGGCGCCGCACCCCAGGCCGCCCTCGCCGGGTACAGCGACTTCCTGCGCGACCACTTCGAGCTCCCCGCGACCAGGCGGGTGGTGGCCGGCGTCTCGTTCGGCCACCCCGACCTCGCGCACCCGGTGAACGGCTTCCGCACCTCCCGCGCGGACGTCGGCAGCGCCGTCACCTGGCACTCCTCGTAGCGCGCTTCAACGCCTTGCTTTCCGGAGACTTCCGGGCGATCTCCCCGTCGAGCGCTTGAACGCGACGTTGAACGCGCTCGATGACGAATATTCAAGATGTCGCGCAATCTGGTCGACCGACATCTCCGTGGTTTCCAAGAGGCTGAGTGCCAGCTGCATCTTCCACTGCAACACGTACGAGGCGGGAGGAATCCCGGCACTTTCGCGGAACTTTTCGATGAAGACCGTCCGCGAAAGCCCGCAGGCGCGCGCCAACTCGCCGACCGACAGGGCGAATTTGCGCTCGTGGTGGATCAGTCTCACGGCAGGGCTGAGCACCGGGTCTGCAAAGAGGTGGATCCAGCCGGCGGGGAGTGCCAAGCCGGCCGACAGCCACTCGCGCATGACGTGTATGAAGAGGATCTCCAAAACGTGTTCGGAGGCGCGGTGAGATGCGGGCAGCCGGTGCTTCATCTCAACGTCCAGCTGCCGCAGCAGCCATCCCATGGCCGGGCCGGCGTTCGAATCAGCGGAAACGTGGGTGACGGCTGGCACGGCTTGTTGCAGGAACAGATCAGCCCCGCCTCTCAGGTCGACGTGCGCGGTGACGCACACGGTCTCATCGTCAGGCGAGGGCGAGATGTCCCGCTCGCCGAGGACGGCCTGCGTGGGTGCCATGTCGAGCTTCGTGCCGAACACGAACGGAGACCGGCCATCCAGGACAAGCGCTTCACCGGCTGCTACTTCGAGCCACTCCGGCTCCTTGCCGAGGCGGAACTTGATCTGCCCTCGCGTCACCGCCAGGACCTTGACCCTGCCTGGCGGTGGCGATTGGATCAACCAATCGCCCGAACCGGACCGATGACCGGCAAGGACGCAACTGAGACGCAATGTGCTCATCACGTCGGAAAAAATGTCTTCGCCGGTCATGACTCTCCGGTGTCAGGCGTTGATCTCATCCCACCACTCCAGCGAGAACGAGTCGATCATCTCGCTGAAAGCCTCGCTGACTTCCGGTGTGGTGGCGCGCCAGGCGGCGTAAGCGGCCTGGTCCTCCTTGGAATCCCACTGCTCGATCAGCATGAAGTTGTCGGGGTTTTTCGCCTCGCGCACCACGCGAAGCCCGATGAGTCCCGGACGGGAGCGCGTGGCAGCCAGCGTGACCCGGTAAAAATCGATGACGTCTGACGCGCGGCCGGGCTTGGCCGTGACTTTCAGCAGAGCGGTGTGTGCCATGAGGAGCCTTCTTCTGGGGGAGTGGCCGGTTCGGCCTGGAACTACCTGTCGCAGGTCGCTCAGCCAAGCTACAGGCTCCGATGCGGACCGCAGTCGTCATTCTGACCGCCGTTGTTGTCAATGCGTACGGGTTGGGCAGTCGAATGACGCGGCTACGAGATCCGCATGCCACCCGCCTAGGCTGGTGGCATGCGGATCGGAGAACTGGCCCGGCTGACCGGGGTCAGCGCCCGCTCGCTGCGCTACTACGAGCAGCAGGGCCTGATGCACAGCACGCGGTCCGTCGGCGGGCAGCGGCACTACCCGCCGACGACGGCCGTGCGCGTCGAGATCATCCGGCGGCTGTTCGACGCGGGCCTGAGCAGCAAGGTGATCGCGCGGCTGCTGCCCTGCGTGGACAGCGACAGCAGGGCCGTCGCCGAGGACGCCTTCACCACGATGACCGGCGAACGGGACCGGCTGACCGCCGACATCGCCAGGCTCGTCGAGGCCAGGGCCGTCCTCGACGAGCTGATCGAGATCAACACCAGCTACCGGCAGGGGACCGCCACCGGCTGAGCGCCGTCAGCGGCTCAGGTCGACGACGAGCTTGCCCGTGGCGTGCCGCGACTCGACGAGCGCCAGCGCCTCCTGCGCCCGCGCGAGCGGGTAGGTGCCGGTGATGTGCGGGTCGAGCCGCCCGGCGACCATCAGCTCCGCCACGCGTTCGAGCCCCGCCCGGTCCAGCCGCCGCCGGACCGCCGCGCCACCCAAGTCTGCCACCGACGGGTCACCGACGGAGACGAGCGCCTCCGGCTTCACCGCGAGTGCGGCCACCGCGCGCAACGACTCGCCGCCGACGGTGTCGACCACCGCGTCGAACCCGTCGGGCGCCAACTCGCGCAACCGCTGCACGACATCGCCCCCGGTGTAGTCGACGAAGGTCGCACCGGTCTTCGCGACGAGCTCCCGCTTGGCCGAGCTCGCCGTGCCCGTCACGACCAGGCCGCGGTCACGCGCGACCTGCGCCAGCGCGATGCCGACACCGCCGCCGATCCCGTTCACCAGCAGCGAGGAACCGGCGGGCAGGTCGAGCTGGTCGACCACGTCCAGCGCCGTGGTGCCCGCGACGGGGATGGTCGCCGCCCACGTCGCCGGCAGCGCGTCGGGGATGCGGGCCGTGGACTCGGCGAGCAACAGCGTTGTCTCGGCGTAGGTGCCCGCGAACGTGAGCGCGAACCCGGTGACCCGGTCACCGACGGCCAGCCCGGTCACGTCGGCGCCTACAGCGAGGACCGTTCCCGCTGCCTCCATGCCGAGCACCTGCGGAAAGGGCACGTCGCCGTTCATCGCGGTCACGCGCCCGGAGCGCAGCAGGTGGTCGAGCGGGTTGACCCCGGCGGCCTCGACGCGGACGAGGACCTCCGCCGGACCGGGCACCGGATCGGGCCGCTCGAAGAACTCCTGGACCTCCGGTCCGCCGAAAGCCTTGTAGCCCAACGCAGTGCCCATCGCGGATCTCCTCCACCGGTGGCGTTCCGGCCTTCGGAACGCGCTGCCCCGACGCTAGGTGCTGACACCGGTGTCAACTTCCACCCGATGTGACGCGGGCAACTCGGGGAGGGCGGGAACCACCTGAAACGGACGACACGGCGCAAACATCAATTGCGCGAAACAACCCGATGGTGTGGTGATCGGCCGACATTCACACCATCGCGTGATCATGGATTTCTGGGTCCCGCACCGGTCTGGCTACGGTGCTGCGAGGTTCCGGCTGAGCGGTTGCTCGCCGAGTCCCGAGTGAACACAACCATTCTTAGGAGATTTCGTGCTGAAGAAGGCAGGAGCGGCCGTCGCCATCGCGGGCGCTTTCCTCGGTTTCGGTTCGCAGGCCATGGCCGCCACCCCCGAGCTGGACCTCACCCACCAGGTCGGCCTCGTCGACCTCGACGACACCGAGATCGCCAGCGACATCAACGCCTGTTTCATCGACGTCAACGTCATCGCCGTGCCGGTCCTGTCGGACAACGACAGCGGCCTCTGCGGCAACCCGGACGACAAGTAGGCGGTGGGCCGGGCGCCTGGGCGGCGCCCGGTCTGCCCCGCCGGTGCCGGAAGTCGGCGCGCGGGCTGTGACGGCTGGTACTTCGGGGATCGGCCGCCTGTCCGCCGCGCCGGCGCCGGTGCGGCGCTCGCCACCGGGAGGTGCGGGCCGGCAGCAGCTCCGGTGCTCCTCGCCGCACTGTCCATTCGGAACAGACTGCCGGTGGTGTCGGACTGCGCCATCGCGAAGGCCGACGACGCCGGCCACTCGATCACCATCGTCCGTCGGCCATGGCGCGAGCGATCGGCCAGGCGCCGGGGGAGGTGTTGGACAGCACCGTGCAGGTGGTGCCGGTGTGCGGGTCGTGAGTCGACTTGAACGACACCCCGGCGTCGCTGCCGACGAGCATCACCGTGTCGGTGCCGCCGCGCAGCCAGAAGCCCAGCGCGTACTGCACCGGTTCGTCCTCGGGCACGTCGAACCGCGGGCGCACGACCTCCTCGACGTCGGGCACGATCCGCCCGGCGAACAGGGCGCGCCAGAACGCCGACATGTCCGCCGCGGTGGTGTGGATGCCGCCGTCGCCGGTGGCCAGCACCGGCAGGTGGAAGACGTTGGAGCGGTCCACGCCGTCGATCGGCAGGTAGCCGACGGCCGCGTCGCCGGGCAGCTCGTCGGAGCGCAGGAAGTCGGTCCTGGTCATGCCGGCGGGCCGCAGGACGCGTTCGCGGACCAGGTCGTGGTAGCCGGTGCCGCTCGCGCGTTCGGCGAGCAGGGCGAGGACGACGAACCCGCTGTTGCAGTAGCTGAACCGTTCGCCCGCGGGGAACTTGGCCGGGTGGCCGTCGAGCAGCGGCAGGAACGCCTCGGTGGTCGTCAGCTCGTGCGCGGCGCCGACGACGTAGTCGGTGAGCTCGTGGCCGGCTTCCTCGTCGAGGTAGTCGCCGATGCCGGAGGTGTGGGTGAGCAGGTGCTCGACGGTCACGTCGTCCGCGATCAGCGGCAGGTCGCCGCCGAGCAGCGAACGGGCCGCGGTGTCCGGGGAGAGCTTGCCCTCGTGCACCAGCGAGAGCACGGCCAGCGCGGTGAAGCCCTTGCTGCCGCTGGCGATGCCGAACCTGGTGTCGACGGTGTTGGGCACCCGGTGGGCGCGGTCGGCGAGCCCGTAGGCGCGTGCGATCTCGACCTCTCCGCCGTGGTCGAGCCACGCGACCCCGGAGAAGTCCTCTTCCTCTGCTGTGCGGTCGATCTCCCCCTGCACCATCCAGGCAGGGTAGGTCCGGTGAACGCGCCGGACGAACGATTTACCGCTCACTCACCGGGGACCACGATGCCCATCTCGTAGGCGGCCACGATCGCCTGCGCCCGGTCGCGCACGCCGAGCTTCGCGAACACCCGGCTGACGTGCGTCTTCGCCGTCTGCTCGACGATCACCAGCGCGGCGGCGATCTCGGTGTTCGAGAGGCCGCGCGCGACCAGCCGGAGCACCTTCAGCTCCTGCGCGGTCAGCCGGTCGGCGCGTTCGGGCCGCACCGCGCCCGGGCGGCGGGCGGCGAACTCCGCGACCAGCCGGCGGGTCACGGCGGGCGCGAACAGGGCGTTGCCGGCCGCCACCACCCGCACGGCGTTGACGAGGTCCTCCAGCGGGGCGTCCTTGAGCAGGAAGCCGGAGGCGCCGACCCGCAGGGCGCCGTAGACGTACTCGTCGACGTCGAACGTGGTCAGCATCAGCACGCGCGTGCCGAGGTCCGGGGTGCCGAGGATCAGCCGGGTGGCCTCCAGGCCGTCCATCACCGGCATGCGCACGTCCATCAGCACGACGTCGGGGCGGTCGCGGACGGCCGCGTGCACGGCGTCGGCGCCGTTGCTCGCCTCGCCGACCACGGTCATGTCCGGCTGTGCGGCGAGCACGGCGCGGAAGCTCTGCCGGACCATCGTCTGGTCGTCGGCGATCAGCACTGTCGTGTTCACGGCTGGTCCTCGTTCCCGGCCAGGGGCAGCGTGACCGCCACGACGAAACCACCCCGTTCGCCCGGACCCGCGACGATCGTGCCGCGCAGGGTCGCGACCCGCTCCCGCATGCCGAGCAGGCCGTGCTTGGCCCGGTCGTCCGTCGGCGGCCCGGGTTCGGCGGCGGCGCTGTTGCGCACCACCACCCGCAGGTCGGCGTCCGCCGTGACGCGCACGTCCACAGTGGACCCCGGGGCGTGCCGGACGGCGTTGCTCAGCGCCTCCTGCGCGATCCGGTACGCCGACAGCGCGACACCGCCGGGCACACCGCTCACGTCGCCGTCGAACCGCACGGTCACCGCGACTCCGGCGCTGCGCAGGCGGTCGACCAGCTCGGCGATCTGCTCCACGCGCGGCTGGGGCGCGGTCTCGGCCTCGCCGTTCTCGTTGCGCAGCACGCCGAGCAGCCGCCGCATCTCGGTCAGGCCCTCCCGCGCGGTCTCCTGCATCTCGGCGAACTCGCCCTCCAGCTCCGCCGACAGACCGGGGAACCGGTACCGCGCGCTCCCGGCCCGCAGCGCCAGCACGGACATGTGGTGCGCCACCACGTCGTGCAGCTCGCGGGCGATGACCGCGCGTTCCTGCAGCGTGGCGGCGCGGACCTCCTCGACCTCGCGGCGCCGGGACTGCTCGTTGCGGTCGGCCTCGGCCACGCGCCGCAACCGCATCGCGTTGCCCACGACGAGCACACCGCCCACGATGGCACCGACCAGGAAGATGTCCCGGTAGTCCCACATGTGCGCCCACACGACGACCATCGAGAAGAAGAACACCCACACGAGCACGGTCTGCCGGTAGGCCTGGGCGGTGGTCAGCAGTGCCGCCGCGGCTGCGAGGACCGTGCCGGGCGTCCACGGCCAGCCCCACGCCGAGCGGAAGTCGTGCAGGACCACCGGTTCGAACACCATCACGACCGCGAGCATCCGCCACGCCCACAGCGGGTGGACCTGCGTCAGCAGCACGGCGGCGACGGCGAGACCGGTGAACCACCACGCGGGGATCGACGAGTAGGTGAACCGCAGCTCGGCCGGGCCGACCACGTTCAGGAAGACCACCCAGGACGCGACGCCGAGCACGAGCACGATCCGGAGGCGCCGCCAGCCCGCCGACGCCGGCGTCCTGACCAGCCTGCTCGCCGAGAACAACGTGAACACGCCGGCGGCGAGGAACTGCCGCACCACGGCACCCCTCATCCGCCCCACCGCCCCGGAAGATCATCCACTCGCGCCGAACCTACTCCACCCCCGGACAGGAGGCCGCGCCACGCGAGCACCCCACCGACGACCGCGACCAGCACGTAGAGGTTGTCCAGCACGGCGTTCCCCGTCGGCACCAGCAGCGGCCACAGGACGAAGACCGCCCAGACGGGCACCTGCGCGGCACCTGGCCCGCGCAGGAGGAACGCCACCAGCGGCACGACCCACACCCAGTGGTGCGACCACGAGATCGGGCTGACCAGCAGCCCGCAGAACGCTGTGACCAGCAGCGCCCCCAGGGGCTCACCGCGCAGGTGTGCCCGCCGGGCCAGCACCGCCGCCGCGGCCACGCAGCCCAGGCAGAGCGCCGCGACCAGCAGGGGAGCCCACGGTGCCGCACCGGTCAGCCGCTGCACCGCACCGGAGATCGACTGGTTGGCGAGGTGCCCGTTGCCCGTCGCGTCGTTGCCGCGGAGGACCGCCGACCCCCAGTACCGCAGCGAGTCACCGGGCAGCAGCAGGAAACCGAGCAGCTGCAGACCGCCGAACACCGCCAGCGCCCGCCCCGCGTCCCGCACCCGCCCGGTGACCAGCAGGTGCAGCACGAACACCAACGGCGTCAGCTTCACCGCCGCGGCGATCCCGACCAGCACGCCGGAGAACCGGCCCTGCCGCAGCACGTCGACCACGACGACGGCCATGAGCAGCACGTTGACCTGTCCGTACCCGACGGTCCGCCACACCGGTTCGAGACCGAACACCGCCGCGAACAGCAGCGGTGACGGCGTCCGGCCGGTGGTCCACCGCAGCACCACGCCCACGCCGAACGCGGTGGCGGCGGCGAACACCGCCCACGTGAGCTGGGTCGGCAGCACCGCCAGCGGCGTGAACAGCACGGCCGCGACCGGCGGGTAGGTGAACGGCAGGTCGACCGCCCACTCCGGTGTGGCGGTGAGGTGGTCGTACAACGCCTCACCGCGGAGCACGGCCAGCGCGCCGGAGCGGTACACCGCGCTGTCGAGGCCCAGCGGCAGCCGCAGCGCCCACCCGGCCAGTCCGAACAGGACGAACGAACCGGCGAGGAGCACCGGGGCGGAACGGGAGCTGAGCACATCGGGAACGCTAGGGGGACGGCGCCGTGGCGTCGTCGTACCCCGGCGCCCACCGCGAGCGCTACCGCGGTAGCGGGTGTTCCGGCGTGCTACCGGGGTAGCACGGAACGCCCTCACCACCGACCGTCCTCACGCAACAGCCCGGTGACGGACGCCGGGGAAGCCGGTCGAAAGCGTTACCTTGGCTTCATGAGCAACAACGGGGAGGGGCGCGACGGAGCGCTCGTGCAGTCCGTCGACCGGGCCATCGCCGTCCTGGAGCTGTTGGCGCGCAACGGCGAGGCCGGCATCACCGAGATCGCGGCCGAGCTCGGCGTGCACAAGTCCTCCGCGTCCAGACTCGTCTGCACCCTGCGCGCCCGCGACCTCGTCGAGCAGAACGGGGAGCGCGGACCGTTCCGGATCGGACTGGGCATGCTCCGGTTCGCGGGCGCCGTCACCGGCCAGCTCGACTACGCCCGGCTGGGTGGCCCGGTCTGCTCGGCGCTCGCCGACCAGCTGGGGGAGACGGTCAACATCGCCGTCCTCGACGGCGACAACGCGCTCAACGTCAGCCAGGCCCGCGGCAGCTCCGCCGTGGCGGCGCAGAACTGGGTCGGCCAGCGCACGCCGCTGCACGCCACGTCCAGCGGCAAGGTCCTGCTCGCCGGTGCGTCCGGTGCGGACCGGGAACGCGTGCTCGGCGGTGACCTGGAGGCCTGCGCGCCGCGCACGATCACCGATCCGGTGCGGCTGCGGGAGGAGTTGCGGCGCACCGCCACGGACGGTTACGCGACCTGCTTCGAGGAGCTCGAACCCGGCCTGCACGCGGTCGCCGTCCCGGTGTTCGGCGCGCACGGCGACGTGGTGGCCGCGATCAGCGCCGCCGGACCGGCCTACCGGCTCTCGCAGAAGCGCGTGCCCGAGGTCGTCGAGGAGCTGCGCGCCGCGTCCCGCGACCTCTCGGCCCGCCTGGGGCACCCCGCCTGACCGACCCCGCCCGCCGCGGCGACCGGCGCCAAGGTCAGATCAGGGCCCGGATCGCCCGCTCGAACCCGATGACGTGCTGGGAGGCCAGCTCGGCCGCCTTCTCGGCATCGCCCTCGACGATCGCGGTCAGCAACGGCACGTGCTCGTCGACGTGCCCGGCCATCCCGGACAGGCGCGGCAGGAACACGCACCAGATGCGGGTGGCGAGGTTGTCGTAGGAGATGAGCGTGTCCTCCAGGAACGGGTTGTGCACGCACCGGTAGATCGCGCGGTGCACGTCCACGTCGGCGCGCAGCAGCGCGGTGTTGTCGCCCGGCCGGGCTGCGGTCTCCAGCTGGGACCGCAGCCCGGTCAGGGCGGCCCGGTCCGCTGCGGTGGCGCGCTCGGCCGCGGCGGCGGCGGCCAGCGGTTCGAGCGTGCGGCGCACCTCGGAGACGTGGGAGAGGTCGGAGATGTTCACGTCGGTGGCGAACGTGCCGCGGCGGGGGAAGGCGACGACGAGCCGTTCCTGCTCCAGGCGCTTGAGCGCCTCGCGGATCGGTGTGCGGCCGACGCCGAGCTCCGCGCGCAGCCGGTCCTCGTTGATGGGCTCGCCCGGCCTGATCTCCAGCATCACCAGCCGGTCGCGCAGCACGGCGTACGCCCGTTCGGTGAGCGAGACGGCCGCCGGCTCGTCGTTGACCCGTGCGTTCATGTGACCTACGGTAACCCACAGACTGATATACCAGAAGTCGACCAGGTGATTCCCGCTGGAGGCGTCGCATGACCAGCCCGCCAGGAGCCCATCTGCCCGAGCACCCGGACTTCCTGTGGGAGAACCCGGAGCCGAAGGCCTCCTACGACGTCGTGGTCGTCGGCGGCGGGGGCCACGGCCTGGCCACCGCCTACTACCTCGCGAAGGTCCACGGCATCACGAACGTGGCGGTGCTGGAGAAGGGCTGGCTCGCGGGCGGCAACATGACCCGCAACACCACGATCATCCGGTCGAACTACCTGTGGGACGAGAGCTCCGGCATCTACGAGCACTCGCTCAAGCTCTGGGAGGGCCTGGAGGACGACCTCGGCTATCCGGTCCTGTTCGACCAGCGCGGCGTGCTGAACCTCGCGCACAGCCTCCAGGACGTCCGCGACAGCGTCCGGCGGGTCAACGCCAACCGCCTCAACGGCATCGACGCCGAGTGGGTGGACCCCGACGGCGTCGAGGAACTCTGCCCGATCGTCAACACCTCGCCGGACGTGCGCTACCCGGTGCTGGGCGCGACCTACCAGCCGCGTGCGGGCATCGCGAAGCACGACTACGTGGCCTGGGGCTACGCGCGGGCCGCGCACGCCATGGGCGTCGACCTGATCCAGAACTGCGAGGTCACCGGCCTGGAAACGGCTCACGGCCGGATCACCGCGGTGCGGACGTCGCGTGGCCGGATCGCCGCGGGCAAGGTCGCGTTGTGCGCGGCCGGCCACAGCTCGGTGCTCGCGCAGATGGTCGGCCTGCGGCTGCCGCTCGCCTCGCACCCGTTGCAGGCCCTGGTGTCCGAACTGCTCGAACCAGTGCACCCGACCGTCGTGATGTCCAACGCGGTGCACGTCTACGTCTCCCAGGCGCACAAGGGCGAACTGGTGATGGGCGCGGGCATCGACAGCTACAACGGCTACGGCCAGCGGGGTTCGTTCCACGTCATCGAGGAGCAGATGGCCGCGGCGCTGGAGCTGTTCCCGGTGTTCGCGCGGGCACACCTGCTGCGGACGTGGGCGGGCATCGTCGACGTCTCGCCGGACGCCTCGCCGATCGTCGGCCTCACCCCGGTCGGCGGCCTGTACCTCAACTGCGGCTGGGGGACCGGCGGGTTCAAGGCCACGCCCGGTGTCGGCGACTGCTTCGCGCACACGGTCGCGCACGACGAACCGCACCCGTACAACGAGCCGTTCACCCTCGACCGCTTCACCACCGGCGCCCTCGTCGACGAGCACGGCGCCGCCGCCGTCGCGCATTAGGGCCTGTGTCGAGGTCCGTGTTCGCGATAGCCGGGCCTGAGGCGGCCCCTGGGGGCACGGGCGGACAGCCCACATAGAACACCGCGGTATGCGGGCTGTCCGCCCGCACCGCCAGGAACCACCTCAGGCACGACTCTCATCGAACGGGACCTCGACACAGGCCCTGGCAGGAGCTGACGATGCAACTCATCCCGTGCCCGTGGTGCGGACCGCGCGAGGAAGCCGAGTTCCACTACGGCGGCCAGGCCCACGTCGCCTACCCCGAGGACCCGTCGGCGCTGACCGACGAGCAGTGGGCGCAGTACGTGTTCTTCCGGGACAACCCCAGCGGCCCGTTCGCCGAGCGCTGGAGCCACAGCGCCGGGTGCCGCCGCTGGTTCAACGCCGTGCGCGACACCCGCACCCACGAGCTCCTCGCCACCTACCGGTCCGGCGAGCCGATGCCGGAGGTGGCCCCGTGACGTTCCGGACCCCGACCGGCGGCGAGGTCGACCGGACCACGCTGCTGCGCTTCACGTTCAACGGACAGGACTACACCGGCCACCCCGGCGACACGCTCGCCTCCGCGTTGCTGGCCAACGGTGTCCACGAGATCGGCACCAGCGTGAAGCTGGGCCGCCCGCGCGGGATCGTCGCGGCCGGGTCGGAGGACCCGACGTCACTGGTGCAGGTCGAGGCGCCGTTCCCCGAGCCGATGCTGCTCGCCACGACCGTCGAGCTGTACGACGGCCTGGTGGCGCGCGGCCTGGCCGGGCAGGGACGGCTCGCCGCCGAACCTGACCCGGCGCGCTACGACGCCAAGCACGTGCACTGCGACGTGCTGGTCGTCGGCGCCGGACCGGCGGGGCTGATGGCCGCGCTGACCGCCGCCCGCAGCGGTGCCCGCGTGGTGCTGGTGGACGAGCAGAACCGGCCCGGCGGCGCGTTGCCGGTCTTCGAGGAGCACCTGGACGACCGGCCGGCGGCCGCGTGGGTCGCCGACGTGGTCGCGGAGCTCAAGGGCACGCCCGGTGTGCTGGTGCTGGACCGCACCACCGCGTTCGGCATGTACCAGGACGGGTTCGTGCTCGCGTTGCAGAAGCGCACCGACCACCTCGGGTTCGCCGCACCCGCCGGCGTCGCCCGGCAGCGGGTGTGGCGGATCCGCACCAAGCAGACAGTGCTCGCCACCGGTGCCCACGAACGCCCGGTCGTGTTCCCGGACAACGACCGGCCCGGGATCATGCTGGCGTCCTCGGCCCGCACGTTCCTGCGCCGCTACGGCGTGCTGCCCGGTTCACGCGCGGTCGTGTTCACCACCCATGACAGCGCGTACTGCGCGGCGATCGACCTCGCGGAGTCCGGTGTGGACGTCGCGCTGGTGGTCGACGCCCGGCCGGAGGTACCCGCCGCGCTCGCGGCCGAGTGCGCGGCGCGGGGGATCGAGGTCCGCGCCGGGCGGGTGGTCACCGGCACGGAGGGCGAGGGACGGATCACGGCGGTGCACGTCGGCGACGAGGTCGTCGCGTGCGACACCCTGCTGGTGTCGGGCGGCTGGAACCCGGTGGTGAGCCTGTTCAGCCAGGCCGGCGGCACACTGCTCCACGACGACGGGCTCGGCGCGTTCGTGCCGGGACCGGCCGAGCCGACGGTGCGGGTCGCCGGTGCGGCGAACGGGAACCTCGACCTCGCCCGGTGCCTGGGCGACGGCAGCGTCTGCGGTGCCGAGGCGTCGCTCGGCGCCGGGTTCGACCCCCGGACGATGGTGCCGCGACCGGTGCCGGACGCGCGGTGCACGGGCCGGTCCGGTCTGGTGCTGTGGCGGGTGCCCGGCTCCGACGAGACGAGCTTCGTCGACCTGCAACGGGACTCGACGGTCGCGGACGTGCTGCGCGCGACGGGCGCGGGGTTGCGGTCGTTGGAGCACATCAAGCGGTACACGACCATCGGCACCGCGCACGACCAGGGCAAGACCTCGGGCATGATCGCGGCCGGCATCGTCGCGGAGGCCCTCGGCGTCGAACTGGCCGAGCAGCGGCCGACGACGTTCCGACCGCCCTACACCCCGGTGTCGTTCGCCGCGCTGGCCGGGCGCAACCGCGGCGAGCTGCACGATCCGGTGCGGGTCACGGCGATCCACCCGTGGCACGTCGCGCACGGGGCGGTGTTCGAGAACGTCGGCCAGTGGAAGCGGCCCTGGTACTACCCGCGGCCGGGTGAGGACCTGCACACGGCCGTGCTGCGCGAATGCCGGGCCGCACGCGAGGGCGTCGCGCTGATGGACGGCTCCACGCTGGGCAAGATCGACGTCCAGGGCGCGGACGCCGGCGAGTTCCTCGACCTGCTCTACACCAACCTGATGAGCACGCTGAAGGTCGGCCGGATCCGCTACGGCGTCATGTGCGGCGTGGACGGCATGGTGATCGACGACGGCACCGTGATCCGCGTCGGCGAGGAGCGCTACCTCGTCACCACGACGACCGGCAATGCCGCCAAAATCCTCGACTGGATGGAGGAGTGGCTGCAGACGGAGTGGCCGCACCTCGACGTGCACTGCGCGTCGGTCACCGAGCACTGGGCCACGATCCCGCTGGTGGGGCCGAAGTCCCGTGCGGTGCTCGCCGCGGTGGCGCCCTCGCTCGACGTCTCGAACGCGGCGTTCGAGTTCATGACCTGGCACGACACCGAGGTCGCCGGTGTGCCCGCGCGGGTGTGCCGGATCAGCTTCTCCGGCGAGCTGGCCTACGAGATCAACGTGACCGCCTGGCACGGCATCGCCGTGTGGGAGGCGCTGATGGCGGCGGGGGAGGAGCACGGGATCACGCCGTACGGCACCGAGACCATGCACGTCCTGCGCGCCGAGAAGGGCTACCCGATCATCGGCCAGGAGACCGACGCCACCGTCACACCCCAGGACCTCGGCATGTCGTGGGCGGTGTCGAAGAAGAAGGCCGACTTCATCGGCAAGAGGTCCTTCGCCCGTGCGGAGAACAACCGCGCCGACCGCAAGCAGCTCGTCGGCCTGCTGCCCGTGGACCCGCAGGTGCTGCTGCCGGAGGGCGCGCAGGTCGTCGAGACCGACCGGCTGCCCGAACCGCCGGTGCGCATGCTCGGCCACGTCACCTCCAGCTACCCCAGCGCGGCGCTGGGCCGCACCTTCGCGCTCGCCCTCGTGCGCTCCGGCCGCGACCGCATCGGCGAGACCCTCCACGTGCCGGTCGGGGACGCGCTCGTCCCGGTCACCGTGACCGGCTCCGTGCTCTACGACCAGGAAGGAGCCCGCCGTGACGGCTGACCCGGTGAGCCCGCTGGCGGCCTGGACCGACCGGCTGACCGCGCTCGCACCCGCGCTGGGCGTGCGCGAGGTGCCGTTCCGCTCCCAGCTCACGGTGCGGGTGTCCAACTCCGGCGCCATCGCGGCCATGGGCGGCGCGCTGGGTGTGGTGTTCCCGGCGGATGCGTGCACGTTCACCATGGACACCGGCCCGTTCGGTGCCGTGGAGGTGCTGTGGCTGGGGCCTGACGAGTTCCTGGTCGTGGCCGGACCCGATCTGCAGGCGGTGGTCGAGGAGGTGCTGCGTGGCGCGCTCGGTGGTGAAAGGGGGTCCGTTGTGGACACTTCGGCTCAGCGCACGACCGTGGAGCTGGAGGGTCCGCACGTCCGCGACGTGCTGGCTCACGGATGTGCCGTGGACCTGCACCCGGCTGCGGCTCCCGTCGGCACTTGCGTGCAGACGCTGCTCGCACGCACAGGGATCATCCTGCAGGTGACCGGGCCCGACCGGGTCGCGCTGCTGGTGCGGTCGTCGTTCGCCGGGTACCTGGCGGCGTGGCTGGCCGACGCGTGCACCGAGTACCTGGCGGTGCCGTTCGACGGCAGCGGCACGGTCGTGTTCCGCTGACCCCGATCGCGGTTGAGCCGCCACGCCACGGGTATGCGCGGAGGGTTCACACCCGTCGACGAAGCAGGTGGCGATGAAGGTCGAAGAGGTCGAGGCGGTCTCCCGGAACGACGAGGTCGAGGTGTCGGGGTCCGCGCTCCCCGTCGGTGACGGGTCCTGGGACCCCGAGAAGCTGTACGCCGCGGCGCTGGCCACGTGCCTGCACCAGGCCGTGGTGCTGGCGGCCTCCACCGGCGACCTCGACACGACCGGCAGCGCCGTGCGCGCACGGGTGGCGCTGAACCACGGCACCGCCCAGGACTACACCGTCGACGCGTCGCTCTCGGTCGCACTGCCCAACGTCCCGAGCGCACGCCGGGCCGGCCTGCTCGACCAGGCGGTCCGGCACTGCCCGCTGGTCGGTGACTGGCCCGTCGCCCTGGACGGCTGATCCTGTTTTCGGCGGGTGCGCGGTGGGTAGGCACTGCGCATGGCCGACAGTTCAGCAACCACGGTTCGTTGTCAGGTCTCGCAGGCTGAGGTGACGCTGCGGTCCAAGACGGTGCTCCTGGACCTGGTCGGAGAGTGCCGCGTCGAGGGCGGCGCGGTGGCCGTCCTGCGGCTGTCCGCGGACCTGCCCGACGCGGGCGGGCCCGAGGACGGCGGCACCGTCGTGCTGGAGCAGGACGGGGACGGGCTCACCGCCGTGGTGACGCAGCCCGGCGGTGAGGTGCGGCTGAGGAGCGAGGAACCCGTGCGCTGGACCGGGAGCGGATCGCGGTTCGAGACGGGGGAGCTGACGCTCGTGCTGGCCGAGGCACCGGACGCGCCGGTGCTGTCCGCGCCGGGGTTGGAGCTGCGGGTGGAGGGGCAGTAGCGCCGGGTCGTGTGCTCGGCGACGGCGGTCGACGGCGTTCAGGTGCACGCCGACGGGAAGCAGGCGTGGAGCCGCACCACCGCCGGGGCCGTCCAGGGGCTCGCCACCGACGCGAACCACCTCTGCGCGACGGTCGGCATCACCCGGCAGGGGTCGTCGAGCGGGCAGGCCGTCAGGTACGAAGCGGCCACCGGTGAGCTCGGCTGGCAGCACAGCTTCGACGCGCTCGTGCAGGCGGCACCGGTGGTCGTGCGCGGCCAGCTCGTCGTGTCCGACATCGGCGGCACGGTGCACTCGCTCGACGTGCGCAGCGGCGCCGTGCGGTGGACCAAGGACATGACGACCGCGGTGCCCACCACCGCGCACTGGGCGGCACGACCGGTGCTGGGGGACAGGGCGGTCTTCCTCGGGTACGGCGACATGCAGACGTCCAGCACGAACGGCGACCTGTACGCGCTCGTGCGCTGAGCCGCCGGTCGTGCTCAGGCGGAGTCCAGGACCCCGGCCTCCTCCACCGCCGCCAGCGACAACGTCTTGTACCCGACCTCGTCGAACAGCACCATCAACCGGTCACCGTCCTGCTGCACCACCGTGCCGCGCCCCCACAGCTCGTGCCGCACCTCGGAGTCCGGCCGGTGCTCAGCGGCCACGCCGGCCGCGTCGGCTTCCTCGGGCAGCCCCTCGTCGCACCGGTCGCAGTGACCGCACGGCCCGTCGAGCTCCTGCCCGAAGTACCCCAGCAGGAACCGGCGGCGGCAGCCGCGGGTGCCGGCGTACTCGCGCATGACCTCGACCCGTGACCGGTCGCGTTTCAGCTGCCGCTCGGCTTCTTCCTCGACGACCGCGACCGACTTCGCCGGCGTGGGTGCACCGTCCGCGTACCGCACGCCGTCGCGCGTGATCTCCACGATTCCGGCGCTCTCCAAGAGGTTCACCGTGCCGGTGACCTTCCGGCGCGAGCACTCGACCCGGTCCGCCAGCGCGGTGAGCGTGATGCCGGGCTGCTCGCGCACGAGCGCGGCCACCTCGCGGGCGCAGTCGAGGTCGGCGCGGCGGGTGTTGAGGAACCGTTGCAGGCCCTCGTCCTCCTGCCGGTGGAACAGGACGGCCTCGGCGGGCTCGCCGTCGCGGCCGGCGCGGCCGATCTCCTGGTAGTAGGCGTCGAGCGAACCGGGGGTGGCCGCGTGCACCACGAAGCGCACGTCGGGCTTGTCGATGCCCATGCCGAACGCGGAGGTGGCCGCGACGACGTCGAGGCGGTCGGCCATGAAGTCGTCCTGGACCCGTTTGCGGTCGGCTGCCCTCATGCCGGCGTGGAACGCGGCCGCCCGCAGTCCCTTGGCGGCGAGGGTCTCGGCGTAGCGCTCGGCGTCTTTGCGGGTGGCCGTGTAGAGCAGGCCTGGGCCCTTCCGCTCGACCACCCGGTCCACAACGGACCGGGAGCGGTCGTCCTCGTCGGTGCCGAAGCGCACGGACAGGTGCAGGTTGGGCCGGTCGAACCCGGCGACCACCACGGCGGGGTCGCGCAGGCCCAGGTGCTCTACCACGTCGCCGCGGACCGGGCCGCTCGCCGTGGCGGTCAGCGCGAGCACGACGGGGTGGCCGAGGCGGTCGACGACCTCGCGCAGCCGCAGGTAGTCGGGCCGGAAGTCGTGACCCCACGCCGACACGCAGTGCGCCTCGTCGACCACGAACAACGACGGCCGACGGCGGTCGAGTCGGTCGAGCACGTCGGGGTTCGCGAGCTGTTCGGGGGAGAGGAACAGGTACTCCGTCCGCCCCTCCGCGAACTCCCGCCACGCGTCCTCGTTGGACTCCGCCGAACGTGTTGAGTTCACGGCCGCAGCCGGGGGAGCGCCCGCCGCGCGCAGTGCCGCGACCTGGTCGCGTTGCAGCGCCACCAACGGCGAGACCACCACCGTCGGGCCGTCGAGCAGGATCGCGGGGACCTGGTAGATCGCGGACTTGCCCGCGCCGGTGGGCATCACGACCAGCGCGTCGCGTCCGTCCAGCACGTGCCGCATCGCGCACAGCTGCTCGGGCCGCAGCTCGGTCCAGCCGAAGACGTCCTCCGCCGTGCGCACCAGCCGGTCGTGCGAGCTCATCCGGTCGCCCGCAGGTCGTAGCGCTGGGCCGCCCACTCGGCCAGCCGCGGCCGCAGGACCTGGTACACGTCCGGATCGAGCGCCATGCCGGTGTGGGTGCTGTGCACCTCCACGCACTCGGCCGACGGGTCCTGGCACAGCTGCCACGGCACGATGCCGTCCGACCTGGAGTAGATCGACACGGCGGGCAGTTCCGGCGGCAACGGCGCGGCGGCGGCCTGGACGTTGTCCTCGAAGCAGTCACCGGCGAGGCACTCCGGGTCCATCAGCCCCGGCACGCCGACGCGGGACAGCTGCGCCAGCGCCCGTGCCGCGAGCAGCACCTGCGGGTGCGCGCCCATCGGGTCGAGCACCGGGCTGCCCATCATCACCAGACCGCTCACCACGTCGGGCCGGCGGGTGGCGGCCACCCTCGCGAGCCCGCCGCCGCGGCTCTGCCCGAGCAGCACGACCGGGCCGCCGGTGGCCTCCGCGTGCTCGACCAGCCGCTGCTCGACCCGGTCGACCAGCTCGGACGTGCAGCCCACGGTGAACCCGGTGCCCGCGCCGGTCGGGACGTAACCGCGGTCGCGCAGCCACGTCGTGGTGAAGGTGAGGCTCAGGTCGCTCGCACCGAAACCCGGCACCAGCACGACGCCGAGACCGGCTCCCTCGTGCGGGTTCGCGTCGCGCCACACCCGGTGGCGCAGCAGCCGCGGGATGGTCAGCGCGGCGACGGCGACGTGTTCACGTGCGAGTGAACGCAGTTGTCCAGCAGGGGTCATCCGTGGTCTCCGCTTCCAGTTCGTGCGCGTGCGGAGGAATTAGCCCGGACGGGCGTCGGCAAACACGGACAGCGGTCACGTTTTCGGTTCAGCAGCTTTTGAAAATGATCAGAACCGAGTCGTTTGCGACGGATTTCGACGGGTAGCTCGTAGGCCAGGACACGACTACGAGCTGAGGAGTCAGCCGTGACCGAGAACCAGATGGGTGGAGTGCGCACCGCGGCCCGGGACGAAGGTTCCCAGGTCGCGCAGCACGCCAAGGAAGCAGCCGGCGAGGTCGGCGGCACAGTGCGCGACCAGGCCGCGCACGTGGCGCAGGAGGCGAAGCAGCAGACCCGCCACGTCGTCAACGACGTGCGCGACCGCGTCGCGGCGGAGGCGGAGCAGCAGGCCCAGCGGGTGTCGAAGCAGCTCGGCCGCATCGCCGACGAGCTGAGCGAGATGGCCGGCGGCGCGTCGTCCGACTCGATGTCGGCGGGTGCGATCCAGAGCGCGGCCGACACGAGCCGCCAGGCCGCGCGGTTCCTCGACGAGCGAGGAGCGCAGGGGCTGCTCGACTCCGCACGGGACTACGCGCGGCGCAAGCCGGGCACGTTCCTGCTGGGCGCCGCGGTGGCCGGGTTCCTCATCGGCCGTGTCGCGAAGAGCGCGACCGGTGGCGGCCAGAGCGGGCAGCGCTCCGGCGGCGTCGTGCCGGTGACGTCGGAACGCGCCGACCTGGCACCGGGCTACACCGAGCCCACGGGATACCCGTCCACGCCGGGCTACGGCTCGACGCAGGGTTATGCGGAGTCCCCGGGCTACGGCTCGACGCAGGGTTATGCGGAGTCGCCGGGCTACGGCTCGACGCAGGGCTATGCGGAGTCCCCGGGCTACGGCTCGACGCAGGGCTACACCGGGACGCAGGGCTACACCGAGAGCTCCGGGTACGCCGGGACCACGGGTCAGCAGGTGACCGGTGAGACCCCCGGCTACGGCGCGACGCCCGACTACGGTGCCCCGGCCACGTCGAACCCGGCGCCCGGTCGGCCCGCGGCGGGGGTGCCGCATGTCGAGCCCTGAGTACCCGCAGGCCCGCACCGAGGAGTCGCTCGGTGACCTGGTCAGCGAGCTCACCGGTGACCTGTCGAAGCTGATGCGCCAGGAGCTCGAGCTGGCGAAGGCCGAGCTGCGGCAGGAGGCGAGCAAGGCCGGCAAGGCCGGCGGCATGCTCGCCGCCGCCGGGTTCGCCGGGTACCTCACGACGGTGCTGCTGAGCTTCGCGCTCGTGTTCGCGCTCGGCGCGGTCATGCCGCTGGGCTGGGCCGCGCTGATCGTGGCCGTGCTGTGGGGCATCGCCGGCGCGGTCCTCTACACCAGCGGGCGGGCCAAGCTGCGCACCGTCAACCCGAAACCCGAACGCACCGTCGAAACGCTGAAGGAGGACGCGGAATGGGCGAAACACCCGACCAAATAAGGCGTGACATCGAAGTCACCCGCGCCGAGCTGAGGGCCGACGCGAACCGGCTCGTCGACCACACCAGCCCGAAGCGCATCGCCGAACGGCGGGTGCAGGGCGTGCGACGGGGACTGACCGCGATGAAGGACAGGGTGATGGGAACCGCGAGCGACACCGCCCAGAGCGTGCGGGCACAGGGGCAGAACACCGGGCAGGCCGTGGCCGAACGGGCCGAGCAGGCCGGTCAGGCCGTTGCGGACCGCGCGCAGCAGGCCGCGCAGGTGGTGCAGGAGGCCCCGCAGCGGGTCGCCCGCCAGACGCAGGGCAGTCCGCTCGCGGCCGGCCTGATCGCGTTCGGCTCCGGACTGCTGCTGGCGGCCGTGCTGCCCCGCACCGACGCCGAACAGCAGGCGGTGCAGCAGCTCTCCGACACCTTCAGCGATGCGATCGAACCGGCCAAGGAGGCGCTGACCGAGTCCGCTCAGCACCTGAAGGAGGACGTGACGTCCTCGGTGACCGACGCCGCCGGTGAGGTCAGGCAGGTCGCAGCGGACGCCGCGCAGACCACCGCCCAGCACACCCGTGAGGCGGCGCAGGACGTCGGCGGCCACGCCAAGGAGTCCGGTCAGCGCGTGGGCAACGAGGCCACCGGTCACTGACCGCCCGCACATCGCCGTTGTGGCGCGACGAGAGGAGAACGACGTGCCCGTTCCCGTCGAAGACCTGAGGAAGCTGCTCGACTCGCCGCGCCACAACGCGATGCTGGTGCACGTGGAGGGCCGGTACGTGGTGGCCGGCAGCACCGAGCTCGACCGGCCCGACCTGCGCGGCGCCCTGCCCGTGGTGTCCAGGGACGACCTGCTGGACCGGGCCGGTGGCGAGCCGGTCTCGGACCGGGCGCTCGCCGAGGCCGCCGCGGCACTGAGCTCCGCGGTCGACAACCGCGGCGGCTGATCGGGGGACACCGCGACTTTCCCGCGCACAACCCGTTTGCCGCCCGTGAACCGCGGGTAGCCGGGATCGGCGTCAAGCAGTCGGCGCTCCCGTTCCCGACTGTCCGAAGGTGGCCACCGTGCAGCACCGCTCCCTCGACCAGGCCATCTGCGACGCCCTGGTGCTCCTCCGCGCGACCGGCGGCGCCGACCTGGCGCTGCAGGCGGAACAGGCCCGCAAGTGCCTGGCGCGCGCGGTGCTGAGCGCACCTGCGGCGCCGCAGCAGGCGCTGGCCCACGTCGCCGCCGCTGACGACCACCTGGAATACGGTGAGCTGATGGAGGCGCGGACGCTGCTGACGGCGGCGCGCAACCACCTCCGCGGCCGTCGCGCCGTGGTCGCCGCCCGCGCATGAGGGGGCCGGCCTTAGCACTGGCCGTTCTGTTCGTCGCGGGCTGCGGAGGCCTCGGGCCCAGCGCGGCCGATCGGCCGAACACGCTCGTCACCATGGGTTTCGGCCTGCCGGACGAGCACGCCACCGCCCGCGTGGCGGTCTTCAAGGCTGACCGGCCCGAGGTCGACCTGCGGGTCAACGAGGGCGTGTTCGACGAGCAGCAGTTCCTCTCCTCGGTGGCCGCGGGCGACCCGCCGGACCTGGTCTACGCCGACCGCCGCAAGCTCGGCGGGTACGCGGCCAGGGGAGCGGTGCAGGACCTCGGGCCGTGCCTGGCCCGCCACCGCGTCGACCTCGCCGGTTACCGCGAGGCGGCGGTGCGGCAGGTGACCTACGAGGGCACCGTGTACGGGGTGCCGGACTTCTTCACCGTCCGGGTGCTGATCCTCAACAACCCGGTGCTGCGCGAGAACGGCGTCGACCCGGCCCGGCTGTCCACAACGGACTGGAACGCCCTCGCCGAGGTCACCGCGCGGCTGGCCCGCGTGCAGGACGGCCGGGTGCAGCGCATCGGGTTCGACCCGCGCATGCCGGAGTTCGTGGCCATGTGGGCCAAGGCGAACGGCGCCGACCTGCTCGGCGACGAACCGCACCTGGACGACCCGCGCGTGGTCGAGGCCGTCCGCTACACCGCCGGGCTGGTGCGCGAGCAGGGCGGCTGGGCGGCGTTCAAGGCGTTCCGCGACACGTTCGACTCCTTCGGGGCGAAGAACGAGATCGCCACCGGCCAGGTCGCCGCCATGGCGATGGACTCCTGGTACGTCAACACCCTCGCCGCCAACTCGCCGGACGTCGACGTCACGATCGCGCCGTTGACCGACCGGCGCGGTGCCCCGCTGACCGAGGCAGGAGGGCAGGCCTGGGCGATCCCGAAGGGCGCCCGCCACCCGGACCTCGCCTGCGACTTCATCACCACCATGACCGCGACCGACACGTGGGTCACCGCCGCGAAGGCCCGCAGGGACGCGCTGGCCGCGAAGGGGAAGCCCTACAGCGGCACCTTCACCGCCAACCGCGCCGCCGACGAGAGGATCTTCGCCGAGGTCTACGACCCGCGCGGCATCCGGGTGCTCGAACAGGGCGTGCGGGTGCTGCAGTCCGTGCAGGACAAGGCCTTCGCACTGCCACCGAGCCCCGCTGCCAGCGACCTCGTGCGGTCGTGGGAGGCCGCGGTCACCAGGGTGCTGCTCGGTCAGCAGAGCCCCGAGGAGTCGATGGCGCAGGCGCAACGCGAGGCCGGCCGGGCGCTGACCCGCGTCGGAGGACGCTGATGACGACCGCGCGGGAGGCCCGCGCGGGCTGGTTGTTCGTGCTGCCGTGGGTGCTCGGGTTCCTGCTGCTCACCGCCGGGCCGATGCTCTACAGCCTGTACCTGTCGTTCACCCACTACGACCTGCTCAAGCCCGCGCGGTTCACCGGGCTGTCGAACTACCGGGAGATCCTGACCGACGACCGGGCGGCGACCGCGTTGTGGAACACGGTCTTCTTCACGCTGCTGCACGTGCCGCTGCAGATCGTGCTCGCTCTCGGGCTGGCCTCGCTGCTGCGCCGCGCCGGCCGGTCCGCCGGGTTCTTCCGCACCGTGCTGTTCCTGCCCACGATGACCCCGCCGGTCGCGCTGGCGGCGTTGTTCCTGTTGCTGCTCAACGGCCAGAACGGCGCGGTCAACGCGGTGCTGGGCTGGTTCGGGTTCACCGGTCCGCAGTGGACGACCGACCCGGACTGGATCAAACCGGGCCTGGTGCTGATGAGCCTGTGGACCGTCGGCAGCACCGCCGTGCTGTACCTGGCGGCGCTGACCAGGGTGCCGGGGGAGCGCTACGAGGCAGCCAGGCTCGACGGCGCCTCGCCGTGGCGGCAGTTCTGGCACATCACCCTGCCCGGCATCAGCGGCACGGTGTACTTCACGGTCATCGTCAACACCATCGCGTCGCTGCAGGTCTTCACCGAGGCCTACACGATGTTCTTCGGCGCCCGCCCGTCGTCACCGGCCGAGGGCGACGCGGCGCTGTTCTACGTGATCTACCTGTTCCAGGAGGCGTTCGGCTCGCTGCGCATGGGCTACGCCTCGGCGCTGGCGTGGGTGCTGTTCCTGGTGATCGCGGCGATCACCGCCGTGCAGGTGCGGCTCTCGCGCGACTACGTGCACTACGAGGACCGGTCATGACCCGCAGGCTGCCCGTGGTGCTGGCGCTGGTCGCCGTCGGGGTGCTGTTCGCGTACCCGTTCTGGTGGCTCGTCAGCGCGTCGCTGAAGGACCGCTCGCAGGTCTTCGACAACGCCCTGCTGCCCGAGGTGCTCCGGCCGGAGAACTACGCCGAGGTCTGGCGGGCCGTGCCGTTGCTCGCGTGGGTGGGCAACAGCGTGGCGGTCGGGTTCGCGGCCGCCGCGGCGGCGACGGTGTCGAGCGCGGTCGTGGCGTTCGGCTTCGCCCGCTTCCGGTTCCGCGGCCGCGGTGTCCTGTTCGGGCTCGTGCTCGCCACGATGATGCTGCCCGCCGCCGTCACGATGGTGCCGGTGTACCTGGAGTGGCACGCGGTCGGCCTCGCGACCACGCAGGTCCCGCTGTGGGCGGGCAACCTGTTCGGGTCGGCGTTCTACGTGTTCCTGCTGCGCCAGTTCTTCCTCGGCCTGCCCGCGGAGGTGTTCGACGCGGCACGGGTCGACGGCGCCGGGCCGTGGCGGCAGTTCCGGTCCCTCGCACTGCCGCTGGCCCGGCCCGGCTTGATCGTCGTGTTCGTGTTCGAGCTCAAGGCCGCCTGGACGGACCTCATCCGGCCGCTGATCTACCTGCGCGAGCCGGAGCTGTACACGTTGCCGCGCGGGCTGAAGGCGGTGCTGGACCGGTTCGGCCAGGGCGGCGAGGCGCAGTGGGAGCTGGTGATGGCGGCCAGCGTCGTCGCCACCGTGCCGATGATCCTGCTGTTCCTGGTGGCCCAGCGGTACTTCGTGCGCGGCACGGTCACCCAGCAGGTCGAGGAGTGACTCACGGGTCCATGCCGCCCTCGTCGTCGGGCTCGGACTCGTCGGGTCCGCGGTGCGGGCCGCCGGGGTTCTCGTCGGCGTAGGTGGGCCGGGTGTGCTCGCCGCCGATGTCGGCTTCCTCCAGCTCGCTCTCGGCGGTCACCCGGTCGGGCTCGGGCGCGCGGCTCGTCATCGCCACTCCTCCTGCCAGTCGTGGTGCTCGTTGTAGGCGGACGCGACCAGCCGCAGCACCGCCTCGTCCTCGGTCTGCTCCACCTCGGTGCGCAGCAGGCCGACCTTCTCCGGGAACGGCACCGTCGCCCGTTCCTCCGCCGCCTGCACCGGGCCGGGCAGCAGGAGCAGCCCGGCGCCGTCGTCGGAGCGCACGACCCGCAACCGGCCGCGGCGCTCGGCGTCGTCGAGCCGCGGCAGCTCCTCGTCGGCCAGGCGGCGTTCGTCCTCGTCGAGCCGGTCCAGCACGAACCGCCGCAGTTCCTCGATCGGCACGCCAGGGGTGTTCACGCCAGAGTTGTTCATGAGAGAGGGGTATCCGCTCCGCCGCCGGGTACGCCTGCTGGCAGCAGTCGCTTCCGGAAGGAGCACCTCATGCGCAGTCGCGTCCGCGCCGCGGGCCACGCCGTCCACCCCATCCTCATCGTGTTCCCGTTGGGCCTGCTGACCACCGCGGTCGGCTTCGACGTGCTGTACCTGCTCACCGACCGGGTGAGCTTCGGGTTCACCGCCGCCCACCTCATCGCCGCGGGCGTGCTGATGGGGGTGGTCACCGCCGCCACGGGCTGGCTCGACTGGGCGCTGGTCGTCCCGCGCGGCACCCGAGCGCGGCGGATCGGGTTGCTGCACGGCCTGTCGAACGGCGTGGTGCTGGTGGCGTTCGCGATCAGCTGGTTGCTGCGCCTGGGCGAGCCGGACTGGCACCCCACCTGGCCCGCGATCGTCGTGGCCTGGCTGGGTTTCCTGGCCGGCGGCCTCGGTGGCTGGCTGGGCGGGGAACTGGTCGAACGCCTCGGCGTCAGCGTCGAGGAGAACGCCCACCCCGACGCACCCAGCTCCCTGAGCGGTGCGGCCCCGTCCCGGCGCTAACCGCCCCTTGGCTTTTCTGGCATCTGCAAGTACCCCCAACTCAACATCAACAGGCACTTTCCTACTACCAACAGCGTTTCCCGCCACCTGCGCACGCCGATCCGGTCCGGCGGGCGGCGACCATGTTGGTAGTGGTCAGCGGCGGTTTGATCATGAGTTGGTGGTACTTGCAGATGCGTGGGGCGACAACGGAGGGGCGGGCTAGGGGCTCAGGTGGCGGCCGTAGCGTCGGGCGGCTCGGACGATCGTGGTGGAGGCGGGTGCGACCACGAGGTCCAGCACCCGGCTCACCGGCGCGAGAGCACCCAGGCGTGCGACGGCCCACCAGCGCGGCGCGGCCACCGTCCTGGAGGTCCGCGCGGTCAGGCACCGCTCGACCGCGCGGGCCACGGCCTCCGGCGCCGAACCCGCGGACAGCCGGTTCGGGGCCTCCTGCTCGGACGGACGGCCGTTGAGGTCGCGGGAGAGCCACTCGGTGCGGATCGGACCGGGGCAGACCGCGTGCACCTTCACGCCTCGCGGCACCTCGCGCCGCAACCCGACCGCCAGCCCCAGCACACCGGCCTTGGTGGCCGAGTACAGCGACAACGGCGGCACGGGCACCCACGCGCCGATCGACGACATCATCACCACGTGCCCGCCACGGGACTCCAGGTGCGGCAGCACCAGCCGGGTCAGCTCGACCACCGCCGTGAAGTTGACCTCGACGAGGCTGGTCGCCTGCTCGGCGTCCAGCTCGGCGAGCTTCGCGACCCGGCCCTGACCCGCGTTGTTCACCAGCGCGTCGATGCGGCCGAACCGGTCGACGACACCGCGCACCAGCTCCTCGCGCGCCCGCGGATCGGTGACGTCGCAGCACATGCCCCAGGCACCGGGCAGCTCCTGCACCGCGGCGGTGAGCCGGTCCTGGTCACGGCCGCAGATCGCCACACGGGCACCGCGACGGGCGAGCCGCCGCGCGGTCACGCGGCCGATGCCGGCCGACCCGCCGGTGATGAGCACGACCTGACCTTCGACGGAGCGCACGGCGTCACCTCGCGGACAGCAGAGTGGTGTACAGGGTCAGACCGGGGCCGAACGCCATCGCCACCACCGGGTCACCCGGTCGCAGCCCAGCGCCCCGCACCAGCTCGTCGAGCACCAGCAGCACGGTCGGCGACGAGCAGTTGCCGTGCTCGCGCAGCACCCGCCGGGACGGCTCCAGCGCGTCCGGCGGCAGCCCGAGCTCGTGCTCGACGGTGTCGAGGATGCGCGGACCACCGGGGTGCACGGCCCAGCCGCGCACCTGCGGCACGGTCAGGCCGTGTTCGGCGAGCAGCCGTTCCACGGCGTCCCGCACGTGCTTGCCCAGCACGTCGGGCACCTGCGGGGACAGCGTCATCCGGAACCCGTGGTCGGTCACGGTCCACGTCATGTGGTCCGCGGTGGCCGGATCGGTGACGGCACCGGTCCCGACCACCTCCAGTCCGCCCTGACCGGGCAGCACGACCAGCGCGGTGGCCGCGTCGCCGAACAGCGCGTGCGTGACGACCTGCTGGAGGTCTTTCGTGGAAGGTTGGACGTGCAGTGACGTGAGCTCCAGGCACAGCAGCACCGCAGGACGGCGGTGCACGGTCACGTAGTCGGCCACGGAGCTGAGCGCGGGGAGCGCGGCGTAGCAGCCCATGTGCCCGACGAGCAGCCGCTGGGCGTCTTGGGGGAGTTCCAGCGACGCGGCCAGCTGCACGTCCAGGCCCGGTGCCGTGTAGCCGGTGCACGACACGACGGTGAGCTGACCGACGTCGGACGCGTCGAGACCGGCCGACCGCAGCGCGGCGGTCACGGCCTGGTGCCCCAGCGGCCGCGCGTGCTCGTCGTACAGGCGCATCCGCTCACCGGTCGTCCACGCCGACACGTCGAGCTCCAGCGGGCTCACGACGGCATGCCTGCGCTGCACGCCGGCCGCCGCGAAGATCCGCCCGGCCGCCCTGCTGCCGTCCAGCAACGGGCTGAAGTGGTGCTCCCACACGGCGTCCTGCTCGATCACCGGCGGGAACGCGGTGCCGATCGCGGCGATGTGCGCGGTCACCAGCGCGCCACCTCGTCCGGGTTGTCGCCCAGTGCGCTCGCGCCGAGCCAGTCGGCGCACACGTCGGACGTCGCCGGTTGCAGCGCACCGCAGCGGGCGTCGCGGTAGAGCCGTTCCAGCGGGTGCCCGCGCCGGGTCGCCGACGCCCCCGCCGCCTCCAGCACGGAGAACGCCACCTGCGCCGCCGTGTCTCCAGCGGTGAGCTTCGCGCGCCACACCCAGCGGTTCGTCTCCGGGCTGCCGGGGTCGTCGGTGACCTGCCGCGCCGCCCTGCGCACGACCAGCTCGGCCGCGGCGACCGCCACGTCGGCCCGCCCGAGCCGGGCGCGCACCATCGGCAACGTGTGCAGCCCGCGTTCCCGCAGGTGCGCCACGCCGTGCCGCAGCACGGACTGCGCGACACCCACGTAGACCGCGGCGTAGGAGGCGACCAGCCACTGCGGCATCACCTGGGCCAGCAGCAGCGCGGCCCCCTCGATCCCGCCGACCAGCGCGTCCTCGCCCACCTCGACGTCGAGGTCGAGGTCGTGGCTCGTGGTGGCGCGCATCCCGAGCGCGTCCCAGGTGGGCCTGACCTCGACGCCGGGGCCGGCCGGCACGAGGAAGTACGACACCTTCGGTTCCTCCGACGTGCTGTCCCGCGCGGCCACGAGGTAGGCGTCGGCGTGTCCCGCGCCGGAGACGAACGTCTTCGCGCCGGTGATCCGGAAACCGGAACCGGTGCGCTCGTAGGAGGTCCGCACCTGCGACAGCCGCGAGCCGACGCCGCGTTCGCTCATCGCCACCGCGTACAGGGCGCCTTCCGCGGCAGCGGCCAGCACCCGGTCGCGGGAGGCGAAGAAGCTCTCCGGCGCACCGAACTGGCGCACCAGCTCGTCGGGGGTGTGAGCGAGCGCACCGGTGACCGACGCGTGCATGTTGAAGATCAACGCCGTCGCCCCGGCGCCACTGCCCAGCTGCACGGCGACGTCGGTGTAGTCGGCGAACGAGGCACCCGTGCCACCGAGCCGCTGCGGCACCATCAGGCCGAGCAGGCCCGCGGAGCGCAGGTCGGCGAAGTCCTCCTCGGGGAACTCCCCGGCCACGTCGTACTTCGACGCGCGGCCGGACATGCGGTCAACCAGTGCGGGGAGGTCCACGGATCATCCCTTCTTGCGGCCGGCGCCCTGGAAGAGCACGGCCGTGGACGCGGTCGGCACCATGCGGACGGACCGACCGCGGCGCGCGAACCACGTGAGCAGGTCGGGCAACGAGGGGCGGATACCCCGCAGAACCAGGCGCACACCGTGCCGGGTGCACTCGCGCACCAGCAGTGCCCGGTCGACGAACAGCGCCGGGTCGTGCACCCCGCGCGGCGCCAGGCCGAGCACGCGTTCCGCCACCCCGACGGCCACCAGCCGGCACAGCGCGGTGTCGGCCAGCGTGTCGAGCACCAGCAGGCCACCGGGGCGCAGCACCCGGCAGGCCTCGGCGACGGCCGCGGGCAGGTCGGGGACGTGTTCGAGGATCTCGCCGGCGACGACGACGTCGGCGCACCCGTCGGGCAGCGGCACGGCGAGCACGTCCGCGCGGACGGGCAGCACGCCGCGTTCGGCCGCCTGGCGCAGTGCTTCGTGGGAGAGGTCGATCCCGATGTGCCGGTAGCCGCGCACGTGCGGCGCGAGCAGGCCCGCACCGCAGCCCAGGTCGACCAGCACCGCACCGGGAACGGCCGGTGGAACCAGGGCGGCCCGTGCGGCGGCGAGCCAGTGCAGCATCACGAACGCGCCGCTCGGCCGCCACCACTCGGCGGCCAGCCGTTCGTACAGCTCGGGGTCGTTCGGTTCAAGATCGTTCTGCGCGGTGGCCGCCCGCTGGCAGACTGGAGGCCCATGGGTCGCCTCGAAGCTCTCGCGCGTTCCTGTCATCCGCTGCCCTCCGTCGCGGTCACCGTGGTGGCCACCGTGCTGGCCGCGGCGGTCGGTCGGTCGGCCGCCGGACTGGTGGCCGTCGCGGCGGCGGTGCTGGCCGGGCAGCTGTCCGTCGGCTGGCTCAACGACCTGCTCGACGCCGGCCGGGACGCGCGCGTGGGCCGCGCGGACAAACCGGTCGCCACCGGCGTGGTGTCGAGGCGGGTGGTGGCGGTCGCGACGGTCGTCGCCGCGGTGGCCGCGGTCGGACTGTCGTTGCTGTCCGGTGTGGACGCAACGCTGCTGCACGTCGTGATGCTGTGTTCGGCGTGGGCGTACGACCTCGGGGTCAAGGCCACGGCGTTCTCCGTTGTGCCGTACGCGCTTTCGTTCGGGTTGCTGCCCGCATTCGTGACGCTGGGCGGTCCGGACGGGCGGTGGCCACCGCTGTGGCTCATGGCGGCGGCCGCCGTGCTCGGCAGCGCCGCCCACTTCGCCAACGTCATCCCGGACCTCGACGACGACGCGGCGACCGGCGTGCGCGGGTTGCCGCACCGCATCGGCGGAACCGCCAGCGCGTGCGTTGCAGCCGCGCTGGCGGTGATCACCGGAGTGGTCCTCGCGGTCGGCCCGCCCGGCCCCGTCACTGCGGCGGGGCTCGTGGCGGTGCCGTTGTCGGTGCTGATCCTCGTGCTCGGCAGGCTGCGCGGACGACGGCCGGGGTCGCGGGCGAACTTCACCGCACTGCTCGCGGTGGCGGTCCTCGACGTGGCGCTGCTGATCATCACCGGTGGGGTGGAGCTGGGCGGCGCGGTCAGCTGACCGCGGGCCCGGAGTCGTTCGAACCCGACAGCTCCTTGATGAACTCGTGGCACTGCCGGGCGCGGGCGGAGTCCTCCTCCATCACGCGCCGGAAGAAGTCCGCGATGTCCTGACGGCCCGCGTTGTCGGCGTCCCGCACGTACTGGCCGTAGTCGTGACCGGCCTTGAGCGCGTGGTACTGCACGGAGATCAGGTCGTAGGTGACGTCGTCGAACCCGGTTTCACCCGTTGCCATTGATACCTCCAGTGTTTTGTTCGGCACCGGAGTCATACCCGCGCAGATCCGGTCGAACCCGGTTGTTCCGCGCAACGTCGGGTACTCACGGCTCTCGCGCTCCGAGAGAGGCAGAAACCATGAACTCAGCAGGGAAAGCGCTGCTGGCCGCGGGCGTGGTGACCGCGGCGGCGGTGGCGCGGCGCCGGCGGCAGGCGCAGGGGAAGGGGGAGCGGCCGCTGACCGTCACGGTCGACCGCGCTCCCACCGACGTGCAGGCGGCGTTACCGGACCTGACCGGGCCGTGGCGGGACCAGGCCGAGATCAGCATCCGCGCGGCCGCAGGGGACAAGGGCACCGAACTGGTCGCGCAGCCACTGGGCGACGCGTCCCGCGCCGAGTTGCGGGAGGCGCTGCGCAGGGCGAAGTCGGTGCTGGAGGCCGGCGAGGTGGTCGAACCCGACACCGCGCCGACGCACCCCGGCCCCCTGGGCAAGGCGCTGCAGCTGGTGACCGGAAGGGGAGGTGGCCGGCTGTGAAGGCGTTGTGCTGGGAGGGGATCAACGACGTCCGCGTGCAGGACGTGCCGGACCCGCGGCTGCTGAACGACCAGGACATGATCCTCAAGGTCCGGCTGAGCACCGTGTGCGGCTCCGACCTGCACCTGCTCACCGGCCACATCCCGTTCATGCAGGCCGGTGACGTGATCGGGCACGAGTTCATGGGTGAGGTGGTCGAGGTCGGGCCCGGTGTCACGCGGCACCGGCCGGGCGACCGCGTCGTCGTGTGCTCGTTCATCGCCTGTGGCCGCTGCTGGTACTGCCGCAACGAGCTGTACTCGTTGTGCGACAACACCAACACCAACCCGGCGATCACCCAGGGCCTCTGGGGCGCCAACCCCGGCGGCATCTTCGGCTACTCGCACGCGATGGGCGGCTTCCGCGGCAGCCACGCCGAGTACGTGCGCGTGCCGTTCGCCGACCACACCGCCATCCCCATCCCCGAAGCGGTCGACGACATGAGCGCGCTGTTCACGTCGGACTCGGCAGCGACGGGCTGGATGGGCGCCGACCTCGGCGGCGTGAAACCCGGTGACGTCGTCGCCGTGTGGGGGTGCGGCGCTGTCGGGCAGATGGCTGCCCGTGCGGCTCAACTGCTCGGCGCGGAACGGGTCCTGGTGATCGACCGGTTCGACTACCGGCTGCGGCAGGCGGAACAGCTGTTCGGCGTCGAGACCATCAACTACGAGAACACCTCCGTCGGTGACGCGCTGCTGGAGGCCACCGGCGGGCGCGGACCGGACGTGTGCATCGAGGCGGTCGGCTGCGAGGCGCACTCGACGGGGCCGCAGTACGCCTACGACCAGGTGAAGAGCAAGCTGAAGCTCGAAACGGACCGGCCGATCGCCGTGCGCGAGGCGATCTACAACTGCCGCAAGGGCGGGTCGGTGTTCGTGCTGGGCGTGTTCACCGGGTTCGTGGACAAGTTCCCGCTGGGCGCCATGATGAACAAGGGTCTGACCGTGCGCGGCGCACAGCAACACGGCCAGCGCTACATCCCGGCGCTGCTCGACCGCATCGCCACCGGCGAGCTCGTCACGAACCACCTGGCGACCCACGTCATGCCGTTGAGCGAGGGCGCACACGGCTACGACATCTTCAAGAAGAAGGACGACGGCTGCGTGCGGTCGGTCTTCAAGCTGTGAGCAGGTCCCGTGGGGGTGCGGTCACCGCACCCCCACGGGCATCAGCGGCCACGGGCCGGTGTCTGCTGGTACACGCCGTGCCGCAACGGGGTGTTGCCGTCCGGGGACTGTTGGGGCGACACCGGCGACCCGCCGGCCGTGCCGTCCGCCGGCGGCGTGTTGCGCTGGTCGCCGCCTGCCGGTTCGGCGCCGTCCGCGAGCTGCCGCAACCGTTCGTCGACGACCTCCAGCACCGGTGTGCGGTTGCCGTGCGCCTCCTCGTGCTCGCGCACCCGCCGCAGGTCCTGCTCGTCCAGCGACCGGATGCGGTGCTTGAGGTCGCCGAGCGTCAGCTGGTCGTAGCCGGAAATCGGGAGTTGTTCGCTCATGTGCGTCGGCTACCCGGCCGGGTCGGGGAAAAACGACCGGAGTTTGCCCGTGACCCCACCGGGCATTCGCGCACGGACAGGAACGGGGTGAGGTGTGTACGCAGACGACCTGGTGCGGCCGTGGTGGGAGGCGCTCGGGGAGACGGCGCCGTTGTTCGACATCCACACGCACGTGGGCACGAACGACCCGAGCGGGTTCTCCTGCACCTTCGACCAGCTGCTGGACGCCCTGTCCGAAGTGGACGCGGCCGCGGCGGTGTTCCCGCTGACCGAGCCGAAGGGCTACCGCCGTGCCAACGACGCGGTGATCGCCGCCGCGCGGTCACCGGTGGTCGCGTTCTGCCGGGTGGCGCCCGGTGACGACGCGGAGGCGGAGGCGCTGCGGTGCGTGCGGGCGGGTGCGCGGGGGATCAAGCTCCACCCGGCCAGCGACGAGTTCGCCCTCGACGACGACCGGTTGCACGGGGTGTTCGGCCTGGCGCACGAGCTGACGCTGCCCGTCGTGGTGCACGCCGGACCCGAGATCGACCCGTTCGGCGACACGCTGCTCGCGGTGCTGCGCCGCTACCCCCGTGCCCGGTTCGTGCTGGCGCACGCCGCGCTCACGGACCTGGCGTGGCTGTCCGGGCACCCGGTGGACAACCTGTACCTCGACACGTCCTGGTGGAGCCCGACCGACCTGGTCGTCGCGCTCGCCACGATGCCACCCGGACGGGTGTTGTTCGGCAGCGACGTGCCGTACTCGACGGCGCTGTGGGGCGCGCACGCGGCCGCACGCTGCGCCCGGTACGCCGGCCTGGACGACGAGCAGGTCGCGGGCGTGCTGGGCGGCAACGCGCTGCGGCTGGTGGAACGGCGGGACGCCCCCGACCTCGGTCCGGCGCCCGGCCGGGTGCCGGTGCTGGACCCGTTGCTGGAACGCCTGTACGTGTACCTCGCGGCCGGGGTGGAGGCCACCAAGCGCGGCGAGTCGCCCGGCCAGATGCTCGACCTGGCGCGGCACTGCTGCGGTGTCCGGCCGGAGCACCCCGACCGCGCGGTCTTCGACTCCGTGCTCGAACTGCTCGACCGCTACGAGAAGCACGCACCGCACCTGGAGACCGGCAACGAGTACGCGCCCGGCTGGGACCTGATCGCGGCCGCCGCGCTGGTCGCCCGCACCCCCGGCACGGCGCTGCCGGGCTGAACCCGCACCACAACCCTCCGAACGACCGGATGTCGTCAGCGCTCCGCGGAGCTACCTTCGCCAGACCCTGCAAACCTGCAGACCCTGCGAAGGAGCTCCACCGTGCGAAGAAGACCCCTGCTCGGCACGGCACTGGCGGCAATCGTCGCCGCGGCGGTCGCCCTGCCCGCCTCCGCCACGGCCCAGGCCGGCTGTTCGGGCACCAACGACGGTGACGTCGCGATCGGTGACAACACCACCGTCGAGTCACCGCTCACCATCACCGACTGCCCCTCGGCACCGTCCGCCACCAGCACGGTCCCGGTGAAGATCGTCCACACCTACATCGGCGACCTCGCGGTGACGCTGGTCGCCCCGGACGGCTCCACCTACCCCCTGCACAACCGCAGCGGTGGCTCCGCGGACAACATCGACCAGACCTACACCGTCGACCTGTCGGCCGAGACCTCGAACGGCACCTGGAAGCTGCGGGTCAACGACAACGCGGCCAACGACGTCGGCCGGATCGACTCCTGGTCGCTGAACCTCGGCGGCTCCACACCGGCCGACGACTTCTCCGTCGCCGTGTCGCCCACGTCCGGCTCGGTCGCCGCGGGCTCGTCGGCCTCGGCCACCGTCTCGACCCAGACGACGGCCGGCCAGGCGCAGACCGTGCAGCTGACCGCCACCGGCCTGCCCTCCGGCGCCACCGCGTCGTTCAGCCCGGCCTCGGTCACCACGGGCGCGAGCTCCACGCTGTCGGTCAGCACCACGTCCTCGACCGCGTCGGGCACCTACCCGATCACCGTCCGGGCCGCGGGCGGCACCACCAAGACCGCGACCTACACCCTGACGGTCACCGGCGGCACCGGTCCGCAGATCCCCGACGTCGACGTCGCGGCGGTCAAGGCGCACCTGACCCAGTTCGCCACCATCGCCTCCCAGAACGGCGGCAACCGCCGTTCGACCACGGCCGGCTACCGCGCCTCGGTCGCCTACGTGAAGGACAAGCTGACCGCGGCCGGGTTCACGGTGTCCGAACAGGCCTGCACCTCCGGCTGCTCCACCGGCGCCGGCCCGAACGTGATCGCCGAGTGGCCCGGCGGCAACGCGAGCAACGTCTACATGTTCGGCGCCCACCTCGACGGCGTGTCCGCCGGTCCCGGCATCAACGACAACGGCTCGGGCTCCGCGGCGCTGCTGGAGACCGCGCTCGTGCTCTCCCGCAGCAACCCGGCGATGCTGAACAAGGTCCGGTTCGCCTGGTGGACCGACGAGGAGCAGGGCCTCAACGGCTCGCGCTTCTACGTCTCGCAGCTGCCGTCGACCGAACGTTCGAAGATCAAGACCTACCACAACTTCGACATGGTCGGTTCCGTCAACGGCGGCTACTTCATCAACAACATCAACTCCACCCAGTCCGTGCACATGAAGGCCTACTGGGACTCGCTGGGCCTGCAGCCCGAGGAGAACACCGAGGGCCGCAACCGGTCCGACGACGCGTCGTTCACCAACGCGGGCATCCCGGCCTCCGGGTACGCGATGGGCGCCAGCGCCACCAAGACCTCGGCCCAGGCGACGAAGTGGGGCGGCACCGCGGGCCGCGCGTTCGACCCGTGCTACCACTCCTCCTGCGACACGACGGCCAACATCAGCGACACCCACCTCAACCGCGCGGTCGACGGCATCGCCTACACCCTGTGGAAGTCCGCGGTCGGCAGCAGCACCCCCGGCGCGGACTTCTCCGTCGCCGTGTCGCCGACGTCCGGCTCGGTGGCGGCGGGTTCGCCGGTCTCGGCCACCGTCGCGACCCAGACGGTGAGCGGCAACGCGCAGACCGTGCAGCTGTCGGCCTCCGGCCTGCCCTCGGGCGCGACGGCGTCGTTCAGCCCGGCGTCGGTGAGCACCGGTGGCAGCTCGACGTTGACGATCAACACCACCGCGTCGGTCGCGTCCGGCACCTACTCGGTCACGGTCACCGCGGCCGGTTCGGTGTCGCGCACCGCCACCTACGGCCTCACGGTCACCGGTGGTGGCGGCGGGAGCTGCAACGGCACCAACGGCACCGACCTCGCCATCCCCGACGCGGGCGCGGCCGTGGACAGCGACCTGGTGATCTCCGGCTGCTCGGCCACGCCCTCGGCCACCGCGACGGTCGCCGTGCGGATCGTCCACCCCTACATCGGCGACCTGACGGTGTCCCTGATCGCACCGGACGGCACGGCGTACGTGCTGCACAACCGCAGCGGCGGCAGCGCGGACAACATCGACCGCAGCTACACCGCCGACCTGTCCGCTGAGACCGCGAACGGCACGTGGAAGCTCCGCGTGCGCGACCTGGCCTCGTCCGACACCGGCACCCTCGACACGTGGAGCCTCAACCTGACCCCGTAGTCACCTGTTGGGGAAGTGGCCTCTCAGAAATCTTGTGGACTGGGCCTTCTGGGAGGCCACTTCTTGCCGTGATGATCGTCGGCATGACGACGCACACCGTTGCCGAGCTCGACGACGAGAACACCGCCCTGGCCTTCGAGGCGATGCGGGAGCTGCGGGCGCACCTCGCCTCCGCGGACGAGTTCGTGGCGGCGGTGCGGGTGCAGCGCAAGGAGGGCTACCGGCTGGTCGGTTCGTTCGACGCGGACGGGAAGGTCGTCGCGGTGGCCGGGTTCCGTCCGCTGACGAACCTCTACGTGGGCTACCACCTCTACATCGACGACCTGAGCACCCTGCCCGCCGCGCGCAGGCAGGGCCACGGGGGAGCGCTGCTGCGCTGGGTCGACGAGGAGGCCCGCCGGCTCGGGTGCGGTCAGGTGCACCTGGACTCCGGCACGCACCGGCACGAGGCCCACAGCCGCTACTTCTCCGCCGGGTACGTGATCCCGGCGTTCCACTTCAGCAAGCCGGTCTGAGCACCCGGCCAGAAGCCTTTCCCGCCCCCTCGTTGCTGCCCAGGCGTCTGCAAGTACCACCAACACTTGATCAAATCGCCGCCAACTACCACCAACCTGTTCGCCACCTGTCGAATCAGGTTGATGTTGAGTTGGTGGTACTTGCAGACGCCGGCAAAGGCAGCGGCCCGGAGGGGCGGCCGGAGATGCGCCGATCAGCCCTTGGGCTCGTCCTCGATCACGCCGACCAGCTCCGGGTCCTCGGGAGCGGGCATGTGGCGGATGCTGTCACTGCCCTTGTGGTCGCGGGCGCGGGCGTAGCGGGAGTCCAACGCCCTCACCAGCTTCTGCGCCGCGCCGGCGTACGCGTCGTCCACGGTGGTCGCGTGGTGGGTGACCGCGACCGGCTGCTTGCCCTTCGGCCGCGCGTCGATCACGCACTTCTTGTCCTCCGGGGTGGTGCCCCCGTCCTCGCTGAGGTGCACCTCCACCCAGGTCAGCCATTCGCTGAACCGGGACAGGCCGCTCTCCAGGTCGGTGGTCACATAGGCGGCCAGTCCTTCGCCACCGTGGATGTTGTGGTCGGTGTTGACCTGGATCTGCATGAGCACCCTCCATACGGGAAACAAATGGTCCTGGTCGATACCACGGGAGCGGCCGGTTCAAACGCGGCGCCGTTCAGCGCAGGGGAGCTGCCCGGCAGCCGTTCTCGGCGCCGACCGGTGCGGAGGCTGGGAAGTTCTTGACCACCGGTGCCGTTCGAGGCACTGTTCAGCCAGGTGTGGAAAGCGGTTACCAGGGGGTGGCGTGGCACGGCCGAGTGCGTTGGTGGTCCGCGGTGGCTGGGAAGGCCACCAACCGGTGGAGGCCACCGAGTTGTTCATCCCCTTCCTGGAGGACAGCGGTTACGCCGTGCGGGTCGAGGAGTCGACCGAGGTGTACGCCGACGCCGCCGAGATGGCGCGCACCGACCTCGTCGTGCAGTGCATGACGATGTCGGAGATCACCGACGAGGAACTGAGCGGGTTGCGCTCGGCGGTCGAGGCCGGCACCGGGTTCACGGGATGGCACGGCGGCATTGCGGACTCGTTCCGCGCGTCGGCGGACTACCTGCACCTGGTGGGTGGGCAGTTCGTCACGCATCCGGGCAAGGAGCCGTGCGAACGCCAGGGTGGGCCGGAGGACAACTTCCTGCCGCACGAGGTGACCATCACCGCGCTCGGCCGGGAGCACCCGATCACCGCGGGCGTCGAGGACTTCGAGCTGGTCACCGAGCAGTACTGGGTGCTGCACGACGACCTGGTCGACGTGCTGGCCACCACCACCCACCCGGTCCGGCCGTGGCACCCGTGGCACCGGCCGGTCACCTGCCCGGCGATCTGGACGCGGCGGTGGGGTGCAGGGCGGATCGTGGTGACGACGCCGGGGCACAGCCTGGACGTCCTGCGGCACCCCGCTGTCCGCACCGTCATCACGAGGGGGATGTCGTGGGCGACCCGCACCGCGTCGGAATCGTAGGGCTCGGGTTCATCTCCGGGCAGTACCTGGACACGCTCCGCGACCACCCGGCGGTGCGCGTCACCGCGGTCGCCGATCTCGACACCACCCGCGCGGCGGCGGTCGCGGCCGAGTTGCCGGGTGCCGAGGCGGTCAGCGTCGAGGGCCTGCTCGGCAGGGCGGACGTCGACACGGTCCTCAACCTGACCGTGCCCGCGGCCCACGCGGAGATCGCGTTCCGGGCGATCGACGCGGGCAAGAACGTCTTCGGCGAGAAACCGCTCGCCGTCACCTTCGCGGACGGCCGGGCGATCGTCGACCGGGCCGCCGCGGCCGGTGTCCGGGTCGGGTGCGCGCCGGACACCGTTCTCGGCACGGGCACGCAGACCGCGCGGGCCGCGATCGACAGCGGACTCATCGGTCGCCCGCTCTCCGCGTCGGCCGTGATGGTCACGCCGGGGCACGAGCGCTGGCACCCCAACCCCGACTTCTACTACACCGCGGGGGGCGGTCCGCTGGCGGACATGGGGCCGTACTACCTCACCGCGCTGATCCACCTGCTCGGCCCGGTGCGCGCGGTGGTCGGCGCGGTCAGCCGCCTGCGCAGCGAGCGCGTCATCGGGTCCGGGCCGCGGACCGGTGAGCGGGTCCCGGTCGAGGTAGACACCCACGTCTCCGGCGTGCTCGAACACGTCAGCGGTGCGCTCTCGACCATCACGACAAGTTTCGACGGGGTGACCACCACCGCCGTGCCGATCGAGGTGCACGGTGAGACCGGCACGCTCGCGGTACCCGACCCGAACCACTTCGACGGTGAGACCCGCCTGTTCCCGCTCGACGGCACCGGGTGGCGGACCCTTCCCGCCGCTGCGGGCTACACGGGAGCAGGGCGCGGAGTCGGCCTGCTCGACCTCGTCGCAGCCGACGGGCAGCGGGCGCCGCGCGCCGGCGACGAGCTCGCGCTGCACGTGCTCGAGACGATCACGGCCGTGCTCCGGGCGGGGGAGGAGGGGCGGCGGATCGAGCTGACGACCACGGCGGAGCGGCCGCCGTTGGTGCCCCTCACGCCCGTGGCCGGGCTGACACCGCGAACCGGTAGTGCTCCAAGGGAAAGCGCCCCGCAGCCCGGTGCGCGTTGATCGTCGAGGTCGGTCGCAGCAGCGTCGCCTCGCCGTGCTGGTTGAAGTAGTAGCTGCGCGAGGTGGCGCACTGTCCCAGTGAGAACACGGAGTTCTCCGCGACCCGCGTCCGCATCCGGTGCAGGAACTCGTCGTTGGCCCGCTGGGTCACCTCGAAGACGTCCGCCCCGCGTGACCGCATCGCCGTGAACAACCGGGCCATGTGCTTCATCTGGCTCTCGATCGTCGTGAAGTACGACAGGCCGCTGTAGGAGTAGGGGCTGTTGAGCGACACCAGGTTCGGGAACCCCGGCACGGTCACGCCCTCGTAGGCCTGGAACCGGTTCTCCCGCCACCACGTGCCCAGGTCCCTGCCGTCCCGTCCGAGCACCTCGAACGCGGGGAAGTTGACGTCCCACAGGTTGAAGCCGGTCGCGAGCACGAGCACGTCGATCTCGGTGCGCCCGGCGGCGGTGACGATGCCGGACGAGTCGACCCGCGTGATCGGCGACGTCTCCAGGTGGACGTGGGGACGCGTGAACGTGCGGAAGTAGTCGTTGGAGAACGTCGGCCGCTTGCAGCCGAAGGAGTAGTCCGGGGTGAGCGCGCGGCGCAGCCCGGGGTCGCGGACCTGGCGGTGCAGGTGCGCCCGGCACCACCGCTCTGCCAGCCGGTTGGCGACCCGCAGCTGCCGGTAGTGCACGACACCGGAGATCATCATGAGCTCCAGCACCGAGCTGCCGAGCCGGCGCACGGCCCGTTGGACGACCGGCAGCCGCGCGAACAACCGCCGCACCGGCGGCGGGATGCGGTAGTCCGGTTTGGGACTCACCCAGATCGGGGTCCGCTGGTACACGGTCAGCGCCGCCGCCGTCCTCGCCAGCTCCGGGACCAGCTGGACCGCCGTGGCGCCGGTGCCGATCACCGCCACCCGCTCGCCGGTCAGGTCGACCGGCTCCCACGCGGCGGTGTGGACGACCCGGCCGGCGAAGGTCTCGATGCCGGGGACGTCCGGCGTCCTGGGCATCGACAGGAACCCGGTCGCCGTCACGAGGTACCGCGCCGCCACGACCGAGCCGTCCGCAGTCCGCACCTCCCAGTGGTCGTCCCGCCAGACCGCACCCGTGACGGTCGTGCCGAACCGCATCGACCGGCGCAGGTCGTACTTCGCGGCCACGTGCTCGGCGTAGCGCTTGAGCTCCTCGCCCGGCGCGAAGAGCCGCGACCAGTGCGGGTTCGGCTCGAACGAGTAGGAGTACGTCGGGGAGGGGATGTCGACCGCGAGGCCGGGGTAGCGGTTGACGTGCCAGGTGCCGCCGAGGTCGTCCTCCCGCTCCAGGACCAGCAGGTCGCGCATCCCCAGCCGCCTGAGCTGGATCGCGGCACCCATGCCGCCGAACCCGGCACCGACGACGACCGCGTCGTGGACCATCGGGAACCTCCTCACGGAATCGCGTGTCAGCTTCGGAACCGTATGTCAGTTTTGTGGTGATCACAAGGGATCGCACGTCATAGACTCGGCGTCATGACGTCCAGCGCCCACCCGGTCAGCCGCGCCGAGCGCAAGAAGCAGGAGCTGCGCCGCGAGATCATCGACGCGGCCTTCGACTGCTTCGCCGAGACCGGCTACCACGCCACCGGCATCGCCGACGTCGCCGCGCGCCTGGGCATCGGGCACGGCACCTTCTACCGCTACTTCCAGAACAAGCGCGACATCGTCGACCACGTCATCGACGACCTCGTCGCCCGCGCCACCGGCGCCCTCACCGCGGAGAACGCCCCGGACGCCGTCTCCACCCTCGACGAGTACCGCGCCCAGTCCGCCCGGATCGGGGAGTCGCTGGCGCGGATCTTCACCGCGGACCCGCGGGTGCCGCGGCTGCTGCTGTTCGAGGCTCCCGGCATCGACCGCGCCATGGCCGACCGCGTCCTCGACCTCTTCGAGCTGGCCGACTCGCTGACCGCCGCCTACCTCTCCCACGGCGTGGAGCTCGGCTACCTGCGCGCGGACCTCGACGTCGCGAACACCGCGCGGGCCGTCAACGGCATGATCCTCGGCTCGGCGATCGCGTCGTTGCGCGCGCCGGGGGAGCAGGAGCAGCGGCGGTTGAGCGAGGCGGTGCGGCGGGTGATGTACGACGGGATCGCGGCACGCGGCTGACCGCGTCCTGATCGAAGCTCAAGCCTTCCCCAAATGAGATGCGCGTCACTCGTGCGGTCCCTAACCTCGGTTCATGAAACTGCTGCTCTGGTTCGCGCTGGCGTGCATCTGCGCGCTCAGCGGTGACCACGCGCTCGCAGCGGTCACCGTGATGCTGCTGGTCGCCTGCGCGACCGACCGGGTGCGTCACTGACCCTTCGACAGGAGCCGGGCCGTCGGCCTGGCCCCGATGCCGTGCACCAGCACGCTGCCGAGCACGCACACGATCGTGATCACCAGGATCGTGTCCGCGGCGTCGCCCTCCGGCAGCTTGTTGAACGCGAGCAACCCGAACACCACCGTGGTCGTCCCGCGCGGCCCGAGCGCGCCCACCAGCACGCGCTCGCGGCCGCGCAGCCGCGACCCGCCCAGCGCCAGCACCACCGGGACGAGCCGCACCACCGTGAGCACCGCGAGGCAGAACAGCAGGACCTGCCACGACACGCCGAGGGAGAAGGTCAGCACCGCGGCGATGCCGACGACGAACCACATGGTCATCGTCAGCAGCCCGGTGACGTCGTCCAGCAGGTGCAGGTCGTTGTTCAGCACGTCGGCCCTGATCTCCGCGCGGTCGGCGGCACCGGCGCGGACCCGGCGCGCCTTGAGCAGCCGGTGCACGTACCGGAAGGCGATGCCGCACACGAACGAGGCGACGAACCCGTTGCCGTCGATCGCGACCGTCGCGGTGTAGGTGAGCAGCGGTGCCAGCAGCACCGCAACGCGCCCGGACTGCGCCGTCACCCAGCCCGCCCGGTGCGCCCGGTCCATCAGCCACCCCAGCAGCAGGCCGAGGACCACGCCGGCGACCACGGCCTTGACCGCGAACGGCAGCACCGTGGCCAGCGCCTCGACCGGCGAGCGCTCCTGGGTGTGGTCGCCGGCCAGCACGAGCGCGAACAGGAACAGCGGGGAGACGATGCCGTCGTTGTAGCCGCTCTCGACGTTCAGCGTGCTGCGCACCCGCACCGACAACGCCGGGTCGCGCACCACCCGCTCGGCCGCGGCGAAGTCCGTCGGCACCGTCACGCACGCGACCAGCAGCAGCACCGCCCACGACAGCGACGGGAACAGCAGCCAGCCCAGCACCGCCGCCAGGCCCAGGCTCAGCGGCATCGCGACGAGCAGCACCCGTGCCGCGGCACCGGGGTAGGCGCCCCACAGTCGGCCGGCGCGCACCTCGGTGGCGTCGGCGAACAGCAGCACCGCGAGGATGATCTCGGCGACGTGCTGGGCCGCCTCGGTGTTGAAGACCGCGGCGATGGAGTTCTCGTTGGCGAGCCCGACCGCGACGCCGGCGAGCACCATCACGACCGGTGCGCCGAGGTTCCAGCGGTCCAGCCGGGACGCCGCCAGTGAGCGGACGACCATGGCGAACGCGGCGGCGAGCAACAACGAGTTCATGCCGCCATCTTGGCCCAGAAGTCCTAAGAGGACCCTGTTCGGTGCGAAGTGGGACGACCTCGTGTCCACGGTGAAGTCGATGGGCGCCGGGATTCGCCTGGAGCGCGCATCGGATAGTAAATAACCTCTATAACTTCAGTGGTATCTAAAACCAACCCTCTGCTCCGGGTGCCGCAAGTCCAGTCTTGTACGCCAACAAGACCGCCTGTACGTGGCCGACCAGCGGGTGGTGAGCCCGTTCACCGGACGGTAGATCGCCCGGTGAACGGGCTCACCGGGCTACCTCTGAGCGGTCATGGTGGCCGTGTCGATCACGAACCGGTACCGCACGTCGCCGGCCACCACCCGTTCGAACGCCTCGTTGATCTGCGCGGCGTCGATCACCTCGACCTCCGCTCCGATGCCGTGCTCGGCGCAGAAGTCGAGCATCTCCTGGGTCTCGGCCATGCCGCCGATCTGCGAGCCGGCGAGCGAGGTGCGGCCCTGCAGCAGGGAGAACACGCTGACCTCCATGGACTCCTCGGTGATCCCGAGGCAGACCATGGTGCCGCCGTTGGCCAGCAGCGTCAGGTGGGAGTCTACATCGGACAGTCCGGAGACCGTGCACAGGATCAGGTCGAACGTGCCGGCGAGCTGTTCGAACGTCGCCGGGTCCTCGGTCGCGTGGTAGTGGGCGGCGCCGAGTCGCAGGCCGTCGTCCTTCTTGCGCAACGACCTCGACAGCACGGTCACCTCGGCGCCCATCGCGTGTGCGATCTTCACCGCCAGGTGTCCGAGCCCGCCCAGGCCCACGACCGCGACCTTGCGGCCGGGTCCGGCCTGCCAGTGCTTGAGCGGGGAGTAGGTGGTGATGCCCGCGCACAGCAGTGGTGCGGCCTGCTCCAGGGGCAACGCGTCCGGGATGCGCAGCACGAAGTGCTCGTCGGCCACGATGTGCGTGGAGTAGCCGCCGCGGGTGCGTTCGCCGCCCTGGTAGCTGTCCACGTCGGAGTAGGTCTCGACCGAGTCCGCGCAGTACTGCTCCATCCCGTCGGCGCACTTGTCGCACGACCGGCACGAGTTGACGATCACGCCCACCCCGACCCGGTCTCCGACGGCGTGGCGGGTCACCTCGGGGCCGATCTCGGTCACGACGCCGGCGATCTCGTGGCCGGGCACCATCGGGAACAGCTCCCTGCCCCAGTCGCCGTTGACCTGGTGGACGTCGGAGTGGCACACCCCGCAGTAGCGGATGTCGATCGCCACGTCGTTCGGGCCGAGTGGGCGGCGGGGGATGGTGGTCGGTTGCAGCGGGGCGCCGGCTGAGGGGGCGGCGTAGGCCAGTGCCGTGTGCTCGGACGGTTTCTGGTCGGTCAGGGCGCCGGAGACGAGCTCCGCCGGACCGGCCAGTGCGTCGACGACGTCGGCGGCGGCGCGCAGCAGCACGCGGGCGAGCACCGGTTCGATCGCGCCGGCCAGGTGCGGCACGCTCGTGCGGAACGCCACCCGGTGCACGACGCGGCTGCCGGTGCCGTCGGGTTCGACCTCCCATGCGCCGCCGAAGTCGACGAAGTCGCCGCTGACCTGTTGGAACCGCACGACTCGCGCGTCGCGGTCGGTCTCGGTGCGCTGTGTCCAGCGGGCCAGTCCGCCGCGGAACCGCAGGGCGTACCGGTCGCCGTCGTCCGACGGTGCCACGGACTCGATGTCGGTGGCGGCGTCGGCGAAGCGGCCGGGGTGCAGCAGTTGGTCGAAGACCTCGTCGGCCGGTCGTGGTGTGCGCAGGACGACGCTGTGCTCGTTCACCGTGCTCCTCCCCGGTTGATGTTCACGCCCTGCAGGTGGGTCGTGCGCAGCATGAGGTAGTTGGCCTCGCCGAACACGCCGCCGGTGAGGCCGGTGCCGCCGTGGGTGGGCAGGAACGGGCGGAACGCGGAGTGCGAGTCGTTGACGTTGACCACGCCGCCGGAGGTCACTCCGGCGGCGACTTCGGCGACCAGCGCTTCGTCCTGGACCCAGAAGGAGTTGCGCAGGCCGTAGCGGTTGGCGTTGACGAACCGCACGATCTCGTCGAACAGTCCGTCGTGCTCTTCGGGGACGACGACCGGCAGCAGCGGTGAGAACGTTTCCTCCCGCACCGCGGGCATGTCGCGGGCGCGGTCGAAGCCGTCGACCCGCAGCACGGCGGGTTCCACGAAGAAGCCCGTGTCCGATGGTGTCCCGTCGACTTCGAGTCGTCGTCCGCCGTGCAGCAGTGTCGCGCCTCGGCGCACGGCGTCGGCGATGTCGGCGAAGTAGGCGTCGGCCATCAGCACCGGTGTGAGCACCACTCCGGGTTCGTCGGGGTAGCCGGGTTTCGTGGCGGCTGCGGCGGCCACCAGTTTCTCCAGCAGCGCGTCGGCGATGGCCGGGTGTGCGATGACGTGGTTGGGGATGTTGCAGATCTGCCCGGATTGGCGGAAGTTCTCCGTGATCGCCGCCGCCGCGCTGTCGAGGTCGGCGTCGGCCCACACGACCACGCAGTCGTTGCCGGCGAGCTCCAGCACGGGTTTCTTGCCCGCGGCGATGGCGGCGCGTTCGAACTCCAGGCCCTTGGCGCTGCCGCCGACGTAGACGATGTCGTTGACGTGCGGGCTTGTGAGCCACAGGTCGGTCATCGGTGGTCCGCAGAGGATGTTGAGCACTCCGGTGGGTGCTCCGGCTTCTTCCAGCACGGGTACGACGACCTCGCGCAGTGCGTGGGTGGTGGCCAGTGGGACGCCGCGGGGGGCGCGCACCACCACGGCGTTGCCCGCGAGCAGTGCGGTTGCGCCGAACAGGGCGTTCGGGGTCGAGGCGTTCTGCGGTGGGTTCACGCACACCACGCCGTCGGGTACGCGTCGCACGATCGCCTGTCCGCCGCAGCCGCGGTGCTTGGTGGTCTGCATCTGCGATGCGCACCAGGTCAGCGTCTCGGCGCTGAAGTCGGCCCGCCAGTACTCGTCCAGTGTCGGGCCTGCCAGGTCGCGGGGCTGTCCTTCGGCCACCAGGAGTTCGACGATGTCGTCGCGCTTCTCCCGGAGTCGTTCGCCGATGCGCATCCCGATCTCCAGGCGGTCGCGCAGTGGCACCCGTGCCCACTCCGGTGCCGCTCGCGCTGCTGCTTCCAGTGCGTCGGTCGCCATCCGGTCGTCCGCCAGGGCGCATCCGCCGACCACGGCGGGTCCGGCGGTGCGCGGGTCGGTCAGACCGGCGTCGAGGTCGCGTTTGAGCGCGAGCGCCGGCATCGTGTCTTCCAGCACGGCCCGTGCCGTCACCGTGTGCACGTACCGGCCCTGTGGGTGCTCGACGTCCTTGCCGTCGATGTAGGCCGGGTACATCAGCAGGTCGTTCATGTCATCACCCCTCGTCGCACGTGCGCGGCGATCTCCGCCGCCTGCGCCCGGATCTCCGGTACCGCGGTGCTCTCGAACTCCTCGCCCCGGCGCAGCGCGCCGAGTGTGAACACCCGTCGTGGCGTGCCCCACCGGTCCAGCACGCGGCCATCGGTGCCGGTCCGCACGCCGAGCCCGACCGGGTCGGGTCGCGCGGTGCCTTCCGCGACCAGCTCCCGCACCAGTGGGCCACCGTCGCGGCGGAAACCGGTCGCGTTGACCAGCCACCCCACCCGCAGCGCCTGTCCGCCGGTCAGGACGACTTCGAACCCGTCCTGCACGGGTGTCAGCGCTTCCACGCGGCCGCGGTGCAGCCGCAAGCGTCCTGAGGCGAGCAAGGCCCGCACCGCGCGGTGGGTGTCGGGTGCGGCTCGGTGCCGGTGCACGTTCCAGTAGTGGTGCACCCGTTCCAGGAACCGCCGTTGTTCTGCCACTCCCAGCTGTCGCCACAGCCGGCGGGTGTGCGGCCGGAGGTGGTCCACGAACTCGCGCCACCGCTCGGGGTCGGCGGACACGCAGCGGCGGGCGAACCGGAGCAGCTCGCCGAGCGAGCCGATCTGTTCCGGCGGGTCCGGGAAGGACGGTGCGCCCGGCTTGCGGCGGTGCGGGCGGGGGAGCAGTCCGTGCCGGGACACGGCGTGCAGCGGCGAGTCCGGTGCCAGGCTCACGGCGATGTCCATCATGGACAGTCCTGTGCCGAGCACCAGCACCGGTGCGCCAGCGGTGTCGGGCAACGGTCCGGCCCACGGGTCCGCGACGTAGCGCGGTGACCCGTCGGGCAGCAGGTCGGCGAGCGGGTCGCCGCCGCCCGCGCCCGGTGCGAGGACGGCGAAGTCGGCGTGCACCGGCCCGGTGCGGGCCAGTTCCACGGTGACGCCGTCGTCGCGGGTGGACAGTCCGACGGCGGTGTCGGCGACGTGCCGCACCACGGCCTGGCGGTCTGCCTGCTGGTTCTCGGCCCGCTGTTCCTCGGCGGCCAGGGTCTGGGCCAGGTAGCGCCCGTAGTCCCGGCGGGGCAGGAACGCTCCCGGTTCCGCTCCGCTCCAGCGCACGAAGTGCTCCGGGTCGTCGTCGAACGCGCTCATCTTCTCGGCGACGGTGTTGAGCAGGTGCCCGGGATCGCCGGTCCGGTACGCCCGGCCCGGCCCGAACTCGCCGCTGCGGTCCACCAGGACCAGCTCGACGGGGACGCCGGAGCGCAGCAGGTGCACCGCGGCCAGCGTGCCGCTCGCGCCCGCGCCGATGACGACGACCCGAACCCGCTCGTCGGTCACGGGGCGGTCCCGGTCGCCGGCGACGACCCGGTCGTGCTGACCCGTCACCGGGCGGCCGCCGGCGCCGTCCTGCTCACCGGCGGCCGCCCGGACGCGTTCTTCCGCGACGCCCCGGTCCCGCTCACCCATCACCGCGCCCGTCGGTCACCGCCGAGAGCGTGTCGCCGACCTGGCCCGCGGCGAGGGTGTTGCCGCCGTTGGGGTCGATGAGCAGGAACGCGCCGGTCGCGACGCAGTCGGTGTAGTCGTCGAACGGCAGGGCGTCGGCGACCTCCAGGCGCACCTGGCCGATCTCGTTGAGCTCCAGGCACTCCGGGTCGCGTTCGAGCACGAGCTCCTGCTCGTCGAACCGGGCGGCCAGGCTCGGGACCCGGCACTTCGTGGTGCGCGTGCCGTGCCTGAGCAGCACCCGCGCACCGGGGCGCAGGGGTTCCTCGGCGAGCCAGCACACGGTGGCGGTGAGTTCGGCGGCCAGCTCCGGCAGGCGGTCGGCGGCGGCGATCAGGTCGCCGCGGCTCACCGGCAGGTCGTCGGCCAGCGTGAGGGCCACCGGCTGCCCGACGGTCGCCTCGTCGACCGGGCCGTCGGGGGTGCCGATCTCGGTCACCGTCGAGCGGGTGCCGGCGGGTAGCACCACGACCTCGTCGCCGGTCCGCACGGCGCCGGCGGCGATCTGCCCGGCGTAGGCGCGGTAGTCGTTGTCGCCGTCGCGCAGCACGTACTGCACCGGCACCCGCAGGCCCACGTCGCAGCCGCGGTCGTCGGGCTGCACGGTCTCCAGGTGTTCCAGCAGTGTCGGTCCGTCGTACCACGGGGTGTTCTCGGAGCGGGTCACGACGTTGTCGCCGGTCAGGGCCGACAGCGGGATGGTGGTGATCTGCTCTGGCCGGAAGCCCAGCGACTGCGCGTGTGCGACGAACTCCTCGCGCACGGAGGTGTAGGTCTCCTCGGAGAAGTCGACCAGGTCGAGCTTGTTGACCGCGAGCGTGATGCCGGGAACGCCCAGCATCGCCATCACGGCCAGGTGCCGGCGCGTCTGGGGGAGCACGCCCTTGCGCGCGTCGGTCAGCAGCACCGCGTGGTCCGCGGTCGACGCACCGGTCACGGTGTTGCGCAGGTAGTGCACGTGACCGGGGGTGTCGGCGAGCACGAAGGTGCGTTTGGCCGTGGCGAAGTAGCGGTAGGCGACGTCGATGGTGATGCCCTGCTCGCGTTCGGCCCGCAGGCCGTCCACCAGCAGCGAGAGGTCGGGGTTGTCGAGCCCGCGTTCCTCGCTGCTGCGCAGCACGGCGTCGATCTGGTCGCTGAGCACGGACTTGGTGTCGTAGAGCAGCCTGCCGACCAGGGTGGACTTGCCGTCGTCCACGCTGCCCGCCGTCACCAGTCGCAACAGGTCGGACGTCATCAGAAGTACCCCTCCCGCTTGCGGTCCTCCATGGCGGCCTCGGACATGCGGTCGTCGGCCCTGCTGGCACCGCGCTCGGTGAGCCGGCTCGCCTTGATCTCCTCGATGATGTCGGTGACCGTGGCCGCGTCGGACTCCACGGCACCGGTGCAGGAACCGTCGCCGACGGTGCGGTAGCGCACGGTCTTCTCGACGGTCTCCTCGTCGTCGGCCGGACCACCCCACTGCCCGGAGGTCAGCCACATGCCGTCGCGCAGGAACACCTTGCGCTGGTGGGCGAAGTACAGCGAGGGCAGCTCGATGTCGCGGGCCTCGACGTAGCGCCACACGTCCAGCTCGGTCCAGTTCGAGATCGGGAACACCCGCACGTGCTCACCGGGGGAGTGCATGCCGTTGTAGAGGTTCCACAGCTCCACGCGCTGGCGGCGCGGGTCCCAGCGGCCGAAGCTGTCGCGGACGCTGAAGATCCGCTCCTTGGCCCGTGAGCGCTCCTCGTCACGGCGGCCGCCGCCGATCACCGCGTCGAACTTCTGCTCGGTGATCGTGTCGAGCAGCGGCACGGTCTGCAGCGGGTTGCGCATCCCGTCCGCGCGTTCCTGCACCGCGCCCTTGTCGATCCAGTCCTGGACCTCCGCGACGTGCAGCCGCAGCCCGAAGCGGTCCACGATGTCGTCGCGGAACTGCAGCACCTCGGGGAAGTTGTGGCCGGTGTCGACGTGCACCAGGGTGAACGGCGGTGCGATGGGGGCGAACGCGCGCACCGCCAGGTGCACCAGGACCGTGGAGTCCTTGCCGCCGGAGAACAGCAGTGCGGGCCGGTCGAACTCGCCCGCCACCTCCCGCAGCACGTGGATCGCCTCGGCCTCCAGCTGTTCGATGCCGGTGACCGCTTTTTCCTTGGCCGGCGCGCTCATCGCAGCACCACCTCCCGGATGTCCTGTTCACGGCGTTCGGACTCGCAGCGCTCCAGGGCGCGTTCGATCATCTCGACGCTCTCCTGCACGCTCAGCGACGCGGTGTCGACGAGCACGTCGGGGGAGGCGGGTGCCTCGTAGACGTCGCTGACCCCGGTCATCGCCTCGACCTGGCCGGCGTCGGCCTTGGCGTAGAGGCCCTTGACGTCGCGTTCGGCGCACACCTGCACCGGTGCGTCGACGTAGACCTCGACGAACGTCAGGCCCGCCGCCTCGTGCGCGGCGCGGACCTCCTCGCGCACCTCGCGGAACGGTGCGATCACCGACACCACCGACAGCACGCCGTGGGAGGCGAGCATGGCGGCGAGCTTGCCGATGCGGCGGATGTTCTCGGTGCGGTCGTGCTTGCTGAACCCCAGCTCGGGGAAGAAGTCCTTGCGCACGGCGTCACCGTCGAGGTGCTGCACCGCACGGCGGTCGCGCAGCCGCTCGACCAGCTCCCGGCCCAGTGTCGACTTGCCCGAGCTGGGCAGCCCGGTCAGCCACAGCGTGGTGGTCACGTGTTCCTCCTTGTCCAGTCGTGGTTTCGGTCCGGGCCCGTCAGGGCGCGTGCTCACGGCCCAGCAGCTCCCGTGCCACCACGAGCTTGGTGGCGTTCTCGGTGCCGTCGGCGATCTCCTGCCCGATGGCGTCGCGCACCCGCCGGCTCGCCGGGTGCTCGTCGCTCCAGCCGCGGTGGCCGAGCGTGAGCAGCGCCTGGTGCGCGGCGTCGACACCGACGCGCGGTGCCCACCACTTGGCCATGTTCGCCTCGGCGCGGTGCGGCAGCCCTGCGTCGGCGCGCCACAGCGCCTCGAAGGCGAGCAGCCGGGCCGCGTGCACCCGTGTGGCGTGTTCGACCAGTGGGAACGCCACGCCCTGGTGCTTGCCGATGACCTGCCCGAACGACTCGCGCTCACGGGCGTAGGCCAGTGCGTCGTCCAGTGCGGCCTGGGCGTTGGCCACGGCCAGCACGGCGATCAGTGCGCGGGAGTGGTCGAAGCCGCGCATCACCCCGCTGAAACCCTCGCCGACACCGCCGACGACCTCGTCGTCCGCGGCGCGCACGCCGTCGAAGTGCAGCGTGGCCCGGCCTCCCGCGCGCACACCGAGGTCGGTGAGCCGTTCGCGGGAGATGCCGTCGCGGTTGAGCGGGACGAAGAACGCGGTCACACCGCGCGCCCCGTCCTCGCCGGTGCGGGCGAACACCAGCCCGTGGGTGGCGTGCATCCCGAGCATGATCGAGGTCTTGGTGCCGGTGAGCAGCCAGCCCTCGCCGTCGTGTTCGGCGCGCAGCTCGATCGCGGCCGCGTCCGTGCCGTGCTCGGGTTCGGTGAGCACCAGTGCCACCACCGAGTCACCCGAGGCGACCGCCGGCAGCCACCGGCTCTGCTGCTGCGCGGTGCCGCTGCGGCCGATGATGCCGCCGATCAGCGCCGCGTTGAGCACCGGGTAGCACGCCGTCGCCTCGGCGCGGGCCAGCTGCTCCACCGCGATGCCGACCTCGACCGCGCCCAGCCCGCGGCCGCCGTGTTCCTCGGAGATCGCCAGACCGGTCAGCCCGGCCCGGCCCAGCTCGGCGAAGAACCCGGACCAGAACGTGCCCTCCCGGTCGTCGAGTGCCGCGTGCCGGGCGATGGTGTCCTGGGCGAACGCGCGGACCTTGTCGGCCAGCGCCTGTTGCTCGTCGGTGAACGAGAAGTCCATCTCCTGCCCTCCCTCAGCCGCTGACCAGCTGCTCGCGCAGCTTGAACTTCTGGACCTTGCCGCTGGGCGTCGTCGGCAGCTCACCGACGTGCTCGACGCGTTCGGGCCAGTACTGCTTGGCCATGCCCAGCCCGTCGAGGTGCTCGCGCAACGCCGGCAGCTGCGGTGGCTCGCCCTGTGCCACGATCACCGCGCACGCCCGCTCACCGAGCCGGTCGTCGGGGTAGGCCACCACCGCGACGTCCTTGATGTCGGGGTGGCGGCGCAACGCCGCCTCGACCTCCACCACGGGCACCTTCTCGCCGCCGCGGGAGATCACGTCCTTCTCCCGCCCGGCGATGCGGATGCCGCCGTGTCCGTCGTCGCGGGCCAGGTCACCGGTGTCGAACCAGCCGTCGGCGGTCACGTTGTCCGCGTAGACCTCCGGGCGTTCGAAGTAGCCCAGGCACTGGGTCGCGCCCCGCACCTGCAGCCTCCCCGTGGCTCCCGGCTCGACCAGGGCACCGTCCTCGTCGACGATGCGGACCTCCATGCCCGGCACCGGGGAGCCGTCGCTCTCGGCGGCCCGCATCTGCGGGTCCTCCGGCCGGGTGATCGTGGGGGCGCCGTTCTCGGTCATGCCCCACAACGCGTACAGCCGGCAGCCCAGCACGTCGCGGGCCTGCTCGACCAGCACCGGCGGGATCGGCGCGCTGCCGGTGGCGAACGTGCGCAGGCTCGACAGGTCGCGCTGCTGCTCGCGCTGGCGGTCGATCAGGTCCACCAGGAACGGTGGCGCGCCCATGAAGAACGTGACCTGCTCGGTTTCCAGGACGCGCAGCATCAGGTCGGCGTCCCAGTTGTCGATGTGCACGCACGTGGCGCCGAGCAGCAGCGGCATCGTGAAGTTCCACGTCCACCCGGCGTTGTGGGTGGTGGGGGAGCCCATCGCGGTGACCTCGTCGTCGCGCAGGTGCAGCGCGTCGATCTGCATGCGGTTGGTGGCGTGCAACGTGTTGTGGCTGTGCATCACGCCCTTGGGCTCACCGGTCGTGCCCGAGGTGAACATGACGTAGGCCAGGTCGTCGGGCTTGGCCTCACGGCCCTCGATGTCACCGAAGACCGCGCCCTCGGTGCCGGGTTCGCCCAGCAGCGCGGTGTCGAAGTCCCGGGCGTCACCGAGGTCGGCGTCCGAGCCGGCGGCGCCGACCAGGACACGTTCCCTGATCGACGCCACCTCGCGGGCGACCTCCTCGCTGAGACGGGCGTGCGAGAAACCGCGGTGCTCGACCGGTCCGATGTAGACCGGGCTCTTCGTCAGGGTCGTCATGAACGCCAGCTCGCGGCGGCGCATGATCGGCAGCACCGGTCCGGCGACCGCGCCGATGCGGGCGCACGCCAGCGTTGTCGCGAGCAGCTGCCAGGAGTTCGGCAGCTGCAGCGTCACCACGTCACCGCGTTCGACGCCGAGGCCGGCCAGTCCCGCCGCGATCCGCTCGACTCGGCGTTCCAGTTCGGCGTAGGTCAGCGTCTCGGTGTCGCGGCCGTCGGTGTGCCACACGACGACCGCGCGCCGGTCGGGGTGCTCCCGCGCCGCCCGGCGCAGGTCGTCGACGAGCGTCTCGTCGGTGCGCCACCACCCGTTGGCGCGGTAGGTCTCGGCCAGGTCCATCGTTCTCACTCCTGTCGCGGGGTCGTGGTCACACCGGCGCGCGCGTGTTGCCGCCGTCGACCAGCAGCAGCGCGCCCGTGACGAAGGCGGCCTGCCGGGAGGCGAGGAACGCGGCCAGCGCACCGAAGTCGTCCGGGTCGCCGACGCGGCGCAGCGGTACCTCGGCGGCCGCGGCGGAGGTGTCCTCACCGGACGGTCCGCGCAGCGCCGGGGTGTCGTGGTAGCCGGGTGCGAGGACGTTGACCGTCACACCGCTGTCGCCGAAGGCGTGCACGAGGTTGCGGGCGTAGGACAGCACCCCCTGCCGGGCCACCCCGGACAGCACGTTGTGCGGCATCGGCTGGCGCACCGCCTCCGAGGTGATCATCAACACCCGCCCGTCGCGGCGCAGGTGCGGTGTCGCGGCCTTCACCAGCGCCACGTGGGGGATGAGCGCGGTGTCGACGGCCCGGCGGTAGTCCTCGGGCCCGAAGTCGGCGACCGGGCCCTGCACGACCCCGCCGGTGTGGCTGACCACGACGTCGATCCCGCCGAACTCGGCCACGGCGCTGTCCACCCAGCGCTGCACCGCGCCGTCGATGCCGACGTCGGCGATCTGGGCGTGCACCCGGCCACCGCCCAGCGCCTCCAGCTTGCCGCGCGCCTCGGTGAGCCGGTCGCGGTCGCGGCCGCAGATCGACACGTCCGCGCCCTCGGTCACCAGGGCGCGGGCCACACCGAGCCCGAGGCCGCTGCTGGCGCACGCCACGAGGGCGACCTTGCCGTCCAGTCCGAGGTCCATCAGCCCTCCCTGCCCGCGCGCACCGGGTAGCCGTAGCGCACCAGCTGCGGTGCCGCGGCGGCCGTGGTGAACGCCCTGGGCTTCCACGGCAGGTCGGTGCGCCACCGGCCGTCGGCCTTGATCAGCACCTGACCGTGGTGGAAGCGGTCCGGGTTGCCGGTCACCGTGTGGTTCACGCCCAGCTCGACCGTGCCGCCCGCGGTCACCGGGACGCTGCCCGGGATGCCCGCGAACGCCATCACCTCACCGATCACCTCGTCCGGGCGTGCGGAGAAGTCCTCGTGACGCACCCGCAGGTACCGGTCGTGGCCGGCCAGCGCCAGCAGGTCGGAGGCGGCGTTGACCGCGCTCCAGTAACCGGTGCTGCGGGCCGCGCTCATGCGCGTCACGTAGCTCTTGTCCTTGCGGTAGGAGTGCGCGGTGGCCCGTGCGTCGCGGACCACGTGCAGCACCCGCACGTCCAGGTCGTCACGGCCCAGCAGCGCCGCGGCCTCCGCGGGGTACTTCGAGCTGTCCACGACCACCTCGGCACCGGCGGCGCGTGCGGCGGCGCGGTAGAGCTCGGTGGTCACCCCGGTCACCCACCGCACGTCCGGGGGTGTGCGCAGCGGGCCGAGCGACTCCGCCAGGCGCAGCGGGGTGTGGCGGGCGCGCAACCGGGTGGCCTGCACGGCCTCGACCGCCTCGGCGACGTGCCGGTCGGCGGCCACCTCCTCGGCCAGCACCTGCGACCACACCGGGCAGCCGGTCAGCGGTTCACCGCAGCCGCAGCTGGAGTTCGTGCCCCGCGTGAGGATGCCGTTGCGCCACAGGTAGTGCAGCTCGCCCACGTGGACCGCGTGCGGGGTCTCGTTGAGGACGTTGCCGATCATCGTGCTGCCGCAGCGCATCATGCCGGTGACGTAGAGGACCCGCATCAGCGCGCACCCTCCTGCTCCACGAGCACGAAGTGCTGCGGCAGGTGCACCGCGAGACCCATGCGGCTGCCCGCCTCCAGCAGGTCACCGCCGTCCGGGGCGGCACCGCGGCGCAGCGTCAGGTGCGAGATGCCGGGGTCCAGGAACGTGGTGGCGGCGCGGAAGTCACCGAGCAGCACCTGGTGCTCCGGGATCATCCTGGTCCGCGCGATCCGCACGCCCGCCTCGGCGAGCCGGCCCAGCAGCCCGGACTCCACGGCCTGCCAGTACACGGCGTTGTGCGCCACGATCCCGTCGCACGACCCACCGGTTTCCTCGACCAGTGCCGCCGCCCTGGTGAGCAGGTCCACCGGCCGGCAGTCGACGGTCATGCGGCGGGCCTCCGGCAGCTCCAGCAGACCGGGCACCGCGCCGTCGTCGCTGCCGCGCAGCAGCACCTGGTTCTCCGTGGTGCCGAACCGCACGATCAGCCGGAAGTCGATGAACGCCGCCAGCAGCCGCGGGTGCTCCAGCAGGCCGGCGGGCACCGGCAGCGACACCCCGATGTCGGTGAGCTTCGCCGCGTCCAGCAGCGGCTGGAACCCCGCCTCCGGGGTCGTGTCGAACGTGACGCCCGAGCGTTGCCCGCGGTCGGACTCCGGCTGCGGTTCCCGCACGAACGGCGTGTCGCCATCGCGGACCGTCGCCATCTTCATCAGCTGCCGCACGGTGAACCGCGGTCGTTCGGCGAACAGCGGGAACGCCGTGGGCAGGTAGCCGCGGTAGGTGACGGTCACGTCCTCCGCGCGGTTGCCGAACGCCGCGGCCTGTGCGAACTCCGAGCCGGGCGAGCTCTCGGTCATCGCCGGGTCGGCCAGCAGCTGCCGCATCTGCTTGATCTGAGCAGTCATGAGTGCCTTTCCTCCCCGGTTCAGGCCGCGATCGCCATGCGGCCGTGCACGACGTCACCGATGTCCCTGGCCAACCGGCCGGGAGTGGGGTGCTGGAAGATGTTGCGGCCCATGGCGAGCCCGGCCGCTCCCGCCCGCATGGTGGCGGCGACGCGCTGCAGCAGCTCCCGCCGGTCGTCCACCGGTGCCCCGCCCGCGACCAGCACGGGGATCGGGCAGGCGCGCACCACGTCCGACAACGCGTCCGCCGTGCCGGGGTAGGTGACCTTCACCAGGTCCGCGCCCAGGTCCGCCGCGAGCGTGGCGGAGTGCCGCACCAGCTCGGTGTCGGTGCCGTCGTCGATCTGCGGGCCGCGGGCGTACATCATGGCCAGCAGCGGCACACCCCAGCGGTCGGTCTCCTCCGCGGTGCGGGCGAGGTCGGCGATCTGCTCGGCCTCCTGCTGCGAGCCCATGTTCACGTGCACGCTCACCGCGTCCGCGCCCAGCCGCAACGCGGCCTCCACGCTGGTGACGAGGTACTTGGCGTCCGGGTCGGGGGCGTGTGCGGTGCTCGCGCTCAGGTGCACGATCAGGGAGGTGTCGACGAACAGCTTCGGGTCGAGGTGGCGGACGGTGCCCTTGTGCAGCACCACCGCGTCGACCTTGGCGGCGACGAGCTGGCCGATCAGGTCGCCCAGGGAGTCGTCGGGGGTCACCGGTCCGTCGGCGACGGAGTGGTCGAGCGGGACGACCAGCAACCGCCCGTCGCCGTTGCGGTCGATGCGGTTCAGGCGCAGCTTCGCGCCGAAGGATTGCGGCTGGTTCACCGGAACTGGCTCCTTTCGCACAGTGGTGGGGTCAGGCGGGCAGTGCGCTGTCGGGGTCGTGCAGCCCGAAGCGCTCGTGCAGCGTCCGCACGGCGTCGTGCACGCGGTCGCGGGCCACCAGGAACGTCGTGCGTTCCTGGCTGCACGACACGCATTCGGCCGGGATGCCCGCTGTTGTCAGGGCGTTGAGGCCCAGCGCGGTGAGGCCGGGCCGGCTGAGCAGGCCGGTGCCGACGGCGCAGACCCGGCCGAGGTCCTGGCGCAGGGTGACCGCGCAGTCGTCGTCGGGCAGCTCACCGCGCACCGCGCCGGCCGCGTCGTCCGCGGCGGTGTCGGTGACGCAGAACCGCATCCGCAGCGGAGCGCCGCGGTGCGACAGCCACTGCACCGAGTCGACCGCGATTCCCAGGCGCGCCACCGCTTCCAGCACGCGCGCACCGCCGTCAGCCGGGTCCCGCCCTGCCTCGACCACGACCTGGGTGACCTTGTCGTCGTGGGTCACCGCCACCACACCGGCGCGTCCTTCCAGGACGTCCGAGTCGAGCATCGCCGCTCTCCCTCCGAAGATCGTGCTTCCCTCGCCGAGCCCGGCCGAGTCGCGCACCACGATGTCCACGCCGTGCGCCGCGGCCAGCTCGACCGACCGCGGGTGCAGCACCCGTGCGCCGGAGAACGCCATCTCGGCCATCACCGCGGCCGGCAGCCGCTGCAACAGCCCGGCACCGGGCACCACCCTGGGATCGGCGCTGGCGACTCCGAGGACGTCGGTGTAGATCTCGCACACCGGCGCGCCGTGGGCGACGGCCAGCGCGACCGCCGAGGTGTCCGACCCGCCGCGGCCCAGCGTGACCACCGCGCCCTCCTCGTCGAGGGCCTGGAAACCGGCCACGACCACGACGTGGCCGCGGTCTAGCCACTGCCGCACCGTGCCGGTGTCGATCGAGGCGATCACCCCGGCACCGGGCGGGCCCACCGCCTTGAGGCCGGCCTCCGGCCCGGACAGCGACACCGCCGGCACGTCCAGCTCGCGCAACGCGATGGCGAGCAACGCCGCGGAGGCCAGCTCACCGGTGGCGAGCAGCTTGTCGGTCTCCCTCGGGTCCGGTGACGTGCTGACCGCCGTGGCCGCCCGGACCAGCTCATCGGTCGTGGCACCCCGTGCGGACACCACGACGACCACCTCGGCGCCGGCCCGGTGGGTCTGCGCCACCCGCCGCGCCACCGCCGCCACCTGGGCGTCGTCGGCCAGCGAGCTGCCCCCGTACTTCTGGATGCTGATCTGCATGCCACTCCGTCCGGAATAAGTCCAGAAGGGAAGTCGAATTCGCTCAGAACCGGTCCGAGCAGCGCCACTCGTGGTGGGCTCGAACTCGTCGCGAATTAGAAGTTCCCCGTGGCGGGGGTCCGTGAAGCTCGCTCAAATCCATGAACCTGCGCGCGGCGAATGCCGAATGCGTGCGGCGCTTCTCACGTGAATGAGTGAGGCCAGATGGCGGTGAAAGAAAAAGAACGCCCGCCGGTGGCACCGGCGGGCGTTCGGAGGTCGGGGGACGGGGGCGGGGGTCGGTCAGGGGGTGCGGCGGGGTGCGCGGTCGCGGTCGTGGGCGATGACCTGCAGCGCCAGCTCGACCCGGTTGGTGACCTGCAGCTTCGTGAACGCGTTGCGCACGTGCGTGCCGATGGTGTTGGGGGAGAGGGTCAGCCGGGTGGCGATCGCCTTGTTCGTCAGGCCCTGGGCGACCAGCCGGGCCACCCTCACCTCGGTCTCGGTGAGGCTCGCCCACAGCTCCAGCGACGGCTCCGGCACCGCCTCCCGCGGCGGGCGGGTCTGCCGGGGGCCGTCGGCGAGGTAGCTGCCGGTGCGGCCGGGGGCCAGCGGGACACCGCACGCCGCCCACGTCTGCCGTGCCTGCTCCAGCAGCTCACGGGCCCGGTCGGGGTCGTCGTGGGCACGGGCCAGCCTGCCCGCGTCGGCCAGTGCGGCCGCGGCGGCCGCCCGCCGGTCGCTCAGCCGGTTCAGCTCCGCGGCGCGGACCACCGCGTCCGGGTCACCGTCGCGCAGGCCCGTGGCGTGCGCGGCCGCGGCGGCCACGCCCAGCACACCGGGGTTGAGCTCGCTGAGCTGCTGCGCGACCCGCACGACCTGGTTGACGCGGTGCTCGTCGGCGCGCCGGCGGGCCAGCCCTACCAGCACCGGTGCGACCGGTGACGGCGCGGTGGCCGTGATCGCCAGCAGGTCCGCGCCGCTGAGCAGCCCCTCGGCGACCTCGGCCGCCTCGTCGTGCCGGTCAGCCGCGCACAGCCACAGCACCCGCCGCCACGCCAGCCGGGCCGCCCCGGCACCGCGGCCGCCGACCTGCTCGGCCTCCCGCAGGTTCGCCTCGGCCGCCCCCAGGTCACCCAGCCCCGTGCGGATCTCCGCGAGCAGCAGCAACGCCCGCCCCAGCAGCGGCGTGAACGGCCGGTCCCTGGCGCTGCGCACCGCCAGCTCGGCATCGGACTCCGCGGTGCGCAGCCGGCCGCTGGCCAGGTGCGCCCTGGCCCGGTGGTACTGCCAGCGCGGCATCGGCCACGCCGTCCCCAGCTGGGCCGACTCACCGGCCACCACGGTCAGCGTCGAGTGCACCTCGTCGAACCGGTCCAGCGCCACCAGCGGCGCGCACAGCCACAACCGGGAGTGGTGCCTGCGCGGGAACGGCCCGGTCCGGTCGGCCTCCCGCACGGCGGCCCTGGCCAGCTCCAGCGACCGGCTCAGCTCTCCGCGGCGCAACGCGACCTGCGCCCGTGCCGCGGACCCGAACACCACCGCCTCACCACCGGCTGCCCGCGCCCGTGCCGCGGCGCTCTCCGCAGCGTCGGTGTGCCCGGCGGCCGCGAGCCGGTAGGCCTGCACCGCCGCGAGGTCGGCCCGGTGCTGGTCGTCGAGGTCCGGCCGGGCCAGCGCACGCCGCGCGTACTCCACGACCACGTGGTCGTGACCGGGGTCGCGGCCGTCGGCCAGCTCGCCCAGCGCGCAGACCAGCCGCGTCTGCGTGGCGGGGCCGGGCACCCGGCTCAGCGCCCGCACCGCCAGGTCCCAGGCCTCACCCGTGCGCCCGGCCAGCGCGAGCAGCCGCACCGCCTCCACCACCAGCTCGTCACCGCCGGGGTGGTCGTCACCGACCACGTCCAGCAGCTTCACCGCCAGCTCAGCGGCCTCGACCGGGCCACCGGTGCGTTCCCGCACGGCCTTGCGCAGCGCCTCGACCACCGCGGGCGAACCCCGGCGGCCACCGCGTTCGAGGTGGCGCACGACCTCCGCCGGCGCACCGCCCTCCGCGGCGACGACGTCGGCGGCCTCGCGGTGCAGCGCGACCCGCACCGGCTCGGCCAGCCCCGCGTACACCACCCGGCGCACCAGCTCGCTGCGGAAGGCCAGGCCTCCGGTATCCGGTGCCAGCACCCCGGCCTCGACCAGCTGCGCGGCGGCCTGCAGCAGCTCGGGCACCGGCTTGCGCAACAACGCGGCCGCCTCGTGCACGGTGAACGCCCTGCCCAGCACCGCACCGGCGTGCAGCACGGCGGTGGGTGTCGCGGCCAGGTCACCCAGGGCGGCGCGGACGTCCGCGACCAGCCAGGACGGCAGCGGCTGCCGGTCGGCGTCGGCGGCGAGCACCGCCGTACCACCGCCGACCTGGATGTGCCCGGCCTCGTGCAACGCGCGCAGGACCCGTTCCGCGTCACCGTCGACGTCCGTCGCGATCGCGACCACTGCCGGGTCGGGCTCGGCGCCGAGCACCTGTGCGCACAGGCGCCGCGCGTCGTCCCCGGTCGGCCACCGCGCGGGCAGCAGCCGCGCACCGGCGTCCAGGAGCACGTCGACGACCCCGCGCACGGCGGGGGAGGCCTGCGCCGGGCGCAGCGAGAGCAGCCACAGCACCGGGGTGGTCGCCAGACCGGGGATCAGCACCCGCAGCGCCAGCGCCGTCGCGTCGTCGGCGTGGTGGAAGTCGTCCAGGCACACCAGCACGCCACCGTCACCGGCCAGCCCCACCAACTGTGCTCTGACCTGCCGCAACGCGGTCAGGTGGTCGACGTCGAAGTCGCGGTGGGCGTCGGGCACCCCGGCGCTGAGCGCCGCTCTGAGCGTGGACAGCGGTGCCACCCGGTCGACGTGGGTCGCGCGCCCGTGCACCACTCTCGTGCCCCTGCGCGCGGCCTCGGCCCGCGCGTGCCCGACCAGCGCTCTGCGCCCCAGCACGCCGTGCTGCTCGGCAACGAGCACGCTGCCCTCGCCGCGTTCGAGTGCGGCGAGGGCAGCGGTGACGAGCTCGGGGCTGCCGGGTGTTCGCGGTGCTCCCGGTGTTCGCTGTGCTCCCGGTGTTCGCTGTGTGGACGGTGCTGTGGCGGGCTGCTCGACGTCCTTGAGCACAGAGGTCCTCCCCGTCGGCGGACGTGGCGCGTCGTCACCCTCAGGCGCCGCGGTACTACTGCACGTACCCACTCGCTCACCCGCTTGAACCGCCCATCCAGGTGCTAATCGGACATCCGTGGCTGAGCTGATCCCGTGACGACTTTGGTTGGTCCTACGTGCGAAAATACGCGCAGATCCACCGGACCCGCGCCGAATGCCTGCGGGACCCCGTAGTCCGTCACGGGGAAATTTGCTTAGCCGTGAAGCGAGCTGAGAACCCTCTGCGCAATTGCGTTGTCGACGCGCACGCCTGGAGGGGGCAGTGAAGAGGATTTGGATATGGGCTTTGTTCAGCGGCGCGTTCGCGGTGGCGTGCACCGAATTCGCCGTCGTCGGACTGCTGCCCCAGATCGCGCGTGACCTGAACGTGTCGGAGGCGGCCGCGGGCCAGCTGGTGACGCTCAACGCCGTCGCGTTCGCCATCAGCGCCCCGGTGCTCGCCGCCGCCTGCCACCGGATGGACCGGCGCAAGGTCCTGTTCGGCGCGCTCATCGTGTTCGCCGTCGGGCACCTCACCGCCGGGCTCGCACCCAACTACGCGGTCCTGCTGGGCTCGCGCATCCTCTCCGGCGCCATGATGGGCCTCTACCTGGCCACCGCCATCGGTGCCGCCGCCCGCCTGGGCGGGGAGGAGAAGCGCGCCTCGAAGATCGCCACGATCCAGGCCGGCGTCAACACCGCCACCGCGCTGGGCGTGCCCATCAGCACCCTGCTCGGCCACCAGATGGGCTGGCGGGTCCCGATGCTCGTCATCGGCGGCATGGCGTTGCTGTCACTGGCGTTCATCGCCATCGCACTGCCGCCCACCGGTGCCGACGACGGCCCGCCGCTCAAGGTCCGCCTGCGCGCCATCCGCACCGCGCCCGTGCTCATCGGCCTCGCCGCGATCACCCTGTTCTGGGGTGCCTCGTTCACCGTCTACACCTACCTCGTGCCACTGCTGGAACAGCGCGCAGGCCTCGACAGCACGATGGTCATCGTCGTGCTCGTCATCGCCGGTGTCTGCGCCGTGGTCGGCAACGTCATCGGCGGCAAGGGAGCCGACACCGACTCCCGCAAGACGCTGCTCATCACCTCCGCCATCACCTCCGTGGCCCTGCTCGCCGTGCTGCCGATGTCCACCAGTGCCCTCCAGACCATCGCGCTCGTCGTGGTGTGGCAGCTGGCCGCCTGGTCGTTCGTCCCGGCGGTGCAGGCCGCGCTGTTCCAGGCGGCGGGGGAGGGCGGCGAGCTCGCGGTCTCGTTCGCCGTCTCGGCGTTCAACATCGGCATCGTCGCGGGCGCCGGCTTCGGCGGCATCGCACTCGACCAGTTCGGCCTGCCCGGCGTGGCCGTGCTCGGCGCGGCACTCAGCCTCGTGGCACTGGGCTTCGTCGTGCTGCTCGTCCGCCAGGTCGCGCGCCGCGAGCTCGCGGACACCACAGCGAAGTAACAGCACCGCGGTGAGGCCAGCCGGTCGTGACCGCCGTGACCCCTGCACCACCGGATCGAAGGGATGACCATGGGACTCGAATTCGACGCCGTCCTGTTCGACATGGACGGCACCCTGATCGACTCCACCGCCGCCGTGCGCAGGGCGTGGCACCGCTGGGCCGAGGAGGAAGGCGTCGACCCGGCCCGCCTCGCCGGCACGGAAGGCAAGCCCGCCAAGGACATCGTCGCCGCCCTGCTGCCACCGGACCGGCACGAGTCGGGCCTCGCCCACTACTCGCACATCGCCACCCACGACCTCGACGGCGTCGTCGTGCTGCCCGGCGCGCTCGACGCGACCACCGCCGTCGGCGACCGCAAGGCCATCGTCACCTCCTGCACCCGTGACGTGACCGACGCCCGCACGACCGCCGCCGGGTTACCCGTGACCGACGTGCTGGTGACCGCCGACGACGTCGACCGCGGCAAACCCGAACCCGTCCCGTACCTCAAGGCTGCCGAACAGCTCCACGTCGACCCGCGCCGCTGCCTGGCCGTGGAGGACACCGCCTCGGGTCTCGCCTCCGGTCGTGCCGCAGGCTGCACCACGCTGGGCGTCGGCACCGACCTGGACGCCGACATCGTCGTGCCCGACCTCTCCCACGTCCGCTTCGAGCTCGCGGGAGACCGCGTGACCCTCCACGTCCGCACCCCGGCCTGAGCATCTGCAAGTACCACCAACCTGTTCGCCACCCGCAGGGGCCGGAGGTGCTGTTGGCGGTGGTTACGAGCCTGTTGATGTCGAGTTGGTGGTACTTGCAGATGCGGGGGGAGCGGTCAGAGGACGTCCAGGGGTTCGGGGCCGTCCGGGGGAGGGAAGGCCGTGTCGAGGTCGGACAGGTCTTGGACGGTGAGGGCGAGGTCCACGGCCGCGGCGTTCTCCCGCACGTGCTCCGGGGAGCTGGACTTGGGGATGGCGGTGACACCGGGCCGGCGCAGCACCCACGCCAGCGCGACCTGCGCGGGGGAGGCGTCGTGGCGGCGGGCGACCTCCGCCAGCACCGGTGAACGCAGCAACCGGCCCTGCTCGACGGGGGAGTAGGCCATGACCGGGATGGACCGCTCCGCCAACCACGGCAGCAGGTCGTGCTCCGGCCCGCGGCGGCTGAGGTTGTAGAGGATCTGGTCGGTCTGGCAGAACCCGGACAACGCCGTCAGCTCGCTCATGTCGGCCACGTCGAAGTTGCTGACGCCCCAGTGCCGGATCTTGCCCGCCTCGACGAGCGCGGCGAACCCGTCGAGGGTCTGCTCGAACGGCACCCGCCCCCGCCAGTGCAGCAGGTACAGGTCGATCCGGTCGGTGCCGAGCCGCCGCAGGCTCGCCTCGCACGCCCGCACGGTGCCCGCCGCGCTGGCGTTGCGGGGGAGCACCTTCGACACGAGGAACACCTCGTCCCGCCGCCCCTCGACGGCCTCGCGCACGACCTCCTCGGCGCCGCCGTCGGCGTACATCTCGGCGGTGTCGACCAGCGTCATGCCCAGGTCGAGGCCCAGCCGCAGCGCGGTCACCTCGTCCGCGCGCGCTGCCCGCGACTCACCCAGGTGCCACGTGCCCAGGCCGAGGGAGGGGATGGACTCACCGGAGGGCAGCCGCACGTGCGTGGTCGTCATGCGCACAGGATGCCCGCCGCACCGCGCTTGTCACCCGTTGATCAGCCGGAACCACACGCACACGACAGGTGCCCGTCCGCTGGGCCGGCCACCGCCGTGCTCCGCCCAGAACCCGGCGTGCACCTCCCGCCAGTGCTCCACCGAGGTGAACCCCTCGCCCTCCGCCTCGGCGAGCTCCCAGCCGACCAGGTCGAACGGCGTCACGAGCACGGCCGTCACCTCGACCACCGCGAGCCGGTCACCGGCGCTGTCCACGAGCACCAGCCGCTCACCGACGTGCTCGGGCAGCTCACCCTCACCGGTGTAGCCGGCCAGCAGACCGGCGGTGGCCTGCTTCGTCCCGGCGAGCACCAGGGCGGTGAGCCGGTCGCGGTGCTCACCGGGCAGGCCGAGCTCGAGCGTGCGCAGTCCGTCCAGGCGTGGCCACATGATCAAGATCCTAGGCCGCACCCGGTGCGCCGCGTGCGGCTTTCCGGGCACGCAAAAAGCCGCCCCGGAAGGCGACCGGGACGGCTTGAGCGTCTGTGCTCGGATCAGGCCGTGCGGGTGCGGCGTCCGCGCAGCTCTTCGAGGCGCTCGTCGAGCAGCTCCTCGAGCTCGGGGATCGACCGGCGCTCCAGGAGCATGTCCCAGTGCGTGCGCGGCGGCTTGACCTTCTTCACCTCCGGCTCGACACCGTCGATGATCTTCGACTCGGTGCCGTGCAGACGGCACTCCCACGTCGGAGGCAGCTCGGCGTCGTCGGAGAACGGGACCTCGAAGTCGTGTCCCTTGGGGCAGGCGTACCGCGCTGCCCGGCGCGGAGCGAGATCGTGGTTGCGGTCGGTCTCGTAGCTGACTGCTCCGAGCCGGCTTCCACGCAAAACGCGGTCGGCCATGGCGGTGTCCTTTCGCTCGGCTCAGGGCCGGGGCCCAGGCTTCTTGCTCACCGTGTGCAACGCCCGGATTGCTCCGTTTGTTTCCGGTTCGCTCTCATGGTTGCCCACAGTGACGTCGTTCACTCGTCAACGAAGGCTTCCTACTAATGGATGCGATCGCTCAAGGATCGTGACGCGTTATCAAGCTACTGGGCTTATGCGTCACTCTAATGGCCTAGCAGGCCGCTGGGAAGTCGATCACGCCAACCGGAGTTGACCACTTTGTGCGACGTCAGGACCCAGATCACCTAGCCGGAAGTGACGCCGACAGAGGACCTGGTAGCGGACAGTAGTTTCCGTGGTATCGGTTACACAGTTGCTGTCCGTACCCGATCGGTGCTGTTCCGTGTCCGGCACCGTGTCGGCCACCAGAACCGTGTCCCCGGCCCGGATCACCCGTCCGGCCCGCACCCGCGCGTTGAACCGTCCCGGCACCCCGCACCAGCACAGGACCTCGACCTGGATCGCCTTCAGCTCGTCCGCGAGCTCGAACAGCCGCTGCGAGCCCGGGAACATCTCCCCGCGGAAGTCGGTGGCGAGCCCGAAGCAGTAGACGTCGACCTGGACGTCGTCCGCGAGCTCGGCCAGCTGCTCCACCTGGACGGGGGTGAGGAACTGCGCCTCGTCCACGATCAGGTAGTCCACCCGGCGGCCCTGCGCCCACTCGGCGCGCACCAGCCGGCGGAGATCGTCGTCGCGGATCTCCGCGGCCTCCCTGGTGATGCCGATGCGGCTGGAGATCTGCGGACGCCCCGACCGGTCGTGCCGCACCAGCAGCAGACCGCGCCGGCCCTGCCGCGAGTTGTTGTGGTCGATCTGCAGGGCGAGCGTGGACTTGCCGCAGTCCATCGGGCCGAAGAAGAACTTCAGGTGCCCCACCACCGGGGTGGTCCGCCGCGAACCCGCTACGGGCACGGCGGACAGGGCGTCTGTCGGATCGGGTAGGGCGTCCACGGCGGGTCACCCTAGTGCCTGGCCGGTGATCAACAGGAATCGGCTGATCAACGCCGACCGGCACCGCGGCGTCCCCGCGCTGTGTCGTTGTCCATCGTGCTCCTCCTGTTGTGCTCGCCGGCCCCGGTGGGCTGGAGATAGCCGGTGCGCCGGGGGCCGAAACATCACGTTTGAATACACCTCCACCGCCGGTACCAGGTCGGTTCGCTGCGCCATGGGATCGGAACAATTGTTTTCAGAGTCTCCATGGTTTCAGTGTTGACTGAAATAAGTACTTCGCCGATGTCCGGCTTCCCGATATAGCTCGCGTCACGATATATTCAGGCACATGAGTGGTCGGATCATGTCCGAGCAGGCGTTCCTGGTGCTCACCGCACTGGCCGAGGAGCCGCTGCACGGGTACGCGATCGTGCAGGCGGTGGAGCAGTTGTCGCAGGGCCGGACCGTGCTGCGCGTCGGCACGCTGTACGGGGTGCTGGACCGGTTGGTGGCCGACGGCCTGGCCGAGCGCGACCGCGAGGAGGTTCACCAGGGCCGCCTGCGGCGCTACTACCGGCTCACCGACTCGGGGGTGCGGGCGTTGCAGGCGGAGGTCGCCAGGCTCAGCGCGAACGTGCGCGCGGCGGCGGCGGTGCTGCGGGGGAGGGGGATCGAGGCATGAGCAACCTGGAGCGCCGCTACCGGCGGCTGCTGAAGGTCCTGCCGGGCTGGTACCGGCGTGACCGCGAGGAGGAGATGGTCAGCATCTTCCTCGCCGAGCGGACCGACGAGCTGGACCTGGAGCACAGCTGGCCGGGCTGGGGGGAGACGTGGGCGACGCTGGGCCTGGGGGTGCGCACCCACCTGGCCGCCGGCGCGGCGCTGGTGCACGTGCCGGACCGGGCGCGGTGGCGCGGTGAGGTCGTGCGCGCCCTGGGGGTGCTGGGGCTGCTGCTGGGCGTGTTCTACGCCGGTGCCGCCGCCCTGCACCTGGTGCTGACCCGCGGCGGTTCACCGTGGGTGCCGCCGGCCGCGTCCGTGCGGTGGTTCGAGCTCGCGCCGGTCGTGGCGTTCGCGGCGCTGCTGGCGGGCAGGCGCACGGTGGCGAAGGCGGTGGCCGCGCTTGCGGTGGTGCCGGTCGTGGTGGCGTTGTCGGAACCGGGGCCGGTGCTGTTCTCGCTGGCGTTCCAGGTGCCGTCGCTGGTGTTGTTCGCGTGTCTGTGCCTGGGTTTCCACCGGGAGGCACCGACGCCGCCCGTGCGCAGGCCGGCGTGGTGGGGTGGGGGAGCGCTGGTGCTGGGGCTGGGTGCCGGGCTCGCGCCGGGAGTCGGGCTGGTGGTCGTGGCGCTGCTGGCGGTCGCGGTGCGCGTGGTCGCCTACGTGCGCGGGGATGTGGTGCTGGGGAGGGCGCTGTCGGTCTTCGCGGCGTTGCTGCTGGTGCCGGTCGCGGTGCTGCTGGCCGGCGAGGTGACCTGGGTGGTGTGCGCGCTGGCCGTGCCGTTGGTGGGGAGCGTGGTCGCGCCGGTGCGGCGGGCGCGGGTGGCGTTGTCGTGACGGGGAAGGGGCGCTGACCGCGGTCAGCGCCCCTGAGCGGGTCAGACGAGGGTGGGTTCGGGGTTGCCGACGGCCTTGATGGCCCTGCGGACCGGCACGAAGATCAGCAGGACGAAGCCGGCGACGAAGAAGATGATCAGCGCGAGGATCGCGGGCCGCAGGCTGCCGGTGGCCTGGCCGACGCCCGCGAACACCAGCGGGCCGAGCCAGCTGGTGGAGCGCTCGCCGACCTCGTAGAGCGAGAAGTACTGCGCCTCGCGTCCTGGCGGGACCATCTGGCTGAACAGGCTGCGCGACAACGCGTTCGTGCCGCCCAGGACGATGCCGATGCCGGCGGCGACGAGGTAGAACTGCATCTCGTCACCGGCCTGCACGAAGAACGCCGCGGTGATGACGACGATCCACACGAGCAACGAGCCGAGGATCGTCTTCTTCGCGCCGACGCGCTTGGCGACGAAGCCGTGCAGCACGCCGCCGAGGAAGGCGACGAACTGGACGATCAGGATCACGGTGATCAGCGTCTGCTGCTCGAACTTGAGCTCGACGCTGCCGTACTGCGCGGAGACGTTCGCGACGGTGGCGATGCCGTCGGTGTAGATCAGGTAGGTGCCCAGGAACGCGAGGGTGAGCGGGAAGGCCTTGGCCTGGCGCAGGGTCGTGCCGAGCTCCTTGAAGCCGGCGGAGATGACCGAGGTGCCGTGTTCGCGGCCGTGCGGGTTCTGGTGCTCGGTGAGGGCGCGCAGCGGGATGATCGTGAACGCGGCCCACCAGATGCCGGAGATGACGAACGCGATGCGCGCGGCGTCACCGGAGCTGATGCCCAGCGAGTCGGCCGAGAGCGTGATGCCCAGCTGGACCGCGAGCGCCACGCCGCCGCCGAGGTAGCCGAAGGCCCAGCCGCGGCTGGAGACGGCGTCGCGTTCGTCGGGGGTGGCGATCTCGGGCAGGAACGCGTAGTAGACGACGACGCTGGAGCCGTAGCAGATGTTGGCGATGACGAAGAGGAGGACGCCGAGCTTCCAGTTGGTGCCCTCGACGGTGGCGAGGGCGATGGTGGCGGCCGAGCCGGTGAAGGCGAAGGCGCCGAGCATCTTCTTCTTGTTCTGGGTGCGGTCGGCGATGGCGCCCATGACCGGCAGGACGAGGACCTGGACCACCGTGGCGACGGAGAGCAGGTAGCCCCACAGGGACCCGGCGGGGAACTGCAGCCCGAGCAGCGTGAGGTCGCAGCGGTCGAAGGCGTTGTCGCCGGCGCACGGGGTGGCGCCGTTGAGCGCGCTGTCGGCCTTGGCGGCGTTCTCGGCGATGCTGGTGAGGTACAGCGAGAGGAAGACGGTGATCACGGACGTGGGGAACACGGAGTTCGCCACGTCGTACCAGACCCAGCCGCGCTGTTCCTTGCGGCGGCCGGCGGTGGTGGCGTCAGTGGGGTCGTCGCCCTTGACCTTCATGTCGGCGGACTGTACTTGTCCGCCGACTCACCCGATCCGGTGACTGTCCAACCTGTTACCAGTCGCCACGTGAGCGCAGGACGTCGCGCAGGACGTCGGGCCGGTCGGTCACCAGGCCGTCGACTCCGAGGTCGAGCAGGGCGCGCATGTCGGCCTCGTCGTCGATCGTCCACACGTGCACCTCGAGGGCCCTTTTGTGGGCTGCGGCGACGAAGCGGCGGTCGACGACGGTGAGGCGGCCCTGGCTGCGGGGAACCTGGGCGACCTGGCCGCGGACGGCGAGCCCGGCGAACGGGACGCGGCGTGCTGCCCACAGCGCGCCGGCGGAGCGGGGGCCCATGGAGGTGAGCAGGCCCGCTCCGCCGAGGCGGCGCAGGCGGGCGAGGCGGTGGTCGGAGAAGCTCGCGAGGCAGACCCGGTGCAGCGCCCCGGTCCTGCGCAGCAGCGTGACGACGGGTTCGACGGCGTTGTCGGCCTTGACGTCGATGTTGAAGAACGTCTCGGGCAGTTCCTCCAGGACGTCGGCGAGGCGGGCGATGGGTTCGCGGCCGCCGACGCGGGCGTCGCGGACCCGGGCCCAGGGGAGTGCGGAGACCACGCCTTCGCCGTCGGTGGTGCGGTCGAGGGTGTGGTCGTGGTGGACGACGACCTCGCCGTCGCTGGTGGCGTGCACGTCGGTCTCGACGTAGCGGTAGCCCTCCCGGGCGGCGCGGCGGAACGAGCTCAGCGAGTTCTCCATGCCGGTGAGGTCGTCGAGGTGCCAGCCGCGGTGGGCGAAGGCCCGCGGGTGCGGGCCGGCGAGGTAGGGGTGGGTCACGGGTGCGAGTGTGCCTGGCGAAGCCGGCCGTGAGGTGGCGGTTGGGTGGCGCACCACTTTCTTGTTCAATTCTATGGTTTCAGTGCAGACCAAAGTTAACACTCCAAAGTGGTCCCGCTCCCAACCAACCCCAGGACCACAAACAACCAGGAAGAAGCAGAGCAGGTCCGTGGCGGAATGGGACCAATCGCGCGACCGGTGCTGTCCGGTTCCCTACGAACGTCGGGGTTTGTGGCGCGTCGCTTACGCCCACCCCAGCTCACCCGCTACCGTCGCGCGCCATGGAGCGCTCCATGGAGGCGGATGAGCCCAGGCACTGCGCGTGGTGCGGGCGGCGGTTGCCGGGGAGTGGGCGGATCGGCCGGCCGCGCAGGTACTGTGCTCAGCCGTGTCGCCAGCGGGCGTACGAGCGGCGGGCGGCGTTGCAGCGCGGTGGGCTCCCCGAGGACGCCGTGGTGCTCAGCACGGCGGAGTTGGCAGACTTGCAGGACCGGCTGTTCCAGCTGCGGTGTGCCGCGGAGGACGTGGTGACGGCGGCGCAGGACGGTGCGGAGAACGAGGAGCTGCGCAAGTTGGCGGCGGAGTTGGTGGAGTCGGCGAAGGGGTTGGAGCGGCTGCGTTAGCCGTTCGCACTCCAGCGAACCAACCGGCGTAGCGGGTTGCTTACGTCCGGTGATCGGACGATCATGACGCGCGTGACCTCCTATTGCCGCACGGTGCTCGACCGGGCGGATGTCGGCTATGCCGTGACGGATGCGCGCGGCAGCCTGTTGTGGTGCAACCGCGCGCTGGGCGCTGTGCTGGGTGTGCCGGTCGAGCAGGCGTACGGGCGGTCGTTGCCCGCGTTGCTGCCGGGGGTGCCGGAGGGGCCGTCGCCCGCGCGGGAGGTGCTGGCGCCGGGGCCGCGGTGGCTCGAGGTGCGGTGCAGCCGTTTGGGTGACGACCTGATGTACGAGGTCGTGGACGTGTCGACGTGGCGTGACCGGGAGCTGACGGTGACGCAGGAGGCGGACGCGCTGCGGCGGGCGCAGGCGCTGGGCCGGATGGGCACGTGGGAGTGGTCGATCTCGGAGGACCGGGTGACGTGGTCGGACACGTTGCTGGAGATGTTCGGGTTCGCGCCGGGCACGGCGTTCGACTTCGAGATGTACGCGCAGCTGGTGCACCCCGACGACCTGCCGATGATCGAGGAGAAGCTGGACACGGCGCTCAAGACGGGGTCGGTGTTCACCTACACGCACCGGATGTTGCGCCCGGACGGTGCGGAGCGGGTGTTCGAGTGCTTCGGTGAGGTCGTGGTCGACGAGACCGGGGCGCCGTTGCGGGCGTTGGGGACGGCGCACGACGTGACGCAGTCGAGCCGGGTGCACGACGAGCTGGTGCGGATGGCCGAGCAGGACCCGTTGACGGGGTTGCCGAACCGGCGTGCGCTGACGCGGGCGTTGGAGAAGGAGCTGGCGAACAACGGGTCCGGTGCGTTGCTGGTGCTGGACCTGGACAACTTCAAGGACGTCAACGACCTGCGCGGGCACGCGGTGGGTGACCGGGTGATGCGGATGCTGGCGTCGGCGCTGCAGTCGCGGCTGGGTGAGCAGTTGATCGCGCGGCTGGGTGGTGACGAGTTCGCGGTGGTGCTGCCGGGGTCCTCTGCGCGGGACGCGGGTGCGGTGGCGGACGGGTTGCGCGACGCGGTGGCGGGTTTTCCGCTGGCGGGGATCGGGACGCCGGCGCGGATCACGGTGAGCACGGGGCTGGCGGAGTACGGGCCGGGTGACTCGTGGGAGCTGGTGCTGGCGAACGCGGACCTGGCGTTGTACGCGTCGAAGGCGGCGGGCCGGGACCGGGTGACGGTGTACGAGCCGAACCACTACGCGGACACGGTGAAGCGGGTGTCGGTGCTGGACCGGTTGCGGCAGGCGCTCGCGGGTGAGGGTCTGGCGTTGTACGGGATGCCGATGGTGGAGCTGCAGTCGGGCAAGACGCTGGGGCACGAGCTGTTGCTGCGGTTGGAGGACGGTCAGGAGCCGTACCTGGGGCCCGCGGACTTCCTGCCGGTGGCGGAGCGGTCGAACCTGATCCTGGAGGTCGACCGGTGGGTGTTGTCGACGGCGATCGACGCGCTGGTGGCGGAGCCGAGCTCGTCGTTGCGGTTCAACGTGAACGTGTCGGGGCGGACGTTGGAGGACCCGGACTTCGCGGGGTTCGTGCTGGACCGGTTGGGGCGTGCGGGGGTGGCGCCGGGCCGGTTGGGGTTGGAGATCACGGAGACGGCGGCGGTGACGAACCTGGACGCGGCGGTGTCGCTGGCGACGCGGCTGCGGCAGTTCGGGTGCCGGATCACGCTGGACGACTTCGGTTCCGGTTTCGGGTCGTTCGTGCACCTGAAGCACCTGCCGATCACGGGGATCAAGATCGACGGTGAGTTCGTGAAGGGGATCGAGACGAACGACGCGGACGCGGTGCTGGTGTCGGGGATCGTGCAGATCGCGAACGGGCTGGGGTTGTCGGCGGTGGCGGAGTGGGTGGAGCGGCCTTCTCAGGTGGAGGCGTTGCGGCGGTTGGGGGTGCGGGTGGGGCAGGGTTTCCACCTGGGCCGGCCGGTGCCGTTGCGTGAGGTGGTGAACGCGGAGCGCATGCCGCCGAATGGTGCATTGTCGTCTCGGGTGGTCGGCGCAGAGGATGGTGCGCGCTCCTGATCACCGCCTTGATGGGATGCCCGTGTCGTCTTGTGGTCTGCGTCGTCTTGAGTTGGGTGTTGCCGAGCCCGAGGTGTCGGTGGACTTCTTCGCCGGTGTGCTGGGGTGGACGGTGATCGCGGAGCCGGGTGGTTCGTTCTCGGGCTGGGTCGGTGACCGGTTGGCTGCGCGGGTGGCGGTGGGGGAGTCGGGCTGGCGCGTGGTGTTCGGTGACGACGGGGCGCGGGAGCTGGGGGACGGGTCCTGTGTGGACGTGGGCCGGGTGTTGCACGGTCCGTGGGCGCCGGCGCCGCGTGCGGGGGAGCCCTGCTGGGTGGAGCTGATGGTGGAGCGGCCCGACGACGCGTTCTGGGCCGGGGCGCTGGGGTGGGACGTGGAGGCGAGGTCGGAGGACTTCGCGGTGTTCCTGGCGGCGCGGCAGGGTGATCGGCGTGCGGTGGCGGGCCGGTTGCGGACGGGGCGGGCGCCGGGGTGGATGACGTACTTCGCCGTGGACAGCGTGGAGGACGCGTGTGCGCGGGTGTCCGAGTTGGACGGTCGGGTGCTGCTGGGGCCGACGACCGTGCCGACCGGACTGGTCGCGTCGATCTCGGGGCCGCACGGTGGTGCGTGTGCGGTGCTGGAGCGGCCCCGCGGCTGGGGCGGTGCCTGGGCGGTCTGAGCCCGGTCCGCGGTGCTCAGGTGTCGAGCTCGGGTGGGAAGCCGCCGGTGGCGATGGGGCCCCAGGTGTCGATGGTGACGCGGAGGAGGGCCTTGCCCTGGCGGAGCATGGCGGCGCGGTACTCGTCCCAGTCGGGGTGCTCACCCGCGATGCAGCGGTAGTACTCGACGAAGTCGTCGAGGGCGTGCGGCAGGTCGAGGACCTCGGCGGTGCCGTCGACCTGGACGTAGGGGCCGTCCCAGTCGTCGGAGAGCACGCAGAGGGTGACGGCGGGGTTGCGGCGGGCGTTGCGGACCTTGGCGCGCTGCGGGTAGGTCGCGATGACGATGCGGCCGCCGGTGTCGACGCCGCAGGAGACGGGGGAGACCTGCGGGCCGCCGGTGCTGGAGCGGTGGGTGATGAGAACGCCGTGGTGGCGCGGGCGGAGGAACTCGAGCAGCTGCGGCCGGTCGACGAGGTCGGTCGTGGCGATCTTCGGCATGATGTGCAGCATGGCACGGTTCACCTCGTTCGACGGTACTCGGCTCGCCTACCGGGAGGTGGGGGAGGGTGCTCCCCTGCTGGTGCTGGCGGGTGGTCCCGGCAGGGCGTCGGAGTACCTGGAGACGCTGGGCGGGCTGGAGCGGCACCGCAGGCTGGTGGTGCTGGACAACCGGGGTACCGGTGAGTCCGACGAGCCGGTGGAGGCGTTCACCTACCGGCGGGACATGTTGGTGCGGGACGTGGAGGTGCTGCGCAGGCACCTGGGGCTGGAGCGGGTCGACGTGCTGGGGCACTCGGCGGGTGCGGGGATCGCCATGGGGTACGCGGCGGACTTCCCGGACCGGGTGGGCCGGTTGGTGCTGCTCACGCCGGCGTTGCGGTCGGTGGGGCTGTCGCCGGAGCAGAGCGACTGGGACACCTTCCTCGCCGCTCGCGCCGATCAGCCGTGGTTCGCGGCGGCGCAGGAGGCGCTGGAGCGCAGCGCGGCCGGTGACGACTCGGTGGAGAACCGGGTGGCGGCGTCCCCGTTGCTGTACGCGCGGTGGGACGAGCGGGCGCGGGCGCACGCGGCCGCGGAGCTGGGGCAGTGGAAGTACCCGGTGGCGCTGGGCTACAACGCCGAGGGCGCGTTCGTGCCGGGGGTGCTGCGGCGGGCGTTGGTGGAGTTCGACCACCCGGTGCTGGTGTACGCGTGCGGTGAGGACCCGATCTCACCGGTGCGGCGGTGCCGGGAGCTGGCGGAGCTGTTCCCGGACGCGGTGCTGACCGTGCACGAGGGTGTGGGGCACTACCCGTGGGTGGAGGAGCCGGACGAGGTGTCGGCGCGGATCGCGGCGTTCCTGGACGCGTGAGGGTTCGCCTGGGGGCCGGTCAGAACGCGGGTGCGGTGGCCACGCGGTCGCGGCCGGAGTTCTTGGCCCGGTAGAGCGCTTCGTCGGCGGCGAGCAGCAGTGGGCTGAGCTCGGTCGCGGTGTCGGGGAACACCGCCGCGCCCACGGAGGCGGTCAGGCCGGTGATGACGCGGGGTTCGCCGCTGCGGTCGACGGCGGGGACCTCGAGGCGGGCGATGTCGAAGCGGATGCGTTCGGCGGTGGCGCGGACCTCGTCGGTGCCGACGCCGGGCAGCAGGACGGCGAACTCCTCGCCGCCGAAGCGGCCGACGAGGTCGTAGGAGCGCACGGCGTGGCGGACGGAGTCGGCGATGGCGCGCAGGACCCGGTCGCCCGCGAGGTGGCCGTAGGTGTCGTTGATGACCTTGAAGTGGTCGATGTCGAGGATGAGGACGCCGACGGTGGAGGTCAGGCGGCGGGCGCGGGCGAGCTCGCGTTCGGCGACGTCGTGCCAGAAGGTGGCGTCGACCAGGCCGGTCTTGGAGTCGGTGCGGGCGGCGACGCGGAACTGCGGCAGCAGCAGGCCCATGTGCAGGGCCAGGACGGTGAGCAGCAGGATCGGCGTGAGCCACGGTCGTGCGGTGGCGATGATGGCGACGCCGGAGCCGAGGCCGACGGAGGCGGTGACGATGAGGACGTCGGAGGCGTGGCCGAGCGCGGTCTTCACCGGGTTGGCCGGGTTGGTCATGATGATGGCGCCCACGACCAGGGCGTAGTTGACGAACCAGTAGAGGAACCCGGCCACCGCGAGGGCGATCAGCCCACGTGGACCGTCCAGATCAGACGGAGCTGACGCCGAGAACATGTGCAGCACCCATTGCGCTGCGGCACATCCAAGTATGACAGTGGCGGCGGAGAACAGCTTCCGGTACAGGACCGCCCGGCGTTTGTAGACCCGCAGCCACGCGTGCAGGTAGATGGTCACGACCAGCAGGACGACCAGTGGCATCGGGAGTACGAGCACGCCCGCGAACTGCCACACCGACTGCATCTGCGCGTGCGGGGCACCCTCCACGGAGATCTCGCGGATGCGTTCGATGCCGCGTGCCGCTTCCAGGTGGACCAGGGCGGCGACGGCGAGTGCCGCGAACCACGTCCACGAGCGCGCCTCGACAGGGGTAAGCCGTGCGGTTGCGAGCGTGACGAGTGCCGCCGTCACGGAGATCGTCACGACGTAGGTCAGCACGACAGGAGGAAGAGACCATAGCTTCCACCGGCGCGGGTCGAGCCAAGGCACGCTGCCACCCCCACCGAAAACCATCAGGAACCAACCACTGTAGCCACCGGGTCACGCCAAGTCGTGGCTCCATGTGGGGGACCTCACCCTGAGTAGTCCTCGCGTTCTCGCGCACCATTCACCCCTTGCAACTCCCGCATTCCCACAAGGAGACGGTCATCATGATGAACACCGCGCTGTCCACCGACTGGACCTTCGCCGCGTCGACGGACTGGACCTTCCGGTCCTCCACCGACTGGACGTTCACGTCGACGGACTGGACGTTCGCCTCGACCGACTGGACCTTCGCGTCCACCGACTGGACCGTCTGACCACCTGGGACGCAGTGGGAGAGCGGGGTGCCGGCCGGTGTGGACGGCCGGCACCCCGCTCTCTCGTTCACGGCGTGCCGCGGGCAGGCGCTGCCACCGCCTGCCGCCACGACCAGCCCGCCGCGCACGCCGCGAGCACGCCCGCGAGGCCCGCGGCGGCGATGACCTGGTGCGCCGCCCACCGTTCGGCCAGCAGCCCGGCCAGGCCGACCCCGACGCCCTGCGACACCCGCAGTGCGGTGACGGCGAGCCCGAAGGCCTGCCCGCGGGCGGCGTCGGGCACCTCGCGCACGAACGTGGTGTTCGCGAGCAGCTGGTAGGCGCTCGCGACCCCGGACAGTGCGATCAGCGCCAGTGACCAGCCCAGTCCCGGTCGCAGCAGCACGGGCAGCAGCACCGCGCAGGAGGCGACCGCCAGCCACGGCATGGCGGCGAGCTGCCGCTGGTGCGGGATGCGCGCGACCACGGCCATGCCGGCGACGGCACCGGCGGCGTGCGCGGCGAGGATCAGCCCCACCGCCGACGCGCCCGCTCCCAGCTGTGCCGCGTAGGGAGCGGCCAGTGCCTCGGCGACGATGTAGAACCCGGACACGCAGGCCAGTGCGACCAGGGCCCGCAGCCGGCGGGCCCGCCAGACCAGCCGTGCGCCGCCCAGCAGGTCCGAGGACCAGGCCCGCACGTGCGGGTGCTCCGGGACCGCGCGGCGCAGCACGTGGGCGCTGACCAGCAGGGCGGAGACGGCGAAGGTCACCGAGTCGGCCACCAGCACCGGAGCGGGCCCCCACCACGCCACCAGCGCGCCGCCGGCGACGAACCCCAGCACCTGCGCGGCCTGGGTGACGGTGCTCAGCGCCGCCATCCCCAGCGGGTAGCGCTCGTCGGGCAGCACGTGCGGCAGCAGCGCCGCCCGCGCCGCACCGTGCGGGGCCCCGGCGAGCTGCACCAGCACCAGCACGGCCGCCAGCACCCACAGCGGCAGCCCCGGTACGGCCATGACCAGCAGCAGCACCGCCCGCACCAGGTCGGCGGCCACCATCACGTCCCGGCGCGCGAACCGGTCGGCCAGCCCGGACAGCAGCGGCCCGCCCACCAGGTCGGGCAGGAACGTCAACGCGTAGGTCAGCGCCGTCAGCCCCGCGCTCGCCGTGCGGTCGTAGACGTGCACCGCCAGCGCGACCCGCGCGAACTGGTCCCCGGCCACCGACACCACGTGCGCGGCGAAGAGGGCGCGGAACTCACCGTCACGGGCAAGATCGCGGTAGCCGGGCATGGGCTACAGGATGGCCGACCCGGCCGCGTGCCGGGTGATCACCGGCGAAATCCGCTGTCCGGGTTGCCCCACCTGCCGTCACCGCGCCGCCGAACGCGACGACCCCCGCCGCAGGCACATGCAAATTGCACGCCCCCGCCCACCCCGCCCCTGCTGGTGACGCTGCGTCACCAGCAGGGGCGGGGTGGGCCGCGTCCGTTCCCGGTCTCAGAGCTGGGCCCAGAACCCGCACCGGTGGTCGCGGGCGAAGTCGGCGGGGCCGATGGCGCCCGGAGCCAGCGACTGCACCGCGGCCCGCCAGCCGGGGTCGCCGGTGCGGGCGAACCGGCCCCACGCCGTGATCATGTAGTCCGACACCGCGCGTTGGGCCGGGGTGAGCACCACGCCGGGGAAGTCGAACAGCATCAGCAGCTCGGAGGCGTGGTAGGCCCTGTACCCGCCGGGGAACGGCGGCAGGTCCGGGAACAGCAGCGGCACGCCCGCGTCCGCGAACTCGTAGGCCGACACCCGCTGGTGGCGGCCCAGCTCCCGGCGCGCGTCGGCCACCGTGCACGCCCACGACTGGTCGGTCATCAGCCGGGCCAGCTCGTCGCGCACGTCGCCGTTGCCGTCGCCGGGGTAGCGGGCCAGCACCCGGTCCACGTCCTCGGCCGCGTACAGCCCGGCCAGCGCCTGCCGGTAGGCCGCGGTCGGGATGGGCTGCGGGAAGAGCAACGCCGCGAACAGCGTCGCCTCGTCGTGCGTGGAGCCCACCAGGGTGGGCACGTGGTGCATTCGGCCCGTGCGCTGCGCCACCACCGGGTCGACCGGCAGCACCGCCGTGCCGTGCGCGGGGGTGCCGAACGCGGTGTGCACACCGAGCAGCGCGGTCACCGGCAACGCCCGCAGGCACGCCACGTCCGCGCACCCCAGCCCCGCGGCGGCCTGCGCGCCGGTCTGCTCGACCGCCGCCCGCTCACGCCACAGCGTCGAGAACACCCCCGGCTGCCCGCCCGGTGTCGTCAGCCCGCACGGACCGGACTGGATGATCGCCTTGTCGAACAACCCCGCCGCCCGCGGCGATGCCAGCAGCGCGCACACGCTCAGCCCGCCGGCGGACTCGCCGAACACCGTCACGTTGCCCGCGTCGCCGCCGAAGGCCCGCGCGTTGCGCTGCACCCACCGCAGCGCCGCCTGCTGGTCGGCCAGCCCGAACGCACCCGACCCGGCGAGGCCGGGCAGCCCGAAGAACCCGAACACCCCGAGCCGGTAGTTCACCGTCACCACGACCGCGCCGGTGCGGGTCGCGAGCCGGCGCGCGTCGTAGTCCGACGCCGCCCCCGCGGTGAACCCGCCGCCGTGGACCCACACCATCACCGGTCGCGGCCGTGCCGGGCCGGTGGGTGCGGTGACGTTGAGGTACAGGCAGTCCTCGGTCTGCGAGCCCGGCTGGCCCAGCTGCGGCAGCTGCGCGCACTTCGGGCTCGGCACCGTCGCGTCCCGCACCCCGCGCCACGCCGCGGCCGGCTGCGGGTCGCGCCACCGGTTCGCGCCCACCGGCGGCGCCGCGAACGGGATGGCGCCGAACGTCCGGTACCCCTCGGCCACCGTCCCGGCCACCAGGCCCTTGTCGGTGCGCACCACCCGGCCGTCCCCAGCCCCGTTCCCGGCGGCCGCCGGGGCCGTCACCACCGCCGTGGCGAGCACCGCGGTCAGCGTCGCGGTCAGCACGGACCTCATCGGCTTGCGTCTCATGGAACCCCCTCAGTCCGCCACCGAACGTAGCGAGGCCGCCACGGGGCCGATACCGCCGGAGGTCGCCGTCCCCGTCATCCGAAGGCGATCGCCCGGTTGCCGACATACCGACCGGTCGGTACCCTCCGGTCCGTGGGTGACACGACACTTCCCGACAGCCCGTCGGTCGACGCGCTGGTCTTCGACTGGGGCGGGGTCATGACCGTCTCCGTACCCGAGTTCGTCGGTCAGTGGATGCACGCCGAGGCCGTGGACCGCGACGTCTACGGCCGCATCATGCGCGACTGGCTGGGCCGGGAGGCCCGTCCCGGCAACCCGGTGCACCTGCTGGAGACCGGCGAGCTGACCGTGGCGGAGTTCGAACGGCTGCTGGCCGCCGAGCTCATCACCACCGGCGGTGACCCGATCCCCGGCAAGGGGCTGCTGCGGCGCATGTTCGGCGGCGCCACCCCCGACCCGGCGATGGTCGAGCTGGTCCGCAAGGCCCGCGCCGCCGGCCTGCACACCGCGCTGCTGTCCAACAGCTGGGGCGAGGGCTACCCCGCAGACCTGCTCGTCGAGCTGTTCGAGACCGTCGTCATCAGCGGCCGCGTCGGCCTGCGCAAACCCGACCGGCGCATCTACCACCACACCCTGGAGCAGATCGGCGTGCCCGCCGGGCGTGCCGTGTTCTTCGACGACGCGCCCGTCAACGTCGAGGCCGCCCAGGCGATCGGCATGCACGCCTTCCGCCACACCACCGCCGATGCCACCCGCGCCCACCTCGCCACCCTCGGAGTGACCCTGTGAGTGAACCCGTGACCGACCGCCCTGCCCCGGACCAGCCCGGCTCGGAGCTGCCCGGTTCGGAGTTGCCCGGCCTCGACCTGCGTGCCCTGGCCACCCACCTGGGCACGGGCCCGCTCACCGGTGAGCTGTTCCGCGGCGGCCGTTCCAACCTCACCTACCGCGTCGGCGACGGCACCCGCACCTGGGTCCTGCGCCGCCCGCCGCTGGGTCACGTGCTGGCCACCGCCCACGACATGGCCCGCGAGTTCCGCGTCATCTCCGCCCTGGCCGGCACCGCGGTGCCCGTGCCCGGCACCCACCGGCTCGTGGAGGACCCGTCGGTCATCGGCGCGCCCTTCTACCTGATGGACGAGATGCCCGGTGCCGCCCTGCGCGAACGCTCCCAGTGCCCGTGGCTGACCCCCGAGGACGCCCGCGCGTTGTCGCAGCGCCTCGTCGACGTGCTCGCCGACCTGCACGCGGTCGACCCCGCCTCGGTGGGCCTGGTCGGCTTCGGCCGCCCCGACGGGTTCCTCACCCGCCAGGTCACCCGCTGGGGCAAGCAGCTCGACGCCTCCCGCAGCCGCGACCTGCCCGGCATCGACGAGCTGCGCGACAAGCTCGCCGCCACCGTCCCCGCCTCCGGGCGCGCGACGATCATCCACGGCGACTACCGCCTCGACAACGCGCTGGTCACCCGCGACCCGCTCGCCATCAGCGCCGTCCTGGACTGGGAGATGGCCACCCTCGGCGACCCGCTGGCCGACCTCGGCCTGCTCTACGTCTACTGGGCGGGCCTGGGCGCGGACCCCGGCAAGGGCGCCGACCCCATCACCGGTGGCGTCACGTCCCTGCCGGGTTTCCTCACCGCCGACGAGCTCGTCGCCCGCTACACCGCCCGCACCGGCACCGACACCTCCGGCCTGGGCTGGTACATCGCCTTCGGCTACTTCAAGCTCGCCGTCATCGTCGAGGGCATCCACTTCCGCTTCGCCAGCGGCAAGACCGTCGGCGCGGGCTTCGACAAGCTCGGCGCCTTCACCGTCCCCCTCGTCCGCCAAGGACTCGCCGCCGCCCACAAGGAGCTCTGACATGGACTTCGCCTACGACGCCAAGACCGAGGAACTGCGCACCCGGCTCCTCGCGTTCATGGACTCCCACGTCTACCCCGCCGAGGCCGTGCTGGAGCAGCAGCTGCACGACGCCGAGGACCCGTGGCAGCGCCAGCCGGTCCTGGAGGAGCTCAAGGCCGAGGCCCGCCGCCAGGGCCTGTGGAACCTCTTCCTGCCCGACCCCGAGCACGGCGGCGGCCTGACGAACCTGCAGTACGCGCCGCTCGCCGAGATCACCGGCCGCAGCCCCCACCTCGCCCCCGAGGCCCTCAACTGCGCCGCCCCGGACACCGGCAACATGGAAGTGCTCGCCATGTTCGGCACCGACGAGCAGAAGAAGCAGTGGCTGCAGCCGCTGCTCGACGGCGAGATCCGCTCCGCGTTCTGCATGACCGAACCCGACGTGGCCTCCTCCGACGCCACCAACATCGCCACCCGCATCGAACGCGACGGCGACGACTACGTCGTCAACGGCACCAAGTGGTGGTCGTCGGGGGCGATGAACCCCAACTGCGCGATCTTCATCGTCATGGGCAAGACCGACCCCGACGCCGAACGCCACCGCCAGCAGGCCATGATCCTCGTCCCGCGCGACACCCCCGGCGTCACCGTCAAGCGCGCCCTGCACGTCTTCGGCTACGGCGACCACGCCCACGGCGGCCACGCCGAGATCGAGTTCACCGACGTCCGCGTGCCGGCGGCGAACCTGATCGCGGGGGAGGGCGAGGGCTTCGCCATCGCGCAGGCCCGCCTGGGCCCCGGCCGCATCCACCACTGCATGCGCCTGATCGGCATGGCCGAACGCGCCCTGGAGCTGATGTGCCGCCGCGCCGTGTCCCGCGTCGCGTTCGGCCGTCCCATCGCCACCCAGGGCGTGCTGCAGGAGTGGATCGCCGAGTCCCGCGTCCGCATCGAACAGGCCCGCCTGCTCGTGCTCAAGACCGCGTGGCTCATGGACACCGTGGGCAACAAGGGCGCCCACACCGAGATCCAGTCGATCAAGATCGGCGTCCCTGCCATGGCCGAGTGGGTCATCGACAAGGCCATCCAGGCCCACGGTGGCGGTGGTGTCAGCCAGGACTTCCCGCTCGCGGAGCTGTGGGCGGCCACCCGCACGCTGCGCCTGGCCGACGGCCCCGACGAGGTCCACCGCATGTCGCTGGCCAAGCGGGAGCTCAAGAAGTACCTCTAGGACACGACCACGGGGCCGGGCCGCCACCGCCGTGGCGGCCCGCTCAGGTGAACAGGCAGAACGGGTGCCCGTCCGGGTCGAACAGCACCCGCACGCCGGGCTGCGGCTGCACCGGGGCCAGCACCGCCCCGCACGCCGGCGCGTGCCCGGTGGCCGCCTTGAGGTCCTCCACCTCGATGTCGAGGTGCTGTGTCGCGTTCTGCCCCGAGCGCGTGCTCGGCCACACCGGCGGCGTGAACTCGCGCTCCAGCTCGAAGTTCACCGCAAGCCCGTCCGGCGTGCGCACCAGCGCCCACCGCGGTTCCGCCTCCGCCACGTCCGCGCCCAGCAGCCGCGCGTAGAACTCCGCCAGCTCCCGCGGCCGCGCACAGCCGACCGTGACCGAGGTGAGCCGCATGCCGTGAACCTCCCGTGTCGCCTCCACCGGCAGGCGGCACCCGCCGCGGCCGGCACCGACACCGGTCAGTTGTTCAAGGCTTCGCGGGCCGCGAGAGCCGCGCGGCAGGCGTGCACGAAGTCCCAGAACACCTCGGTCGTGGTGTGCCGGCGGTCGGAGCGGGAGTTCTCGGCGAACATGGCGCCGCGCAGGGGAGTGGTGAGCTCCAGCTGCCCGCCCCGGCGCGACCGGGTGCGGTTGGCGATGTTCGCCCGGTCGCCGCCACCGAGGATCGGGTGGTCGGCGGCGTCGACCGTGTGGAACCCGGCGCGGCGCAACCGGGTCAGCAGCTCCGCGCGCAGCAGGGCGTCGCGGCCGCCGACCAGCACCGCCCGGTCGTGGTCCTCCAGGCCCGCCGCCGCCGCGGTGCACCCGTGCAGGCCCAGTGCGTGCGCCGCACCCGACACCAGCGTGCGCGCCACCCGGTCGTCGCAGTGCGACGAGGTCACGTGCAGCTCGTCGTTGGCGACCGAGCGCAGGCCCTCGAACATCCAGTAGTCGTGGGTCTGCCCGATGGGCACCCGCGTCGAGGGGTGGTAGCCGGCGATCGCGAGGCACAGCTCGGACGTGCCGACCTCGATGCCGCCGCCGTGCGGGGCGAGGACGACCGACTGCGTGCGGGGACGGTGCCGCTTGAAACGGCGCCGGTAGTCCACCCGTTCCACCAGTCGGGGATCGGCGTAGAGGTCGGTGTTGGACGCGTAGACGTCCAATGCCGCCCATTGGGGCTGGGGTCTCATGGCGGGCGGAAGCCTACCCGGGATCACCCGGTCGGCCGCCGCCCGCCGTGTGAATCATCACGCGCGGTGAGTCGTCACGCGCTGGGAACGGTCACGCGTCGATCTGCTTCGGGGACTCGTCACCCGAGGTGATCGCGATCTTGCGGGGCTTGGCGCGCTCGGCGATCGGGATCCGCAACGTCAGCACACCCGCCTCGTAGCCCGCGTCGATGTGGTCGGTGTCGAGCGTGTCGCCCAGGAACAGCTGCCGCGAGAACACGCCCAGCGGCCGCTCCGAGACCTGCATCTCGACGTCCTTGCCGACCGGCCTGCGCTCGGCCTTGACCGTCAGCACGTTGCGCTCGACGTCGAGCTCGATCGCGTCCGGCGAGACACCCGGCAGGTCGAAGCACACGACGAACCGGTCACCGTCGCGGTAGGCGTCCATCGGCATGGCCGAGGGCCGCGACCACGTGCCCTGTCCGCCGAACACCTGCTGCGTCAGCCGGTCGAGCTCGCGGAACGGGTCAGTGCGCATCAACATCTGACACCTCCTGTCACCTCGTGGACTGTCAATGCGCTGCACCACTGTTGTAGCATGTCGTCGAAACGATGACAAGCCACCGATGTCATCAGGAGGACGACATGCCGAGTGACTACGAGACGGTCCGCGCGACCGCTGCCCGGCCGGGCAGCGCCACCGAGGTCCTGTCAGCCCTGATGCTGCTGCGCCGGCTGCGCGACGAGCTCTCCGACTACGAGCCGCAGCTCATCGAGGCCGCCCGCTCCCTGGGCACCAGCTGGGCCGACCTCGCTCCCGCACTCGGTGTCGCCAGCCGCCAGGCCGCCGAACGCCGCTACCTGCGCGTGCGCCGCACCGACGACACCGGCACCGGCGACGAGCGCGTGCAGGCCGAACGCGACCGCCGCGCCGGTGACAAGGCCGTCACCGCCTGGGCCCGCGAGAACGCCGCCGTCCTGCGGGTGCTCGCCGCCCAGGTCGGCCCGCACGACGCGGGCGTGCAGGACGCCCTCGGCCACACCGACGCCGCCCAGCTCCTCGAACCGCTGACCCAGGCCGGTCCCGGCCTGCGCGACGGCCACCCCGGCCTCGCCGACCAGATCAGCGCCATCGGCCGGCAGACCGACCGGCTGCGCCTCGACGCCCAGCAACGCCGCACCGCCCTCTGATCACCCACACGAGCCCCACCCGCCACATCCGAGGGCACGCGGGGACCTTTCGTACCCTCCAGGGGTACGAAAGGTCCCCGCGTGCCCTGAACAGACGGGGGGTCAGAGGAGGCGGAGTGTTGTGGTGGCGGCGTCGAGTTCCGCCGCCACGCCCAGAGGCAACGTCCACTGCCCGGCGCAGTGCCCGAACCCGAAGTCGCCCAGCACCGGCACCCCCAGCGGCACGAGCCGGTCCAGCAGCACCGCCGACGGGTCACCGCACCCGGTCCACGACCCCAGCACGATCCCCGACACCGGCTCGAACCACCCGGCCCGCAGCAGCTGCGTCAGGATCCGGTCCAGCCGGTAGGGCTCCTCGCCGACGTCCTCCAGCAACGCGATCGCCCCCGGCGCGGGCACCGACCACCGCGGCCCGCCCACCGACGCCGCCAGCAGCGCCGCGTTCCCGCCCACCAGCACCCCGCGGGCGGTACCGGGCACCACGGGCGTTCCCGCGGTCCACGACGACACGCCCTCGAACAGGAACCGCCGCAGCCGCTCCTGCGCCACCGGGTCCTCGACGAAGTCCCGCGTGCCCGGCATCGGCCCGAACACCGTCGGCTGCCCGGCCGCGTTGAGCTCCGCGTGCAGCACCGTCACGTCCGAGGAGCCCACGAACACCCGCGGCGGCAGCGACCGCCACGGCACCAGGTCCGTCATCCGCAGGCACCCGTACCCGCCGCGCACGCAGAACACCGCCGCCACGTCCGAGCACCACGCGTCCACGAACTCCGCCGCCCGGTCGGCGTCGGAGCCGGCCAGGTACGGCAACGACCACGCGTCCACCACAGGTGTGGTGACCGTCAGCCCCCACGACCGCAGCACCGCCACACCCGCGGCGACCAGCGGCGCGAGAGCCGGGCCGGCCGGTGACACCAGCGCGACCCGGTCCCCGCGCTCCAGAACGCTCACGAGCGCACCGCGCGCAGGGTCACGAACGCAGGTCCAGCACCGGCACACCCGGCGGCGTGAACCCGAACACCTGCCCGTAGAACGACAGCTCCGCCTCCAGGGCGGCCTTGATGTTCTCGGCCTTGCGGAACCCGTGCTGCTCGCCCTCGAAGGTGAGGTAGGCGTGCGGGATGCCCGACCCGTCCAGGTCCGCGGCGAACCGGTCGGCCTGCTCGGGCGGGCAGATCTCGTCCTCCAGGCCCTGCAGCAGCAGCACCGGACCGGACACCGACCGCGCCTTGTTCGACGGCGACCGGTCCCGGTAGCGGTCAGCGGCCTCGGGCAGCGTGCCCACCAGGCCCTCGACGTAGCGGGACTCGAAGTCGTGGGTCTCCCCGCCCTCCGAGGTCCAGCCCGCCAGGTCGAGGATCGGGAACGCCACCATGCCGCACCGGTAGACGTCGGTGGAGGTCAGCGACGCCGCCGAGGTCCAGCCACCGGCCGAGCCACCGCGGATGGCCAGCCGCTGCGGGTCCGCCGTGCCCTCCTTCGCCAGCTCCTGCGCCACGAACGCGCAGTCCTGCACGTCCACGACACCCCACTGCTCGCGCAGCCGCTCCCGGAACGCCCGGCCGTAGCCGGTCGAGCCGCCGTAGTTCACCGCCACCACGCCGATGCCGCGGCTGGTGAGGTAGGCGATGTCGGAGTCGAGCTTGGGCAGCGCCCGCCCGGTCGGCCCGCCGTGCACGTGCACCACGTACGGCGGCAGCTCACCCTCGGGAGCGGCGAAGTCGGGGTTGGTCGGCGGGTAGACGTAGGCGGGGACCTCCCCGAACACCCGCTCCACCGGCACCGGCAGGTACGCGGCCTGCGCCGGTTCCTCACCGCCGGTCAGGTAGGTCAGCTCGCCGTTGGACAGGTCCAGCCGCACGACGTTGAACTCCGAGGTCGGCCCGGCCGCCCCGTCGATCACCACGCCGTCGCGCACCGACAGGTCCGCCGCCCACATCGGCAGGTCGGTCTCCACGTCGGTGACCGTGCCGCTGCGCTCGTCGAGCACCGCCAGGTGACCCGAGCGCACCACCAGGTAGCGGCCCGGCGCCAGGGTGGCGAACCAGCGGTTGCCCAGCCGCCACATCGGGCCGCCCAGCTCCTCCGCGCACTCGGCCAGGTTCGTGCGCGAGCCGTCCAGCCCGACGCGGAACAGGTTCCACCAGCCGTGCGGGTCGGTCAGCGCCAGCAGCGAGTCGCCCTCCCACTCGAACTGGCACACCGCCTCGGTCGTCGACCCGGTGAGCACCCGGTGACCGGGTTCGCCGATGTCGGCCACGCACAGCTCGGAGCCGTCCCACGGCATCTGCGGGTGGTCCCAGCCGATCCACGCGAACTTCGTGCCGTCGGGGCTGATCTTCGGGCCGGTCATGAAGTGGTGCGACGACCCCAGCACCCGCACCTCACCCGACGGCGTGATCGCCACCAGGTCGCGGCGCACGTCGGTGCGCGCGTCCCCGGTGATCGACTCGCGCACGCACCACACCTCGCCGTCCGGTCCCGCGGACAGGTCGGCGTAGCGCAGCCCGTGGTGGCGCTGCGGTTCCGGCGTCAACGGCGCCGGCGGCACCTGCGGGGTGTCCGGGTTGAACACGTAGACGCGCTGGTCGGCCCAGTGCGTGAACGCCACCCGGTCCTCGGCGAGCACCACGAACGGCCGCCCGCCGTACTCGTGCACCCGGTTGCGGGCGTTCCACGGCGCGGGCAGCACCTCCACCCCGTCGCGCACCAGAGCGACCCGGCCACCCTCGGCCGGCCTGCTCTCGGCCCACCACACCTGCTCACCGTGCAGGTCGGCCCACTGGAACCCACCACCCGGCTTGGAGGTGTCGCCGGCGCTGATCGGCGAGGTCCACGTCCCGTACGAAGCGATCTTCACCACAACCCGACCCTATACGCGGAGTGTTTGGTGGGGGAGGACCTGCCGACGATCTCCGCGTGGCCTAGGGTCGTAGGTGCCATGGCTCGCGTCATTCACGTATTCCGCGCACCCGACCGGTTCATCGCAGGAACCGTCGGGCAGCCCGGCGACCGCATCTTCTACCTGCAGGCCTCCGAGCAGAGCAGGTTGATCAGCGTCGCGCTGGAGAAGCAGCAGGTCCAGGTCCTCGCCGAACGCATCGGCTCGCTCCTGGAGGAGGTGCATCGCCGCTTCGGCACCGAGGTGCCCGACGACGCGCCACCCGACGACGTCGACACCGAACCCCTCGACGTGCCCGTCGAGGAGGAGTTCCGCGTCGGCACCATGGGACTGGGCTGGGACGCCGAGTCCAAGGCCGTCGTGATCGAGCTGCTCGCGATCTCCGAGGAGGAGGTCGACGAGGCGGTGGTGCTCGACGACACCGAGGAGGGCCCCGACGCCGTGCGGGTGTTCCTCTCGCCCGGTGCTGCCCGCGCCTTCGCCGCCCGCGCCGACCGCGTCGTCAACGCCGGCCGCAAACCCTGCCCGCTGTGCGCCGAACCGCTCGACCCCGACGGCCACATCTGCCCGCGCCAGAACGGCTACCGCCGCACCGAGGAAAACTGACGTGGACACCGCCGCGGCCATCGAGTTGCTGACTCACGGCCGCATCGAGGTCGAGGGCAGGCTCGTCGACGCCTCCAACGCGACGCTGTTCTGCAAGATCTCCCACAACGGGCTCGACGCGCAGTGCGTGTACAAGCCGGTGCGCGGCGAACGGCCGCTGTGGGACTTCCCCGACGGCACCCTCGCCGGCCGCGAGGTCGCCACCTACCTGATCTCGGCGGCCTCCGGTGTCGGCGTGGTGCCGCCCACGGTGCTGCGTCCCGGCCCGTTCGGCTCGGGCATGGTGCAGCTGTGGGTGGACACCCGCGAGGAGGACGAGCTCGTCGACATCGTGGGCGTCGACGAGGTGAAACCGGGCTGGATCCCCGTCTTCCACGCCCACGACCGCTTCGGCGACCCGGCCGTGCTCGTGCACGCCGACCACCCCCGCGTCCAGCTGATGTCCGCGTTCGACGTGGTGGTGAACAACGCCGACCGCAAGGGCGGCCACGTCCTGCACGCCGTGGACGGCGGGGTGTTCGGCGTCGACCACGGCATCTGCCTGCACGTCGAACCCAAGCTGCGCACCGTGCTGTGGGGCTGGGCCCGCGAACCGCTGCCCGAGCCGGTGCTGGAGGCGATGCGCCGCCTCAGGTCCGCGCTCGAGGGCGATCTGGGCGAACAGCTGCACGACCACCTCACCCGCGCCGAGGTCCGCGCGGTCTCCGAACGCACCGACAAGCTGCTCGCCGACGGCGTGTTCCCCGAACCGTCGGGCGACTGGCCGGCAATTCCGTGGCCCGCGTTCTGACGCACGGTTAGCGTCCGGGGTTGTGATCACCCCGCCCAAGCCCGTGCCCGGTGACCGCGTCGCGGTCGTCTCCCCCTCCGCGGGCCTGCCCGGGCTGTTCCCGCTGCCCTACGAGCTCGGCCTGCGGCGGTTGCGCGAGCTGGGCCTGGAACCCGTGGAGTACCCGGCCACCCGCAAGATGGGCGCGAGTCCGCGTGAGCGCGCCGCGGACCTGCACGCCGCGTTCGCCGACCCGGACGTCAAGGCCGTGATCGCGAGCATCGGCGGCGACAGCCAGATCGAAGTCCTGCCGCACCTGGACGTCGAGCTGGTCACCGCCAACCCCAAGCCGTTCGTCGGGTTCAGCGACAACACGAACCTGCTGGTCTGGCTCGCCAACCGCGGCATCGTCGGCTACCACGGCGCCACCGTCATGATCGAGCTCGGCCGTCCCGGTGCCCTGCACCCGGCCACCCGTGACTCGCTGCACGCCGCCCTGTTCACCACCGGCGAGTACGCACTGCCGCAGTCCACCGCCTACGGCGACGTGAACAAACCCTGGGACGATCCCGCCACGTTCGACGCCGAACCCGAGCTGCGGCCCGCTGCCGGCTGGCGGTGGCACCACGGCGACCGCGTCGTGGAGGGCCAGGCGTGGGGTGGCTGCCTGGAGGTCCTGTCGTGGCTGCTGATGGCCGACCGCGAGATCAAGCCGCCCGAGCACTACGAGGGCAAGGTCCTGTTCTTCGAGACCTCCGAGGAGATGCCGCCCGCCACCGAGGTGTTCTACGTGCTGCGCGCGATGGGCGAACGCGGCCTGCTGGCCCGGTTCGCCGCCGTCCTCGTCGGCCGCGCCCGCGCTTGGTCATTCACCAAGCCCGGCACCGACCGGGCCGCTTACACCGCAGACCAGCGCGAGGCCGTGCTGCGGGCGTTCGCGCGGTACGCGCCGGGCACGCCGATCGTGTTCGACGTCGACCTCGGCCACACCGACCCGCAGCTGGTGGTCCCGGTCGGCGGCCGGGTGCGGGTGGACGGCCCGAACCGCACGATCACCGTCACCTACTGACCGGCACAACCTCACCTCCCCGCACCGATCTGCCCCCGGTAGCGACCGGAAAACGACCGGAAACCGGGGTGAATCCGGCCTCCGGGGCGAAACAGACCCGGCGTTCTGGCCCGAGTCGCTAGCGTGAAGCGGGTGATCGACGACCCCGCCAGAGCCCGCCTGGTCCGCCGTTTCGGAGACTCCGTCACCACCTGGCTCGACGCCCTGCCCGACCTGGTCGCCACCCTCTCCGCCCGCTGGGGCCTCACCGTCGTCGAGTCGATGCCCGGCGGCACCGGTGTCACGTTCCGGTGCACGAACGCGGTGCTCAAGCTGACCCCCGAGCACGACATCGCCGCGCACGAGGCCAAGGCGCTCACCGCGTGGGCCGACACGCCCGCGGCGGTGGACCTGTTCGACACCGACCTCGCCCGCGGTGCCCTGCTGCTGGAGCTGCTGCACCCCGGCACCGAGGCCACCGACCCGGCGCGGGTGGTGCCGGTGCTGCACCAGGCCGACCCGAAGGGGTTCCCGCCGCTGCGCGCCCGCGTGGACTTCCTGTTCGAGGCGTTGCTGCCGCGCCGCACCGGCACCTACTACGCCACCGAGCACGCCAAGGCCCGCCGGCTCGCCGCCGACAACACCCCGGTGGTGCTGCTGCACGGCGACATGCACCCCGGCAACGTCCTGCAGAGCGCGCGCGGGCCGGTGGCGATCGACCCACGGGCGTGCGTGGGTGACCCGGCGGTGGACTGGCTGGACTTCGTGCACGGCGGGTACGACCTGCACGGCGCCGACGTGGACCTCGACCGCGTGCATGAGTGGCTCACCGCCTTCAAACCGTTCTACGGCTAGGGTCTGCGGGTGCGTTCTCACGACTACGGCCGCGATGTCCTGTCCACCCCGAAGCGCAAGAAGGTCCGCGAGGTCGCGGCCGAACCCGGTCTCGTCGTCGAGGATCCCGCCAGCGGCTTCTGCGGCGCGGTCGTGAAGTTCGAGCACGGCAACGTCGTGCTGGAGGACCGCCACGGCCGCCACCGGCTGTTCCCGCTCACGCCCGCCGGGTTCCTCGTCGACGGGCAGCCCGTCACGCTCGTGCGGCCCGTGGCCGTGCCGCAGAAGGCGCGCATCAGCGCCTCCGGTTCGGTGAAGGTCGAGGGGCTGCGGGCGCGGACGGCCAAGGCCAGCCGCATCTGGGTCGAGGGCAAGCACGACGCCGAGCTCGTCGAACGCGTCTGGGGCCACGACCTGCGCGTCGAGGGCATCGTCGTGGAACCCCTCGACGGCGTCGACGACCTGCCCGCCCGCATCGCCGAGTTCGGCACCGCGGCGCACCGCCGCCTGGGCGTGCTCGTGGACCACCTCGTCGCCGGGTCGAAGGAGCAGCGCATCGTCGATCAGGTCCGCGACGACAACGTGCTGGTCACCGGCCACCCCTACGTCGACATCTGGCAGGCCGTGAAACCCGCCGCCGTGAAGATCGAGGCGTGGCCGGTGGTGCCCAGGCACATCCCGTGGAAGGAAGGGGTGTGCGCGCAGCTGGGGTGGGGTGAGACCTGGGAGGGCTGGCAGCGGGTGCTCGGCGCGGTCAGCAGCTACCGCGACGTCGAGTCCGACCTGCTCGGCGCCGTGGAGCGGCTCATCGACTTCGTCACCGTTCCCCAGGACTGATCCGCGTGTAGCGGGCGACGAGCACACCCGTGCCGGTGGTGGTGCTGCCGGTGAGCGCGAACCGGGTCAGCGGCGCCGGCCCCTCCCTCACACGAACGGCGGCCGCAGGTGTCGACGCCGCAGGATGATCGGTTTTGTCACGGTCGGGGGCGCAGCGCGCTGAAGTTCAGCCGGTCGGGCGGCCCGTGGTGTATGTATGGGCGCATGGCCGCGCTGATCTGGCTGATCGTCGGGATCCTGCTCGTCGTCGCCGAGGTTCTCTCCGGTGACTTCGTGCTGGTGATGCTCGGCGCCGCCGCGCTGGCCGCGGCGGGGGTGACCGCGCTGGGTGCTGGTGACCTGGTGAGCGTCCTCGTCTTCGCCGCGTCCTCGGTGGGTCTGATCGCCGGTGCCCGGCCGCTGCTCAAGAGGCGGCTGCAGCTGGGTTCCAGCGTGAGGATGCACCACGAGGCGCTGCTGGGCAGCAAGGCCGTCGCGGTGTCCGAGGTGGACGAGCACGGCGGGCAGGTCAAGATCGGCGGCGACACCTGGAGCGCGCGCACCCTCGACGGGTCCGTGATCGCGGCAGGCGAGGCCGTCACCGTAGTCGAGATCTCGGGAGCGACGGCCGTGGTGATCGCCGCGGTCTGACCGCCGCGCTGCGATCACGCGACCGGCCGTCGGAGCCCAGAAGGATGTGAACCGAGTTGGACCCGATCACCGGCGTGGTCGCGGCCGTCATCGCCCTGTTCGTGTTGATCGTCGCCGTGAAATCGGTGCTGGTCATCCCGCAGGCGCAGGCCGCCGTCATCGAACGTCTGGGCCGCTACCGCAACACCGCCGCGCCCGGCCTGAACATCATCGTGCCGTTCATCGACAGGGTGCGGGCCCGCATCGACCTGCGCGAGCAGGTCGTGTCGTTCCCGCCGCAGCCGGTGATCACCCAGGACAACCTGACGGTGTCGATCGACACGGTCGTGTACTTCCAGGTCACCGAGCCGCGCAGCGCCGTCTACGAGATCTCCAACTACATCGTCGGTGTCGAGCAGCTCACGATCACGACGCTGCGCAACCTCGTCGGTGGCATGAGCCTGGAGGAGACGCTGACCTCCCGCGACCACATCAACGGTCAGCTGCGCGGGGTGCTCGACGAGGCCACCGGCCGCTGGGGCCTGCGGGTGGCGCGGGTGGAGCTGAAGTCCATCGACCCGCCGCCGTCGATCCAGGACTCGATGGAGAAGCAGATGCGCGCCGACCGCGAGAAGCGCGCCATGATCCTCAACGCCGAAGGCCAGCGCGAGTCGTCCATCAAGACCGCCGAGGGCCAGAAGCAGTCGCAGATCCTCGCCGCCGAGGGCGCCAAGCAGGCCGCGATCCTCACCGCGGAGGCCGAGCGGCAGTCCGCGATCCTGCGCGCGCAGGGTGAACGCGCCGCCCGCTACCTGCAGGCGCAGGGCCAGGCGAAGGCGATCGAGAAGGTCTTCGCCGCCATCAAGGACGGCCGTCCCACCCCGGAGGTGCTGGCGTACCAGTACCTGCAGACGTTGCCGCAGATGGCGCAGGGCGACGCGAACAAGGTGTGGATGATCCCGTCGGACTACGGCAAGGCCCTCGAGGGGTTCGCCCGCATGCTCGGCGCACCCGGTGAGGACGGTGTGTTCCGCTACGAGCCGCCCGCCGACACCGGTGAGCGGCCGAAGCCGGAGCAGGACGACCCGTCGGTCGCCGACTGGTTCGACACCAAGCCCGACCCGAAGGTCGCCGAGGCCGTCGCCGCCGCGGAGGCGGTGGCCCGCAAGGAGGTGCCCAGTCCGCTGAGCGCACCGCCGCGGTCCGTGGGCGGCGCGGCGGCGTTCCCGGAGCTGGAGGCCGAGCAGCCGCGTTCCCTGCACCAGCCCGACGAGCAGGCCTGAGCACAAGACACGACGAGGAACGGCCCGCCCCTGCCACCGGGGGCGGGCCGTTCGCCGTCGTGAGCTGCGGAAACAAGAAAACTTGGAAAATCTGCGGGCCGGTGTCGATCCCGGTACCGGCCCGTTCGACCTGGGCGTGAAAGGGTCCACACCGGACCCACCCGAACCCCCTGGGGAGATCGTCATGAAGTTCATGCTCATCTGGCGCGTCGAGTCCGACGAGGCGTGGAGCAACCTGGGCGAGATCGACTTCGACCAGATGATCGAGACCGTCGGCCGCTTCAACGAGGAGCTCATCGAGGCCGGTGTGCTGATCGCCGCCGAGGGCCTCGCACCCGCGGAGGAGGGTGTGGTCGTCGACTTCTCCTCCGAGCCGCCGGTGGTCACCGACGGCCCCTACGGGGAGACCAAGGAGCTGTTCAACGGCTTCTACCTGATCCGGGTGGACTCCATCGAGGAGGCCGTCGAGTGGGCCAAGCGCACCCCGATGACCGCCGCCGGGTTCAAGACCGAGATCCGCCGCGTGTCCGAGATCCACGAGTTCCCCCAGGACAACGAGTGGATCAAGAAGGAGCGGGCCTGGCGCGAGTCCACCGGCCAGCTCTGAGCGCAGCCGCCTGATCTATTTTGGGCGCCATGAGCGACCCCACCGGCCGCAAGGCCGTCGCCGCGGTGTGGCGCATCGACTCCGCACGGATCGTCGGTGCGCTCACCCGCTACACCGGTGACTTCGCCCTGGCCGAGGACCTCGCGCAGGAGGCGCTGGCCGAGGCGCTGGTGACGTGGCCGCGCGAGGGCGTGCCGGCCAATCCGGCGGGGTGGTTGCTCACCGTCGGGCGGCGCCGGGCGATCGACGCGTTCCGCCGGCGCAGCACCCGTGACGAGAAGTACGCCGCCCTCGCCCACCACCTGCCCGAGGGCGGCGCGCTGACCGGTGCCACCGAACCCGCCCCGGCCCCCGGCGACGTGCTGTGGGACCCCGACCAGATCGATGACGACACCTTGGCGCTGGTGTTCACCTCGTGCCACCCGGTGCTGTCGCGGGAGGCCGCCGTCGCGATGACGTTGCGCGTGATCGGCGGTCTGAGCAGCGACGAGATCGCGCGGGCGTTCCTGGTGCCGACCGCGACGGTGCAGGCGCGCATCACGCGGGCGAAGAAGACGCTGGGCGCGGCGAACGTGCCGTTCGAGGTGCCGCCCGCCGCCGAGCGCCCGAAGCGCCTCGCGCAGGTGCTCAGCGTGATCTACCTGATCTTCACCGAGGGTTCGTCGGCCAGCTCCGGTGACGAGGTGATGCGCCTGGACCTGGCCGGTGAGGCGCAGCGCATGGCCCGCATCCTGGCGCGGCTGATGCCGGGGGAACCCGAGGTGCACAGCCTGCTGGCGTTGCTGGAGCTCACGGCCGCCCGCTTCCCGGCCCGCCGCGGCCCCGACGGGGAGACGGTGCTGCTGGAGGACCAGGACCGCCGCCGCTGGGACCGCTCGGCCATCACCCGCGGCCGCGCCGCCCTGGCGAAGGCCGCCGACGCGGGCCGCGGCTACGGCTACTACGGGCTGCAGGCCGCCATCGCCGAGTGCCACGCCCTGGCGCCCTCGGTCGAGCAGACCGACTGGAACCGCATCGTCGTCCTGTACGAGGCGCTGGGCCGGCTCGCGCCCTCACCGGTGGTGGACCTCAACCGCGCGGTGGCGGTGTCGATGGCGCGGGGGCCGGAGGCGGCGCTGCCGATCGTGGACGCGCTGGCCGGGTCGGAGGCGTTTCGCGACTCCCACCAGCTGCCGGGGGTGCGGGGGGAGCTGCTGCGGCGGTTGGGGCGGGTGGACGAGGCCCGGGCCGAGCTTGAGCGCGCGTTGGTCCTGTGCGGCAACGAGCGTGAGCGGGCGGTGCTGACCCGCAAGCTCGCCTCCCTCTGACCTCGCCTGGCCGTACTCGTCTGACACGAGGTGGATGGGTGCCGTAGGTTCGGCCGGTGCAGCAGGTCCGGTTCGTCCTCAACGGGCGCCCCTACGAGTTGTCCCGAGCGCACGTGGAAACACGCCTGTCCGGCGTGGTGCCGGAACCTGTGCACAAGCACGCTGTCCTGGTCGACGGCATCTGGTTCCCGGTCGTGCAGGCGTTCGAGGCGGCGGTCGGCGTTCCGCGATCGGAGTTCATCTCGCACACCGCTCGGCGCCACTTCGTCGCCCTCGGCTTCGAGATGCGCGGGGAGATCACCCTGCGCGACGCTCACGCCGGTGCCGCGGCCGGAGACCGGACGAGCTCCGCGCGCCGGGAGGCGCCTGCTGTCAGCGCGGTCGAGGAATGGCACTCCGAGGTCAACGCGCAGGCAGCCGTGGTGGCCGCACTGGTGGCGGCAGGGTGGAGGATCCGCTCGGTGGCGAACACGGTCACGAAGGAACACGGCGTCGATGTCATCGCCGACCGCGCGTCGATCACCGTCGGTGTCGAGGTCAAGGGCTATCCAAGCCGCGGCTACGCCGACCCGGCCCGCGCGGGCGAGATCAAACCGACCCCTCCGGGCACCCAGGCCGGTCATTGGTTCGCCCAGGCCGTCCTCGCGGCCATGCGCCTGCGCGGCCGTGAGCCTTCGTGGCGCAGTGTCGTGGCGCTGCCGGACTTCCCGCGCTATCGGCGGCTGCACGACGAGGTCGCGGGTTCGCTCCGGGCCGCGCAGATCGAGGTCTGGTGGGTGCTCGAGGACGGCGCGGTGCCTGCCGTGACCGGCGGCTGACTCGACCCCGCGTGCCGTCACGACCACAAGCGGTGAACAGCAGGGTTCCGTTAGGGCGACATCGGTAGCACTCGGTCGAGTGACGAGTGTTTGATGTTGTGATGAACTCGCTGCCCGCCGCCGTGGCTTCCGCGCTCGCCGAGGCCGGTGGTGAGGACGACGCCGACTGGCCGGCGCGCTGGCAGGAGCTCACCGCCGTGTCGGTGGAGCTGCAGTCGTTGCTGCTCACCGATCCCGGGCCGGAGCTGGTGGCGCTGGTCGAGCAGATCGTCACGCAGCTCGCTAACGGGGTCGCGGGCAGCCGAAGACACCGGGTGGAGCTGGCGGAGCTGACCCACCGGGTGCTCGACATCCACGCCCGCGCGTGCGCGGTGAGCACGCCTGACCCGGTGCGGCTCGCCGACTGGCTGCTCGATCTGCAGCTGGAGCACCCCGAGGCGCCTGAGGTCGCGCTGGCGCCGTACGCGGAGGCGCTGGACGACGAGGGGCTGGCGCACTACCGCGAGCGGGCGGTCGCGTTGTTCGAGCCGTTGCCGGTGGTGGGGTTCGGGGAGACCGGCCGCTACGACCGGGCCCGGTGGGCGTTGCTGCGGGTGATGGAGGAGCTGGCCGAGTACACCGACGACGTGGACCTGCAGCTGCTGGTGCTGTCCAAGGACCTGTCCTCGGGGTGGCACTACCTGCAGGTCGCCACGGTGCTGCGCGACGCGGGCCGCGCCGATGAAGCGCTGGAGTGGATCGACCGGGGGTTGCGCGCGACCGGTGGGCGGGGTGCGGCGTTGCGGTTGATCGACCTGGCGGTGGAGGAGCACCTGCGCCGGGCGGCGCCGCACCGGGCGGTCGCGGTGTGCCGGGAGGCGTTCCTGGTGCGGCCCAACCTGGAGATCTACCTCAAGGCCCGTGCGCTGGTGGTGCACACCGACGAGTGGCCGCCGTTGCGCGCGGAGCTGGTGGAGCACCTGGTGCGTGACGGTGGCCGGTTGGCGATCGAGGTGTACCGGCGCATCGTCGAGGTCGAGCTGGCGCGGCGCGGGGTGCAGGAGCAGGAGGTGGTCGTGGGGTGGTTGCGGCAGCTGCGCGGTCTGCAGCCGGACGCGTTCGCCGACTACCTGGAGCACATCAAGTCACGGCACGTCGCCGACCGGGAGCTGCTCGACGAGCTGTCGCGCCGTGGCCTCTGACCAGTTCACCTCCGGACAGTCCGCACTCGTGCTGCGTGGTCGAGGCCGGAAGGGGTCCGGTCCGCCCACGGCCGGACACGTTCGAGCTGGGCGGAGAGCGAGAGCAGGGTGCACTCGTCGTGCTGGCGGCCCACGAGCTGCACCGCGAGCGGCAGTCCCGCGGCGCTGCGGCCGGCGGGGACGCACGCGGCCGGGTTGCCCACGATGTTCCACAACGGCAGGAACGTCGTGTAGCGGGCGGCGGCCAGCAGAGCCGCGACGACGGTGGTGCGGTTCCACTCGCCCACGCGGATCGGCGGCCGGGTCAGCGCCGGGGTCAGCAGCACGTCGACCCGGCCGAAGACGCGGTTCGCGTGCGCCGTGAGCGCCGCGTCCTGGCTGCGTGACCAGCGCACGAGCGCCTGCGGCAGGCGCCGGCCGAGGTCGGCGGCGGCGCGGGTGCGCGGTTCGAGCAGGTCCGGCAGCTCCACCTCGGTGCGGGCGAGGTGGGCGTTGTGCAGGTAGCGCAGCGCGAAGCGGGTGGAAGCCGACAGGTCCTTCATCGGCGGGTCGAGCCGCACGACGTCGTGGCCCAGGTCGGTCAGCAGGACGGCGGTGTCCTGAACGGCGTCGCGGACCTCGTCGTCGATGCCGATGCCCGGTCCCCACGGCCGCAGCGACACCCCGATGCGCAACCGGCCGGGGTCGGTGCGGGCGGCGTCGGTGAACGTGGTGCGCGGCGGGTGGGCGACGTGCGCGTCACCGGGCACGGGGCCGTGGATCTGATCGGCGACCAGCGCCCAGTCCTCGACCGTGCGGGTGATCGGCCCGGCCACCACGAGCCCGCCCCACGCCTGGGGCTGCGGGGCGAGGGAGACGCGGCCGCGCTGGGGCTTGAGCCCGAACAGGCCGGTCACCGCCGCCGGGATGCGGATGGACCCGGCGCCGTCGGTGCCGATCGCCGCCGCGGCCAGTCCTGCCGCGACCGCGGCCGCCGATCCGCCGCTGGACCCGCCGGGGGAGTGCGTGAGCGACCACGGGTTGCGCGTGGGCCCGGCCCAGCCGCTCTCGGTGTGGGGCCACAGCCCCAGCTCCGGCATCCTGGTGCGGCCGATGACCACCGCGCCGGCGGCGCGCAGCCGGGCCACGACCGCGGAGTCGGCCGGCTGCGGGGTGCGTGCGGCGTTGGTGCCCCCGGTGGTGGGCAGACCGGCGACCGCGAGGTCCTCCTTGACCGCGATCGGCACACCGCGCAGCGGCAGGTCGGCATCGCGGCGGTCGGCGGCGTCGGCTTCGGCCAGCGCCTGCTCGGCGAACACGACCCGGAACGCCCGCAGCACCGGGTCGAGCCGTTCGATGCGCTCCAGGTGCCGCCGCACCAGCTCACGCGAGGTCACCTCGCCCGCCCTGATCGCCGCGGCCTGCCCGGCGACACCGGCGAACACCAGCTCCTCGGTCATGGCCCGACCTTAACGTGATCACCCGGACCGCAGTACCGGTATGAGAGTCCGCGGTCCTCGTCACCGGCTGAGCCGGCAGGGGGAGTCAGGCGGGCTGGCGGCTGCGGTGGTTGGCGACGTTGACGCGGTTGGCGCACCTGGTGGAGCAGAACCGGCGGCGGCCGTTGCGGCTGGTGTCGACGTAGACGGTGTCGCAGCCGTCGCGGTCGCACCAGCCGATGCGCCCGGCGTCCTCGCAGAACAGCGCCGCCATCCCCGCCGCGGTGTAGGCCTTGAGCCGCACGTCGGTGGGTGCGTCCTCGCGTGCGTAGTGCAGGTGCGGCGCGCGGCCGTCGTGGGTGGAGATGTAGTGCGTGGTCGAGGACTGGGCGAGCAGGTCGTTGAGCAGGTCGACGCCCGGTTCGCGGAAGACCTGCCGCAGCCGCTCGACCCAGTTCCGCACGTCACGTTCCTGGCGTGCGTCCAGCGAGCCCAGCGGCTTGTAGTCCGAGGCTTTCAGCACGTCGAGCAGGGGTGTGGCGGGGTCGGCGTTGACCAGGGTCGCGGCGAGCTCGGCGGCCGCCCCGCCGTAAGGGTTGAAATGCACTAGACCATGACACCAGAGTTGGGGGCATGATCGCCACCTGCCCCGCGTGCCACTGGCCCTGCGACTCCGCCCTGTCCCGCCACGGCCCGGTCGCCTACGTGCGGTGCGTGTGCGGCCTGTTCCTGGTGATCGACCGCGGGGTGCTCACCGCGACCGCCGGGACCAGCGCGTTCCGCCCGGTGCCGCGGACCAGCGGTGACCAAGTACCCTCGGGGCGTGAGCCGTCGTGATCTCCTGTGCGACACCGCGATCCAGATCCTCGCGGTGGAGGGCGGCCGGGGACTGACCCACCGCGCGATCGACCGCGAGGCCGGCGTCCCCATCGGCACCACCAAGAACTACTTCCCGACCCGCGAGGCCATCCTCGAGGCCTCCGCCGCGCGCATGACCGCACTGCACCGCGCCGCCGTGGACCGCCTGCGCGAGACCACCCCGGCCGACATCAGCCCCGCCGACGTCGCCGAGCTCTACCCGGCGCTGCTGCGGCGCGCGGTCGCCGAGGACCCGACGCAGATGCTCGCGATGGTGGAGCTGTACCTGGAGGCGGTGCGCCGGCCGGGGGTGCGTGCGGCGTTGTCGGGCATGGTGCTGGCCAACGCCGAGGCCGCCGCCGCTCTGCAGCAGGCTGCGGGGCTGCCCTCGACGGTGCGCGACACGGGCCTGCTCGACGCGTACTTCCTGGGGGTGGCGATCTCGTTGCTGGCGTTGCCGGTGGACACGCTGGAGACCGTGGGCCTGGACGACCCGTACGCGCTGGGCATCGGCGTGTTCTCCGCGACCGTGCCCGGCCCGGTCGCGCCCCCGGCGCAGCACCGCGAAGCGGGCAGCTAGCCCAGGGCCGCGAGCAGCGCGGCGTAGGTCTGTTCCACGTCCAGCCCGCCGTTGTCGATGACCGTCGTCCCCGGTGTCAGGTACCGCCGCAGGTCGTCGAACACCTGGTGGATCAGCGCCTGCCCGCCCAGTGCCCTCACCACGGCGTCGATGGGTTCGTCGCGCTGCTCGAACCGGGTGATCGCCGTGGTCCGCGGGGCGAGCAGCACCACCTCCACGTACCGCGCGCCGGCGGAGCTCACCGCGTCGGCGAGGACGTCGCGCTGGTCGCGGCGGGTGATCAGCTGCGGCATCACGACGTCGTGCCCGGTGCGCAGGTGGTGGGCGGCCATGGTGAGCGCGAGCGGGCGGACCAGGTCGACGGTGGCGAAGAAGTCGTCCTGCCAGCCGCCGACCAGGCCCACGATCCGGTCGGCGTCGAGGTTGAGCGTGAGCGGGTGGTCGGCGGCGTAGCGGGCGGCGAGGGTGGACTTGCCCACGCCGGTGGGACCGTTGAGGTGGATCAGCCTGGGCGGCACGCGCTCACCAGTTCGTCGACGGCGGTCGCGACCAGTGCGGTCGCGGTGTCGGGTGAGCGGCCGCAGCTCGACGGGCGCGGCGGCACCGGCCGCTCGGTCAGGGTCACCCGCCATTCTCGGCCATCGGCGTGGCGCACGGTCGCGGAGCCGGCGTTCTCGGCCACGACGGTGAGCACGTCGCCGGTCTCGCCGATCCGCTCGCGCACGGCGACCTCGGCGACCTGCCCGCGCGGGGTGAAGCAGGACCGGCCCCGGCAGCGTTCGGCGGAGACGCCCTTGGTGGTGAGCCGTTCGGCCAGGTCGTGGTCCAGGCGGCCGTAGAGGTGGCCGGTGGGCAGCAGCACACCGGTGGGGGCGAAGCGGTGGCCGCCGGTGTGGGTGCACTCCCACAGGTTCAGGGCGGTGGCGATCGGCCGCCCGTACAGCGCGCAGCACACGTCGCGTTTGCTGTTGGTGCACACCAGCAACAACGGGTCGTGCACCGGTGTGCCGAACGCCGTGGAACGCCCGGCGCCCAGCGCGGCGAAGTCCAGCTCCAGCAGCTCCTCGGGCGCGCCGACGTCGGCCTGTTCCAGCCACGACGCACCGGGGGTGGTGGCGGCGAGGTAGACGCGGCGGCGGGCGGGCACACCGGTGTCGGCGTGGCGGCCGGGACGGCGGATCAGCAGGATGCGCACCCCCGTGCCGCTCGCACGGCGGTGCAGCTCGGCACCCAGCTCGCGGTCGAGGTGGCTGTCGAGCAGCGCGTCGCGGCCCCACGGGCCGGGTTGCTCCAGGCACAGCCACGCGGTGGCGGTCGCGGCCGTGCCGGCCAGCGGCTCACCCGCGAGGTCGGCGAGTACGGAGCACCTCATCTGCGCACTCTATACGGCCGATCGGGTGATGGCTAAGGACACCCTTACCTTCATCGTCGGCGGGTACCCGGCATCGACCGGGTGAACACACCACTGGGTTGTGCGACGGCGCCGCCTGCGTGCACGGCCGCCACGAGACCACGACCGCCCCGGTCAACGTCGCGTTCGTCGTGGTGACCCGCGCCGGGCAGCTCTGACCGCGGGCGTGCGGGTCCTAGGGTGACCGGCATGACAACGGTGATCACCGGGGGAAGCCGGGGGATCGGTGCCGCGACCGCGCGCAGGCTGGTGCGCGACGGGCACCGGGTCGTGATCAGCTACCGGCAGGCCGCCGACGAGGCCCGTGCCCTGGAGCAGGAGCTGGGTGTGGTGGCCGTGCGGGCCGACACCGCGGACGAGCACGACGTGGCGCGGCTGTTCGACGCCGCCGGCGAGGTCACGGGCGTGGTGAACAACGCGGGCATCACCTCCCCGGTGGGGACGCTGGCCGAGCTGCGCACCGAGGACCTGCGCCGCGTCGTGGACGTCAACGTCGTCGGCGCGTTCTTCGTGGCCCGCGAGGCGGCCCGGCGGATGAGCGCGGGCGCGATCGTGAACGTGTCCTCCGGTGCCGCGACGCTGGGCAGCCCCGGCGAGTACGTGCACTACGCCGCCACGAAGGCCGCGGTCGACGCGCTGACCGTCGGCCTGGCCAAGGAGCTGGCGCCGCGCGGGATCAGGGTGAACTGCGTGCAGCCGGGCACCGTCCGCACCGACATCCACCGGCTCTCCGGTGTGCCGGACCGGGCCGACCGGGTGGCGCCGCGGGTGCCGCTGGGACGCGCGGGGGAGGCCGAGGAGATCGCGAACGCCATCGCCTGGCTGCTGTCGGCGGAAGCCTCCTACACCACCGGGGCGGTTCTGCGGGTGACCGGCGGGATGTGACGGGCGGGCGCACCTAGACTGCCGGGTCATGCCCGCTCCGACCCTGGCGGAGTTCGTGCTCGCGAACACGACTCCGACGCCGGTGCCGCTCGTGCCCGAGATCGTGCTGCACAGCGCGTGCGAGGCCATGGAGCTGTGGGAGCGCACGCAAAACGACCAGCCGCCGTTCTGGGCGTTCCCGTGGGCCGGTGGGCAGGCGCTGGCCCGGCACGTGCTCGACCACCCCGAGCTGGTCGCGGGCCGCACGGTGTTCGACCTCGCGTCCGGTTCAGGGCTGGTGGCGATCGCCGCCGCGCTGGCGGGAGCCCGGGAGGTCGTCGCGAACGACATCGACCCGTTGTCGCTGGCGGCAGTGCGGCTCAACGCCGCGGTCAACAGGGTGCGCGTCACGACCCTGGCCGCCGACCAGCTCGCCGGGGACGCCGCGGGCGCCGGCGTGGTGCTCGCCGGGGACGTGTTCTACGACGCGCGGATCACCGCGCTGGTGCTGCCGTTCCTGCACCGGGCGGCGGCACGGGGCGCGGTGGTGCTGCTGGGCGACCCGGACCGGGCGCACCTGCCGCGCGAGCGGTTCACGCAGCGGGCGCGCTACGAGGTGCCGGTGCCGTTGACGCTGGAGAGCACCGAGACCCGCAGCGCGACCGTGTGGACCGCCTAGTTGGTCACCAGGCAGAAGGGGTGACCGGCGGGGTCGGCGTAGACGCGGAACCCCGTCTTGGACCGCGAGCCCTTGAGCTTGGTCGCCCCGAGTTCGAGCACGAGCGGTTCGGACTCGTTGAGGTTGCTCACCATGACGTCGAGGTGCACCTGTTGCGGGTGCTCCTGGCCGGGCCACTGCGGCGGCTCGTAGTCGTCGACGCGCTGGAACGACACCCGCATCCCACCGGGGGCCTCCAGGGTGGTCCACCACCCGTCGGAGTCGGTGACCTTCCCGCCGATCAGCTCGCGGTAGAACTCCGCGAGCTCGTCCGGTTCGGGGCAGTCCAGCACCACGTCGTAGAGCTCACCGATCGCCACGACTCTCCTCGTCAGCCGCACCTCGCGCCACCTGCTGGCGGCGCGAGCGACCTTAACGCCCACCCGCCGGGCACCCCGCGTCAGCCCAAACGTTCCACCACGAACGCCGTGAGGAACCCCGCCGTGGTGCACAGCCCGGTGTAGAGGCGGGCCCGTTCGAAGGCCTCGGGGATCATGGTGTCGGCGATCATCGCCAGGATCGCACCGGCGGCCGTGGCGGTGATGACGGCGATCACCTGCGGGGAGGCGCCGTCGAGCAGCACGTTGCCCAGCGCCGCCGAGATGCCGCTGGCCACGGCGATCACACCCCACACGCCGAAGACGTAGCCCGCTCCGCGCCCCGCCTGCTTCATGCCCGCGACGCTGGACAGGCCCTCCGGGACGTTGGAGATCACCACGGCCACCAGCATCGCGACCCCGATGCCCCCGCCGTCGAGCAGCGACACACCGAGCACCACCGACTCCGGCACCCCGTCGAGCAGCGCGCCGACCGCGATCGCCGTGCCGCTGCCGGCCTGGTCGGACTCCGAGGGCTGGTTCGCGGCCCGTTTGCGGTGCCGTGCCCCGTGGCGGGCCAGCACCACGTTCGCCAGCACGTAGGCCAGCGCGCCCCCGGCGAACCCGGCCGAGGTCGCCAGCAGGCCACCGGTCTGCTCGGCCTCGTCCACCAGCTCGAACGACGCCGCCGCGATGAGCACGCCCGCGCCGAAGGCCATCACCACCGCGACCACGTCGCGCGGCACGCGCACGAACCAGGCGACGACCGCGCCCGCGACGAGCGCGCCGCCACCTGCCAGACCCCACAGTCCCGCTTCGATCCACTGCGTCACCGAGGCGGGGTGCCCTGCAACTTCGCGAAGAACACCTTCAGGTCCTCGGCCAGCAGATCGGGTGCCTCGTGCCCGGAGCAGTGCCCGCCGCGGCCGAACTCCGACCAGTGCACCAGGTTGTGGTGGTCGCGTTCGGCGAAGCGGCGGATCGACTGGAAGTCGTCGGGGAAGACCGCCACGCCCAGCGGGAACGTCGTCGGCTCGCCCGGGGTGTCCTCGCGGTGGGCGTCCTCGTAGCACAGCCGCGCCGAGGACCCGGCGGTGCGGGTGAACCAGTGGATCGACACGTTCGCCAGCAGGAAGTCCCTGCTCACCGCCGGCTCACCCATCAGCTGCAGGATCCAGGCGAGCTGACCTGTGGGGGAGTCGGCCAGGGCGAACGCCACGTTCTGCGGCCGCGACTGCTGCAGCTTCGCGTACCCCGACATGGTGTCGTAGAAGTTCTGCAGCACCCCCGGGCGCCGGTGCTCGTCCTGCGTCAGCCCCTCCACCTCGGCCGGGTCGCCCGAGGGGAACGAGAAGACCTGCGTGACGCGCACCCCGGCCACGTGCTCGCCGTCCACCCGGCCCAGCTCCGGGCCGATGATCGCCCCGGCGTCGTTGCCGTGCACCCCGTAGCGGGTGTGGCCCAGCCGGCTCATCAGCTCCGCGTAGGCCCGTGCGACCCGCCCGGAGTGCCAGCCGGTCGCGGTCGTGGGACCGGAGAACCCGACACCGGGCGTCGAGGGGATCACCAGGTGGAAGTCGTCGCGCAGGTGCTCGATGACGTCCACGAACTCCAGGACCGTGCCCGGCCAGCCGTGGATCATCAGCAGCGGCAACGCGTCCGGATTCGTGCTGCGCACGTGCAGGAAGTGCACACCCGTGCCGTCGATCTCGGTGACGAACTGCGGGAAGGAGTTGAGCCGCGCCTCGACCGCCCGCCAGTCGAACTCCTCGGCCCAGTACCGCGCCAGCTCCCGCACGGTCTCGACCTCGTCGCCGTAGCGCGCCCCCGCACCGGGCACCTGGTCGGTCCACCGCGTGCGCGCCAGGCGCAGCGCCAGCTCGTCGAGTTCTGCCGCGCCGACCGCGACCCGGAACTCCCTGATCTCCGTCGTGTCACCCATCCTCCGCGGCATTGTGGCCAGCTCCTGTCCTAAAGTTCCGGGTCATGTTGGAAACCTCCGCACGCTTGCTGCGCCTGCTCGCCCTGCTGCAGTCCCGCCGCGACTGGCAGGGCTCGGAGCTCGCCGACGAGCTGCGGATCAGCCCCCGCACCGTCCGCCGCGACGTCGACCGGCTGCGCGAGCTCGGCTACCCGGTCAACGCCACCACCGGCAGCTTCGGCGGCTACCGCCTCGGCGCCGGCGCCGAGCTGCCCCCGCTGCTGCTCGACGACAACGAGGCCGTCGCCGTCGCCGTGGCCCTGCGCACCACGCCGGTCACGGGCCTGGAGGAGGTGTCGCTGCGCGCCCTGCTCAAGCTCGAACAGGTCCTGCCCTCCCGGCTGCGCCACCGCGTCTCCGCGCTCGAAGGCGTCGAGTCCGTCCCCCGCGACAGCCCCGCACCGGCGCTGGACCCCGAGCTGCTCACCACCCTCGCCGCCGCCTGCCGCGACAGCGACACCCTCCGCTTCGACTACACCTCCCACGACGGCACCCCCACCCGCCGCCGCGCCGAACCCCACCGCCTCGTCAACTGGGGCCGCCGCTGGTACCTCGTCGCCTGGGACGCCGACAAGCAGGACTGGCGCAGCTTCCGCGTCGACCGCATCAGCCGCCCCGTACCACCGCACGGGCCCCGCTTCACCCCGCGCGAGCTCGACGCCACCACCTACGTCGCCTCCCGGGTGACCTCCGCGGCCTGGCGCTACGAGGCCCGCGTCCTCGTCCACGCCCCCGCGACCGAGGTCCTCACCCGGATCAGCCCCGCCATCGGCAGCGTCGAGGCCGTCGACGAGCACACCTGCGTCCTGGTGACCGGCTCGGACTCCGTCGAGACCCTCGCCGTCTGGATCAGCATGCTCGGCTTCGACTTCGAGGTCACCTCACCGCCCGACCTGGTTGCACACGTTCGCACCCTTGCGGCCCGCTACGCCCGCGCCGTACAAGACTGACCATGGCCATCACGGGTAGGGACATCGAGCACCTGCTCTACACCGACACCCCCGACCCGGTCCTGGTCCTGCACGACGGGGCCACCGAGATCGTCGCCGCGGCCGAGCTCGGCGCCTGCCCGGGAGCGGTGGTGGTGTGCTCGCGCGCCGAGGTGCTGCGCCGGGTGGGGGAGAGGGACCTCAGCGAACAGGACCTGGCGGGACTGGCCGCCGCCCTGTCCGACGCGGTCGCGGACCCCACCCGCGCACGGCCGCTGTGGCCCCTGTGAGCACCCGGCCTACCGCCTGCGGCGCAACCTGACCGGGTCACCGGGCGCGGGCGCCTCGTCCTGCCGCTGGGCCTCGGCCTGGACCTCGACGTTCGTCCGGTGTGCAACCGGGTCCCAGATCTCCTCGAACGGCGCCATGAGCGAATGCCCGCTGCCGCTGCGCCGGGCCCGATGGGCGTACCAGGCGAAACCCGCCAGGAAGAGGGGCAGGCTCAGCAACGCGGCCACGGACGCCAGGAGCTCCACTCACCCGACGGTACAGTAACGTCGCGTATCCAGAAACACCGTGTTACCGAATGGACGGCGATGACCCGCCTCACCCGAGCCGAGCAGCAGCGGCTCACCCACGACCACCTGCTCACCGCCGGCCGCCAGGTCTTCCTGCGCCGCGGTTTCCTCGCCGCCACCGTCGAGGAGATCGCCGCCGACGCCGGCTACACCCGCGGCGCCGTCTACAAGCACTTCGGCGGCAAGGAAGGCCTCTGGCTCGCCCTCGTCGACACCGACGCCGACACCCACCTGCACACCCTGCGCACCGCCCTGAGCGCGGCCACCACCCGCGACGACCTGATCGCCGCACTCACACCCGCCACCACGACCGGCGACCAGGCCGCGCGGTGGAGCGCGGCCGCCGCGGAGGTGCTCGCCGCGACCGCCCAGAACCCCGGCACCGCGACCCAGGTCGCCGCCGTCCAGCAACGCCACGACGACGCCGTCACCGCACTGCTGCGCGAACACTCCCGCCGCCTCGGAATGCACCCCGCCCTGCCCCTGGAGCAGGCCGTCGTCCTGCTCGGCGCACTGGGCATCGGCCTCGCCCTGCGCCAGACCGTCGCCCCCGCCGCCGACCCCGCCGCGATCCTCGGCCACGTGCTCGACACCCTGTTCCGGTGACTCAGCCGGAGAACAACACCAGCAGACCGATCCCGACCAGCACCACCGGCAACGCGATGTGACCCCACCTGGCCAGCGCGCGGGCGACCACCTGCCGGGAGGCCAGGAACCAGCCCGCCAGGCACCACACGCCCACGAGCACCAGGAACACCACGACGTAGAGCCACAGCGCGTCGGTCACCGTGAAGACCGGGACGTAGACGCCGATGTTGTCGCCACCGTTGGCCAGCGTCACACCCGCGACGGCCAGGACGCCCGGAGCCGCGCCGGGATCGCCGTCGTCGTCCCCGCGCCACAGCGACCAGGCCGCCTTCAAGCCCAGCGCCAGGGGGATCAGGCCGAGCCAGGGGCGGAACTGCTCGGGCAGCAGGGAAGCGCCGAGCGCACCCAGCACCGCCACCACGAGGATGCCCGCGAAACCCAGGTACTGACCGGCCACGATCTGCCAGGCGGAGCGGGCGCGGGCGAAGAACAGGGCCAGGAGCACCAGGTCGTCGACGTTGGTGACGGCGAACATGCCCGCGGCCTGGGCGATCACAGCGAGGTCCACGAGCGGGGATTCTCGCGCACGCGACAAACGGATAGCTCATCCGGATGTGCTAGCGTCCCGAAACGGATCAACTATCCACACAGGAGACGCCATGCCACCCAAAGCAGTCATCACCGCCGCAACCGCCGGCATCGGACTCGAAACCGCAAAAGAACTCGCACGACGCGGATTCGCCGTCACCGTCATCGGACGCGACCCACAACGAGGACACCAAGCAACCGCACAAATCGGGGGAGAAGCCCGATTCCTCCGCACCGACCTCGCCTCACTGCACCAAGTACGCGCACTCGCCCGCAAACTCACCGACGAAGGACCACTCGACGTCCTCATCAACAACGTCGGCGCCATGTTCCCCCGACACCAGCACATCGACGGCCTCGAAGCCACCTTCCTCGTCAACCACCTCTCGCCCTACCTGCTCACCGAACTGCTCCTGCCCGTCATCACCGGCCGCATCGTCAACGTCACCTCAGCAGCCGTCATCGCCGCCAAGAAGAACTTCGACCACACCGAACCACCCGGCGGCTACTACGCCTTCCACTGGTACGGCCGCGCCAAACTCGCCAACCTCGCCTACACCCTCGACCTCAGCACCCGCACCAACGGCATCACCGTGATCGCCGCCGACCCCGGCGGAGCAGCCACCGACATGACCAACGGCACCATGAACGACCCGAACATCGTCTCCCCACCACTGCGCCTGCTCTGGCCACTGGTCAAACGCACCTTCGCCCGCTCCACCGCCCGACCCGCCACCCACGCCGCACAACCCTCCATCACCGCCGCCACCGACCCCGCACTCACCGGCCGAACACAACTCCTCATTGGGCCGAACGGGACACCCACCACCCCCCACCGCACCGCACTGCAACCCCACGTGATCGCCGCCATCCGCCGCCTCAGTGAACAGCACGCGCCACTCGAGCCCAGCTGACCCAATACGGATGGGCTATCCAATTACCCTGGACACATGACGCCGCTGCGCAAGGACGCCGCCCGCAACTTCGACCGCATCGTGGCCGTCGCACGCGAACTCGTCGACCAAGGCACCCCACTGCAGCTCAACGACGTCGCCCGCCGCGCAGGCCTCGGCGTCGGCACCGTCTACCGCCACTTCGCCACCACCGAAGCCCTCCTCGAAACCATCGCCACCCCCTGCCTCGAAACCCTCACCGCACACGGCCACCACGCCCTCACCGCCGACAACCCCTGGCACGCCCTGCGCACCTTCCTCGAACGCACCGTCGAAGCCCAGGTCACCGACCCCGCCACGGTCAAAGTCGTCGCCTCCACCACCGACGCCCTCCCGCACACCACCGAGCTCAAACACCAACTCCAAGCACTCGGCAAAGCCCTCTTCGCCCGCGCCCGCGACGCCGGCCACGTCCGCACCACCGTCCACGACGGCGACATCGTCCCCCTCATGTGCGGCATCGCCTACGCCGTCCACCTCCACGGCCACCCCACCCACGACCGCGTCACCACAGCCCACCGCTACCTCGACACCCTCCTCGAAGGCCTCCACGCCTCCTGACCCGCACACCTACCGCGGGGGACCGGCCACCACGAACTCCCGCAACCCCGCCACATCCCGCGCACCACCATCAGTCAGCACCCACGTCACCCCCGCCTCCTCATACGCACCCACATCCGACAACCCCGGACCCCAGATCACCAGATCACCCCCGACCGGCCCACCCGACGCCACGAACTCCGCCTTGATCCGCGCCGCATCAGCGGGGGAGACCACCGCCAACCCCGACCCACCGAACACCGCCGGCACCACCCCGTCCGCCAACGCCGCCGCACGGAACGGCACCTCCCGAGGCCACACCCCACCCACCCAGATCGGCACCTCCACCGGCGCGAACCGCACACCCTCCGCACGGAACAACGCACCCCGGTGATCCACCACCTCACCCGACAACAACGCCCGCACCAACCCCACGCCCTCCGACATCGCCTCCGCCCGCGACACCACCTCACCGAAGGGGGAGAAGTCCTGCGGCGTCCCCGCACCCACCCCCAGCACCAACCGCCCACCCGACAACCGCTGCACCGTCGACGCCTCCAGCGCCACCTTCCACGGCCGCCGCCGCCCCAACGACGTCACCACCGGCCCCAACCGGATCGACGACGTCCGCGCCGCCACCGCACCCAGCACCACCCACACGTCCGCCACCACCGGCTCGTCCGGCACCACCACGTGGTCCCACAGGAAGAACCCGTCCCACCCCGCCTCCTCGGCGGCCACCGCCAGCGACACGAGCTCAGCCGGGTCACCCAGCTCCGGACCGAAACACGGCACGTACATCGCGAATCGCATGCACCGAGTGTGGCAAGCACCCCTGACAAGATCATCTGACCAGGGGAGCTAACGCCACGGTGACGAAAGCAGGCGAGCGTCGGCGAGCGGCCGCAGCGCGGTCACCGAAGCGCCACCTTCACCAGGCGGCAACAGCGACGCGCGTCCCGACGCAGAACGGCGAACCGACACGCGAACCGAGCGTCGGCGCCCGGCGAACGCAACGCGGCGCAAGGCAGGCGCGCGAACCCCGGAGGAGGACTCCAGCTGCGCCGGATCCGCGTTACTTGACATAATGTAGATTATCGGCGAAACGGCGACCTGCGGAGATCGTCCAGAAGGACCCGAATCCCAGGCCGTCGCGCCGGACCGTCCTCAGGTGCGTCTGCGGGTGTCGCCCACGGGCAGGTCGGCGGACACCCCTGCAGACGCCTGAACCTCGAACCTCGGCGATGCCGGAGCGCGGTCGGCATCGACTGGTTGTGGAAGAGACGCGCGAACCGGTGAATCGTGACGCGGGCTCCCCGAGGAACTCCGGCGCCACCGACCGTGCCACCGCCCGCCGCCGGAGTCCGGCGAAACGGACATTTGATGCATAATGGCGATTATCCAGCACAGAACGCGGAATTGTCGGTGCTGTGCGGTACAAGATCCATATGCACGTGCTCGCCGCGCAGGACGCCTTCTTCCTCGCCCGCCGGACCCGCAAGGACTCGCCGCACACCACCGCGGCCTACCAGCGGGATCTCGCCGGCGTGACCGCACTCCTGGCCGAGACCCTCTCCTCCCCCGTCGAGGACCTCGTCGTGCAGGACCTCACGGGCGCCAACCTGCGTCACGCTTTCGGGTTGTTCGCGGACACGCACGCCAAGAGCTCCGTGCTGCGGGCCTGGTCGACGTGGAACCAGTTCCTCACGTTCTGCGTGGCCGAGGACCTGATCGCGGGCAACCCGATGGGTGCGGTGGCGCGGCCGAAGACCCCTCCCCTGGTGCCCAAGCCGTTGCGGGGTGAGGACACGCCCGAGCAGTTGCTGACGGCGGCCGCGGAGGGGGCGCGCAAGGGGCGCGACCCGTGGCCGGAGCGGGACGTGCTGGTGATCGCGCTGGGGTTGGTGGCGGGGTTGCGCAGTGCGGAGATGCGGACGTTGACGCTGGCGAGCGTCGTGGGGCGGGAGGGTGATCGGCGGTTGCACGTGAAGGGCAAGGGGAACCGGGACCGGTCGGTGCCGATCGAGCCGCCGATGGAGCGGATCGTGGAGGCGTACCTGGCGAGTTGCCGGCGGCGGTTTCCGCAGGGGCGGTTCGACCGGGACAGTGCGTTGTTGCGGGATCGGCATGGTGAGCCGATCGGGCGGGGTGGGTTGGAGTACCTGGTGAAGTCGTGTTTCCGGTGGGCGGGGTTGCACGACCGGGTGCCGACGGGGGCGAACCTGCACGCGTTGCGGCACACGTTCGCGACGCGGTTGGCGGAGGACGGGGCGTCGGCGAGCGAGATCATGGCGTTGCTGGGGCATGCGAGTTTGGCGACGAGTCAGAACTACATCGAGGCGACGGCGCGGGAGCGGCGTGCGGCGGTGGCGAGTAATAGGACGTATCGGGCGTTGCGGGACATGTAGTGGGGTTCGACCGGTGTGCGGGAGCCTCGGTGGGTCGGGGTTGCCCTGGTGCCGGTGGGGTGGGCCGTGTGGGTGACGTGGTGGTGCGAAAACCGCATTTCAGGGGTACTCAGTGGGAATGAGATCCGTGTGGCGTGGGGCCATCTCCTTCGGGTTGGTGACGATCGCCGTGCGCCTCTACACGGCTGTCGAGGAGCACGACTTCCGTTTCAACCAGGTGCACCGTGAGGACGGCGGGCGCATCAAGTACAAGCGTGTGTGTTCGGTGTGCGGCAACGAGGTGGAGTACGGCGAGATCACCAAGGGCTATGAGCTGGACGACGGCCGGATGGTGGTCATGGAGAACGAGGACTTCGAGAAGTTGCCGGTGAGGACCGACAAGTCGATCGAGGTGCTGGAGTTCGTGCCGGCGGAGGAGATCGATCCGATCTACTTCCAGAAGACGTACTACCTGGAGCCGGACAAGGCGGCGGCGCGGCCGTACGTGTTGTTGCGGGATGCGTTGGTGAAGACGGGTCAGCTGGCGGTCGTGAAGATCACGATCCGGCAGAAGGAGACGCTGGCGACGATCCGGGCGCGTGATGACGTGCTGGTGTTGCACACGATGTTGTGGCCGGATGAGATCCGCAGGGCGGAGTTCGACTTCTTGGAGCAGGACGTGGAGGTGCGTCCGCAGGAGTTGAGGATGGCGACGTCGTTGGTGGAGTCGATGGCGGGTGACTTCGATCCGGGCTCGTTCACCGATGACTACCGGGATGCTCTGGAGAAGGTCATCGCGGCGAAGGCGGAGGGTGCGGAGTTGCCCGAGCAGCCGGAGTCGGAGGACAAGGGCGATGTGATCGACCTGATGACGGCTTTGGAGCGGAGTGTGGAGAAGGCGAAGGCCGGGCGCAAGGGTGCGTCGGCGAAGAAGGCCGCTCCGAAGAAGAAGGCTTCGTCGGCGTAGATGGCCGGGCTCGACGAGTACCGGCGCAAGCGGGATCCGGCCAGGACGCCGGAGCCCGTGCCGGGTGCTGCGGTTCTCCCCCGTGGTGACGATGACACGTTTGTGGTTCAGGAGCACCACGCGTCGAGCCTGCATTGGGATGTGCGGTTGGAGCGGGGTGGGGTGCTGGTGTCGTGGGCGGTGCCGAAGGGGTTGCCGCCGACGACGGATGTGGTGCGGCTGGCGGTGCGCACGGAGGACCACCCGCTGGAGTACGCGGAGTTCTCGGGTGAGATCCCGAGGGGTGAGTACGGCGGCGGGTCGATGGTCATCTGGGACCGGGGCCGGTACGAGACGGTGAAGTGGTCGGACCGCGAGGTGGACGTGGTCCTGCGCGGGGGTCGGGTCGAGGGTCAGTTCGTGTTCTTCCGGTCGGGTGGGGACGGGAAGAACTGGATGGTGAAGCGGCGGTACGCGAATGCGCGGCCGGACTGGCAGGTGTTGCCCGAGCAGGTGAAGCCGATGCTGGCGGTTCCGGGTCCGTTGCCTGCTGATGATGATGACGAGTGGGCGTACGAGTTCAAGTGGGACGGTGTCCGGGCGATCCTGCGGGTCGAGGGTGGCCGGGTGCAGGCGTGGTCGCGGTTGGGCAACGACATCACGGTGGCGTATCCGGAGCTGCAGGCGGTGGGTGCGCAGCTGGGGTCGACGGAGGCGTTGCTGGACGGGGAGATCGTGGCGTTGCGGGACGGGCGGCCGAGTTTCAGCGCGTTGCAGAACCGGATGCACGTGAGCAAGTCGGATGCGGCGCGGCGGGCGGCGCGGCAGTACCCGGTGACGTTGTTGGTGTTCGACCTGTTGCACCTGGATGGCCGGTCGTTGGTGTCGTTGCCTTTTCGGCAGCGCCGTGAGTTGCTGCGGGAGCTGGGGCTGAGGGGGCCGAACTGGCTCACTCCCCCGTCGTACGACGCCGATGGGGCGGCGGTGCTGGCGGCGAGCCGGGAGCAGGGTCTGGAGGGTGTGGTGGCGAAGCGGCTGGACTCGGTGTACCAGCCGGGGTTGCGGTCGCCGGTGTGGCGCAAGATCACCGATCTGATGGCGCAGGAGGTGGTGATCGGGGGCTGGCGGATGGGTGAGGGCAAGCGTGCGGGGGTGATCGGTGCGTTGTTGCTGGGTATTCCGCAGGACGGCGGGCTGGCGTTCGCGGGGTCGGTGGGCACGGGGTTCAGCGACGCGGAGCTGGCGGTGCTGACGCCGCGGTTGAAGGCGTTGGCGCGCAGGTCGTCTCCGTTCGTGACGGAGATGCCGAGGGAGAGGTCCAGGGGCGCGAAGTGGGTGGAGCCGGAGCTGGTGGCGGAGGTGGTGTTCCGGCAGTGGACACCGGACGGGCGGATGCGGTTCCCGGCGTGGCGGGGGTTGCGGCCGGACAAGACGCCCGGGGAGGTGACGCGGGGTGAGCGGTGAGGTGTCGGTGCGGGTCGAGGGCCGGGTGTTGAAGCTGACGAACCTGGACAAGGTGTTGTACCCGGGGTTCGGGTTCGCCAAGGGTGAGGTGATCGACTACTACACGCGGGTCGCGCCGGTGCTGCTCCCCCACCTGAAGGACCGGCCGGTGACGTTGAAGCGGTTCCCGAACGGGGTGGACGGGAAGTGGTTCTTCGAGAAGAACGCGCCGCAGCACCGTCCTGAGTGGGTGCGGACGGTGCGGTTGGAGTCGCCGGGCAGCACGAAGGGCAACGAGACGGTCAACTACGTGCTGGTCGACGAGTTGGCGACGGTGGTGTGGCTGGCGAACCTGGCGGCGTTGGAGTTGCACGTGCCGCAGTGGACGGTGGGTCCGCGGGGTGGGAAGCGGGATCCGGACCTGCTGGTGTTCGACCTGGATCCGGGGGCGCCGGCGACGGTGGTGGAGTGCTGCCGGGTGGCGGAGCTGGTGCGGACGGTGCTGGACGACGACGGTGTGGACTCGTGGGCGAAGACGTCGGGCAACAAGGGGATGCAGGTGTACGCGTACGCGCCGGCGAAGGACACGTCGGAGTACGCGAAGGGGGTGGCGCGGCGGTTGGCGAGGGAGTTCCCGGAGCTGGTCGTGTCGACGATGGCGAAGGCGCAGCGCACCGGGAAGGTGCTGATCGACTGGTCGCAGAACAACCCGGCGAAGACGACGGTGGCGCCGTACTCGTTGCGGGCGCGGGAGCGGCCGACGGTGTCGGCGCCGGTGACGTGGGACGAGGTCGAGGAGTGCCGGGTGGTGGAGGACCTGGTGTTCACGGCGGATGAGGTGCTGGCGCGGGTTGATGCGGTGGGTGACCTGTTCGGGGGTTGATATTCTGGCCGACTGCCTACGAGGGGGTGTGTCGTGGACGTCGAGCTCGTGGAGTACGACTGCGCGTGGCCGGGGTTGTTCGAGCGGGAGCGTGCGCGGGTGCTGGGGGCGGTGCCGGGTGCGGAGCTGGAGCACGTGGGGTCGACGTCGGTGCCGGGGTTGTGCGCGAAGCCGGTGGTCGACCTGATGCTGGTGGTGGCGGACGCGGCGGATGAGGCGTCGTACGTGCCGGCGTTGGAGGCCGTGGGGTATCGGGTGGTGGTGCGGGAGGACGATTGGCACCACCACCGCATCCTCAAGGGGCCGGACACGAACGTCAACCTGCACGTGTTCGCGCGGGGGTGTGCGCAGGTGCGGCGGCATCGGGTGTTCCGCGACTGGTTGCGCGTGAACGACGAGGACCGTGCGCTGTACGCGCGGGTGAAGCGGGAGCTCGCCGGGCGGCAGTGGGAGCGGGTGCGGGACTACGCGGCGGCGAAGAACGAGGTCGTGCTGGAGATCCTGGAACGCGCGTACGTGGCGTGGCGGTTGCCGTCGGACGACGTGGAGTTCGTGACGGAGTCGCCGGTGGGGTCGGGGCAGGTCGTGCTGGAGGACTACAACCCGGACTGGCCGGGCTGGTACGAGCGGGAGGCGCGGCGGATCCGGGGTGCGCTGGGGGCGGCGGTGCTGCGGCTGGAGCACGTGGGGTCGACGTCGGTGCCGGGGTTGGCGGCCAAGCCGTTGATCGATGTTCTGCTGGTGGTGGCGGACTCGAACGACGAGGACGCCTATGTGCCGGCGTTGGTGGCGGCGGGCTATTACCTGCGGTTGCGGGAGCACGGCTGGTACGAGCACCGGTTGTTGCGCGACCACGGGCCGGACGTGAACCTGCACGTGTTCTCCCCTGCCTGTGAGGAGGTCGACCGGATGCTGGTGTTCCGCGACCGGCTGCGTTCCCACCCGGCGGACCGGGAGGAGTACGAGCGGACCAAGCGCGTCTTGGCGGGGCGGACCTGGGACCGGGTCCAGGACTACGCCGACGCCAAGACGCGCGTGGTGGAGCGGATCATCCTGCGGGCGCTGGCCTGATCAGCCCAGGCGGCACGCGCTGATGACGATCTGCTGGCCGAGCAGCGTCTGCACGCGCACGGCGGTCTGGGTCAGCTGACCGCCGGGGCCGGTGGTCGTTTCGTTGAGGTGGACGGTGGCGACGCCGGGGATGCCGATGGTGGCGGGTGCGGAGCCGATCGGCTGGCCGTTGAGGCTGCCGACCTTGGAGGTGCCGGTGATGCCGCTCGAGTCGCTGGTGCAGGAGGCTTCGACGGCGTTGAGCTGGATGGCGCCGCCGAGCAGCGTGGCGCCTTCGACGCGTGCGTTGGCCTGGGTGCGGCCGGTGGTGGGGTCGAGGGTGCAGTCGGCGTGCAGGGCGTTGACCGACGCCAGGCCCAGGACGTTGACCGTGGCGATGGTCTTGTCCTCGTTGGGCGGGCACGTGGCGTGCGGGGTCTTGGCGACGGTGATCAGGCCGCTGGCCGAGAGGGCCCATGCTTCGCCGCGCAGGTAGATGACGACGGTGAGCACCGCGGTGGCGGAGCCGCCGTCGTCGTCGGTGACGGTCACCAGGACGTTGTGCACGCCCAGGGTGGTGAAGGCGTGTGAGCCGGTGCAGGTCTTGGCGCTGTGGTTGACGGTGCCGTTCTCCGGCGCGCCGCCGTCGACGTAGTCGAAGGTGCAGGTGTGGGTGTCGTTGGCGGCGATGTCGGTGAACGGTGCGGTGAAGTTCACGGTGGTGCCGCGGGTGGCGAGGGTCTTGTCGGCGGTGAGGGTGGTGTTCGGGGCGACGTTGGTCAGGGTGAGCGTCGTGGTCGTGGAGACGGCCGGGTTGAGGCCGTCGTCGGCGGTCAGCCGCAGGGTCCACACGCCGTCATCGGTGCACCTGACCGTGGTGGTCTGGGCGGTGGGGTCGGCGAAGGTGCAGATGGCGCCCGCGTCGACACCGGACTGCGGGGTGGCGGTCCAGGAGGTGGTCAGCGAGGGGCCGTCGGGGTCGGTGACGGTGCCGGCGAGGGTGACGTCGGTGCCTTCCTGGCCGGCGTAGGGGCCGCCGGGCAGGACGACGGGTGGGGCGTTGACGCGCACGGTGGTGCATTCGGTGACGCTGCCCGGTCCCCCGCCGTCGGTGCCGCGGGCGGTGACGCACAGCTGGTGGGTGCCCGCGGTCAGCGCCGGGGTGTCGACGGTGTAGTCGACGGTGGCGGGGCCGTCCTGGGGCAGGGCCGGGGTGATGGCGGTGACGGGCAGGTCGGCGCCGCCGTCGACGGTGAGCGTGAGCTGGGTGAGCTTGGAGGCGATCACGCCGGGGACGAGGTCGGGCAGCTGGGAGACGTCGGGGACCTCGGTGCAGGTGCCGCCGGTGGTCTCGGCGATCTTGCGCAACGAGCTCTGCGAGCCGGCGAGGTCGCAGGCGACGCCGTTGGACACGGCGAAGGTGTAGATCGTGATGCCGGCGGCGACGGCTTGCTGCAGCTGGGCGTCGACGGAGCCGGCACCGGCGCCGTCGGACAGGAACACCATGAGCTTGCGCTGCTGCGGTGCGGCGGTGGCGGAGGCGAGTCCGGCGGTCAGCGCGGCGGTGTAGTTGGTGCCGCTGGGGAAGCTGTGGTCGGTGAACAGGCCGACGCCGCCGTAGCGGGCGGTGGTCACCGCCTCGATGACGTCGGGGGTGCCGTTGCCGTTGGTGTCGGCGGCGGGGGCGGCGGTCTTCTGCTCGCCGGCGGCGGGGCTGACGTCGACCGGCGTGCCGTCGGTGCCGAACACGGCGGCGCCGACGCTGCCCACGACGGTGTTGGGGACGGCGGCCTTGGCGTGCAGGGCCTTGGCTGCGGCGACCTCGCAGTCCAGGACGGTGTTGGGCTGGCCGTCGCCGTTGTGGTCTCCGCCGCAGCCGGCGGCCACGGGTGAGGCGGTGGAGCCGGACACGTCCAGGACGTAGGTCAGCGCGGTGTCGACGATCGCGACGCCGGTGCCGATGGTGGCCTTGCCGGTGACGGTGACGGGGCCCGGTACGACCAGGGTGCCGGGTGCGGGGCTGGTGATGGTGACGCCGATGCTGGTGCCGCCGGGCAGGTTGCCGGTGGCCGCGTGCGCGGGCAGGGCCAAGGCCACGGTGGTCACCAGTGCGGTGCCGACCGTGAGGGTGGGTCTCATGCGCGTGGTCTCCGCTCGTTGGGTTCTGTTCCCCGACCGATCGGAAGGAGATCGCACGCGGGCGTTCGGATACACACCATCACCGCTTTGCACCGGTAGTCGGCCTGTTCGGACCAATGCCGGTTCCGGCCCGGTGGGTGTGCGGTGCCGGGAAGGAGCACCGGTCGTGGTGGTGGGGGTGCCGGGTCCGGTGCAGGTCGGCGGGCGGGAGGTCGCCGCGATGCGGCAGTGGGCGCTGCTCGCGCTGGAGGTTGGGCGGATCGTGGGGCACGAACAGCTGATCGGCGGCTTGTACCCGCGGCCGCTGGCGGGTGCGGTCGCAGCGGTCCACGCCGCCCCTGCCGGTCTCGGCGGGGGCGGTGCAGCGCCTCAGATGCGCGGTACCGCGCGGACCAGGGTGCGGGTGTAGTCGTGTTCGGGGTTGAGCAGCACCTGGTCGACCGGGCCCTGTTCGACGATCTTGCCCTGGTGCATCACCGCGACCCGGTCGGCGATCTGCCACGCCAGCCCGAGGTCGTGGGTGATGATCAGGGAAGCGAGGCCCAGCTCGCGGCGCAGCCGCAGCAACAGCGCCACGATCTCGCCGCGCACCGAGGCGTCCAGGGAGGCGACCGGTTCGTCGGCCACCAGCAGGCGGGGTTGCAGCACCAGGGCGCCGGCGATCACCACCCGTTGCTGCTGGCCGCCGGACAGCTCGTGCGGCACGGCGTCGAGGTACACCGTCGCGGGCCGCAGCTCGGCTCGTTCGACGGCGGTTGTGACCTGTGCGTGTTCGTCGTCGGCCAGGCCGTGCACGCGCAGTCCCTCCGCGACGGCGGCGTAGACGGTGTGGCGGGGGTTCAGGGCGCTGGCGGGGTCTTGGAGCACGAGCTGCACCTGGCGGCGGAACGCCTTGAGCGACCGGCCCGAGCGGGGCACCTCGGCGCCGTCGAAGACCACCGTGCCGCAGGACGGTGACCGCAGGCCCATGATGGCGCGGGCCAGTGTCGTCTTGCCGGAGCCGGACTGCCCCACCAGCGCCACGATCTCCCCGTGGCCGACCTCCAGGTCGACGCCGTCGACCGCGCGGGTCCGGCCGTAGTCCACGCGCAGGTCGCGCACCTGCAGCAGTGGCCGCGGGGGGTCTTCCGCGGGCTCGGTCCAGCGGTGGGCGGGGTCGCCGATGACCGGGAACGCCGCCGCGAGCGCCGCGGTGTGCGGGTGGCGCGGGTTCGCGATCACCGTGCGGGTGCCGCCGCGTTCCACGAGCGCGCCACGGTGCATGACCGCCAGGTCCTCGCAGGTCTGCGCGAGCACCGACAGGTCGTGGCTGATCATCAGCAGGCTCAGGTCCTGCTCGGTGACCAGCCGTGTGACCAGTGCCAGCACCTGGGCCTGCACCACGACGTCGAGCGCGGTGGTCGGTTCGTCGGCGATCACCAGCCGCGGTGAGCACGCCAGCGCCATCGCGATCATCACCCGCTGCTTCTGCCCGCCGGAGAGCTCGTGCGGGTAGGCGCGGGCTTTGCCGGCCGGCAGCTCGACCTGTTCCAGAAGCTCCCGGACGTTGCCGGGCGTGTGGTGCAGGCGCATCGGTTCGGCGATCTGCTCGCCGACGCGGCGCACCGGGTTCAGCGAGTGCATCGCCCCCTGGAACACCACCGACGCCGATGCCCACCGCACCGCTCGCAGCCGGCCCCACGACATCGCCGCGACGTCCTCGCCGTCGAGCAGCACCTCGCCCTCGACCCGCGCGGTCTTGGGCAGCAGCCGCAGCACCGACATCGCCAGCGTCGACTTGCCCGACCCCGACTCCCCCGCCAGGCCCAGCGTCCGCCCGGCGGCCAGGGTGAGGCTCACGTCGTCGACGACTCGCTTGGGTCCGTAGTGGACGGTGAGGTTCTTCAGCTCCAGCACCAGGTCACCTCTTCGGTGTCACAACGGCTTCCAGGGCGCGGCCGACCAGCGTGAACGCCAGCACCACCACGACGATCGCCACTCCCGGCGGCAACAGGAACCACCACGCCCGCTGCGGCACCGCGCCGTGCAGCTGCGCCTGGTGCAGCATCGCGCCCCACGAGATCCGGGTCGGGTCGCCCAGCCCGAGGAACGCCAGCGTCGACTCCGCCACGATCGAGGACGCCACCGCCAGCGTCGTGTTCACCAGCACCAGCGGTACCACCGAGGGCAGCACGTGCCGGCCGATCACGTGCAGGTGCCCGCCGCCCAGGGCGCGGGCGCGTTCCACGAACGGCCGTGCCTCGATCGTCAGGGTCTGCGCCCGCACCATCCGCGCCGTCGAGGGCCAGCTCGTCAGCCCGATGGCCAGCACGATCGTGCCCAGCCCGCGCGGCAGCACCGTGGACAGCGCGATCGCGAGCACCAGTGCCGGCAGCACCAGGAAGAAGTCCGTGACCCGCAGCAACGCCCCCGACACCAGTCCGCCGAAGTGCCCGCTGGTGATGCCCACCAGCGTGCCGATGCCCACCGACAGCACCGCCGCGGTCAGCCCGACGAACAACGACGTGCCCGCACCGGAGACGACCAGGGCGGCCACGCTGCGGCCGGTGTGGTCGGTGCCCAGCCACGCGGCCGCGTCCGGTGGCTGCCAGGCCCGTGCGCTGACCCGCGTCACGTCCAGCGCCTCCGCCGGCACCAGCCACGGCGCGAGCACCGCCACCACCGCCGCGACCAGCAGCACCACCGCGCCCGCGACACCCGAGCGGTGGGACAGCATCACCCTCATACGACCTTCACCCGTGGGTCCAGCACGCCGTGCAGCAGGTCGGCCAGCAGGTTCATCACCACGACCCCGCCCGCCGTCACCACCAGCAGCCCCTGCAGCAGGAAGTAGTCCGGTCCGGTCAGCGCGTCGTAGAACAACAGCCCCAGCCCCGGCCAGGAGAACACCGTCTCCGTCGTGATCGCCCCGCCGACCACCAGCCCAAACCGCAGGAACACCAGCGTGATCGCCGGCAACACCGCGTTGGGCACCGCGTGGCGGCGGCGCACCAGGTCGTCGCGCAGCCCTTTGGCCCGTGCCGTGGTCAGGTAGGGCGCGTGCATCTCCTCCAGCAGCGACGAGCGCATCACCAGCATGTACTCCGCCGCCACGACCGCGACCAGCGTGAGCGACGGCAGCACCAGGTGGTGCCCGACGTCCAGTGCCTGGGACAGGAAGCCGGGTGCGGTGTCGGTGTCGCGCATGCCGCGGGAGGGGAACAGGTCGCCGGTGGCCATCATGAGCAGCATGCCGAGCCAGAACGTCGGCACGGCCCACAGCGTCAGCGACACCCCGGTCGTCACCCGGTCGAACGCCGTGTCGCGCTTCCACGCCGCCCGGATGCCCAGCCACAGGCCCAGCAGCACCGCGATGAGCGTGCCGGTGCCGACCAGCAGCAGCGTCGGGCCCAGGCGTTCGGCGATCACGTCGGCCACCGGCCGGCGGAACGTGAACGACGTGCCCAGCTCACCGCGCAGCAACCCGGTGAAGTAGGTCCAGAACTGTTCCAGCAGCGGCCGGTCCAGGCCGAACTGCGCGCGCAGCTCGGCCTGCATCGCCGCGGTCGTCGGCCGTCCGCGCGTCATCGACACCACCGGGTCGCCGGGCACCACGCGGAACAGGAAGAACCCCAGCACCGCCACCATCACCAGGCTCAGCGCAGCACCGCCGAGCCGACCGAGCAGCCGCACGCTATTCGCGCTCCCCCACCGTCGCCCGCCGCCGCGCCACCACGGCGACCACCACCACGACCAGCCCCAGCAGCACCACGCCGCCGATGACCAGTGCCGTGCGGCTCACCGTCGCCGTCGTCGCCGCCCGGTCGGCGGGTTCGGCGCCGTAGTAGCCCCACACGCCGTTCTGCGCCATGATCACGCCGCCCTGCGCCGGTTGCGTGGTGAAGCGGGCGACGTGGTCGGACCGGTAGGCCTCCAGGGCGTTGTCGTAGGCGAGCACGACCGCGGGCACCTGGTCGTAGAAGCGGGCCTGCATCTGCTTGACCAGCTCGATCCGCTTGGACTCGTCGAACTCCGAGAGCTGGCGGGCGTAGAGCCGGTCGTAGGTCTCGTCGCAGAAGTAGGCGTCGGTGGTGCCGCCCTTGCCGTCCGCGCCGGGACGCTGCCCGCAGGTGTGCAGGCTCAGCACGAAGTCGGGGTCGACGTTGGTGGCCCAGCCGGAGAACGCCAGGTCGTAGGTGCCGGCCGTGGTGGCCTCGTTGAGCTGGTTGTCCGACACCAGCCGCACGTCCAGTGCGATCCCGACCTCGCCCAGCGACCGCTTCAGGTACTCCGAGGCCTGTTCGTCGTAGGCGCGTCCGGCCCGGCCCATCAGCCGCAGCGCCAACCGGGTCCCGTCGGCTTTGCGCGCGACACCGGCGGCGTCGAGGGCGGCGTTGGCCGCGGCCGGGTCGTACCTGCGGCGTTCCTGCTCGCTCGGTTGCCAGTGCCACTTGGCGAACACCGGTGGCACCAGGCCCGCACCGCGCTCGGCGTAGCCGAGGTTCACCCGGGAGACCAGCGCGTCCATGTCGACGGCCTGCGCGATGGCCCGCCGCACCCGCACGTCGCGCAGCGCCGGGTTGCCGTCGCCGATCGGTTCACCCGAGCGGGTGGCGGCGCCGGGGTTGATCAGCAGCTCGGTGAACCGGCGGCCCTGCGCCTTGTTGCGCGTCACGCCCTGCCGGCCGGCCAGCGAGTCGAACTGGGCCGGTGCCATCCGGTTGACCAGGTCGACCTCGCCCTTGCCCAGTGCCTGCACCGCGGCGTCGGAGTTCTGGAAGTACACGAAGTGCAGCTCGTCGTACTTCGGTGCGCCCCGCCAGTGGTCCTTGTTGGCCTTGAGCTTGATGAACTGCCCGGCCACGTGCTCGGTCAGCACGAACGGCCCGGACCCGACGACGGGCATCCGGTCGTTGGCGTAGTCCTTGACGGCGGTCACCTCCTCCCACACGTGCCGGGGCACGATCGGGACGTCCAGCGCCAGCATCGTCACCTGCGGTGCCTTGGTCCTGATGACCACGGTGCGGTCGTCGGTGGCGGTGACGGACTCGAAGTTCGCGACGAAGCTGCCGTTGGCGGTGCGCGCGGCCTCGTCGGTCAGCATCAGGGTGTAGGTGAACGCGACGTCGTGGGCGGTGATCGGCTGCCCGTCGCTCCACTTCTTGCCCTCGGGCACCGTGAAGGTCCAGGTGAGCTTGTCCGCCGAGGTCTCCCACCGGCTGGCGATCCCCTCGGTCACGCGCTGGTCCTCGGCGGCGTAGGCGGTGAGGTAGTCGTACATCAGCCGGTTGACCTCGGTGCTCGACTGGAACACCGCCAGGAACGGGTTCAGCGAGTCGATCTGCTGCACGATCGCGACCTTCAGGATCGTCGGCTGCTGCGCCACCGCCGCCGGTGTCGTGGCCCCCAGGACGGTCGCGGCAGCGACCAACGCGCACAACTTCACCCGCACGAAATACCCCTCTCCCCAGCCGCCCGCCGCTACGTTACCCAGATGTGCGGATCATGATCTCGGCAGACATGGAAGGCGCCACCGGCGTCACCTGGACCGGTGACGTCGTTCCCGGCACCGAGCCGTGGCAGCGGTTCCGGCGGCTGTTCACCGGCGACGTCAACGCCTGCGTCGAGGGCCTTGTCGCCGGCGGCGCGACCGACGTGCTCGTCAACGAGGCCCACTCCTCGCAGCGCAACCTGCTGCTGGAGGAGCTGCACCCGGCCGCGCGGCTGCTCACCGGCCGCCACAAGCCGCTGTCGATGATGCAGGGCGTCGACTCGGGCGTGGACGGGGTGGTGTTCCTGGGCTACCACGCCGCCGCGGGCGACACCGGGGTGCTGGCCCACACCTACCTGGAGAACTCCGTCACCGGTGTGTGGCTCGACGGCGTCCTGGCCTCCGAGGGCCTGCTCAACGCCGCACTGGCCGCCGAGCACGGGGTGCCGGTGCTCATGGTCACCGGCGACGACCGCACCTGCGCCGACGCCCGCGCCTACGCGCCCGGCGCGCAGCTCGTGGCCGTGAAGGAGTGCGTGTCGCGCTACGCCGCGGTGTGCCTGCCGCCCGCGGTGGCCCACTCCCGCATCACCGAGGCGGCGACGCTGTCGATGGCACGCGCCGGGCGTGCCGACGGTGCCGTGGCGGCGCATCGCGTCGAGGTGGAGTTCGACGCCACCCACCTGGCCGACGCCGCCGCGGTCGTGCCGACCGTCGAGCTCGTCGGGGTGCGGCGGGTCGGGTTCGACGCGGTGTCGATGACCGAGGCGATGAAGGCGTTCAAGGTCGTCACGCACGTGGCCGCCGGGGCGATCGAGGGCATCTACGGCTGACCCCCGCCGCACACCCGGTGCGCTCGATCCTCCCGGATCGTGGGTGCCGTGACCTTCTCACGAGGCACCTGTGGTTACGGTGGCCCCATGACGTTGGACGTGGCACAGCTGTGTGCGCAGCTCATCCGCTTCGACACCACCAACCGCGGCGGCGGTGAGTCCCGGGGCGAACGCGAGGCCGCCGAGCACGTCGCGGCCGTGCTGCACGACAGCGGCGTGGTGCCGACGCTGCTCGAACCCGCGCCGCGGCGCACCAACGTGCTCGCCCGCATCCCCGGCACCGATCCCGACCTGCCCGCGGTGCTGGTGCAGGCCCACCTCGACGTGGTGCCCGCCGACCCCGCCGAGTGGAGCTTCGACCCGTTCAGCGGCGAGATCCGCGACGGGTTCGTCCACGGCCGCGGCGCGGTCGACATGAAGGACATGGTCGCCATGACGCTGGCCGTGGTGCACCGCTGGCACACCGAGGGCCGCCGGCCCCGCCGCGACGTCGTGCTCGCGTTCGTCGCCGACGAGGAGGACCTGGGCGCCCATGGTGCGCACTGGCTCGTCGAGCACCACGCCGGCCACTTCGCCGGGGTGCAGGCCGCGATCAGCGAGTCCGGGGCGTTCTCCTACGACGTCGACGGTGTGCGGCTGTACCCGGTCGGCACCGCCGAGCGCGGCACCTCCCACATGCGGCTCACCGCCACCGGCCGCGCAGGGCACGGGTCGCGGCGCAACCCCGACAACGCCGTCACCGCCCTGGTCACCACCCTCGCCCGCATCGCAGCCCACCGCCACCCCGTCGTGCTCACCCCGACCGCGGAGGCGTTCCTGGTCGGCGCGGGCAAGGCACTGGGGATCGAGGTCGACCTCGACGACGTCGACGCCACCGTCGCCCGCCTGGGCCCGGCTGCCAAGCTCGTCGAGAACACCGTGCGCTGCTCGACCACCCCGACCGTGCTCGACGCCGGCTACAAGGTCAACGTCATCCCCGGCACCGCCACCGCCGAGCTCGACGTGCGCACCCTGCCCGGCACCGTCGAGGAGGTCCTCGCCACCATCGACTCCCTGCTCGCCCCCGGCGTGACCAGGGAGCTGATCAACAGCCAGGCACCGGTCGAGGCACCGGTCGACACACCCTGGTTCACCGCCATGGCCGAGGCGCTGCGCGACGAGGACCCCTCCGCCGTCGTCGTCCCGTACTGCCTGGGCGGCGGCACCGACGCCAAGGCGTTCAGCAAGCTGGGCATCCACTGCTACGGCTTCGCGCCGCTGCTGCTGCCCGCGCAGGGGTACGACTACCGCGCGATGGCGCACGGTGTCGACGAACGCGTTCCCGTCGAGGGCCTGGAGTTCGGTGCCCGCGTGCTCGACCGGTTCCTGATGTCCTAACGCGGCGGCAGGGGCAGCGGCACCGCGGGCAGGCCGTCGATGCTCGCGACGTTCGTCGGCTTCTTGCCGGTGTACTCGCGGAACTCCTCGTCGGACTTGCGGCCGAAGTAGTCCGCGTGCAGCGTGCGTTCGGAGCGGTAGTCCATGAACGGCACGGCGAACCCGCAGGTGTCGCTGACCAGCTCCGCGTGCACCACGACGACCGCACGCAGCCCCGGCCCGTCGGCGTCGCCGAAGCCGGTGACCAGCTCGGTGAAACGCGCGTCGTCGCGGAAGACGACCTCACCGCGGCCGTGCACGCGCACGATGTTGGGCGGCCCGTCGAACGCGCACCACATCAGCGTGATCCGGCCGTTCTCCCGCACGTGCGCGATCGTCTCGGCGTGGCTGCCGCCGAAGTCCAGGTACGCCACCGTCCGGTCGTCGAGGACGCGCAGCGTGCCCGCGCGGCCCTTGGGCGAGAGGTTCACGTGACCGTCCCCGGCCAGCGGCGCCGTCGCCACGAAGAACACCTTCTGGTCCTCGATGAACTCCCGCAGCCGCGGCTCGATGCGCTCGTAGCTCTTACCCATGCCCGGCAGTATCGACGGCGTTGCGGAACCTGTCAGCCGTCTTTCCCAGGTGCTGAACCAGCTCCGGCGGACCGTCCACCTCGAACTCCGCGTCCAGCATCCCCAGGTGCACCGCCAGCACCTGCGGGGTGTCCGACCCGGCCGTCACCCGGCACGTGCGCTCGTCCACCGCCTCCACCAGCGCCGCCGGCACCCTCGCCGCGATCTCCGCCGCCGGCGCGTGCACCAGCACCGTCGTGCGCCACCGCCACGCCGCCGTGGCCAGGCCCTGGGCCAGGTGGGTCTCCAGGTCCGGCAGCTCCCGCGGCGTGAACCGCGGCCCGGCCGGCACCCGCGGCCGCACCCGGTCGGCGCGGAACGTGCGCCAGTCCTGCCGCGCCACGTCCCAGGCCACCAGGTACCAGCGGCCCCGCGCGTGCACCAGCCGGTGCGGCTCGACCTCGTGGCGGTCCTCGGTGCCGTCGAACGCCACGTAGTCGAACCGCAACCGCTCCCGTGCCCGGCAGGCGTCGACGATCGTCACCATCGCGTCCGGGTCCGGCTCCGCGCTCGTGCCGGTGCTGTGCTCCCGCACCGCCGAGACCCGGTGGCGCAACCGGGAGGGCAGCACCTGCTCCAGCTTCTTGAGCGCCCGGTCCGCGGTCTCGGAGTCCTGCGTGCTCAGGCTCAGCGCGACCGCCACCGCCTCCTCGTCGTCGAGCAGCAACGGCGGCAGGCTCGCTCCCGCGCCCAGCCGGTACCCGCCGGTCACCCCGGGTGTCGCGTGCACCGGGTAGCCCAGGGTGCGCAGCCGGTCCACGTCGTTGCGCACCGTCCTGGTCGTCACCTGCAACCGCCGTGCCAGCTCCGGACCCGTCCAGTCGCGCGGGGACTGCAGCAGTGACAGCAGCTTCAGCAGCCGGGCCGACGTCTCCAGCACCAGTTCCACCCCTCCCCGCGAACGCGGAATGAAACTTTCCGCAATTGTTCCCAGTGTGTCAGCCGTGAACACAGTCCGCGTGGAGGTTCCCCGGAGCGAGCCCGACGACCTGCGGCAACGCCTCACCACGCATCAGGCGAACCCGCGGGAGACCGCCTGTCGATCATGGCAGGGTGACGCCCATGTCCCGTGACCCCAAGGCAGACCTGCACCACTACCTCAAAGCAGCCCGCGAGGCCCTGCTGTGGAAGCTCGACGGCCTGTCCGAGTACGACGTGCGCCGCCCGCTCACCCCCACCGGCACCAACCTGCTCGGCCTGGTCAAGCACCTCGCCGGCGTGGAGCAGGAGTACTTCGGCGCCTGCATGGGCCGCCCCTTCGGCGAGACCCTGCCCTGGATCGACAACGGCGACCCGAACGCGGACATGTTCGCCACCGCCGAGGAGTCCCGCGAGTTCGTCCTGTCCCTGCACGCCCGCGCCACCGCGTTCGCCGACAGCTCCATCGAGGAGCTGCCCCTGGACGCACCCGGTGTCGTGCCGTGGTGGCCGCAGGACCGCAGGCACGTCACCCTGCACCTGCTGCTCGTGCACGTCATCGCCGAGACCAACCGCCACTGCGGCCACGCCGACATCGTCCGCGAGACCCTCGACGGCACCGCCGGCCTGCGCGCGGCCGTGTCGAACCTGCCCGACGGCCAGGACTGGCCCGCGCACGTCGCCCGCGTCGAGCAGGCCGCCAGGGAGGCCGCCGCGCGCACCACCTGACCTCGGACGGGGTGCGCTGCCCGCGGCGCGCGGCGCACCCGTCGCGGCGCGCACCTCGGTTGACGGTCAGCCCCGTTCCACCAGGTGGCGCCATACGGATGGCGGGATGACAGCGGGGCTTCACACGCACTACACATTGCGGAGCCATGTCCCTGCCGTGGTTCGAAAGGGTTGCCCTGCATGCGAAAAAGCCATCTCAGACCCCTGATCGGGGTCACCGTCGCCGCCTCGGTGTGCTTCGCGATGGGCGGCGTGCCCACCGGCGCGGCCCCCGACCAGGCCGAAACGTCGACGAACTACCAGGTCAGCGGGGTGCGCACCGCTGAGCAGCGCACCAAGGTCGCCAAGTCCGGTGCGGCGATCGACTCGGTCGAGGAACACGGCATCGTCGTGGTCACCGCGACCGGTCGTGAGGTCAGGAACCTGCGCGCGCAGGGGTTCGAGGTCACCGAGCTGCCCAAGCGGCTGGAAGCGAGCTCCGCCATCGGGCCGTTCGACTTCCCCGCGGCGGACTCGAACTACCACAACTACGCCGAGATGACGACGGCGATCAACAACGCCGTCGCCGCCTATCCGAACCTGATCAGCAAGCAGGTCATCGGCAAGTCCTACGAGAACCGCGACATCATCGCTCTCAAGATCAGCGACAACGTCACCACCGACGAGAACGAGCCGGAGGTGCTGTTCACCCACCACCAGCACGCCCGTGAGCACCTCACCGTCGAGATGGCGCTGTACCTGGTCACCCAGTTCACCACCCAGTACGCCACCGACGCGCGGATCAAGGGTCTCGTCGACAGCCGCGAGATCTGGATCATCCCGGACGTCAACCCCGACGGCGGCGAGTACGACATCGCGACCGGCACCTACCGGTCGTGGCGCAAGAACCGCCAGCCCAACGCCGGCTCCAGCAACGTCGGCACCGACCTCAACCGCAACTGGGCCTACAAGTGGGGCTGCTGCGGCGGGTCGTCGGGCAGCACCGGCAGTGAGACCTACCGCGGGCCGAGCGCGGAGTCCGCGCCCGAGGTCAAGGTCGTGGCCGACTTCGTGCGCGGCCGCAACGTCGGCGGCAAGCAGCAGATCACCGCGTCCATCGACTTCCACACCTACAGCGAGCTCATCCTGTGGCCGTGGGGCTGGACCTACGACGACATCGCACCGGGCCTGACCCAGGACCAGCGCGACACCTTCGCCACCATCGGCCAGTCGATGGCGCAGAGCAACGGCTACACGCCCGAGCAGTCCAGCGACCTCTACATCACCGACGGGTCCATCCCGGACTGGCTGTGGGGCACGCAGGGCATCTTCGCCTACACCTTCGAGATGTACCCCGGCAGCGCCGGCGGCGGCGGTTTCTACCCGCCCGACGAGGTCATCCCGGCCCAGACCTCCCGCAACAAGGAGGCCGTGCTGCAGCTGCTCGAACGCGCGGACTGCCCGTACGAGGCGATCGGCAAGGAGGCGCAGTACTGCGGTACCACGCCCCCGCCGACCGGCAAGTACTTCGAGAACGCCACGGACTTCCAGATCAAGGACAACGCCACGGTCAACTCCCCGATCGCGGTGTCGGAGGTGGCGGGCAACGCCCCGTCGACCCTCAAGGTCGCCGTCGACATCAAGCACACCTACCAGGGCGACCTGCGCGTCGAGCTGGTCGCACCGGACGGCACCGCCTACGTGCTGCACAACCGCTCCGGCGGCGGCACGGACAACATCAACACCACCTACACCGTCAACGCCTCCAGCGAGGTCGCCAACGGCACCTGGCAGCTGCGGGTGAACGACAACGCCGCCCAGGACACCGGGTTCCTCGACAAGTGGAGCCTGCAGTTCTGACCGGCTGACCGAAGCGGTCCCTCAGTGCGCCGGCAGCACACCGGCGCCCTGAGGGCCGTAGTCGCGCACGACCATCGAGTCGTGCAGCCGCACGCCCTTCGAGTTGAGCTTGGCCAGCGGCCGCACCAGCCACACCGGCAGCGACGTCGCCACCTGCATGCCGCGCACCAGCCCCGTGACCCCCAGCCGCGACCGCGGGATCAGCGTCCTGGCCATGCCGAGCGCGAACTCCCGGCTCGCGTGCACCACGCCGCGCATCTCCCGCTCGTAGCGGGCGAACCCCGCCACGTGGTCGCCGTCGGCGAGCTCCCCGGCCAGCACGTACGCGCCCAGCACCGCCAGGCTCGTGCTCCCGCCGACCGCGGGCCCGGGGCAGTGTGCGGCGTCGCCGACCAGCCCCACCCGCCCGCGTGACCACGTGTCCTCGCGCAGCTGGGTGATCGAGTCGAAGTAGAACGCCCCCTCGCCGTCCAGGTGCCCCAGCCACGAGTCGACCTCCGGGTGCAGGCCCGTGAACGCCTCCCGCAGCAGCTGCTTCTGCCGTGCCACGTCGCGGTGGTGGTAGTCGAGCTCGCGCTCGCGGCGGAACAGGAACACCGCCCGCGCGTCGCCCAGGTGCCGCGCCCCGTACAGCGCCGCGCTGCGCCCCGGCCCGATGTGCCCGGTCATCGCCCCCGGCACGCCCAGCTCCCGCGGCACCGACAACACCGCCAGGTACGCGCCGGTGAACCGCTTCGCCACCTCGCCGAACACCAGCCGCCGCACGTTCGAGTGCAGCCCGTCCGCGCCGATCACCAGGTCGAACCGCCGCGGTGCCCCGGCCTCGAACGTCACGTCCCCCTCGGTGATGGAGGTGATCGAGTCGCCGAAGACGTACTCGACGTCGGCGCGCGTGGCGTCGTAGTAGACCTCGCTGAGGTCGTCGCGCATGACCTCGACGTGCCGGTCCGACGCCGCCGCGAACAGCTTGGTCGCGTCCCCGCTGATCGGCCGGCGCGTGCCCTCGCGCAGGAACGTCAGCCGCTCGGTGCCGGTCTTCATCGACTCGATGCGCTCCAGCACGCCCATGCGCTCGGAGATCTCCATCGCCGGGGCGAACAGGTCGACCGCGTGCCCGCCGGTCTTGCGCAGCACCGGTGACCGTTCCACCACCGTCACCTCGTGCCCGTACCGCGTGAGCCAGTACGCCAGCACCGGACCCGCGATGCTCGCCCCCGAAACCAGAACCCGCACGTCACACCCCCTTACTTAACGGTCGGTAAGTGAGCTGGTGCCAGGCTAGCACCGCCGCTTACCTACCGTTAAGCAAGTTATGCTGCGCCCGTGGCCCGACCGTCCGACACCAAGCAGCGCATCCTCACGACCGCCCGCGAGCTCTTCGCGGCCAAGGGCGTGCAGCAGACCAGCCTGCAGGAGATCGCCGACCGCCTCGGCATCACCAAACCGGCGCTGTACTACCACTTCTCCTCACGCGAGGAGCTGATCCGCAGCATCGTCGAACCGCTGCTCAACGACGGCCAGAGCTTCCTGGAACAGATGGAACGCCGCGCCGACGTCGCACCGCGCGAGCTGCTGGAAGGGTTCTTCGACTTCCACCACCGCTACCGCGCCGACATGCTGTTCCTGCTCACCGAGATGACCACGCTCGCCGAGCTCGGCCTCATCGACGTCGTGCTGTCGTGGCGCGCCCGCCTGAGCAGGCTGATCTTCGGCGACCACCCGGCGCTGGAACAGGAGGCCCGCGCCGTGCTCGCGTTCGGCGGCATGCAGGACTGCACCATGCAGTTCCCCGACGCCCCGGTGGACGAACTGCGCGCCGCCACCGTCGCCGCCGCGTGGGACGCGCTGGGCCTGCCCGACTGAGCACCCGGCCGTTGCTGCCCAGGCGTCTGCAAGTACCACCAACACATGATCAAATCGCCGCTGACTACCACCAGCTGGCAACCTGCTCAGACGAGCAGCCGCTGCTGCGCCACGGCGCGCGCGAAGCCGTCCACGTTGTCGATCATGATGTTGTGCCCGGTGCCGGGCACCGCGACCAGCTGCACCCCGGCCTGCGTCAGCTCCCGCGCACCGGCCGGTGGGCTGTCGGCCGGGTGCAGCAGGACGCAGGGGATCTCCAGCTCCAGCAACAGCCTGCGCATCGTCGGGTGCGTGCCGCGCACCAGTCCGGCCGCGCTGCGGTACAGCGCCTCGCGCCCGGCCAGCCGCATCGTCGCCGCCCACTCGGGACCGGCGTCGGCGAGCACCTGCTCGTAGCCGTGCGAGAGGAACTCGGCCTCGTCGTAGGCGGCGATGCCGCGGCTGCCCAGCGCGCCGAGGTACGGCTCGAGCGGGTCGAGGTTGGGGTCGACGAGCACGAGGGAACGCACCATCTCCGGGTGCCGCGCGGCCAGCACGACCGCCACCGCGCCACCCATGCTGTGCCCGACGATCTCACTGCGCCGCAGGCCGATCTTCGCCAGCGCCACGGCGAGCGCGTCGGCGTGGCCCTCCAGCGAGTAGGCGAACCCGGTGGGGCGGTCGCTGATGCCGAAACCCAGCAGGTCCAGCATCAGGCTGCGGCGGCCGGCCAGCAGCGGGTGCGCGACGGCCTCCGCGTAGTAGGGCGCGGAGGACGCGCCGAGACCGTGCAGGTAGACGCGAGCGGGTGAGGCGCCGGGAACCTCGACCCACCGGATGTTGACCCCAGGTCTGATCTCGACGGCGCGCATGGCTGGACATTACCCTGCCGCACAGCGGTCTCAGACCGCTTTCGACAGCAGCCCCGTGCTAGTCGACCAGGCCCGCCGACAGCACCGCGAGCACCAGCGACACCGCCGTGAACACCAGCGTGTAGCCGAAGGCGATGCCCGCGTGCAGCCACCGTGAACGCGCTCCCTCGCACAGCGACAGCTGCCAGTACCCGGCGCCCAGACCGAACACCAACCACGGCAGGACCAGGAGCGCCGGCGCCGGTTCGCCGAGCACACCGGTCACCGCGAACGGCGTCAGGACGGTGACCGCACCCGTGCCCAGGGCCAGCGGCCACGGCCGGTCCACCGGCTCTCCGGACAACCGCCCCGCACCCACCGCCACGACCGCCGCCAGCACGACGGCGGCGATCAGCACCCCCAGCAGCCACACGTCACCGGCCGGAGCGGACCGTGCGACGGGCACGAGCACCACCGCGAGCGCGACGACGACGGCGGTGGGCAGCACCGGCAACACCCAGGCGTGGCGGAGGGTCACGCCCGTGATGGTCGCGCACCACCCCTGCGCCTGTCGCCGCGTTCGTGTTATTCCACCCCGAGCTCCCGGTCGATCGCCCCCGACACCAGCTCCCGCGCCCGCGCCACGCTGACCGAGCCGCTGTGCCACCGTTCGCCGAGCCCCTCCACCAGCGCGGTGAGCCGCTCCGCCGCCGCCTCCGCGTCCTCGCCACCGGCCACGCGGACCAGCTCGGCCACGTCGGCGTTCCACGCGCCGGTCGTGCGCTCCAGCGGCTCGCGCAGCTCCTCGCAGAACACCGCGCTGGCCCGCAGCTCACCCCACGCGACGCTGTTCTCCCGCACCTCGTCGACGTCCTGCAGCTCGGCCAGCAGCAGCTCCCGCAACGCCTCGCGCGGGTCCCGCGCGGTCGTGCCGGTGTACTCGGCGGCGCGGTGGTTCACGTGCTCCAGCGCAGCGCGCAGGATGCCGGCCCGGTCCTTGAAGTGGTAGTAGATCAACGCCGTCGACACCCCGGCCTCGGCGGCGAGCTTGTCCACCCGCAGCCCGCGCACCCCGTCCTGCGCGATCACCCTGACCGCCGCGTCGAGCAGCTGGGCCCTGCGCTGCGACACGCTCACCTCGGTTCCTGTTGCGTCGTGCGGTGGCGACTACCGCCGTCTCCGCGGCTCCGCCCAGTGAGCAGGCCGGGTGAGCACCGCGGGGAGCTTCGTCCCTGCGTTGCCGCGCGCGGCGTTGACCTGCATCTGCGTCAGGAACAGGCTCGTGCTCAGGTCCGCACCCGACACGTCCGCGCCCCGCAGGTCCGCCCCGATCAGGTCGGCACCGCGCAGGTCGGCACCCGTGAGGTCCGCGCCGATCAGGTAGGCGCCACGCAGGTCCGCGTCGACCAGCTTCTTGTTGCGCAGCCGGGCCCCGATCAGGTCCGCGCCGCGGTAGGACTTCGCACTCGACCGCAGCCGTTCGCTCGTGCGCAGCAGCAGGACGTCGACCTTCGCGCGGATCTCGGCGACGTCCAGCGCGAGAACGGTGTCCGGATCAGCCGAGGCGCAGCCCTCGACCTCCGCGTACGCCGCGGTGAGGTCGTCGTGCGGGTCGCGCCGCTGGGCTTCGGCGAGGTACCAGAGCAGTTCGTGCAGCTGCCGCACGACGGGGAAGACGTCGAACATCTTCTGCCGCTCGGCGGTGCGCCAGTCGACACCTCCGAACACCGTCTGCGACACCCGCTGACCCGCACCGAAGCAGTCGTACACGGTGCAGCCGGCGTAGCCGGACGTGCGCAGCTTCGCGTGGATTCCGCAGCGGTGGTCGGCCAGCAGGTTGCGGCACGGCGTGCCCGCGTCCTTGGTGGCCGCGAAGTCCGCCGACCTCGCGAACGGCAGCGCCACGCAGCACAACCCGAAACAGGCGGCGCAGTCCGCCTTGAGCTCGTCCATCGCGGTCAGGATACGGGCCAGATCAATGCCATCACTCGCGACGGTCACCATGCGGCCAGAACACCGGGATGCGAGGGGACCGTGCACACCGAGGCGCACCACCGCGAGGCCGCCGGCACCGGTGCCCGCGTGGGGCGGGATGGGCGCGGTGCTGCGGCAGCGCAGTGACCTGCCGGGCGCCCACGAGTGGTTCCGGCACGGCGCCGAGCTGGGCGACGAGTACTCCGTTCTCAGCTCGGCGCGCGCAGGCTTCGCAGTTCGGCCATCACCTCGTCCAGCTGGCGCTCGGCTCGTTCCGCACGCGCCAGCGTTTGCGCCCGCGCGTCCTCCACCGCCGCCAACGCCTGCCGCACCGCCGCCACCTGCTCGCCGCTCTCCCGCCGGACCTGCGCGAGCCGTTCGTCGACCTCGTCCCGCATCCGTTGCACCTCGGCGCGCGCGTCGGCCGCCGTCTGCTCGGCACGTTCCGCGCGCACCACGGCCTGATCGCGTGCCATCGCCGCCTTGCTCACGGTGTCCGCGGCGGCCTGGCGTGCCTGCTCGACCTGCGCCACAGCTTCCGACCGGATCTGCTCGACCTGTGCCGCGGCCTCCGACCGGGCCTGGTCAGCGGCTGCCTGCGCCTGCTCGGCCGCCGCCTGAGCCTGCTCCACCCGGACCTGGGCTTCGGCGCGGGCTTGTTCGATCTCCTTCGCCGCCTGCCGCCGTGCCTGCTCGGCGTGCTTCACCGCGTCTGCCCTCGCCTGCTCCACGGCCTCACCCGCGAGCCGCACCTTCTCCTCGGCCTCGGCCCTGATCTCCTCGACCACGGCCGCCGCCTGCACCCTGACCTCGGCGACCTCCGCCTCGGCCCGCTCCTTCGCGGCCTGCGCCTGCTCACGCGCCTCGTCCCGCTCGGTGAACGCCCGGTCCGCGGCCTCGTCGGCTTCCTCCGCGGACCGCACCGCCTGCTCGGTGACCACCTCGGCCGCCTTGCGTGCCTGCTCAGCGTCGTGGCGGCGCCGTTCCGCGGCCGCGAGGTCGGCCTGCGCCTCCGCGACCCGGCGAGCCGCCTCGGCCTCCGCCGCCTGGATCTGGCTCTCGGCGACGCTCGGGTCCGCCATCGCGTTGAGCTCACCGACCGCCCGCCCCAGCGTCTGCGTCATCTGCTCGGATAGCACCCGGAAGCGGTCGAGGAGCTCTTCAGCCCTGATCTTGGCGGTACCGGAGACCCTAGGGAGATTCGTCACGGTGACGACCTCCAGGTTTTGCTCCGCCCCTTTCTCGGCCGCCTCTTGGAGCCGTTGCCGTTCCCGCCATGCCCGCCAGCGCGTGTGCTCGGGCAGGTCGCAGTACTCCGAGGGCCTACCGGGGCCGCTACCTCGGAAAACGGGGCGTTCGCAGCCCGGGAAGTTACAGCTCGTCTCCACGGGCAATATCGTAGCAGGGTTACGTGTGCAGTTACGTTATCCAACGCAACGTAAACCAAATGAGCGTTCGGATGCTGACCGCCGATAAGTGAACATTATCGGCGGTCAGCATCCGGGGAGGCTGCCAACGAAACCGGTCCCCCGGCAGCCTCGAAACGCCCTGCGAAAACTGTGAACCGCCTACAAACTTCCCTAAGAGCGGCGATCGCGGAACGTGGCCCGCAGATCGCTCACCCACGCCTGCGGGTTCTCCCACGGGATGAAGTGCCCGCCACGCTCGTGGGCGTTGACGTTCACGTGGTTGAACCACGCCGCCTGCGGACCGCCGAGGAACGCCGCGACCCGCTCCTCGGCGGTGTGGATGCCCGGCGGGTTCTCGTAGGTGACGAACGTGAGCCCGACCGGGGCCTCTACGACCGGGGTGCGGGAGTGCGAGGGCTGCCACGGGTACCGGTTGGCGTTGGCGTAGTAGCGCATCGAGGTGGCGATGGAGTTCGTGACCCAGTAGATCGTCGCGTGCGTCAACAGGTCGTCCCTGGTGAACACGGACTCGACATCGCCGCCGTTGTCGCTCCACGCGGTCCACCGCTGCAGCAGCCACGCGAGCAGCCCGGCCGGCGAGTCGCTCAGCCCGTGCGCCAGCGTCGCGCCGTCGAGCATGTGCACGGCCAGGTGCGTCGCCCAGCGGCGGTCCATCTCGATGATGCGGTCGCGGACGTCGGCGGGCTGGTCGTCGGTCAGCGGGCGGTTGCGGGCGAAGTCCCAGGCGCGCGGGCCGGTGAAGAAGTCGAGCGGCAGGCCGGAGCCGATGTGGATGCCGTGCAGCGAGCCGGCGTACTTGTGGCCGAGCTGGCTGGAGACGATCCCGCCGATGTCGCACCCGCCGGCGGCGTACCGGTCATGTCCGAGGACGTCGGTCATCAGCGCGTGCCACAGGTCGGCGACCTTCCAGAAGTTGACGTCCGGGAACCCGGTGAGCGGACCGGGGAACCCGAACCCGGGCAGCGAGGGCACGATGACCTCGAACGCGTCGGCCGGGTCACCGCCGTGCGCGGCCGGGTCGGCGAGCGGGCCGATGACCTTCGACCAGTGCCAGAACGTCCACGGCCAGCCGTGGGTGAGGATCAGCGGGATCGGCGCCGGGCCGCGTCCGGGTGCGCGCAGGAAGTGCACCGGGACATCGGCGACGGTCACCTCGTAGTGTTCGTGGGCGTTGATGGCGGCTTCGGCCGTGCGCCAGTCGTAGCCGTCGCGCCAGTACGCGACCAGCTCGCCGAGGTAGCCGGCCGGGACGCCGTAGGACCAGTCGTCGTTGCCCTCGTCCAGCGGCGCGCGGGTCCGCGCGAGGCGGGCGCGCAGGTCGTCGAGGACCTCGTCGGGCACGTGGATCGGGGTCGGGTGCAGCGGGAAGGCCTGCCCAGTGGTCATGACCTTCGTTCTACCCGCCGGTGCCGGCCGGGTTCAGGCGGGCCAGGCGCGCAGCAGCGAGTCGAGCGCGTCCACGGCGCGGGTCCACGACGCCTCGACACCGCGCGGGTGGCTGTGGAAGGCGCCCGCCTGCTCCAGCGACACGTACCCGTGCAACGTGCTGTGCAGCAGCCGCACGGCGTCGGTCTGGTCGGGTTCCCACAGGTCGTAGCCGCGCAGCAACGCCCGTGTCAGCTCGGTGTGCCGCTCGGCCGCGCCGGTGGCCGCCGTGTCCGGGTCCAGTGCGATCCGCGTGGCCGCGTACCGGCCGGGGTGCTGTTTGGCGTAGCCGCGGTAGGCGTCGGCGAACGCGCGCAGCGCCTGCTTGCCGGAGCGGCCGGCCAGTTCGGCGGCGACGCGGTCGGCGAGTTCGGCCAGCGACTGGACGGCGACGCGGGTGCGCAGGTCGTGGGCGTTGCGGATGTGCGAGTACAGCGAGGCGTCCTTCACGCCGAAGTGGCGGGCGAGCGCGGACACCGTCACGTTGTCGAAGCCGACCTGGTCGGCCAGCTCCGCCGCCGCCTGCGTGAGGCGGTCGGCGGTGATCCCCGCGCGTGCCATGCACCACCCTTCCTAGGGCTCTTAATCATTTGCCTAGTACCTCTAGGTAAACCTACCGTCGAGGTCATGAAGCCGCTGACCGAACACGACATCCGCGCGTCCTTCGTCAATTCCACCAAGGGCGAGGCCAAGCGCATGCACGTGCCCCGCGATCTCGCCGACCGCCCGTGGGACGACCTGGACTTCCTCGGCTGGCGCGACCCTGCGGCACCCGACCGCTCCTACGTCGTCACCGAGCTCGGAGACCGGTTCACGGGCGTGGCGCTGCGGCGGGCCGCCCAGTCCGGGCTGCCGCGCAAGTCGATGTGCTCGTGGTGCCTGACCACGCACTCCGGTGACGGCGTGTCGCTGATGACCGCGCGCAAGGCCGGCAAGGCGGGACAGCTGGGCAACTCGGTCGGCGTCTACCTGTGCGCGGACCTGGACTGCTCGCTGTACCTGCGGGGACGCAAGGACGCCGGGTTCGGCGGGCGGATCCACGAGTCACTGGCGCTGGAGGACAAGGTCGACCGGCTGCTGGGGAACGTGGCGGCGTTCTTCGCGCGCGTCAGCTCCTAGGGACCGCCGTCTACAGCTCCAGCACGAGCTCGGCGGTGCACGCGCGGGCGCACGGCCACGGGTCGCCGCACTCGGTGCAGCCGGAGGTCGCGGGCAGGTGCGCCTCGAGCACGCTGACCGCCCGGTCGCGGTAGCGCTCCAGGTCCGACTCCCAGCCGTGGCGGGAGGACGCGGTCGCACTCGTCATCGTCATCAGTCCTCAGGGTTGTGCTGTAGGACACAGGATGCACCCGCGCGAGCGGTTGTGGGTGCGCAACGGGCGAACAGGTTCCGTTCCGGCAGGAAAGCGCACGGCACATTCGCGCGGCGGGCCGGGCGGGACGTGACTCCCAGCCACGCCCCGCCCGCCCCCAGCCCGCACCACCGGCCCCCCGGTCGATGGCTGCCGGCGCCCCCGACGAACGCCGGCACCACCGTTGTATCGGTCCGGGATTTTTCACGTTCGGGCATCGGCGGCTAATCAACGGGAAACGTTCCACCGACCGGGCGACCCGCACCGCCCGCACGGCGAACCCGGTGCGCGGAAGGCGAATCTGGGCGGGTGCGGGCGGCATCATGTGGGCATGGACGTACCGGCGGCGCTGGCCGCGGCCGCGCGTGGTGACCAGACGGCGTGGGATGCCCTGGTCAGGCAGTTCAGCGGGCTGCTGTGGTCGGTCGCCCGCGCCCACCGGCTCAGCGACGCCGACGCCGCCGACGCCGTGCAGTGCACCTGGATCAAGCTGGTGGAGCACCTCGACCGCATCGCGGAGCCTGAGCGGCTGGCGGGGTGGCTCGCCACCACGGCGCGGCACGAGTGCCTGCAGCTGATCCGGCGGTCGGGGCGGTTGCCGGAGCCGGCCGAGATCGACGACTCCGCCGACCCCGCGCCGCCGGTGGACCACGCGCTGCTCGTCGGTGAGCGGGACGCGGCGCTGTGGCGGGTGTTCGAGGGGCTGCCGGACCGGTGCCGGCGGCTGTTGCGCGTGCTCATGGCGTCACCGCCGCCCGCGTACGCCGAGGTCGCGGCCGCGTTGGACATGCCGGTGGGCAGCATCGGGCCGATCCGGCAGCGGTGCCTGAACCGGCTCAGGGCGCTCGTCAGCGGCGAGCCGGTGCTGGAGGAGCGGTCATGAGCGAGGACGACGACTTCCTGGCCGAGCTGCGGGCGGCGGCGGACCGGTTCGACCCGGTGCCGGCCGGGGTGCTGCGCGACGCGAGCGCGGCACTGGCGCTGCGGGCGCTCGACGAGGAGCTGGCGGTGCTCGTGGAGAACGAGGCGGCGCTGGTGCGCGGTGACGACGGGCCGTTGCTGCTGGCGTTCGAGTCCGAGCGGGTGACGCTGAACCTGGAGATCAGCGGCGACACCGTGCGCGGGCTCGTCACCGGCGCGGTGGGCGAGGTGGTGGTGGAGACACCGCGGTCACGGCGTTCCACCCCGGTCGTCGACGGCTGGTTCACGGTCACGGACGTGCCGTCCGGGCTGGTCAGGGTGCGGGTGACCGCCACGGACGGCACCGTCGTGGTGACCCAGTGGGCGCGCTTCTAGAGCAGGACCCGCACGTCGAACGGGCCGTTGACGCCCCACGCGTGCCGGGTCTCGCACTGGCCGAGCAGCACGTCCCGCGCGGCCGTGGCGGTCAGGCCGCTCTCCATCAGCGCCCCGATCCGCCCGGTCACCGCGGCGGCCGCGAACGAGGTGCCCGACCACGTCGCGAACCCCTTCTCGAACGGGCCGTGCACGTCCTCACCGCGGGTGAAGACCGTGATCCACCGGCCGCAGGCGCTGAACTCGGCGATCTCCCCGCTCGCCGTGGTCGCGCCGACCGAGAGGACGCCCGCGTCGGCGGCCGGGTAGTTGCGCAGCGGTGAGGCGTTGTTGGGCACCGCTGCGACGACCACGACGTCACCGGCCAGTGCGTCGAGCGCGGCCCGCAGACCCTCGGGGGTGCCCTGTTCGGAGAGGCTGCCGCCGAACGACAGGTTGATCAGCTTGATGTCGGGCCGGTTCAGGTTCTCCAGCGCGGCCACGACCTGGGTGTCGTCGTCGGGTCCCTCGACCAGGGCGCGGCGCAGGACGACCGTGGCGGTCTTCGCGTGGTCGAGGACCACCCCGGCGACGAACGTGCCGTGCCCGGAGCCCGCCGCCTCGACGTGGTCGTCGTCGACCTCGACGTGACCGTCGAGCCACGGGTGCGGTGCGTAGTCGGTGTCGACCACGCCGATCTTCAGTGCGGCGTCCGCCGCCGGCAGCGGCACCCTGGTGATGGTGCTGACCGCCTGGGCGAGGCCGTAGGCGTGCGGGTCTCTGCCGCCCATGGTGTCCACTCCCCTCCTGCGTCCGGATGAGCATGTCCGAAGCTTGATGCCGCGGCAACGGATAGCTGATACACACCGCCTATGACGCTCGTCCGTGCGGAGCAGGCGAAGGACCTCGCCTACACCTCACCGGCGCGTGCCCGCCGCCTGGCCGAATCCGTACGTGGCAGGACGGACGCGGAGACCGAGTCGGTGGCGCTGCACGCCCTGGGCATGGCGGCCTCGGCGGTGGGGCGGCTCGACGAGGCCGAACGGCACCTGCGCGCGGCCGTGTCGGTCGCGACGGCGGCGGGGCTGGTGGTGCGGGCCGCGCAGGCGCGGGGGTCGCTGGGGTACGTGCTGACGCTGACCGGGCGCACGGCGGAGGCGTTGCGGGCGCTGGCCGACGTGCCCGAGCAGGTGGACGGGGTGACCGCGGCGCGGCTGCTGATGCAGCGGGCGCTGGTGCTCACCGAGATCGGCCGGTTCGCCGAGGCCGCCGACGGGTTCGCTGCGGCGCTGGCCGCGAACCCAGGTGACCCGCTGCTGGAGGCGACGATCCGCAACAACCGGGGCCTGCTGCGCGCGCACCGGCGGGACTGGCGGGGTGCGGCGGAGGACCTCGACCTGGCCGAGTCGCTGTACGTCGCCGCCGGTCACACCGGGCGGACCGCGATGGTGTTCCACAACCGCGGGGTGGCGTTCGAGGCGCGCGGCGACGTGCCGGCGGCGCTGGCCGCGTTCGACGAGGCGGCGGCCCGGTACGCGGCGGCCGGGCGGGACCCCGGGCTGCTGCCGATCGAGCGGGCCGAGGCGTTGCTGTCGGTGCGGCTGGTCGCGGAGGCCCGGTCGGCGGCCGCGGCGGCGGTGGCGGCGTTCACCCGGCAGCGCAACTTCGTGGACGTGGTGCAGGCACGGCTGGTGCTGGCGCGGGTGGAGCTGGTGGCGGGGGACCCGGTCGCGGCACTGGCCTCGGCGGTGTCGGCGGGGCGGTCGGCGCGGCGGCAGGGGCGGCCCGCGTGGGCGGCGTTCGCCGGGTACCTGGCGTTGCGGGCGCGGTGGGAGCGGGGGTCGGCGTCGCTGCGGTCCGCGCGCCGGGTCGTCGAGGCGCTGGCCGGTGAGGGCTGGGTGGTCGCGGCGCTCGACGCGCGGCTGATCGTGGCGCGGCTGGCCCTGCAGGCACCGCGGCACCGGGCGGTGGCGCGCGCGGAGCTGACCGCCGTCGCCGCGGCCTCCCGCACCGGTCCGGCGGAGCTGCGCGCACGGGCCTGGCACGCGACGGCCCTGCTGCGGCTCGCCGACGGTGACGTGAAGGGTGCCGAGGCGGCGCTGCGGTCCGGGGTCGACGTGCTGGCGGCGTTCCGCAACGGTCTGGGCGCGACGGAGCTGCGGGCGCACGCGTCCGGGCTGGCGGGCGAGCTGGTCGCCACCGGCACGCGGCTGGCCCTGGCCGGCGGCCGTCCCGCCGCGGTGTTCGGGTGGGCGGAGCGGTGGCGGGCGGGGGCGTTGCGCGTGCGCCCGGTGCGGCCGCCCGACGACGACCGGCTGGCCGACGACCTCGCGGAGCTGCGGCAGGTCATGGCCGCCGGGGACCTGCGCCGGCAGGCCGAGCTGGAGCAGGCGATCAGGGCACGGGCCCGGCACGCGACCGGCATCCGCGCCGCCGACCCGCCGCCGTCGCGCACCCGGCTCAGCACGGCGCTGGGCGAGCATGTGCTGGTCGAGTACGTCGAGTCCGACGGGCGGCTGCACGCGGTCGTCCTCGACCGCGGCAGGGTCCGGTTGCTCGACGCAGGTCCGGCCGAGGCCGCCGCACGGGAGGTGCAGGCGCTGCGGTTCGGCATCAACCACCTCGCGCACCGCATCGGCTCCGACCGCACCCGCAAGGCCATCGAGGAACGCCTCGGCCAGGCCGCCGACCGCCTCGACCGGCTCCTGCCCGCGACGAGGAAACCGCTGGTCATCGTGCCGACCGGTGCGTTGCACGCACTTCCGTGGCCCGCGCTGCCCAGCTGCCGGGGCCGGGCGGTGACCGTCGCGCCGTCCGCGGCGCTGTGGCTCAGGGCCGCGGAGTCCGACCACGTCACCGGGCGCACGGTGCTGGCCGCCGGACCGGGCCTGCGCCACGCCGTGGCCGAGGTCGAAGCCCTGAAGCGCCGCTACCCGCACGCCGAGCGGTTCACCGGCAGGAGGGCGACCACGGCGAACCTGCTGCACGCCCTCGACGGCGCCGAGCTCGCGCACATCGCCGCGCACGGCCGGTTCCGCGCGGACAACCCGCTGTTCTCGACGCTCACCCTCGCCGACGGTCCGCTCACCGTCTACGACCTCGAAGGACTGCACCGGCCGCCGCGGCAGGTGATCCTGTCCGCGTGCGAGGCGGGCAACTCGGGCATCCGTCCGGGTGACGAGCTGCTCGGCCTCGCCGCGGCACTGCTGGCGCTGGGCACCAGGACCCTCATCGCCTCGGCGGTGTCGGTGCCCGACGACACCAGCAAGGCGCTGATGCTGCGCTACCACCGGGAGCTGGCGGCCGGCCGTGCCCCGGCGGAGGCGTTGGCGAAGGCGCAGCGCACCTGGACCGAGGCAGTGTTCCAGTGCTACGGCGCGTCTCTGCCCTGACAAAACGGTCCGACGAGTGCGGTGCGCTCAGGTCCCCGTGCGATCACGCGTGGAGAACCGCCCGCAGCCCGTCGATGCCCGTGAAGTGGTGCCCGCGCATCCCGGCCCGCCGCGCCGCCTCGACGTTCTCCAGCCGGTCGTCCACGAACAGGATCTCGTCGTCGCCGAGGCGTTCCCGGCACCACTCGAACGCCTCGATCGACGGTTTCGCGTGTCCGATGCGGCAGGAGAACGCCCGCAGCTCGAACAGGTCGAGCCACGGGTAGCGGCGTTCGAAGTCGCGGGCGTGGTCCTCGGGGATGTTCGACAGCAACGCGATGCGCCTGCCCGCGGCGTGCAGTGCGCCGAGCAGGGCGACCATCTCGTCGTCGACCTCGGTCCAGCTCGCCACGTCCTGCTCGACCATCGGCGGGTACCCGACGCGCCGCCAGTACTCGGCGGCGGTCACGTCGCCGCGGTCGTAGGCGGGGCGGTGCGCCCAATAGGCCTGCCAGAACGCCGGGTCGGTGCTCATGGTGTCCATCACCGCCCGGGACTGGTCGCGGGCGATCACCCCGAACATGTCGAACAGCACGATCACGCCGTCACCACCGCCACGCCCGCCGCCGTCAACCCGTCGTCGCCGTCCGCATCGGTCACCACGGCGTCCAGGGCGGACACCGGTGCCACGAACGCCAGCGCGGTGCGCGTCAGCTTCGAGGCGTCGGCCGCGGCGATCACGCGCCGGGCCGACGAGATCGCCGCGCGCTTGACCGCGGCGTCGTCCAGGTCGAACGCGGTCAGGCCCTGCTCGGCGGAGAGGCCGCAGCAGCCGATGACCGCCGTGTCGAAGCGCAGCGACTGCAGCGACTGCAGGGTCAGCGGTCCGGTCAGCGCCAGCTCCCCCGCGCGCGGTGTGCCGCCGGGGATCAGCAACGTCAGCGACGGGCCGCCCACCAGCGCGTTCACTGCGTGCAGCGACAGCGGCATCACGGTCAGACGGCGCGCATGCAGCACGTGGGCGACCTCCACGCACGTGGTGCCGCTGTCGAGCACGACCGACTCGCCGTCGGAGAGCAGGCCCGCGACGACCCCGGCGATGCGGCGCTTGGCGTCCAGCGCCTCCTCCGAACGCAGTGCGTACGGTGGTTCAGACCCGCGCAGCAGCAGGCTGCGCGCACCACCGCGGTAGCGCTCCAGCACGCCTTGCGCGGCGAGCACCTCCAGGTCGCGGCGGATCGTCATCTCGGACGCGCCGGTCAGCGACGCGAGCTCCGCCACACCGAGGGAGCCGGCGTCGCGCACGGCCTCGGTGATCTGCCTCAGTCGGGACACACTCGCGATTGAACACCAGCTGTGTTCGAAGTTCAAACTTTCAAACACGCGGATTGTTCGTTAGCGTGAAGCATGTGAACGCTCTCAGGGCCGCGCGGGTGGCCACCTTCACGTACTTCGCCCTCAACGGCTTCCTGCTCGGCATGTGGATCGTGCACATCCCCACGGTCGAGCGCCGGGTCGGCATCGACCACGCGGAGCTCGGCCGGTTGCTGCTGGTCCTCGGGCTCGGCGCGTTCATCGGCATGCGGGCCGGCGGCTGGCTGACCGACCGGTTCGGCGCACGCACCGTCACCCCGCTCGCGGGCGTGCTGTGCAGCGCGGCCGTCGTGCTGCCGGGACTCTCCACCGGTGAGCTGGCGCTCGCCGCGGCGTTGCTGGCGTTCGGGTTCGGCAACGGCGTGCTGGACATGGCGATGAACGGGCACGCGGTCGTCGTCGAACGCGAGTACGCGCGCCCGGTGATGTCGGCCTTCCACGCGACCTGGTCGCTGGGCGGTGTCGCCGCCTCCCTGGTCGGCGCGCGCACGCTGAGCTGGGAGCTCTCGCCGGCCACGACGCTCGCGGTGGTCGCCGTCGTCGGCGTGGTGGTCAGCCTCGTCACGGCACCGGCGTTGTCGCACGGCGCGACGACCGTCCCGCACGAAGGCGACGAGGACCAGCCCAGGACGAAGAAGAAGGTGCCGCTGCGGATCTGGGTCATGGCGGGGCTCGCGTTCATGGTGATGCTCAGCGAGGGCGTCGCCAACGACTGGAGCGTGCTGCACCTGCAGGACGTCCTGGGCGCCGAACCGCAGATCGCCGCGCTCGCCTACGGCGCCTTCGCGACCACCATGACCGTCGGGCGGCTGCTGGCGGACCGGGTCACCGCGAAGATCGGGCCGATGGCGGTGCTGCGCTGGGGTGCGGTGATCGCGGCGGCCGGGTTGCTGCTGGCGGCGTTCGCACCGTGGACCGGCCTGGCGATCGCGGGCTGGGCGGTGGCCGGCGCCGGGTTGTCCGGCACGGTGCCGCAGCTGTTCAGCGCGGCCGGGCACAGCGACCCGAGCTCCGCGGCGGTGAACATGTCGCGGGTGGCGGGCCTGGGCTACATCGGCGTGCTCGCCGGGCCCGCGGTGATCGGCTGGCTCACGCACCTGATGCCGCTCAACGTCGCGTTCGTGCTGCCGGTGCTGTTCTGCGTGGTCACGGCGTTCGCGGCCGGTGTGCTCAGGCCCGCGGCCACCGAGGTCGAACGCACCGCCGACCCCGTGCACTGACGGAACGAGTGCGGCACGCCGGAAAGGCCTCGATCTTTCCGGCGTGCCGCAGCGCTCGCAGGTGATTCACTGTCCCGCATGGATCTCCCCGAACTGGACCTCGCCGCGCTGGACCTGACCACCGCGCACCTGGCCGACGCCTGCATCCGCACCGGCGTCCCGGTCCGCACCGCCACCCTCGCCCCGGTCGTCCCCGGCAGCAGGGTCGCCGGCCGCGTCCTGCCCGCCCGCCACGCCGGCAGCGTGGACGTCTTCCTCGAAGCCGTCGAGCGCAGCGCACCCGGTGACGTGCTCGTCGTCGACAACGACGGCCGCACCGACGAGGCGTGCATCGGCGACATGGTCGTGCTGGAGGCCCAGGCCGCGCAGCTGCGCGGCCTGGTGGTCTGGGGCCTGCACCGCGACACCTCGGACATCCGCGCGATCGGGCTGCCGGTGTTCAGCCTCGGCGCGAACCCGACGGGGCCGCTGAGCCTGCGCGACCGGGCACCGGAGGCGCTGTCGACCGCCCAGGTCGACCAGTGGACCGTTACCAGCGGCGATGTCGTGTTCGGCGACGACGACGGCGTGCTGTTCGTGCCCGCCGACCAGGTCGAGACCGTGATCGCCAAGGCGCGGGGCATCCGCGACGTCGAACGGGCGCAGGCGCAGCGCGTGCGGCAGGGTGAGTCCCTGCGCAGCCAGCTGCGGTTCGACGAGTACCTCGCGAGCGGGCTCACGTTCCGCGAGCACCTGCGCGAGATCGGCGGCGCAGTCGAGGAGTGAGGACCGCGATCGCGCAGCTCCGGTATGCGGGTCGCGACCCCGTGTCGAAAAGGTCCTGAGCCCTTCGACGGACCGGTGACAACGCCAGCCGCGGAGAGGAAGCGCAGAGATGGACTGGACCCTCGAGGTCGTCGTCGTACCGGTGTCGGACCTGGACCGGGCGAAGCACTTCTACGCAGAACAGCTCGGGTTCGTCGTCGACCACGACACGACGTTCGACGAGAACACGCGCATCATGCAGCTCACGCCACCCGGCTCCGGCTGCTCGGTGGTGATCGGCAAGGGGATCGTGAAGGGCGAGCCCGGCACGCTCAAGGGCGTCCAGCTCGTGGTCTCCGACCTGGAGAAGGCTCGCGCGCAGCTCGTCGAGCGCGGGGTCGAGGTCAGCGAGATCGTGCGGATGAACGAGAAGGACGGCGGGTCGTTCGTGTTCTTCGACGACCCGGACGGCAACAGCTGGGCCGTGCAGGAGATCAGGGCCCGCGCGACCGGTGGGGAGTGGAAGTGAAGTACATGCTGGTCAGCTACGGCGGCGCCCAGGAGGACTGGGAGGGGCTCGCCGCGTGGACCGACGAGGACATGCACCGGATGATCGGGTACATGCGCGACCTGGACGCCGAGCTGCGCGCCACCGGTGAGCTGCTGCAGTCCGAGGGGCTCAGCGGGCCCGCGCGGGCGTTCGTGGTGCGCGGCGGCGAGGACGGCGTGCCGAACGTGGTCGACGGGCCGTTCGCCGAGTCCAAGGAGGTCATCGCCGGCTACTGGGTGGTCGACGTGGACAGCCGCGAGCGGCTGCTGGAGATCTGCCAGAAGGCCTCGGCGTGCCCCGGCCCCGGCGGGAAGGTCCTGAACCAGCCGATCGAGGTGCACCCGATCATGGGCGCCCCCGACGTCGACCAGGACACCCTGGCGCCCTACAAGCAGTGACCGGGACGGGGTCGGACCGCTCAGGCCCGACCCCACCGGGATCAGCCGTGCGGGTAGCCGCTGACGTAGAGGACCTGGCCGGTCACGAAGTCGGCGTCCTCGGCGGCGAAGAACAGCACCGCACGCGCGATGTCGTGCGGTGTGCCGATCCGCCCGACCGGGATCGACCTGCGCACCACTTCGAGGTGTTCGTCCACGGTGCGCCCGGCCCGCGCGGCGCTGACCTCCGTCATGCCGGTCCGCACGGTGCCGGGACCGACGGCGTTGACGGTGATGCCGTGCGGCGCGAGGTCGAGCGCGGCACTACGGGTCAGCCCCTCGACACCGGCCTTCGCGGCGACGTAGTTGATCCGCTCGCCCTGCACGATCGCGGCGATGCTGGAGATGGTGACGATCCGCCCCCACCCGGCGTCCCGCATCGCCGGCGCGGTGGCCTTGAGCATCAGGAACGCGCCGCGCAGGACCGTGCCCTGCACCGCGTCCCAGTCCTCCAGGGGCATGTCCAGCGGGTGGTTGTCCCGCGCGAACCCGGCGTTGTTGACCAGGATCTCCACCGGCCCGAACGCCGCGACGACCTCGGCCACCGCCGCGTCCACCGAGGCCGGGTCGCTGACGTCGCACTCCACCGCGACCGCCTGCCCACCCGCCTCGGCGATCCGGCCGGCGACCGCGCGGGCGCCCTCGACGTCGCGGTCCACCACGGCGACCCGGTGACCCAGCTCGGCCAGCTCCTGCGCGATACCGGCGCCGATTCCCGATCCAGCGCCGGTGACCAGCGCGACACGTGACTGCATGTGGTCAACCTGCGCGAGGCCGGTCCCGTCCGCAACCGGGTTTCACGGCCGGTGCGGCTTCACCAGATGAGCAGCGGCTCAGGCCAGCGCGCGTGCGACGGCGGCTTCGACGTGCAGCCGGGTCGTGGGGAACACCGGCAGCGGCACATCGTGCTGGCTGATCAGCAGCTCGATCTCGGTGCAGCCGAGGATCACGCCCTGCGCGCCCTCGAACCGGCCGATCACGTCCTGGTAGGCGCGCCGCGACTCGTCCTTCACCACACCCAGGCACAGCTCGTCGTAGATGATCCGGTGCACGGTCGCGCGGTCCTGCGGGCTGGGCAGCAGCACCGTGAGGCCGTGCTGCTCCAGGCGTTCGCGGTAGAACGGCTGGTCCATGGTGAACCCGGTGCCGAGCAGCCCGACGGTGGTGAGCCCGGCCTGCGTGATGGCGGTGGCGGTGGTGTCGCCGAGGTGGACCACCGGGATGTCGACGGCGGCCTGGACCTCGTCGAACACCTTGTGCATGGTGTTGGTGCAGATGAGCAGGAAGTCCGCGCCGCCGGCCTGCACGAGCCGCGCGGCGTCGGCCAGTGCCTTCGCCGCGTCGTCCCACCTGGCCTCGACCTGCATGCGTTCGATCTCGGCGAAGTCGACGGAGTGCAGCACGACCTTGGCCGAGTGCAGGCCGCCCAGCCGTTCGCGCACGACGGTGTTGGCGAGCCGGTAGTACTCCGCGCTGCTCTCCCAGCTCATGCCGCCGAGCATCCCGATGGTCAACATGCCGTCAGTCAAGCACTCCAGCGCGCGTCGCGTCCGGTCTTGGCCAGCAGCCGTTCGAACGCGGTGGCGTCGGCGGGCGGTTCGGTGGGGGCCTGGAAGACGTTCCACTCCAGGGCGGTGGGGCCCATCTGCTCGACGAGGCCCTCGACGACGGTGAGCACCTCGGGGTCGGGTTCGAACCGCTGACCGGTGGCCTGCGCGAGGTCGGAGGCGTGGATGGTGAGGTCGAGCAGCGCGAGCCCGCCGACCACGGAGGCGGGCAGGTTCATGTTGCCGGCGATGCCCTCGTCCGCGCCGGGCTGTCCCCAGGCCTCGACGAGCCGGGCGGTCTCGGCCGGGTACTGCGCGCGCCAGTCCGGGTAGTGCGGTGTGGTGCTGAAGTCGGCGTCCTGCTTGACGGCGAGCTTCTGGAACTCGACGACGACGTGCAGCAGGTGGTCGAGCAACGCGCGCACGTCGTAGTCGGCGCACGGGGTCGGTTTGGTCAGGTCGTCGTCGCTGATGGTCGCGATGACGGGCAACGCGTGGTCGCGGGCCCGGTCGAGCAGAACGCTGAGCTTCATGGTGAGGACGGTAGGACGCGGCGTGGGGACGTTCTTGAAGAAACGCGCCACATAGGATTCCCGGCGTGCAGGGGCCGCGCCGGGACACACGGGGGATCGTCGACGCACGGGAGCTTTTCGCCCGTGTCCGGTTCCGCCGCCGCCTGCCCGCGCCCGAGCTGCGGCCGTACCTGGAGCACTACTGGCTCATCGACGGCGAGCTGGACACGCCCTACACCTCGCACGTCGTGCCGCACCCGTCGGTGAACGTCGTGTTCGAGCACGGCCACGAGCACCCGGAGATCGCCGGGGTCGGGCTGGGGTTGTTCAGCCGGGAGCTGCGCGGGCGGGTGCGGGTCGCCGGGGTCCAGTTCCGGCCGGGCGGGTTCCGGCCGTTCCGCGCGGAGCCGGTGTCGCGGTGGACCGGGCGGCACGTGCGGCTGACCGACGTGCCCGCGGCGCTCGTGCTGGCCGTGGAGGGCGAGGATGATCGGGTGGCGGCGCTGGACGCGTTCCTGCTGGGCCTCGGACCGGTCGCCGACCCGCAGGCGGCGCTCGCGGTGGAGCTGGTGCAGCGCATCCGCGAGGACCGGGAGATCCGCCGGGTCGCTGACTTCGCCCGTGCCGAGGGCGTGGCGGTGCGGACGTTGCAGCGGCTGTTCGCCGACTACGTGGGGGTCAGCCCGAAGTGGGTGATCCTGCGCTACCGCATCCACGAGGCGCTGGAACGGGCGGAGACCGACGTCGAGTGGGCCGGGCTCGCCGCCGACCTCGGCTACAGCGACCAGGCGCACCTGGTCCGCGACTTCACGCAGACCGTCGGCGTCTCCCCCACCGCCTACGCCAGGGCGCTGACCTGAAAACGGTTCGACGCCGCCGCCGGCCCCTGCCACAGTGCCCGCTGTGACGACCGAACTCCTCACCGCCGAGGACGTGCGCCTGATGCAGGGCCTGGCTCAGCGGGTCACCGCGGTCCGCCCGGAGCTGGTCAACAGCGACGCCTCCTACGGTGAGCTCGCGTGGAACTGGGGCAAGGACCACGCCACCGAGGGCCACGCCTGGGTGCGCCGGCTCTGGTTCGCGGGCGACGACCTGGTGGCCTGGGGGTGGGCGCAGCTGCCGCGCCGGGTGGTCCGCCGTGACGGTTCGGTCAGGGACGTCACCGGCGCCTACCTCGCCCACCAGGTGCACCCCGGCCACCCGGCGCTGCTGGACGAGGTGGTCGACTGGTTCGACGGCGTCGCACCGGGTGTCGACCGCACGGTGCTGCCCAACGCCGACGACGAGGCCGCCCTCGCGCGGTGGACGGCGCACGGCTACGAGGTCGACCGGGACTCGCTCGGCGGCTGGACCCAGCTCAACGAACGCGACCTCACCGAGATCGCGCAACCCGTGCTGCCGGCCGGTTTCCGGTTCCGCACCGCCGACGAGGCCGGTCCGGAGGCGGTGGTGCGGGCGCACGTCGACGCCTGGGCCGGCTCGACGTACTCGCCGCGGTCCTACGAGGGTGTCCGGCAGACGGCCGCTTACCGCGGTGACCTGCACGTCCTGGTCGAGGCGCCGGACGGGACGATGGCGTGCTCGGCGATCATGTGGCTCGACGAGGTCAACCGGACCGCCGAGTTCGAACCGGTCGGCACCCACCCGGAGCACCGCAGGCGCGGCCTGGCCAGCGCGGTGTTGCTGCACGGCATGCGGCTCGCGCGGGCGGCAGGGGCGGTGCACGTGACGGTCGCGTGCCTGGGCGCGGACGAGCACCCGTCGGCACGGGAGCTGTACTACGGCGTCGGGTTCCGGCTGCTGTCGCGCGACCTGCCGCTGATCAAGCGGGCGGACAGCGCCTGATCGGCCACCCCACGGCTCACCTCGCCAATGCGCGTCCGATCGCGGCCACCGCCGTCGTGATGTCCCCCGGTGTCGTCGCCGCGTACCCGAGCACCAGCCCCGGCGCGTGCTCGGTCTGGCAGTGCCACGACAGCGGCTGCACCTTCACCCCGCCGGCGAGCACCCGCGCCCGGTTCTTCGCGGTGTCGTTCACCGCGCTGGGGGTGACGCTCGCGCTCACGTGAGGCAGGCGGCGGCGCGGTCGAGCAGCAGGGTGCGCTCGCGTTCGTTGCGGGTCAGGCCCGCCGCCTTCTCGAACTCCGCCCGTGCCTCGTCGGTGCGGCCGAGCTTGAGCAGGAAGTCGCCGCGCACGCTGGGCAGCAGGTGGTAGCCCTGCAACGCCTTCGCGCCCGCGATCTCGTCGACGAGCGCGAGCCCGGCGGCCGGTCCGTAGGCCATGGACAGCGCCACCGCCCGGTTGAGCTCGACCACCGGCGAGGGCGAGAGCCGTGCGAGCACCTCGTAGAGCGCGGCGATGCGCCGCCAGTCGGTGTCCTCGGGCCTGCGGGCGCGGGCGTGGCAGGCCGCGAGCGCCGCCTGCACGTAGTAGGGGCCGGGCGGCTGGTTGAGCGCCTCCGCCCGTTCCAGCGCCGCGAGGCCGCGGCCGACGAGCAGCCAGTCCCACCGGGCGCGGTCCTGCTCCAGCAGCAGGACCGGCGTGCCGTCGGGGGCGGTGCGGGCCTGGGAACGGGAGGCCTGGATCTCCATCAGCGCCACCAGGCCGTGGACCTCGGCCTCCTTCGGCGCGAGCTCGGCGAGCACCCGGCCCAGCCGCAGCGCCTCCGCGCACAGCTCCGGCCGCATCCAGTGGTCGCCCCGCGTGGCGGAGTAGCCCTCGTTGAAGATCAGGTAGATGACCTCGAGGACGCTGGCCAGGCGGGCGGCGAGCTCCGGTCCCTCCGGCACCTCGAACGGCACCCCGGCCTCGGCCAGCGCCTTCTTCGCGCGCACGATCCGCTGCGCCACCGCGGTGTCGCTGACCAGGAACGCCCGCGCGATCTCCTCGGTCTTGAGGCCGCCGAGCAGCTTGAGCGTCAGCGCGACCCGCGCCTCGGTGCCCAGCACGGGGTGGCAGGCGGTGAACATGAGGCTGAGCAGGTCGTCGCCGATCTCGTCCTCGACACCTTCGGCGGCGTCCGGTGTGGACTCCCGGACGTCGCGGCCGATCTCCTCGACCTTGCGGTTGAAGTTCTCGCGGCGGCGGATCTGGTCGACGGCCCGGCGCTTGGCCGTGGTCGTCAGCCACGCGCCGGGGTTGTTCGGCACTCCCTCGACCGGCCACTGCTCCAACGCCGCGACCAGCGCGTCCTGTGCCATCTCTTCGGCCAGGCCGACGTCGCGCACGTACCTGGCGAGCGCGGCGATGACCTTCGCCGACTCCATCCGCCAGACCGCGTCGATCGTCCGGTGCACCGAGGTCGTAGCCCCCATGGGGGCATCAGACCACAGCCACCGGCCGGATTTCCACGACGCACCCGGCCACCGGGATGCGCCGCACGCGTTCGACCGCTTCGGCGTGGTCGCGCACGTCGATCAGCCAGTACCCGCGCACCGGCGCACCCGTTGTGACGCGGCCGTTCCCGTCGACGGCGCCGGCGCGCAGGTCGGCCGCGTCGAGCAGCACCCCCGCCCGCGCCAGCGCATCGCAGTACCTCGTGGCGAACGGCAGCTCAGCCGCCGTCCTGACGATCACCAGAAACCGCACCGGGTCCTCCTCGTCGCGCGTCCCCCGCGGGAACGTCGATCGAGGAGCCGCCGAAATCGACGGCGTGGTCGCGCGCCCATGCCGCGAACGTGCGGTAGGGCCTGCCGGTGACGGTCTCGAAGTCCGGCTCCACCGCGAACTCGTAGTCGGAGAAGTCGTCCGCGTCGCCGCCCTCGTAGCCGCCGAGGCCCAGGACGTAGCGGGCGATCTCCTCCGGCCAGCCCACGCTCACGTAGTAGGCCAGTGCCTGCTCGACCGTGACGTCGGCGAAGCGCAGCTCCCGCCCGAGCACCTCGCCGATCGCCCGCGCCATCTCGCGTTGCGTGAGCGGTGCCGGGCCGCTGAGCGTGTAGGCCTTGCCGTCGTGGCCGTCCTCCAGCAGCGCGGCGACCGCCACGTCGGCGACGTCGGCCTCGTGGATCGGCTGGCCGAGCTCGTCGGGGTTCGGGTGCACGATCGTGCCGTCGGCGCGGATCGACGGCGCCCACAGGTCGACCTTGTTGACCGCGAACTCGCCGGGCCGCACGTGCGTCCACGCCACCCCGGAGGCCTCGACCGCCTGCTCGACCGGCAGGTGGTGGGTCCGGTCGTAGCCGTGGGTCACCGCGCCCGAGGACAACGTGACGATCCTGCGCACACCGGCGCGCACGGCCAGGTCGACGACGCGCTGCGCGGTGGGCGGGTGCGCGAACAGGTAGAGCTTGTCGATGCCGTCGAACGGGATGCCGCCGGGGTCGTCGAGGTCGCCGCGCACCACCTCGACGCCGTCCGGGAAGCTCGCCTTCGCGGGGTCGCGGGTCATCGCCCGCACGCGAGTGCGGTCCGCGAGTCCCCGCACCACCAGCCGGCCGACGTTGCCGGTCGCCCCGGTCACCAGGACCGTCATCGCAGGCCTCCCTCGATGCCGTCGAGCAGCTTGGTCAGGCCGTAGTCGAACGAGCCGCGCACCTGCTCGGCGAGCGTGCCGCCGGTGTCGTAGGCGCCGGCGTTCCACAGGGTCGTCATCGTCGGGTAGCGCTCCACGTCGAAGTAGTCGTCCCAGAACAGCTGCCGCGCGTGCCACCAGGAGTCGCCGGACTCGCCGGTGACCTGTTCGAGCTGCTGGTCGTCGACCTCGGCGGCCGCGGCGCCGTGCACGAACCCCTCGACGGCGGTGTGCGCGACGATGACCTGCCGCGGTTCGAGCCCGGAGTCGGCCAGCGCGGCCAGCACGAACTCCTGCCCGTCCATCAAGCCCGGTCCGAGCGGTGGCCGCACCATCGACACGTCCCGCATCCACGGGTGCGCCTGGTAGACGGCGCGGGTGCGGTCGGCGTAGTGCCGGATGCGTTCCCGCCACGTGCCCTCGGCGCTCAGGTCGCGTTCCTGCAGCACCGTGTCGGCCATCAGGTCGATGAGCTCGGCCTTGCCGGGCACGTGCCCGTAGAGCGACATCGTGCCGACGGTGAGCTCCTGTGCGACGCGCGCCATCGACATCGCCGCGAGTCCTTCGCGGTCGGCCACGGCGATGGCGGCCGCGACGACCTGGTCGACGCTCACCTTGGGCTTCCTGCCGACCGGTTTGGGCTCCGGCGGCCGGCGCCAGAGCAGTGCGATGGTCTTGGCGGCGTCTCCTGCGCCGCTGCGTTCGACGGCCATGCGTTCCCCTCATTTCCGTAGGCCATACGGAAACAATACCGTACGTCATACGGAAACTGGGGTCAGTTCGTGCCGAGCCGCGCCCGGAGGTCCGCCACCTGGGCTTTCGCGGCGGTCAGGTCGTCCTGCAGCCGGACGATCACGATCGCGGAGGCCAGCGGGTGACCGTCGTCGAACAGGGCCCGGAAGCGCTGGGCGAGGCCGAGCTGACGGCGGGAGTAGCGGCGGTGACCGCCGTCGGAGCGCTGCGGCACGAGGACGTCGGCCGCGTCGAGGCTGCGCAGGAATGCCTGCTGCACGCCGAGCAGCTCGGCCGCCCTGCCCATGCTGTAGGCCGGGTAGTCCTCGTCGTCGAGGTCGCTGAGCGGCACGCCGGACTCCTCTATCGGGTGGTTGACTAAACCTACAGTGCGCGCTACAAAAAATATGTACCTGCTAGCTCTTCATCGAGGAGTGGTACAAGGTGCTGACGACCGGTGAGAGGGCGTTCGCGGACCTGGTGTACGCCGACCCGGCGTGGGTGAGCGCGGAGTTCGAGGCGATCATCGACGCCAACTTCGGTACGACACCGAGACCGCGTCACCACCGCCCCGCGGCCGCCGTCGGGTTCGCGGAGCCCGCGGCACTGCGAGGGGTGTGGCGCACCGGGTCCGCGAGGTCGCGGCAGCGATCTCCCCCGGCCGGATGAGGCAGTCGCGTTCTCGTCCAGCCGACGCGGGAAGGAGCCCAGACACAGGGGAAGGGGCGGCAGACCCGGAGGTCTGCCGCCCCTTCCGCGTGGTGGGAGCTGGTCTTCTAGGCGGCGAGGTCGGCGCCCGCCGGTTCGAGCAGGAGCTGCGCCACGCCGAGCTGGCGGGCCGCGGCGCGCAGGTCCTTCACGACCTCGGCGACGTCGCGGCCGAGGTCGCGGTCGGCGCGTGCGGCCAGCTGGGCCGCTGCCGAGCTCAGCTCGGCGCTCCTGAGGCTGATCTCTTCCACCGCCGCGCGCAGTTCTCCGGCGGTCAGCGGGGCGCTCATCCGCGCCACGCCAGCTTCGTCAGCATGTCCTTGCCGCGTTCGGCGCTGCGCGGGTGGCTCAGCACGTCGTAGCGGCCCGCGACCAGCTGCGTGGTCGAGGCGAAGTCGCGCTTGCCGCGTGTGGCCGCGTAGCGCATGGCCGACGAGGCCAGGCCGAAGGCCGTACCGACGAGCAGACCGGTGACGATCGGGGCGATGGCGCCGCCGGTCGAGAACAACCCGAGCAGCAGACCGACGAACAGACCGAACCAGGCACCGGACGCGGCGCCGGCGCCGAGCACGCGACCCCAGGTCAGGCGCGCGGTGACGCGTTCGACGATCATCGGCTCGACACCGACGATGGTGACGTCGGCGACCGGGAAGTCGTTGTCCGCCAGGTGGTCGACGGCTCGCTGCGCCTCTTCGTAGGTGGCGTAGGACCCGATCGGCCAGCCGCTGGGCGGGGTGGGCAGTGCGTTGACGCCGGTCGTGGCTCCAGCGGTGAACGGAGTCGCGGTGGTCATGTGCAACACCTCCGATGTGCGATCCCCTACATCTATTAGTACGAATGTGCGGGCACGGGTGTTCCTGAAGTTGAGCCGATGTGACTCAGCTCCCTCTCGGTGAGCGCGATGTCCAGCGACTCCAGTGCCGCACCGAGGTCCTCGACCTCGACCCGCTCCGGTTCGGCGCCCGCGCGGTCGACGGTGAGCGTGCGGCCGACCAGCCGCCGGCTCAGACCGGGTTCCAGGCGCATCACGACGAGCTGGCCGCTGAACGGCGACCTCGGGTGCGTGGCCACGTAGTAGTTGGCCGCCAGGTAGTCGACCGGCAGCTGCTCGACGTCGTCCTCGAACGCGTGCTGCAGCTCCCAGCCGTCCGCGGTCTGCTTCTCCAGCACCCAGCGGCGTTGCGCACGCCGCAGCCGGTGCGGCCACCCCGCCTGGTCCACGACCGCGCCGTCGCGCAACGGCATCGGGTGCAGCATCCCCGCGCCGAACCCGACGTCGGCGAGCTGACCGTCCACGATGGACATCATGTGCGTGCGCGGGCCGGTCCTCACCCGGCTCATCCGCCGCTGCACCGTGTGCCCGAGGCGTTCCAGCACCGCCGTGAACAGCAGCTGGTGCTCGAAGCAGTACCCGCCGCGGCGGCGGTGGACGAGCTTGTCCTGGATGTCGGCCATGTCCAGCGACGGCACGAGACCCAGCATCACGTCGATGTTCTCGAACGGAATGGCGCGCACGTGCGCCTCATGCAGCTCCGCGAGCGAGCTCGACGCGGACGCTCCCGTGCGCTCCAAGTACGCGTCCACGTCGACGACGTCCGTCTCCCACATGCGTGACCCCCTTCGGCTGTGAACCCCTCGCCCACCCCAACTCGATCACGCCGACTCCCATTCCTGGCGGGTCAGCTCGTACTCGACGTCACCGTGCTCGGCGCCGGGCAGCGGCTCGTCCCACTGCGGGAACACCGTGCGCACGTACCGCAGCCCGCATTTCCGCATGACCCGCCGCGACCCGGCGTTGACCGCCATCGTGGTCGCGACGACCCGCTGCGCCCCGCATGCGCGGAACGCGTGCTCGACCAGCGCCCCGGCCCCCTCGGTGGCGTACCCGCGGCCCCAGCAGTCGCGGCGCAGCCGGTAGCCCAGCTCGAACACACCGGCGCCGGTGTCCCCGAGCTCGAACCAGCCCAGCCACCGCCCGGTGCGCCGCTCCACCGCCGCGTGGAAACCGCCGGCCAGGTAGTGCTCGACGGGCGCGGGGTCGAGGAACCGCATCACCTCGGGGTCGGCGTGCAGCCGCCGCAGGTCGTCCACGTCGGACTCGGTGAGCGGGCGCAGCGTCAGCCGTTCGGTCCGCAGGCGTTCCACACCGGCATCCTGTCCGGCCTGTCCACCGGATTACGGCTGGGTCGCGCGCAGGGCGAGTGCGGCGACCAGGCGCAGAGGTGTCCTGCGGAGCAGGAAGGCGGTGAGCTTGTTGAGGTGCCCGTCGACCACGGCCGGTCCGCGGCGCTCCAGTGCGGCCAGCGCGGTGCGGGCGACCTGGGCGGGATCGCGCTTCCCGTGGCCGGGCCGGGCGTTCATCGCCGTCCGCGTCGGTCCCGGGCTCACCGCGACCACGCGGACGCCGCTGGAGCGCGTCTCGGCCCACAACGCCTGCGTGAAGGACAGGACGTAGGCCTTCGACGCCGCGTAGGCGGCGAGCACGGGCGCCGGGGTGTAGGCCCCGGTGCTCGCGATGTTGACGACCGATCCGCGGCCCCGCCGGACCATCCCGGCGACCACGAGCGCGGTCAGCTCGGTCAGGGCACCGGCGTTGAGGTCCACCAGCCGGCGCAGGGCGGCGGGGTCGCTGTCGGCCACCAGCGCACGTGAGCTGGTGCCGGCGTTGTTGACCAGCATCTCCACCTCGACACCCGCCTCCCGCACGACCTCCAGCAGGCGGTGGGGAGCGCCGGGCTCGTCGAGGTCGAGCGGCACGCACCGCACGACGACACCGTGCCGCTCGCGCAGTCCGGCGGCGGTCTTCTCCAGCCGGTCGGGATCGCGGGCCACCAGCACCAGGTTCGCCCCGTGGCCCGCGAGCGCGTCCGCGATGGCCTCGCCGATGCCGCTCGACCCGCCGGTGACCAGGGCGTGGCGGCCCTTCATCTCGGATGCCGTTGTCATGGCGGCTAACCTAAACATTGACGTCAACGTGAAGGTCAAGCCGACGGCCGGGAAGGCGGGACGTGATGCGCATCGGAGAGCTCAGCCGGGCGACCGGCGCGAGCACGCGGGCTCTGCGCTACTACGAGGAGCAGGGACTCATCCGCAGCGAGCGCCTGCCCAACGGGTACCGCGACTACGGGCCCGAGGCGGTCGGCGTGGTGGAGTTCGTCCAGGACCTGCTCGCCGCCGGGCTGTCCTCCAGGGTGCTGCGCGACGTCGTGCCCTGCGTGGGCGGCGGCCACGAGAGCACCGCGTGCTCCGACCTGCTCGCCCTGGTTCAGCAGGTCCGCGATGACCTGCTGAACCAGGAGCGGCGCATCCGCGCCCGTCGGCAGGCGCTGGAGCAGTACCTCACCGGCCGGCGCAGCCCGCGCGGCAGCACCGGTCTGACCGGTGTGCCCGGGACTTCGGCCTGACCGTCTCCGGTGCCCCCGGCGTCCGATGTGGTGGCCGTGACCGGGGTCACGGCAGGCCTGCCCTCGTGCGGGGCGCAGGAGGGCGCGATGGCAAGATCCTCGCGTGCCGATCGATCAACAGTCCGGCAGTGCAGAGCCGGCGACCGAGGTGTTCGCGAAGATCACGTCAGAGGAACCGAAGGCGGCACCCGCGCCGGCGCCCGTGCGCCGACGCAGGTCGCTGTCGCGGCGGCTCGCCCGCCGCATCCTCGGCCCTACTCTGATGACCAGGAAGGACTGAGCTCACTACCGGTCGGGGACCTGGCCGAGCCCGCCGCACGCGCGGCAGGCGGTCCGGTCCTCGTTGAGCCCAGATCCATGGCAACGGCTGCACTCCTTCACAGGACGACAGTGTCCGCTTCTACTCCGAGTGGCCGCAGCCGCCGAAAAAGGGACCCCTTGGCAATAATGGGTGAACCCCATCGTTCACGCTCGGTGACGACCCGGTGATCAGGCCGGGGTGGACGGTCCCGCCGGGATCTCGTTGGCACGTGCGACGTTCCCTGCGACGATGCCGCTGCGCTCGGCCGCCGGGACCCGCCACCAGCCCGAGCAGCCGCGCGGGCACGGGTGTGACATCTCCTGCACGACAAGGCCTTCGTCACCGAACACCGGCTGTTGCCACGACATGGTCCCCGACCCCGCGCACAGCAGGCAGGTGTCCTCTTCATGTTCCACCAGTGGTGATTACTCCACACTCGACACCGCGGGCAATCGCTGGATCGAGGGGAGAAGCGGGCATGGCGGTAGCGGTCGTGACGGGAGCGGGTTCGGGTGTGGGGCGTGCGGCGGCGCGCACCCTGCTGGCCGCGGGGTTCCGGGTGGCGCTGGCCGGTCGGCGCGCGGACGCGTTGCGCGAGACCGCCGAGGGCTTCCCGGACACCGCGCTGGTGGTACCGGCCGACGTGTCGCGTGAGGACTCGGTGAGCGCTCTCTTCCAGGCGGTGGTGGACTCCTGGGGCCGGGTGGACGTGCTGTTCAACAACGCCGGCACCACCGTGCCGGCCACACCGGTCGAGGACTTCGGCCTCAGCGCGTGGGAGGAGGTCGTCGGGGTGAACCTGACGGGCGCGTTCCTGTGCGCACGGGAGGCGTTCCGGGTGATGAAGACCCACGGCGGCGGGCGGATCATCAACAACGGCTCGATCTCGGCGTCGGTGCCGCGCCCGCACGCGGTGGCCTACAACGCGACCAAGCACGCGATGACCGGGCTGACCAAGTCGTTGTCGCTGGAGGGCCGCGCGCACAACATCGCCTGCGGGCAGATCGACATCGGCAACGCGGCCACCCCGATGACCGAGCGGATGGGCCGGGGCGTGCTGCAGGCCGACCTCGAGACGCGGCCGGAGCCGACGTTCGACGTGCGGCACGTGGCCGACGCGGTGCTCTACCAGGCGCGGTTGCCGCTGGAGGCCAACGTGCAGTTCATGACCGTGATGGCCACGGCCATGCCCTACATCGGCCGGGGTTAGACCGCGGCATCAGATCGGCAGGGGCTGGGCCTGGTACATGCCGCCGCCGCGTTCGAGCAGGCCGTGGTCGACGAGGTAGCGGCGGAGGGTGACGTGGTCGACCTCTCCCCCGTCGCACCACGCCCGCAGCCGTTCGTTGACCTGCTTCTCGTCGTAGTACTCGCGGGCGGTGAAGGCGCGTGCGGCGACGTGTTCGAGGATCTTGCGGCGGCGTTCGGCCGCCACCGGGAGCGAGATCAGCTTGTCGCCGCGCACGAACGGCGCGAGCCCGTCGGCGGGCATCGCCTCGGTGAGCGTGGCGGCGAGCGGCTTGAGGTCGGCCGGGCGGGCCGGTTCGCCCTCGACCAGCCCGGCCTCGCGCAGCTTGAGCAGTGCGACGCCCGCGTCCTTGACCTTGAGCCCGGACGCGGCGGCGACGTCGGCCAGCGTTCCCGCGCCGAGGACGACGGCGGCGAACGCCCGCAGCCTCGACGGTTCGGCCAGTGCGCGCACGACGTTCTCGGGGGTGGTCATGTCTGCGAACCTAACCACCCCGTCCAGCCGTTTACCGGGACGGCGCCCCTGTCCAGTCGCTCATCGGCCGACCGGTCCCCGCGCCAGGCTGTCGGCGAGGTAGGCGGTGAGGTCCGGCTCGTCGGTGTCGAGCACGTGCCGCACCCAGGCCCTGCGTTCGTGTTCGAGCGGCGGCAGCTCCCAGACGCAGCCGATGAGGTCCTTGGGGATGACGCTGAAGCGGGTGAGGTCGGGGTCGGTGGAGCCGAGGAACGGCTGGTCGCCGGAGACGGCGGTGCGGCAGTGCAGGACGTTGTCCCAGACCCAGTTGTAGGCGTTGAGGTACATGCCCGCGGCGCTGCGGTGCAGCACGGTGACCGTGGCGGGCGGGGTGGGGTCGGCGAAGTCCGGGTAGATCGTCGGCAGGAAGTCGTACGCGGCGGCGCGGACGTCGTCGGTGATCTCCAGTCCGGGGGTGACCACCTCGTACCGCTTCACGTGTCTGCCCGCGACCACCAGGGGTTCGCGCACCGTCAGGTTCTTCTCGTAGAACGCCATGCGTCGAACGTATGAGCCCACTGCTGACACCTTGTGGCAGTGTATTTCTGTGCGTGCGAGCCGGTTGGTGTCGTTGCTGCTGTTGTTGCAGGCGAAGGGGCGGATGACCGCGCAGGCGCTGGCCGACGAGCTGGAGGTGTCGGTCCGCACGATCTACCGCGACGTGGAGTCGCTGCACGCCGCCGGGGTGCCGCTCTACGGCGACGCGGGCCCGGCGGGCGGCTACCAACTGCTGGAGGGTTACCGCACCCGGTTGACGGGCCTGACCGAGCAGGAGGCGGAGTCGCTGTTCCTGGCCGGGTTGCCGGGTCCGGCGGCGGAGCTGGGTCTGGGGGCGGCGGTGTCGGCGGCGCAGCTGAAGCTGATGGCGGCGTTGCCCTCGCCGATGCGCGACCGGGCGGCACGGATGGCCACGCGGTTCCACCTCGACGCCCCTGCCTGGTACTACGACCCGGAGCGGTCGCCGTTCCTGGAGCTGGTCGCCGACGCGGTGTGGCACGCGCGGCTGCTGGAGGTCTCCTACCGGCGCTGGCAGGCACCGGAGGAGGTGACGCGGGTGCTGCGCCCGCTCGGCCTGGTGCTGAAGGCGGGCCGCTGGTACCTGGTGGCGCTGGGGTCCTCGCGCATCTCGACCTACCGGGTGGCGCAGATCCAGGCCGTGCGGGCGCTGGAGGGGACGTTCGAACGCCCGGCGGGTTTCGACCTGGCGGCGCACTGGGCGGCGTCGCTGGAGGACTTCCAGGCACGCCAGCACACGGGGTCGGCGGTGCTGCGGTTGTCGCCGCGCGGCTGGGAGTCGTTCGCCGTGCACGTGCTGCCGGTGGTGGCGCGGGCGGCGGAGGACTCGGCGGTGCCCGACGGCGGGTGGACGCGGGTGACGATCCCGATCGAGTCGGTCCCGCACGCCACGGGGATGCTGCTGCGGCTGGGCGCGGAGGTGGAGGTGCTGGAACCGGCGGAGCTGCGCGAGCGGGTCACGGCGGTGGTGCGGGACCTCGCAGCGCTGTATGCGCCAGGTGGTGCCACAGGTGTTTCCTGACCTGCGGGTCGGCGTCGGCCTGCGCGAGGACCCACGGGTCGATGACGCCGTCGACGGCGATGCGCAGTCCCAGCTCCACCGACTCGGGCGTGCGGAAGCCCGGATCGAGGTCCGTTGTGGACATCCGGAACCCGCTGTGCCACTCGACGCGGGTGTCCAGGGCGTGCGCGGCGTCCTCTACCTCGGTGCCGCGGAAGGACGGGTCGAGCACGACCGCCTCGACGTCGGCGAGGGTGACCGGGCCGTGGACGTGGGCCTCGACGTAGTCGTCGAGCAGGTCGCGGTGGCCGGTGAGGGCGATCAGCGGCATGTGCCGCGCGGTGCCGAAGTCGACGGGTTCGAAGACGCTGTCGGGGTAGCAGAACGTGCTGCGGTCGAGGGTGTTCTCGGTGAGCCGCAGGTGCGCCGAGCCGAACCGCGGTGCGCCGCCGAACTCGCTGCGGCGGTGGTTGAGCGCCCCGTACTTGGGGCGCGCGGCGGGTGGGGCGTGGTCGTAGGCGCCGCCGAACAGGCGGCTCTCCCACTGCCAGCGGGCTCCGCCGGGGTGGGCGGTGAGGCCGCCGTTGCCGGTGCCGGTCTCGAACTGGGACCGGTAGACGCCGTCGCGGGCGAGGGCGGCCAGGACCCCGTGGCCGGGGTGGAAGTTGAGCGTGATGCGCAGGTCGCGCGGCACCGGCGGTCCGGTGAGGCCGCGGAAGTTGTCGGTGCCGGCTGCGACCAGTTCGGGGTCGGAGTCGCGGTACAGCCGGCCGGTCATCATCTTCTGCTTCTCGGTGATCACCCTTCGAGGGTGCCCGAACGCAGCAGTGCGCGGGCGCGGCCGGCGGCGATCTCCATCAGTGCCACGAGCTCCTCGGCGGCGAACCCCGGTGGCGCCTCGACCGCGAGCACCACAGGTGTGGTGGCCGGGACGCCCGGTCGTGCGGGCAGCTGACCTGCGGCGACGTCGGAAACCACCACAGGTGTTCTGGTGCCGACGGGTCCGGCGACGCGGGAACGCAGTGCGTCGAGCAGTTCCTGTTCGGGTTTGCCCTTGAGCAGCAGCAGGACGAACGGGTCGGCGTCGAGCAGCCAGCCGACCTGGAAGGCCAGTGCGGCGGCGTGGCGGCAGGGCAGCTCCCAGCCGGGGCAGTCGCAGTCGGGGTCGAGGTCGCCGATGCCGGGCAGCAGGTCCACGCCGACGTCGGCGGCGGAGGCGACCAGGGTGCGGGGCATGTCGTTGTCGAGCAGGGCGGCGATGTGACCGGACTGCTCGGCGACGCGGTCGAGGAACCGTCCCCAGTGGAGCTCGGTGAGCTCCGGGACGTGCACGGTGGTGCTGTAGACGGTGTCGTCGTCGTGGACCTGGGCGTGCAGGCGGCCGGGGCTGACGGTGATGGGACCGACGACACCGGCGTGGGCGTAGCGGCGGCCCATGCGGATCACGGCGGTGTCGAGAGCGGTGTCCTCCAGTGCCTTCACCCACGTCTTTCCCCACCAGGTGGTGGCGACGCGGCGCTTGGTCTTCGGGAACGCGGCGAACCCGCGGGCGGTCATCGGGTGCTCCTCAGTTCGACGAGCTCGGCGAGTTCGGCGTCGGTCAGTTCGGTGAAGGCGGACTCCCCCGCGGTGAGCACGGCGTCGGCCAGGGAGCGCTTCCGCGCCAGCAGTGCGGCGATGCGTTCCTCGACGGTGCCCTCGGTGACGAGCTTGTGGACCTGCACGGGCCGGGTCTGGCCGATGCGGTGGGCGCGGTCGGTGGCCTGGTCCTCGACGGCGGGGTTCCACCAGCGGTCGAAGTGGATCACGTGGTCGGCGCGGGTGAGGTTGAGCCCGGTGCCGGCGGCTTTGAGCGACAGCAGGAACACCGGGGCGCGACCGGCCTGGAAGTCCTCGACCATCTGCTCGCGCCGGGCGACGGGCGTGCCGCCGTGCAGGAACAGGGTGGGGGCGGTGATGTGCTGTTCGAGCAGGCGGGCCATGGCGGTGTACTGGGTGAAGACCAGCACGGAGCCGTCCTCGGCGAGGATCGTGGCGAGCAGCTCGTCGAGCAGCTCCAGCTTGCCGGAGCTGCCCCGCAGCGTGTCGTGGCCCAGGTACTGCGAGGGGTGGTTGCAGATCTGCTTGAGGCCGGTGAGCAGTGTGAGCACCAGGCCGCGGCGGGCCATGCCGTCGGCGGTGGCGATCCGGTCGAGGGTCTCGCGGGTCAGCGCCTCGTAGAGGGCGGCCTGCTCGGTGGTGAGCGAGACGGGCAGGTCGGTCTCGGTTTTTGCGGGCAGCTCGGGTGCGACGCCGGGGTCGGACTTGCGGCGGCGCAGCAGGAACGGCCGCACGACGCGGGCGAGCGTGTCGTCGGGCTCCGGCCAGCGGGCGCGGAACGCGCGGTGCGTGCCGAGCAGGCCCGGTGTCGTCCAGTCCAGGATGGACCACAGCTCCGACAGCGAGTTCTCCACCGGTGTGCCCGACAGCGCGACCCGCGCCGCCGACGGGATGGCGCGCAACGCCGTGGCGGTGCCGGAGTGCGGGTTCTTGACGTGCTGGGCCTCGTCGGCCACGACCATGCCCCACGTGTGCTCGCGCAGGACCTCGGCGTCCAGGCGCATGGTGCCGTAGGTGGTGAGGACGACGCCGTGGCCGGGCAGTGTCCGGTGTGGACCGTGGTAGCGGGTGACCGGCACGCCGGGTGCGAAGCGGTGCAGCTCGCGTTCCCAGTTGCCCAGCAGTGAGGCGGGGCAGACGACGAGCGTCGGTGCGTCGAGGTCTTTGTGCAGGTGCAGGGCGATGAGCGTGATGGTCTTGCCCAGGCCCATGTCGTCGGCCAGGCAGGCACCCAGGCCGAGGGAGGTCAGGTGCGCCAGCCACCGCAGGCCGTGCAGCTGGTAGTCGCGCAGGGTGGCGCGCAATGCCGCGGGCTGGGCGATCTCGGGGATCTGCGTGACGGTGCGGGCCAGGTCGTGCGGGGCGACCTCGACGTGTTCGCCGTCGATGACCGCGACCCCGGTGAGGGCGGCGGTGACGGCCTGGACCGCGGGGATCGGCGCGAGCCGTGCGCGGGCCTTCTTCGCGAGTGCGGGGTCGAGCAGCACCCACTGGTCGCGCAGCCGCACGACGGGGCGGCTGGCCTCGGCGATGAGGTCCATCTCGGCGGCGGTGAGCGGGTCGCCGCCCAGGGCGAGCTGCCAGTCGAACGTGAGCAGCTCCCCGGCCGTGAACTGCCCGCTCGCCTGGCCGATGACCGCCCTCGCGGCCAGGGTGGTGTTGAGCTCTCTGGGCCAGTGGACCTCGATGTCGCTGCCCAGCAGCGAGCCGACCTCGTCGTCGGTGAGGTCGAGGTGGTGCGGGGAAGCCTGGTCGAGCAGCCGGTGCAGCGGTGTCCAGCTCGACCGCCGGATCGCCTTGATGGCGTCGAGCTCGCGCCCGGAGCCGGCGACGTCACGGGGGTGGGCGTCGGTGACGGCGCGGACCTGCAGCGTCGCCCGGAAGTCCAGGTCCAGCCGCAGCGACAGGGTGATCTGCTCGTCGGCCCAGGCCTTCAGCTCGGGCACCGCGCACGGCTCGGCCGCCGCGAACGGCCCGTCGCCCCCGCGCGGCAGGGTGTCGGCGATCGCGTCCATGAACGCGCGCAGCTGGTCATAGGACCCGTGCGCGGCCAGCGCGCGCAGGTGCAGCTCGTCGGCGTGGTCGAGCGGCCCGATCCGCCACGTGTCGTGCCCGGAGGCGGTCACCCCGGGCACGATGCGGCCGCGGGCGACGAGGTGCAGCGCGGTGGCGGCGGCCACGGCCCAGTAGTCCTCACCGGCCAGCACCGCGGGCAGGGCGTCGAGCAGGGGTTTTCCGTCGAGCTGACCGAGGCGGGGCGGATCGGCAGGGGCGAACATACTCTGTACCGTACAGCATACGGTACGGTAGTGTCGTCGTCGTGATCGAACACACGGGCAGCGGTGACCCGGCACGGACGCTGGCGTTGCTGTGGCGCACCCAGGAGCGGACCAGCCGCAAGGGCAAACCGGACCTGAGCGTGGACCGGATCGTGCGGGCCGGCATCGACCTCGCCGACACCGAGGGCCTGCGGGCGCTGTCGATGCGGCGGGTCGCCGAGGCGCTGGGCGTGGGCACGATGTCGCTCTACACCTACGTGCCCGGCAAGGGCGAGCTCATCGACGTCATGGTCGACACCGTCCAGCAGGAGACCGGCCGCGTCCCGGCCGCGGGCTGGCGCGCGCACCTGGCGTCCGTGGCGCGGGAGAACCTCGCCCTGCACCGGCGGCACCCGTGGCTGCTGCAGGTGGCGCCGTCGCGGACGGTGCTGGGCCCGCAGGTGGCGGCCAAGTACGACTTCGAGCTGCGCGGCCTGGAAGGCATCGGCCTGTCAGACGTGGAGATGGACTCGGTGCTGAACCTGGTGCTGGGCCACGTGCACAACTCGGCGCGCGGGCTGACGGCGGCGGCGCTGACGGAGAAGGAGACCGGTCTGACCGACCAGCAGTGGTGGGACGCGGCGGCACCGGTGCTGATGACGGTGTTCGACCCGGCCCGCTACCCGGTGGCGGCACGGGTGGGCGGCGCGGTGGGCGAGCAGCACCACAGCGCGTTCAGCCCGGAGCACTCGTTCGACTTCGGCCTGGAGATGATCCTCGACGGCGTGGAGCGGCTGGTCACCACCCGCCAGGCAGACACCGGTGGCCGCTGACGCAACCGCCGTACGGGTGGCGGGGCTGATTCGCGCGGTTACGGCCTGGTGACACCTCGCACGTCCGGTCGCGAATTCGCACGCGGTGGTGCCCGGATGCCTACAGTTACGCCACGCGGCGTGGTGACGATCACCGGATCAGCGACCGCGCACCGGGCAGGCACGCTGCAGGGAGGGCAGATCGTGGTGATCGACGCGCACCCCCGGCAGGCGCTCGTGCGCCGGATCACCGGTCTGGCGCGGTCGACGCCGGGGCGGTTGAGCCTGATCATCCTGGTGCTGGCGCTGGCGAGCCTGGCCAGCGGCACCCTGACCACCTACGGCGTGGTCCGGCAGTCGCAGGCCCTCGACGACCTGTCGGCGCGGTCGGAGCCGCTCGCGCACGCCGCGCAGGAGGTGTACCGGTCGCTGCAGGACGCGGACGCGACGGCGGCGAGCGCGTTCCTGTCGGGCGGGCTCGAGCCGGTGCGGCTGCGGGAGCGCTACGAGAAGGACATCGCGCAGGCGCAGGCGGCGCTGTCGGTGGCGACGGCCTCCTCCCCCGAGCTGACGGCGACGCTGTCGGCGCAACTGCCGGTCTACACCGGGCTGATCGAGACCGCGCGCAGCAACAACCGGCAGGGCTACCCGGTGGGCGCGGCCTACCTGCGGCAGGCGTCGAACCTGATGCGCACCCAGCTGCTGCCCGCGGCGCAGCAGCTCTACGCCGCCGAGACCGGGCGGGTGACGCGGGCGCAGGACGAGGCGCGGTTCCCGGTGGCGGAGGCGGGGGTCGCGGTGCTGTTCGTGGTGGGGCTGCTGCTCACCCAGCGGTACCTGACCCGCAAGACCAACCGCGTGCTCAACATCGGGCTGCTCGTCGCGACCGGCGCGGCGGTGGTGTCACTGCTGTGGGTGACGACGGTGTCGTTGCTGGTCATGCGCGACGTCAGCGACAGCCGCACGGCCTCGCAGCAGGCCGACGTGCTCGCCCAGGCGCGAATCGCGACGCTGACCGCCCGCGGCGACGAGACGCTCACGCTGGTGGCGCGCGGCGCCGGGCAGACCTACGAGAAGAGCTTCGTGGACACCTCCGCGCGCCTCAAGGGGCTGCTGGAGCAGGCACGGCCCGGTGGCGGTGAGCCGGTGCAGCAGGCCGGACGGGCGTTCGAGCAGTGGCAGCAGGTGCACCAGCGGATCCGGGAGGCCGACGACGCCGGGCAGTACACCGAGGCGGTCAAGCAGATCAGCCTGCCCTACTTCGACTCGCTGGACCTCGCCCTGGTGCAGGCGATCGGACAGGCGCGGCAGGACTTCAGCGACGAGGTCGCGGTGGCGCGCTCGACGCTGGCGGGCACGGTGGTGGGGGTGCTGGTGCTGTCGCTGATCAGCGCGGCCGGGTCGACGACGGGACTGTGGCAGCGGCTCAAGGAGTACCGATGAGGCGGCTCGTGCTCGCGGCGGTGCTGCTGGCGGGGGCCTGCACGGGCGGCCCCGTCCCCAGCGAGGTGGTGCCCGAGGAGGTGCCGGCACCGCTGCCGGCGGGGGCGAGCACGGTGACGGGCGCCCCGACGTCCTCCCCCGGTCCGGCGCCGCAGTGCGACGCGACGGCGAGCCTGCGCCCGGGACCGCTGCCGCCCGCGGGGCAGATGCCGCAGGGCTCGGCGATGGACCGCATCCTCCAGCGCGGCCGGTTGATCGCCGGGGTGGACCAGAACTCGTACCTGATGGGGTTCCGCAACTCCTTCACCGGCGAGATCGAGGGCTTCGACGTCGACGTGGCGCGCCAGATCGCGCGGGCGATCTTCGGCGACCCGGCGAAGGTCCAGTTCAAGGTGGTCACGGCAGCGGAACGGATCGGGGTGCTGCAACGCGGCGAGGTCGACGTCGTGGCCAGGACGATGACGATCACCTGCGAGCGGCTGCGCGACGTGGACTTCTCGGCCGTGTACTACCAGGCGGGCCAGCGGGTGCTGGTGCGGCGCAACTCGGGCATCTCCGGTGTCGGCGCCCTGAGCGACAAGCGGGTGTGCGTGGCCACGGGCTCGACCTCGCTGGGCAACGTCGCGGGCAGGGCGCGCACGCTGGTGTCGGTGCCGAACTGGACGGACTGCCTGGTGATGCTGCAGCAGGGGCAGGTGGAGGCGATCTCCACCGACGACACGATCCTGGCCGGCCTGGCCGCGCAGGACCCCTACACCGAGGTGGTGGGGGCGCGGTTCACCGAGGAGCCGTACGGGGTGGGGGTGCCCAAGGGGCAGGAGGACCTGGTGCGGTTCGTCAACGGCGTGCTGGAGCGGATGCGTTCCGACGGCACGTGGGCGCAGACCTACCGGCGGTGGCTGGGCACGCTGGGCCCGGCCCCGCAGCCGCCGGTCGCGCGGTATCGGGACTGAGGAGGGCCGTGATGAGCGAGGACCTGGACCTGCCCGTCACCGGACCGGCGACGGCACCCGCGGAGCGCGGCACGGGACCCGCGACCTCCCCCGCCACGTCACCGGGGACGGCGCCGTGGTCGGTGTCGCAGCCGGCGGCGACGGGGTCGGGGCGGGCGCGGCGCACCTCGGTGCGCTCGATGAGCCGGGGCCGGCTGGGCGCGGGGCTGGTGGAGGTGCCGCGGGTGCCCTACCGGGACCCGACGACCGCGGTGCTGGCTGCCCCGGAGGTGCCGGAGGCGAAGCGGTTCTGCTCCCGCTGCGGCAAGAAGGTCGGGCGCACGCGGGAGGGCAGCCCCGGCCGGGTGCAGGGGTTCTGCCCGCAGTGCGGGCACCGCTACTCGTTCACGCCCAAGCTCGCACCCGGTGAGGTGCTGCACGACCAGTACGAGGTGCTGGGGTGCCTGGCGCACGGCGGCCTGGGCTGGTTGTACCTGGCGCTGGACCACGCGGTGAGCGACCGGTGGGTGGTGCTCAAGGGCCTGCTGGACTCCGGCGACGCCGACGCGATGGCGGCGGCGCTGGCGGAGCGGCGGTTCCTCGCCGAGGTCGAGCACCCCAACATCGTGAAGATCCACAACTTCATCCGGCACGCCGACCGGGAGACCGGCGGTTTGGTCGACTACATCGTGATGGAGTACGTCGGCGGCGAGTCGATCAAGGAGATGATCACCAGCCGGCGGCGGGAGGGCCGCGGGGACGAGGCGCTGCCGCTGGCGCAGGCGATCGCCTACGTGCTGGAGATCCTGCCCGCACTGGGCTACCTGCACGGGGTGGGGCTGCTGTACTGCGACTTCAAACCGGACAACATGATCCACACCGAGGAGCAGCTCAAGCTGATCGACCTGGGCGCGGTGCGGCGCATCGACGACCACCACTCCCCCATCTACGGCACGATCGGCTACCAGGCACCGGAGATCGGCACGATCGGCCCGTCGGTGTTCTCCGACATCTACACGGTCGGGCGGGCGCTGGCGGTGATGTGCTTCCCGTTCGACTTCCGCGGCACGTGCAAGGACCGGCTGCCCACCCCGCAGGAGCAGCCGCTGCTGGCGCGGTTCTCGTCGTTCCACCGGCTGCTGCTGCGCGCGACGCACCCGAACCCGGAGCTGCGCTTCGCCAGTGCCGAGGACATGGCCGAGCAGCTGACCGGTGTGCTGCGCGAGGTGCTGGCGATCGAGGACGGCGTGCCGCGGCCGGGCATGTCCAAGCAGTTCACCCCCGAACGCCGCCGCTTCGGCGTGGAGGGCGGCCTGGACCTGGTCGAGGCGGCGCTGGCGTTGCCGGCACCGAGCGTGAGCACCTCGGACGCGGCGGCCTCGTGGCTGGCCACGGCGGCGACGTCGGACCCGGCGGGGCTGCGCAAGGCACCGGAGTACACCGTCGAGGTGCGGCTGCGGATCGTGCGGGTGCTGATCGAGTCCGGTGACACCGCGGCGGCGCTGCGGGAGCTGGAGTCGCTGACGGTGCCGCCGCTGTTCGACGAACCGGACGTGGACCCCGAGGACTGGCGGCCGGACTGGTACCGGGGCCTGGCGGCGTTGCGCGACGGCCGCGCCGACGAGGCGCTGGGGTTCTTCGACGCCGTGTGCTCGGCACTGCCGGGTGAGGCGGCACCGAAGCTGGCGCTGGGGGTGTGCGCGGAGGCGACCGGGGACCTGGAGTCGGCGACGTGCTGGTACGAGCTGGTGTGGCGCACCGACCACGCGCACGTGTCGGCGGCGTTCGGACTGGCGCGGGTGCTGCTCGCGTGCGGTGACCGCGCGCGAGCGGTGCAGGTGCTGCTGTCGGTGCCCGACACCTCCTCCCAGCACCTGGCCGCCCAGATCCTCGCGGTGCGCGCGCAGCTCGGCGACTGCGCCGCGGAGGACCTCGTCGCGGCCGGGGAACGGTTGCGGGCCTTGGACATCGACCGCCACTCGCACACGCAGCTCGCGGCCGAGCTGCTGGAGGCGGCGTTCGACTACGTGACCCGCAATCACGCCGCCGAGGGCAGGGTGCTGGACTGTGCACTCTCCGAACACGAGCTTCGGCTGGGTCTCGAGCGGCGCTACCGCACGCTGGCCCGGTTCGCGGCCACGCCGGAGGAACGGATCGCATTGGTGGACCGCGCGAACGCGGTAAGGCCTAGGACGTTGGTTTGATGGACACCCTGAAGTGCCCGGACTGCTTCGCACCGATCGCCGCGGAGGACCGGTTCTGCGAGGCGTGCGGGCGCAACCTGCTGGTGCGGCGCACGCCGATCGGCGGACCGACCGGTCCCGCGCAGGCCTCGTGCATCCTGTGCGGATCACCCGACATCGACGACGAGGACTACTGCACCCAGTGCGGCCGGCACCAGCCGTCGGCGCGGGACCGGGTGGAGTACGCGCTGGGCGCGGTGTCGGGGGTGAGCGACCGGGGCAAGCGGCGGGCCCGCAACGAGGACTCGATGGCGTTCGGCCAGGTCGCGGGCGCCGGTGTGGCCGCGGTGGTGTGCGACGGGGTGGCGTCGTCCGAACGCGCGGAGCAGGCCTCGCAGGCCGCGGCCGACGCGGCGGTCGACGTGCTGCTCAACGCGTTGATCGAGGCCGCGGACGCCGAGCAGGCCATGGTGGACGCGGTGGCGGCGGCGTGCCTGGCGGTGGAGCAGCTGGTGGAGACCGACCCGGTCGAGACCGGTGGCCGCGGTGTGGCGCCCTCGTGCACGTTCGTCTCGGCGGTGGTGACGCCCTCGGCGGTGACGATCGGCTGGGTGGGCGACTCGCGGGCCTACTGGCTTGCGCAGGAGGGCTCCCGGCAGCTGACCGCGGACGACACGTGGGCGGCGCAGCTGGTGGCCGAGGGGGTGCTGACCGAGGAGCAGGCCCGCACCGACCGGCGCGCGCACGTGCTGTCGCGGTGGATCGGCGCGGACGCGGGCCCGGTGGTGCCGCAGGTGGTGACGTTGCGGCCGAGCACGCCGGGGACGTTCCTGCTGTGCTCGGACGGCCTGCACAACTACCGGCCGCTGCCGGAGGACCTGCAGCCGCTGCTGCCGTGCGGGCCGGAGGACTTCGTGAAGGTGGCGCTGGACGCGGGCGGGCACGACAACATCACGGTGGTGCTGGTGCCGTTCGTGCCCGGCGACTGACCGGGGTGATCGTCGTGGCGCGGGTTCGTCACCCCGGTGTTCGCGCAGGTCACGAACACCGACCGGCGCTGCTGAGATGAGCGGGTGCGCGGGGCGGTGTTGATCTCGGCGGCGGTGGTTGTCACCATCGTCGCCGTGGTCTTCGCGTTCCAGCGCAAGCTGGTCTACTTCCCGTCCCCCGGTCCGCTGCCGTCCGCCGAGGAGGTCCTGCCCCGTGGGCGGGACGTGCGGCTGGTGACGGCGGACAGCCTGCTGCTCGACGGCTGGCACTTCGAGACCCGTGACGCCCCGGCGACGGTGGTGGTGTTCCCGGGCAACGGCGGCAACCGGCTGGGCCGGGTGCCGCTGGCGCGGGCGCTGGTCGACGCGGGGGTGTCGGTGCTGCTGTTCGACTACCGCGGCTACGGCGGCAACCCGGGCACGCCCTCGGAGGAGGGCCTGGCGATGGACGCCCGCGCCGCCTTGGACCTGGTCGACGGGCCGGTCGTCTACTTCGGCGAGTCGCTGGGGGCGGCGGTGGCGGTGGAGCTCGCGACCTGGCGGGCACCGGCGGGGCTGGTGCTGCGCTCACCGTTCGCGTCGCTGGCCGAGGTGGGCTCGCACCACTACCCGTTCCTGCCGGTGAGGATGTTGTTGCAGGACAAGTACCCGGTGGCCGAGCGGGTGGCCGGGCTGGACGTGCCGGCGGTGGTGCTGCTGGGGACGGCGGACTCGGTGGTGCCGCCGGCGCAGAGCCGGGCGGTGGCCGCGGCGGCACGGGCACGGCTGGTCGAGGTGGCGGGCGCGGACCACAACGACGAGGTGCTGCTCTCGGGCCGCGAGGTGGTGGACGCGGTCGTGTCGGTCACGCCACGCGGCTAGGTCGTGTTTCAAAGGTGAGGTGATCGGCGGCGTGTCGGTGCCGGAACGTGGTGAGGTCTCCGGTATGTGGGTTAGCGACCAAGCAAACCCGCAGTACCGGAGACCTCGTGGCCAGCGTAGCGGCAGCGGGGCGGGCCGACCTGACCGACGCGCAATGGGCGGTGTTGCAGCCGCTGCTGCCGGTCGGGCGTAAACCGGGGCGCCCGCCGAAGTGGAGCAAGAGGCAGTTGATCGACGGCATCCGGTGGCGGGTGCGCGTCGGTGCCCCGTGGCGTGACATCCCGCCTGACTACGGGCCCTGGCAGACCGTGTACGGGTTGTTCCGCCGCTGGCAGCGGGCCGGAGTCTGGCAGCGGATTGTGACCGCGTTGCAGGCCCGCGCCGATGCCGGCGGGCTGATCGTGTGGGACGTCTCGGTGGATTCCACCATCACGCGGGCGCACCAGCACGCCGCCGGCGCACGGAAAAAGGGGATCTGCAGGTCGAACCACCCTCCACCCCGGCCGGCGGGACCGAGCCCGACGACCACGGGCTGGGCCGCTCGCGCGGCGGCTGGACCAGCAAGCTGCACCTGGCCTGCGAGCAGGGCCGCAGGCCGTTGTCACTGCTGGTCACCGCCGGGCAACGGGGCGACAGCCCGCGGTTCGTGCCGGTGATCGAGCAGATCTCGGTGCCACGCATGGGGCCCGGACGCGCCAGGACCCGTCCGGACCGGGTTCTGGCGGACAAGGCCTACAGCTCCCAAGCCAACCGTGCCTATCTGCGGCGCCGCGGGATCAAGGCGACCATCGACCAGCCCCGTGACCAGGCCGCCCACCGCAAGGCCAAAGGCTCCGCGGGTGGGCGGCCACCTGCGATCGACCGAAAGATCTACAAGCAGCGTCACGCCGTCGAGTGCGGCATCAACCTGCTCAAGCAACACCGGGCCGTGGCCACCCGCTACGACAAGCTCGCCATCCGCTACCAGGCCACCGTCCACATCGCCGCCATCAACATCTGGCTACGCCACATCTAAAACACGGCCTAGGCCCTGGTGCCGAACGGGTTGTCGATCACGTACCGCCACCGCCCGTCGGCACCGAGGCGGGCGACGTCGGTGGCGGTGCCGGTGACGTCACCGATGGCCCAGTCCACGACGAGCAGCGCGATTCCGTCGTGGGCGTAGACGTGGCGCGGTGTGACGGTGATCGGCAGGCCGGTGTCGAGGAACTCCTGGTTGGCGGCACGCCGGTCGCTGCCGGTGACGGTGTAGCCGGGCCGGGGCACGAACAGGGCGCCGGGTTCGTAGACCGCGTCGACGGCGCCGGCGTCGCGGGAGTTGAACGCGGCGGCGAACGCGTGGGCGACATTGGCGGGGTGGATGCTCATGGGCTCAGCGTGGCGAACGCCGGCGTGGGTCACCAAACGGTGACCTGGGACGAGGAGCTGGTGCCGACCGAGCGGGGCCGGACGGTGGCGCCGTCGGCGGCGTGCCCGGTGGAGGTGGCGCTGGCGGCGGTCAGCGGCCGGTGGGCGACGCTGGTGCTGCGCGACCTGATGGGCGGGCCGCGGTCGTTCAGCGGGTTGCGCGCGGGGTTGCCGCAGCTCAGCGCGAAGGTGCTGACCGAGCGGCTGGACGGCCTGGTGGCGCGGGGGCTGGTGCGCCGCGACCGCTCCCCCGGTTTCCCCGCCCGCACCGAGTACGCGCTGACCGACGCCGGTGTGGCGCTGCGGCCGTTGCTGCTGGAGCTCTACCGCACCGGTGAACGGCTGCTGGGCGTCGCCGACCGGTGAGATCGCCTGGTCGGCTGCCGCTGCGGCGGGGTCCGGGCTGATCGCCGGGGCGGACCCCCGATGGCAGGCCAAGTGCTCGCGGCGGTGCTCGCCGCCGGTCGACCGAGCACCTCTTTCGGGTGGTCGAAGGCTCGAAATCGCACCTCGGCTGCGTCAAGGCTGGCACATTGGTCAGTTGCAGGAGCGGGTGAACGCACCGCAGCCATGGATGCGTGAAGGTGACACGGGGGTGTCGAGATGAGATCCGTCAAAGCCATCTTCGGAACGGCTGTGCTCATGGCCGCAGCGTTGAGCGCGACCCTCACGAACACCGCGGCGGCGGTCGACGGGTGCGTTCGCACTGACCCCCATCCCAACTCCGGCACCGTGTACTGGGTCCACGTGATCAACGCCTGCAACTACACGCTCTACAACGTCGACGCCCACGTGTACAACGGTCCCGCCGGGATCGACAAGCGCAGCGGATACCGCGCCAACCTCAAACCGGGCGGCTGGTTCGAGCTCACCGGCGCCTGGAAGGCGCCGGCGGGGTCGTGGACCTGCGGAGAACTGTGGGGCCCCGACGCGAAACACTGGGGGACCGACTGCGTGCGGATGTGACACGGCCTACCGCGTCCACCGGCAACGCTTCGACACCGGTCCGGTCGCGGCTGACCCGGAACCCGCAGTTCAGCCGCGGGCTTGCCCGGCTTCCGCGAAAGTCTCACAGCGGTACGGCGTCGAGTGCCTTGTAGATGCGCTTGTCGCTGACGGTGTAGCGGGTGCCGATGGTCTGCGCGAAGTACGACAGCCGCAGTTCCTCGATCATCCAGCGGATCTCGTCGAGCTCGGGTGCGGGCTCGTCGGCGGGGCTCTGGGCGCGCAGCTCCCGGTACTCGGCGTGGACCTGGTGAACCTTCTCGGTCCATTCGAGGTCACGGCGCGGGTTCTCGGGCAGCTTCTCGACGCGCCGGCTGATGCCCTTGAGGTAACGCACGAGGTCCGGCAACCGGTCATAGCCGGTGTCGGTCACGAAACCCTTGTACACCAACGAGTTGAGCTGCCCGCGGATGTCGTTGACCGAGTCAGGGGCGCCCTTGAGGCCGGAGAGCTTGAGCTCGGCCTCGTGGGCGGCTTCGAGGACCTTGCGGACCTCCTGCACGGTGACCCAAGTGGTGTCGGTGAGCGCGGCCTGGACCTTCTTCAGCTGCGCGGCGTAGGCCTTGGCGTCCCAGGCCGGCTCGCCCATGAGCCGGTCGACGGCGGCGGTGATGCAGTCCGACAGCAGGTTCGCGACGCCGCCGTGGGGGTTGCGGGTCAACGCGAGCTTGGAGGCGTTGTCGAGGTGGCGCTGCAGGTGCTTGACCGGTGAGTTGACGCCCAGCAGCAACAGCCTGCGCACCCCGCGGCGGTGGGCGTGGGCCTGGCGGCCGGGGGTGTCGAGGACCTTCACGGCGACGCTGTCACCGCGGTCGACCAGCGCCGGGTAGGCGGTGACGGTGATGCCGGACTGGCGTTGCTCGATGGTGCGGGGCAGGGCGTCGAAGTCCCAGGTCGTGAGCCCGGTGCGTTCGAGGTGCCCGGCGGCCTGCGACAGCGACTCGCGGACCTCGGCGCGCAGCTGGGTCTTCAGCGCGGCGATGTCCTTGCCCTCGGCGAGGGTGCGGTTGTGCTCGTCGACGACCTGGAAGGTGAGCTTGAGGTGGTCGGGGACGGCGTCGAGCTGCCAGTCCTCGCGGTGCACGGTGACACCGGTGAGGGCTTTGAGCTCGCGTTCGACCCCGGCCAGCAGGCTGGTGTCGGCGGGGTCGATGCGGGCGAGCACGGCGGTGGCGACGTCGGGGACGGGCACGAAGTTGCGGCGCAGCTGCTTGGGCAGCGACCGGATGAGGGCGACGACGAGGTCGTGGCGCAGGCCGGGGATCTGCCAGGAGAACGCGTCGTCGTCCAGGGTCGTGAGCGCCGGCAGCGGCAGCTGGACGGTGACGCCGTCCTTCTTGGCGCCGGGTTCGAAGTGGTAGCTCAGCGGCAGGGTGAGCTCGCCTTGGCGCCACTGGTCGGGGTAGGCGTCGGGGCGGACGTCGGCGCGGTCGTTGACCAGCATGTCCTTGGTGAAGGTGAGGAGGTTCTTGTCCTTCTGCTTCTTCCACCAGGTGTCGAAGTGCCGTGCGGAGACGACGTCGGCGCCGACGCGGTGTTCGTAGAACTCGTAGAGGGTTTCCTCGTCCACGACGATGTCGCGGCGCCGGGCCCGGTTCTCCAGCTCCCCGACCTCCTCCAGCAGGGCGCGGTTGGTGTGGAAGAACCGGTGGTGGGTGGTCCATTCCCCCTGCACGAGGGCGTGGCGGATGAACAGCTCCCGCGACAGCCCGGGGTCGATGCGCCCGTAGTTGACCTTGCGGCCGGCGACGATCGGCACCCCGTAGAGGGTGACCTTCTCCAACGCGACGACGGAGCCGCGTTTGGCTTCCCAGTGCGGTTCGGAGTAGGTGCGTTTGACGACGTGCTCGCCGAGGCGTTCGGCCCACTCGGGTTCGATCTTGGCGACGATGCGGCCCCACAGCCGGCTGGTCTCGACGAGCTCGGCGGCCATCACCCACTGGGGTGGTTTCTTCGCGAGGGCGCTGCCGGGGAAGATCGCGAACTTGGCGTTGCGGGCGCCGAGGAACTCGGTCAGGGGACGGCGTTTCTCACCGGGTGCCTGCTTCTTGAGGACGTCCTTGACGCCGATGTGGCTGAGCAGCCCCGACAGCAGCGCGATGTGGATGTTGCGCGGGTCGCCGGGCTGGTCGTTGAGGGTCATGCCGATCTGCTTGGCGACCTGGCGCAGCTGCAGGTAGATGTCCTGCCACTCGCGCACGCGCAGGTAGTTGAGGAACTCGGCCTTGCAGCGCTTGCGGAACTGGTTGCCCGACAGTTCCTTCTGCTGCTCCTTGAGGTAGCGCCACAGGTTGAGGAAGCTGACGAAGTCGGAGTCGGCGTCGACGAACCGGGCGTGCTGCTGGGTGGCGGCTTCCTGGGCGTCGGCGGGCCGTTCGCGGGGGTCCTGGATGGACAGCGCGGCGGCGATGATCATGACTTCTTTGAGGCAGCCGGTGGTGTCGGCCTCCAGGACCATGCGGCCCAGGCGGGGGTCGACGGGCAGGGCGGCGAGCTTGCGGCCGGTGGGGGTGAGCTTCTGCTCCCCCGCCCCCTTCTGCCCGGTGCTGATGGCGCCGAGCTCCTGCAGCAGGCCGATGCCGTCGTTGATGTTGCGGCTGTCAGGCGGGTCGATGAAGGGGAACTTCGCGACGTCACCCAGGCCGATGTTGGTCATCTGCAGGATGACGCTGGCGAGGTTGGTGCGCAGGATCTCCGCGTCGGTGAACTCGGGGCGGGCCTCGAAGTCCTCCTCGGAGTACAGGCGGATGCAGATGCCCTCGCTGACGCGGCCGCAGCGACCCTTGCGCTGGTTGGCCGACGCCTGGCTGACGGGTTCGATGGGCAGGCGCTGGACCTTGAGGCGGTGGCTGTAGCGGGAGATGCGGGCGGTGCCGGGGTCGATGACGTACTTGATGCCCGGCACGGTGAGGCTGGTCTCGGCGACGTTGGTGGCGAGCACGACGCGGCGGCCGGTGTGACGCTGGAACACCCGGTGCTGCTCGCCGACGGACAGCCTCGCGTAGAGCGGCAGGATCTCGGTGTTGCGCAGGTCCTCTGCTTTGAGGGCGTCGGCGGTGTCGCGGATCTCCCGTTCACCGGACAGGAACACCAGGACGTCGCCGGGGCCTTCCGCCTGCAGCTCGTGGACGGCGTTGATGATGCCCTGGGTCTGGTCGTCGTCCTCCTCCAGCGGCCGGTAGCGGGTCTCGACGGGATAGGTGCGGCCGGAGACCTCGATGATCGGCGCGTCGCCGAAGTGAGCGCTGAAGCGCTGCGGGTCGATGGTGGCGGAGGTGATGACGACCTTGAGGTCAGGGCGGCGCGGCAGCAGCTGCTTGAGGTAGCCGAGCAGGAAGTCGACGTTGAGGCTGCGTTCGTGGGCCTCGTCGATGATGATCGTGTCGTAGCGGCTCAGCGTCCGGTCGGTCTGGATCTCGGCGAGCAGGATGCCGTCGGTCATGAGCTTGACCAGCGTGTCGTCGCCGGACTGGTCGGTGAAGCGGACCTTGTAGCCGATGGTGTCGCCGAGCGTGGTGCCCAGCTCCTCGGCGACGCGTTCGGCGACGGTGCGGGCGGCGATGCGGCGGGGCTGGGTGTGGCCGATCTGGCCGGTGATGCCCCGGCCGAGCTCCAGGCAGATCTTGGGCAGCTGGGTGGTCTTGCCGGACCCGGTCTCACCGGCGACGATCACGACCTGGTGGGCCGCGATGAGGTCCTTGATCTCGTCCTTGTGCCGGCTGACCGGCAGCTCGTCGGGGTAGCTGATCGGGGGGACGGACTCCCTGCGCAGCGCGACCTTGACGGCGGCCTCGTCGATCAGGCCGGCGATCTCCTCGGTGATCTTGCGGCGCGCCAGGGGGTCTGTGACCTTGCGTGCGCCGTCGAGGCGCCTGGCGAGCCGGCGTTGATCACGCGGCATGAGCTCGGGCAGGCGTTTGTGCAGTTCAGCGAGCGGGGTGTCCATTTGGGCTCAAGGATAGTCAGGAGGGTGCGAATCCCTCGCGTCAATAACCGGGTGGGCTGGCTCACCGGCACCGCCCCGGCCTGGGCCCCCTCACCGCTTCGGGTGCTTTGCGGGGCTTCTGACCTGCGGTGACGCAAAATTGTCAGACCCCCTCGCTAGCGTGCTCGGCATGGACCTGAACCCGTTCGGGGCCCTGGCCGCCGGCCAGGCCGCCCGCCCGCCGTCGGCTCCCGCGCTGAGCCCGCGGCCGGTGCCGTTCGGTGGTGCGCGGGCCGCGGAGCCGGGAGCGGACCCGATCGTGGCGTTGTCGGTGGTGCCCGGTTCGGGGCGGTTATCGCACGGGCAACCGGTCGCGGCCGGGCCGGGTGCCGCGCGGCAGGCGCTGCTCCCGGGCCTGGGTTCGGGCTGTTCACGGCCGTCGCCGGACGGCCGGTGGGGGCCGGGGCGTGCCGGCGGTCGGTGGTTCTCACCCGGTCCGCGGAGGATCTCGCGAGGGACCGCGCTGGGTGCGCTGTCGGGTGTGGTGTTCGGAAAGGTGGCGTGATGGACGTCCCGTTCGACGTGGTGGTGTGGCGGGCGCCGGGTCCGGCGTCGTTCGCGGAGGCGGCGGCCCGGTACGCGGAGCTGCGGTCCTCGCTGCTGGGGGCGTTCGACCCGGCGGTGGCGGCGTTCGTGCGGGAGCTGCGCCAGACCGCACCGGACCCGGCGGTGCCGGCCCGGTGGGACGAGGCGCTGACGGTGGGCACGGACGCGGTGATCGTGCACGTGGTGTGGCCGCAGTGGCGGCGGGTGGTGGAGCTGGTGGGGTTGCTGGCGGCCAAGCACGGCCTGGTGTGCTACGAGCCGTCGCGCCAGGCGGCGATGTCGTGACGCAGCCGCGCTTTCACCCGCGGCGGCGCGAAGGAGGCGTCGACGGCGGTGAGGGCGAAGGAGGCCATGCGGGTGTCGGTGAAGCCGAAGGCGGCGCGCACCCGTGAGTACTCCTCGGTCAGGGTGGTGCCGGTCGAGGCGGGGATGTCGGTGTTGAGCGTGACGGTCAGCCCGGCGTCGAGCAGGTGTGGCAGCGGATGAGAGGAGAGCGAGTCGACCAGTCCCAGCGCGACGTTGGACGAGGGACACACTTCGAGCGGGACGGCGCGGTCGCGCAGCAGTGAGACGACCCCGGGGTCGTCGAGTGCGCGGATGCCGTGACCGATCCGGTCGGCCAGCCCGGCGGTGACCGCGTCGGCGACACTCGGTGCTCCGCACGTCTCCCCGGCGTGGTGCACGAGCCCGATCCCGGCCTCCCGCGCGGCGCGGAACACGGGGGTGAACGGGGTGAGCGGGTGGTCTTCGGCCCCGGCGACCCCGATCGCGACGACCTGCGGGTGCCTGCGCGCGAGCCGCAGCGAGTCCTCGAAGCGCTGTACCGACCGCCTTCTCGGGTGGTCCACGATCACACGGCATTCGATGCCGTGGGCGGTCTGTCCTGCGGCGAGCCCGGCGATCACCGCCTCGAGCGGCATGTCCGGATCACCGAGTCGTTCCCCGTGGCCTGCCGCGGTGAACGTGACCTCGGCGTAGCGGGTCCCCTGCGCTGCTTCCTCGGCGCAGAACTCGTAGGCGATCCGGTGGAAGTCGCCGGGCTCCCGCAGGCAGTCCCGTACCGCGCCGTTGTGCGCGGCGAACGGCCCGAACCCGTCGAAGACCCCGGTGTGGGCGGGCACCCGCACCCCGTGCCGGTCGGCGAGATCGGCGAGCGTGCCGGGGCGGACGGTGCTTTCCAGGTGCACGTGCAGGTGGGCCTTGGGCAACGTCGCAAGATCACGCATGGTCGTGACCCTAGAGAGCCGCACCGGTGCGGCGCCTGCCCATTTCCGCAGGTCACCTCCGCGGGCGAAATGCGCGCGACGGCGGCCGCGGGCGGCCGCTACTTTGCTGCGCATGTCGGATGTTGTGGGGACGCGCCACGGCGCGACGGTCCTGATGTGCTCGCCGGACGGCCCGCTGATCGGTGACGAGCAGTCCGCTGTGGACCTGATCGGCACGTTGTGGGGCCAGGACGTGGCGTGGATCGCGCTGCCGGTGGCGCGCCTGCCGGAGGACTTCTTCCGGTTGCGCACACGGGTGGCGGGCGCGGTGGTGCAGAAGTTCCAGCAGTACGGGTTCGGGGTGGCGGTCGTCGGGGACATCAGCGGGTACGTGGAGCAGAGCACGGCGTTGCGGGACTTCGTCTTCGAGTCCAACCAGGGCCGGCAGCTGTGGTTCGTGGCGGACGAGGCGGAGCTGGACGAGCGGTTCTCGGCGCTGGCCGGCCGCGCCTGACCACCACCTGGGTGTGCCCGGCCGCCTGACCGCCGGGCGCTCGACCGCGTGGCTGCTTCGGGTGCCCGGAACCTCCAGGCACCCGACCGTGTCCGGTCACCTGGCGTTCACCGGACACTCGGCGCTCGCCGCACACGCGGCCGTCGCCGTGTGCCTGACCGTCCCGTGTGCCTGTCCGGCGGCGCGCCCCTTGTCCGTCGCCATCCCCCGACCGCCGTCGCGGTGCGCTTGCCGCTCCCGAGTGCTTCCTGCTTCCGAGTACCTGCCGTTTTCGGGCGCCGCACCACCGCCGTGCGGGCGCTGTGCAAGCCACTGGCGAGACCTAGGCTCGGGTGGTGGAGATCCGCCGGTCGTTGTCGATGCACGCCAGTCCGCGCCGTTCGCCGTTCGAGGTGTTGCGGCGGCTGTCCGAAAGCGGCCTGATCGCCCCGGACACCACACCGGAGGAACCGGTCGCGCGGCTGGAGGAGCGCGTGGCGGGGTTGCTGGGCAAGCCGGGGGCGTTGTTCTTCCCGTCGGGGACGATGGCGCAGCAGACGGCGTTGCGGGTGCACGCGGAGACCCGTGGCCGGCGTGCGTTCGCGGGGCATCCGCAGACGCATCTGCAGGTGTGGGAGAACCAGGGGTACAGCGCGGTGCACGGGTTGCGGTTCCACCCGGTCGGTGACCGCAACGCGCTGATGGGGTTGCCGCAGCTGCGGGCGGTGGGTGAGCCGTTGGCGGCGGTGGTGTTCGAGCTGCCGCAGCGGGACCTGGGCGGTGTGCTGCCCGCGTGGGAGGACCTGCGGGAGCAGACGCGGTGGGTGCGGGAGCAGGGGGCGGCGGCGCACTGCGACGGGGCGCGGTTGTGGGAGGCGCAGACCGGTTACGAGGCGTCGCTGGCGCAGGTCGCGGACCTGTTCGACACGGTGTACGTGTCGCTCTACAAGGGTCTGGAGGGCGCGCGGGGCGCGGTGCTGGCCGGGGACGAGGTGACGATCGCGCACGCGGCGGTGTGGCGGCGGCGGCTGGGCGGGGCGATCGCGGACGCGTGGCCGTTGGCGGTGCTGGGGTTGCTGGGGCTGGATGAGGTGCTGCCGCGGATGGCGGAGTTCTGCGACCACGCGCGGGCGCTGGCGAAGGCGATCAACGACGACGGGTTCGCCCGCACCCACCCGGTGGTGCCGCAGACGCCGATGTTCCACGTCCACCTGCCGATGTCCCCGGCCGACGCCGAACGCGCGGCGCAGGCCCTGGCGGAGGAGACGGGGGTGAAGCTGTTGCTGTACACGCGGTCGAACCCGGATCCGGGGCGGTGCAGCTTCGAGGTCGGGGTGGGGATCGGGGCGCTGGAGCTGTCGCCGCGGGAGGTCGCGGAGTTGATCAGAGGGCTACCATCGCGGGTGTGAGCCTGCCGGAGCCGGTGAAGAGCGCGCTGGTGCGGGTGTCGCACTCGGTGCTGGTGGACGGTGAGGCGCTGGCGGCGGTGCGGGCGCGGTTCGACGACGAGCAGGCGGCGTCGCTGGCGAGCTATCTGCGCAATGCCCAGTCGCCGAACACGGTGCGCGCGTACCGGTCGGACTGGGTGGGGTGGGCGGGGTGGTGCGCGGCGGAGGGCCGGCAGGCGTTGCCCGCGGATCCGCTGGACGTGGCGGTGTACCTGGCGGCGGCGGCGGACGCGGTGCGCGAGGACGGGTCGCCGGCGTTCGGGGCCTCGACGCTGGAGCGCAAGTCGGCGGCGATCTCGGCGGTGCACGCGGCGAACGGGTTGCCCAGTCCGACGCGCAGTGACGTGGTGCGGTTGACGTTGCGCGGTATCCGCCGCTCGCGCAAGGCGCAGCCGCGGCGCAAGCGGCCGGTGCTGCTGGACACGCTGGAGGCGTTGCTGGCCGAGCGGCCGGCGCAGGGTCCGGCGCGGGCGCGGGACGCGGTGCTGCTGCTGGTGGGGTTCGCGGGGGCGTTGCGGCGCAGTGAGCTGGCGGCGATCGAGTTCGAGGACGTGGCGGTGGACGTGGATCCGCGCACGCACGAGCCGTTGCTGCTGATCGCGCTGGGGACGACGAAGACCGACCAGACCGGCAAGCACCAGCAGACGGTGGTGCTGCCGCGTGGCAGCAGGCGGCCGACGTGCCCGGTGTGCGCGTTCGCGGACTGGGCCGATGTGCTGGAGGGCCGCGAGCCGCGGGACTCGGGTCTGCACCGCTGTCACGGTTACCGGGGCACCACGCGCACGGGGCCGGTGTTCCCGGTGGTCAACCGGCACGGCGGCATCGGGGAGAAGGCGATGTCGGGGCGTGCGGTGGCGGAGCTGGTGAAGCGGTACGCGGTGCGGGCGGGGCTGGACCCGGAGCTGTTCGGGGGGCATTCGCTGCGGGCGGGGTTCGCGACGCAGGCGGCGCTGGGCGGGGCGAGCGACCGGGAGATCATGCGGCAGGGCCGGTGGACGAACCCGCGCACGGTGCACCGCTACATCCGCACGGCGAACCCGTTGGAGGACAACGCGGTCACCCGTCTGGGCCTGTGAATTCGTGACCCAGGTCTCAGTGAATCGCGTTAACTGTAAACAAGATCCCCGCCGGTAGGGCTGCACCGGCCGGCGCAGCGCGCTGCACCGTCGGCAGGAGTGCCGCCGGGTGTTTCCGTCGCGTTTCCACATTGGTTGAGCTGTGGTTTTGGTCCAGCATTCGGACAAATCCCGATCTCGTGACCAGCACCGCAGGTCAATTCATGAAGCAATCTCGGATTCTGGGAGTGGATGGTTCCCTGCACTCTGCGCAATACGATCGCCACGCCCGGTCATCGAGACGAAGGTCGGGCTGTTCCACGGTGCCCGGTCCGGCACCCCTGTAACGCCGGAGCGGGCTCCCCCTGCGTGTGAACAGGAGTCCCATGAAGCGCATCAGCCTGGGCATCACCACCGCCCTCGTATCAGCGGTGGCGTTCGCCGCCGCCGGCACCGCGGGAGCCGGCGCGGCACCACAGCCGGTCAACCCGTTGCTCGCCAAGTCCGAAGCACTGCACGCGGCAGCCGAGCAGGCGGGGACGATCTCCTCCGCCCTCGGCCTGTCCGGCGGTGAACGGCTCGTGCCCCGCGACGTCGTGCGCGACGCCGACGGCACCGCCCACATCCGCTACGACCGCACCCTGGGCGGCCTGAAGGTCATCGGCGGCGACCTGGTCGTCGCCCAGAAAGCCGGACAGGTCACCGGGGTGACCAAGGCGTCGCAGGCCTCCCTCGCCGGCCTCGACACCACCGCCGTCACCACCGCACGTTCCGACGCCACGCTGGTGGTGTTCGCCCTCGACCACGCCCCCGTGCTGGCGTGGGAGCAGGTCACCCACTCGGTCAAGGACGACCAGACCCCGAGTGAGCTGCACACCTTCACCGACGCCCGCACCGGGCAGACGCTGCTCAGCTACGACGGCGTGCACGACGTCGAGGGCACCGGCCAGTCGACCTTCAGCGGCACCGTCGCGCTCAACACCACCCAGTCGGGGACGACGTTCCAGCTCAAGGACCCGGCGCGCGGCAACCAGTCCGTGAACAACCTCAACAACACCTCCGGCACCGGCACGCTGTTCACCGACGCCGACAACAAGTGGGGCAACGGCACCTACACCGACAAGGCCACCGCCGGTGTCGACGCCGCCTACGGCGCCGCGCAGACGTGGGACTACTACAAGAACGTCCACGGCCGCAGCGGCATCAAGAACAACGGTGTGGGCGCGCTGAGCAAGGTCCACTACGGCAACAACTACAGCAACGCGTTCTGGACGGACTCGTGCTTCTGCATGACCTACGGCGACGGCGCCCAGAACCGCAACCCGCTGACCTCGATCGACGTGGCCGCGCACGAGATGTCGCACGGCGTCACCTCGGCCACCGCGGGCCTGGTGTACTCCGGTGAGTCCGGCGGCCTCAACGAGGCCACCAGCGACATCTTCGGGTCCACCACGGAGTTCCACGCGGCCAACGCCGCCGACGCCGGTGACTACCTGATCGGCGAGAAGATCAACATCCGCGGTGACGGCAAGCCGTTGCGCTACATGGACAAGCCCTCCAAGGACGGCAGGAGCCTGGACTACTGGTCGTCCTCGGCGGGCAGCGTCGACGTGCACTACTCCTCGGGCATCGCCAACCACTTCTTCTACCTGCTGTCCGAGGGCAGCGGCGCGAAGACGATCAACGGTGTCGCCTACGACTCCCCCACCGTCGACAACCAGCCCGTCACCGGCATCAGCCGCGCCAAGGCCGAGAAGATCTGGTACCGGGCGCTGACCACCAAGTTCACCTCCAGCACCAAGTACGCCGCCGCCCGCACCGGCACCCTCGCCGCCGCGGCCGACCTGTACGGCGCCTCGTCGCCGGAGTACGCGGCGGTCAACCGGGCCTGGGCCGCGGTGAACGTCAAGTAGAGACCCGCCGGAAAGAAGACCGGGGCCCGGACCGCTTCCCCCTGCACGGTCCGGGCCCCGGCCGACATCCACTAGGGCGTCTCCCGCGGCTCCAGATCGGTCGCCGCGAGGAACGACCCGTCCATGTGGAACGGCACCGACTGGTGCTCGTGGACCACCAGCCACCGCCCCTCCCGCCGGCGCAGGCCCACGGTGACGCGCATCCACATCGAGAACCCCTCCGGGTAGCCGACCGGGACCGCCGCCAGCCGCGCCAGACCGTGCGCGAACGCCACATCACCCGACACCGCGACCCGCAGATCCCGGTGCTCCAGCGTGATCGGCCCGCTGAACCCGGCCATCCACCCCGCCAGCGCCTCCGGGTCACGCGCGTCCAGACCCGTGTTGCGCAACGGCGGCGCCAGCGTGCACGTCACCGCGTCCCGCGCGTACCGGGCGACGATCCGTTCCGGGGACCGCAACCTCATGCCCTGCTCGTGCTCGGTGAACACCGCGCGAACCGCGGTCTCATCCCGCACCGACGTCGTGGTCATCTCCCACACCTCCCTCTCGATTGACACACCGGTGTCGAGACACGGCCCGCGGATTCGACATGGCGGTGAGAAGATCTCTCGCCAGCCAGCCGAGCGGAGGCCGCAAGTGAAGTACCTGATCCTGATCTACAGCAACCCGAAGTCGCGGGCGGCCTGGGAGAAGCTGACCGACGAGCAGCAGAGGCAGTTCGGCCAGGCCCACTACGACCTCACCGACACGCTGCGCGCCTCCGGTGAGCTGGTCGTCAGCGAAGGCCTGCCCGGACCCGAGACCGGCAAGGGCGTCAGCATCCGCGGCGGCGAGGTCGTCGTCACCGACGGGCCCTTCGCCGAGGCCAAGGAGTACCTCGCCGGGTTCTACCTGGTCGAAGCCGACACGATCGACCAGGTCATCGCCCACGCCGCCACGTTGCCCGACGCCCACAACGACGGCATCGAGGTCCGCCCGGTGTGGGACAGGTCCACGCTGGACGACCTGTGACCACACCCCCGGTCGAGGGCCTGCTGCGTGAGCTCGCGCCGCAGGTCCTCGGCGTGCTCGTACGCCGCCACGGCCAGTTCGACGTGTGCGAGGACGCCGTGCAGGAAGCCCTGCTGCAAGCCGCGCAGCAATGGCCGGCCGACGGGCTGCCGGACAACCCGAAGGGCTGGCTCATCACCGCGGCGAGCCGCCGGTGGATCGAGCAGTACCGGGCAGACCTCGCCCGCCGGGCACGGGAGGACAAGGTCGCCGCCCTGACCCCACCGCCCGCGGACCCGGCGCCGGCCCGCGACGACACGCTCACGATCCTCGCGATGTGCTGCCACGAAAGCCTCACCACGGCCTCGCAGATCGCCCTGACACTGCGCGCGGTGGGCGGCCTCACGACAGCGGAGATCGCCAGGGCGTTCCTCGTACCCGAAGCCACCGTGGCACAGCGCATCAGCCGGGCCAAGCAGAAGATCAAACAGGCCGGGGCCACGTTCCGGCCGCCCGCCGACCTCACCGCCGTCCTGCACGTGCTCTACCTGGTCTTCACCGAAGGCTCCACCGCCAGCTCCGGCGACACCCTCGTCCGCGTCGACCTCACCGCCGAAGCCCTCCGCCTCACCCGCCGGCTGCACCACACCCGCCCCGACGACGGCGAACTCACCGGACTGCTCGCACTGATGCTGCTCACCGACGCCCGCAGACCCGCCCGCACCACCGAACACGGCGACCTGGTCCCGCTGGCCGAACAGAACCGCGGCCTGTGGGACACCGACGCCATCGACGAAGGCACCCGGCTCATCCGGCACGCCCTGCGCACCACCCAGATCGGCCCCTACCAGCTGCAAGCCGCCATCGCCGCCGTCCACGCCGACGCGACCACCGCCGACGACACCGACTGGCCCGAGATCCTCGGCCTCTACGACCTGCTCACCGCACTGGCACCCGGCCCCATGGTCGCCCTCAACCGCATCGTCGCCCTCGCCATGGTCCACGGCCCCGACCGGGCCCTCGCCGAGCTGTCCACACTGGACCTCGACCACCACCGCGTCCACGCCGTCAAAGCACACCTGCTCGACCTGCGCGGAGACCACCACCAGGCCCGCGAAGAGTACGACAAAGCCGCCACACTCACGCTGAACGCCCAGGAACAGCGCTACCTCAAGCTCCGGTCGCGCCACCCACGGTAGCGTCCGACGACGGCTCCTCCTGCGGCGGCGCCTTCGGCACCACACCCGCCAGATCCCCACCGTTGTCGTTCACCCGCAACACGAACGGCCGCGTCTGCGTGTACTGCACCACCGACACCGAACACGGATCCACCACAATCCGCTGGAACCCGTCCAAGTGCACACCCAGCGCATCCGCCAACACCGACTTGATCACATCACCGTGCGAGCACAACACCCACACCGCACCCGGACCGTGCTCCTCGGCGATCCGCGCATCATGCGCCCGCACCGCGGCCACCGCACGCGCCTGCACGTGCGCCAACCCCTCACCCTCCGGGAACACCGCCGCCGACGGGTGCTGCTGCACCACCGTCCACAACGGCTCGCTCAACAGGTCCTTGAGCGCCTTGCCGGTCCACGCCCCGTAATCCACCTCGGACACGGCAGGCTCCGCGACCGCCTCCAGCTCCCGGTCCGCCAGCAACGGCGCCAGCGTCTCCTCACACCGCTGCAACGGCGACGACACCACCGCAGCCACCGGGATGTCCCTCAACCGGGCGACGAGAGCCGCGGCCTGCGCCTGCCCCCGCTCGTCCAAACCCACACCCAACATCCGCCCGGCGAGCACACCGGAACCGTTGGCGGTCGAACGAGCATGTCGAAGCAGGATCACCGTGGCCACGGCACCCACCTTAGATCGGCTGGATCAACCCCATCGACAGCAGCCCCATCAGCACCAGGCCCAGCATCAGCCGGTACCACACAAAAGCCGAGTACGAATGCTTCGACACGTACTTCAACAACCACGCGATCGTCGCGTACCCGACCACGAACGAGATGACGGTCGCGACGACCATCTGCGGGATCGACGCCTGCACACCCTCACCACTGCGCTCCAGCACGTCCGGGATCGAGAACAACCCCGCACCGAACACCGCCGGAATCGCCAGCAGGAACGAGTACCGCGCCGCCGCCTCCCGCGTCAGCCCCAGGAACAACCCCGCCGTCAACGTCCCACCCGACCGCGACACCCCCGGGATCAACGCCAGCGCCTGCGCCAACCCCATCCCGATCGCGTCCTTCATCCGCAGCTCATCCCGCTGCTGCTTCGCCAGATGATCAGCCAAACCCAGCAGCAGACCGAACACCACCAGCATCGTCGCCGTGATCCACAGGTTCCGCGCCGACGTCCGGATCTCGTCCTTCAACAGGTACCCGAGCACCGAGATCGGCACCGAACCGATGATCACGTACCAAGCAAGCCGGTAATCCCGCTCCTTGCGCGCCTCCGCGTTGACCAAACCGCGGAACCAGGCGCTGATGAAGCGCCCGATGTCCTTCGCGAAGTAGATCAGCACCGCCACCTCGGTACCCAACTGGATCACCGCGGTGAACGACGCACCCGCATCGTTGCCGAAGAACAACGTCGACGTGATGCGCAGGTGCGCACTGCTGGAAATCGGCAGGAATTCCGTCAGTCCTTGGACCAGTCCGAGGACCAGAGCCTGCAACCAGCTCAACTACCCACTCCTGCCAGATCCAAAGCCTCGGCCGCGGTCCGAAGACCCGCGATCCCCTGCTCCAGATCTTGCAGCATCGGCGAAACGGACAGCGTGGTGACCCCCGCGGCAGCAAGCGCCTGCATCTTCTCCGCTATGCGCTCCCTCGACCCCAGCAACGCCGTCGCGTCCAAGAACTCCAACGGGATCGCCCCCATCGCACCCGCGTAGTCCCGCGACAGGTACCTCTCCTGGATCTCCTCCGCCTCAGCCGGAAAACCCATCCGCACCATCAGGTTGTTGTAGAAGTTCTGCTTCCGCGACCCCATGCCGCCCACGTACAACGCCGTGTACGCCCGCACCGGATCCGCACACGCCTTCCAGTCCTCACCCACCACCAACGGCACCGTCGGAACGACGTCGAACCCCTCCATCGACCTGCCGGCCCTCTCCCGGCCCGCCCGCACCGACGCCAGCGACTCCGCAGAGAACTCCGGCGAGAAGAAGATCGCCAACCACCCGTCCGCGATCTCCCCCGTCAACTCCAGGTTCTTCGGACCCACCGCCGCCAGGTACACCGGGATCTGCTCCCGAACCGGGTGCACCGTCAACTGCAACGCCTTGCCAGGACCATCCGGCAACGGCAACGTGTAATGCTCACCCTCGAACCGCAGCTTCTCCCGCGACAACGCACGCTTCACGATCTCCACGTACTCACGCGTCCGCGCCAACGGCTTGTCGAACCGCACACCGTGCCACCCCTCCGACACCTGCGGACCCGACACCCCCAGCCCCATCCGGAACCGGCCACCCGACAACGTGTCCAGCGTCGCCGCCGTCATCGCCGCCATCGCAGGCGTCCGCGCCGGAATCTGGAAGATCGCACTGCCCACGTCGATGCGGTCCGTCTGCGCCGCCACCCACGCCAGCACCGTCGGCGCATCGGAGCCATACGCCTCCGCCGCCCACACCACCGAAAAACCGAGCCGGTCGGCCTCTTTCGCCAGCTCGAGGTTCGCCGCGTCATTACCGGCGCCCCAGTACCCGAGGTTCAGTCCCAGCTTCACGCAGCGAGACCCTACCGGTCAGTAACACCGATTGCCAGGCTGACACGATCATCACCCCTTAGCATCCCGCACGTGGAACAGCGACACCTCGGCCGCAGCGGCCTCCGCGTCTCCCGCCTCGCACTGGGCACGATGACGTGGGGCCGCGACACCGACGCAGACGAGGCCGCCACCCAGCTCATGGCCTTCGCCGACGCCGGCGGCACCCTCATCGACACCGCCGACGTCTACACCGAAGGCGAATCCGAACGCATCCTCGGCACCCTCATCGACGAAGTCGTCCCCCGCGACCACCTCGTCATCGCCACCAAAGCCGTCGCACGCCGCACCGACGGCCCCTTCGGCGGCGGCGCCAGCCGCGGCGCCCTCCTCACCGCACTCGACGGCTCCCTGCGCCGCATCGGCGTCGACCACGTCGACCTCTGGCAACTCCACGCCTGGGACCCCACCGTCCCCGTCGAAGAAACACTCTCCGCACTCGACACCGCCATCACCGCAGGAAAAGTCCGCTACGCCGGCACCTCCAACTACAGCGGCTGGCAACTCGCCACCGCAGCCACCACCCCCACCACCTTCCCCCTCATCTCCACCCAGCACGAATACTCCCTGCTCGAACGCGGCATCGAACGCGAAGTCGCCCCCGCCGCCGCCCACCACGGCCTCGGCCTCCTGCCCTGGGCACCACTCGGCCGCGGCGTCCTCACCGGCAAGTACCGCAACGGCACCCCACCCGACTCCCGCGGCGCCTCCGCCCACTTCGCCGGCTACGTCGAACAACACCGCACCGACCGCGCCGCCCGCATCGTCCAGGCCGTCAGCACCGCCGCCGAAGGACTCGGCACCTCCGCCCTGTGCGTCGCACTGGCCTGGGTCCGCGACCGGCCCGGCGTCGTCGCCCCCGTCGTCGGCGCCCGCGACACCAACCAACTCCTCGCGTCCCTCGACGTCGAACAGCTCACCCTTCCGCCCGCGATCCGCGCCGCACTCGACGACGTCAGCGCCATCGAGCTCGCCTACCCCGAGCGCCCGATGCCCTGAGTTCCTGGCTGTTCTGCGTTCGTCAGTTTCTGCTGGTAGTCGCTGTCGTGAAGGTGTTGAATTTAGTCAACACTGAAGTTATTGAGATAACAGACCAGAAGGCCCTGAACGAGATTCACCCCACCCCTCGCGTGACCTTCGCGAGCACTGCGGGCATGCTGGAAGACCACGCAGATCCACGGAGGAACGACCTTGCACCGGCTCGCAGCTCTGATCTTGGCCACCGCGACGCTGACGGCGTGCGGACAGAGCGAGAAGTCGCAGGACCCGCTGCAGGTCGCCGAGACGCTCGAGGTCGCCAAACCGGCCCTCTCCCCCGCCCAGAACACCGCCCTGCCCGGCGACATCACGCCCGGCGGCTCGTTCACCGAGGGCGACACCACCCTGAAGTTCGAGGTCAGCGGTCGCAAGGTCGAGCTCGACCGCCTCCGCAGCGCCGTCTTCGAGATGACCACCGACGACAAGGGCTCCCCCACCCGCGGCCCCGGCCTGCGCGCCGGCGACGGTGCCACCAACGCCGTCCCCGACCGCTTCGGCCGCCTGCTCGTCGTCGACACCCGCGGCGGCGAGTTCATCGCGTTCTCGATCGACCCGCTGATCATGCGCCAGCGCTACCCCGTGCCCGGCACCCCCTACGGCATCGCCTACGACGCCAAGCGCGACATCGCGTGGATCACGCTCACCGACCGCAACGAGGTCGTCGGCCTGGACGTCGCCGCCGGCGAGCCGTCCGAGAAGCACCGCTTCGCCACCGTGCGCCAACCCAACACGGTCAGCGTCGACCAGGAGACCGGACGCGTCACCGTCACGTCCGGCGACAACGGAGGGATACAGGTGATCTCGCCATGACCGAAGGGGTGATCGACGGGGACTGGGAGTACCGGCCGCTGCGCCTGCCGCCCGGCATCTCCCGCCGCACCGCGACCACGCAGCTGGCCATCCACGCCGAGTTCGCGGGCTGGGAGCTGTCCCGCACGCTGCTCTACGGCGACGGCTCCCGCAAGGTGTGGCTGCGCCGCAAGCGCGTCCCGGGCGACCTGCCCGGACTCATCACGTAACGCGTCACACGACACGAAGTGCCGCTCAAACGCCCCCTCCGCCTGCGGCCCACAACGCTGAGGTGCCCACGTCCCGGCGTTTGAGATCCCCTGTTCGTTCGTTGAAGCTGAGCACCGCGTGATGGTTCATTTCAGTCAACACTGAAGCAATAAAATTGACCGGAGTCGTAGAATATGTGATCAGATTCTGGGTCATGGAGCTCGTGCCGCAACAAGTCGGGGTCGCGCACAGCGCACTGCCGCACGACGAACCGTCCACCCGTGCCCTGCTCGCCGAAGCCGCGGCCCAGGGCCTGCACACCGTGGTCGTCACGGCCCCGGAGAACGATGAGAGCGCTCTCGCCGTCCTGCGCGAGCTGAGAGCCGAGTGGCACACCGAGAACGGCCAGGTCACCGCCCAGCTCGACACCGACGCCCAGGGCCAGCTGGCACACCTGTGGGGACTGTCCGCGCAGGACAGAGCGGCGTGGCTGGCCGCGTTCCCCCGCGCCGACGACCCGAACTGGTGGATGCACCGCCTGCTGGTGCTGAACCACCACCCCGAGTGGGCACCGCTCAAGGAATGGCTCGTCGGCGAGCACGTGCGGCTCTTCGGCCGGCCACCGGGACGGCGCCGCACCCCCGCGTCGTAGACGATTCCGGAAAGCGTGTCGAGAACGCGCCACCTGGCAGGCCGCGCGTTCCTCACCTGCTCCACGACCGGTTGCGGCCGCGAGATGGTCGGTGGGGGGCACATCACCGCGCCCCCGCCGACCATCAGGCCTTGGCCAACTCGCGGATCAGGTTCGCGATCTCTGCGGGACGTTCCAACGGGAGCATGTGCCCCGCGTCGGGCAGCACCACCGACGTGCCGCCGAACCTGGCCACGTCCGACTCGGACACCAGCCGGTCCTCGTCGCCCACCACCGCGACGACGGCCTTCTCCTGCGCCACGGTCAGTCCCGCCTCGCGGTCGTAGCGGTCCACGGCCGGGCGGAACAACGCCACCGTCTCCGGCCACTCCCCCCACACCATGTCCGCGGTCAGCTCGACGTCGTCGTCGGACGGCTCGTCACCGAAGAGCCACCACCGCAGGCCCGCGGTCTTGGTGGGCTCGATCTTCTCCCTGACCGCCCGCACGATCGGCCCGAACGCCCGTTCCAGCTCCCGCACCAGCTTGCCGAGCGACTTGGGCCACGCGAGCGAGGTCTCCGACAGCTCGCTCGCCGCCGTCGACACGAACACGATGCCCAGCACCCGCTGCCGGAACAGCCGCGGCCTGCGTTCGGCCATCGCCAGCGCCGCCATGCCGCCCATCGAGTGCCCGGCGATCACCACGTCACCGCTGGGCACCGCGCGTTCGATCAGCTCACCCAGGTCGTCGCCGAGCTGCTCGATCGTCGCGGTCTCCTCGTCGGCCTTCGAGGACTCGCCGTGGCCGCGGTGGTCGTAGGCGATCACCTGGAAGTCGCCGCTGAGCCGGTCGACGACCTTGTGCCAGCTGCGGTGGTCGAGCGCGTACCCGTGCGCCAGCACGATCGTGGTCCGCGCGTCGGGATCGCCCGCCCGCAGCACGTTGAGCTCGGTCCCGTCCTCCAGCCGCACCATGCCGTTCCTTTCGCCGTGCCGTCTGCATGCCCAACGACACGACACACCGAAAAGACACGGTCCATCTGCGACACAGCACCACCTGTCCGTTGTGGATTCCTTCACTGGAACGGGTGATACAGCGCGTGTCCCCGCGTTCGAGGTGGTACTCCGGAAGAACGAAGCGAAGGAGGAGGTTGTGATGATGCGAACACTGGCCCGTCCGGTTGTTGCGCCGGAGGACATGGCCGAACTGATGACGGCGGTGGCGGAGCCCGAGGCCGCGGTGGCCGACCCGCCGCTGCACGTGCCCACCGCCGGCGGCGCGCTCCTGGCCGGTCTGCTGCTGATCGTCTCCCCCGGCAACCCGACGGAGCCGGAGAAGCGGTGACCACAGGTGGCGCGATCGACCGCACGTCTCGTGCGGACGCGGTCGCCGCACTGGCCGGACACCTCGTCGGCGCACTCGGGGAAGGTGTGCCGACGAGGCTCGCCGACTTCCTCGACTCCTGCGCCGACGGCGTGGCCGGCCTGTGGGCGGTCCGCCTGGTGGGCGCCGACGCCTTCGCGCCGCACCTGCTGGCGGGCCGCCCCCTGGAGGGCCGGGACGCCGCTGTCGTGTCCGACGCTTTCGAGGCGTTCCCGCCCGTCCAGCAGCCGGTGACGCACCAGCAGTGCGTGCTGGCCCACCGGGACCAGGCCACCGCCGAGCTGCTGGTGCGGCTCACCGACGGGCGGTGCGCGCCGCCCGGGACCGTCGAGGTGTGGGAGAACCGGGAGGCCTCGGCCCACCTCGGCACGTCACCGGTCGACGCCCTGCTGGGCCCGGCCGAGCAGTGGGCGCGCTGGTCGGTGGCCGTCGCCCAGCTCTCGCCGCTGGCCCTGCCGGGCTTGGACGGCCCGGTGTTCCAGGCGGTGGCGGGTGCGCCGCTCGCACTGGCCAGGGGCACCACCCGGGCCGTGCTGCGCCGGGACTACGCCACCGCAGCACGCCTGGTTCGCTGGGTGGCCCTGCTCGCCGACCGGGTTCCGCTGGACGCGGCCCTGCTGGTGGAGCACCTGAGGCTGCACGCGGGCGCCGACGCCCGGCTGCTGCTGGATCTGGCCATCGCCGAACGCGTTCTCGCCGCCGAGCCGGTGTCCTCGCGACCGGCGCTCCCGGCTCCGACGCCTCCGGTGCCCTCGGCACCGACCGCGGTGGTGCACGACGTGGCGAGCCGGGCGATGGCCTGGCTGCACGCGCACCACGAGCTGGGTGCCTTCACCGACACGGCGACCGCCGACCTCGACGACCCCAACAGCGTCTACAAGCCCCTGTGCGAGGTGGCCCTGGCGTCCGCGTTCGTGCTGCGCGAGGGCGTTGCCGGTGCCGCGCAGCTGCGGCACGCGCGAGAGCTGCTCGACTTCTCCTGGGAGCAGATGCGCCGCGGCGACCTGCTCTACGAGCGCCAGCTCCGGCACGCCCTGCTCACCGACCCGGTGGAGACCTACGCGTCGTTCGCCCGCTCCGGGTACCGGCACGCCGCCCTCGAACGGGTCGCCGCGCACAGCTCGGCCGCCGACGCGGTGAACGAGGTGGTGCCCAACCGGCGGCTCGCCGTGGCCAACGCGCACCGCGTCGTGGGCATCCCGCGCGACGACGACTGGGACGCCCTCACGACCGCGACCTGGCTCGGCCGCGAGCCCGAGCCGTGGGTGATCGACTGGTACACCGGGTACTGCGCCACGCACACCGTCTTCCACCTCACCGACTGGGGCGCGCGTCCGGAGGGTCTGCCGGCCGGCACGGCCCGCTACCTCGACGCGTGGCTGCCGGTGTGGATCGACGTGTGGACCGAGGCGCGGCAGTGGGACCTGGTGGGCGAACTGCTCCTCGTGGGCGCGTGCCTGCCGGAGCCGCGCATCGAGGCCGCCGAGTGGGCGCCGTTCGCCGCCGCCCAGCACGAGGACGGCCTGGTGCCCCGTGACGGAGAACCCGTGTCCGACGACCCGCGCACCCGGTTCCTCGACCACCAGCACACCGCCGTGGTCGCGACCGCGGCGGGCACGCTCGCGCTGTCCCGGCTGCTCGCAGGGTGAACGAGGACCGGATCACCGCACTGCTGTCCGCCGCACCCGGTGTCGCCGTCGCCGCTCGGGTGGGCGACGAGGAGACCGTGCTGGTCGCGGGCGTCACCGCGCTGGACGACCCGCACCCGGTCACCGCCGCCACCCGGTTCGAGATCGGCTCGCTGACCAAGACGTTCACCGCGCTGCTGCTGGCCGAGCTGGTGGCGCGCGGCGAGGTGCGGCACAACGACCCGGTGGACCGCTTCCTGGACACCGGCCTGGGCCCCGGCGTCACACTGGAGCGCCTGGCCACGCACACCTCCGGCCTGCCCCGGCTGCCACCGGGCCTGCTGCGCGCGGCCTTGCCCGCCTGGCGCACCAACCCCTACCGGGCGTTCGGACCAGAGCGCCTGACGGCGGCGCTGCGCCGCACCCGCGTCCGCCCCGACGACCGAGCGCGGTACTCGAACTTCGGCGTCGCCGTGCTCGGCCTGGCACTGGCCCGCGCGACCGGCCGGCCGTTCGAGGACCTGCTCGCCGACCGCGTCCTGCGTCCCCTCGGCCTGACCGACACCGGCTTCGACACCGCGCCGCAGGCCACCGGTCACCTGCGCGGCCGGGCGCGCCCGCCGTGGGAGATGCCCGGGATGCCCGCCGCCGGCGCGCTCCGGTCCTCCGCCCGCGACCTGCTCGTCCTGCTGACCGCCCTCCTCGACGGCCGACCGGCCTCCCTCGCGCCCGCGCTCGCCGACGTCGTCGCGCCCCGCGTCGCCGTCTCCGCCACCGACCACCTGTGCCTGGTGTGGAACCTGCGCCGCCTCCCCGACCACGACCTGCTGTTCCACTCCGGGGGCACGCGCGGCTGCACCGCGTTCGCCGGGTTCAGCCCGCAGCGCCGCACTGCGCTCGTGGTCCTCGCCAACACGGGCCCGACCGTGCGAGCCACGCTCGTGCAGGACTCGTACAACGCCCTGCGCGCCCTCGACGACCCGGCCGCCGCACAACGGCCCGGGACGAGAGGGAGCGACAGGGATGCGACGCGGGAGACGACTGCTTGAGCCGCCGGACGGTCCCGTCAGCTGTTGCGCAGGAACCGGTCCAGCACCCGCACACCGAACTTCAGCGCCTCCACCGGCACGCGCTCGTCCACGCCGTGGAACAGCCCGGAGAAGTCCAGGTCGGCCGGCAGCTTCAACGGTGCGAAGCCGAAGTTGCGAATCCCCAGCTGCTGGAACGACTTCGCGTCGGTGCCGCCGGAGAGCATGTACGGCAGCACGCGCGCACCGGGGTCCTCGGCGGTGATCGAGGCGGTCATGGCGTCCACGAGCGCGCCGTCGAACGTCGTCTCCACGGGCGGCAGGCCGATCCACTCGCGTTCCACGTCCGGGCCGAGCAGCTCGGCCAGCTCGCGGTCGAACGCCTCCTCGCGGCCGGGCAGGATGCGGCAGTCGACGGTCGCCTCGGCGGTGGACGGGATGACGTTGGCCTTGTAGCCGGCCGTGAGCATCGTCGGGTTCGCGGTGTCGCGCAGCGTCGCGCCGATCATCCGCGACAGCGCGCCGAGCTTGCCGATCGAGCCCTCGACGTCGTCCTCGGGGAAGTCCAGGCCGGTGATCTCGGTGACGCCGTCGAGGAACTCGCGCACCGACGGCCGGATGATCAGCGGCCACTGGTGCTGGTCGAGCTTGGTGACGGCGGCGGCGAGCTTGGCCACGGCGTTGTCGCGGTGGATCATGCTGCCGTGCCCGGCGGTGCCCTTGACCCGCAGCTTCAGCCAGCGGATGCCCTTCTCGGCGGTCTCCACGAGGTAGGCGCGGACGTCGTCCTTGAGCGTGATCGAGAACCCGCCGACCTCGCTGACCGCCTCGGTGACGCCCTCGAACAGCTCCGGCCGGTTGTCGACCAGCCACTTCGCCCCGTAGAGGCCGCCGGCCTCCTCGTCGGCGAGGAACGCGAACACGATGTCGCGTGGCGGCACGACGTTCTCCCGCTTGAAGTGCCTGGCCAGCGCGAGCGTCATGCCGACCATGTCCTTCATGTCGACGGCGCCGCGGCCCCACACGTACCCGTCCTGCACCGCACCGGAGAACGGGTGCACCGACCACTCCGACGCGTCGGCGGGCACGACGTCGAGGTGCCCGTGCACGAGCAGCGCGCCCCGGTTCGGGTCGGCGCCCGCGAGCCGCGCGACCACGTTGCCGCGCCCCTTCGCACCCGACTCGACGTAGGTCGTCTCGTAGCCGACCTCCCCGAGCTTCTCGGCCACCCACTCCGCGGCCTTGCGCTCCCCCACCACCGTCGCGGGGTCACCGGTGTTGGTGGTGTCGATCCTGATCAGCTCGCTGACGAGCGTGACGGCCTCGTCCTCGGCCCGTGCCAGCGCGTTGCCCAATGTGCTCACCCCGTCTTCCTACCACCCGTCAGAACACGGACCACCCTGTGAGAGTGGTGAACCTGTCGAGCGCGTCGACCCCGGCCACCGAGTTGCCGCGGGCGTCCAGCCCGGGACCCCACACGCAGATCGCGCACCTGCCCGGCACCACGGCCACGATGCCGCCGCCGACGCCGCTCTTGCCCGGCAACCCGACCCGGTAGGCGAACTGCCCGGCCGCGTCGTAGGTGCCGCACGTCAGCATCACCGCGTTGACCCGCTTCGCGCCGCTGACCCCGAGCAGCCGCTCGCCGTCGTTGCGCACCCCGTGCCGTGCCAGGAACAGCGCGCTCCTGGCCAGGTCCGCGCAGCTCATCGCGATCGAACACTGCCGCACGTACTCGTGCAACACGACGTCGACCGGGTTGCGCATGTTGCCGTAGGAGGCCATGAAGTGCGCCAGCGCCCGGTTGCGGTCGCCGTGGTCCAGTTCGGACCTGGCGACCTCCTCGTCCACGTCGATCGCGTGGTTGCCGCTCTCCGCGCGCAGGAAGTCGAGCAGCCGGTCCGACGCGCCCGGCCCGAGGTGGTCGGTGACCACGAGCGCCCCGGCGTTGATGAACGGGTTGCGCGGGACGCCGTTCTCGGTCTCCAGCTGCACCAGCGAGTTGAACGGCGACCCCGACGGCTCCCGGCCCACCCGCTCCCACAGCTCGTCGCCCACGGCGAGCGCCAGCGTGAACGCCTTCGAGATGCTCTGGATCGAGAACGGCGCCCGGTACTCCCCCGCCCCGCACACCTCGCCGTCGAGCGTGGCGACCGCCATGCCGAACCGCCGCGCGTCGACCCGTGCGAGCGCCGGGATGTAGTCCGCGGCCGCACCGCCGGGCATGACCTCGCCCGCGATGCGGTCCACCAGCTGCTGGAGCTCCATAGCGGCCATCCCACCACTTCAGGGCACGAGCAACGCGGCCACCTCCTCGGCCGTGCGCCCGGACGTGTCGACCGCCGTGCCGATCCCCCGCAGCCGCCCGGCCTGCGCCACGGCCTCCTCGACCACCCGGTCGAGCTCCTCCTCCGACCGCCCCGCCAGCGGGTCACCCGGCTCCGGCCAGCCCTCTCCCCTGCCCCGCCGCCGGATCCGCTCCACGAGGTCCGCGCGCGAGGCCTCCAGCCGGTACACCGTGGCGCCGGGGAACACGTCGGCGTACGGGCCGACCACGACCAGCACCCGTGCCCCGGCCTCCCGGTAGGTCCGCCACACCGCCGCGAGGTTGTCCGCGCGGGCCTGCTCCATCCCGAACCCGAGCTGGCCCGCGTCGACGAACCCGGCGCGCACCCCCGTGCCCAGCAGCCGCAGGTACACCGCGAAGCCGACGACCGACTTGCCGACACCGGTCGTGCCGCAGAACCACAGGACCCGCTCCGGCCCGGCCCAGTCGCCAGCCGCCCGCTCGACCCGGTCCGCCACCTCGGCGACCGACAGCCCGGTCGTGTCCACGCACACGTCGCCGATCGCGCGGGCGTCGAGCTCGTCGGCCTCGCGCAGCACGTGGTCGAGCTGCTCCGGCCGCATCCCGCGCCCGAGGTACCGCTCCCGCAGCACCTCGCGGTCGGCCCGCAGCCGGCACACCGTCAGCGTCGCGCCGGGAATCGGCGCGGCGCCGTTCGGATCGGCCACACCGGACACGACGAGGCTGCGCACCCCGCTCGCCCGCGCGCCGGCCACCACCGCGGCCAGGTTGCGGGCCTTCATGCGGTACCGGCCGGGGTCGTCGTCCGGATCCGGGTAGCAGATGCCGAGCTGGTCGACGTCGACGTACGCCCCGCCGTTGCGGCGGTGCACCTCCCACCCGACCACGGTCTTGCCGACACCGGGAGGTCCGCAGATCCACAACACCGAAACCACGACCGCAGTCTCCCGGCCCCGTCAACGCGTTTACAGGAAGAACAGCCGCGCGACCGCGTCCCGCGCCACCAGGAACCCGGCGATCCCGAGGATCCACCCGGTGGCGCCGGCGCCCTTCTCCGCGAACCACCTGCTGATCCGCTGCAGCACCGGCTCGACCCGTTCCCGCAACGCGATCCGCGCGGCCAGCAGCACCAGCGCGGGCACGACCATGACCACGCAGTACCCGGCGAGCAGCAACCCGGTCTGCGCCGGCGTGATGTCCGCGGCGCTCATCATCCCGATCGCGCCGAGGTAGGGCAGCATCGTCGCGAGCTCCACCACCCCGGCCAGCAGCGCGACCCCGACGAGCGCGGCCGTGGACCCGCCGACCCGCCTCGTCCACTTCGTCGTGTCGGTCTTCTTCTTGCTGTCGAAGCGGAAGCTCACGACGAACAACCCGACGCCGATCACGAGCTGGACCCACAGCGCGACCCGCCCGTCGAGGTGCTCCAGGACCTGCGCCGCCCCCAGCACCAGCCCGATGCCGACCACGAAGTAGAACACCGTGATCGTGCCCAGGTAGACGGCGAACCGCCCGACCCGCAACCGCCCCGGCGCGAGCATCAACCAGATCGGGACGAACAACGTCCCGATGCTCGTCGAGTCCAGCAACGCCAGCCCCACCAACGCGAGCAACAACCCCGTACCCACCGCGTCCCCCTCGCCCCACTTCGCACAGTGCCCGTGCCGGATCTTTTTAGCACAAGTGTGACATTAAAGCGTGCGCGGGCCTGCCGGGGACATGACATCTGTCATCACGTTCCGATGCGTCCTGACACTGCCGGGACCAGGAATTTCACGCGATCGTTGAACACATGACAGCGATCGAGGTGAAAGACCTGACCCGGCGCTACTCAGGGGGATTCGAGGCCGTGCGCGGCGTCTCGTTCGAGGTGGAGCGCGGCGAGATGTTCGCGTTGCTCGGCACGAACGGCGCGGGCAAGACCTCGACCGTCGAGGTGGTGGAGGGCCTGACCCGGCCGGCGGAGGGGACCGTCCGGGTCCTGGGCCACGACCCGTTCCTGGAGCGCAAGGCCGTGCGCCCGCGGGTGGGCGTGATGTTGCAGGAGGGCGGCTTCCCGCCCGACCTGACCGTGTCCGAGGCGACCACGATGTGGGCGGGCACGCTGACCCGGCCCCGCCCGATCGCCGAGGCGCTCGACCTCGTCGACCTGGGCCACCGCTCGGCGGTGCGGGTGAAGCAGCTCTCCGGCGGTGAACGGCGGCGCCTGGACCTGGCGCTCGCGTTGCTCGGCCAGCCAGAGGTGCTGTTCCTCGACGAGCCGACCACCGGCCTCGACCCGGAGAGCCGGCGCAACACGTGGCAGCTGATCCGCACCCTCCTGCACGAGGGCACCACCGTGCTGCTGACGACGCACTACCTGGAAGAAGCGCAGGAACTGGCCGATCGGCTGGCCATCATGCACCGCGGCCGCATCGTCGCGCGCGGCACGGTGTCCGAGGTCGTCGACGCCTACCCGGCGCGCATCACGTTCACGCCGCCCGCCGGCATCGCGCTGCCCGTCGTGGCCGACCTCGACGAGTCCGGCCGCGCGACCGTGCGCACCAACACCCTGCAGGAGACGTTGCACGAACTGCTGACGTGGGCACACGCGCAGGACGTCGTGCTGTCCGGTCTGGACGCCCGCTCGGCGTCCCTCGAAGAGGCGTTCCTGGCGATCGCGGAGGAGGCGGCATGAGGGCCGTGGCCATCGGGCAGGCGGAGCTGAAGCTGTTCTGGCGCAACCGCACCGCCCTGTTCAACTCGCTCATCGTGCCGCTGCTGGTCGTGCCGCTGCTGCTGTCGATCGACGCCGACGGCGTGCCGCTGGTCGTCGGCCTGACCGGGTTCGTGCTGCTCATGGCGGTCTACTACAACCTCGTCACCGTGTTCGTCGCGCGCCGCGAGGAGCTCGTGCTCAAGCGCCTGCGCGTCGGCGAGCTGACCGACCCCGAGGTGCTGTTCGGTGCCGCGCTGCCGTCGATGGTGGTCGCGATCGGGCAGATGGTGCTGTTCGCGGTGATCATCGGCGTGATCACCGGCGTGGCGGTGCCGACGAAGCCGTGGTTCCCGCTGCTGGGCGTCGTCGGCGGGACGCTGCTGTTCGCGTTGCTGGCGGCGGCGTCCGCGGCGTTCACCCGCACCGTCGAGATGGCGCAGGTGACGTCGTTGCCGGTCCTGATGGCGTGCATCATCGGCAGCGGCCTGATGGTCCCGCTGTCGGTGTTCCCCGACGAGGTCCAGACGGTGCTGCGGTTCCTGCCGCTCACCCCGGTCCTGGACCTGCTGCGGGCCGGCTGGCACGACGGCCCGGTGCTGCAGCCGGTGGTCGTGCTGGCGGCGTGGGTCGCGGCCGGTGTCTACGCTGTCCGGCGATGGTTCCGCTGGGAGCCGCGGAGGTGACCTTGCTGTCCTGGTGGCGCTCGCGCAGCAGCGCGTCGCGGTTCGACTACTTCACCCGCTCGTCGTTCTACCTGACCCTCGTCGCGCTGCCGATCCTGCCGATGACGAGCCTGGCGAACGACGACTCCGTGAGCCGCACCGCCGCCGTCGCCACCATCGTCGCGATCGTCGTGCACGCCGCGTGCTGCATGTGGCTCGTCCACCAGGGCATCGAGCACTACCTGGGCAAGGCGCCGTTCCCGCGCCTTGCCCTGACCGTCGCCGCCGTCGTGACCGCCGTGGTGGTGGCAGGCGGCATGGCCGTCCTGCCCGGCGCACCACCCGGCGGGCGCGACGGCCCGGTCGACGCCGTGACGCTGTTCGTGCCGGTGCTGTTCGTGACCGCGGTGTCGTGCACCCTGCGCCCCCGCGTGACGGCGGCCGTGGTGGCCGCGACCGGCGTGTTCCTGGTGCTGACCGTGCCGCTGGGCGCCGCGGTCCCGATGACGATCGCCCTGGTCTTCTTCACCGCCGTCTACCGCACCTCGGTGTGGATGATCGGCACGATGTGGGAGCTGGACCGCTCCCGTGAGGTCCGCGCCAGCCTCGCCGTGGCCGAGGAACGCCTGCGCTTCGCCCGCGACCTGCACGACGTGGTCGGCCGCAACCTCTCCGTCGTCGCCCTGAAAGCCGAACTGGCCGCGAAACTCGCCCAACGCGGCCGTGACGAGGCCGTCGCCGAGATGCTGGAGGTCCGCCGCATCGCCCAGGAGTCCCTCGACGAGCTCCGCGCCGTCGTCTCCGGCTACCGCACAGCGGACCTCACGGTGGAGCTCGCCGGCGCCCGCTCCCTGCTCACCTCCGCGGGCATCGACTGCCGCGTCATCGGCGAGCCCTCCCTCCCCGACGAGGCCGCGGGAGCCCTGGGCTGGGCCGTCCGCGAGGGCGTGACCAACGTCCTGCGCCACAGCGAGGCCCGCACGTGCACCATCGCGTTGCGCGGCACCACCCTCACCATGTCCAACGACGGCGCCACCGCCACCACCATCCGCTTCGGCAGCGGCCTCACCGGCCTGCGCGAGCGCGTGGCCACCCTCGGCGGCTCGGTGACCGCCACCCCGGAGCCCCCCAACCGCTTCGTGCTGACCGTGGAGCTCCCGTGATCCGCATCCTCCTGGCCGACGACGAACACCTGATCCGCGGCGCCCTCGCCGCCCTCCTGGCCCTGGAGGACGACCTCGAGGTCGTCGCCCAAGCCGCCACCGGCGCCGAAGCCGTGGCCACCGCCCGAGCAGTCCGCCCCGACGTGGCCGTGATCGACCTGCAGATGCCCGACCTCGACGGCGTCACCGTGGCCCAAACCCTGGCCACCGAGCTCCCCACGTGCTCCACGATGATCGTCACCTCCCACGGCCGCCCCGGCCACCTGAAACGCGCCCTGGCCGCCGGCGTCCGCGGCTTCCTCCCGAAAACCGTCTCGGCCGACGTCCTGGCCACCGTCGTCCGCACCGTCCACTCCGGCGGCCGCTACGTCGACCCGGCCCTGGCCGCAGAAGCCATCAGCGCCGGCGACAGCCCCCTGACCCCACGCGAGGCCGACGTCCTCGAACTGGCCCTGGAAGGCGCCCCGATCGACGAAATCGCCCGCCGCGCCTCCCTCTCCCCCGGCACCGTCCGCAACTACCTGTCCTCAGCAGTCGGCAAAACCGCCGCCTCGAACCGCCACGAGGCCGCCCGCATGGCCCGCGCCCGCGGCTGGATCTAACCCCACCACTCCAGCACCCTGGTCCCGTACAGCGTCAGCCACTTCGACGGCTGCCCTCGTTCGACGTCGACCTCGAACCACATCCGCCCTGGATGCCGCCCAGCCTGCACCCACGTCCCGTCGGGCCGCCTCTGCTCCCTGATGCGCTCGACGGCCTGCGCCATGCGCTCATCAGGCCGCGCTGCACGCCGGAAGTAGTCGGCCGCGTTGAGCACGCTGTACTGCCACCGCAACGGGTACCGAAACGTGTCCACCCACTCCGCCACCGCTTCTCCGGTCGAGAGCCGTTTGTACAGGTGTCGTTCGAGCAGGTATTCCTCGCCTCTTCTGCGCGCGCTCCTCGACTCGTCGCTGCCACCCGTGGCCACCTCGTAGTCCAGCAACCCCTTGAGCGAGTTGAGCGTGGAGTGGAACGACGACCTCTTCGCCCCCTCAACCCACTCGCAGTTCCACCCGCCGTCCTCAAGCTGGTGCTCCACGAACCACGCGACGTTGTGGTGGACGTCCACCCCGAGCCACAGCCCGTTCGACACCGTCATCGCGTTGATGCAGCAGTCGACCTCGCCACCCCAGTACGGCAACCCGTCGTACTCCCACCGGCTGTTGGCGGCCAACAACTCCGCAGTGCCGTGCAGCGCTTCGGGGTCGAGCCCCCACTCGCGCAACGTGACCAACGTCCAGGTGGTCGCGGTCCACGGCTGCGGCTCGTCGCCGCGCATGTCGTAGTCAGGCGGGAAGAAGGCCCCACCCGCCCACTGCCCGTCCTCGCCTTGGAGTTCCAGCAACCGCTTCCCGAGGCCTTCCGTGGCAACTCGTGCTCTCGTCGCCTTCCACACCTCTTCGGGCGCGTGCAGGAGGTCTCGTTCGACCTGCCAACGCAGGGCCGGGTCCGCGTCCTTCAGCAACCACTCCACCAACGCCGTCGTCAGCACCCGGTGACCCTAGCCCCGCTTGAGTTTGATCTGCCTGGCTTCCGCCCGCTCTGTGCACCCGACCATGCTCCTACCAGCGAAAACCTTGCTCGGGGCGCTCGATTTTGGTCGTTGCCGACGATCATGTAATCTATGCACGCACCACGGCGCGAGCTGCGGTGACAACTGAACAGGTCCGGGTGGCGGAATGGCAGACGCGCTAGCTTGAGGTGCTAGTCCCCGAAAGGGGGTGGGGGTTCAAGTCCCCCCTCGGACACCAGCACTATTCACCCCCGCGGGGTTGATGGAGACGTCAGCTTCGTGGGGGTTTTGCTTGTAACGGACCTGCAGGTCGATCGCGTCGTACAGATCCTCCAGTCTCGTCGGGGCGTGGCCCCTCAGCGCCGCGCTGATGTCGCCTATCGAGTCGATCGCCGCATAGATCTCGGCGATGTCCCGCTCCACCGGTGCCGGGACGTTGTCCAGGGCAGCCCGTGCCGCCAGCCTCTCGCCTGCGCGTCGTTGATCGCCTCGACCAACGCAGCTGGATCGGCGCCGGCCATGATGGCGTTCTGGAACCTCGTCAGCTTGGCTTCCGCGTCAGCGAGCCTCCTCTTCGCGGCATCGCGACTGACCTCGATCACCGGTTCTTGTGAGTCCATCAACGCGGCGACGGTCCGGTCTCGGTTCTTCCGGTCGAACAGGTGCCCGAGCCAGCCGTTGATGGCGTCCTGAAGAACGTCCTCCCGCAAATAGACCGTTCCGGGATACGACGCGAGCACCGGAGATCCCGGAGCGAGGGTGCGTGCCGGGCACCGGTAGTACATGGCTTTCTTACGTGGGCTGCGCTCCATCTTCCGCCCGCAGATGTCACACCGAATCCGGCCGCGAAACAGATAGCGGTGCTTCACCGCCCGTTCGGACCGCTCTGCCTTCCGCGCGATCCGCAGGCTGCCCTTTGATTTCCGCAGGAGCTGGGCAGCCGTGAAGTCCTCGATTTCCACGATGTTCGGGTGCGCCGGATTACGCGGCCGGATCACCCGGTCCGGACTGGCCTTGCGGAAGCGGACCACCCGGTCGGCGCCACCGGCGTACGCATGCTCGGCACCCTCGCGCGCGAACTGCACCGCCGCCAGACACGCTACGGCCTCGAGACCATGTGCATCGGTGGTAGCCAGGGCATGGCCGCCATCTTCGAACGGATCACGTAAGCGGTTGAGTCCTGTTTGAACACTCACGACCGGACGGAGCACCCGGCGATCACTCACCGCGACAACCGCTGAGAACTCGCGACAGTTGAATACGCGGCCTCATCAGTCTCAAGGGCCAACTCCTGCGGGGCGGGGGAAGCGGAGAACGCCCGCGTCTACCCGCAACCGAAACGGACCATCTGCCTCGGCCAGGTCCAGCCCCGCCGCAGGCCCGTCGTAGGATCCGGTCATGGCGAACCGTTCGTACCTGTACAGCACCAGCAACCGGCCGGAGTCCTATGAGGATCGGCCGGAGACGGTCTCCGGGTTGTCGGAATGGCCCTACGCCATCCCGTTCTCCTTCCTGGTGCTCCTGTCCGGCGATCCCCGGCTGTGCGCGTCCCTGATCGCCGACGGGTTCGACGGCGAGCCCCCGGAGAGCAGGACCACGCTGTACGCGATCAGCGGTGAGTTCGACGCCGGGTTCGCGCGGCTGACGAAGTTCGCCGCCGCCGTGCGCGCCGTGAGCGACGCCGAAGGCCTGCACGCCGGGCTCGCCGAGGCGGAGCGGTTCCTCGACGCGCACCGCGACCGGTACGTCCTGCTCGAGACCATCGAGCTCGACACCATGATCGAGAGCGGCGAGGACGAGCTGCGGGCGCTCATCGAGGGCCACCTCGACCTGTGCCGGGCGGCGGGCGCGGCCATCGACGCGCTGCCCGACGACGCGGCGGCGGCCGGGGCCGTGCTCGCCGCAGCGGCGGCCGAGCGGTCGGCGCCGCCGCTGGACGCGTTCCACGGGCTCGTGCTGACCGACGACTTCGACAACACGCGTGACGACAGGACCGAGAACCCGATCGGCCTCAGCTGGTGGACCGACGTACTCTACTTCGCGCTGTGGAATCGGGCGGAGTACGCGGCGAACCAGCCGAAACAGTAGCTCGCGGCGGCCAGGACGATCTCGGCGATGGCCTCGTGCCCGGCTGGGGTGGACGTCGGTAACCATGCAGAAGTACGTCAGCGCGCACACCCGCGCCACCGGCTGTGCGTGCCGAAAACTACGTCCATGCAGGTCAAGACATGACGATACTTGGAAGAAGACTCAGCCAAGATCATGTCCGTCTACGGTGAAGCGTTCGATCTGATTGGCTTTGACAGGCTGAGGCCGGACCCGCAAAGATGCCGCACCAGCGATCGGTGGGTGCGGTGCTCGTTGCGGTGGCGGTCGTACTCACGCAGCGCCTGCCGCATATGGGCCTGATTCCACACCAGCGCGTGGTGCAACAGGTCGCCGCGAAGTTCTTGCTCCAAGTCGATACAACTCAGCGACGAAAGATTGATTAGTGCCGACTGGCCCTCTATACCAAATTCGAGCTATCCAATAGCGTATGAACACACGAACTGCGCAAGCTCGTTACTTGTGGGGACTCAAGTCCCCCTCGGACACGTACGCTAAGCACACGCGAAGAGGTCGTCGCATAGACGGCCTCTTTTGCTTTGTCGTACCTCAGCCCGCTCCCAAGTTCCTCGTAGAGTCTCGCCAGCTTCTCCGGCTGCCCTTCGTTGATGATCACGGTCACCTTTGCGAGGGAGTCCACCGCGGCCTGTAGCTCTGCGGCAGTCGCCAGGTTCGGTGCGGGCAAGCCGTCGAGTTCGGCTCTCGCCGCGGCCCTGCGCGTGCCGAAACTATGTTTGCGCAGGTCAAGCGGCATGCCGATACACGCGGAGGCTCCGCCGAGACAGTCCCGTTGAAGTACCCCGCAGGGCGTCCGATCTGGTCGGGTTCAAGAGCCTGCGACCGCGCTCGCAAGGGCGCTACGGCGGCAAGTGATCGGTGGGTTCGGTGCTCGTTGTAGTGCCGCTCGTACTCACGTAGCGCCTGACGCAGATGGTCTCGCGTGTTAGGGGTAACCGGGAAGACCTCCTGCCAGCTGGAGCGACGTATCAATCTCATCAGCGTGGCTAACCAGAAACGGTCCGCGAGCTCGTAACGAACCGGTCGGGCCAACTGCCGACGAAGCACAACGTTTCTCGTGCCACAGAACAAGAAGCTCCGCGCCCTTGGTCGCTTTACTGCGAACTAGCACAGCCGGAACAGAAAGCAATTTGCACAACGCCTGGTACAACAGCGAACCAATCACCCATGCATGCTCGCAGTCGGTACAACCTCGCGCCTCAGAGAGGCGATGACCTTATGGGCGGCACAGCTGCGGAGATCGGGTCTCCCGCAGCGAAGACGTCCGGATCTCTCTGCTGGGACTGCCCCTGACCACGATCAAGGCCACCAGGGTCAGGCTGACCGGCGTGCAGACGTAGGCCGGGCTGCTGAGAGAGAAGTGCCTGGTGCTGCTCGGCTCCAGCGCCGGCGCTGCGACGGACCGACGGGTGTGGCGGGTGTCCACCGACTCCGCGATGACCTCCTCCAATTGTTGACCCCGCGGGTGTTCGCGAGCGAGCTGGACTCGCGCCGACCCTCTGGCAGCGGAGTGCCACGTTTGGGCCGAATGGTGCCTGGGTGCCAAGAGCAGGTCGCCTTATGGTTCTGGGAGCGCTCCCAGAACCTGGAGGATTCTCGATGAGGAGAGTTCTGGCCGGCCTGCTGGCCCTCTCGGTCGTGGCAGGGCTGCTGACGCACGGTCCCGCCGCGCTCGCCGCCGACACGCCGGTGACGGTGGTGTCCAGCACGTTCGAGAACGACACGGTGCAGGGCTGGACCTCACGCGGAGCAGAGACCACCGCGGTGAGCTCGGCCGTCGCACACGGAGGTGCCCGGAGCCTCCTCGTCTCGGGCCGGACCCAACCCTGGGAAGGGCCAGTGCTCGCCCTGCTCGACGACGTCGAGAAGGGCGTGCGGTACAGCCTGTCGGTGTGGGTGCGGCTCGCGGGCGGTGAGGAGCCCGCGCGGCTCCGGATGTCCGTCGAACGCCATGCTGACGGCGTCACGTCCTACGAAGGGGTCGTCGGCGACACGCTCGTCACCGCCGACGGCTGGGTCAACCTCACCGGTGGCTACACGCTGGCGTCCGATGCCGACTTCCTCACCACCTACGTGGAGAGCTCCAGTCCTGCGGCGTCGTTCCACCTCGACGACTTCGTCCTGTCGTACACACCGCTTCCCCCGATCCAGACCGACATCCCCGCGTTGCGGGACGTGGTGCCGTTCCGGCACTTCGGGGTTGCCGCCGAGCCCGCCCTGCTGTACGGGGAGCACGGCAGGCTGCTCGACCGGCACTTCAGCTCGATCACGCCGGGCAGCCAGCTGAAGTGGGACGCGACCGAACCCGCTGAGGGCGCGTTCCGGTTCACGGACGCGGACACGCTCGTCGACTGGGCCAAGGCGCGGGGGAAGGCGATCCGCGGTCACACCCTCGTCTGGCACCAGCAGACTCCCGACTGGGTCTTCAAGGACTCCTCCGGCGCCGACATGACACCCACCGCGGAGAACAAAGCGCTGCTGCTGCACCGCATCGAGACGCACATCCGCGCCGTGGTGGGCCGGTACCGCGACGACATCACGGCGTGGGACGTGGTGAACGAGGTCGTCGACGAGGCGCAACCGGACGGCCTGCGCCGCAACAAGTGGTTCGAGATCGCGGGACTGGACTACATCCGCACGGCGTTCCGCGTGGCGCACGAGGTCGCACCGAACGCCAAGCTGGTCATCAACGACTACAACACCAATGTGCCCGCGAAACGGGACAGGTTGTACGACCTCGTGTCCCAGCTGCGCGCGGAAGGCGTTCCCGTCGACTCTGTCGGACACCAGATGCACGTCAACGTCGACTGGCCCTCGGCCGCCGAGACGGAAGTGATGATCACCAAGTTCCTGCCCCTGGGCGTGGACCAGCAGATCACCGAGATGGACGTCTCGATCTACACCGACAGCAACCAGTCGTACCCGAGCCCGCCCGCCGCTTCCTTGCTGGCACAGGCACAGCGCTACCGCGACCTGTTCGCTGTGTTCACCAGGTACGCGCACGCGATCAGCTCGGTGACGTTCTGGGGCCTGGCCGACGACAGCACGTGGCTCGACACGTTTCCGGTGACCCGCAAGGACCACCCGCTGCTGTTCGACACCCGACTGCGGGCCAAGGACGCCTTCTGGGCCGTGGCCGATCCCAGCCGGATCGGGACCGTTCTCCCCACTGCCACCTGCGAAATCACCTATGAGACAACGGCGCAGTGGCAGGGCGGATTTCTCGGCTCGGTGCGGGTCACCAACTCCGCCACCGCACCGCTCGACTCGTGGACCCTCGCCTGGTCGTACGCCAACGGCCAGCGCGTGACCCAGCTCTGGAACGGTTCGTTCACCCAGGACGGTGCAGTGGTGACGGTGCACGGTGCGCCGTGGAACTCGGCGATCCCGCCCGGCGAGTCCCGCTCGTTCGGCTTCCTGGCGGACTGGAGCGGTGCGAACGACCGGCCGGCGTCCTTCGTCCTGAACGGCGCGCCGTGCCGGTGGGTGTGACGGTATCCCTCGCGACATCCTTCTCCCGAGAAGGACATGCGCAGAAGCCCGATGACGACCGCTGCCCACCAACGCTTACTGACCTGCACGAGCGTCTTTCTCGGGAGCACGAACAATTCGCACTCGACACGTCCCCCACGTCCATCGCTTTCTCACATGGCCCCGCTCGTCGAATTCGTCGAACCACCACTCGATTCGAGTGTCGAACCGCAGCGCACGTGAAGCGAGGACCTGATGGCGCCCGCGCGCAGCCACCCCACAAGCTAAAAAGTCACTCGAACTTTAGCGATCCCAAACACTCCGACGATCCACCTCTTAGCCGAAAGAAACCTTTTCGTCGCGTCTTGACCACACCGAAATCATCCTTCACAGTTCAAGGCACAGTCCTCCAAGCGGAAGCGAGGATGTCACCGGCATGAACATCCGAGCACGGCAGCGAAAGATCGCGGTGGCCACGGTCATCCTGGGCATGGTCTCCGCGAGCGTCACCGGCACCTCGGCCGCGGCACCCGAAGGACCGTGCCCCGACGGGCCGTTCGGCACTCCGCTGCCCTCACCGAACCTGACCGCGACCAAGATCAAGGACGGGTTCAACTTCCTGGAGGGCCCGACCTGGGACGCGGCGACGCAAACCCTGTTGCTGTCCAACATGTACGACGGCACCGGCCCGCAGAACGTCCAGCCTTCGGACATCCTGCGGTACACCCCCTCGACGGGCACGTTCACCACTTTCGTCAAGAATGCGGGCAGCAACGGTCTGGCGATCAGCCGTGACGGCACGTCCGTCCTCGCGGCGACCCACGACCAGCGCAGCCTGTCCTCGTACGACCTGGCCACCGGACGGCGGACGACGATCGCGGCGACCTACCAGGGACGACTGTTCAACTCTCCCAACGATGTCACCGTGGCCGCGAACGGAACGGCCTACTTCACCGACCCGAACTTCCAGCGCGCGAACCGCCCGGACCAGATGTCGGGCAGGACCGGCGTCTTCCGCGTCACCAACGGTGTCGTCACCCTGATCGACGACACGATCCGCCAGCCGAACGGCATCGAGCTCTCCCCTGACGGCAAGACCCTCTACGTCGGCGGCAACGCGACGGGCAAGATCTACCGCTACCCCGTCAACACGGACGGGAGCACCGGGCAGCGCAGCGATTTCGCGTCGCTCGACGGCACCGACGGCGGCACCGTCGACTGCGCGGGAAACCTGTACCAGGCCACCTACGGCAGCGGGAAGGTCTACGTCTACTCCCCGGCCGGCAAGCTCCTCGGCACGATCTCCGCCGGCCGCAACGCGACCAACGTCGCCTTCGGCGGCCCCGACCGGAAAACCCTCTACATCACGTCGGGTACCGCATCCACCGGCGGCAACACCGGAAACTTCGGCCTGTACAGCATTCGCTTGAACGTTCCCGGCTGGCCCTACTGACTCCGGCACATTCCGATGGGAACTCAAGTCCCCCTCGGACACCAAAATGTCGCAAATCTGCTACACCTACGTGCCAGGTGCTCAAGTCCGCTTGAGCACCTGTTCTGCACGGCGTCTTCAAGCCCGCCGGAAAGGGCTATCTCCGGCTGCCCGCTGATGCCCGATCGGACAGACCAGGGCGCCCGTCATGCGGGAACCAGCCGAGGAAGTCCTCGTCGGCCTACCACCCTTGCAGCCGATCCTTCATCCACATCGCAGTCGTACCGCCAGGTTCACTCGTTCGCGCAACCCCGTCGCACAGTGAGAGCAAGGTCACCGGCAGGGTTGAGCCGAGTCCTCATCGCGATCATTTCCGGCTTTGCGGGACTCCGCAGTCCCTGCCTCACGCCGGAGCTTCCCACGGGCTGAGCCGGTGGAGGTGACGCCGCCCGGCTCGGCACCCAACGCGCTCCCGATACCGCCCGAGTACCGCGCGGCGAATCTAGGTGCTCGAAGGGCGTTCGAACCACGAGATGGCGCACGAGCTCAAAGTTTCCCGGCGCACGAACAAGTTCCACCTGCCGCAAGCTCGGGTGCGCCGCCGAACCCAGCTGTCGTCTGCACTCGGAGGCTTCGTGCTGCGGATGTGACTTCGCCCGGTCGCGCCGGGTACTGCGGTTCTCCGCAGTACCCGGCACTTCGTCCTGATTGACAGTGGGCTTTGCCAGCGGCGCTCCGTGCGCCGACAAGCCACTTGCCGCAGGAGGACACGTCTTTGTCCAGCGAGGAGGCCGTGCGAGGCCGCCCGGTCAAGAAGGCCTTCGAGCTCGTCGAGCTGTTGTCCTCTTCGGGAGCGATGACACTCGCAGAACTGGCGCGCGCGTCCGGCCTGCCGAAGTCCTCCCTGCACCGGATGATGGACGCCCTCACGGGTTCGAGCCTCGTCCGGCGCACGTCGAGCGGGTACGAGATCGGTGACTGCCTGTTCGACCTGATCGACGACAGCGCACGGGCGCGGGTCGATCGGGTGCTGAAGTCCACGCTGGCACCGCACATCATCGACCTGCGGGAGAAGACGGGCGGTGTCGTCAGCACCGGGATCTTGGCGGGATCGCACGTCCGCCAGGTCGACGTGCAGTACGACCTGCGGCACCTGTGCCTCGTGCAACGAGTGCCCACGATGCTTCCCGCGCACTGCACCGCGATCGGCCGTGCCCTGCGGTCCCGCGACCCGGACGCCGTCGTGGTGGCGAACGGCGAGTTGTACAGCGGGGTGATCGGTGTCGCCGCCTCCCTCGTGGCCGGAGACCACCTGCCCCGCATGGCGATCAGCGTCTGGGGTCCGGCGGAAACGATCAACGTCGACTTCACCACCGCCCTCCTCAGGTGCGCCGTTCGCGCCATGCGTTCGGACCTGCTGCGCTGCGCCCGACCGAGCGCGGCTGTGCTGGACGCCCTGAAGCAGGCCAACTGATCCCGCCCGATCCAGCCACATTCCCAGGAGTCGTGCCGGTGGAGTCGCTTTCAGAAGCCCGCAACGCGCCGGGTGGTCCTCTGCGCAAGGCGCTCGCGTTGATCGAGGAGTTGGCTGGAGCCGAGGGCGCGATGTCGCTCTCCGACCTGGCCAGGCGGTGTGGCCAGCCCAAGTCGTCGGTCCACCGCGTGCTCGGCGTGTTGACCGACCTCAACCTCGTGGCTCCTTCCGAGGGTGGTTTCGTGCTCGGCGACCACCTCCACGACATGACCCGGCACAGCGACCGGGCCAAGGCCGAACGACTGCGCCGGATCTTCAACCCGCTCCTGGTCGACCTGCAGAACCGCACTCGCGGCATGGTCGCCCTGGACGTCCTCAACGGCACGCAGGTCCGCTACGTCGAACTGCTCTACCGCCACGAACTGGCCGGGTACGTGCAACGCCAGCCGTCGCTGCGCCAAGCCGCGAACACCGCCACCGGACGCGCCCTGCTGGCGTTCAGGCCGGATCTCCGCGAGCGCGTCGACGAGGTCGCCGCCGCGGCCGGTGTCAGGCCGGAACAGCTGATGCTCGACCTGCGCACCGTGCGCACGCGCGACATGGCGGTCGTGACCGAGGACGCCGGACGCGGCGGTTGCACCGTGGCGATACCGGTGCGCATCGGCGGTGAGCTGCCGTTCCTCGCGATCAGCGTCGCCAGTCCTGAACGGCTGGACGTGCCGCGCACCGCCATCGCGCTGCGCAGGGTCGCCACCATGGCGGCCGTGTTGGCCACCGCCCGGCCCACCAGCACGGCCAACGGCCGGCAGGTGGGCTGAGCGGCGCACGTCAAGCCATGCGCTCCAGCATCGACTCGACGTCGTCCTCGGGCGTCAGGTAGCGGCCCGACAGCGGGTCCGCCTTTCCGGACGCCAGCTCCATCAGCACTTCCGCGGCACGCTCCGGTGCGGCGAACCGCCCCTGCTCGCGCTGCTCGCTCAGCCACTCCTGCATCCGGTCGCCCCACTTGTCACCGGTGGGTTCGAGGTCCAGGGCCTGCTTCGTGATGCCCAGGTCGACCAGGCCCGGGTGGTAGCTGAACACCGACACGCCGGTGCCGAGCAGCTCAGGGGCCAGGTTGTCCGCCACCTTGATCATGGCGGCCTTCGACACCGAGTAGGACGAAGCGCTCGGCCAGCGGTGCCTGCCCGCGGAGCTCACGATGTTCACGATGCGGCCCGAACCCCGTTCGACCATGCCGGGCAGCACGGCACGGCAGACCTTCAGCGTGCCGCGGAGGTTGACCTCCATGCCCCGCCACCATTCGTCCTCGTCGGTCTCCCACAGGGGTCCGATCGGGCCGGCGATGCCCGCGTTGTTGACCAGCACGTCCACCGAACCGAAGGTGTCGACGGCCTGCTTGACGACGCCGGCCACACCGGCTTCGTCCATGATGTCCGCGGTGTCGAAGACGACCTCGGCACCGAGGGAGCGCGCGGATTCCGCCACTTCGGCCAGTGCCGCGCCGTCCCGGCCGGTCAGCACCAGGTTCGCACCGGCGGACGCCATCGACTCGGCGAACAACCGACCCAGGCCACCGGTCGCACCGGTCAGCAGGACGGTGGTGCCCGTCATCGACGCCGGAGCCGGCGTGGAGGTGGAACCGGCCGAAGCCGCCTCGAACCGGGTGCGCAGGTACTTGGCCAGGCTCTGCGGCGTGGGGTGCTCGAAGAGCGTCGTCAGCGGGATCGAGGTGCCGGAGGCCCGTTCCAGCGCGTTGCGCAGTTCCAGTGCGGTGAGCGAGCTCAGACCCATCTGGAGCAGCGCGGCGTCCGGTGACACGTCCTCGACGCGGTGACCGAGAGCCTCGGCGACCATGTCCGTGATCGCGGCGACGAGGTCGCTGTGTCCGAGACCGCTCAGCCTGGGCTCGCTCGTGATGACGCGAGCACGGGCCGGGACGGGCCCGGCAGCGGGCGTGCTTGCCGGCGCCAGCCGCACCGGCAGGAGCACGGCCTCAGCGGACCCCAGCGCGTTGTCGAAGGCCGACAGCGCGTCCTCGGTCGACAGCGGCAGCACACCGCTGCGGGCGAGACGTCGCAGGTCCACGTCGTCGAGGTGAGCACCGAGCGCGCCCTGTTCCGCCCACAGCCCCCACGCGAGGGAGATCCCCGCGAGACCGGTCGCGCGCCTGCGGCGCACGATGGCGTCCACGGACGCGTTGGCCGCGGCGTAGTTCGCCTGCCCGGCGGTGCCCCACCAGCCTGCCGCGGACGAGCAGACGACGAACCAGTCGAGGTCGAGCTCACGGGTCAGTTCGTCGAGGGCCGACACCGCGTCGACCTTCGAGGCCAGCACGCGGTCGAAGTCCCCGCTGGTGAGGCGTTCGAAGACCGCGTCGGACGTGGTTCCGGCCGCGTGCACGACACCGCGCAGATCAGGGATGCCCTTGATCAGTGTCGCGACCTGGTCGTGATCGCCCGCGTCGCAGGCCTCCACGACCACGGAGGCGCCGAGGTCGCGCAGTTCCGCCGCGATCGCCTGCATTTCGGGCGATTCCGCACCGCGACGGCTGACCAGGGCGAACCGGTCGACTCCGTGGGCGACGGCGGCGTGCCGGGCCAGTGCCGAACCGACGACGCCACCGGCGCCGGTGATCAGCAGGGTGCCGCCCCGCCAGGCCGGCACCGGACTGGCCGTCGCCTTGCGGAGCCGCGGGACGTACGGCTTGCCGTTGCGAACCAGGACCTGGCGGTCGTCGGCGAGCACGACGTCACCGTCGGTGTCGACCAGCTGGATCCGGCCGGGGTGCTCGGTCTGCACGGACCGCAGCAGGCCCCAGACGGCGCTGCGTACCGGGTCGCTCTCGACCTCACCGCTGACCAGCACCAGCACGTCGTTCTGCTCGGCGAGCCGGCGCCGGGTGAAGGCGGTGACCTCTTCCAGTGCCGAACGCACTCGCTCCGGCAGGGTGGCGCCTTCCACCGCGGCCGGCACGATGTCGTCCAGCTTCACGAACGAGCCCGCCTCGACCGGCGTGGCCGGCACCCACTGGACCTGGTGCAGCACGTCGTTCACCGCGAGGGTGACCGGTCGCGCGACCAGTTCGTCGGCGGTGAAGACGGGAACACCCCTGGTGTCCCAAGCGGAGATCGACACCCCGTCGGCACCGGTCGCCGTCATGCGCACGCGCAGCGCGGTGGCGCCGGGCGTGTGCACCTGCGCACCCCTCCACGCGAAGGGCAACCGCGTGCCCGTGGTGTCCGCCAGCAGGTAGCCGGCAGCGAGCGGGTGCAACGCCGCGTCGAGCAGTGCCGGGTGCAGCACGTGCTCCCCCGCCGCGACGGGCAGGCGCACGTCCAGGAACAGCTCGTCGTTCCTGCGCCACAACGCTTCGAGGCCGCGGAAGGCAGGACCGTACGTCAGGCCGCGCTCGTCCAGCCGGTCGTGCAGCCCCGCGATCTCGACCGGCTGTGCGTCGGCCGGCGGCCATTCGGTGAGCGCGGCGGGAGCTTCCGCCGGCGCCGTCACCCTGGCGCGGGCGTGCTCGGTCCACGGCGCCTTCTCGGAAGCCCGCGCGGACACCACGACGGTGCCGTCGCCATTCTCGTCCACTGTGGACAGCTGCAGCTGCACCTCGGCCGGTGCGGCCACGGGAGCGGTGAAGACGATCTCGTCGATCCGCTCGGCCCCCGTCCGCAGGACCATGTCCAGCAACGCGGTGCCGGGAACGACGACGTCGTCACCCACCTGGTGGTCGGCGAGCCAGCCCTGGTGACCGGGCGACAGCTGGCTGGTGTGCACGCTGCCACCGGTCGCCAGCTCGACGACGGAAGCCTGCGGCGGCGCGGCGTTGGTGGCCGCGGTGCTGTCGATCCAGTAGCGACGACGCTCGAAGGCGTAGGTGGGCAGCGGAACCGCGGTCCCCGAACCGGCGAACGCGGCCGCCAGGTCGACCTCGGTGCCCGTGACGGCGAGCACGCCCAGAGCCGAGAGCAGCTCTTCGCGGTTCGAGCAGGCCGCTCCGATCTCCAGTCGCGTGACGGCCAGGTCCTCGGTGGTGGACCTCCACCCCGCACCGCTCGTGACATCGCGCGCCAGCGGGAACCGAGGACGTCGGTACGAGACGGTCTCACCCTTGTTCAGGGCGACGGCGTGCCGCGCGGCTTCCGGCAGTGAGAGCAGACCCGCCAGGTGGGCGGCGACGACCTCACCGACGCCATCACCGTGCAGCAGGTCCGGTTTCACACCCCACGACCGCACCAGCCGGAACTGCGCCACCTGCAACGCGAACAGCGCGACGAGTCCGTTCTCCCGCAGGACAACGTCCCGCGGTCGGCCCAAGGCCTGGCACGTCTCGTCGAAAGCGTCCGCGAACACCGGGTGCGCGTCGAAGAGGTCGTGTCCGATCGCGGAGGGCACGACGCCGGAGAAGACGAACTGCAGCGGAGTGGATCCGGCGACGCCGGTCAGGACGCCGGCCGTCTCCTCCCCCGCGGCGACGGCGGCGAGGCCGGCGAGGTGCCCTCCCCGTACGAGCGCACGGTGCTTGAACCGCGTTCGCCTCGTGAGCGACACAGCCACGTCGCCCGGATGGAGGTCGGGGTGGCTCAGGAGGTGTTCGCGCAGGCGTGCGGCCTGAAGTCGCAGTGCCTGAGCGGTTTCCGCGGACAGGATCCACGGCGTCGAGACGCGCTCGACCGGCGGCGGTGCGTCCGCGGCCGGTGCCTCCTCCAGCACCACGTGCGCGTTGGCGCCGCTGATGGCGAACGCGGACACACCGGCGCGGCGGGGCTCTTCGCCCCGCGGCCACGGAGTCGCCTCGGTCACCAGCCGCACCGGGCTCGTGGCCCAATCGATCAAGGGGGTGGGCTTGCTGATGTGCAGGGTGCGCGGCAACATGCCGTGGCGCATGGCCTGCACGGTCTTGATCACACCGGCGACACCTGCGGCGGCCTGGGTGTGGCCGAGGTTGGACTTCAGCGAGCCGAGCCACAGGGGCCGGTCCCGGCCGGACCCGTAGACCGCGTCGAGCGCCTGGACCTCGATGGGGTCACCCAGCGGCGTGCCGGTGCCGTGCGCCTCCACCGCGTCGATCTGGTCGCTGGTCAGCCCGGCGGAGGCCAGGGCGGACCGGATGACCCGCTGCTGGGCGGGGCCGCTCGGTGCGGTCAGTCCGCTGCTCGCGCCGTCGGAGTTCATCGCGGAGCCGCGGACCACGGCGAGCACCGGGTGCCCGTTGGCCCGCGCGTCCGAGAGGCGTTCGAGCAGGAGCATGCCCGCGCCTTCGCCCCAGGCCACACCGTCGGCGTCGGCCGAGAACGGCTTGCAGCGGCCGTCCGGCGACAACGCGCGCTGACGGCTGAACTCGGTGAACGACCCCGGAGTCGCCATCACGGTGACGCCGCCGGCCAGTGCCATGGAGCACTCGCCCGACCGCAGCGCCCGGGACGCCAGGTGCAGCGTCACCAGTGAGGACGAGCACGCGGTGTCGACGGTGAACGTCGGGCCTTCGAGGCCGAGCAGGTAGGAGATGCGCCCGGAGGCTACGCTGCCCGCGATCCCGATGGTGAGCTGCCCCTCGACGGCCGGGGGCGCGAGGTGCGACGGCGGACCGTAGTCGTGGTACATCTCGCCGACGAAGACGCCGACCTCGCTGCCGCGCAGCGCCCGCGGGTCCAGACCGCCGTCCTCCAGGGCCTCCCACGAGGTTTCCAGCAGCAGCCGCTGCTGGGGGTCCATCGCCAGGGCCTCCTTCGGCGCGATGCCGAAGAACGGGGCGTCGAAGCCGGCGACGTCGTCGAGGAAACCACCGCGTCGCGTGTAGCTGTGACCGGACTTCGAGGGGTCCGGGTCGTAGAGCGCCTCCAGGTCCCAGCCGCGGTCCTCGGGGAACTCGCTCGTGGCGTCGCGCTCGTCCACGAGGGCCTGCCAGAGGTCCTCCGGCGACCGCACACCGCCGGGGTAACGACACGCCATGCCCACGATGGCGATCGGCTCCTCCGCGCGGTTCTTCACCGCACGGAGCTCCTCCCTGGTCTCGAACAGGTCGACGGCCAGCTTCTTGACCGCGGACCGCAGCTTGTCGTCGTTGCTCATCAGGAGACTCCGAACTCGCGGTCGAGGAATGCCAGCAGTTCGTCGTCGCTGGACGACTCGATCTCGGCGGCCAAGGAACGGGCTGCGCCGCCCCCTTCCGCCACCGGCTCGTCGAGGTCGGCGCAGAGCGTGCCGACCAGGTGCTCGGCCAGCGCCTTCGGGGACGAGTGGTCGAACAGGGCCGTGGCCGGCAGCTTGAGCTTCGTCGCCGAGTTGAGGCGGTTGCGCAGTTCCAGCGCGGTGAGCGAGTCGAACCCGATCTCCATGAAGCCCCGGTGCGGTTCGACCGAGCTCGGCGTCGTGTGGCCGAGCACCGCGCCGACGTGCTCGCGGACCACCGCCAGGACGATGTCGACGCGGTCCTCGGCCGGTGCCGAGGCCAGAGTCGCTGCCAGGTCAGTGCGGTCGGCCGTCACCGGCTTGGCCGCCTTCGAGGGCTTGGTGCGGACGAAGCCGCGCAGCACCGGGGCCGCCGAGCCGTCCTGCGGCACCGAGAACCGGGCCGGCACCAGGACCGCGGCGTCCGAGGCGACGGCGTCGTCGAACAGGCCCAGGCCCTCCTCACCGCTGATCGGCACGACGCCGAGGCGCAGGAGCCGCTTCCGGTCGACGTCGCTCAGCCGGGCCGCCATGCCACCGTCCTGCTCGGTTCCGGCCCACGGGCCCCAGGCCAGCGACGTCGCGGGCAGCCCCGCACCGTGCCGCAGGTCGGCCAGTGCGTCGAGGAACGTGTTCGCCGCCGCGTAGGCCGCCTGTCCCGGCAGGCCGAGCAGGCCGGATGCCGAGGAGAACAGCACGAACGAACGGAGACCGAGATCCTGGGTGAGCTCGTGCAGGTACCAGGCCGCGTCGACCTTGGGACGCAGCACGGCGTCGACGCGCTCGGGCGTCAGGTCGCTGAGGACGCCGTCGTCGACGACGCCCGCCGCGTGCACGACCGCGGTGAGCGGGTGCTCCGCCGGGATCGCGGCCAGTACCGCGGCCAGCGCGTCCCGGTCGGCGGCGTCACAGGCCGCGAAGGTCGCGGTGGCACCGAGCTCGGCCAGCTGGGCTTTCAGCTCGGCCGCACCGTCCGCGGCCTCACCGCGCCTGCTGAGCAGGAGGAGGTGCCTGGCGTCGTGCCGCACCACCAGGTGGCGGGCCAGCAGACGTCCGAGACCGCCGGAGCCGCCGGTGATGAGGACGGTGCCCTCGGGATCGAGGACGGTCCTGCCGGTGCCGGTCTGGGCGTTCGCCAGCCGGGGCACGTGGACGCGTCCGCCGCGCACGGCCAGCTGCGGCTCGCCGGTGGCGACCGCGGCGGGAAGCACCTGCCGGAACGCCTCGTCGTCGGCACCGTCGACCAGCACGAAGCGGCCGGGGTGCTCCGACTGGGCGGACCTGACCAGGCCCCACACCGAAGCCGCGGCGACGTCCACCTGCCCGGTGAAGACGGCGTCGGTCGTGTGCAGCACGATCGGGCCGTCGGTGTCCTGCACGGTGCGCAGCGCGCGGTGCAGGACGTCGTGCGTCTCAGCCACCGGGTCGGTGCCCGTTGTGCTGATCCGCACCACCGGCGGGACGTCGCCCGCGGTGCCCGTCGTCACGGGCTGCCAGTCGAGCCGGTGCAGCAGGCCGCCTCGGGTGGAGGTGGACGCCCGCAGTTGCTCGGACGACACCGGGCGCAGGGTGATCGAGTCGACCGTCGCGACCGGGGTGCCGTTCGGATCGGTGATGTCGATGGCCATGGTGTCGATGCCTTGCTGGGTCAGTCGCACGCGCACCGAGTCGACCCCGGTGGTGTGCAGCGTGACGCCCGACCAGGCGAAGGGCACGCGCACCTGGTACTCGCTGCCGGGCTCCGAGCCGACGGCGGCGAGCTGCAGCGTGGCGTCGAGCAACGCCGGGTGGATCCCGTAGGTGCTCAGGTCCGCGCCTTCGTGCAGGGAGACCTCGGCGTACCGGACGCCGTCGCCCTGCCAGCCGGCCCGGATGCCGGTGAAGTAGGGCCCGTAGCCGAGTCCGGCGTCGGCGAGCCGCTCGTAGAAACCCTCGATCGGGATGACCTCGGCGTCAGCCGGCGGCCACTGGACCTCGAACGGCCTCGGGGTCGCGGCGTCGGCCGCGAGCGCGCCGGTGGCGTGGTGGATCCACTCGCCGTGCGCCTCATCGGTGAACCGGGAGTGCACGGTGAAGGCGCGCAGACCGGCCTCGTCGGCGGCCTCGACCACCAGTCGCAGCTGGCGGACGCGGCCCGGCTCGCCCGAGACGAACACGTGGTGGTTGATCTCGTCGATGCGGTTGCAGCCGAGCTGACGGCCGGCCCACAGGGTCATGTCGACGAACGTGGTGCCGGGCAGGATCGGCTTGCCGTGCACGCAGTGGTCCGGCAGCCAGCTGGGGATGTCGACGGCCAGCACACCGGTGAACACGGTCGTGCCGTCCGGCAGCTCGACGATGCTGCGCACCAGCGGGTGGTCGGACGCGTCCTGACCGAAGGTGGCGGCGGCACCGAGGGGCGCCTGCGCGGCAGGCCAGAAGCGCTGGTGCCGGAAGGGGTAGACCGGCAAGCCCTGCGGCACGGTCGAACGCGCCGGGAAGAACCGGTCCCAGGCCACGTCGTGCCCGTGCCCGTGGATCCGGGCCAGCGCCTCGATCACGCCGACGTCCTCGGTGCGCGCCCGCATGCCGGTGGCGATGACCGTGCCACCCGTGGCTCGGGCGGCGAGCGGCATCAGCACCGCGGTCGGCCCGACCTCCACGAAGGTGGTGACGCCGTTGGCGGCGAGCCAGCGAACACCGTCGTCGAACCGCACGGCACCGCGGGCGTGCCGGACCCAGTAGCGCGGGTCCGCCAGTTCTTCGGCGGTGACGGGACGGCCGGTGACGTTGGAGACGAACGGAATGACCGGAGCGGAGTGCTCGATGGTGCGCACGGCGTCCGCGAACTCGTCGAGCACGGGGTCCATCAGCGGCGAGTGGAAGGCGTGGCTGACCTTCAACCGGGTCGTCCGGCGGCCGTCGGCGCGATACCTCTCCTCCAGGCGAGCGACCGCGTCCTCGGCGCCGGCGAGCACGATCGCGCGCTCACCGTTGACCGCGGCGATCGAGACCTGGTCCTCCAGACCCGTCAGGTCGATCTCGTCCTCGGCGGCCTGCACGGCGAGCATCGCACCGCCGGCGGGCAGGGACTGCATGAGCCGCGCACGAGCGGAGACGAGCCTGCAGGCGTCGGTCAGCGACAGCACGCCCGACACGTGGGCGGCCGTGATCTCGCCGATCGAGTGGCCCATGACGTGGTCGGGGACCACGCCGAGGTCCTCGAACAGCCGGTGCAGAGCCGTCTCGAACGCGAACAGCGCGGGCTGGGTGAAGCCCGTCTGGTTCAGCAGGTCAGCGTCGTCGCCGAACATCACGGCCTTGACGTCGACGTCGAGCAGCGCGCAGACCTCGTCGAGCGCCTTGGCGAAGACGGGGAAGGTGTCGTAGAGGCCGGCGCCCATGCCCAGGCGCTGGGAACCTTGTCCGGAGAACAGGAACGCCAGCTTCCCGTCACGGCCGGACGGCACGAGGCGGGTCAGGTTGTCCACGGCCTCCTCCGCGGTGGCGGCCGCGAAGCCGGCTCGGCGGGCGAAGTGCGTGCGCGTGGTGGCCAGCGCGGCGGCGACGTCGGCGAGCCCGGCTTCAGGATGGCCGGTCAGGAACGCGCGGAGCTGGTCGGCCTGCGCCTGCACCGCGTCGTCGGTCTTGGCCGACAGGACGAACGGCACGGCGGGAAGCGTCGTCTCCGCGGTGGGCCGGGTCTGCTCGGGTGCCTCTTCGAGGATCAGGTGGGCGTTGGTGCCGCTGATGCCGAACGACGAGACAGCGGCACGACGCGGCCGTTCGAGCTTCGGCCACGCCACGTTGCCGGTGAGCAGCGACATCCCGGACCAGTCGACGTCCGGCGTCGGCCGGTCGACGTGCAGCGTGCGGGGAATCTCGCTGTTGCGCAGCGCCTGCACCATCTTGATGACACCACCGACGCCCGCGGCTGCCTGGGAGTGGCCGATGTTGGACTTGAGCGAACCCAGCCACAACGGCTGCTCGCGGCGCTTGCCGTAGGTGGCCGCCAGTGCGCGTGCCTCGATGGGGTCACCGAGCGTCGTGCCGGTGCCGTGCGCCTCCACGACGTCCACGTCCGCCGTGGTCAGCCTGGCGTTCGCGCACGCCTGGCGGATGACCGCCTCCTGGGCGGGACCGCTGGGCGCGGTGAGACCGTTGCTGGCGCCGTCGGAGTTGATCGCGGAACCGCGGATGACCGCGTGCACGAAGTGGCCGTTGGCGATGGCGTCGCTGAGCCGTTCCAGCACGACGACGCCGGCGCCCTCGCTCCACCCGGTGCCATCGGCCCCCGCGGCGAAGGACTTGCAGCGGCCGTCGGCGGCGAGGCCGCGCTGCCTGCTGAACTCGACGAAGGTGCCCGGCGTGGAGATCACCGTGGCACCGCCCGCCAGCGCGAGTCCGCACTCACCCGAGCGCAGGGAGTTCGTGGCCTCGTGGATGGCGACGAGGGACGAGGAGCAGGCGGTGTCGATGGTCATGGCCGGGCCGCGCAGGCCGAGCGTGTAGGAGATGCGACCGGACGCGACACTGCCGGCGTTGCCGGTGAGCAGGTACCCCTCGGTCTCCTGCACACCGCGGAGCAGGGACTCGTAGTCGTTGTGGACCGCGCCCACGAACACACCGGTCTCGCTGCCCCGCAGCTTCTGGGGGACGAGCCCCGCGCGTTCGAGCGCCTCCCAGGCGACCTCGACCAGCAGCCTCTGCTGGGGGTCCATCCCGAGGGCCTCGCGGGGGCTGATGCCGAAGAAGTCGGCGTCGAAGCCGGCCGCGTCGGCCAGGAAGCCGCCGCGGCGGGTGCTGGTCGTGCCGGGCGTCTCGCCGTCGGGGTCGTAGCCGACATCCCACCCGCGGTCGGCGGGGAACTCGCTGATCGCGTCACGGCCCTCGCGCACGAGCTCCCACAACGCCTCCGGCGTGGTGACGTCACCGGGGTAGCGGCAGGCCATGCCGATGATCGCGATCGGCTCGTGGTTGCGGTTCTCGGCGGCCTTGAGCTGCTCGCGCGCCTGCTGGAGGTTCGTGGTCGCCCGCTTGAGGTAGTCGCGGAGCTTGTTCTCGTCGGTAATCGGATATCACCCTTCTTCTGCTCGAACTGCGCTTCGTGAAACCCGAACGGGTCCGAGAGGACGAGGTCCGCGGTCCCGACGTCACTGCGAATCTGCGAGCCGGGGCGCGTTCACTCGACTCGAGCGGCGGCGCGTTTCGCAGCGACTGCAGGGTGTGCCTCACCGAAGTTAGAGGCCGAGCGGACTCCACCCGAGGGCGCGTTCCGTTTTCCGGTACGCCTGCGATGAGACGCCCGACACAGTGGAATCCCTGCTCAGCGACCCGTCGACGAGGAGTTCCGAAAACCGGAACAGTCATTCGCATTGGCGGCCCGCGGTGGTCTTTCATCGATTCACACCGCTGCCGATCGATCCACGGGGGTCAATTGATGAACGCCGGTCAGCTCCACCCGCGCGACGCCATCGCCGTTGTGGGAATGGCGTGCCGAGCACCCGGCGCTCGTGATCTCCAGGATTTCTGGCGACTGCTCCATTCCGGTGAGAGCGCCATCTCCGCCGTGCCGTCCGACCGCTGGGACGCCACGACCGCACCGCAGGACGCGCGGTTCGGCGGTTTCGTGGACGACGTCGCGGGTTTCGACGCCGAGTTCTTCGGGATCTCTCCGCGCGAGGCCGCCGCGATGGACCCCCAGCAGCGCCTCGTCCTCGAACTGTCCTGGACGGCGCTGGAGGACGCGGGCATCGTGCCCGCGACGCTGAGCGGCAGGAACGTCGGTGTGTTCGTCGGCGCGCTGCGCGACGACTACGCGATCCTGAGCCACGCGGACGAGGACACCATCTCCGGCACCACCATGACCGGGACCCAGCGGGCCGTCATCGCCAACCGCGTCTCCTACGCCCTGGGCCTGCGCGGTCCGAGCATGACCGTCGACACCGCCCAGTCGTCCTCCCTGGTCGCGACGCACCTGGCCGCGACCAGCGTGCGCTCCGGCGAGTCCGAGCTGGCGATCGTCGCCGGTGTGAACCTGAACCTGCTGCGCGCCGGTGCCGTCACCGCGTCGCGCTTCGGCGGGCTGTCCGACGACGGCCGGTGCTTCACCTTCGACGAGCGGGCCAACGGCTTCGTCCGCGGGGAGGGTGCCGGGGTGGTCGTGCTCAAGCCGCTGGAGCGTGCGCTCGCGGACGGCGACCCGGTGCACTGCGTGCTCCTGGGTGGCGCGGTCAACAACGACGGGTCCACCGACGGCCTCACCGTGCCGAGTGCCGAGGCTCAAGCCGAGGTCGTGCGAGCCGCCTGCGCCGACGCCGGCGTGGCGCCCGGCGACCTCCAGTACGTCGAGCTGCACGGTTCCGGCACTCCGGTCGGTGACCCGCTGGAGGCGGCGGCGCTGGGCGCGGTCCGCGCGGGAGCCGAGCCCCTGCCCGTCGGTTCGGTCAAGACCAACATCGGTCACCTCGAAGGCGCCGGCGGGATCCTCGGTCTCATCAAGACCGCCCTGAGCGTGGAACACGGCGTGATCCCGCGCAGCCTGAACCACGACCGGCCCAACCCGGACATCCCGCTCACCGAACTGGGCCTGCGGGTGGTCACCTCCACCGAACCCTGGCCGGAGAGCGACACCCGCCTGGCCGGCGTCAGCTCGTTCGGCATGGGCGGGACGAACTGCCACGTCGTGCTCGCCTCAGCGCCTGCGGCCGTTCCGCCGCAGCCCTCCGCCGAGCAGGTCAGCGCCGAGCAGGTCAGCGCCGAGCAGGTCGGCGCCGTGCCGGTTCTGCTGTCGGGCCGCACCGAGCAGGCTCTGCACGCCCAGGCCGCCCAGCTCGCCGCCCACCTCGACGCCGCGCCGGACGTCGACCTCGCCGACCTCGCCCACGCGACCGTCACCACCCGGACGCCCTTCCGGCACCGCGCCGTCACGATCGCCGCCACCCGCGAGGACCTGCTGCGGTCGCTGCACGCGATCGCGGACGGACTGCCCGACGGGCGCACCGTCCAGGGCCAGGCCCGCACACCCGGCAAGACCGTCTTCGTCTTCCCCGGCCAGGGCTCTCAGTGGATCGGCATGGCGGCCGCACTCCTGGAGTCCTCCCCCGTCTTCCGCGACCGGATCGACGAGTGCGCGCGGGCGCTGGCCCCGTTCACCGACTGGTCGCTGCACGATGTGCTGAAGGACGGCGAAGGGCTCGACCGCGTCGACGTGGTCCAGCCCGCTCTCTTCGCGGTCATGGTGTCGCTGGCCGCCCTGTGGCAGTCCCTCGGCGTGCGTCCCGACGCGGTCGTCGGCCACTCCCAGGGTGAGATCGCGGCTGCCTGCGTGGCGGGTGCGCTCACCCTCGAGGACGCGGCCAAGGTCGTGGCCCTGCGGTCCCGCGCTCTCCAGGTGCTCGCCGGTACCGGCACGATGGCCGTGGTGGCGCTGTCCGAGGCGGAGGTCCGCTCCCGGCTGACGGAACGGCTCGAGGTCGCCGCGATCAACAGCCCGACCTCCACCGTCGTGTGCGGCCCCATCGAGGACGTCGAGTCGTTCGTGGCCCTGTGCCAGAACGAGGGTGGCCGGGCGCGTCGCATCGCCGTCGACTACGCCTCCCACTGCGCCGCCGTCGAAGCCGTGCGCGAGCAACTGCTGACCGACCTGGGCGACATCACCGCCAGGGAACCGGACATCGCGTTCTACTCCACCGTCACCGGCGAACCGGTCTCGCGGCCGCTCGACCCCGGCTACTGGTACGACAACCTGCGTCAGGCCGTTCTCCTGGCCCCCACCGTCGCGACCCTGCTCGACGAAGGCCACTCCGTCTTCGTGGAGATCAGCCCGCACCCGGTCCTCACCGGCGCGGTCGCGGAAACCGCCGAAGCGGCCGGCGCCGACCCGGTCGTCGTCGAGACCCTGCGGCGCGACGACGGTGACTGGGCGCGCGTGCTGAGCTCCGCGGCTTCGTTGCACACCAGCGGAGTCGCCGTCGACTGGCACCAGGCCCTCTCCCCCAGGACCTGCGCGCGACTGCGGCTGCCCACCTACCCGTTCCAGCGGCGGCCGTTCTGGCTTCCGGCCACCGGTGCCCGTCCGGCACCGGCAGCTCCCGCGGCGGTCGTCGCCGAGCAGGAGGAGAGCGTTGCGCAGACGCCCTCGGCGAACGGGCGGCAACTGCTCCGGCTCGTCCTGGCGCACACCGCGATCGTGCTCGGACACGCCGACGCCGCCGCCGTCGACCCGGACCTCACCTTCAAGGAGATGGGTCTGGACTCGCGCATGGCCGTCGAGCTGCGCGGCCGGCTCAACGACGCCACCGGCGCGAAGCTGCCCTCCGGGGCGGTCTACGACCACCCCAGCCCGTCCCGGCTGGCCGAGGCGCTGCGCGTCCGGCTCGGCGGTGACACCGCTCCCGCCGCCATCACGGCTCCCGACGCCGGCAACGCCCAGGACGACGACCCGATCGCGATCGTCGCGATGGCGTGCAGGCTGCCTGGCGCCGACTCCCCGGAACAGCTGTGGCAGCTGCTCGTCGAGGGAGCCGACCTGACGAGCGAGCTCCCCGGCAACCGCGGCTGGGACCTGGACCACCCGGTGCGGATCGCCACCGCACGCGGCGGCTTCCTGCACGGCGCCGGCGACTTCGACGCCGACCTGTTCGGCATCTCACCGCGTGAAGCGGCCGCGATGGACCCCCAGCAGCGCCTGCTGCTGGAACTGGCCTGGGAGGTCTTCGAACGCGCGGGCCTCGACGCGTCGTCGTTGCGCGGCAGCCGGACCGGTGTCTTCGCCGGAATGATGGCGCAGGACTACGGGCCCCGCATGCACGCGCCGTCCGAGGAACTCGCCGGTCACCTGCTGACGGGCGGGGCCGCGAGCGTGGCCTCTGGCCGCATCTCCTACGCGTTCGGGCTGCGCGGGCCCGCCATCACGCTGGACACCGCGTGCTCCTCGTCGCTGGTGGCGGTGCACACGGCCGCGCGGTCGATCCAGGCAGGCGAGTGCACGCTCGCCCTCGCCGGTGGCGCGACAGTCATGGCCACCCCCGGCATGTTCGTGGAGTTCGAGAAGCAGGGCGGGCTCGCGCCGGACGGCCGCTGCAAGCCCTTCTCCGCGAACGCCGACGGCACCGCCTGGGGTGAGGGCGCCGGCCTGGTGCTGCTGGAGCGGCTGTCCGACGCCCGGCGCAACGGGCACCCGGTGCTCGCGGTGCTGCGTGGCAGCGCCATCAACTCCGACGGCGCCAGCAACGGACTCACCGCGCCCAACGGCCGCGCGCAGGTCGAGGTCGTGCAGGAGGCGTTGTTCTCCGCCGGGCTCACCGCCCACGACGTCGACGTTGTCGAGGCCCACGGCACCGGCACGGTGCTGGGTGATCCCATCGAGGCGCAGGCGCTGCTGGAGACCTACGGCAGCGCCCGGTCCTCCGAGAACCCGGTGTGGCTGGGCTCGTTGAAGTCCAACATCGGCCACGCCCAGGCGGCGGCCGGCGTCGCCGGCATGATCAAGATGGTGCTGGCCCTGCGCAACGGGACGCTCCCGCGCACGCTGCACGCAGCCGAACCGACCACGCACGTCGACTGGTCGGCCGGGTCGCTGCGGCTCCTCGGCGAGACGACGGCATGGCCCGCCGGTGGATCACCGCGTCGTGCGGCTGTCTCGGCGTTCGGCATCAGCGGCACCAATGCCCACGTCATCATCGAGGAAGCAGGCGCCACACCCGCGTTGTCCGAAGTGGACGTCCCGGCGGTGACCGCCTGGCCGTTGTCCGGCGCGACCGCCGCCGCCCTGCGGGCCCAGGCGACGCAGCTGCACGAGTTCGCGAGCAGTCGTGCCGACGTCTCCCCCGCACTCATCGGCGCGGCACTGGACCACAGCAGGACGGCGCTGCGGGAACGCGCCGTCGTTCTGGGCGAGGACCGCACCGAGGTGCTGTCGGCCCTCTCGGCACTCGGCGCCGGCCGGTCGGCGGAAGGCGTCGTGCGCGGTCACACGACGACCGGCGGCACCGCGTTCCTGTTCTCCGGGCAGGGAAGCCAGCGGATCGGCATGGGGGTCGCGCTGGCGCAGGCGTACCCGGTGTTCGCCGAGGCCCTGACGGAGTGCTTCTCCCACCTCGACCCGGAGCTGCCGCGGATCATCGCGGAGGACCCGGACCGGCTGAGCCACACGGAGTTCGCGCAGCCCGCGCTGTTCGCCGTCGAGGTGGCGTTGCACCGCCTGCTGGCCGACTGGGGAGTGACCCCCGACTTCCTCGCCGGCCACTCGATCGGCGAGATCGCCGCGGCGCACGTCGCCGGAGTGCTGTCCCTGCCGGACGCCTGTCGGCTGGTGACCGCACGCGGCCGCCTCATGCAGGCACTGCCCGCCGGTGGCGTCATGGTCGCGGTCCGTGCCGCGGAGGCCGACGTCGCTCCACTGCTCGACGGCGACGTGGCGATCGCGGCGATCAACGGCCCTGAGTCGCTGGTGCTGTCCGGCGCCGAGGACGCGGTTCTGGCCGTGGCGCGGCACTTCGGTTCGCCCAAGCGCCTGGCCGTGAGCCACGCGTTCCACTCCCCGCTGATGCAGCCGATGCTCGACGAGTTCCGGCGCGTGGCGGAGGAGCTGACCTACTCCCCCGCACGCGTCGCGGTGGTGTCGACGGTGACCGGTCAGCTGATCACCGGAGACGACCTGCGCTCGGCGGAGTACTGGGTGCGGCACGCCGCGAACGCGGTGCGCTTCCACGACGCCGTCACGACCCTCGCCGCCGAAGGCGTTCGCACGTTCCTGGAACTGGGTCCTGACGCGGTGCTCACCGCGCTCGGTTCCGCGGGTCTGGCTTCGGCGGACGACTGCCTGTTCGCGCCGTTGCTGCGCCGCGACCGCCCGGAAGCCCGCACGGCCGTCACGGCGGTCGCCTCCGCTCACGTCCGCGGCCTCGCGGTGGACTGGGCACGCGTGGGTGGCGTCGCGCGGACACCGATGATCGACCTGCCGACGTACCCGTTCCAGCGCGAGCGCTACTGGGCGGAGGCGGTGCGGCAGAACGCCGCCGCACCCGCAACGAACGACTGGCGCTACCGGGTGGCCTGGAACCCCGTCCCGGCCGTCTCCGCCGCCCGGCCCACCGGCACCTGGCTGGTCGTGGCCCACCCCGAGCACGGCCAGGCCTGGGTGCGCGCACTGACCTCCGGTCTGATCGACTCCGGCGCGCGGGTGCACCAGCTGCTGGCCGACGACCACCACGACCTCGCCGCACGACTGTCCGCGGTCGGTCGCGTCAACGGGATCGTCTCCCTGCTCGGCCTGGCCGAACACCAGGAGTCGGGCGTCTCCACCGGGCTCAGCTCGACGCTGGCGCTCCTCACCGCGACCGGCGACCTGGGCATTCCCGTCTGGCTGCTCACCGAGCAGGCGGTGGGCACCTCCGCCGGCGACCCGGTGCGCAACCCCGTGCAGGCGCAGGTGTGGGGCCTCGGCCAGGTGGCGGCACTGGAACAACCCGGGTCGTGGGGCGGTCTCGCCGACCTGCCCTCCACCCCCGGTGCCCGTGCGGTCGACCGCCTGCTCGGCGTGCTGGCCGATCCGGCCGGCGAGGACCAGTTCGCGGTGCGCGACGAGGACGTGCTGGTGCGACGGGTCGTTCCCGCGCCTGCGGCACGCCGGAACCCCGCCCGCCGCTGGCGCCCCGAGGGCACCGTCCTCATCACCGGCGGCACCGGCGCGCTGGGTGCGCACCTGACCCGCTGGCTGGCGGCCGAAGGTGCCGAGCACGTCGTGCTGGCCAGCAGGCGAGGTGCGGCGCAGGAAGAACTGCACGCGGACCTCGCCGCGCAGGGCGTCCGCCTGACGTCCGCGGCGTGCGACGTCACGGACAGCACCGCCGTCGGGGAGCTGGTCTCCTCACTCGCGGCTCAGGGCCAGCCGGTGCACACCGTGGTGCACGCGGCCGGGGTCAACGTGACCCGGCCGTTGACCGAGACGTCCGGCCAGGACCTCGCCACCGTGCTCGCGGCCAAGGTCACCGGCGCCCAGGTGGTGGAGGACCTGCTCGTCACCGGTCAGATCGAGGAAGCGGTCTTGTTCTCCTCCGCGGCCGGAGTGTGGGGCGGCAACGGCCAGGGTGCGTACGCCGCGGCCAACGCCTGCCTCGACGCGCTGGCGGATCGCCTGCGCGCCGACGGCCACCGCGTGACGTCCGTCGCGTGGGGCATGTGGGCCGGCGACGGCATGGGCGCGGACGACACGCTCGCGACCAAGCTCAGCCGTTCCGGAATGCGCGCGCTGGCACCGGAACTGGCTCTGCGGGCCCTGCACGAGGCCCTCTCCGCCGGTGAGTCGGCGCTCACCGTGGCGGACCTCGACCGCGACAAGTTCGCGTCGCTGTTCTCCTCGGCCCGCGAGCGCCACCTCTTCGACGAGTTCGTGGTCGTGTCCGAAGTGGACGGCTCGGGTGACGTGACCTTGCGCGACGAGTTGGCGGCCCTGCCCGCGGACAAGCGCCGCAGTCGCCTGCTGGACCTGGTGAAGAGCGAGGCCGCGGCCGTCCGGGGCCAGAGCGACCCGGAGTCGATCCCGTCCGACCAGGCGTTGCGGGACCTCGGTTTCGACTCCCTCATGTCCGTCGAGCTGCGCACCAGGCTCGCGACCGCGACCGGCCTGACCCTGTCCAGGACGCTCGTGTTCGAACACCCGGACGCCGAGGCGCTCGCCCGCCACCTGCACGACGAGCTGCGCGACGAGGACGAGGACGTCCTGGCGGTGCTGGACCGGCTCGAGCCGGCGATGACCGCTGATCCAGACCTCGTGCCGGACGTCATCAAGCACCTGCAGGAACTGCTCGTCCGTCTCGGCGGGCGGGAGGCCACGTCGCCCGGCCTCGAACTCGACGTCGCCACTGACGAGGAGCTCTTCGACCTCATCGACGGTGAACTGCGGTTCGACCCCCCGACGACCGGCCGGACGTCCGACGAGGACACCGGCGGCCTCTGATCTCACCCGCGCGGGGCTGAACGTCCCCGGATCAGACAGGAGACCGGGCGGGAAGGCCATCTGCACAACGGCCTTCCCGCCCCTTTTCACCGCCGTGGGTCCGACTACCGCACGCCGACACCCGTGAGTGCGTCAGTCGCCACGGGCGTACATGGCTACACCTCACCCCTCACCGGACGCGGCCGGAGGGCACGCCGTCGAATGTCGCGACGTGGATCCGACGCCATGGGCGGCGACTTTGGCCTTGACGTTGTCGGCGCTGGGGTGATCGAGGCCGGTGAGCAGTTCGAGGGCCTTGTGCCACGACCGGAAGGCCTGGCTGCTGTCGCCCATGTAGTGCTGGACGTCGCCGAGGTGCTCGAGTGCTTCCGCTTCGCCGAACTGGTCGCCCAGCTCCCGGTGCACCTCCAGCGCCTGCTCGTAGCAGACGACGGCCTGGGCGTGCTGGCCGAGGTGGTGGTGGATGTGGCCGAGGCTGTCCAGTGCCAGGCCCTGACCGGCCCGGTCGTTGTGCTCTCGCAGGAGGACGAGGGCTCTTTCGCAGTAGGCCAGGGCCAGGTCGTGGTCGCGGAGCAGCGTGAGGTGCCAGCCGATCGCGTTGTAGCACCTGGCCTGTCCGAGCCGGTGGCCGGTTTCGCGGTACAGGTCAAGGGCTTGGTGGTCGTGTCGGAGAGCCTGCTTCGGGTCGCCCCACCGCTCCCACATGATGGACAAGGTGTTGTGGATGTGCGCCTGTTCGGTGCGGTCACCGGCTTGGACGGCGAGGTCCAGGCCACGGTGGAGCTGGTTGTCGGCGTCGTCGAACCGGTACAACCGCGTGTACGCGCGGCCGAGCTGGCAGTGGGCGCGCGCCTCCATGACCCGATCGGCCAATCGAGCCGCGGCCGCGATCGCGGTCCGCCAGATCACCAACCCGTCGTGCCAGTGCCCCCGGCGGTCCAGGAAGACCGCGATCGCCTGGGCGAGTTGTCCGACCTGTGCCTCCCGGCCGGTGGTGGCGTGTTCGATGATGTTGAGCAGGACGGCGCGTTCGCTGGTGAACCAGTCGAGTGCGCGCTGGTAGTCGGTGAACTGCTCCGGCACGGTTCCCCCGGCCGGTGGGGCCGGTTCGGTGTGGTCCGTGGCGGGGTCCAGCACCTGGTTGGCGTTGCACGCCGTGTGCAGGTAGTGGTCGAAGATCCGGCCGACGGCGGCCCGGCGGTCCGGTTCGGGTTCGGTGGACCGGGCCAGGTGTGCGGCGTAGTCACGCATCAGGTCGTGCCAGGTGTGCCGATCGGGATGACGCTTGGCGATGAGGCTCGCCGAGGTCAGTTCGAGCAGCGACGCCCGCGCTTCCGGGAGGGAGACGGCGGCGAGGCTGGCTGCGGCCGCGACGGTGACGTCCGGGCCGGGGTGGAGGCTGAGGAGCCGGAACAGCCGGGCCGCCGGTGGGGTCAGTGCCTGGTAGGACCAGGAGAACGCTGCCCGGACGTCGGCCTGTGGGTCGCCGTCCTCGAAGACGTCCGACCGGCCCGGTGCGCCGGCCAGTTCCCAGACCACGGCCGCCAGCGGCAGCTCCGGGTCCATCGCCGCGCGGGCGGCGACCACGGCCAGTGCCAGTGGTAGCCGCGCGCAGCGGCCGACGATCTCGTCGACCGCTGCGGGCTCGGCGGTGACCCGGTCGAGGCCGAGCCGATCAGTCAGCGCGTCCTGGGCCTCCGAGGTGGTGAACAGGTCGAGCGTGAGCGGGTGCGCTCCCTCGGCGGCAACCAGGCTGGAGAGCCGGTTGCGACTGGTGATCAGGACCAGACAGCCGGGGGCGGCCGGCAGCAGCGGACGTACCTGGACGGCGTCGCGGGCGTTGTCCAGCACGATCAACATGCGCTTGTCGGCGAGCAGACTGCGGTACAGCGCTGTCTGGGCGTCCAGATCGGCGGGAATGCGGCTCGGCGGCACCTCCAGGGCGTCGAGGAAACGGCGGACCGCCTCGGCCGGGTCCACCGCCCGGCCGCCGGGGTCGAAGCCACGCAGGTCCACGTACAACTGCCCGTCACGGAACCGGCCGGCCACCCGGTGCGCCCAGCACACGGCCAACGTGGTCTTGCCGACCCCCGCCGTGCCACTGATGGCGACGATCACCACCGTGCCCGCGCGGGCAGTCGTCTCGGCCAGGGCGTCCAGCGTCGTCAGCTCGCGGGCGCGACCCGTGAAGTGGCGCACCGCCAACGGAAGCTGTCGGGGAACCGGCATCCCGCCAGGGTGGTCGGCACCGCCGCCGTGGGGATTCACTGGTGCGGCGGACTTCTCGCCGAAGGCGTACTCCAGCAGGGTGTACCGGGGGCGCCAGTGCTCTTCGATGCCGGTTGCCACCGACAGCCGGTCCAGTCGGCCGTTCTCGTCGGCGTACCGGTGGCAGTTGGTGACCAAGCCCTTGACCAGTTCCCAGTCTGGAAGTCGCCGAACCTGGCCGTTCAGCACCGTCGCGAGCTGGCTCCTGCCCCGGCCGAGCTGCACCTCCAGGACCCGCAGACTCGGTCCGCCTGCCTGCGTCCGCAGACGCCGAAGATCATCACACAATCGCCGCAGGAGCTGCGGGGCGAAGTCAGTGGCCAACTCGGGGCCTCCGGTGTGTCCGCCGCCGTCCGCCCTTTCCCGCGGACAGCGCGCATTCACCTGCGCCGCACTGTTCGAGTGCCCGTAGCTGTCCGACATTCACGAAAGTGAGCGTACCGACGGATGATGATAATTCACTGATGTTGCGCCGATGAGAGGAACGCGATCATGCCGCCGACCTACTGCATCGCTATCGGCCACTCCCGTTTTCGTTCGGCCTGCGAACCGCGTCCGGGTATCCCGTGAACCATTCAGAGTGAACGCGGCACGCCGAACGGCGTAACCCGGGTGTTGGCCGGAATTTGCGGTGAGAAGGAGCAGCCTATGCGGTTCCGCATTCCTGGCCCACCGGAGGTCATCAGCGCGGTCGACCGACCGTCGTTCGCGCCTCGACAGAGGATGATCCTCTCCGGGTCGTCACTCGAACCCGACCGCGTGGTGTCCGTCGAACGTCCGGTGGACGCCGTCTGGGTACCGCGTCGGCGATGGTCCCCGTGCTCCACCGCCCGCTGACGGACCACGACCAACGGGGCCTCGCGCCTGTCGAGCGACCACGGGATCGTCCGCCACGACGCGGACCCTCCACCTCGCGTCCATCACGTCGAAATGGCTTCGTGTCATGCATTTCAGGATCCTCGGTTCGCTCGACGTCTCCCTCGGCCAAATTTCTTTGCAGTTTCCGAACGGCCGCCAGCGAACCGTGTTGGCGATGCTCCTCATGCAGGAAGGAAGCCTCGTATCGCTCGACCGGATCACCGAGGGGATATGGGGAGAGGATCCACCCGTCACCGCCAAGGGGCAGATCCACACCTGCATCTCCGCTTTGCGGCGTGAGCTGCGAAAATTCGGTGACGACCATGCGATCGCCACCAGCCTGATGGGCTACACGATCCATCTTCCCGCGGGTTCGCTCGACTCCACCGCGTTCCGCCGGATGGTCAGTTCCGGCCGAGAGCTGGCTGCCGCCGGGAAGATCAGGGACGCGGCAGCTGAGCTGCGTGCCGCGCTCGCGCTCTGGCGCGGCCCGGCGGTGGCCGCGGACGTCGAGAGCGCGGTGGTCAGAACAATGGCGATCCGGCTTGAAGAAGAACAGATCAGGACCACCGAGGAGTGCATCGAGCTGGAGTTCGAACTCGACAGGCATCACGAGCTCGTCGCCGAGTTGAGTGAGCTCGTCCGGGCTCACCCGCTGCGCGAGTCACTGAGAGCGCTCCACATGGTCGCCCTGCACCGGTCTGACCGGCAAGCGGACGCCCTTGAGTCGTTCCAAGAAATCAGGGACACCCTCAGGGAAGAACTCGGACTGGAGCCATCCGACCGGCTGCACAGGCTGCACAAGTCCTTCCTGAGACGGGTCGATCCGCTGTCGGTCACACCCCGGACTGCTTCTGGCCCGAAAACCACCGGCAACTTTCACGCCATCGTCCCCCGGCAGCTCCCGCCGACTGTCGCCGACTTCACCGGCCGGGAGGAAGTGGTCGACGCCATCGTCGCGAAGCTTTCCGGATCGGGTTCCGCGGAAGGCAGGCGATACATGCCTGTCGTGTGCCTCAACGGCAACGGAGGCGTCGGCAAGACGACCCTGGCCCTTCACGTGGCGCACGCCGTCCACCACCTGTACGACGAAGGCGCGATCTTCGTTCAGCTCCCCGGCGGCGACGGCCATCGCAGCGACCCGCTGGACGTGCTGGCCAAGCTGCTCGGCTCACTCGGCTTCCACCCCGCGGCACTTCCTGAGGACCTCGAACACCGGAAGGCCGTCTACCGCAGCTGGCTCGGCGACCGCAAGGTCCTGCTCCTGCTCGACGACGCCGACAGCGCGGCCATCGTCACGACGCTGATGCCGGGAAACGCCAACTGCTGTGTGATCGTCACGAGTCGCTACCCCCTCACCAGCCTGCCCGGCGCCGTGCACGTTCACGTCGAGAACCTGGATGAGGCGGCCTGCGTCGAACTGCTCGGCAAGATGGTCCGCCCCGAGCGCGTGGCCGCCGAGTCCGACATGGCACTCGAACTGGTCAGGCTGTGCGAGTGCCTGCCACTTGCCGTCCGGATCGTGGCCGCCAAGCTCGTGAAGTGGCCGCACCGGAGCATCAGGCAGATGGTCTCCCGCCTGAAGGACGAAACCCGGCGACTTGACGAGCTGACCCTCGGCGACATGAGCGTCCGGGCGACGATCGCTTCCTCTTACAGCGGCCTCAGCCGGGGTGCGCGGCAGCTGTTCACCAGGCTCGGGCTCCTCGGCCCGGTGGACTTCGCGTCCTGGGTGTGCGCTCCGTTGCTCGATGCCGACGGTGATTCCGCGGCCGACCTCCTCGACGAGCTCGCCGCGGCTCGCCTCGTCGAGGTGAAGGCGGACGACACGGGCCGATACCGGTTCCGGCTGCACGCCCTGGTGCGCATCTTCTCCCTGGAGCGGCTGGCCGTGGACGAGGTGCCGAGCGAGCGCCGTGCGGCACTGTCCCGGCTGTCGCACTGCTGGCTCTCTCTGGCCGTCGACGCTCACCGCCGCGTCCACGGCAGTGACGGGCCACGCTGTGCCGCGCGGTCGTGGACGCTGCCGGCCGGTGTGCGCGATCAACTCCTGGTGGACCCGCTCGGCTGGCTCCGGCTGGAGAGCGCGGCACTGGTTCTCGCCGTGTCGCAAGCAGCTCATCTCGGGCTGGACGAGGTGTGCTGGGGGCTGGCTGTCGCCCTGGTCGCGCTGTTCGAGTCCGATCACCGGGTCGAGGACTGGCTGTACACGCACGAGACAGCGCTCGACGCCGTCAGACGGACCGGCAACGAGCGCGGTGAGGCCGCGTTGCTGTACTCGCTGGGGATGATGACCCTCAACGGCGGCGTGAAAGACGCGACGTCCACTTTGGAGTCCTCCCTCCGCCTCTACGAGGGACTCGGCGATGTGCCCGGCCGAGCACGGGCTCTCGGTGCGCTCGCGTTCGCTGACCGAATGGCCGGTCGGTTCGACCGGGCACTGCTGGGCTACCGGCGGGCTCTGGCCGACCACCGGTCTGCCGGTGACCAGGTGGGTGAGGTCGACGTGCTGGGCGACATGGCGCAGATCCACATGGACAGGGGACTCTGGGACGACGCCAGGCTGCTCCTCGACCAGGCGGTTGCCAAGAGCACCACGCAGGCGCCGCGCACAGCCGCACGGGTCGAGCACCGGCTCGGCACCTTCCACCTCCGCACGGGGAACTGGCGGGACGCCGAGGAGTCGTTCGTCAGGGTGCTGGCACGGGCGCGGGAATGCGGTGACACGGTGGGCGAGGCGCACGCGTCGGCCGCTCTCGGCTCACTCATGACTCGCCGTGGGCACCACGAGTCCGCGCAGGCCGCCCTGTCTGCCGCGCTCACGCTGTCGCGTGGCACGGCCGGCGGTCTCGACAGTGCACGGGTCCTGCTGTCATTCGTCGAGTTCTGCGTTGTCGTCGGGGACTGGGACCGCGCCGCCCCCCTGATCGGCGAAGCGCTGACGACCTTCGGTGAGACCGGTCCGGCTCCGGTGCTCCGTGCCAGGTTCCTCGAGTTCAAGGCCCACGTGGAGACGGGTCTGGGACATCCACGGGCCGCGGAGGCAGCCCGTGGCGAGGCCTTTGACATCACCCAGCGGTACGGCTCCGGCATCGCGCCGGACCTCCAGGGCGGCTATCGACTGCGCAGCGGCGCCTCGTGGGACTGGCTTTGAGCGTCCGGCAGCCCGCTCCTCCCGGACCCCGCGCTGATCACCGGCCAGCCGATGGGGTTGTCGACGCCGGCCGGAACCGCCGCGCAGACGACGTAACGGCGCGGCGTCGTCGCTGACGGGTGTGCCGGTAGCACGGCCATGCACCGCGCGTGAGCTTGCTCCGGCGTCCGGACGGAGTCAGCGGCCTCGACGTACGCCACCAGCGGTTCATCGGCCACCTGCGCGAAAATACGCGCCCCGGCCGGTGCGAACGCGTCATCGAGGAGTCGCTGGACCTCAGCCAGGTCGACCCACTGGACATCGGTCTTGACCCAGGTCGAGTCCCGGCGGACCGGCTCCAGCCGAAGGGCGTCGACGATGCCCTCGTGATCGAGGTCGCCACCGGATGCCGCCACCAGGAGACGCTCGACGGCCTGCAGCAACGACGTCAGGTGTTCCACCGGCACCCGGCCGAGGTCGGAACTCCAGCCACACAGCTCCACCTCGTCGTCCAACTTGGAGACGTCGAACCGGACGGGTGTCGCCAGGCGGAATGGCATGGGGTGGTGACGCAGCCGGGTCCGGCTCAGCAAGGCGGTCAGGTGCTCCGGTGACGGTGGACGTTCCTCCACAGCCACACCGCTTTCGACGACACTGCAGTTGTAGATGGCGTCGAAGCAGAAGAAAACACCGCGTTCGTGCGCTATCCCATCGCCGATCTCTGCGAGCTCATAGGCATCGTAAACGCCGTGCATGCACCCCTTCAGCATGCCACCCCACGCGTTTCTCACCACTTGGTCGAAGCTCGCGAAGCCGACGTCGATGGCGGCGATTCCTGTTTGGGCGAGCGTGCCGACGTAGTCGTAGAGGTGGCGCTCAAAACGGTTCGAGGGCATCACCGGGAACACTATCTCGCGATAGCCGGTGCGCACGGAAAGCACGGCGCACACCGCGGCAAGCACGACACTGGACCGGCTGGTTCGCGTGCGTGCGCTCACGCTCCGCGCGGCCAGTGCGGCGGCCGGTGACGACATGGAGACGCCCACCGTGTCGTCAGCGTTCGCCTGCGCGAGTTCGGGCCGCGCGGAAGGCGTCAGGTAGAGAGGTGAGGGCATCACGGCGAGCTTGCCGCTCCAGTACTCCAGCGTTCTGCGACGTTTCGCGCGTTCACGCTCGGAGCGTTCGAGTTCCGCCTGGTCCAGCGGATGATGGCGAGGCGGTCCCACGACCCGGGCCGCGGGATCGCTGATGAGTTCAGCCAGCTCACGCTGGAGGATCTGCGCGCCGGCCCTGTCCACCGCCATGTGCGAGAACTCGACGAGAACCGCCCGCACCACGTCAGCGCTGGTGGCCAGGGCGACTCGCAGCTGGTGGCCGGCCAGCCGCTCCCCCGCGGGCCGGTGCGGAGTTGTGCTCGCCAAGTGCTCGGCGAGCTCAGCCTCGACGTCAGACTGGTCGGCTCGGTCGTCGTCCAGCGAACAGATGTCGACCATCACCGTGCCGGCGGAGGAGACGCGCTGACATGGCGGCGGTCCGGTGACGAAGGACGTCCGCAGCACCTCATGACGGGCGATCAGGAGCGCAAGACCGTCGGTGACGTCTTCCACGCTCGCCGTCTCACTCAAGCTGACCGCACACGTCACGACAGGGTACGGCTGGCCCTCTCGCGACTCGAAATCTTTGATCCACTTCAGAATGTTGATCTGGCCTGTGGTCAGCGGCCCCTGCCGGGCGGTCTCGGCGGAGAAATGCACGGGCACCGACGATCGCAGGGTGAGTTTGACGGCTGACATATCACTTCCCAGGCGCGTTCACGAAGTGAAAGAATTGATGATTTTGCCATCTGGTTCAACCAGTTCTAGCGCAGGCGTCTGCCGTGGTCAACAAAGGAGAGACATACCTTGACGTCATGCCCGGGGCACGATTACGTCTTCGCGTATGGCTGATGTGGCCACCCTTCCGAGAGGAGCGGCCCAGTGCCCGTCAACAAGGGGGCCGAACCGCTCGGGTTCCTGATGAGGAATCCCCAGTTCGGGATGTTGCTGGTCGTCAACCTGGTCTCGTCGTTGGTGGGAGCGGGCGTGGGCATCGCCTTGAGCGTCCACCTCTACCAACTCACCGGCTCGCCGATCTGGACGGCCTTGCTCGCGGCCACCCCGACCGTGGCCGGGGTGGCCTTCGGGCACCTGGCCGGGACGGTCACAGATCGCTGGGGCACACCCCTGCGGATCATGCGGATCGCACTCTTCCTGCGGGTGCTGGTACTGCTGACCGTCTTCGCGGTCGCCGACTCGCCGATCGGCCTCCTCTGCGCGGTGTTCGCCCAGGCTGCCATCCAGCAGCTCTACATCCCGGCCGAGCAGGTCCTCATCGCCGACTACGTCACCGCCGAGGACCTGGTCGAGGCCAACGGCCTGAACTCGTTCGCCTCCAACGCCACCAGGCTGGTGGGGCCCGCGCTCGGCGGGTTCACGATGGGATGGGCCGGCTTCCGCTGGACGGTCATCGGGGTGACGGCGCTGATGCTGCTGTCCACACTGCTCAGCCTGCTCCTGCGGGGATCAGGGCGGAAGACGCCGACCGCCGGCGACGCGCCGGAGGAAGGCACGGGAAGCACGGAAGGCGACGGCGACGGGTACCTGGCGATCGTCCGGCGCAGCCGTCGCGTCCGGGGCCTGGTGCTCCTGCAAGTCCTCGACGCGATCAGGGAGGCGCCGCTGTCCTCCCTGTTCCCGGTGCTCATGCTGGGCGTGATCGGTGCCACCTCCGGGCAGATGGGCCTGGTCAACAGCTTGTTCGCGGTCTCGGCCCTGATCGCGGGCCCGATGATCGGCACGGTGGTCCGCCGGCTGGGGTACCGCCTTCCCGTCCTGCTCGGCGCCGCCGTCTCCAACGCCGCGATCGTGGTGCTGATGATCTGGCCGTCGCTCCCGCTGGCGTTGATCGTCTTCGTCGTCTCCGGCCTTCCCTTCACCATCTCGTGGGTGGGCGGGCAGACCTGGCTGCTGCTCAGCACGCCGCTCTCGCTGCGCGGCCGGATCGTGGGCACGACCGGGGCCATCTACGCCGGGGTGTCGCTCGTCGCCATGCTCGCGAGCGGCGTGCTGGCGGAGTGGTTCGGCCCGCGGTGGGTCATCGGCGTGGGGGCCTCCATCGCGCTGATGGGCCTGATCGCCATCGCGGCACTGCTCGCCGAACGCCGGCAGCCGACCGGCACCGACCAGTCAGCACAGGCCACCTCCGTGATGTGACCACGACTCCCGGCCTCTGCCTGCCGGCGCACGTGCCGGCAGGCTGCTGCGGGCTCGATCGGCAACCCTTCACCCGGGTACCGCGGTTCGTGGTCCTGCCAGCAGGACAACAAACTCACCGCGACGTTCCGCACCTCGCACCACGGCGTTGACAGTGGCGGATTTCGGCGGACAGCATTGCGCCATGGATATGTCGATTCCTGCGGCAGGACTCAAGTCCGCCTTGTTCTCCGATTCCGGAGTCAGCGATCAATCCCGCATCCGGTCGCTCATGGAAGACGTATTCCGACGCGCAGAAGACCCCCCGAACACCTTGGACGACCGGGTCAGCAACCTGTCCCAGCTCCTGTACCTGATGTACCTGGCGAGAGCCCGGAAGGCCACCCGCATAGCCGAGATAGGTTTCAGCATCGGCTTTTCGAGCATCGCCTTCCTGGAGAGCTCACCCGCCGCACAGGTCACGTCCTTCGAAATTCACGACGAGACACCGGCCAAGTCGGCGAAGGAGTTCATCGACTCCCGTTACCCAGGTCGCCACCAGCTGATCTACGGAGACTCCACGCAGACGGTACCGGCCTTCCAAGCTCCCCCGACATCAGATGGTTTCGACCTCGTCTTCATCGACGGCGCCCACGAGTACCCATCGGTGAAGGCGGACATCGCGAACGCCCGCCGGCTGGCCAAGCCGGGCGCGACGATCGTGGTCAACAGCATGACCCCCTGGTTCAAGTGGGGAATCGGCCCGACGACCGCGTGGGACGAGGCGGTCCAAGACGACGTCGTCACCCCGCTCGAGCACGTGTCCAACGCGGTCGCCGTCAGCCGGATTCGCGGGCCGATCGCACGTGCGTGGGCAGTCGGACAATTCCGGTAAGCGCACGCCCGGCACGTCGAAGCCGAAGTGTTGACAGCAAAAGATCGAGAAAGACAACATTGCCACATGGACATGTCGATGCCTTCAGCAGGACTCAAGTCCGCCCTTTTTCCCGATTCGGGAGCCAGCGACCGAGCACGCATCAACGCGCTCATGGAGGAAGTCTTCCAGTGCGCACAGGGGCCGGGAAACGCACTGGACGACGGAATCAGCTGCTTGGCCCAGGTCCTGTACCTCATGTACCTGGCGAGAGCCCGGAAGGCCACCTCCATAGCCGAGGTGGGTTTCAACATCGGCTATTCGAGCATCGCCTTCCTCGAAAGCTCCCCCCAGGCGAAGGTCACCTCCTTCGAAATCAACACCGAGGCCACCGTCAAGTCGGCGAAGGAGTTCATCGACTCCCGTTACCCGGATCGCCACCAGCTCGTCTACGGCGACTCCACGCAGACGGTCCCGGCCTTCCAGATGCCCCCGTCCTCGGATGGTTTCGACCTCGTCTTCATCGACGGGGGCCACGACTACCCGTGCGCGAAGGCGGACATCGCGAACGCCCGCCGGCTGGCCAAACCGGGCGCCACGATCGTGGTCGACGACCTGACCCCTTGGTTCAAGTGGGGAATCGGCCCGACGACCGCGTGGGACGAGGCGGTCCGCGACGACGTCGTCACCCCGCTCGAGTACATGTCCGACTCGGTCGCCGTCAGCCGAGTCGAGGGACCGGCCGAGCGCGCGTGGGCGGTTGGGCAATACCGGTGAGCAGCGCAGCGGCCGACCACGTCGAGGGTGTGCGGCGTCAACGCGCGATTTTGCCGGTGACGACGAACCCCAGTATCCGGGCGTACCAGCCGTATGCGTACCCGGTCTCCATCGTCGAGGCGCATGTCCCCGAGAACCGTGACTGGATTCTCTCGAACTTCATACACCTGGCCTACGACGAACACCCGATGGAGTCCCCATCGCTGTGCTTCTACTCCTGCGATTTCGCAGCCAATCCGCACCTGCGCACGATCAGAGCCGATCGTGAGTGGATGCAGCGGTGGATCGGCCGCAGCTTCGCGCAGTTCGTGCACGAACAGCTCCTCGACGGTTGGTACGTGTACGCGTTCGTCGACGAGTTCTTCGTTCCGCGGCGACCGGCGCACGGGCGAAGTGCTCGTCATCACGACGTTCTCGTCCACGGATCAGACGGTGATGCGGAGATCGCGCATCTACTGGGTTACGACGAGGCGATTCGGTTCGACACGACCCAGATTTCCTGGAGAGAGCTCGACGCCGCCTACGAGTCCTGTGCGAACGCGGACCACCCGTGGTCGCGAGCGTTCATCCTCTTCAAGTTCGACCCGCTGGCGTCCTACCGGTTCGATCCGCAGTTCGTGGTCGCCGAACTCGAGCTCTTCCTCGCTTCCGGGAACCCTGGCCGGGCTGTGCAGGGCCTGGTCATGCCGGACGACCGCCTGTACGGCGTGGCGGCGTTGGAGGCGTACCGGGACGAGCTCTTGGGCACGCCGCCCGATGACCCGGGGCTCGACCTGCACGCCCCGCGGGCGCTGTTCGAGCACAGCAGACTGATGTCCGAGCGGTTGCGCGCGTTGCTCGGCGATGACTTGTGGCAACGCCATGTCGCCGAGCGGTACAGCACGGTCCTCCGTTTCTATTCCGCTCTGCCCGTGGCGGTGTTCGGCGCGAAGCACGAGAAAGACCATTCGGCACTAAGACGGCTGATGGCCGACTATCCCGAAATCATCGAGCAACAGATCAGCACGGTGACGGACGCACTGGACCGCAGAGCACGCTGACCCCGGGCATGCGACAAAGGAGGCTGACGATGCAGGCACGCAAAGTTCTTGAACAGGAGTTCCGCGTGGTGACTGGTCGCGAGCTGACGGACATGGCCGTGGACGTGTTCGGTCTCGGTCTCGACTCGCTGGGGATTCTTTCCTTGCTGGGAGGACTGCGGGAGGCCGGATACGACGTTTCCCTGGACGACCTCCTGTCCGCGGCCAGCATGAACGAGTTCGTGCTGACGATGACGGACGCCGCCGCGTGACCGGGGAGAAGCGATCATGATCAGCTCTGGTGCGGACGGACGGGCAGCCCTGGCGACGGTCTTGGCAGACCGCGTCCGTCGTGGAGCGGCCGAGACGGCTTTGGTGGACAGCACCGGAACCGTCCTGTCCTACGCCGATCTCGGTGCCCTCGCCTGCACGTGCGATGAGTTCTTCGGTCAACGGCACGCGGAACGGGTCGTCATCGTCGGCGCGGCGTCGATCGAGGTCAGCGCGTTGATCGCGGCGTGCTTCTGGACGGGGCGGACCTTCATGGTCGTCGATGACCAGGAAAGCGACGCCGTGCGGCGGCAGCTCATCGACCAGTTCGGCGCCGACGTGGTCCTCCTGACCGGCTCATCCGCCCGCACCACACCCGCGAACCCGACGAACGAACCGGTCACCGTCACCGGGCGGGACCTGAGTGAGCTCGCCCGGCAATGGGACGACCACGCCGTGCTCGAACACAGCGACCGCATGGCGATGCGGACACCTCGGGCGGCCGCGTACTGCGTCCGGACTTCCGGCACGACGGCGGAACCGAAGCTGATCGAGATGAGCCGGGCGGCGATCGAGCAGTACTGCGTGGAGTTCATCGCCAGGTACGGCCTCGCGCCCGGCCACCGCCTGGCGGTGTGGGCGGCCCCCACCTATGACGCCCACTACTGCGAGCTGGTCCCGGCCCTGGCCAGTGGTGCGGTGGGCGTTGTCGCGCCGATGTCCATCCGCGGTGACGGGGACGCGGTGCTGCGGTGGCTGAGCGAGGAACGCATCACCCACTTCGAGACCACGCCGTCGATCCTGAGGCGGGTGGCGTCCGCCGCGGTGCGGCCCGAGGCGTCGTGGCCGCCGTCCCTGACGGAGGTGATGTGCGCCGGCGAGCGGTTGGACCCGCGAGTGGCACGGCAGGTCTTCGACGCCGCGGAGCTCAGCGGGACCACGGTCAGGCTGCACAACGAGTACGGCCCTTCGGAGTGCATTCTGCTGACCTGGCACCAGGTCACGGCGGAGGACGCCGACTCGGGCGACATCCCGGTCGGTGCCGCGATCGCGGGACGGACGCTGTCCATCGAGCCGTTGGACGACCACACCGGCTCCTCGGCCCGACACCCCGGCGAGATCGTGGTGGAGTCTCCGTACCTGTGTCGCGGATACGGGTCGGAAGAGGCCGGCTCGCTCGTCGCCTTTCCGTCACCTCGCGGCGTCCCGCTCTTCCGGACGGGGGATCTCGGCCATCTGGACGACCGCGGTCGTCTGCGGTTGTCGGGACGGCGTGACCGGACCGTGAAACGACGCGGTGTGCGGATCAACCTCGACCAGGTGGAGGCGGTGCTCCACGCGCTCCCCGCCGTGGGGCAGGCGGCCGCTCGAGCCGACGAGGCGGACGGCCAGGTGCTGATCCACGTCTGGGTCGTGCCCTCCGACGGCAGCCTCGACCGTGACGCGGTCCTGACGCAGATCGCCGAGACGATGGAGGTCCGCCTCGTTCCCGACCGGGTGATGATCTGCCCGCAGCTGCCGCGCCTGCACTCGGGGAAGGTCGACTACCGGTCTCTGGAGGTGACCGGCCCCGGCGACGGACAGGTGGAGGTGACGGCGGACGAGACGACGGTGAAGGCGGTCGCCGAGGCGTTCGAGCGGGTACTGCCCCGCGTGCCCGCGACACCCTCGACCGACTTCTTCGCCAGCGGCGGGCACTCCCTCCTGGCACTCGAGCTGAGCGCCCACCTGGAGCGCGAGCTGGGAGTCAGGCTGACGATCCGCGACTACCTGGCCCACCCCACGGTCGCCGGGATCGCCGGTGTGGTGGACCGCACCCGTCGTCAGGCTCCGCGCTCCGCGCCGACCGCTCCCCTCCTGGCCTCCGATGACGAGCTGACCTCCACTGAACGGCCGATCTGGGTGTGGAGTCAGCTCTTTCCCGGCGACGGTGCGCTGAACGTCGTCGGGGGGTTCACCACACGTGCGGCCGTCACCGAGCAGCGCCTCCGGCACGCGCTGTCGGCCTTGCTGGAGGACGTGGCCCAGCTGAGGGTCCAGTACGTCCCCGGCCGCGACCGCCCACGACGGGTCGTGCGCGCGGCAGGCGTCGCGCGGGTCGACGTGCTCCAGATCTCCGCATCCGCTGACACCTTTCCCCAGCCGGAGGTGGACGGCATCGTCTACCAGCCGTTCGACGTCGGGGCGGATCAGCTGGTCAGGGCCGTGCTGGTCCGCTCGCGCACGGAGCCCGCACCGGTGGGCGTCCACCTGGTCGCCCACCACCTGGTGTGCGACGGAGTGAGCATGGGACTGCTGGTGGCGGAGTTGCAGCACCGCCTTCGCACACCGGAACACCGGACATCGCTGTCCTCGCAGTGCGTGCTGCCCCCCGCGAGACCGGATGCCCGTCTCCTCCAGGCCGCGGCCGGGCACTGGTCCACCGTCAGGCGTGAGGTGGCGGCGCAGCCGTACGACGAGCGGCTTCGCCCGAACGATGCCGCCGCGGGAACGTCGAGCGTCCAGTGGCGACTGCCGACGCAGCCGGTCAGGGAACTCGCGGACGAGCTGTCGGTGAGCCGGGCGGCCGTTCTCATCACGGTGATCGCCACCGCGGTCGGCCGGGTGCTGGACCGGGACCAGGTCGTCGTCGAGACGCCGGTCTCGACGCGGACGCCGGACCAGGTGCGCTCGATCGGCAACTACGCGGTCGACGTGCCCCTGCTGGTCGACGCCTCCTGCCAGGGCGTCACCCGCGTCGTCGACGCGGTCAACCGCGACCTGCTGGCAGCCGTTGACTTCGCGGCGCTGGTGCCGGGGTTCGGCAGCGTACGGCCGGGACAGGCGTGGGCACCCGTCGGCGACGTCGTCGTCGTTCTGGAGGACCAGGTACCCGCGCCGGCCGTCGAGATCGACGGCGTGACGAGCTCGGCCACGCCGCCCGTCGGCTCGCCCCCGCGCCACGCCCTCGCGTGCTACTTCCGGACCGGCGCTCTGGCCGAGGACATCACCTGCGTCATCACGGGCCGCTCCGACGGTGGGCTGGCACGTGCTGTGCGTGCCGAGGCCGACGCCGCTCTCACCGCCATGACCACAGCAGTTCTCAACGAGGAGGCTCGGCGATGGCCGACGTCGTGATTCGGCCCGGTGAACGCCGGGAGATCGAGCACCCGCAAGCCGGGCTCTTCCTCTCCCCCGCCGCCGGTGCTCGGGACGAGGCGGATCGATGAGGGCGATCGACTACCCGAAGGTGCTGGAAGAGGTCGAGGCCTGCTGGCGCGACGTCGCGCCGGCCTCCGCGAAGACGCTGGCACCACACGACAACCTCTTCGAAAGCGGTGCCGACTCGTTCACCTTCATCCGGCTGGTGCGATCAGTCGAAGCCACGTGCGAGGTCACGCTGCCGCTGCTCGAGGTCTTCGAGGAACCGCGGCTGGCCACCATCACGCGCTGCGTCATCGAAGCGAGGAGACGCTGAGATGGCAACGGTTCTGCCCGCCACCGCAGCCGAGTTCGGCCTGTGGTACCAGGAGCAGGCGGCGGCACTGCCGGGGCGCTACCTGTGCCTCGCAGCTGCGGAGCCGCGCACGGGGACGCGGGTGGGCCTTCGCCACGCGGCGGACGCCATGACCGCCGTCCTGGCCGGTCACCCCGAGGCACTGGCACGGTTCGCGGTCGACGAGCACGGTCTGCTGCACAAGGTGCTCGAGTCGCCCACGGCAACGCCACCCGCGGAGTTCCTCACGTTCCCGGCGGAATGGTCGCGCACGGACGTCATCTCCCACTTGACCGGGCTGCCGACCCCCCTCGCGACCGGGCCGCTGGTCCACCTGGCCGCGCAGGCCGATGACAGGGGAAACGCCGCGCGGCTGTTCGTGCTGGCTCACCACATCGTGTGGGACACGCGTTCGGAGGAGGTCTTCTGGACCGAGGTCGACCGCAGGCTCACCGGGCCGGGGGAAGGCGGCGTCAGCCCTTCGGTGCACCACGTCGCCACGCAGGACCACGCCCCGCTCGTGACCGACCCACAACTGCACCTGACCATCCCGAACGAGGACCGCGTGTGGGAGCGGCTCGCGGCCGCGGCGCGGCGAGCCGGGGTCACCCCGTTCGCCTGGACGGTCGGGCACCTGGCGGCCGCGGCGGCGGTGTGGTCGGAGCCGGCGACGATCAGGGCGTACATCGACGTGGACCTCCGCCCGCTGGCCGGCACGTCCCCCGACACGATGGGATTCCACCTGTCCCAACTGGACATCGCCACCGTCGACCGCGGTACGTCCGGTGCGGCCGCGGCCGCCACCGTCCACACGGCCGTGCTGCACCGGCTGGACGCCGCCGCGCGGCGGGGAATCCGTCCGGACAGCGAGACCACCGGCCACGACGGTCACCCCGTCAAGTTCTACTTCCGCCACATCCGGTACCAGAACCGCCTGCACAACCTGCGGCCCGTCGCCATCCGCCTGCCGGTGGCACGCAACCAGCTGTCGGTGGGCGTGACCGTCACCGACACCGGCCTCGACCTGACGGTCACCGCACGACGCGGCACCGCCGACAGCACCGATGTCGAGCGGTTGGCGCGGCTGGCACGTCAGCACCTCATCTCGGCGGCGGCACACGGCGAAAGGATGGCCGACGATGCGGCATCTCAGGCTCGACGGTCCACCGGAAGTGTGGTGGCACGACAACTCCGCGGCGCTCACGGAGCACCTCCGCCGTGACGGCGCTGTCGTCATCGACGGCGACGGGCTGTGCCAGGACGTGGCGACCTTCCAGCGACTCGCCGCCGCGGCGTGTGGACCGCTCACCAGGGACAACCCGGAGCACACCGGCGTCGATGACGACCCCACGGGCACGGTCAACAGTCCGACCCCGTTCTCCCCGACCAGAAAGCTGCTGTGGCACAACGAGAACACGTTCGCACGCCGGTGGCCCCGGCGGATCGTCTTCGGATGCCAGGAGATCGGGGACGGTGGACAGACACCGACCGCGGACATGACAGCCGTCTACACGCGACTCAGCCGCGCGACCAGGAACGTGCTCGCCACCGGGGTCACCTACGTCCGCAGGCTGGGCATGGACCTCGGGCTCGACTGGCGTCAGGTCTACCGCACCACTGACCCCGCCGCCGTCGAGCGCGCCTGCGAACGGGAGGACACCACCTGGAGGTGGGACGAGCGCGGCGGCGTCCTCACCACCGAGCAGCGGCGACCGGCTATCATCCTCGACCCGGCCACCGGCCGGCCCTCGCTGACAGCACAGATCCTGCATTGGCATCCTCGCGCGCTGGACGAGGACCTCTACGATTCGCTCCGCCTGCTGTACGAGCCTCACGAGTTCCCCAAGGGGTGCCGGCGTGGGGACGGCGGGCCGATTCCCGACGCCGTCGTCGACGAGGTCATGGGAATCTGCTCCGACCTGGAGGAAGTCGTGCCCTGGCAACCGGACCGCACGATCGTCGTCGACAACCTGCGCCGCAGCCACGCGCGCAACCCCTACTCGGGTGTGCGTCGCCTGCTGGTCGCCGCCGGCGATCCCGTCGACTGCATGGAACTGGCGCGGCCATGACCACGTTCGCGCACAACCTCGTCGGAGGCCTGGCCGGTTCCACTGCCGCCGCGGTCGTGGAACAGGGCGTGGTCACCACCCACGCACAACTGCTGTCGCAGGCACGCGAGGTCGCCGTCCACCTGCGCCGGCGCGGGGCCGAGCCGGGCGCCGTCGTGCCCATCCAGGCGGCGCCGAGCACGACCGCTCTCGTCCAGGTCGTGGCGATCCTGATGACCGGAGCCGCCTTCGCTCCGATCGATCTCCGCATGCCGCCCCGCACCGCCGCCAGGATCGCCCGTTTGTGCGGTGCCGACTTCATCCTCGGGGCCGCCGGCGGGACGACCGACGGCGTCGTCCGGCTCAGCCCGCGGGACCTGGCCGGCGACCCAGGCCCGCACCGCCTCATCCCCACGGTCCCGAGGGACACCTCGTACGTGATCTTCACCTCGGGCACCAGCGGCGAGCCGAAGGGAGTCGTCGTACCCGAGTCCGCCGTGACGGCCTACCTGGGCTGGTCGATGCGCGAGTACGACTGCACCCGAGGGTGGGGGGCGCCGCTGTTCACCTCGCTGGGCTTCGACCTGACGATCACCAGCCTCCTCGGACCGCTGCTGAACGGCAGACGGGTGGAGGTCCTCGATCCGTTGCGCTGGCCGCTGCACGTCGCCAACGACCCCGGCATCCTGCAGGGCGCCAGTTTCGTGAAGATGACGCCGAGCCAGGTCACCGTGCTGTGCGAGCTGCTGGAGGCGCGTGGGGCCCGGTGCTCGATACCGGTCCTGGTGGTCGGAGGTGAGGCCCTGTACGGGTCCGGTGTCGCCCGCTGGCGCGAGAGCCTCCCCGACACGCTGGTGGTCAACGAGTACGGCCCTTCCGAGGCGACCGTGGGCTGCTGCCGCTACACCGTGCCCGCCGACTGCACCAGTCACGAGATTCCCATCGGGACCGCTCCCCCTGGCGTCGAGCTGAGCATCGAGGGACCGCCTTCCCCGACCGGGGACGGGTTCGAGGAGGGCGAGCTGGTGATCACCGGGGTGCAGGTCGCGACCGGTTACCTCACCGCCTCGGAAGCGGAAGCGGAATCGGGCGACGCCACGGCTCGCGGGCGGTTGCGACCGTTCCCCGGTCCGCCCGGCAAGCGCAGCTACCGCAGCGGAGATCGCGTGCGGCGCGACCACGACGGGACCTACACCTACCTCGGCAGACTAGGACGGGAGGCGAAGGTCGCGGGCTTCCGGATCAACCTGGCCGCTCTCGAGTCGCGCCTCAACGCCTTCCCGGGGGTGGTGAGCGCCGCCGTCCAGGCGGACGAGGTGCACGGCCTCCGCTCGGCCGTGGTGACCCGGGACGGCGGGACGACCCAGGAAGACCTCCTCGCACACCTGCGCGAGACGTTCCCGTCCTACGCACTGCCGAGCTCCATCCGGATCAGCACCCAGGTCAGCACCACAGAACGTGGGAAGTCGAGCGTGTCATGGGAATAACGGGAAAGATGCCGGCCACCCCGATCACACCGTCCGATCTGGACAGCGACCTGACCACCGGGCTGAGCGAGGAGCAGTCCCGGTACGTCGACGAGCGGCTGAGGTCAGCCGGCCGTGTCCTGTTCCGAGGATTTCCCCTCAAGACCACGGCCGACTTCGCGAAGGCGGTTCAGGCGCTCGGCGGCGAACCGCTGCCCTATACGGAACGCTCCACACCGCGGAAGCAGCTCGAGTCCGGGATCTACACGTCGACCGAGTACACCCGTGAGGAGGAGATCTTCTTCCACAACGAGAACTCCTATCAGGCGACCTGGCCGAGCAGGCTCTTCTTCTTCTGTCAGCAGCCTCCCGCCTCGGGTGGGGCGACGCCGCTGGCCGACGTCCGCCAGGTCACCGCCTCGCTCGACGCGGGCGTCGTCGAGGAGTTCCGCCGGCGTGGCTGGCGGCACATCCGCAACTACCATCCGCAGATCGGCCTGCCGTGGAGCGAGGTGTTCGGCACCACGAGCCGCGAAGCCGTGGATCGCTACTGCGGAGAGAACGGCATCCGGACGCACTGGAACAACGACGGGACCCTCCGCACCGTCGCTGATCGGGTGGCCCTTCACCGCCATCCGGCAAGCGGCGACGAACTGTGGTTCAACCACATAGCCTTCTTCCACTGGACGACCCTTCCCGAGCGGGTCGTCGGAGTCCTCGAACAGCTCTTCGGCAGGGACGGCCTCCCCAACAACACCGTCTACGGCGACGGGGAGGAGATCCCCGCGGAGGTGTGCGCGCACGTCCGCGAGAAGTACCGCGAGGCGGCGACGCGGTTCGACTACCGGCAAGGCGACCTGCTGATGATCGACAACATGCTGACGGCTCACGGACGCGAACCGTACGAGGGGCAACGACAGATCGCGGTGGCGATGACCTGACGCCGGCGAAACCTCTGCTCAAGGCTCATCGAGAGCGAAGAAACCGATGTCAACCCGCGATGTCGACGAAGAGGAGCTGCAATCGTGCCATATGTCCTGGGAGTCAGTGGGCTGGGCCAGAGCCAGCCGTACATGCGGCAGTCGTTTCCGGGGCTGGGCGAGCGCGTGTACCGGCTCGCCCAGGGGGCGGACTCGGCAGCGGCTCTCGTCACCGAGGACGGCATCGTGGCCGCCGCGGCCGAGGAGCGTTTCGTGCGGCGCAAGGGAACCGGGGAGTTCCCACGGGCCGCGATCGAGTACGTGCTCGACGCGGCGGGCATCTCTCCGCGTGACGTGAGCGCGGTCGCGCACAACTTCGACTTCGGCCGGTACCAGACGTACTTCGAATCCGAAGGCGCGATCGAGGAATACCAGAACGTGTACGCGCCGGAGGTCATCCAGCGCGACCTGTTCGCGGCATTTCCCAGGGACCTCTGGAGCGACGACCTGAAGGTCATCCCCGTCTTGCACCACCAGGCCCACGCCGCCAGCGCGTTGCACTGTTCCGGCTTCGACTCCGCCGATGTCCTCGTCGCCGACGGGGTGGGCGAGTTCGAGAGCACCTCGCTGTACACCGGCGGACCGCGGGGACTGCGGCTGCGCGGCCAGGTGGGCGGGCTGCACTCCATCGGACTCGTCTACGGGCTGGTCACCATGCACCTGGGCTTCTGGATGAACTTCGACGAGTACAAGGTCATGGGACTGGCGCCCTACGGGGACCGGCGGCGACTCCGTTCGGCGTTCGACACCCTCGTGCTCCGCCACGACGACGGCCGCTACAGCACGCCACTGACATACCTGAACGAAACACCGCAGGAGCGCTTCACCTACCAGAAGTCACGGGACCACCTCGCCTCCGTCCTCGGCCCACCACGGGAACCGGGAGCGAGCCTCGATCAGCACCACCTCGACATCGCCGCCGCGCTGCAGGCCGTGACGGAGGAGACCGTCGTCGGTTTCCTCGCGGCGCACCAGGACGAGCAGTCGAGCGAGAACCTGTGCCTGGCCGGCGGCGTGGCCCTGAACTGCGTCGTCAACCAGGCCATTCGCAAGAGCGGGAGGTACCGGCGGCAGTTCGTCCAACCGGCGGCCGGCGACGACGGAACGGCGCTGGGTGCGGCGCTGGCGGTGGTCGAGGAGGGCACCGAGGCGCCCCGCAGGCGAGTTCGCCCGCGCATCGGGCTGCCCTACCTCGGTCCGGCTTTCACCTCGGAGCGCATCCAGACCGCGGTGGAACGCGCCGGCCTGCGCTGGCGACGGCTCGAAGTCGACGACCTCGTCGGTGAGGCCGCCGCGCTCCTGAACGACGGAAAGGTCGTCGCGCTCTTCCAGGGCCGGATGGAGTACGGCCCGCGCGCGCTGGGCAACCGCAGCATCCTCGCCGATCCGCGAACCGTCGAGATGAGGGACCGGATCAACTCGATGGTCAAGCAACGGGAGGAGTTCCGGCCGCTCGCCCCGGCGGTCCTGGTCGAGTACGCGAAGCAGTGCTTCGAGATCGACGATCCCGAGGAGTACCTGTGGATGATCGAGACAGTCGATGTCCGTGAGGAGTGGCGTTCAAGCCTCGGGGCGGTGACGCACGTCGACGGCACCGCCCGGGTCCAGGTGGTGCGACACGAGGACAACGAGCTCTACTGGCGGTTGATCGACGCCTTCCGTGCGGTCACCGGCATCCCGGTCCTGCTCAACACCTCGTTCAACTCGCGGGGGGAGCCGATCGTCTGCTCACCCGAGGACGCGGTCGCGACGTTCTCCCGGATCGACATCGACGCGATGGTCATGGGCGACCTCCTGGTGTCGCGGTAGGAGGGCGGGCGGATCCGTGGATCCCCGTGGCCAAGGCACATCTCGGACCTCAGGAGGCACCCGTGCGAACCATCGATGAAACCCAGGAGCTGATCTCGAGCATCTGGGTCGAGCTCCTCGGCCTTGACGCGCCGCCTGACCGCTCGGCGCACTTCTTCACCATCGGCGGCGACTCGATCCTGTGCGTGCGCTTCGTGGCCATCGCGTGCACCCGGGGTGTCGAACTCACCATCCGCGACGTGCTGGAAGACGACGAACTCGAGTCCCTCGCGGCACGAGCACGTCCGGCGAAGGAGCGATCGTGAACAGCCGGGGTCACGACACCATCTCCGAGTCCGTCCGCGCGACGCTCTGCGCGGCAGCCGAGGCCAGCGAGGCGTTCGAGGTTCCGGACCACCGATGGGCGCGGATACCCGCGCTGGGCCTGGTCTCTCCGGCGGATCGCCGACGGCTGCCGGCCGGCGCCGAGGACGCCTTCCCGATGAGCGAACAACAGGCCGCGATGGCCACCCGGATGCTCATGGCCGCAGCACTCCGAGACCGCGGCGCCGTGGGTGTCCCGGCCTACCACAACGTCGCGACCTCACATCTGACCGTGCCTCGCGTGGACCCCGCGGCCTTCGAGGAGGCCGGGCGCGGCCTGGTGCGGGAGCACGAGATGTTCCGGTCGCTGCTGGACCTGGACCGCTACTCACGCCCGATGCAGGTCGTGCTGGACCACGTCGACCGGCCACTGGTGACGGTGCACGACCTTCGCGGGCTCCCCCACGGTGAGCAGCAACACCGGTTGGCCGAGTTCACCGATGCCGAGAACGCGCGGACCATCGACCTGACGGATCCGCCCCTCGTCACGATCACGGTCCACCTCCTGAGCGATACGGCGATCACCCTGACCCTGACCGAGCCGCACGCGATCGCCGACGGGTGGAGCACCCACCTGAACCTGGTGGAGTTCCTGGACCGCTACGTCGCGGAGCTCACCGGGCGGCCACCCGAGCGGCCGGCGTCGTCCGGCGCGAACGACTCGCCCCGCTTCAGGCTCCGCGAGCACAGCGCGCAGCAGCTCTTCCAGTCACTCACGGTCGCCGACTCGCAGTGGTGGAGCCAGTACCTCTGCGGACTGGAACCACGGCCGAGTGCCGAGTCCACTCGCGACTGCCACACGTGGCAGGACTCGGTGGAGATCGTGGGCAGGGAGAACCGGATGCTGAGCCGGCTCGCGGCGAGCTCTTCCGGGGTGAAGGCCGTGCTCCTCGCCATCCACCTGGAGGCGCTGGCACGACTGGCCGGCGAGCGGAGGATTCTCACCGGCGTCCCCGTCAACACCCGGCTCGCGGTACCGAACGGCGTGGACGCGCGGGGGATGTTCCTCAACGTCGCCCCGCTGCGAGTCGACGTCCCGGCACCGGGCAGGGAGGCCGTCGCCCTGGCGCACCGGCAGCTGATGCAGGTCACCATGCGCGGCCGGACTCCGCTGGCCCAGCTGGCCCGCACCATCGGCCGGGCGGTGGTTCCCGCTTCCCTGTTCGGTTTCAACAGCTTCCACAGCATCGCCGGTGTCGCGCAACGGCTCGACCTGGACACGCTGGAGGCGTTCGACGACTGGTCCCACACGGACTTCCCGTTCGAGGCCAGCTTCAACCGGAGCGAAGAGGTGGGTGAGCACATCCGCGTTCTGCTCTACTCCGAAGCCTCTTCACACACGCGCGCCGACGCGACAGCGGCGTACCGCGACGCCATTGCGCGGTTCGCCCGGATCGAGGAGTGAGTCAGCCGGCTCCGGCGGCTCGCGTCGCCGGAGCCGGTTCTCGCGAAGCGAACGCCAAGGTCGCGCGAGCTGCCTGCTCAAGCATCTGTTGTGCCCACGTGCCAACGGACAGCTGGGACCTGCTGGCCGCCTCCGTGATCATGGCAAGCTGATCGTCGGTGACATCCAGCTGCAGTTTCGGTGCCACGCCGACGTCTTCACGCCCGGCGTCCGTGGTCACCCCGGCCGCGACACCTCGGTCAGCGAGGTCCTCGCCGCGCGTGGAGAGGCTGGCGCGCACCTCGCGCCGCAGGTCGTTCCTCGACCAGCCGAACAACTCCGCCTTCCGAAGCCAGTAGTCCTGCTCCGGCCCGGGGAGACCGGCGACCGCGGCGTGGTGCTCGAAGCTCAACCCGGCCCTCCGCCTCGTGTGCGCGAACTTCCTGGCGACCCACGCGTAGTTGCGCAACGTCTTGTAGTCGAGCGCGGTCTGCTCGACGGCACTGCGGTAACGCCCGGTGAAGCGGGTTTCGCCGTAGATCAGCCAGTCACCCAGGCACCACGCCGAGTTGCTCGCGACCTCGGCCAGCCTCTGGCCGATCCCCAGCCAGTTGTCGAAGGGCATTCCGCTTTCGAGGCGCAGTCCCGGCGAAGGCAGCGTGGCGGCGCCGGCCGTGGTGGTGTCCGCGGGCAGGGGCGGGAACTGCGATGGCACTCCTGACTTGACTTTCATTGCCCATCCTCGCTGAATATGAAGCAGTTAGCGGGAGTCACCAGCAGCGTGATCCGGTGAACACGGTCACGGTTGGTCGTGAAGCTCACCCCGATCGCCGAGTTGCGGGGCGCGTACCCGAGCGTGTTGAAGTATTCGCCGAGGTCGAATTCCAGCCGATACGCTCCCCGCGGCAGTGAAAGCTCCCGCAAGCTCAGGACCTGCCCGCTTTCGTCCGCTCGACCAGTCCACCGCCGCACTGACCCACCATCGGACTGTCGGCTGAGGCTGACCGCGAGTCCGGCGGCCGGCCTTCCGTAGATGCCGTCGATGACCCGGACAGAGACGCTCATGACAAGACTCGACCCTCCTCGTGACCACAAGTCGAGAGCCGGCCCTCGCGGACATCCGACTCACACGTCCGACCATGGAAGGCGCCGGTCCTGCTCCGCTCTCACGGCGCTCCTGCCGGGCCCCTCCCGGGTCAGTACGCGGAGACCGCGCCAGTAGTGGCGTGAGAGCGACGTCCGACAACGTGGCCGCATGCCCAACCGCCCACAGCTGTCCGTGGTGATCCCCACGACCGCCTGGCGATCCACTACTGCTACCAGGAGGACCAGGGGTACCGGCCGGCCAAGGCGCGGAACACGGGCGCGGCACCGCGGACCTTCCGGCCGGGGCACGCGTGGCGGTCTTCGGCAGCGGCGCGAGCGTGCCTGGCCCGCCAACAGCTTCGACCGCGAAGCCCGCACAACCGTTTCGTCGTAGTACCCCAATTCGGCGTGGCATGCACGAAAGGCTGACAATGATTACCATCACCGGGCACAGTCTCACCATCCACGACGTGGCACGGGTGGCGATCAACCGGGAGACGGTCGAACTCGACGAGCAGGCACTTCAGAGGGCACGTGAGGCGCACGAGCGAATCACCGAGTGGGGCATGGACCAGCGCCCGATGTACGGCGTGAACACCGGTTTCGGCGAGATGGCGCACGTGACGGTGCCCGCCCGCTACATGAGTGAGCTGCAGGTCAACCTGCTCCGCGGGTGCGCCGCCGGCGGCAGCGAGGTGTTCGACGAGCCCGAGGCCCGCGCGATCCTGCTCGCCCGGCTCAACTGCCTCGCACGGGGCTACTCGGGCGTCTCGACGGAGACCCTGTCGCTGATGGCGGATCTGCTCAACCACGGCATCACCCCGGTGATCCCCAAACAGGGCTCCCTCGGCGCCAGCGGCGACCTCTCCCCCTTGAGCCACATGGGACTCCCGCTGATCGGCGAGGGAGAGGTCTTCTTCGGCGGAGAACGCGTGCCCAGCATGGACGCGTTGCAGGCCAACGGTCTCAAGCCCGTGGTGCTGGGATACAAGGAAGGTCTCGCGCTCAACAACGGGACCTCGGCCATGACCGGGGTCGCGTCGATCGCGCTCCTGGAAGCCCAGGAGCTGCTGGAGAGCGCCGTGCTCCTCGCCAGCGTCGTGATCCAGTGCCTGCGCGGCTCCGCGGCGGCCTACGACGCGCTCGGGCACGAGCTGAAAGGCCATCCCGGTCAGATCCAGGTCGCCGATCGGCTGCGGTCGCTGCTGGCCGGCAGCAGGCTCACCCACAGGCACGCAGAGCTGATGACGGCCATCGAGCAGCAGACCGGTGACAACGACGCGGTCACCGACACCGGGATCTACATCCAGAACGCCTACTCGCTGCGCTGCGTGCCGCAGATCCTCGGCCCGGTCGTGGAGACCATCGCGTTCTGCCGCGGCATCGTCGAACGCGAGCTCAACTCGTGCAACGACAACCCGCTCGTGTTCGCGAGCGCGGACACCTCGTTCCACGGCGGCAACTTCCACGGCCAGTACGTGGCGATGGCGTGTGACTACCTCGCCATCGCGCTGACGGAGATCGGCGTGCTGGCCGAGCGCCAGATCAACCGCCTCGTCGACCCGGCGACCAGCGGCACGCTGCCGGACTTCCTCGCGCTGACCGACAGCGGACTGTCGTTCGGCCTGATGGGCGCCCAGTTCCTCGCCACCAGCGTCGCCTCGGAGAACCTCGACCTCGCGGCCCCGTCGTCGGTGAAGACCATCCCGTCGAACGGCCAGAACCAGGACGTGGTCAGCATGGGCCTCAACGCCGCGCGCCGGTGCCTGCAGCTGTCCGCCAACGTCTCGACGATCCTCGGGGTGCTGGGCGCGGCGTGTTACCAGTCGGCGCACATCCTCGGCGCGGAGCAGCTCAGCGAGCCGGGCCGGCTGTGGTTCGCGCACACCTCGCAGACCGTCAGGCCGCACGACGAGACGATCCCGGTGAGCACGATGCTGTCCGGCGCGCGCAGCAGCCTCCTCAGCCAGGAGGGCGCCGAGCTGGCGCACAAGTACGTCAACCTCGCGTGACGAGAAACCGTGCCGGGACGCCGTGCAGCGCCGCTACATCGCCCGCTTCGAGACCTGTTAGGACCGTCCCGGACGGTCAGGCGCGTTCGACGGCGTCGGCCTGCGGGCCCCGGTCGCTCTGCCGGATGCGGAAGCGCACCCGCTCGCCGGCCACCAGGGGCTCGCCGGAGACCACCGAGACGTGCACGAACAGGTCGGGGCCGCCCGCGTCGGGGGTGATGAAGCCGAAGCCGCGGTCGCCGTCGTAGCGGGCCACCGTGCCGTCGCCGGCGCGAGCCGCGGGCCGGGCGGCCGGACGGGCCTGGCCGGGGGCCGCGGCGGTGTCCACCGGCTCGCCTGCGGCCACGAACCGCACCTCGCGCGCCTGACGACCCTGGTCCACGGTGACCGTGGTGAACGAGACCCGGTCGCCCTCCACCGGCAGGTACCGGTCGTCGACCAAGGCGCGCTCGTGCAGGAAGACGTCGCCCGCCCCGTCGTCGGCGGCCACGAAGCCGAACGACTTCTCCTCGTCGAACCACAGCACGGAGCCGTCGGCGCCGTCGCCGGGGGCGACCAGAGGGGCGCGGTGGACGCCGGCGTCGAAGCTCAGCGGCACCACGTGCTGGGCCTGCGGACCCTTCTCCCCCGCCGTGACGACGAAGGCCACCCGCTGCCCGGCCGCGAGGACGCCCCCGGTGACGATGGCGGAGGAGTGCACGAACACCTCGGCGCCCCCGCCGTCCGGCGCGGCGAACCCGTAGCCCTTGGCCGGCTCGTACCAGGAGACGGTGGCGAGCACGCCCAAGGTCGCGTCGGGCGAGGCGTCCCCGGTGACGGCGACGTGCAGCGCCTGCGGACCGCGAGGTCCCTCACCGGTCTCGAACTCCACGGTCTGGCCCTCGCGCAGCGCCCGTGCCGCACCCTCGCCCTGCACCTGCGAGACGTGCACGAAGATGTCGGGGCCGCCGTCATCGGGGGCGAGGAAGCCGAAGCCGCGCTCGAGGTCGTACCAGCGGACGGTTCCCTGCTGCACTGTGCACTCCTGGTCTAGCGGGTGGTTGAGGGTCCAGTGTCCCAGGCGCATGAGATCCCGGTTGACCCACCAGCGGTGTTGGAGTGTGCGCGCACTACCGGGCGGCTTCAGGTAGAGGGTGACGTGTGGGAGCCACACGGGTGGGCGTGTCCGGTGTTTCGCGGAGGCCCACGCGTCGGTGCAGGTGGCGCATCGGTGCGGGAGCCCACCACGCGTGGCGTCCGAGCAGTCGCATGCCGACCGGCATCAGCACGCCGCGGATGAGGGTGGCGTCCAGCAGGACGGCCAGTCCTGCTCCGATGCCGAACATCTGGACGAAGCTCACTCCGCTGAGGGCGAACGCGAAGAGGCTGACCGCGATCAGTGCCGCGGCGGTGGAGACGAGCCGGCCGGTGCGGGACATTCCGGTGATCACCGCCGAGTGGTGGTCGGCGCCCTGGTCGTGGGCCTCCTTGATGCGGCTCACCACGAACAGCTCGTAGTCCATCGACAGTCCGAGGATGATGGTGACCATCAGCACCAGCATGCAGATGTTGAGCGGTGACGGGGTGAAGCCGAGGACCGGTGCCAGCCACCCCTCCTGGAAGACCAGCACCAGCACACCGAGGGTGGCCGACAGGCCGAGCACGTTGAACGCCACCGCCCGCAGCGGTTGCAGGAGGCTGCCGGTGAACAGGAACAGCAGGGCGAACGTGGTGATCGCGATCAACGCGAGCGCCAGTGGCAGCCGGCTTCCGATGGCGTCCTGGCTGTCCGCCAGGAGCGCTGCCTCGCCGCCGACCGCGACCGAGGTGCCGGGCGGTGCCGGCAGCGCGCGGATCGCGCTGATCAGTTCGCGCGCCCGCGCTGAGCTGGGTTCGAGTTGGGCTGCGACGAGGAGGCGCTGGCTGTCGGCCCGGACGAGCGTGGCTCCGGCGAGGACCGGTCCGCTGTCGTGACCGCGGACGAACGCTCCCGCGCTGGAGGTCACCTGTGCCACACCGGGGAGCTCGGAGATCCGGCGTGCGTGGCCGGCCACCGCGGCCGGTGTGGCAGTGCCCTGCACGACGACCTGGATCGCCCTGCCGTCCTCGGTGCGGAAGTGCCCGCGCACCACCTCGCCCACCACCCGGCTGTGTGCGGAGCTCGGGAGCACCCGGTCGTCGGGCATGCCGATCTCCGCCCGTGCCAGCGGCATGGCTGCCAGCAGCAGCAGGACGATCACCGGCACCCCGGTGAGCAGCGGCCGCCGCATGGCCGTGTCGGCGAGCCTTCCCCACAGGGCCGACCCGGAGCCGAGGGGGTAGCGGTGCGCCCACGGCAGGCGGCCGGCGTTGACCTTCGGTCCGAGCACGGTCAGCACCGCGGGCAGCACGAGCACCGCGCTGATCATGGACGCGGTGACCACGCCGATCCCGGCATAGGCGAAGGAACGCAGGAAGTACATGGGGAACAACAGCAGCACGGAGAGCACGACGGCCACCGTGACGGCGCTGAACACGATCGTCCGGCCGGCGGTCTGCACGGTGCGGATCACCGCGGCGGAGGGGTCGAGCCCGGCGGCCAGCTCCTCGCGGAACCGGCTCGTCATCAGCAGCGCGTAGTCCACGGCCAGCCCGAGGCCCAGCCCGACGGCCATGTTGACCGAGTAGATCGACACGTCGGTCACCGACCCGATGACCGACAACCCGGCGATGGTGCACACGATCGCGGCACCACCCATGAGCAACGGCAGCGTCGCGGCCACGACCGTGCGGAAGGCGAGCACGAGCAGGAGCAGGATCACCGGAACGGCGATCAGCTCGGCCAGCAGCAGATCGGCGGCCAACTGCTGGTCGGCGTCCAGCTCGGCCGCCGCCGAGCCGCCGATGTGGACGGTGATCGGGCCCCGGTCGCCGGCATAGCGCTCACGCAGCCGCTCGACGGTGTTCTGGTTGTCCGCGAAGTCACCGGAGAACTGGCCGAGGGCGAGCGCGTGTCGGCCGTCGTCCGAACGCAGCTGCGGCGTCGCGGTGGCGAAGTAGGAGGTCACGTCGGACAGCACCGGGTCGGCCTTCAGGCGCGCGGTCAGCTCGCCGCCGGCTTGCCTGACCGCCGCGTCGTCGACCGTGCCGGTGCGGGCGGTGATCAGGACCAGGGCGTTGACGTGCCCGCCGAACCGCTCCTCGATGAGGGTCTGCGCCCGCCAGGACTCCGAATCCGGATCACCAAAACCGGAGGTCGTCAACGCACCGGAGGCGGTGAGACCGAGTGCCCCGGCACAGATCACCACCGACACACCTGCCACGAGGACGGCGCGTGCGTGCCTGGTGACGAACCGGCCGATACCTCTGAACACGCAAGGACTCCCTCTGCGTCGGATGCCGGTGGACCGCTTGGCTGTCGCATCGGGAAGCTATTGCCACCGGGTTCCGCGCGCTCCTCGTGCCGCCCGATCGAGCGTCCCTCCAGAGGGTGCGAACGCAGAAGATCAACCGAGAGCGTGACCGTGTCACGGTCGGCGTGGACTGTGGTGCTCAGACGAACCACGTGCCGCCGCGGCCGGCCGGTGACACATCGGCCAGGGCGACCTCGCCCGAACCGGTCGACACCTGGAGGAAGTAGGCGCTCAGATGAGTCGCGCGCTGGGCCTCGGCCAGCCGGGCGTAGGACTCGCGGACCCGGTCCGGCTGGGTGTGCGTGGCGGCGGCGACCGCCGCGATGAGCCGTTCGCAGGTGTCCGTGCCGGTGGTCAGCGGTGAGTGGGAGACCACCGTGCAGCGGATGTCCAGGTCGTGCTCGCGGGCAGCCGCGGACAACCAGTCACCGAAGCGCCCCGGTCCGCCGTCGGTCAGCGTCATCCCGACCAGGTGCGCCCGGCCGCGACCGGTCAGGGCGTCCGGGAGGCCGGCGAGCACCCGTGAGGTCACCAGCAGGCCGTCCTCACCGCCGTGTCCGACACGGGGCGCCGGCAGGTCCGCCACCGGGTAGGGCAGGGTCGGCGGGTTGGCGACCACCAGGTCGAAGCGCCGCCCGGCGACGGGCTGGTACAGGTCGCCGGAGAGGACTTCGACGCGGTCGGTCAGCCCGTTCAGCGCGGCGTTGAGCCGGGTCACGCGGGCGACTCGGGGGTCGAGCTCCACCGCGGTCACCTGCGGTGCGAAGCGGGCGCAGTGCAGCGCGTGCAGCCCAGGGCCGGCGCAGAGGTCGAGGCACGCTCGGGTTCCCTGCGGCGTCAGCCGGCTCAGCAGTGCCAGGGAGTCGTCACCGAGGTAGCACAGCGGGTCCGGCTGCGGACGGTGGCAGATCAACCAGTTGCCGGCGACGAGCAGGACGGCGAGGCCGTCGGTGTCGACGCACCCGTCCTGCCGCTCGACGAGCACTCCCGCCGCCGTCAAGCCCGCCACCGACGCGGCGAGGTCCGGCGGCAGCGCGTCCGGGTGCACACCGCGGCCCAGCAGCAACAGGTCCACGACGGCACGCAGACCCGGTGCCGCGTGGTCGCGTGCGGCCCGCCACGCCCGCGGGTCGAGGACGGACGGGGTGAAGCAGGTCAGGAACTCGCCGTACCCGGTTCCGGTGAGCACCTCGCTCAACCGCTCCACCGCTGCGATGGCGGTGTCCTCCGACGGGGAGGTGCCGGCCTGGGCCGGTGTGCGCAGGACGAGGCCGCGGTCGGTGATCCGCTGGACCAGGCTCTCGACGTTCGGCGCCGCCTCGCCGTCCCGCTGTCCGACGGCCGCCTGTGCGGCGGCGGCCGTGGTCCTGCCGTCGCACAGCAGCAGGTGCGCGAACTCCTGTTCCGACAGCTGCAGCGAGGCCGCGAACTCGTTGAGCCGGGCGACGGCGATCCCCTGGCCGGAGAAGAAGAAGTCGACGTCGAACTCCAGGGCGGGCAGCACGGCGCCGGTGGCGCGGTCGTCGTCGCGCACCGGGACCAGCGGCACCCTCGCGGGTGCGGGGCGTCCGATGAGGTGGTGCTCCGCCCAGGCGAACACCGCCCGCGCGAAGGCGACGCAGCGGGTGGCGTGGGCCGCGGCCGACCGGGGCTCGGGTCTGGCCGGCGCCCGGTGGAGGTCCCAGAAGACGCGGTCGGCGGGCAGACCGGTGCTGCGCGTCCACAGAGGACGGTCCCAGTCGCCGGGCAGCCGGGCCAGCAGCCGGGTGCGCCACTTGGGGTTCGGGTTGGTGAGGTGGTGGGCCGCGAGCAGGCCGTCGACGGCGTGGCCGAGGAGGTCTTGCGCCGCCAGCACGCACGTGGCGTCGTCACCCTGGCGGCGGTAGCCGACCAGGTCGACCTGGACGGTGCGCGCGAGGTGGCGCGCGACCTGGAGTTTCAGCCTCGCCACCGAGGCGCGGTCCGGCCGCCAGGACCACGGCGCCGGACCGGGGCTGGGCGGGTGGACCACGAGCCCTTCGAGCAGGCGGTGCAGCAGCAACCGCTCGCCGTCGTCGAACGGGGCCAGCTCGACCAGGTTCCACGGCAGGCACGCCCAGTCGCGCAGGCGGTGGATCAACGACTCGACTCCGGCCCGGTGGAGGATCCGCAGGTCGACCATGCTGTGCCCGACGGCCCAGCACAGCTCGTCCTCCGCGCGGTCGGTGTCACCTTCGCCGGGGACGAGGATCAGGTCGAGGTCGGACTTGTCGTTGCCCAGCCCTTCCACCAGGGAGCCGACGGCGAGGACCAGGTCGCCGGGGCGCAGGCCGACGACGTCGTCGATGCCGGCCAGCAGGGCCGCCTGGTCGGTGCCGCACCGGGCCAGGCACGCCGTGAGCGCCGGTGACGTCTCCGTGGCGCTGCTCACGACCGGCCGATCCCGATCTGGTGCAGGACGGGTTCCGGGTCGCCCGCTCTCGCGCGGCAGGTCGGCCGGCGGGCGCAGCACGCGACCGAGCAGTCGAACACGTTCCCGCCCAGCTCCTCGGTGGTGATGGTGTTGAAGTCGTGCAGCCGCTTGCGGAACAGCGCCGCGAACCGGCCGGGGTCGGCGTTCCGGCCGATCTCCTCGACGAGCACGGCGGTGTAGGCGATGTGGCTGAGCTCGTCGGTCAGCAGCGCGTCGTGCAGCCTGGTGATCTTGTCCTGGTTCTCTGGCGGGCAGTGGACCGCCAGGACCGGGCGCTGCATGGCGTGGTGGACCGTCGTGCGGATCTCGGCGATGTTCATCTGGAGGAAGTCGTCGATCGTGGGCACCCTGGCGTACGGGGACCCCGGGACCGGGAACAGCTCCCGCCGCATGGTGAACCCCGGTGACAGCTGCCGGAGCTCGGCGCGGAACTCCGGCGACACCGCCCCGGGGAAGGTCAGGTCGAGCAGCGACAGGTAGATCAGGGAGTGCCTGGACTCGTCGCAGGCGTGGCGCTTGAGCAGGCGCTGGTGGCGCGGGTCGACCGCGCAGGCCGCGAGCGACCACAGCCGCCGGGAGCCGTCGCCCTCGCGCTCCGCGTTGGTGATCAGGGAGATGCCCATCCACCTCGGTTCGACCGACAGGCTGCGGTAGATGAGGCCGTACTCCGCTGTGCCGAACGGTGGCGGTTCGTCCCGCAGGGCTTGGTCCAGCGCCTCGAAGTAGCGCGGGCACCCGGCGTCCGGGTAGTGGGTTCGAACCGCCACCTCGGCGATGGACCGGATGAGGTCCGTGGAGGGTTCACGCCCGAGCAGAGTGTGCGCGAGAACAACGTCCTGGGACATCCGAACCTCACATCCTCGCGATCGGTGCTGGGGCCACGTTCGGCCAGACGGTGTGGCGGTCAGACGGCCTGGGGCTCGGCGTCGAACGGTGAGTTCATCGCGACGAACGCCATGTCGGCGTCCGGGTACTTCTCACGGATCTGGTCGAGCGTCGACTGGTCGAGCTGGAGCTCACCGTTCTTGATCCGACCGGTCAGGACCAAACCGGTGCGGTTCTCCTGAATGGTGCTCGCCGCGCTCGCGAGTTGTTCCACATCGGCCGCGCGTTCCTGGTTAGCCATCGGGATCGCCTTTCATCAACAGAACGTCGAAATGTTAATTGCCCGGTTTCCCGAGCGTACTGCGGCCAATCCGGGCCGACAAGGGCACGTGGCCCATTATTCGCAGCCGGGCGTTTTTACATCCGATTCGGTGATTTCGAAGTACTATTTCGGCGGATGGCACCCGAGTGGTGGGGAGTGGCGTTACCGCCGGTGATGTCGCCGGCACCACCCGGGGGTAACTCACAGAGGTGGTTGCAGGACAGCCGGCCGGGCCCCGATCCACGTCCGCAACATCAGCCGGCCCGCACCCGCGCCGGGCCGGTCCTGGAACGCGGTCCTGCCGTGCACGACCGCCCTGTTGTTGACGACGACCACCTGGCCGGGTTCCAGGCGGTGGCAGGTGCGCAGGTCCGGGCGGGACAGCAGCGCGTCCAACCGGTTCATGGCCCGCGTCTGGGGCTCGGACAGCGGGGGGACTCCCGGTCGGCGGTGCGCGCTGTCGATGTACTCGCGCAGGTAGGCGATCCGCGCTTCCCCGCGGTCGAGCTCCAGGACGGGGCGCGGCACGGTGACCGGGTGGCCGGGGCGGTCGTCCCGCGTGTCGAAGTGCACCGGTTGCCGCAACGCGGCCACCGACTCCGGCTCCGACGCGAGCAGTTCGCGGACCAGGTCGGCCACGTGCACCAGGACCAGGGCCCCGCCTGCCGCCGCCTGCCGGACGCAGTGCAGCGCGAAGTAGGCGGGCACCTCGCCGGGCCGGTGGATGCCGTCGGTGTGCAGGTGCCCGCCCTGCCGGGTGTCGGAGTAGCGGACGGTGGGTCCGCTCTCCAGCCGGACGCCCCGGTCGCGCACCTCGCGGACCACCTCGCCGTCGAAGGTCTGGGGCAGTGGCCTGCCCAGCGCCACCGACAGCGCGAGCAGGAAGCGGCGTGCCGCGGACTCGTCGAGGTGACCGAGCCCGGACAGCAGGAAGTAGCCGGGCCCGGTCACCAGGTGCCGTTCCTCGCAGTCGCGCGCGGCCCTCGCCAAGGCGGCGCGGGAGGAGGGGTCGTCTCCGACCACCCCGTCCACCAGCCGCTGGTCGAGGTGGTGGATCGGGGTGGTCTGTTCGCTGTCGTCCATGTCGTCGTCACACCTCCGTGAGCGCTCGGGATCGCCGGAGGCACCACTGCGCGATGTCCGCGCCGTGGTGCCGGACACCGGCGAGGTGCAGATCGCCGACTGCGCGCGCCACGCGGTCGTACGCCTGGGCGCGGCTGGTGCCGGTGGCCAGCACCTGCGCCGCGATGGTGTCGAGCACGACCGGCTGCCCCACGTCGAGCGTGCAGTCGACGACCACCCCCGGCCGCTCGGCGGGCAGGCTCACCCGCCTGAGCACCCGGTTTGCGGGCGTCCCTGGGCGGAGGAACAGGTGGCCTTGCACGGCGTGCGTGCCGGCGGGCGGGTCGACGGGGGTCGACCGCGCCCCGGCGGCCAGCCCGAGCTGCAGGGCGATCACGTCGATCCCGGTCACCGCTTCGGCGATCCGGTAGGCGCCGGTGAGGCGCGGGTTGACCTCCTGGAACGTGTAGCCGCCCGCGTGGACGAGGAACTCGACCGTCACCACGTTGAACAGGCCGAACGCGCGCGCCACCCGCTGGGCGTCGGCTCGCATCGCCGCCAGGAGCACCTCGGGCACGCCGTGGACGGGCGCGGCCTCCAGCAGCTTGCGGTTGCCCGCCACCAGCAGCGATTCCCGCTCGCACAGGTGTGCGGCGTTGCCCTGGTCGTCGACCGCCACCACCACTCCGACCACGCGCGCGGGTTCCACGTACCGCTCGGCGTACCAGTCCGGGTGGTCGGCCAGCGCGGCGGACAGTTCCGCCGGACACCGGACCACGCGGACCCCCTCACCCTGCCGGCAGCGCGACCGCTTGAGCACGACGGGCAGGCCGTGGCGGGCGACGAGCGCGCGGATCATCCGCCTGCCGACGGCGTGGGGCAGCACGGGCACGCCGGCGCGCTCGGCCGTCTCGACCGCCCAGGCCGTGTCACCGGCCACCGCGAGCGCCGCCTCCGGTGAGCCGACGAACCGGATGCCCCGCTCCGCGAGCCCGCGGGCCAGTGCCGGGTCCTCCGCGACGGCTCCCCAGCCGGGGTGCACGGCGTCCACCCCGGCCGCGACCGCCGCGCGGACGACGCAGTCGGCGCAGTCGTAACCGCCGCAGCCGGCACCGGCGCGGGTGGTGGCGGCGCAGCCGGCTGCGTCGAGCACCACGTGACCGGCGAGGACGTGCCGCCGCTGCGGGTCCGACGGCGTCACGACGGTCACCGGGGCGATGCCGAGGGCGCGGCACACCGCGGCCGCGCGCACCGCCGGTGCTCCACGCGCGGCGACCAGCACCGATCTCACCGGTCCACCCCGAGCCCGGTGGTGGCACACGCGGCGAACCGGAACCTCTCCCGGATGCCGCGGTTGTCGAGGACGGACGTGACGCGTGGCGGGGTCACCCCGGCGCCGGCCGCGATCCGCACCGCGACCAGGTGCGGGCCCGGTGCGCCCGCGACGCGCTCCAGGCAGGCGTGCACCTGCTCGACGGTCCGGCAGACCGCGGCGGTGCGGTAGCCGACGGAGAGCGCGAGGCGGTCCCAGGCGACCGGGTGGGCGCGGGTCCGCTGTCCACCCGTGGAGTCGTAGGCACCGTTGTCCAGCACCAGGTGGGTCAGGTTGGGCGGCTTCCTGTCACCCACCAGCGCCAGACCACCGAGGTGCATCAACGCGGAGCCGTCGCCGTCCACCACGACGACCCGCCGGTCGGGCCGGGCGACCGCCGTGCCCAGGCCCAGGCCGATCGCGTGGCCCATGCTGCCCTGCACGTAGAAGTTGCCGGGGCGGTCGTCCAGCCCGAACAGCTCGCGGCTGATCATGCCGGTGGTGCTGTAGACCAGCGCGTCACCCAGGTGCGCGCAGATCGCGGCGACCGCGTCCGCGCGACGCATCACCGCGTCCGCGGCCGTGTCCGGGACGGGGCACGAGGCCAGCGTCGCCTTCGGCACGAGCAGGGCGAAGCAGCGGTCGTGCCGGTACTCCCGCTTCGCCCGGTCGAGGGCGGCGTCGAGGGAGTCCACCGACGGTCCGAGCACCGCGTGCGCGACCCCCACGGCGTCCAGCAGCGCGGCCGTGGCGTGACCCATGACCTCGTGGTGCGGCTCGTCGTCGCGTGCGTCCGGCCACCCGCGCAGGCTCATCACGACCAGCAGCGGGATGTCGTAGGACATCAGCAGGGAGGTCAGCGGGTCGAGCAGGTTGCCCAGCCCGGAGTTCTGCACCAGCAGCGCGGCGCGGCGGCCGGCGAGCTGCGCGCCGGCCGCCATCGCCATCGCCACCCCCTCGTTGGGCGCGGGGACGTAGGCGCCGCGGCGTTCCAGGACGGCGAACGCGCCCTGCAGGTAGGAGCACGGAACACCGGTGAAGAAGTCGAACCCGCGCGTCTCCAGCGCGCTGCAGAACACCTCCGCCTCGATCACGCTCCCCACTCCTCCCACTCGGCGGTCCTGGTCAGGGCGAAGACCTCCTTCACCGGCGCGATCGAGTCCTCGGCGGTGGCCGCGTCGCCACGCAGGTGGATCTCGCTCAGCACCGTGCGCACGGCCAGCACGGAGGCCCTCAGGGCCTGGTTGGCGTAGATGACCAGCGAGACCCCGGCGTCCTGCGCCTCGGCCAGGCTCCACCGGTAGTAGGTCGTCGGCACCACGACCACCGGCGCGCGTCGGCGCCACCGGTGGAGGAACTCGACGATCTCGTCGGGTTCGCGCCGCTTCGAGTGGACCAGCACGGCGTCCGCGCCGGCGTCGACGTAGTGGTGCGCCCTGCGCACCGCCTCGTCCATGCCCGCGCCGGCGATCAGGGCCTCGCAGCGGGCCACCACGGTGAAGTCCTGGTCACGCCTGCTGCGCACGGCCGCCTCGACGCGCTGGGCGAACGCGTCCGGGTCCTCCAGGACCTGTCCTCCGTCGAGATAGCTGTTGCGCTTGGGGAACACCTTGTCCTCGACGGAGATCCCGGCGATGCCCGCCGCCTCGCACAGCCGCACCACGCGGACGAGGTTGATCGCGGTGCCGAACCCGGTGTCGCAGTCGACCAGCGAGGGCAGGACCGTCGCACCGTCGATGAGCGCGGCGGCGTCGAGGCACTCGGTCATCGTCAGCAGACCGAGGTCGGGCAGCGCACGGGTGGCCGACAGCTCGAAGCTGGACACCCACACGCCGTCGAAGCCCGCCTCCTCGACCATCCGCGCGGTGAGCGGGTCCCTCGCCCCGACGATGCGCGAGACAGCCGGTCGCGTCAGCAGTTCGCGCAGCTCAGCGGCCTTGGTCATGCGTACCGCCCTCCGACGTGCCCGGGGCCGCGGTGCCGCGGCGTCGCGCGCTCCACCTCGAACAGGCAGTGCCAGTGGTACGAGCCGGGCGTCCCGTGCTCGGCGTCGAAGGCGTCGAGCAGTCTGAACCCCCGGTGCAGCCGCACCAGGTCGGCCTCGTCGGCGTAGAGGTGCGGATGGACCTTGTCGTCGGTCGCACGGGGCTGGACGAACGTGTTCGGCGCGACCTCGACGCCCCGGCCGTGCTGCGCGTTGCGCTTGGACAGCATCGTGGCCTGGTAGAGGCCACCGGGGCGGAGGACGCGGCGCACCTCCCCCAGCACCCGCGCCAGAACGTCCTCGTCGGCGTGGTAGACCACGTTGAAGGCCAGCACGAAGTCGAAGGCGCCGGCCGGACAGGGCAGGGACGTGATGTCGGCGACGTCCGCCGTCAGAAGCATTCGCCGGTCGGCCGCCTCACCGCGGACGAACTCCACCGCGGCGGCACTGCGGTCGATCGCGTGGACGGTGAAGCCCTCCTCCGCCAGCAGGAACGTGTGCCGTCCGATGCCGCAGCCGAGGTCCAGCACGTCGCGCACGCCGCGCTCGCGCAAGCGGTGGACGGTGTCCGTCACCCAGGGGTGCGGCGCGACCCAGCCGCTGCGGCCCTGCCGGGTGCGCCACATCCGGTCCCAGTAGAGGTGCGCGGTCATCTCGCCGCCCCACCGGGTTCTCGACCGGAGATTGCGACATCCGATCGAACAACGCGCGTTCGGGGCACGAGATCACCTACCTGACCGAGTGACGAGAATTGCGCACGGTGACGCACATCGATTCCGTCATCCATTCGGACAACGTGAGAAACTTTGAACATGAAATCCTCCCGGCCTGTCCGAGGTGACTGTACCGACATCGACTCCGCCCGGCGTGTCGAAATCCGACCCGACACTCATGTGGTGGGAATATCACCTTGACTCGAATGCAACGTGAAAGGCCTACGCAATTCCTGGAGAGGGATCGCCGTTCGGGCCGGGGAGGACGATCGAACAATGATCATCGCTTTGGACGGGCCCGATGGCGCGGGCAAGAGCACCCAAGTCCGCGACCTGGTCGCATGGGCACGGGCGGAGGGCCACTCCGCCGCCGTCGTCGGCAAATGGGACGTCTTCCGCCACGACGTGGTGCCGCACGCGCGGTTCCTGCGGGGCACGGACCAGGTGGACCTGCGCACCTGCATCGCGGAGATGCCCACCCCGGCACGGATGCTGTTCCTGGGGTGGATGAACGCCACCGCGGCCACACTCGCACTCGAACGCACCGAGGACCTCGTGGTCCTGGACGGCTACTGGGCGAAGCACGCGGCAGCCGAACTGCTCGCCGACTGCCCACCCGACCTCGTGCACACGATCAACGCCGCGATGGCGCCCGTCGACTCGGTCGTCTACCTCGACGTCACGCCGGAGGAGGCCTTGCGCCGCAAGGGCACCGACCTCGCCCCCTACGAGTGCGGCCGGGACGCCGGGTGCTCCCCCGCGCGCTTCCTGACCCACCAGACGGCCGTCCGCCGGGTCCTGCTCGACTGGGCGCGCACGCGGGGATGGACGGTGATCCCCAGCGACTCCCGGCAGAACGTCCAACGCGCCCTGCGCGACCACGTCGCCGCACTGCTCTCCGCCCCTCACCGCGGTACGACGGCGGTGATCGACTGGTCAACCGGATTGCGCCCGCTCCGCGCAGCCACCACGGCCTCGGCGGACATCAGCCCGACCGCGACCGGGAGTCCGATCCGAAGCCGGTGATCCGGCGACCGGCCGAGTGGCGCGGGGCGCTCGGGGTCTACGAGGCCGGGCCGCCGAGCAGTCGTTTCCGTTCGGCGGCCACGATCTCGCGGGCGATCTCGGCGTCGGAGATGTCGAACGCCTCTGGCGCGCTGTCCGCCGTCGCCGAGGTGCGTGCGAAGTCGTCGAAGAGCTCGCGCTTGCGCCCGAGGATGTCGGTGATCCGGCGGTCGACGCCCTCCTCGGACAGCAGCCGGTGGACCTGGACCGTCTCGAGCTGGCCCATCCGGCGCGCCCGTGCGATCGCCTGCCACTCCGTGGTGGGCTTGAGCTGCGGCTCGCAGATGACGACCACCGAAGCGGACTGGATGTTGAGACCGACACCGCCGGCCACGATCTGGGCGACCAGGACCGCGCCACCGGCTGCCCCGGAGAACTCGTCGACCATCGCCTGGCGCCGGGCAGCGGGGACCGATCCGGTGAGCGGCCCGAACACCTTGCCGGGCAGGATGCGGGCGACGTCGTCCAAGACGCCCCGGAAGTGGGAGAAGACCAGCACCTTGCGCTGGTTCTCCTCGGCCTCCTCCACGATGTCGAGGAGCCTGCGGACCTTCTCGGACCTGTGGCCCGCCCGCAGCGCGGCCTGGCGCATCGCCATGAAGTTCGACTCGGACACGGACGCGCGGTAGGCCCGCTGGTCCTCGTCCGAGAGCGGCAGCCACTCCTCCACCTCGACCAGCTCCGGCAGCTCGGTGAGCACGTCCTCCTGGTTGCGCCGCAGGTAGACGGGGGCGACCTGCTTGCGGAACTGGCGCGGGGCGTGCTCCCCCGCGTCGACCGCGAGGTCGGGGCGCAGGTAGTCGACGAGGTTGCGGAACTCCTCGATCCGGTTCTCCAGGGGCGTGCCGGTCAGCAGGACCGCGCGCGGGGCGCCGCCGATGAGCGCCCGCGACCTCGCCGTCCGCTTGGCCTCGGGGTTCTTGATGTAGTGCGCCTCGTCGAACACCAGGCAGGCGGGGGCGGCCTTCGCGGGAACCCGTCCCTCCAGCCACGCCAGGCTGTCGTACGTCGTGACGGCGACGCCGCCGTCTCTGACCCACTGCCTGAGCGCGTCGTCGCGGCCCTGGCCGTGCAGCCGGAACGCCCCCAGGTCCGACTTCGACCGGACTTCGCGGACCCAGTTCGTCACCACGGCCGCGGGGCAGACGACCAGGAAGTGGTGGGAGCCCTTGGCGCGCAGGTGCGTGAGCACGGCGATCGCCTCGACGGTCTTCCCGAGGCCCATCTCGTCGCCGATGATGACCTTGCGCTGCACGATCGCGAACCGCGCGCCGAACGACTGGTAGCCGCGCAGCGAGGCGCGCAGGTGGGACGTCTCCAGCTTGAGGTCGCGGATCGCGTCGAGGATCTCGTCCGGGAGGTCGCCGCCGGTGCCTTCCTCGTCACCGCTGAGGAAACCCAGCTCGGAGAGCATCGCGTAGTAGTCGGCGGGACGCGCGAAGAAGTCCTCCCACGGGTCGGCCGCGCCGCGGGACGTGCCGCCGCCGTCGTGGTGCCCGAGCGCCCCCGCCCAGTTCGTGACCCTGTCGCAGACCGCGCGAAGGTCCGCGACCTGCCGTTCGGCGGGGATCACCACCAGGTGGGTGGCGCCGTTGGCGACGGTGTTCGCGATGGCGCGCAGCTCTTCCACGGCCGCCAGCTCGGCGGCGGCCGCGCCGATGGACCGGACCGCGGACCAGGCGCGCAGGGCGCGGAGCAGCTCGGTGGCCGCGGGCGTCCGCTTGGCGATGTCGATGCGGACCGGCATTTCGTCCAGGGTGGTCTGCCAGATGGTGCGCGCGGCCCCGATCATCCGCTTGCCGGTCACCTCGCCCACGCCGGGAAGCGCGGGGATCGCGTGTTCGTGCCGCAGCACCGCGCCGACGGTGGTGATCCCGGCTTCGCGGAGCGCGCCGAGCCGGAGCTGTCCGCTCGTGGCCTCCCGCAGGCGTTCGACCGGCATCTCGGCGACCATCGCCATGGTCTCGTCCTGGCGCAGCGCTTCGGCGGCGGTGGCGACGACGGCCTGGACCTGGTGCACCTCGCGCAGCGACCGGTCGATCGCCGCCAGGGCCGCCCGTGCCGGTGCCAGGAACCGCACGTCGACCACCTGGGAACCGGCCGGGAGCCGGTGGGCGAAGCCGACCTCGGGCGCCAGCAGCATGTTCTCGGGGACGTCACGCGTCAGCGCCGGGTCCCACCGCTCCAGCTGCGCCAGTGCGGTCAGGGCACCCGAGCCGGTCAGCCGGCCGTCGAGCTCGGCGAGGTGCTGCACGCTGCCCGCTGCCTTCTCCTTGCGGGCCTTGGAGGCGAACAGGCGCCGGGCGCCGAACGCCGATCTGCTGTCGGCCAGCGCCGTGCGGACGCGGTCGTTCAGGAGACCGGTCAGAGCCTCGTGCGCCTGCTCGGAGACCTGCGGCAGCTCGTGCGCGCGCCGCAGCGCGGTGACGCAGGCACGGTCGTCGGGGCGCAGGCTGATGGTCTGCCACAGAACGGTCTGGCCGACCCCGCACCGGTGCACGCGGCGCTCGATCTCACTGGCGGCGGCCGCGGCCTCGTCCGCGACGGCCTTCCTGGTCGCGCGCACAGCCGCCGCCCGGTGGGACCACTGCTGGAGGCTGGCCGCGATCTCCTTGGCGCGCTCGCGTTCGACCTTGTCCATCGTTCTCTCTCGTCACCCTGCCTGCCGGCGTCGACCGGCGGGAGCTGCGGTCTGCTGTCCCCTCGCGAGCGTGTCCTGGTCAGAAGGGCGCTGTCCCCTTCGACCACGACTGGGCCCAGTCCCCGCGGACGCCCGTCGCCGCGAAGCCTCCCAGGTCGGTGGTCCTGAAGGGATCGGCGAGGTAGCGCACCTGGTCGTGCTCGGGACCGCGCGGGTCGACGGAGACGAGGGCGAGGCGGTAGTGGGGTGCGGCGTTCTTGCCCGTCATGACCTCGTTGTGGGTCACGAAGAAGTCCTCGGCACCCGCTGTGCGCGCCTTCACCTCGATCCGGATGGCGGTGCCGTCCGGGGCGGCGGAGAGCACGTCGAAGCCGGGGTTGGTGAAGGCCTGCTCCTCGGGTGCGCGGCCGAGCTTCCGCTCGGCCGCCAGGACGAGGTCGATCCCGCGCCGCTCGACCTCCTTGGTCTCCTTGGCGTGCAGGGGCGCGTTCCGGTCGATCTCGTCGGCGACCAGTGAGAGCGGGAGGACCAGTGCGGCGGTGACGAACCGCGGTGGCTGCGTCGACATGTGGCTCTGCCGGTCCAGCAGCTCCATGCGCCTGGCGAGCCGCACGTCGAGCTCGGCGGCCTTGCCGGCGAGGCTGGTGGCCGTCTCCTTCACCTTCTCCCCGCGCCGCTGCTTCTCCTGGGCGGCGGAGGCGTCCCGGAGCAGGCGCTCCCGCTCGGCGACCAGGCGTTCCCGGACCTGGTGGCGCGTCCGTTCCAGCTCGGCGGCACGGGCCGGGCGGACCTCGTCGAGGTACTCGCGGAGCCGGTGGGCGCTGATCCAGCTGAGCGCCTTGGTCTCGGCGTCGGCGAGCCACGCGGCGGTCTTGGCCTGGTCCACCCCGTGGCCGCGAGGAGCAGCCACGCAGTCCAGGTACGGCGCCGGGCCGGCGGAGGTGACGGTGCCGTGCTCGTCCACGAACACGTACCCGAAGCGGCGTGCCACGGACGCGCCGGTGGCGTCGTTCACGGTCTCCTCGACGCCGACCAGCAGATGGGGTTTCTCCAGCGTCGCCGACACCAGGACCGTGCCGGCGGCGAGGGAACCGGAGAACCGCTCGATCGCCAGGTCCACCACCGCGTCGTGCAGCGGGTGGCCCGGCGCGAGCAGGTCGGCCCGGACGGCTTCCTCGTCCCCGATGTGGTCGAGCGCGAAGCACACCCGCTCGTACCGCGACGCGACCGGGGCGTGCGCGTGGGCGCGGACCGCCGGTGGGACGTGGGGGATCTCGAAGCGCCCCTTCTCCCGCCGGACGACCTTGCCGCCCAGCCGGGCGAACGCGACCTTGAACGCCATCTCGACGTAGTGCGGCTGCAGGCGCTTCGCCCTGGCTTCGTCCATCGCCGCCCGCATCGTCTGGAGGTCGTCGTCCGAGAAGCCGGTCGCGGCCAGCGCCCGCTCGGTGAGCAGGTGCCGCACCCTCTTCCCGGCTGCCTCGTCGATGACCTCGTGCATGCGCGCCCGTACTTCGGGCTGCTCGCCGTATTGGATGGCGCGCAGCAACAGGTCGCGCAGGGGTGTCTCCGCGAACGCCTCGCCGAGGACGTCGAAGACCTTCCCGCCGTAGGACTCGCTCATCTGCTCCAGCTTCCGGAGCAGGGTGGCGAAGACCTCGCCCTCACGGGTGTCGGTGGCCACCAGGTTCCACAGCCGGCACACCTCGGTCTGGCCGATGCGGTGCACGCGCCCGAACCGCTGCTCGATGCGGTTCGGGTTCCACGGCAGGTCGTAGTTGACCACCAGGTGCGCGGCCTGGAGGTTCAGGCCCTCGCCCGCGGCGTCCGTGGCCAGCAGCACCTGGCACCCCGGGTTCTGGGTGAACTCCTCGGTGGTCCTGCGCCGGTCCAGTCGCCGCACCCCGCCGTGGATCGCCACGACCGCCTCGGGCCGCCCCAGCAGGGTGGTGATGCGTCCGCGCAGGTAGTCCAGCGTGTCCCTGTGTTCGGTGAAGACGATCAGCTTGCGCGGCACGCCTCTGCCATCGGTCGTGAGCGTGTGGTCGTGGAGGATGCGGGACAGCTCCGACCACTTGCGGTCCGTGCCGGACGCGCGGACCCGGGACGCGGCCGCGATGAGCACGCCGAGCTCCTTGAGTTCGGCGCTGAGCTCGGCGACGGTCTGGGCGGCCGTCGCGGCGTCCACGACCTCCTCTTCGAGGGACTCCAGCTCCTCGGCGCTCAGCTCGTCGTCATCGAGGACAGCGAGGTCGGCGTTCGGAAAGGACTCGGCGAACGAGCCCGCCTCGATCTCGCGCTTCTTGCGTTCGAGCCGCTCGGCGCGGCGGCCCAGTGACCGGTGGATCGCCTCGGGGCTCGAAGCCAGCCGCCGCTGGAGAACGGTCATCGCGAACCCGACGGTGTTCCGCCGCTTCCCGTCCAGGCGCTCGGCCCGGTTCATCCCGGTGCGCACGTACTCGGTGACGTCCTCGTACAGCTCCTGCTCCAGCGGGGTCAGCTGGTACGGGACCGTCTCGGCGACGCGTTCGGGGAACAGCCGCTTCCCCTCGAAGGTGAGGAGGCCCTCCTTGACCACGCGGCGCATGAGCCCCGCGGTGTCGACCGTGGTCTTCTTCCTTCCCGCGAACCGGTCCCGGTCGAGCAGGGTGAGGAAGGCCTGGAAGTCCTCCTCCTTGCCCGAGTGCGGGGTGGCGGTCATCAGCAGCAGGTGCCGAGCGATCTCACCGAGCTTCTCCCCCAGCAGGAACCGCTTCGTCTTGCGCAGCTCGCCACCGAACCAGTTGGCGCCCATGCGGTGCGCCTCGTCGACGACGACGAGGTCCCACCGGCTCTCCAGCAGCTTGCGCTGGAGCTCCTCGTTGCGGGCGAGCTGGTCCATCCGCGCGATCACGAGGTTCTTCGCCTCGAAGACGTTGACGTTGACGTTCGCGTCGATCAGCTGGTTGGTGAGCAGGTCGAAGCTGAGGCCGAACTTGAAGAAGAGCTCGTCCTGCCACTGCTCGACCAGCCCACCGGGAGCCACGACGAGACACCGCTGCACGTCGTCGCGGAGCACGAGCTCCTTGACGTAGAGACCCGCCATGATCGTCTTGCCCGCGCCGGGGTCGTCCGCCAGGAGGAACCGCAGCGGTGTGCGCGGCAACAGCTCCCGGTACACGGCGGAGATCTGGTGCGGCAACGGGCGGACGTTGCTGGTCGCCACCGCGAGCATGGGGTCGAAGAGGCCGGCCAGCTGGATCCGCTTGGCCTCGGCGGCCAGCTTGAAGTCCTCCGCGGGAGCGTCGAACGCACGCGCCCCGCTGTCGGCGACGGTGAGCGAGTCCTCGTCGTCGCGGTAGACGAGGCGCTGCCCCAAGGAGCCGTTGACGCGCTTGTAGGTCAGCTCGACGGTGTCGGCACCGTGCGGCTGAGCGAAGAGGACGGTGACCGTCTCGCCCGGCTCCACCCCGTTCAACCGGACACTGGACGTCAACGACTCCAACCGCACGCGCAAAGCTCCTGTCGACCGCACCACGACGTTCCCCACGGCATGTCGTGGCCCCGGCACGCGGTGTTACCGGCCGGCGTGCCATCACGTCACGCCCTGGCGAACGTCTCCGCAAGATCGCTTCGGCTCGATCAGGCGGCGGGCAGGGTGAACCAGACGGTCAAGCCGCCGTCGATGCCGTCGGCCATTCCGATCGTGCCGCCGTGGGCGGTGACGACGCGTCGGCAGGTGGCAAGTCCGATGCCCGTGCCGCCTTCGACCGTGCCGTGCTGGTGCACCTGGCTCAGCAGCGCGAAGGCCTCTTCGCGGCGTGCGGGTGGGATGCCCCTGCCGTTGTCGGCGATCTCGACGCGCACGAACTCGCCACTGTGCTTCGCCCGGATCCGCACGCGGAGCCGCCGGTCGGGGCGTGCGAAGCGGACCGCGTTGCTGATGACGTTCTGCAGCAGCGCTCGCAGGTGTGTCTCGTCGCCGCGGACTGCCGGCAGCGGTTCGAGGTCCAGCTCCACCGGCTCGGTTCCCGCGCCGGTGGAGCGGTCGTCGACGAGGTCGGCGAGGAGGGTGCCGAGGTCCACAGACCGGCACCTCAGCTGTCCGCCGAGCTTCGCGTACTCCAGCAGTTCGTCGACCAGGGCGTGCATGCGGTTCGCGGCGCCCCTGCCGCGTTCGACCAGTCGCCCGGCGGTCGGGGCGGCCACGACGGCAGGGTGGTCCGACAGCAGTTCGAGGAATCCCGTGATGCCCGCGAGCGGGTTGCGCAGGTCGTGGCTGACCCGTCCGGCGAAGTCGGCGAGCTCGCTGTTGGAGCGCAGCAGCTCGGCGCGGGCCGCGGACAGTTCCGCGACGGTGCGGGTGAGCGCCAGGCCGGACCGTCGCAGCTCCAGCACGTCGACGGCCTGGTGGGCGAGCAGGTCCAGGCTGCGCCGCTGTCGCGGGTCCAGCCGGCGGGGGACGTCGTCGAAGACGCACAGGGTGCCGAGCACGGCGCCGGAGGGCGCCTGCAGCCTGCTGGCGGCGTAGAACCGGACCGATGCGATCCGGCCCGTGACGAAGGGGTTGGCGGCGAAGCGGGGGTCCTCCCGTGCGTCGAACACCTCGACCGGCTCCGGGGTGACGATCGAGACCGCGCACATCGAGTCCTCCCGCGAGCAGACCGAGGGTGAGATCCCCACCGCCGCGACCTGGTGCTGCAGGTGCTCGCTGATCAGGTTGACCGCGCCGTGGGGTGCCCCGCAGACCTGCGCGGCCAGCTCCGCAAGAGCTTCCAGGTCGGGATGGCGCCCCAGGTCCTCGATGCCGTACTCGGCCAGCACGGAGTCGCGGTCACACAGGTCAACGGGCATCGGGCACCGCCTCTCCCGGATGTGCCACCGGTCCGGACGCGGGCACGGGACCGCCCGCGGGCTCGGCGCTGGCGAACCCCACCCGCGTCATCCGGCCCCACTCGGCCTTCCCGCCCCGCAGGGCGTCCACCAGGCCGCGCAGCCGCCACACCGCCGTCAGCTGCCGGTAGCCGACGTTCTCGACGACCGCCACCACGAGGGCCACCGCCAGGTCACGCCAGCCGCGGTAGCGGTGGAACGAGTACTCCTCCACCACGAGGGCGACGAGGGAGAGCGCGACGCCGTAGCCGAACGCCACCAGGAAGAACAGCACGGCGAAGGCCCAGTCGACGGCCCCCATCAGCAGTCCGGCGGCGAGTGCGACGAGCCCGAACAGCTCGACCACCGGCGCGAGCAGCTCGAACAGCGCGTAGAACGGCAGTGCCAGCGTGCCGACCGCGCCGTACGCCGGGTTCCCGAGCATCCTGCGGTGCTTCCACAGGACCTCCGCAAGGCCTCGGGACCAGCGGCGCCGCTGGCGGCCGAGCACCCGCAGCGACTCCGGCACCTCGGTCCAGGCCACCGGCTCGGGGACGAACACGACCCTGGCGCGCCGCCGGTGCTCGCGCATCCAGCGGTGCAGGCGGACGACCAGTTCGGCGTCCTCCCCGATCGTGTCGACGTCCAGCCCACCGACCTCCACCAGGACGTCGCGCCGGAACAGGCCGAACGCCCCGGAGACGACGACGAGCGCGTTGAGGGCCGACCAGCCGGAGCGTCCCAGCAGGAACGCACGCAGGTACTCCACGACCTGCGTGCGCGCCAACCAGGTCCTCGGCATGCGCAGCTCGGTCACGCGTCCGGCCGTGACGGTGCTGTCGTTGACCGCGCGCACGACGCCGCCGGTGGCGACCACGTGTTCAGGGTCGTCGCCGAAGGGCCTGGCCACGACGAGCAGGGCGTCCGGGTCGAGGAGCGAGTCGGCGTCGACCATGCACACCAGCGGTTGGACCGAGACGTTGATGCCGGTGTTGTTCGCCGAGGCCTTGCCGCCGTTCTCCTTGCGGACCACGACCAGCGGCACCGCTCCCGGCGGGGCGTGCACCGAGGTGATGGCGCCGCGGGTGAGGACGTCCTCCGGCACCACCCGCGGGACCTCCACCAGACCGAAGTGGGAGCGCAGCACGTCGAAGGTGCCGTCGGTGGAGCCGTCGTCGACGACCACGACCTCGAAGAGCGGGTGCCGCAGGGCCAGCATGGCGTTGACGCTCTCGACGATCGTCGCTTCCTCGTTGTGCGCCGGCATCACGACCGAGACCCCGAGCGCCAACGGGTCGGTGTACGTCTCTTCGAAGCCCGCGTACGGGCGGCGCCGGAGGTGGCGGCGGAACTCGCGCACCGCGAGCAGGATCAGGCCGAGGTAGCTCGTGTTCAGCAGCAGGAAGTAGGCCAGCACGAACCAGTTGGCCAGAACGACGACGTCGCTGACGACGTCCAGCGCGGTCATGTCCGCACCGTCGCCGGCGGCCTCCTGGCGTTCGCCGCCGCCAGAGCCTCGCGGGCATGCCCCGAACGGTCAGCCACCCGCGCGAGAGCGGCCACTCCGTCAGGGCGGATCGCGGCGAGAGACGCGGCGGCCGTGTGCGCGACCCAATGCACGGGATCGTCGACCAGCTCGGTCAGCACCGGGACCGCGCGCCGCGCGCCCAGCACGCCCAGGGCCTCGGCCGCCGTCACCCGCAGCACGAGCGGCTCGCGGGCGGAGGTGGCGGCGATGACGTCGTCGACCGGGGTGGGAGCGCCGATCAGGCCGAGAGCACGGACCGCACGCAGGCGGACCTCGGTGGAGCGGTCGGTGCGCAGCATCGCCACGAGCACGGGTGCCGCCGCCACCGCGCCGATCAGGCCGAGGGCTTCGGCGACCTGGGCGCGAACGAGGTCGTCGGCGTGGTCCGCCGCGGCGAGCAACGGTGGGACCGCCGCCGGGCCGACCTGCCGCAGCGCGGTCATGACCAGGTGGTGCGGTAGCGGGGGTGTGCGCCGCAGGCCGTGCACGAGTGCGACCGCCGCGCTCGGGTCGGCCAGCCGGCCGAGGGCCCGCACGGCCACGGCCCGCACTTCCAGGTCTCGGTCCCCCAGGAGTCGTGCGAGCTGCGCCGTCGCCCCCGGTCCGCCCACCGCGCCGAGCAGGTGGGCCGACCGGGCACGCACCACGGCGCTGCGCCGATGTGCGCCGCGCATCGCCCGCTCCACCGAACCTCGCCGTTCGAGCAGGCCGACCACGGCGGTTCGCGCCTCGCCGCGCACCTTGCCGAGCATGGCGACCGCGACCGGCTCCAGTGCGCGCCACGTGCGCGCATCCACCGCGGCGAGCCGTTCCACGGACACGGCATCGTCGTCTTCTCCTGCGACCAGCCGGACCAGCCACGGGCGAGCGGAAGCCACCAGGCCCGCGCGGCGTGCGTCGGTGACCCGCAGCCACCACCGGCCGGCCAACACCGCCAGGGAGAGGGCGACGAGCAGCACGGCGAGGCATCCCACCGCGACGACCAGCACGTCGCGGTCGATCGACGGGGACACCGGTGAGGTCATCGCCGGCTGCGGGCCAGGACGGCGCGGACCCGGCTGGCCAGCTCACGGGGGCTGAACGGTTTGGTGAGGTAGTCGTCCGCTCCCCAGTCGAAGCCGCCTTCGACGTCGCTCTCCCGGGCACGGGCGGTCAGCAGGATCACCGGGATGCCGGCGGTGGCCTCGGCCGCGCGCAGTTCCCGGCAGACGTCCAGGCCGGTCATCCGGGGCATCATCACGTCCAGGACGGCGATGTCCGGCAAGGCGTCGCGGGCCAGGGTCAACGCCGTGGCGCCGTCTTCGGCGACGAGCACGTCGTAGCCCGACTGCTCGAGCTTGAACACCACGACGTCCCGGACGTCAGCATCGTCATCGGCGACGAGCACGGTGGTCATGGGAACTCCCGAACTCTCGGTCTCCCGTTCGAGGTACCCCTGATTAGACCATTCAGTCCTTCACGTCATCTGGATGGCGCAACCGCCGCCGGAAGAACGCCGTCTCACCGGTAGAGCATGACCAGGTCGGCCTTGCAGGCGGGACGGGGCTTCCCCTCGACCTCGACGACGACCGACACCACGGCCTCCACGAAGTCACGGGCCCGCGACTTCGCCGACGTGAGCTCGGCGGTCAGCCGGATGCGTCCTCCGGCCGGAACCGGTGTGGTGAAGCGCAGCGCGTCGACGCCCCTGTTGACGACCGACGAGGCCCCGTCGACGCGGAGCACCTCGTCGAGCATCGGGACCACCAGCGACAGGGTGAGGAAGCCGTGCGCCACCGGTCCTCCGAACGGACCTGCGTCGGCTGCGGGACCCGCACGGTGGATCCACTGGTGGTCGCCGGTGACGTCGGCGAAGCCGTCCACCGTGCGCTGGTCGACGGTGCGCCACGAGCTCGTGCCGAGCCGGTCGCCGACGGCGTCGAGCAGGTCGGCCGGTGTGGCGAAGATCCGGGCCGTCATGAGGCGGTGGTGGTGAGCGGTTCCGGGGAGGCGGTCACTCGATGACCAGTTCCGGCCAGGTCAGCACGGTGGAACCCCAGCTGAGGCCCGCGCCGAACGAGGTGACCAGTACGCGGTTGCCTGCGACCAGCTCCCCTGCGGCGGCGGCATCGCCGAGGACCAGCGGGATGGAGGCGGCGACCGTGTTGCCCACGCGGTCGACGTTCAGGAGGAAGCGCTCTTCCGGCACCCGGAGGTTGCGTGCCACCGCGCTGATGATCCGGGCGTTCGCCTGGTGGCACGCGAACCGGTCCACGTCCTCGAGGCGCCAGCCGGCGTTGTCGAGCACCTTGCCCGCCGACTCGCTCATGCGCGCCACGGCGTGGCGGTACACCGGCTGGCCGTCCATCCGGAAGTGGACGTCGGCGGGGTCGAGCGGCTCTCCGGAACCGCGCTGCTCGGAACCACCGGCGGGCACGATCAACAGGTCCGAGCCGGTGCCGTCCGATCCCAGGTCGAACGGGCCGAAGGCGCCCGGTTCGTCCGCGGTGCCCGCGCGGAGCACCACCGCGCCGGCGCCGTCGCCGAAGATGGCCGCGGTGGTGCGGTCCTGCGGGTTCAGCACCGTGGTGAAGGTGTCGGCGCCGATCACCAGCACGCGTTCGGCGATGCCCGCGGCGATGTGGCCCGCGGCCGTCGCGAGCGCGTACACGAAGCCCGCGCACACGGCGTTGAGGTCGAAGGCGGGCACCCCGCTCAGCCCGAGCCTGCTGGCGACCTCGGGCGCGGTGGACGGGCAGGGGTGGTCCGGTGTCGTCGTGGCCACGATCACCAGGTCGACGTCCGCGCCACCGGCCGACTTCAGCGCACGGGCACCCGCCTCCACCGCGAGGACCGAGGTCGACATGCCGGGTTCGAGCACCCGGCGTTCCCGGATGCCGGTCCGCTTCCGGATCCACTCGTCCGAGGTGTCCAGCTGACGAGCGAGCTCGTCGTTCGTCACCACCCTCGACGGCAACCACGTGCCGATCCCGCACAGCACCGCGGCACGGCGTTGATCCGCTGTCATACGTTCTCCCGTTGATCTCGCGTGGCGCGTCGACGCCGGTACGACGTCATCGACGCTAACCAGCGCGAGCCGGAATCGACTGTGGAAGTCCACAGCGGCGCGTTCCCGGCCGCATCGTCGCCAAGCCGAACCGCACCGATGTCATCGGCACACCAGCGGGCCCGTCATTCCCAGGTCCTAAGTGGACGGAATGGCGAGGTGGCCGCGCGGTCCGATCAGGTCACACAACCGACTGTGGTTCTCCACAGCACGAACCTCCCCCACCTGTCGCAGAGTTGGTGCTGCCAACGGTTGCCGACGCGCCGCCGAGCCGCCCATCGCAGGAGGAAACGTCTTGTCCAGCGTGTACAACACGATCGCCGAGGTCCTGACGACCAAGTTCGCGGTTCCGGCCGACACGATCACCGCGGACACCGCGCTCGAAGAGGTGCTGACCGACTCCCTGGACGTGGTCGAGTTCGGCGTCGTCATGGGCGAGCACTACAACGTCCTGATCTCCGACGAGGAGCTCGAGACGGTCACCACGATCGCCGACGTCGCCGGGCTGCTGAGCGGCAAGGTCGCGGCATGACCTCGCGTCCCGAGGTCGTCATCACCGGCCGGGGGATGGTGACCTCGGCGGGCGTCGGCGTCGACGAGAACTGGAAGCGCGTCAGCGCCGGCGAACCGACGGCCGTGCTCGGTCCTGACCTCGGTGTGCTGGGGACCCAGGTCGTGTGCCCGGTCACGGACTTCGACGCGCGGATGCTGCTCGGTCACGGTGCTCGGCGGCTCGACCGCTACAGCCAGCTCGGCATCGTCGCCGCCGGCGAGGCGGTCCAGGACGCGGGACTGCGGACCAGCGACTGGGACGGCGCCCGCGTCGCGATCGTCATCGGGGTGTCGGTCGGCGGCATGGAGACGCTGACCGCGCAGCACGTGGCGATGCTGAACCGCGGCCCGGCCGCGACCTCACCGCTCACGATGCCGATGTCGCTGGTGAACATGGTGGCCGGTCAGCTCGCCATCCACCTGTCGGCGACCGGTCCCAACCTGACGGTGTCGACCGCGTGCGCCTCCGGTGCCACCGCGATCGGCACGGCGCGGATGCTGCTGCAGTCCGGTGCGTGCGACGTCGCGGTCGCGGGTGCCGCCGATGCCTCGCTCGTGCCGCTCGTGCTCTCCGCGTTCGCCAGGATGGGGGCGCTCACCAAGCGGTCAGCGGACCCGAGCAGGGCCTCTCGCCCGTTCGACCGCGACCGGGACGGGTTCGTGGCAGCGGAGGGCGCGGCCATCGTCGTCCTCGAACGGGAGGCGGACGCCCGTGCCCGCGGCGCGACGGTCCGGGGCCGGGTGCTCGGCTACGGCGCCTCCGCTGACGCCCACCACGTGACCAGCCCGCACCCCGACGGCGTGGGCGCACGCGCGGCGATCACCGCGGCGCTGCTGGACGCGGGCCTCACCGGTGCGGACGTCGACCACCTCAACGCGCACGGCACGTCGACCAAGCTCAACGACCAGGCAGAGGCGAAAGCGGTGCGCGAGGTCTTCGGCGACGGGATCTCGGTGGCCTCGACCAAGGGCGTCACCGGCCACCTGCTCGCGGCGGCCGGGGCGGCCGAGACCGTCTACGCCTCCCTCAGCATCGAACACGGGCTGGTCCCGCCCACGGCCAACCTCGAGAACCTCGACCCGGAGATCGACCTCGACCTCGCCCCGGTGGCGAGGCGGCAGGCGATCGAGATCGCCATGAGCACCTCGTTCGGGTTCGGCGGGCAGAACGCCGCACTGCTCGTCGGCGCGCCCTGACCGGCACCCAGAGAAGAAGGAGCAAGCAAGTGGTTGCGCACGACGCTCGATCGGAGGCGCTCGCGCGTCTCACCGCGGACCAGGTGGCGGAGTTGCGCGGACTGCTGCGGTACGGCGCCGACGAGGAGCACGACCGGTACGCCAAGCTCTTCTCCACCGCGGCCTTCGACCAGGTGGAAGGCCGCTCGCCCGCCGAGAACGCCGCTCTCGCCTACCGCCGGCTGCGGCAGGTCAACGCCGAGCTCGGACCCGTTCGCGAGTTCGTCAGCGGTGACCTGGAGCGCTTCCTCGTCCTGCACGAGTGGGCCGGTGTGCTCGACCCGACCCTGGTGTCGGTGCTGACCATCCACTACAACCTGTGCCTCGGCGCCGTCCTGGAGCTCGGCGGTGACCGGCCGGAGCTGGCCGCCGTGGTCGACGAGCTGGCCAGGATGGACTCGGTCGGCGTCTTCCTCGCGACCGAGCTGGGTTACGGCAACAACGTCGCCGAACTGCGCACACGGGCGGTCTACGACCGTTCGACCGACGAGTTCGTGCTCACCACGCCGAGCCACGAGGCGCGCAAGTTCATGCCCAACACCGGCCTGGACGGCGTGCCGAAGATCGCCGTGGTGCTGGCCCGGCTGGAGATCGACGGTGCCGACGAGGGCGTGTTCCCCTTCGTGGTGCGCATCCGCGACGAGAACGGCCCGTGCCGGGGAGTCGACGTCAAGCCGCTGGGCGACAAGCCGGGGCTGGCGCTCGACAACGCCGTCACCACCTTCCGGGGCGTGCGCGTTCCGCGAGCGTTGCTGCTGGACGCCGCAGAGCCGGTCATCGCTGCGGACGGGAGCCGCACGGGTGCGGTCAGGTCGTTGCGCCGCAGGTTCACCAGGGCGATGACCAGGGTGCAGACCGGCAAGCTCTGCCTCACCTCCGCGACCGCGGCCGCCGCCCGCGCCAGCGTCTTCATCGCCGTCCGGCACGCGCACGGCCGGCGCGTCACCGTCTCCGGTGGCCGGTCCGTTCCCGTCATGACCTTCCGGACCCACCAGGCGCAGCTGCTCGACGCCCTTGCCAGGACGTGCGCCGTCAGCGTGCTGTTGAACGGGACCAGGCGGCAGGCGGCGCGGAGCTCTCTCGCCTCGGTCGAGGTCAAACGCGCGCTCGCCGTGACCAAGGCGCTGGTCACGTGGACGGCGCAGGACGTGGTGACCACCTGCATCGAACGGTGCGGAGCGCGGGGCATGTTCGCGCACAACAGGATCTCGCCCTACGTGGCACTGGTCCAGGGATCGATCACCGCCGAGGGCGACAACCAGGTCGTGCTCCTGGACGCCGCCAACGAGATGCTGCTCGGCCGCGGCTACGAGCCACCGGTCTCGGCACCCGGTCACGGCGCGCTGGACGACCCGGAGTTCCTGCTCCGCCTGTTCTCGCACCGCGAGAACAGGGTCTACGAGGAAGCACGCGCGGCACGCAGGACCGGTGACGACCCGTTCGAGCGGGCCAACGGCGCCGCGTTGCCGGCCTCGGAGCTCGGCAGGGTGCACGGCGTGCGACGTGCCCTCGAAGAACTCCACGCACTGGCGCAGCGAGCCACCTCCGCCGAGGTCGGTGAGGTCCTCCGGGCGCTGTTCCTGCGGTTCGCCCTCGCCGAACTGGGCCGGGACGCGGCCTGGCACCTGTGCGACGGCACCCTCGAACCCGCTCAGGCCCGAGAGCTGCCCTCGCTGGTCGCTGCGGTCGACGAACGGCTCTTGCCCCGGGTCGAGGACGTCGTCGACGCCTTCGGCATCTCCAACGACGTGCTGCGCGCTCCCATCGCCTCCGCGGACTACGTCGAGGCCTACGCCGAACTGCTGCCCGTACCCGATCTGCCGCTGGTCTGACCACGAGAGCCGACGGAGACAGAACCCGTGACCACGACGATTAACCCGGCCGCGACCCCCGCGCCGGTGAAGCCGGCCAAGCCCGGTGCCCGCGACGCGCTGAACGCGCTCGTCGACGCCGGCAGCCTGGTGGAGTTCGGCGCGGAGGCGAAGCACCAGTGCACCGCCTTCGGCATGCAGGCCAAGACGCCTGCGGGAGATGCGGTGATCACGGGCACGGCCGAGATCGACGCGCGGCCCGCCGCCGTGTTCGCCCAGGACGTCTCCGTGCTGGGCGGGACCCTGGGCGCCACCCACGCGCAGAAGATCGCGCAGGTCCTCGACCAGGCGGAGCGGGCGCGGTGCCCGGTGGTGGGCGTGCTGGACTCCGGCGGAGCGCGCATCCAGGAGGGGGTCTCCGCTCTCGACGGGTACGCGTCGATCTTCCGCCGCAACGTGGCCCTGTCCGGGCGGGTGCCGCAGATCAGCGTGATCCTCGGTGCCTGCGCGGGCGGTGCCGCCTACTCCCCCGCGCTGACCGACCTGATCGTGATGGACCGCCAGGCGCACATGTTCCTGACCGGTCCCAAGGTCGTGCGCAGCGTGACCGGTGAGGACGTCACCGCCGCGGACCTCGGCGGTGCGCCCGTCCACTCCGCCATGTCCGGCCTCGCACACCTCGTGACCGAACGCCCCGAGGACGCGTTCCCGCTGGTGCGCCGGATCTTGTCCTACCTTCCCAGCTCGTGCTGGGACGAGCTGCCGCTGCACCTGGCCCGCGAGCCGGAGACCGACCCCGAGGTGCCGTCCGAACAGCGCAAGACCTACGACGTGCGGCGAGTCGTGCGCGGGCTGGTCGACGGGGACAGCTTCCTCGAGCTCCAGCCGCACTACGCCGCGAACATCGTCATCGGCTTCGCGCGGGTGGACGGCATGCCGGTGGGGGTCGTGGCGAACCAGCCGAACACGCTGGCGGGCACGCTCAACGCCCAGGCGGCCGAGAAGGGCGCACGGTTCGTGCGGATGTGCGACGCCTTCGGCCTCCCCCTGGTCACGCTCGTCGACACCCCGGGTTTCCTGCCCGGCCGGTCCCAGGAGACCGACGGCGTCATCCGCCGCGGCGCCAAGTTGTTGTACGCCTTCGCGGAAGCGACCGTGCCCAGGGTGACCGTGATCCTGCGCAAGGCCTACGGCGGCGCGTACATCGTGATGAACTCCAAGCAGCTCGGCGCCGACCGCGTGTTCGCCTGGCCCACGGCGGAGATCGGCGTCATGGGAGCCGAGGGCGCGGTGGAGGTCGTGTTCCGCCGCGAGCTCGCCGCGAACCCCGGCAAGCGCCAGGAGCTGCTGGAGAACTACCGCGCGGAAGCACTGTCGCCGGCGCTGGCGACCGCACGCCAAGCCGTCGACGCGCTCATCACGCCGGCGCAGACCCGCGACGCGATCATCAAGGTCATCCGTCCGTTGATGCGTGCCCGGCGCCCGGAGCACCGGCACGGCAACATGCCGCAGTGACGACAGCTCAGGACTCCATCTCCGCCTCACCCAGGATGCCGCCTTCCGCTACCGCGAGGGCGGCATTCTGCTGCGCGCGGTGCGGTGCCTGAGCTGATCTCGCGGAGCCGTCAGCCGGAGGGGCTCGTCCTGTGCCAGGGACTGGAACACCGGTTTGCCCCGCCGGTCACGACTGCCTTCAATCGAGAGGCGACTTCGATCAAGAGGCAGCGCACACGGCGGAGGTGTGACCGAATTCATTTTTCTCTTTTTTCCTTATCGCCCCAAACGACATCCTCGTGCGGATGTGATAAATCTCGTCGCACCCCAGGAGAAGCGTCCCCCGAATGCCTCATTTACGCCCGTGACCAGCAGGGTACCCTCGCGTGGAATTGAAAGAGCAAATTTAACACCCGTGGACTAATACGATTATTACCCGAACGGACCAGCTGCTGACTACGGAGCGTTCACGATGAAAGCCGACGCAAGTCGACGCCGGAATCTCAACAGCCGGACCGCCCTCGTCGGCCGCGGGGCCGAGTTGCAACGCATCACGGAGGCCCTGGACGCAGCGGAGGCCGCCATGCCCTCCACGCTCCTGTTCGAAGGAGCGACCGGCATCGGCAAGACGGCACTGCTGGACGCCGCGTGCTCGATGGCACGTGAACGCGGATTCGTCATCTGCAGGGCCGTGGCGTCGCCGATGGAGCGGGAGATGCCGTTCGCCGTGGTCCAGCAGCTCTTCGAGCACCTGCGCCTGGAGCGGACCAGCGGTTGGGACGAGGAAGCCGCACCGCACGGGCACGCGGTCATCGCCGGGCACCCCGCGGGCGACCTGGGCGACTTCGAGGAGGTCCACGTCCACCGGGCGATCCGCGACCTCTACCGCATCACGACCGGTCTCGCGCAGCACGCGCCCCTCTGCCTCGTCATCGACGACGTGCAGTGGACGGACGTGCCGTCCCTGCGCTGGCTGAACTACCTGGTCCACCGGGTGGCCCGACTCCCGGTCACGATCCTGCTGGGCCGCACGTCCGGCATCCGGCCGACCGATCCGATCCTCCTCGCCGAGCTCGAGATCTACTCGGAGCGGCTGCGGCTGGGCGTTCTCACCGCGCCGGACGTCGCGGCCCTCACCGAGCAGGTGCTCGGACGCGCACCGCACGAGAAGTTCACCGCCTCCCTCCTGCGGGCCACCAACGGCTGCCCCATGGTGTCCACCCAGATCCTCTCCCTGATGAGGGAGCAGTCGGTGGCACCGGACGAGCAGGCCGCGGCCAACCTGATCACCCCGCAGCCAGAGGAACTGGGGCGGTCCGTGCTCGCGCGGCTCAACCGGCAGTCACGCGAGCTGGTCGAGGTCGCCAAGGCGATCGCCGTCGTGGTGCCACCTCACCTGGAGCTCCTGGCCGCGGTCACGGGCATGAGCAGCGGCGCGGCCGCGGACCAGGTGCGCCAGCTCGAGGGGATGGGGGTGCTCGCTCCGGAGGGCGAGCTCACCTTCGCCCACTCGGCGCTCAGGAGCGGGATCGAGGAGGCCGTCGCCTACGGTGACCAGGAGGAGCTGCACGCCAGAGCCGCGCGGTTCCTGCACCGGACGCGCGCGTCCTCCCTCCTCATCGCACGGCACGTCCTGCGGACGTCCTCCCGTCTGGGTTCCTGGGCCGTGGACGCGCTCCGGGCCGCCGCCGAGACGCTGATCACCGAGGGCGATCCCCAGTCCGGTGCGAAACTGCTGAACAGGGCCCTGCAGGAGGACGTCTCCGCCGCCCAGAGGCGAGACCTGGTGCTGCGGCTGGGGTTCGCCGAGACCTACGTCGACCCGCGGATGGCGGTCGTGCACCTCGAGGAGGGCATCGGCGAGCTGGACGACCCGGAGAGGACCCTCGCGGTCGTCTGCCGGCTCGCCCAGGTCCTGTACCTCGACGGTGCCTACGACAAGGCGGACGAGGTGCTGAGCCGCGCCGTGGACGAGATCGGGCCCAAGATCCCCGCGGCGGTCGACATGCTGCAGCTCCTGAGAAAGCTCACGGTGCCGTCGCGGGACCCCTCGACCGGCCAGGTGGACCTCACCCGCTTCGACGAGCGGGAGTGGCGCAGTCGCGACGCACGTGGTCGCAGGCTCGCGGCGCTGATCGCCGAGGACGCCGGCAACCGGGGAACCGACCTGCACCTGTGCCGCGAGGCGGCCGTCGCGGCGATGCAGAACGGCGCGGCCGCCATGCTGCAGCACCCGCAGCGGCTCCTCGGCGTGCTCAACGCCTTCATCCGCACCGATGACCTCGAACTGGTGATGCGCTACTGCAACGACGTCCTGCTCGAAGCGCACCGGGAGGGGTTGTCGCTGATCGAGCTGCTCGGCCACACCGTCCGTTCCCGGGCGCACTACCACTGCGGGTCCTTCACCGAAGCGGTCGCGGACGCCAGGCTCGCGTTGTCCGCTGCGAGGAAGGCGGAGCTGCCGCCCGACCACTTCGGGAACGTCTACGCCGTCGAAGCGCTGATGCGCGCACACATGGAGCTCGGCGCGCTCGACGACGCGGAGGAGGCCCTCCTGCTCCTCGGCAGGACGAGGACGCTGCCGCAGACCTGGCCGCACACCGCGCTCCTGCACGCGAGGGGTGCGTTGCGCATGGAGCGCGGTGACGCCGCGGGAGCGCTCGCCGACCAGCTCGAATGCGGTGAGCGCCTGGTGTCCTGGGGCATGGGCAGTCCGGCCGTGCGCCCCTGGCGCTCCTACGCGGCGCTGGCCAGGCTCCGGCTGGGGCAGCGCAGGCAGGCACTGGACCTGGCGCTCGAAGAGCTGACGCTGGCACGGAAGTGGGGCGCGCCGACCGTCGTGGCCCGCGCGTTGCTGACCGTGGGCATCGTGACCGGCGGTGCCGCCGCCGCGCCCTGGCTGTCCGAGGCCGACGCGCTGCTGAGGGGGTCGCCCGCGCGGATGCTGCACGCCAGGGTGCTGCTCGAGCTCGCCGTCACCCAGTGGGAGAAGGGCCACCGCGACGCGGCACGGCGCCACCTCGCGGAGGCGCGGATGCTGGGCGAGCAGTGCGGCGTCGTCGTGGAGCCGGGACAGCGGCTCGCGGGTCTGGGGGCCGGCGCCGCGGGGAGTGAGCTGGTGCGGCCTCGTGCCGAGCCGGCGAGCGTGCCGCCACCGGGCCCCTCGTCCACCGCGCTGCTGACGCCGCACGAGTACCGCGTGGCGAGCCTGGTGCTGGAGGGGAGGTCGAACGACGAGGTCGCGCACAAGCTCAACGTCACCCGGCGCACCGTCGAGTTCCACCTCACGAGCATCTACCGCAAGCTCGGTGTGCGCCGCCGGACCCAGCTGTCCTCCGCACTCGGCGGCTTCGTCTCACGGAGGTGACGCCGCCGGAACGCGCCGGGCGCTACCGCTGGTCCAGCGAGGAGATCGTGTGCTTCGCCGGCGCACGGCCGGCGGGCGCTGTGCCTTCCTCCTGCTGGGTGTTCGCCGAGTAGTGGGCGACGGCGATGGCCCCGGCGAACGCCAGCACGAACCCGATGGTCGCGGCGGTCAGGTACCCGTCGCGGACGGTGTCACCGAGGTAGACCAGGCCGACGAACGACGAGAGCGCCGTGTTCGTGGTGAACATGATCGCGGTGACACCGGTCGGGCCGCCCTTCTGCAGGGCCATCGCGAACAGCACCGCCGCGACGAGGCCGTTGAGGACGATGGCCCAGGCCGCCGGTTCGAGGACCAGTCGCCACGCGGTGTCGGGGAGGTGGAGGGTCCTGGCCGAGATGCCGACGACGCTGTAGGCGATGCCGGAGCCGAAGGCCAGTGCGACGGTGGCCCAGACGTGGTTGTGGCGGCGGGCGTAGACGGCGATCGCCGCCACCGGGAGTGCCACGGCCACGAGGACCCACCGCCACTGCGGCGGCAGGGCCTGGGCCCTGCCCGGCTCCGCGGAGACGCCCAGCAGGACCAGGCCGATCGCGCCGACGGCCAGTGCCACCCACCCCGACCTGCGCAGGCGGGTGCCCATGAATGCGCTGATCATGGCGGTCACGCCGACGCTGAACGCGAGCATCGACTGGACGAGGAACAGCGGCAGGCGGTGCAGGGCCGCGGACGCGCACGCGAACCCCAGCAGGTTCACGCCGAGACCGAGGAAGTACCGCCACTGGCGCCAGAGAGCGATGAGATCGCGAGACGATCCGCCGTGCGCGGCGACACGCCGGACACCCATCGACTCCAAGATCGAACCACTGCCTGACGCCAGGGTCGCCAACACAGCGAGGACGTAACCCAGAGCCATTCGTCCATTCTGTCAGCCGGTGTGCGCGGTGCTTTCAACCTCCCCGGGCCAGTGCGGTCCCGACCCAGTCCCCCGGGGCGCGGGTCAGGGGGTCCGGTGCGGCAGTGAACAGCGCAGCGGCCACCTGGCCGGTCAGCGATGCGGTACAACAGTCGCAGCGCCACACCCGCGATCACGCCGTCACGACGGCAGAGACCCGGCCACCGCAGCAGGAAGGGTTCCCATGGGGATCTCGCTCACCGCAGCCGACGTCCTCCCCGGCGACGCAGCGGACGCCACGCTGGCCGGGAGGGTCTTCGACCCGTCCGTGAGCGGCCCTTCGGTCGTGGCGGTCCGCGGTGAGGAGGTCGTCGACCTGTCGCCGGTGGCGCCGACCGTGTCAGCGCTGCTCGAACGGCCGGACGCGGTGGAGGTCGTCAGGACGCACCCCGGTGGCACGTCGTGGCCGCTCGCGGAGGTGCTGGCGGCCACGGCGAGCCGGGCCGCCGGTGCCGTCCCCCGGTTCCTGGCGCCGGTCGACCTGCAGGTGCTCAAGGCCGCCGGCGTGACGTTCGTGCGCAGCATGCTCGAACGGGTCATCGAGGAGCGCGCCGACGGGGACCCGGCGCGGGCCGAGGAGGTGCGCGCGAAGGTGGGTGCGGCCGTGCGGGGCCACATCTCCCACCTGCGGCCGGGGTCCGCCCAGGCCGCGGAGGTGAAGGGGGTGCTGCAGGCGGAGGGGCTGTGGTCGCAGTACCTGGAGGTCGGCATCGGGCCCGACCCCGAGATCTTCACCAAGGCGCCGGTGCTCTCGGCGGTGGGGCTGGGCGCCGACGTCGGCGTTCTCGCCCGCTCGGAGTGGAACAACCCCGAGCCCGAGCTCGTCCTGGTCGTGGACTCGCGCGGGAAGCCGGTCGGCGCGACGCTCGGCAACGACGTCAACCTGCGCGACTTCGAGGGGCGCAGTGCCCTGCTGCTCACCGAGGCGAAGGACAACAACGGCTCCTGCGCCGTCGGGCCGTTCCTCCGGCTGTTCGACGACGGGTTCACGCTCGCGGACGCCAAGGCCACCGAGATCGCCCTGGACATCACCGGGCCCGACGGGTTCGAGCTGCACGGCGTGAACCCGGTCTCCGAGATCAGCCGGGAGCTGGAGGACCTCGTGTCCCACGCCTATGGTGCCCACCACCGCTACCCCGACGGGTTCGTGCTGTTCACCGGCACGATGTTCGCCCCGACCGAGGACCGGGACCAGCCCGGTGAGGGGTTCACGCACAAGGTCGGGGACGTCGTGCGCATCTCCTCGCCGCGACTGGGGGCGTTGACGAACGTCGTGAACACGGCCGAGGACGCGGAGGACTGGGCGTTCGGCATCACCGCGCTGATGGAGAACCTCGCCGGCCGCGGTCTGCTGGGGTCGCGCGCAGGTCGCGGACCGACCGGCTGAGCAGGGGAACGAGCGCCGCGGCCACGAACACGACCCCGCCGGCGAGCGCCACCGTCCGCGCACCCCACTCGGCCGCTGCTCGTCCCACCACGAGCAGGCCGATCGGAATCGCGCCGAAGGACAGCAGGTCGTCGTAGGAAGACACCCTGGAGAGGACTTCGGGGCGCACGTTCTGCTGCAACGCGGTGTCCCAGGTGACCCCGGACACCGTGAACCCCATCGCGCCGACGAAGACGCAGACCAGCAGCACCGGCAGACCGGCGTCCGCGCTCAGCGCGAACAGCGGGAGCGCGCCGAAGGCGGCCGCGACCATTCCCGCGCGCAACGGCCTGCGCAGCACGAGGCGGTACATCAGCAGGCTCATGGCGACGAGGCCGGCCGCGCGCACGCTCAGCACCAGGCCCCACGCCGCGTCGCCGCCGTCCTCCCTGGTGAGCGCCGGGCCGAGCACCTGCCAGGGGCCGACGTTCGCGAGGTTGACGACGAAGAACGCCAGCGACGTGACCCACACCCAGGTGGTCGACCTGAACTCCCGCCAGCCCGCCCGGATGTCGGGCAGCAGGCTGCCGCGCGCGCCGCTGACCCGTCCGGACCTCGGCAACCGGGACAGCAGTGCGGCCGCGATGAGGAAGCTCAGCGCGTCGGCGGCCACGGCCCAGCCGCCGCCGGCGACGGCCGTGATGACGCCGGCGAGGGCGGGGCCCGCGACCCGGCTGACGTTGCGGCTCAGGGACAGCGCGGAGTTGGCGCGGTGCAGGTCCTCCGGTGCGACGAGCTCGGGGACGATGCCGCGCAGGGCGGGCGACGCGAACGCCTCGAGTGCGCCGTGCGCCACCGCGAGCAGGGACACGGGGAGCAGGTCGAACGTGCCGGACAGCAGGATCGCGGCGACGCCCGCCTGCGTCAGTCCGGCCCCGAGGTTGGCGTGGACCAGCAGGGTCCTGCGCGAGAACCGGTCGGCCACGGCACCGCCGACGAGCAGGAGCACGAGCTGAGGACCGATCCCGGCCGCCAGCACGATGCCGAGGTCGGTGGCGCGTCCGGTGGCCCCGAGAACGCCGAGCGCCAGCGCGACGGACGACATCGAGGAGCCCAGGAGGGAGACGGTGCGGGCGGCGAGGAACCCCCTGAACGGTGGCCGGAGGACGGTAGAGTCGATCATCTTCACCGGGCGAGGCTCGCAGTGCCGGTTCCGGGATCTCCAGCTCTGCGACGAAAGGCGCAACGTTGACGCTCCTGCGCCTCAGCGCCACCGGCTTGGCGCGCTCGCACTTCGCCGTGTCGCCGCTCGCGGAGACCGTGGGGTCGCTGATCGCGCTGCACCGGCCCTGCGCCTGGCCGTGGCTCGCGCGGTGGCACTCGGAGAACCTGCCCGCCTACCGCTCGTGGCTCGCGGGCAACGCGGTCGCCGCGGGGCTCCTGGGCCTGGTCTCCGCCACGAAGTGGTTCCCCGACGTGGTCTCGGTCCCGCCGTCCGGCGGTGTGGACACCCGCCTGGCCGACGAGCTCGCCGAGGTGGCCGCTCAGTCCGACGCCGAGGTGCGGGCCACGATCGAGGACGCCGCGGCCTCCACGGGCTGCTCCACGACCGGCGCGTGGCTGCCGGCCGGCGGTGCCGGGTCCCGGATCGCCGCGGTGCTGGAGGAGGGCTGGCACCGGTTCGTCGAACGCGACTGGCCGCGCAGGCACGCGGTGATCGAACGGGAGATCACCTACCGCGCAGAGCTCGTCGCCGCGCACGGCTGGCAGCGCGCGGTGAAGGGCATGACCCGGCGTTCGGTGTGGGTCGAGCCCGACGCGATCCGGTTCAGCAACCAGAGCTGGAGCGATCGGGACATCGGCGACCACGGCCTGGTCTTCGTCCCGTACACGGCCCGGCAGGGCTCGTGGACCTGTGAGCGTCCCGGCCGGTACGCGCTGGTGTACCCCGCGCGCGGGGCCGCTGTCCAGCCCGAGCGCGCCCACTCGGACCCGGTGTCCGTGCTGCTGGGAGCCGGTCGGGCACGGGTGGCCGTGGAGCTCAGGACGCCCGCGACGAGCACTCAGCTGGCGGCGGTGCTGGACCTCTCGCTCGGCACCGTGAGCGCGCATCTGGCGGTGCTGCGCCAGGCGGGCGTGGTGAGCCGGACGCGGTCCGGGCGGCACGTCGTCTACCGGCTGACCGAGCGGGGCAGCGGCCTGCTGGACCTCCTCGGGGACCGCGACGCGCAGAACACCGCTGGAACGGGAGAACGGCGGTGGCCGCTCCCCCGTTCCAGCGGCGGGACGGGCTAGGACGAGACCGGGACGACCGGGCGCAGCGGTGTCGCGTCCCGTGCGGAGAGGAACTCCGGCCGGGTCTGGTCCTGCGGGCGCGGGGCGTTGCGGACCGAGTTGAACGTGATGATCAGCAGCCTGCGGTCGGTCGCGGACATGTTGGGCGGCGAGCCGTGCAGCAGCTGCCCGTGGAAGAACAGGACAGAGCCCATGTCGCCGAGCGGGGCGACGATGCCGTTGTCGTTCATGCTCTTGCCGAGGGCCACTGGGTCGATCTGGTACTTCAGCGACGCCGACAGCGTGGACGCCCAGTCCTCCTCCTCGTCGAAGGTGACCGGCAGGAGGCCCTGGTGCGAGCCGGGGACGAGGTAGAGGGGGCCGTTGAACTCCGTCACGGGGTCGAGGAACACCACGGCGCTGAGCGCGTCGGGGCGGGGCATGCCGTCCTCGCGCTGCCAGAACATGAAGTCCTGGTGCCACTCCCAGATGCCGCCGCCGAGGCCGTGTTTCGCGTTGATCTTGAACTGGTGGACGTAGACGTCGTCGCCGAGCAGCTCGCTCGCCGGGCCGAGCAGGCGGGGGTCGCGGACGAGGTCGTGGAACACCTCGTTCGTCAGGTGCACGCCGTGCACCGCGCGGACCCTTCCGGAGGCCTCCTCCATCGTCCGGTGCGGGCCGGGGCGGCCGAACTCCGCCTCGGCCTGGTCGCGCAGCACCGCGAGTTCGTCCACCGTGAAGAGGCGTTCGCGCAGGAAGTACCCGTCCTCGGCGTACTGCCTGGACACCTCGGTTGACAGGGTCACGGACACGCCTCCTTGTCGTTGGCTCGCAGCGGCTGTCTCCACCACCTCGGCGAACTCGGCGGTGGTGGGGTGTTCGAAGAGCGCGTGCAGCGGGATGTCGACGGCGAACGACGAGCACACCTGCGCGAGCACCTGCGCGGCGAGCAGGGAGTGGCCGCCGAGGTCGAAGAAGTCCTCGTCGGCGCCGATCTCCGCCACGCCGAGCGCCGCCGACCAGATCTCGGCCACCCGTCGCTGGGTCGGGGTGCTCAGCGGTGCGCGCGCGGGGCGTTGCGGTGCGTCCCAGTCGGGGTCGGGCAGGGCGCGGCGGTCGACCTTGCCGTTCGCCGTGAGCGGCAGCCGTTCCAGCACCACCACGCTGGAGGGCACCATGTAGTCCGGGACCTTGGTCGCGGCGTGGGTCCGCAGCAGCCGGGCGAGGTCCGGGGTGCCGGGGCCGACGCGGCTCACGTAGCCGACCAGGCGGGCGTCACCGGCCGGGGCGGTGCGCACCAGCACCACCGCCTCACCGACCTGGGGATGGGTCTCCAGGGCGCTCTCGACCTCGGCGAGCTCCACGCGGAAGCCGCGGACCTTGACCTGGAAGTCGGCCCTGCCGAGGAACTCCAGCTCGCCGCCCGGCCGCCAGCGGCCCAGGTCGCCGGTGCGGTACATGCGGCGGCCGGGTTCACGGGCGAACGGGTCGGGCACGAACTTCTCGGCCGTGACGCCGGGCTTGCCGACGTAGCCGCGGGCCAGGCCGGCGCCGCCGATGTGGATCTCGCCGATCACGCCGTCCGGGACGACCTCGCCGTGCTCGTCGAGGAGGTACACGCTCGCGTTGGCGATCGGTGTGCCGACCGGTACGGGCGTGGGCCACTGCTCGTGGTCCCGCGGCAGGTCGTAACAGGTGACGACGTGGGTCTCGGACGGCCCGTACTCGTTGTGCAGGGACATGCCGGGGACGGTGCTCAGCTGCCGGACGTCCGGGGTGGCCATGAACTGCTCCGACCCGGAGATGACGGTGCGCAGCGCGGCCGGTGTCGTGCCGGCCTCCCGGTAGCCCGCCGCCACCTGGTGCAGGGCGGGTGCCGGGATGAACAGGCGCCGGACGTCCTGGGCGTCCAGGACGCCGTGCAGCCGTGCGAGGTCGAGCCGTTCGTCGTCGGTGATCAGGACGACCTCGCCGCCCACCAGCCAGGTCGAGAACATGTCCTGCACCGAGACGTCGAAGGCCAGTGACGCGAACTGCAGCGTCCGCGGCGGGTCGTCCGTGGTCATCCGGTAGTGGCCGGCCTGCCAGGCCAGCAGGTTGACCACGGCCCGGTGGGGCATGGCGATCCCCTTCGGCCCCCCGGTCGAGCCCGACGTGTACGTCACGTAGGCCACGTCCTGCGGGTCGAGGCCGCTGCCGGGGCCGGTCGGCTTACCCGCCTCGGCGTGGATGCCGTCCAACGGCCAGACCTCGGCGGTGGTCGCGGGCAGCCGGTGTTGCGACCGCAGCGTCGTCAGCACGACCGGGGCGGCCACCTCGGACAGCACGGTGCCGATCCGGTCCGCCGGGTTGCGCTGGTCGATGGCCACGTAGGCGCCGCCGGCCTTGAGCACCCCCAGCACGGCCACGACCATCTCCAGGCCGCGTTCCAGGTACAGGGCGACGCGGACGTCGGGCCGCACGCCCGCCGCGCGCAGGCGGTGGGCCAGCAGGTTGGCGCTCGCGTCGAGCCCGGCGTAGGTCAGGGCGGTCTCACCGAGGCGCACCGCGACCCGGTCCGGTGCGGCCACCACCTGCGCCTCGAACAGGTCGAGCAGCGTGGTGCCCGGCTCCGGCTGGACGGGTCCGGCGCTGCGGCCTGCGATCAGCGCGGCGCGCTCCTCGCCGGTCAGCAACGGGATGCGCGTCACCGGCACCTGCGCGCCCGCCGCGATCTGTGCGAGCAGCCGGTCGAGGTGCCTCGCCATCGCGGTGATCGTGCCGGCGGAGAACTCCCCCGCCGCGTAGTCGAACGTCAGCCGCCACACGTCGCCCTCGCGGCGGGCGGTCAGTGCCAGCGGGTACCTGACGGCGGCCGGGTCGAGCGCGAGCCGCTCGGCCCGCACCCCCGGCAGTGCCAGGGCCGAGTCCTCGCCGGTGGCCTCGAACCACACCTCGAACAGGGAGTCGCGGCGGCCGCGGCGGCTCGGCCTGGCCACCTTGACCACCTCGTCGAACCCGAGCGCGCGGTGGGCGGCGGCCTCGCCCAGCGTGCCGTGCACCCGCTCGGCCAGGTCGCGGAACACCGGGTCGCCGGTGACGTCGAGGCGCAGCGCGAGGACGTGCTGGTGGCAGCCGATGTCGTCGGTGCCGTCGCGGTCCGGTGAGCTCGTGCCGACCATGATGTCGGTCTGCCTGCTGTAGCGGCGCAACAGCAACGCCCACACGGCCAGGAGTGCGCTGCTCGCCGGGCATCCGGCCTGGCGGGCCACCGCGGCCACGACCACGGCGGGGACGTCGATGCCGTGGGTGGCCGCGCGGTCGCCGCTCTCCTGGCTCAGCCGCGGCAGGTCGAGCCCCACGGGGCACTCGGCCAGCCGGTCCTCCCAGTACCGCCGCGCCTCCTCGTGGTCACCGGGCTCCTCGTGCCCGCGTTCCGCGATCGGTGGCAGCGCCGGTGCCGCACCGGTCACCTCCGCCGCGTACAGCGCGGCGAGGTCGCGGGTCAGCAGGTGCTCGGACCACTGGTCGAAGGCGATCCGGTGGACCACGACAGCGAGGAGGTGGGTGTCCGGACCGCACCGCACCACGGCGGCCCGCAGGACCGGGCCGTCGGCGAGGTCGACCGGCTGCCGGGCGAACGCCCGCAGCACCTCGGCGGCCTCGTTCTCCGAGTCCACCACCTCGTGCGTGAGCGCGAAGTCCGCGGCGGGTTCGTCGACGACCTGCATCGGCGCACCGGCCACCTCGGCGAACCGCGTGCGCAGCGCCCGGTGCCGCGACCGCAGCGCGGAAAACGCTTTCCGCAGCGCCTCGACGTCGAGGGCCCCGTTCAGCCGCCAGCCGGCCGAGAAGCTGTGGGCGGGACTGCCCGGGTCCATCCGCGCGAGGAACCACAGTCCACGTTGGAACGTCGTGGCGGGTTCGGCCGCCACCTCACGTGATCGCCCGGTCATCGCTCACCCCAGACAGGCCGGTCCGATGTGCTCACGGCATCGTCATCGCGCCCGGAGGCACCCCACAAGTCCGGCACGCTCCCGACACCACCGTCCACCCGCCACCGTCCGGGGCTCATCCGACGCTCCCCTGCTCCTCGGCCAGCCGCGCGGCCACTTCCTCGTCCGACAGCGTGGCGACCATGGCGAGCACCTCGCGCAGGTCGTCCCTGGACGCCTGCTGCACCCGGCGTTCGCGGATGCGGTCGGCGAGGCGCTCCACCGTGGGGTCGGTCGTGAGCAGGTCCGCCAGCGGCAGCTCCACCCGCAGGGCCGACCTGATCCGGGTGACGACCCTGGTCGCGAGCAGCGAGTGCCCGCCGAGGTCGAAGAAGCTGTCCCGCACGCCGATGCGCGGGACGCCCAGGACCTCCGCCCAGATCTCGGCCAGCTGGCCCTCCAGGGCGTCTCTCGGCTCGACGTAGGTGGTCTCGGCGCTGCGTTCCAGGCTGACCGGCGGCAGCGCGGCCCGGTCGACCTTCTCGTTGGGCGACAACGGGATCGCGTCCAGCCACGTGAACACGGCCGGCACCATGTGCTTGGGCAGGGTCTCACCGAGGACCGCGCGCAGCTGCTCGGTGGCAGGGCGTTCGGCCTTCGCGACGAGGTAGGCCGCGAGGAACCGGTCGCCGTACTGGTCGGGCACCGCGACGACGACGGCGTCGGCGACGCCCTCGCACTCCCGCAGCACCACCTCGATCTCGCCCAGCTCCACCCGCTGGCCGTGCACCTTCACCTGGAAGTCGTTGCGCCCCCAGTACTCCAGCAGCCCGCCGTCGGTCCACCGCGCGCGGTCGCCCGTCGCGTACAGCCGCTCGCCGTCGCCGAACGGGCTCGGCACGTACCGCGCCGCCGTCAGGTCCGGCCGGCCCTCGTAGCCGTGCCCGACCTGCACGCCGCCGACGTACAGCTCGCCCACCATGCCCTGCGGCACCGGTGACATCGACCGGTCGAGCACGAACAGCGTGACGCCCGCCAGCGGACGGCCCAGCGGCACACGCGCGCCGAACGGTTCGGTGGCCTCGTGCGTGATCACCTCGACCGCGGCCTCGGCGGGCCCGTAGGTGTTCAGGAGCCGCACACCGGGGAACGTGCGGAGGAAGTCGGTGGCCAGCGCGGTGGGCAGCTCCTCGCCGCAGGACACCACCAGCCGCAGCGCCGGGTGCCCGCCGGGGTGCTCGTGCTCCAGGAACGGCCGCAGCATCGACGGGACGAAGTTGGACATCGTCACGCCGTGGCGGTCGAAGACCTCGTGCAGGTGCGCCGCGTCGCGGTGCCCGCCCGGCTGGACCAGCACCAGCCGCGCCCCGTGCAGCAGCGGCCACACCAGCTCGGGCACCGAGACGTCGAACCCGATCGGGGTCTTGGTCGCCAGCACCTGGCTGGAGTCCAGTCCGAGCCGGTGCCGGTAGGACTCCAGCCGGTTCACCAGTGCGCCGTGGGTGTTGGTGGCGCCCTTGGGCTTCCCGGTCGAGCCGGACGTGAACAGCACGTACGCCACGTCGAGCGGGCCGATCACCACCCCGGGCGGGGTGGTGGGCCGTGCGGCCACCTCGGCACTCACCGCCGGGTCGTCCAGGCACACCGAGCGGATGTCCGGCGGCACCACCTTCCGCGCCGCCGAGGAGGTCAGCACGACGGCCGGGCGGGCGTCGGCGATCATGCCCGCCAGCCGCTCGGCCGGGCTGTCCGGGTCCAGGGGCAGGTAGACGCCCCCGGCCTTCCAGATGGCCCACACCCCGATCACGAGGTGCTGCCCGCGTTCGAGGCAGACGCCGACGCGGGAGCCGCGCCCGACGCCGTGGTCGCCCAGCCACCGGGCCAGCTGGTTCGCGCGCCGCTCCACGTCCAGGAACGACAGCTGGTCACCGCCGTCCTCGACGACGGCGATCCCGTCGCCCCACCGGTCCACCACCGCCTCGAACCAGCTGACGGCCGTGTCGAACTCGGGCCGCAACGGACCGCCGTCGCCCAGCGAGGTGGTGCGGGACAACGCCGCAGCCGACATGACCGGCAGTCGTGACACGGGCTGCCCGGCGTCGGCGGTCCCGGCGCGCAGCAGCTCCACCAGTGCCTCTCCGAGGCCGGTCGCGGTCAGCTCGCCCAGCACGTCGGTGGAGTACTCCAGCCGGCCGCTCAGGTCACCGCCGGGGGCCGCCGCCAGCTCGATCCGCACGTCGAACTGCGCCGTCCCGGTGTGCAGCTGGGAGATCCGGCCCGCCGGGACCACCGGCGGCAGCTCCTCCCGCAGCACGAGCATGGTGCGCACGATCGACAGCCGGTCGGAGAAGTCCTGGTCCTGGCGGGCAGCGCGGACGATCTGGTCGAACGGCAGGTCCTGGTGCGCGTAGGCGGCCAGGCACGTCTCGCGGACGCGGCCGAGCAGCTCCCGGAACGTCGGCTCGCCGCCCAGGTCCACGCGCAACGGCACGGTGTTGGCGAAGAAACCGACGACCCCGGCCAGTTCGGGGCGCGAGCGACCGGCGGTGACCGTGCCGATGACCACGTCCTTCTGGTCAGCCCACCGCGACAGCACCGCCGCCCAGGCCGCGGCGAGCACCATGAACGGCGTCACCTGCTCGGCGGCGGCCAGCTGCCGCACCTGTGCCATCAGCCCGGCGGGAACGATGAGGGGCAGCGCGCTGCCCTCGAACGAGCGGTCGGCACCCGCCGCGGCGTCGGACGGCAGCTCCAGCGGCACGGCACCGGCCAGTCGTTCCCGCCAGTGCGCCACCTGCCCGGCCACCGCGTCACCTGAGACCTGGTCCCGTTGCCACGCCGCGAAGTCCGCGTACCGGACCGGCAGCTCCGGCAACGCCGACGGGCCGGCGGCGAGGAGGGTGTTCAGCTCGCGCGCCAGAACGCCGGCTGACTCGCCGTCGGCGACCGTGTGGTGCACGCAGAGCACGAGCACCCACCGCCCGTTCGCGGTGACCTGGACCACCGTCGCCCGCACCAGCGGGGGTGCGGCGAGGTCGAACTCCTCCTCGGCAACGCGCCGGCACTCCTCGTCGAGCGCCGTCTCGTCCGGCACCTGCCGGACCGCCACGTCGAACTCGACGTCGGCGTGCACGACCTGTTCCAGGCGGCCTTCCGACGTCAGGCGGAACCCGGTGCGCAGGGCGTCGTGCCGGGCCACGAGTGCACGCAGCGCGGAACGCACGGCCTCGACATCGGGTTCGTCGTCCCAGTCGACCCGGCCGGCGATGTGGTACGCGGCCCCGGCGCCGATCTGGTCGAGCAGCCACAGGCGCTCCTGCCCGAACGACGCCGGTGCCACCACGCCGTCGGCGAGCCGGGGAACGGGGACGTTCTCCCGCAGGCCGCGGGACGCGGAGGCGACCGCCGCGGGGGTCGCCTCGCTCAGCAGCCACTCCAGCTCGACATCGGTGTCGTGGCCGGACAACAGCGCGGACCGCAGCCGGATTGCGCGCAGGGAGTCCAGGCCCTGGCCGACGAGCGGCCGGTCGGGGTCCAGCGACGCGTGGTCGAGCTGGAGCGCCTCGGCGACGAGCCGGGTGATCGGGTCCGCGGTGCCGGGCGCGGGCTCGCTCGGCTGGGCCGGTCCGGCGGGTTCCGCGGCGAGGGCCGCCAGCGTCCCGGCGAGGTACTGCTCGCGGCACGCGGTCCGGCGAACCTTGCCGCTGGAGGTCCTGGGCACCGAACCCGGTCGCACCAGCACCACATCGGCCAGTTCGAGCAGGTGGTCGCGGGTGACGGCCTCGCGCACCGCGCGGATCAACGCCGTCACCTCGGCCGGCTGGTCGGTCGTGAACCCCCTGGCCACCTCGTGCACCAGGACGACGCGTTCGGTCTCGCCGTCGTCCACGGCGAACGCGGCGGCCCGGCCTGCGGCCAGACCGGGGCCGGCGGTGGCGGCGGACTGCTCGATGTCGGCCGGGTAGTGGTTGGCGCCCCGGATGACGATCAGCTCCTTGAGCCGCCCGGTCACGAACAGCTCGCCGTCGCGCCGGAACCCGAGGTCGCCGGTGCGCAGCCAGTCCCGGTCGGACCCGTCGAGGCGGGCGCGGAAGACGCGCTGCGTCTCGTCCTCGTTGGCCCAGTAGCCCGCGCCGACCGTGGGACCGCTGACCCAGATCTCACCGACCTCACCGGCCGCGCGTTCCCGGCCGGTGGCCGGGTCCACCACGGCGACGAGGTCCGTGCCCCTGGCGGTGCCGCAGCCCACCAGCGTCGCCCCGGACTCGGCCGGCACGACGCTGCCCCTGGCCAGTTCGGCGCGGTCCACGGTGAGCTCCACCGGCAGCGCCGACGCGGCGGCACCGGCCACGAACAGCGTCGCCTCCGCGAGGCCGTAGCAGGGCAGGAACGCCTCCGCGCGGAAGCCGGCCGGCCCGAAGCGCTCGGCGAACGCGCGCAACGTCGGGGCGCGCACGGGTTCCGCGCCGACCAGGGCCAGCCGCCAGGCGCTCAGGTCGAGCCCGGCCAGGTCCTCGTCGCTGACCCGGCGCACGCACTCCGCGTACGCGAAGTCCGGTGCGGCACTGGCCGAGGCGCCGAACTCGCTGATGGCGCGCAGCCACCGGACGGGGTGGTGCAGGAAGGCCATGGGGGACATGAGCATGCCCGGGAATCCACTGTGGAGCGGCTGCAGGATTCCGCCGATCAGGCCCATGTCGTGGTAGGGCGGCAACCAGCTGACGCTGCGGGTGTGCTCGTCCGGTTCGAGCACGCCGGAGATCACCGCCGAGTTGTGCAGCAGGTTGCCGTGGCTCAGCAGCACGCCCTTCGGCGTCGCCGTGGAGCCCGAGGTGTACTGGAGAAAGGCGACGGTGTCCGGGGTGAGCGAGGGCCTGGACCAGCCCGCCGGCTCGCCGGTGGGCACCAGCCAGCGCAGCGGCAGGTCGCCCAGGCGCTCCCGCACCGCGGGCAGGATCGCCTCGTCGGTCGTGGCGACGGTCGCGGCGCAGTCCTCGGCCACGGCGAGCACCCGCGCGATGCCCGCGCGGTTGGTCGGCGGGTACACGGGGACCGCGACCGCCCCGGCGTACAGGCAGCCGAAGAAGGCGGTGACGTAGCTCGCGCCGGGCGGGTGCAGCAGCATCACCCGGTCGCCGGGTGCCACCCCGGCGGACTGCAGCGCGGCGGCGGCGCCCCGCGCGGCGGCGTCCAGTTCGCGGTAGGTCAGCGCGAGCTCGGAGCCGTCGCCGTCGGTGAACACGTAGCCGACGGCGTCCGGTCGCCCGGTCGCCCGCGCGAGCAGCAGCTCGACGAGATCTGCGGGGTCACTCAGCCCCATGGTCGCTCCTGTCGTCATCCGCCCGGAACCGCGCGCGGTCCAGCTTGGGAATGGATCTCGTGGGCCTGGCCGGGGTCGCCTTCTCCACCAGGGCCGCCACGTTCGCGACGGTGCCCGCTTCGAAGAAGTCGACGAGCTCCAGCTCCACGTGGCAGGCCGCGTGGATCCGGTGCAGGATCCGCACGGCGAGCAGCGAATGTCCGCCGAGGTCGAAGAAGTCGTCGTGCACGCCGAAGTCGTCGGCGTCCAGCAGCTCCGCCCAGATGCCCGCGACCACGCGCTCGGTCTCGGTGCGGGTGGCGACATTCTCCTGACGCGGCTCGACCGGGTGTTCCACCGCCCGCCGCGGCTCGTCGTCCACGGCGGGTGCCAGGAACTCCAGTGCTCCCGCCGCGGTGCGCCGGGCCCGCAGCCCGGTCGCGTACAACCGGGTGCCCGACCCGGTCGGGTCCGGCACGAACCGCTCGGCCGTGCGGCCGGGACGTCCCGCGAACCCCTCGCCCGCCTCGGCCGCGCTGACGAACACCTGGCCGACCACACCCGCTGGCACCTCGGTCAGCGACCGGTCGAGCAGGTGCATGCGACCGGCCTGGGCGTGCCGTTCCACCGGGGCCAGCGGCAGTCTCCACACCGGACACCCGGCGTCGGCCACGCCGGCGCGCAGCACCTCGGTCAGCGCGCCCACCAGCCGCCGGACCGAGGATTCCGCCAGCACGTCCGCGGCGAACTCCACGAACCCGGTCAGCCCGCCGTCGGCCGCCGGGGACAGCTCGATCTCCAGCTCGAACTTGGCGGTGCCGGTGTGCACCGGGACCACGTCCATGCTGATCCCGGGCAGCTGCGCCGTGGCGGGCGGGGTGTTGTGCAGCACCAGCAGGTGCCGCACGACCGGCGAGCGGCCCGTGGCGTCCCTGTCCGGCCGGACCACCTTGACGAGCTGGTCGAACGGCAGGTCCTGGTGCGCGTAGGCGTCGAGGCACGTCCGGCGCACCCGGCCGAGCAGCTCCCGGAACGTCAGCGGGGCCCGCACGTCCACCCGCAGCGCCAGCGTGTTCACGAAGAACCCGACGAGCCCTTCGAGCTCCGTCCTGGTGCGCGCGGCGATGGCGGTGCCCCACACCACGTCCGAGCGGTCCGACCACCGCGACAGCACGACCGCCCAGGCCGTGGCCAGCACCATGTAGAGCGTGGCGCCCTCGGCCTCACCGAGCCGCCGCATGCCGTCCACGAGGTCCGCGGGCAGCGACATCGGCACGTCTCCGCCGGAGAACGGCCGTCCTGGGCCGGACGTGACGTCGGCCGGCAGAGCGAAGGGCCGCACACCGGCGAGCTGCTCGCGCCAGTACTCGACCTGCCCGGCGAGCGCGTCACCGGACACGTGGTCGCGATGCCAGGCGGCGAAGTCCGCGTACCGGATCGGCAGCGGCCGCAGCACCGGGAGCTGTCCGCCGCGCAGCGCGCCGTACACGACGGCGAACTCCTCCGCGAGGACGCCGAGGGACCAGCCGTCCACGACGATGTGGTGCACGCACAGCACCAGGTACCACTCGGCCGGTCCTACCCGGAACAGCGCCGGCCGCAGCAGGCTCGGCCCGGCGAGGTCGAACGGCCGGCGGCAGGTGCGGCCGACCTCGTCCCACAGCTCGTCCGCGGTCACCTCGCGGACCGGCAGCTCGACCGGAACTGCCTCCGGCGGGTGCACGACCTGGACGACAGCGCCGTCGGTGTCGACCTCAAGGCCCGTGCGCAGGGCCTCGTGCCGGTCGACCAGCCGGCGCACCGTCTCCCGCAGCACGGCGAGGTCGAGCTCGCCGTGCATCCTGAGCGCACCGGCCACGACGTAGAGCGGGCTGCCGGGGTTCATCCGCTCGAAGAAGAAAAGCCGTTCCTGGGCAGGGGATGCCGGGCTCCGCGTCTCCCCGGCGGGGCGGCGCGGGATCGGTGCGGGCGCCGCGCCGACACCCGCCTCGTCCAGTCGCCGCTGGAGCAGTCGCAGCTGGTCAGCCGAGAGTGGTCCTGGAGCCAAAACGCCGGCACCTCCCCTGTGGTGGCGACGAACGCCGCAGCCGAGCAGTCACGTCATCACGTTTGCCCTGCCCGGCACCGCCAACAAGTCGGTGAGTCCCCCGACAGTGCACGGCGTCACCGCCCGCCGAGCGACTCCTCGACCACGCGCAGCACCCGGTCGGCGGAGGTCAGGAGGTACATGTGCTCACCGGGCAGCTCCCGCAGCGTGAACCCGCGGCTGGTCGCCTTTTCCCACTCGCTGGCCAGCTCGGCGGACACCAGGGCGTCGTGCTCGCCCCGCACCGCGGTGATCGGTGCCGCGAGCGGCACGTCGGTGCTGGGCCGGTAGTCCTCGTGCATCTCCACGTCCGCCCGCAACGTCGGCAGCACCATGCGGCGCACGTCGGGGTTGCCGAGCGCGTCGTCGCGGTGCCCGGCGAGCTCGGCGACCCGGTCGGCGAACTCGTCGTCGGGCAACCCGGTCGCCCGCCGCGTGCGCTGCGTCCACGGTCCCGGTGAGCCGCTGACGACCAGGCTCACGACCTCGGCGGGCGTGGTGTCCGCGAGCAGGTGGGCCAGCTCGTAGGCCAGGACGGCACCCAGGCTGTGGCCGAAGAGCGCGACCGGGCCGCCGCCCCCGACGTCGGCCAGCACGTCGGGCAGCACACCGCGTGCCGCCACGTGGACGTCGCGGTACGGCTCCTGCCTGACCAGCCGCTCGCGGCCGGGCAGCCGCACCGGGACGATCTCCAGGCCAGCCGGGGCCACCGCGCGCCACTGCCGGAAGAACGCGCTGCCGCTGCCGGCGAACGGCAGGCACACCAGCGGAATGCTGCTCATCAGGTCCTCGTTCCGTTCTGCACCTCGGTGCGCGCCTGCTCGTCGGACAGGGCGCTCACCTCGACGACGAGCTCGGCGACCGCGTCCACGTCGATGCCTTCGGTCGCGCCGAGCTGGCGCATGTAGGCGGCGAGCGCGCGCACCGTCCGCGCCGCGAGGAAGCCGGGGATGTCCAGCTTGATGCGGAACAGCTCCCTGATCCGCGACACCGCCTGGGTGGCCAGCAGGGAGTGACCGCCCAGCTCGAAGAAGTCGTCCACCGCGCCGATCCGCGGTGCCGCGAGCAGTCCCGACCACAGGTCGGCGAGCACCTGCTCCAGGTTCCCCTCGGGCGGGGTGTAGTCGCTCCGCGCGGCGCCCGCACCGGGCACCGGCAGCGCCGCGCGGTTCAGCTTCCCGCTGGGCAGCAGGGGAAGCCGGTCAAGCACGACGTAGGCCGACGGCACCATGTGGTCCGGCAGGCGTTCGGAGAGGTAGTCGCGCAACGCGTTCGCCTCCGGCCGCTCATCACCGCGCGGCGTCACGTAGGCCGCGAGCCTCCGCTCGCCGACGGAGTCGGTGTAGGCCAGCACCACCGGCTCGTTCACCCCGGGGTGGCCGGCGAGCGCGTTCTCGATCTCCCCCAGCTCGATCCGGAACCCGCGGATCTTCACCTGGAGGTCCAGCCGGCCGAGGAAGTCGAGGTCCCCGTTGGGGAGGAACCGCGCGTGGTCGCCGGTGCCGTACATCCGGCCGCCCGGCTCCGGGCTGAACGGGTCGGGCACGAACCGCTCGGCGGTCAGCCCCGGCCGCCGCCAGTACCCGCGGCCGGGACCGGCTCCGCCGACGAACAGCTCCCCCGCCACCCCGACCGGGACCGGTTCGCCGTGCTCGTCGAGGACGTAGAGCCGGTGGTTGGGCAACGGCCTGCCCCAGGGCACACCGGCCGGACTGCGCCCGGTCACCGGGTGGGACGTGCTGCAGTAGGACACCTCGGTCATGCCCGCGAGGTTGAGCAGGCGCACACCGGGGACGAGCTCGGCCAGCCGGGCGGGCAGCGCGGGCGGCATCCGGTCACCGCCCAGACCGACCGCCCGCAACACGACACCGGGCATGCCGCCGCGCCCGTAGGTGTGGTTGACCAGCATGTCCAGCAACGCCGGCGCCGAGCTCCACGCGGTCACCCGCTGCCGCTGCAACAGCTCCAGCAGCTGCTCCGGGTCGGTGGTCTCGATGTCACCGGGCACGACGATCGTCGCGCCCGCGGCCAGCGTGCCGAAGACCTCGTAGACGGACATGTCGTAGTTCAGCGAGGAGATCGCCAGCATCCGGTCAGCGGGCTGGAGCCCGTAGGCCCCGTTGACGCCGTGCAGGGTGTTGGCCACCCGGCCGTGCTCGTTCGCCGAACCCTTGGGGCGGCCGGTGGAGCCCGAGGTGTAGATGACGTAGGCGAGGTTCGCCTCGGTGACGACGGGCTCGGGTCGTTCCCGCGACAGCTCCTCGATGCGGGTGGCCTCGGTGTCGAGGCACACCAGCCGGGGTCCGGCGGTGTCGTCGCCGACCCGCATGCGGTCGGGGTCGGCCACCGAGGAGTGGGTGAGCACGAGCTCCGCCCGGGCGTCCTCGGCCATGTAGGCGACCCGCTGGCGGGGGTAGAACGGGTCGAGGGGCACGTAGCCCGCACCGGCCTTCAGGATGCCGAGCACCGCGACGATCATCAGCTCCGAGCGCGGCAGGGAGACGCCGACCAGCTGCTCCGGTCCGACGCCCTCGGCACGCAGGAACCGGGCGAGCTGGTTCGCCCGCTCGTCCAGCTCGCGGTAGGACAGCGTCCGGTCGCCGAAGACCACCGCCGGAGCGTCGGGCGCGCGGTCGGCCTGCTGCTCGAAGAGCCCGTGCAGGGTGCCCGCGGTCCGCGCCGGTGCCGCCGAGCCGCCACCGCTGAACTCCGCCACCATGCGGGCGCGTTCCTGCTCGGTGGCGATCGGCAACCGCGAGATCCGGGTGTCCGGAGCGCGCAGCCCGGCCGCCAGCAGCAGGTCGAACGCCGTCATCATGCGCCGCACGGTGCCGGCCTCGAACAGGTCGAGGCTGAACTCGGCGCGACCGGCGATGCCGCCGTCCGCGTCCGGCACGAGGTCGAGGGACAGGTCGAACTTGGTCGACTCGGTGTGCAGGTCCAGCACCTCCACCCGGACGCCGGGCAGCTCCAGCGCGGACATCGGCACGTTCCGCAGCACCAGCAGCGTCTGCACCAGGGGGACGGTGCCCGCAGACCGGTCGGCGACGGTCTCGGCGACCATCCGCTCGAACGGCAGGTCCTGGTTGGCGTACGCGGCGAGGCAGATCTCGCGGGCCGTGCGGACCAGTTCGCGGAAGGTCGGGTCCCCGGACGTGTCCACGCGCAGCGGCAGGGTGTTCACGAAGAACCCGACCAGCGGCTCGACGTCCACGTGCACGCGGTTGGCCACCGGGGAGCCGATGATCATCTCCGGCTGGCCGCTCCACCGCCGCAGCAGCAGGGCATACGCGGCGAGCAGCACCATGTACTGGGTGGCCTGCTCGGTCTCGGCCAGCCGGTCCACGGCCCGGACGGTGTCCGCGGTCAGGTGCAGGGGAACCGAGGCGCCGTGCGAGGTCCGTTGTGCGGGACGGGGTTTGTCCGCGGGCAGCTCCAGGACGGGTGCCCCCGCGAGGAGGTCCCGCCAGTACTCCAGCTGACCGGCGCCGGGCCGGTTGCGCTGCCAGACCGCGAAGTCCGCGTACTGCACGGCCAGCTCCGGCAGCGGCGACGGCTCGCCGGCCGCGAACGCCCGGTAGAGCGTCGTCAGCTCGTGCTGCAGGACGCCGAGCGACCAGCCGTCGGACACGATGTGGTGCAGGCTCAGCAGCAGCACGTGCTCGTCGTCGGCGACCCGCAGGACGCTGGCCCTGATCAGCGGTCCGCGCGCGAGGTCGAACGGCAGCCGGACCTCCTGCTGGTAGCGCTCGCGCACCTCGGCTTCCGCGGCCTCCCCGCCCAGCTCCACCAGGGGGATGCTCAGCGGTTCGGCGGGCAGCACCACCTGGTGCGGCAGGCCGTCCCGTTCGGCGAACACCGTCCGCAGCACCTCGTGCCTGCGCACGATCTCGTCGAGCGAGCGGCGCAGCGCGCCGACGTCCAGCCGTCCGGTGAACCGCACCGCCGCCGGCACGACGTAGGCCACGGACCCGGGATCGGCCTGGTCGAGGTACCACAGCCGTTCCTGCGCGAACGAGCACGGCAGCGGGTCACCGGTCCGCGGGATAGCCGGGATGCCCGCCGCCGACGCGGCCCTGCGCGCCAGCTCCGCACCGACCAGCAACCGCTTCTCCGGTGACAGGCCGCGCAGCACCTCCTCCAGGTCGATGTCCGCCGCGTCGTACTCGCCCACCACATCTGCCATTCACGCAGGATCGGGTTCGCGCGACCCTTCCGGGAAGACGGGGATTCTCCCGACTGCCGGGGTCAGAGCGCCGCGGCGACGGCGGCCATCCGGTCCACTGTGGCCAGTTGGTCCGCCAGCAGCGCGGTCGTCCGCCCGGCCAGCGCCCTGCCCGCGGTGGCCGGGTCGTCGCGGCCGGTGGCGACCATGATGCGGACGGCGGACCAGTGGTGGGCGATCCGGTCGACCTCGCGGGCGAGCGTGAGCAGCGGTCGCTCACCGAGCCGGCGACCGGCCGCGGCGAGGTAGTCGCCGTGCAGGCCGGTCACCGCGAGGGCGACACCGGCCACGACGAACACCTCGTCCACGACGGACGCGTCACCGCCGGACAGACGTGCGGCCGCCTCGCGCAGGAAGCGTTCCTGGCCGGGCAGACCGCGGTGGTCCGACGACCCGTCGTCCACGCCGCGCAGGCCCTCCAGGTTCGCCGTCATGATCTCGCGGAGGCGCTCGCGGGACGCGGGACCGGTGTGGCCGCTGACGGTCACGTCCAGCCAGCGGTTGCCGATCGGGTTGGCGGTGAAGAACATGTCGCGGCTGTGCCGGACCGGGTTGGCCGAGTCACGTGCCGCGGTCAGCTCCTCGATCCGGATCTCCCCCAGGAACCTGGGCGGCACCGGGTCGCACACCGACACCGTGCCGCGCTCCTCGTCGAAGCCGTGCACCACGAGCAGGTGGTTGGTGTGGACGTCCTGGTAGGCCGGGCGGAACGGGAGGAAGTAGTTGTCCGCGGCCACCGCGACCGGTGTGCCCGCCAGCACCCTGGCCCGCACCTCGTCCCAGCCCTGCTCGGGCGAGGACGGTGCGTGCCAGGTGGACGTCACGTCGTGGAACGGCGCGAGGCTCGCGAACAACGACCGCTGCCCGCAGGGGAAGTAGTACTCCTCGCGGCGCATGTCGCCCGCGGTGTAGTCGAACCCCCAGGCCGCGCCCAGCAGGTCCAGCGGGTCCGCGCCGTGGAAGCCCAGCAGCACGCCCGCGGTGGCGTGCAGGCAATGACCGAGGTCGTGGCGCCAGTGCGCGATGCCCGGCAACGAGGCTTTCATCCGACCGCCTGCAGGGTGAGGGCGAAGACGTGCAACGCGGGGTTGTCCGGCAGGACGAGCGCGACGACGCCCGACGGGACCGTCAGCGGGACGCGCTGGGCCCAGATGGCGGGCGACGTCGTGCGCTGCACGTGCCGGGGGTAGTGCATGTGCCGGCAGCGGAACGCGAGCACCTCGCCGAAGCGGGGTTCGGTCTGCGGCCAGAAGTCCGACATCCGCAGCCACTGGCCGCGCACCGAGCCGTCCGCGTAGTGGACCTCGACGAGGTCCTCGGTCCGGCGTTCCGCGGCACCGAGCACGTGCACCCAGTCCCAGTCGCCGGCGGGGACGTCGACGCGCTGGCCGCGGCAGCGGACGTTGTCCGCACCCGCGACCGGGAACAGGAACGGCACCTCGCCGACCACCGCCGTGCCACCGGCGGGTGGGAGCTCGCCTGCGGGGAAGGTGTTGCCCCAGATGTTGAAGCCGCCGCCGTCGAGCCCGTCCTCGCCGGTCAGCCCGGTGTTGTTCAGGTGCGGCGCAAGGGAAAGCGGTCGCATCATGACAGGGCCGTCCCCAGCAGGCGGACGCCCGGCAGCACCGGCAGTTCCACGGCGAGCAGCTCGGCGCGCCGGGGCACCCCGATGCGGGCGACCGGCGTGCCGGGCAGCGAGCGCAGGAACTCGGGGTCGACGGCGTCGCGGTAGTGCAGCCACACCGCGGCCTCCCCGACCGGTGCCGACAGGTGGAGGTGCACCCAGTCGTACCGGCCGGGTCCGACCTCGACCAGCCTGCCGTCGAGCGGCAGGTCGCACGGGCTGAACGTGAGCTGTGCGGCGGTCATGCCGGGTTCACGTCGACGAGGAGCATGTCCCGCACGGTGCGCCCACCGGCCGGGTCGAGGATCGAGATCGGCGACGCCTCGTGCCAGATGGCCGTGTCGTCGACCAGCACGGACTCCAGCGGGTCGCGCAGGGTGAAGCGGACCTCCGGCAGACCGTCCCGGTAGATCGTCGACTCCCCGCCCGCGCTGTTCTCCCTGCGCACCAGGTGCATGCCGACGAACGAGTGCCCGTCGCGGTGCCTGCCCTCCGGCGTGGGCAGGCCGGGTTCACCCGGCACGGCCACGATCCGGATCATGTGCAGGCCCACCGTCCACTCCGGACAGGACCGGACCAGTGCCGCGAGGGCGAGGTCGGTCGAGATCAGGTCGTGCAGGCACGGGTTGGTGAGGAAAGCGGGCTCGATCGGGGCGAACAGGCGCTCGTTCGACCGCCACATCGGGATGCTGTCCTGGCGGAACGCCCGGTGCGGCAACGGGGTCAGCTCGAAGCCCTCGCCCACCGGCGCTGCCGCGAGCCGGCCGTACCGGCGGTACCGGTAGCTGCCGCCGTCGACCAGCGCGTCGTCCCGGATCAGGTCCTCCCAGCCGGCGCGGAACTCGGCGAACTCGGCGCCGCCGGTGTCGACCGGGAAGTCCGTGCCGGACAGGCGGACGAAGCCCTCGGCGGCCAGGCCCGCGACGAGCTCCGCCGTGGCCGGCCCGGTTGTGCGAACGTTCTCGGGCACTGGCCCTCCTCAGTGGTCGACCCGGATGCGGGCGCGGTGGGACTCGTCGGACGGTGCTGCCGGGTACCTCGCTGCCGCCGGCGGCGCTGGGGACGTCACAGCGACGGCACCTCCACGGCAGCCAGCACGTCGGCGCGCAGCTGGGCGAGCACCACGTCGGGGAGGTCGCGGGGGAAGAAGTGGCCGCCGTCGAAGGTGTGGACGCGCGCGTCGCCCTCGGTCTCCGCCAGCCACGCGTCCGCTTCGTCGTCGCCCACCAGCGGGTCCGCCGCGCCGCGGTACACCCGCAGCGGACAGCGCAGCGGTGGCAGCGGTTCCGGTTCGAAGGTGTTGACCAGCGTGAGGTCCGCGCGCAGCATCGGCAGGAAGTACTCGAGGAACAGCGGGTCGAGCGCGGTCTGCGCCGGGAGGCCCTCGGAGCGGGTGATCAGCTCGTGCAGGCCCTCATCCGTGGTCTCGCTGTACCACCGCGGTGAACGCAGGCGGGTCGGCGCCGCGGCCGCTGCCACGACCAGGCCCCGCGGTTCCCGCGGCAGCCTGCGGCAGAGCTCCCAGCCGACGATGCCGCCCATGCTGTGGCCGAACACCACCAGCGGCAGGTCGTCGAGCCGCCCGAGCTCGGCGACCAGGACCGGCACCAGGGCGCCCATGTCCGTCAGCGGTGGCTGCAGGCTCCGCGCACCGCGGCCGGGCAGCTCCACCGCGACGACCTCGACCTCGGGGCCCAGGACCGCGGGCCACCGGTGGTAGAGCTGAGCGGACCCGCCACCGGGCGGTAAGCACACCAACCTCGCCTTTGCCCGCCCAGGTGGCGAGAAGCGCTGCAGCCATTCCGTCACGTGTCGAGGTTCATCCGGTCCGGATGTCCGGACAAGTCGGTGACGTTCCCGACAGGCCCGGTGCTACAGGTCGAACTCCCCCGGCGCGAGGCTGCGGGCCAGGCAGAACTCGTTGCCCTCCGGGTCGGCCAGCACGACCCAGGAACGGCCGTCGCCCTGCCCGACGTCCACAGTGGACGCACCGAGCGCGAGCAGCCGGTCCAGCTCGGTCCGCTGGTCGCTGTCGATCGGGGTGATCTCGAAGTGCACCCTGTTCTTGCCGCCGTCCTTGCCCTCGGGCACCTGGACGAAGGACATGCTCGGCACGGCGGGCGCGCGGCGCAGGTCAGCGAGCCGTTCCGCGTCCGGCGCCTCGGGGTCGGGGCCGATCTCGACCACGGTGCCGTTCTTGTCCTCGTAGACGACGTAACCCAGGACGCCGCACCAGAACTCGGCCAGCCGCCGCGGGTCCACGCTGTCGATCGTCGTCCATTCCAGCCTGCTCGTCATGTACAACGCCCTTGTCCGTCGATGTCCTTTGAGCTCGAACACTGTCCCACAGGGCTCAGGCCGGCTTCAGGGTGAGGTGCTGCCGTGCCGCCGCCGTCACGGCGTCGCGGCTGAACGGCCACGCGGTGGTCTCCCCGCGCTGCCACAGCGGCAGCTGGTCGTCGTAGTGGTCGTCGAACGCGTGGCCGGAGGCGCCGGTGAGGTTGACCCACCGGGAGGCGTCCAGGTCGGCCCAGTCCACGACCATCCGCATGGACGGCACCCAGTTCACCTGGTAGGTCTTCTTCGCGTTCCAGCCGGTCGCGTTCACCGTGGCGGGTCCGCCCGCGACACCGCCCGGTTCGCGGTTGAGCAGCCACTGGACCGGCGCGGGGCCGGTGCCCAGCGTCTGGTTGCGCACCGTCAGCTGGTGCAGGTCGCCCCACCTCCACGCGGCCGGGTCGGCGCCGAGCCGGTCGCGCAGCTCGGCGTTCGCGTCGTCCATGGCCGCGCGCAGCACGGCGTCCCGGCCGGTGAGGGCGCGCTTGGCGTTGTGCCAGAAGTCGTCGTCGGGGCGGTTCAGCAGGTCGCGGACGACCTCGAACCACTGGCCGCCGCCGTCCACGTCGACCTTGGGCGCGCCGTTGGTGAGCTTGTCCACGAACATCAGCTGCAGCAGGTTGCGCCAGACGGCGTTGAAGTAGGCGGCCGCGGCGGAGTCGGCGGGCTGGGTGAAGTCCCAGCCGCGCAACAGGTCCCGCGCCTTCGCCGTGTCACCCTCGACGGGCACCCGCAACAGGTGCGGGGTCAGGTTCGCGGCATTGGCGTTGCGGGTGTCGAGCTGGATCCGCTGCATCGCGGCCGCGTCCAGCTTGCCGCCCTGCTTGATCAGGTCGGTGATCCGCTGGCTGCGGTTGCCGTCACCCCAGTCCTTGGTGATCAGGTGCGGGTAGGACGGGTCGGTCACGGCGTTGTTGGCGTTCACGAAGTACCCGCCTGCGGGGTCGAGCGCGCTGGGCAGCTGCTCGAACGGCAGGTACCCGGCCCACTCGGTCGCGCTGGTCCAGCCGGGCACCGGGAACCGCCCGTCGCCCTGCTTGCGGACCGGGATGAGACCGGGCACCTGGTAGCCGATGTGGCCCGCACGGTCGGCGTAGAGCATGTTCTGCGCCGGTGCCGCGAACAGCGACGCGGCCTCGCGGAACGAGGTCCAGTCGCGGGCGAGCGCCAGCTGGAACACCGCGTCCAGGGTCCTGGCCGGTTGCAGCGCGGTCCACTTGATCGCGACGGCGTGCTCACCGGCCTCGACGCCGGGCACCCTGCCCTGCGCGCCGGCGTTCTTCAGCCGGTCCACCACGTCGGACAGCAACGGGCCGTGGCCGGTGGACCGGACCGTGATCGTCCGTGGTTGGGCCCCCGCGACCTTGATGACCTCCTGCCTGGTCTCCAGGGGCTTCTGCACGCCGTCGTACTCGTAGGTCGAGCCGGTGACGCGTTCCAGGTACAGGTCCGTGACCGCGGGGTCGAGGTTCGTCAGGCCCCACGAGACGTCCCGGTTGTGGCCGATGACCACACCGGGCATGCCGGAGAACGTGAAGCCGCTGACGTCGAACGGGCACTCCTGACCGACCGAACGGCAGTGCAGGCCCATCTGGTACCAGATGCTCGGCATCGCCGGTCCGAGGTGGGGATCGTTGGCCAGCAGCGGTTTGCCGGACTTGGTGAGCTTGCCCGACACCACCCAGGCGTTGGACCCGATGCCCTGGCCGCGCGGCCCGAGGACGCCGTCGAGCGAGCTCGCGGCGTCGGCCGCGTTGTCCAGCGCCGCCGTGAAGGCCGCCTTCTCGGCACGTCCGGCGCCCTGCGGCACGGTCGCGTCGGAGGCGGCGGGCACGCTGGGTTCCCAGCGGCTGTAGTCGTACTCGGGGAACAGCCGCGCCACGGTGTCCGCGGGCAGGCTCGCGGACAGCATCGCGCGCCTGGTCTGGTAGGTGACCGTGCCGCTGAGGTCCCAGGCCATGGCCTTGAGCCAGGCCACCGAGTCCACCGGGGTCCACTGCTCCGGCACGTACCCCGGCGTGATCACCCCGAGGACCGCGTACTCCACGCTCAGCTCGGACCCGGAGTGCTCGGCGAGGTAGGCGTTCACGCCGTCGGCGTAGGCCTGCAGGTGCTCGCGCGTGCTCGCCGAGAGCATGCCGTACTCCTGCTCGGCGACCCGGCGCCAGCCCATCGTCCGCACGGTCGCGTCCACGGTCACCTGGTCGGCGCCGAACAGCTCGGAGAGCCGCCCCGCGGTGATGTGGCGGCGGACGTCCATCTCCCAGAACCGGTCCTGCGCGTGCGTGTAGCCCTGCGCGAGGAACAGGTCGTGGGGGTTGTCCGCGTAGACCTGCGGCACGCCGTACTGGTCGCGCAGCACCTCGACCGGTGCGCGCAGACCGGGCACGGCCAGCTCGCCGTCCGTCGTCGGGAACGAGTTCCGCACGGTCCAGGTGACGAAGAGGCCCGCCGCGGACGCCACCACGACCAGGACCACCACGAGGCACCAGGCGGTGATCCGCAGCCGTCGCAGCCACGTCGATCTCGGTCGCGCCGGCGGGACGGTCTCGGCCGCGGTGTCCGGGGTGCTCGCCACATCTACCACCCGTGGAGCATCGCCGCGCCCGCGTGCGGGGCAAAGTGAGGGGTTCTCCTGACTTAACCGGTGTCCGCGCGGGTGGAAGGCTCGCGGCGTGGCTACCGACACCGCCGTGCGCACCGGACCCGGCCGCGACTTCCGGCGGTTCTGGGCCGGTGACGTGGTCTCCCAGTTCGGCTCCCGGATCACCGAGTTCGTGCTGCCGCTGCTCGTCGTGACCACCCTGGACGGATCGGGCACGCAGGTCGGCCTGTTGCAGGGCCTGTACCTGTGCCCGTTCTTCCTGCTGCCGCTGCTGGCGGGGGTGTGGCTGGAACGGCGGGCGAAGCGGCCGGTCATGATCGCCGCGGACCTCGTCCGGTTCGTGGTCGTGCTGTCCGTGCCGGTGCTGGCCCTGCTCGGCCTGCTGACGCTGCCGCTGCTGTACGTGATCGCGGTGGTCGGCGGCACGATGACGGTGCTCTACGACATCGCGGCGACCAGCTACCTGCCCCTGCTCGTGCGGGGCGGTGCGCTCGCGTCGGCCAACAGCAGGGTCCTGGCAGGCCAGGCCGCCGGTGCGACCGGCGGACCCGGTCTGGCGGGCTGGCTCAGCGCCCTGTTCGGCCCGGCAGCGACCCTCGTGTTCGACGCGTTGTCGTACCTGACCTCGGCGAACGCGTTGCTGCTGATCCGCCACCGCGAGCAGGTCCCGCCGCCGTCCCCGCGCAACCTCCGGCGTGAGGTGGCCGAAGGGCTCCGCGCGGTGCTGCACAACCCGCCGGTCCGGGCGTTCGCCGTCCACGCCGGGATCTACAACGCCGCCACCGCGATGACGACCGTGGCGTTCCTGATCTACTTCGTGCGCGAGCTCGGGCACAGCTCCGCCGCGTACGGGCTGATCATGCTGTGCGGCGGGCTCGGCGGCATCTGCGGCGCGCTGACCACGCCCGCGTTGATCAGGCGGCTCGGCTACGGGCGTTCGATGCTGGTCGTGCTCGTGTTCTCCACGTCGTCGTACTTCCTGCTGCCGCTGGCCGACGGCGGCCGTCTGGACTCGGTGCTGTGCGGCCTGGCCTACTTCCTCGGCTCGGCCGGTGCCGCGGGCGGGACCGTGGTCGCGTTGACCGTGCGGCAGAAGACCACGCCGCCCGAGCTGCTCGCACGGATGAACGCCAGCTACCGGCTGTTCGCGTTCGGCATGCTGTCGCTGGGTTCGGTGGTCGCGGGTTTCCTGGTCGACGGGGTTGGCGCGCGCACCACTCTGGTCATCGCGCCGATCCTGCTGCTGTTGTCCGCCATCCCCGCGGCCAGCCGGCCGATCCGCACGATCCGCCACCTGGACTGACGTGAGGGCGGCCCGGCGCACCGGGCCGCCCTCACGTCACGATCAGCGGTAGGAGCGCAGGAGGTCGGTGAGGCAGGTCGTGCCGAACTCCAGTGCGTCCACGGGAACGCGCTCGTCGACCGTGTGCAGCAGGCCGCGGTAGTCGGTGCCCGCCGGGAGCCGCAACGGGAGCCAGCCGTAGCAGCGGATGCCGAGCTGGGCGAACAGGCGGGCGTCGGTCGAGGCCGGCGAGACCATGGGCAACGGCACGGCGTCCGGGTCGGCCTTGGCGAGGATCTCGGCCATCGTGTCGTAGAAGCCGCCGAACTCGGGTTGCCGGATCCGTTCCGGCCGGACCATCGAACCCTCCAGCAGCAGCTCGTGCTCGAAGTCCTCGTCGGCGAGCTCGCGCAGCTCACCGACGAAGTCCTCGACGGTGAAGTTGCCGGGCAGGATCCGGCCGTCCAGGTCGACGGTGATCTCGCTGGGCACGACGTTGATCTTCTCGGTCGTGCGGACGATCGTGGGGTTCGCGGTGTGCCGCAGCACCGAGTCCAGCCGCAGCGCCTCCCGCAACGGCAGGCCCTCCGGGCGGGGGTCGCCGGTCTGGTCCGCGCGGTACCGGGCCACCTGCTCCGACAGCGGTGACGGCAGCGCGCCCGCGAGCACCTCCAGCATGCGGTCCGCGGCCGAGGTCTGGTGCCGCGGCATCCGGGTCCCGGTCAGCGTGGCGAGCAGCCGGCCCAGGCGTGCCATCGGCGAGTCCGGCGGTGCCAGCCGGGAACCGTGCCCGCCCGGACCGCGCAACGTCAGGCGCAACCAGCAGGCCCGCTTCTCGGCCACCACGATCGGGTGGAACCGGTGGCCGGGGAGGTCGATGCCGGCACCGCCCTCCTCGCCGATCGCGTACTCCACGCCGTCGAACAGCTCCGGGTGCTCGTTGACGAGGTAGCGGGCGCCGACCGCGCTGCCAGCCTCCTCGTCGGCCACCACGGCCAGCAGGACGTCACCGGCGGGGCGCTCGCCCGCGGCCGTCAGGCGGGACAGGGCGGACAGCATCATCGCCAGGCCGCCCTTCATGTCGATCGCGCCCCGGCCCCAGACGTGCCCGTCGACGATCCGCGCCTCGAACGGCGGGTGCGTCCACTGCTGGCCGTCCACCGGCACGACGTCGGAGTGCGCGTGCAGCAGCAACGGCGGTGCCTCGCCGCGGCCGGGGAACCGCGCGACGAGGTTCAGCCGCTCCGGGTCCGGGCCGAGCACCTTCAGGTCCACGTCCACGCCGGCGAGCAGCCGCCGCAGGTGGTCGACGACGGCGGTCTCCCTGCCGGGCGGGTTGGTGGTGTCGATCCTGATCAGGTCCCGCAGCAGCGGCACCGGTTCGTCGGCGAACGACATGGGGGTCCGTCCTTCTTCGTCAGGTGAGCAGGGCGACCACGCGTGCGGCCAGTTCCTGGACGTCGCCGTCGTCGGGCCGCAGCACCAGCTCGGGGTGCTCCGGCGGTTCGTACGGGTCGTCCACGCCGGTGAACCCCGTGATCTCGCCACGGCGAGCGCGCGCGTACATGCCCTTGGGGTCGCGGGACTCGCACACCTCGACGGGGGTGTCGACGTGCACCTCCCGGAACGCCAGACCGGTGTCGGCGTGCCGGGACCGCACCTGGTCGCGGTCGGCCCGGTACGGGCTGATCAGCGCGACGATCGCGACCACGCCCGCGTCGGCGAACAACCGGGCGACCTCGCCGACCCGGCGGACGTTCTCCGCGCGGTCCTGCGCGCTGAAGCCCAGGTCCGAGTTCAGGCCGTGGCGCAGGTTGTCGCCGTCGAGCAGGTAGGCGGGCCGGCCGGCCGCGACCAGCAGGCGTTCGACCTCCGCGGCGATCGTGGACTTGCCCGCGGCCGACAGACCGGTCAGCCACACCGTGCACCCCGGCGTCGTTCGGGCCACGTCGGTGCGGTGCCAGACGACGGTGGGTGCGGCGGGCCGCAGGACCATGCCGGCGCCGACGGTGTCGTTGGTGGCCTCGTCGATGAGCACGAAGCTGCCGGTCGCCCGGTTGCGCCGGTACACGTCGTAGGCCAGCGGGGCGTGCGTGTGCAGCGTGACGCGGCCGATCTCGTTGAGCGACAACGACTCCGCGGACTCGTCGCGGTGCAGGGTGGTGATGTCGAGCCGGTAGCGCAGGGCCTGCACCGTGGCGCGGACCTCCTGCGTGGTGTGCTGGACGAGCAGCCGCGAACCGGGTGAGAGCGCGGACCGGTCGCCGAGCCAGCAGACCATGGCCTCGACGTCCCTGCCGACCTCGGGCCGGTTGCCGGGCTTGCAGATCATGTCGCCGCGCCGCACGTCCACGTCGTCGGCCAGCCGCACGGTGACCGCCTGGGGCGCGAACGCGTACGGCAGCGCTCCGCCGCCGGGCCGGTGGATGGCCGAGATCGTCGAGGTCACGCCGGAGGGCAGCACGACGACCTCGTCGCCCTCGCGGAACGTGCCGCCGCCGACGGTGCCCGCGTAACCGCGGAAGTCGCCGTGGCGCACCACGTACTGCACGGGCAGCCGGGCGTCGACGAGGTTGCGGTCGGACGCGATGTGCACGTTCTCCAGGTGGTGCAGCAGCGGGGTGCCCTCGTACCAGGGCATCTGCGTGCTCCGCTGCACCACGTTGTCGCCGTGCAGCGCCGAGACCGGGATGAACGTGACGTCCGCGACGTCGAGCCGGGACGCGAACTGCTCGAACTCCGCGCGGATCTCGGCGAACCGGGCGGCGGAGAAGTCCACCAGGTCCATCTTGTTCACGCACACGACCAGGTGCGGGATGCCCAGCAGGCTCGCGACGAACGCGTGCCTGCGGGACTGGTCCAGCAGCCCCTTGCGGGCGTCCACCAGGACCAGCGCGAGGTCCGCCGTGGACGCGCCCGTGACCATGTTGCGGGTGTACTGCAGGTGACCCGGGGTGTCGGCGATGATGAACCGGCGCCGGGGCGTGGCGAAGTGCCGGTAGGCGACGTCGATGGTGATGCCCTGCTCGCGTTCGGCGCGCAGGCCGTCGGTGAGCAGCGCCAGGTCCATCGCCGTGCCGCGGGCCTCGCTGGCGCGCTCGATCGACGCCAGCTGGTCGGTGAAGATCGCCTTCACGTCGTAGAGCAGCCGCCCGATGAGGGTCGACTTGCCGTCGTCCACGCTGCCTGCCGTGGCCAGGCGCAACAGCTGGGGGTCCATCAGAAGTACCCCTCCCGTTTGCGATCCTCCATGCCGGCTTCGGAGATCCGGTCGTCGGCGCGGGTCGCGCCCCGTTCGGTCACGCGGGTGACCTCGGTCTCCGCGACCACCGCGGCCGGTGTGTCCGCTGTGGACTCCACGCAGCCGGTGCAGGTGGCGTCGCCGACCGTGCGGAACCGGACCGTGGCCTCGTACGGCCGCTCCCCCGCCTCCAGCCGCAGGAACCGGGTGTGCGCCAGCAGCATCCCGTCGCGTTCGACCACCTCGCGGCGGTGGGAGTAGTACAGCGACGGCAGGTCGATGCCCTCGCGGGCGATGTAGGACCAGATGTCGAGCTCGGTCCAGTTCGACAGCGGGAACACCCGCAGGTGCTCGCCCCTGCGGTGGCGGGCGTTGTAGAGGTTCCACAGCTCGGGCCGCTGGTTGCGGGGGTCCCACTGGCCGTGGTCGTCGCGCAGGCTGAAGACGCGTTCCTTGGCGCGGGCCTTCTCCTCGTCGCGGCGGGCACCGCCGAACAACGCGCCGAACCGGTGTTCGGCGGTGGTCCGCAGCAGAGTTGTGGTCTGCAGGCGGTTGCGTCCGCCGGAACCCTCCACCACCCGGCCCGCGTCGATGTCGTCCTGCACGCGGCCCACCACCAGCCGCACGCCGGTCCGGCGCACCACCTCGTCGCGGAACTCGACCACCTCGTCGAAGTTGTGCCCGGTGTCGATGTGGACCAGGGGGAACGGTGGCGGCGCCGGCCAGAACGCCTTGACCGCCACGTGCAGCATCACCATGGAGTCCTTGCCGCCGGAGAACAGCAGCGCAGGCCGCTCGACGGTCGCGACCACCTCGCGCAGCACGTGCACCGCCTCGGCCTCGACCGCGTCCAGGTGCGACAGCACGTAGTCCTCCGCGACGGCCACTACACCCCCATCGCGCGGCGCAGGCTCAGCGGCCGCATGTCCGTCCAGACGGTCTCGACGTGCGCGAGGCACTCGCTCTTGGTGCCGGTGACGCCGACCTCGCGCCACCCGGACGGCACCTCGCGGTACGTCGGCCAGATCGAGTACTGCTCCTCGTGGTTGACCACCACGGTGAAGCGGGTGCCGTCCTCGTCCTCGTCACGCATGTCCATCCTCCATCTCGGTTTCCCGCTGGTCAGCCAGCGACCGCAGGACCGCCGCCAGCTCGGCGGCGTGAGCGGTCTGCATCATGCTGAAGTGGTCGCCCCGCACGGCCGTGGTCCGGACCTCGCCGTCCACAACGGACTCCCAGCCCGCCGCGGTGGTGCCGGAGCCGTGCGGCACCAGGAGGTCCACGACGCCGCGGTGGCGTTCCGGTCGCCACACCGACACGGCCGTGGTCAGGTCGGTGAAGGTCTTCGCCCTGGCCAGCATCTCGGCGCGCTGCCCGTCCGGCAGCAACCCGGCCTCCGCCAGGGCGTCCAACGCCCTGGCGTACTGGGCATCGGGTTCGAGTGCGCTGAGCTCGGCGACGTCCAGGGTCACCTCGGCGCCCGAGGCCGCCGCCACGCTGCGCACGAACCCGTCGACCGCGAACGGCAGCGGGACGGCGACACCGGTGTCCGCGGGGGCGACCGTGTCGAGCAGGGCCAGCAGTCCGACGTCGCCGAGCTCGGCCGCCACGGCCACCGCGAGGCTGCCGCCCAGCGACCAGCCGACGAGGTGGTACGGGCCCTCCGGCCACCGCTGCCGGATCGCCGACGCGTAGCCGCGGGCCAGCTCCGCCACGTCGGGCGAGGCGCCCTCGGGCAGCTCGATCGCGTAGCACGGCCGGTCGCCCAGGTGCTTGCTCACCGGCACGTACGGCAGGGACGACCCGGTGCTCGCGTGCAGGCAGATCAACGGCCTGCGGGTGCCGGACTCGTTCAGGGGCACGATCGCGCCACCGTCCTCGGCGGTGCCCGCGGCGATGCCGGCGAGCTCGCGGACGGTCTGGTGCTGGAACAGCTGGCGCGCGGTGATCGGCACGCCGCGCCGGTTCGCCTTGTCCACCACCAGGACCACGGAGATCGAGTTGCCGCCGAGGTCGAAGAAGCCCGTCAGGACACCGACCGGTCCCCCGCCGAGCACCTCCTGCCAGATCTCGGCGAGCACCCGCTCCGTCGCGGTGGCGGGCGGCTCGTAGGTCACGTCCGGTCCGGCCGCGCCGGGGTCGGGCAGCCGCTTGCGGTCGACCTTCCCGTTGGGCGTCAGGGGGAACGCGTCGAGCCAGGTGAACCGGGCCGGGACCATGTGCTCGGGCAGCAGGTCCCTCAGGTGGCGCCGCACCTGGGCGTCCGCCGGCCGCGTGCCGTTCTCGGGCACCAGGTAGGCCGCGAGGTACTGGCGTCCTGCCTCGCCCCTGGCGGCGACGGCGGCCGACCGGACCGCGGGGTGGTCGAGCAGCGCGGCCTCGACCTCGCCGAGCTCCAGCCGGTGGCCGCGGATCTTGACCTGGTCGTCGGCCCGGCCGAGGAACTCCAGCTTGCCGTCGGCACGGCGGCGGGCCAGGTCACCCGTGCGGTAGAGGCGCCGGCCACCCCCGGCGAAGGGGTCGGGGACGAACCGCTCCGCGGTGAGACCGGGCCGGCGGTGGTACCCGGCCGTGACGCCGTCGCCGCCGAGGAACAGCTCCCCCGCCACGCCGATGGGCTGCGGCTGCAACCGGTGGTCCAGCACGTAGGCGGCCTCGTTCGCCAGCGGCGTCCCGATGGTCACCTCGTCCACGACGCGGTCCGCGGTCGACCACACCGTCGTCTCCGTCGGGCCGTACATGTTGTGCAGCTCGGCGGGGGTGATCTCGCGCAGCCTGCGGGCCAGGTCGGCGGTCAGCGCCTCACCGCCGACGAACAGCACCTTCAGCGACGCCAGGGCCTCGGCCGCGTCCTGCGCACCGGCGAGCAGCCCGGCCAGTGTCGGCGTGCATTGCATGTGGGTCACGTCATGCGCGCGGATCAGCGCGGCGAGGCTGTCGTCGCGCCGGGCACCGGTGAAGGCGCGGCGGACGGTGTCGACGTGCGGCAGGGCCGCGAGGACGTCATCGGTCGCGATGCCGAAGTCGACCAGGCACGCGATCTCGTCGACGCCCAGCTCCGCGAGCCGCTCGGCGAACCGCACGCACTCCTCCGGGGTGCCGAACAGGCCACCGGACTCCATGTACCGGTCGGCGGCGTGCTCCAGCAACGCCAGCCGGTCGTCCTCGCTGAGCGTGTCGAACTCCAGCCCCATCTGCTTGGCCAGACCGCGCAGCAGGTCCAGCGAGGTGCTCAGGTACCGGGTGAACGGGCCGCGGGCCACGTCCAGCGCGCGGTCTCGGTCCGGGTCGATGAACGTGTGCAGCATCAGCGCCACGTGCCCGCCGTCGGTGCCGTGGCGTTCCCGCCAGGCTTCGCGGTAGACGGCGATCTTCCCGGCGAGCGCGTCGAGGTCCTGGCCGAGCATGTGGGTGAGCAGGCCGAGTCCGGCGTGCCCCGCCGCGCGGAACGTCTCCGGGCTGCCCGCGGCGCTCAGCCACATCGGCAGCTCGGCCTGCACGGGCGCGGGCCGGATGCGGACGTCGACCTCGGCACCCTCGCCGGCGGGCATGCGCACGCTCTCCCCGCGCCACAGCGACCGCACGGTCTCGACGCCGTCGAGCATGACCTTCTTGCGTTCGCCGTAGTTCTCCGGCGCGAACACGAAGTCGTTGCGGTGCCAGCCGGACGCCACCGAGATGCCCACGCGGCCGTCGGACAGGTTGTCGACGACGGACCACTCCTCGGCCACCCGCACCGGGTTGTGCAGCGGCAGCACCACGCTGCCCGCGCGGATCGAGATCCGGTCGGTCGCCACGGCCAGCGCCGCCGCCATGACCGACGGTGCCGGGTAGAGCCCGCCGAAGGCGTGGAAGTGCCGTTCGGGCGTCCAGACCGAGCTGAACCCGTTGCGGTCCGCGTACTTCGCGCCTTCCAGCAGCAGCCGGTAGCGCTCGCTGCCGGGCGTGCTGGAGTCGTCGCTCGCGAAGTAGAACAGGCCGAAGTCGAGTTTGCGCGTGGGCCGCGCGGTGCGCCCGCCCAGCATGGTGTCGGTGTTCGCCTCGGCGACCACGACGGTGTAGCCCCTGGCCAGCGTCCACAGCAGCTCGACCACGGAGATGTCGAACGAGATGCTGCTGACCGCGAGCCACACGCCCGGATCGCGGGTGCCCAGCCGCCGGTCCAGCTCCCCGTACAGGGTCATGACCTCGCGGTGGTCGACCATCACGCCCTTGGGCTGACCGGTCGAGCCCGAGGTGTAGCAGACGTACGCCAGCATCTCCGGCGCCACCGCGGTCTCCGGCGCCGTGTCGGGTTCGCCGCTGACCTCGGCCACGTCGACCAGCGGGACGCCGTGCTCCGACATCGCGGTCTTGCTCTGCTCGTCGACGAGGACGGCGACGGGGGCCGCGTCCTGGAGGACGAACCCGAGCCGGGCGGCCGGGTACCTCGGGTCCAGCGGCACGTACGCCGCACCGGCCTTGAGCACACCGAGCAGCGCGGCGGTGGTGTCGACCGACCGGCCCACGGCGACCCCGACCAGGCTGCCCGGTCCGGCGCCCGCGGCGAGCAGCCGGTGCGCGACCTGGTTCGCCCGGCACCGCAGCTGCGCGTAGGTCAGCGAGTCCTCCCCGCTCACCACGGCGGTCGCGTCCGGGGTGCGCTCGGCCTGGGCGTCGAAGGCCTCGTGCACGGTGCCCGCGGGGACGGGTGCGCTCGTGTCGTTCCAGTGCACGGTCAGCCGGACGCGTTCCGACAGCGGCAGGAGCTCCAGCTCGGACAGCCGGGCGTCCGGGCGGGAGACCGCGGACTCCAGGAGCTGGCGGGTGTGCTGCAGGAACCGGTCCATCCGGTCGCGGTCGAACAGCTCGGTGGCGTACTCCAGGCCCAGCTCGACGCCGCCCGCGGACCGCTCGGCGACGCTGAGGGTGAGGTCGAAGCGCGCGGTGCCGGTGTGCAGGGCGACGCCCTCGACCTCGACGTCGCCCATCCGCACGGACTTGAGGTGCTCGTCGACCTGCAGCAACGCCACCTGGAACAGCGGGTTGGCGCCCGCGTCGCGGTCCGGCCGCAGCTCGTTGACCAGCTGGTCGAACGGCATGTCCTGGTGCGGGTGCGCGGAGTAGACGGTCTCCTGGGCGCGCGCCAGCAGCTCGCGGAAGTTCGGGTCGCCCGCGGTGGACACCCGCAGCACCACCGTGTTCGCGAAGTAGCCGATCAGCCGCTCCAGCTCCGGCCTCGTGCGACCGGAGAACGCGGTTCCGGCGACGATGTCGTGCTGGCCGGTGTACCGGGAGGACACCGCCGCCAGCGCGGCGAGCATCAGCGGCAGCACCCTGGTCGGTTCGGGGCCGCCCAGGGCTTGCAGCTCGCGGTGCAGCCGTGCGGGCAGGACGTGGTGGACGGTGTCGCCCGCCCAGGTCGGGGCCGCCAGTCGCGGCCGGTCGGCCGGGAACCGCAGGGTGTCCAGGTCCGCCAGGGCCGTGCGCCAGTACTCCAGCGACGCGGCGCGCCGCGCAGTGGCCTCCTGGCCGTGCTGCCAGGCGGCGAAGTCGGCGTACTGGATCGGCAGCTCCGCCAGCACGGCGGGCCGGCCCGCGCGGGCGGCGCTGTAGAGTTCGATCAGCTCCCTGGTGAGGATCTCGGTGGACCACGCGTCGGTGGCGATGTGGTGCAGGGCGAGGACGAGCAGGTGGTCGTCGGCCGCCAGCCGCACGAGGTCGGCACGCAGCAGCGGGTCGCGCTCCAGGTCGAACCGGCGGCGCCCGGCCGCGGCCAGCAGGTCGGCCGCCCGGCGTTCGCGGTCCTCGAACTCCCGCAGGTCCGTCGCGGTGAACAGGCCGGTTCCGGGTGGGCCGACGAGCTGGCGCGGGCCGTCGGGCGTGTTGACGTACCGGGTGCGCAGGCTCTCGTGCCGGGCGACCAGCTCGGCGACCGCGTTCCGCAGCAGCGGCACGTCGAGCTCGCCGCGCAGGCGCATGGCCAGCGGCGTGTTGTAGATCGGCTTCCCGTCCGCCCACTGGTGCAGGAACCACAGCCGCTGCTGCGCGAACGACAGCGGCAGCGGCTCGTCCCGTCCGACGGCGGGAATCCGGTCGGCCTCGCGGGCGGCGGCGCGCTGGGCGCGGAGCTCGGCCACGAGTGCGGCGCGCTGCTGGGCCGTGAGGTTTCCCAGCCGCTCTTCAGTGCTCTCGTGCATCGCGCTCCTCACAGCTCGGCCGCCCTGCCCAGGCAGACTGTCCTGCGGGCGGACACCCCGGCCAGTCCGGGGATTCCCCTACCCGCCACCAGGCCAGGAACTCCGGCCGGTCCAGCCTGGGCTGGGCGAACGAGCCGATCACCGCGGCGGGCTCCGACCAGCTCCGCCGCACCGGCGCGACGTCGGCGAGCGGGGCCCAGTCAGCGCCCCGCAGCACCCCCAGGTGGCGGTTCCTGTCCACCTCGACGGAGATCCCGTCGGGCGCCGGCGCCGTGACGCACACCGTGCCGCCGGCCACCGACCACCAGGACCGGACGGTTCCGGGCGTGTGGTCGGGTTCCGGGTAGTCCTGCGCCCTCACCGGTTCGCCGAGCAGCAGCTCCATGTGCACTTCGGACAACGGCTTGTCGTCTGCGGGGAAGTGGTGGACCGTCCGGTAGCCCGCGCGGGCGTAGAACGCCGGGTTGCCGCGTTCGACCACGGCGTCGAGCACCACTCGCACCGCCCCCTCGGCGCGCGCACCGGCTTCGAGCGCCCGCAGCAGCCGCCTGCCCACGCCGAGCCCGCGGGCTTCGGGTGACACGGCGAGCCGGCGCACGCACCAGTCCCGGCTGTGCGCCCGCACCGCGCCGACGACCCGGCCACCGGCCGTCGCGGTCCACAGGTGGTACCCGGCGGCCAGGTCGGCGCGCACGTCGTCCGCCGTCTCCCGGGCGCCGTCCGCGACCGGCAGGCCCGGCACCAGGTCCCCCGCCCGGTAGGCGGTCCTGGTCACGGCGGCGACCTCATCGGCCAGCCGGTCGGCCGGTCGCAGGGCCTCCGCGACGGTCAGAGTGTCTGATGTGGACACACGGCACCTCCCCGCCGCAGAGTGGCACGCCGGGACCGTGCCGGACCTGTAGGGGTATTGCCGGACTCGTCCGGCTCCCGCGGTCTGGACAGGGTGGAGGCTCGCCCACGGGCAGCCGAGGACGCGCAGTCGAGGAGCCGAGCATGCCGAACCCGCCATCCCGACCGGCCGCGAGTGGACTCGCCGAAGCGCGCAAGGCGGTACTGGCGCTGCGCACCCGGCAGCACACCGCGAGCCACGGCGGCGGCACCCGGATCGAACCCGCCGCGCGGGACCGGCGGCTGCCGTTGTCGTTCGCCCAGCAGCGGCTGTGGTTCCTCGACCAGTGGTCGCAGGGCCAGCCGGTCTACAACGCGCCGATGGTGCTGCGGCTCAAGGCCGACCTCGACGTGGACGCGTTGCAACGCGCGCTCACCGAGGTCCTCACGAGGCACGAGGTCCTGCGCACGCGCTACCCGAGCGAGAACGGCGTGCCGTACCAGCAGGTCGAGCCCGCACCGGACCGGGTTCCGCTGCCGGTCACCGACATCGCCGCCGGGGACGTGGACGCGTTCGTCGGCGACCTCGTGCGGGAGCCGTTCGACCTGGGCACCGGCCCGGTGTTCCGGCCGGCGCTGGGCCGGGTGAGCGCCACGGAGTACGTCCTGGTGCTCGCCATGCACCACATCGCCACCGACGGCTGGTCCGTCGAGATCATGCTGCGCGAGCTGATCATGAGCTACCAGCGCGCGATCGGCGCGCCCGTCGCCGCCGTGCCGCTGGCCGTGCAGTTCGCCGACTACGCGGTGTGGCAACGGGACTGGCTGGCCGGCGAGGCACCGCAGGACCAGCTGCGGTACTGGCGGGAGCAGCTGCGCGACCTGCCGACGCTCGACCTGCCGACGGACCGGCCGCGGCCCGCGCACCGCACGCAGGCGGGGTCGATCGAAGAGGTCATGCTGCCGGGCCCGCTCGCGGAGAAGCTGTCCGCGTTCGCCATCGCCGAACGGGCCACCGTGCTCACGGTCGCGCTCGCCGCGTTCAACGTCGTGATGGCGCGCTACAGCGGCCAGGACGACATCGTGGTGGGGTCGATCTTCTCCGGTCGCACCCGGCCCGAGATCGAGCCGCTGATCGGGTTCTTCGCCAACACCCTGGTGCTGCGCACCTCCACCGCGGGCAACCCGACGTTCCGGGAGCTGGTGGCGCGCACGGGCCAGACCGTGATCGACGCGCACCTCAACCAGGACCTGCCGTTCGGCCGGCTGGTCGACGAGCTGAGCCCCGAGCGCGACCCGAGCCGCAACCCGCTGTTCCAGGTGTCGTTCACCCTGCAGCACGCGTCGGTGGAGTCCGCGACCGTCGGCGACCTGACCGCCGAGGTGTACTCGCCCGACATCGGGACCGCCCGCTTCGACCTCGCGTTCCAGGTCACCCAGGTGGCCGGGAGCGGGCTGCGGCTGTGGGCGGAGTACTCCACGGAGCTGTTCGACGCCGACCGGATCCGGCGGCTGTTCGCGCACTACCGGCGCGTGCTCGAACTCGTGCTCGACGCCCCCGAGACGCCACTGGGCCGGGTGCGGCTGCTCACCGACGACGAGTACGACTCGGTGGTGGTCGAGGCCAACCGGACGGAGCGGTCGTACGGCCCGCAGGAGCGCTGCCTGCACCACCTGTTCGAGTCCGTTGTGGACAGGGCGCCGGACGCGGTCGCCAGCCGGTTCGCGGGCGCGTCGCTGACCTACCGGGAGCTCGACGAGCGGGCCAACCAACTGGCCCGGCACCTGTCCTCGCTCGGGGTGGGGCCGGAGTCGGTGGTCGGCGTCCTGCTGGAGCGCGGGCCCGCGCTGCCGACGGCGTTCCTGGGTGTGCTGAAGGCGGGCGGCGCGTACCTGCCGCTGGACCCCGACCATCCCGTGGCCCGGCGGGAGCTGGTGCTCGGCGACGCGGGCGCGGCCGTGGTCGTGACGACCACCGACCTGGCCGGGGGCGTGCCCGAGGGCGTGCGGGCGGTGTGCCTGGACGACCCGGCGGTCGCGGCGCAGGACACCGCGCGGCCCAACCTCCCCGTGCACCAGGACAACCTGGCGTACGTGATCTTCACCTCCGGCTCGACCGGGCGGCCGAAGGGCGTGCAGGTCTCCCACCGGTCGATCGCGGGCTTCACCCCGGCGGTGATCGAGCTGTTCGGACTGGAGGTCGGCGACCGCGTGCTCCAGTTCGCCAACCCGGCGTTCGACGTGAGCCTCTTCGACTTCTTCGGCGCGCTGTGCAGCGGCGCGACCCTCGTGCAGGCACCCCGCGCGGACCTGCTGGACCCGGTGCGGCTGACCGAGCTGATGCGGTCCGAGCGGGTCACCGTCACCGACCTGCCACCGGCGGTGCTGCGGCTGCTCGACCCGGCGGCCCTGCCGGACCTGCGGGCGTTGTTCGTCGGCCTGGAGTCGTTCCCCGGTGAGCTGGTCAACGCCTGGAACACCGGGAACCGGATGTTCCACAACGGCTACGGCCCCACCGAGGCGACGGTGGCGTGCGTCGACTACCTCTGCCCGCACGAGCACCACGACGCGATGCCGCCGATCGGCGTGCCGATGGCCAACTACCAGGCCTATGTCGTCGACCGGTTCGGCGAGCCGGTGCCGGTGGGCGTGCCGGGTGAGCTGCTGATCGGCGGGGTGGGCGTGGCGCGCGGGTACGCGGGGCGGCCGGACCTGACCGCGGAGAAGTTCGTGCCGGACCCGTTCGGCGCACCCGGCGGCCGGCTGTACCGCACGGGCGACCTGGTGCGCCGGCGCGCGGACGGCAACCTGGAGTTCGTCGGTCGGATCGACAACCAGGTCAAGATCCGCGGCCTGCGGGTGGAGCCCGCCGAGATCGAGCACGCCGTGATGGCGTTGCGCCAGGTCGAGGACGCGGCCGTGGTGGTGTCCGGCAGTGGCGGTGACGCCCAGCTCGTGGCGTACGTCGCGCCCGCGGCCGGTGCGACCGTGGACACGGCGGTGTTGCGGTCCGAGCTGAGCGAGTCGCTGCCGGTCTACCTGGTGCCGTCGACCTTCGTCGTGCTGCCGTCGCTGCCCCGTGCGGCGAGCGGCAAGCTCGACCGCGCCCAGCTGCCCAGGCCGGGCGCGGCGCACGTGCCGGAGACCTCCCCGCCCACGACGGCGACCGAGGTGGCGCTCGCCGAGATCTGGCAGGAGCTGCTCGGTACCGAGTCGATCTCGGTGCAGGACAACTTCTTCGCCATCGGCGGCACGTCGTTGAAGATCACCCAGGTGGCCACCAGGGTCCAGGAGCGCTTCGGGGTCCGGCTGGAGCTGCGGGACCTCTTCCTGCACGCCACCCTCGGCGGGCTCGCGGCGCTCGTGGAGGAACGGGAGCTGGCGGACGTCTCCCCCGACGAGCTGGCCGCGTTGCTGGACGCCGTCGACGGGCGGTCGTCGTGAACTTCCGCGAGGAGATCCGCGCGTTCTTCGCCTCCCGGCGCGTTCAGGACGAGGTCGCCGCGATCCGCGCCCTGCCACCGGAGGCGGAGACAGGGCGGCTCGCCGTCTACTCGTGGCTGGGTGAACGCGGCTGGCTCGCCCCGCACTGGCCGGAGCGCTACGGCGGCCTCGGCCTCGGTGTGGCGGAGGCGGCGGCGCTCACCGAGGAGATGCTGTACGCGGGCGTGCCGGACGACCTGCACACGTTGAGCATCGGCATCGTGGGCACGTTCCTGCTGCACAGCGGGACGGAGGCGCAGAAGCAGGAGCACCTGCCCGCGCTGGCGCGCGGTGACCGGATGGCCACCGTGCTGTTCACCGAACCGTCGTGCGGCTCCGACCTGGCCGCCCTGCGCACCGAGGCACGCCCCGACGGGGCCGGCTGGCGCCTGCACGGCACGAAGATCTACAACCAGAAGTCGCAGTTCGCCGAGATGGCCCTGTGCGCGGCCCGCACCAGGGACAGCGGTGTCGGCATGGACGGCATCACGCTGTTCCTCGTGCCCCTCGACTCCGCGGGCGTGCACGTGTCCACCGTCGCGTCGATGGGCAACGACCGGTTCACCCAGGTCGTCATCGACGGTCTGCTGCTCACCGAGGACGCCGTCGTCGGCGCGGTGCACGACGGCTGGACGTTGATGAACTCGTTGCTGCTGCTGGAACGCACCGGCATCGACTTCCACGCCAAGGCGCGGGTCCTGCTGGACACCGTCCTCGACCGCGCCCGCGCCACCGGCCGCCTGTCCCCGGAGCTGGCCGAGCTGGACGCACGGCTGGCAGCGGCGCACGCGCTGGCGTGGCAGCAGGTGCACAACCTCGCGGCGGACCGGCCGTCACCGGGCGGGTCGGCCATGGCCAAGTGGTACGCCTCCGAGCACTTCCGGCCGATCCTGCGGGCCGCGGCGGAGGTCGACGGCCTGGACTCCGTGCTCACCTCGTGGGACGGCGGCGCACCCGCGCACGGGAGCGTCGAGTCGGCCTACCGGACCGGGCCGAGCCTGCGCCTGGCCTCCGGCACCTCCGAAGTCATGCTGTACCTCATCGCGACCGGGGAACTGGGACTGCTGTGATGCTGACCGACCTGTTCGACGACGACACCACCCCGCTGCTGCGCAGGCTGGGCGAACGGCCGCGGGGCGGCGGGGCACCGCAGGACGAGGAGACGCGCCGGCAGGTGCTGGCCGCGCTCGCGGACTCCGAGCAGTCCCCGGCGGAGGTGCTGCGGGCCGCCGAGCTGATGGGCGCCGCGCTGTACCAGAGCCCGTTCCTGGACACCGTCGCGGCCGCGGAGCTGTTCCCGCTCTCCCCCGGCCGCACCGTGGCGCTGGCGTTGCGGGAGAACGGCACCGACAACCCCGCCACGCCCGCGCCGTTCGTGCTGCGGGACGGCAAGGTCACGGCCGTGCGGCGGTTCGTGGCGTTCGCGTCCGATGTGGACGACCTGCTCGTCGTCGGTGGCACCGCGGCCGCGCTGGTTCCCGTCGAGCAGCCCGGTGTGCGGACCCGCCGGCAGGACGACGTCGGCCGTGGCGACCTGCACACCGTCGAGCTCCAGGACGCGGTGGCACAGGTGCGGGACGTGACGGCCGACTACCCGGCGGTGCTGGCCAGGGCCCGGCTGCGGCACGCCGCGTACCTGGTCGGCGCGGCGCAGGCGGCGATCCGGCTGACCGCGGACCACCTGCGGGAGCGCAAGGTCTTCGGTCAGCCCCTGGCCAAGTCCACGGCCCTGGCGTACCGCTTGGCGGCGTTGCACGCGGAAGCCGAGGCCGTCCGTGCGCTGGTCGGCACGGAACCGAGCCCGCGGACGGGAGCGCAGGCGGTGCTGCTGGCCGGCGCGGTCGCCCGGCAGAGCGCGGAGGAGGCGGTGCACCTGCACGGCGCGCGCGGCATGACCGAGCACAGCGACGCGCAGCTGTTCTACCGGCGCGCCGCGGTCGACGCCCAGTGGTACGGGACGGCAACCGCCCTCCGCGCCGAACTGCTCGCGGCGCTGAGCGCCTGACCTGCTCCCCTGCCGTGCCCACGGCGTCTGCAAGTACTGCCAACACAGGTGTTGGCAGTACTTGCAGATGCGTCAGGGAAGCAGGCGGTGGGTGGACAGCAGGTCGTAGAACGGCTCGTGGTGCTTGCTGAACGCCGCGAGCGCCTCGTTGTTGTCCACCGTGTCCGCGTACGCGGTCGACGTGGCGGTGAACCCGGTGCTGTTGCTGACCGCCGTGTGCCACCGCGCGGAACGGGACCATTCGGAGCGGTCGCCGGAGGACCACGTCGTCGCCTCGGCGCGGTAGGTGATCCCCACGCGGTCGCAGTACGCGCGCAGCACCTCCGACGGCGCGCTGACCAGGTCCGCGGCGTCGAGCACGACGGGCACCTGCCCGCCCGCGTCGAGCACGGCCCGGTAGATCTCGTACTGGCCCTCGATGCCGATGTCCGAGCACACCATGTCCGGCTTGAGCGCGTAGAACGAGGCCGCGATCTCGTCGGGGCGGCGGATCAGGAACGTGTGCCGCACCTCGGCCAGGAACCGGCGGTCGGCCAGCACCGCGTCGTAACGGAGGTCCGTGGTGTCCTTGAAGAACACCGTGCGGGTAGCCGACTCCTCCCGGATCGCCGCGATCAGGTCGGTGTGGGTGTGCACCTCGCGGGACCCGACGGTGGTCGAGCCGTAGTCGGAGATGTTGCAGAACGGCTCGTGCAGGGCGAGGAGCCCGTCGTGCTCGACCATCGAGCGGAAGAGCGCGGTCGACCGGGAGCGCGGGGCCGCCCACAAGGCGATGATCATGTGGCTTCCTTCCTGGGGTGCTCACGGTCCCCCAGGCCGCGCGGGCGGGACAAGCCAGGTATGTCCCCGACTTGAGGGTCCCGTGCGCCGGCCGCGATTCTCGGGACCGATTGGCGAAGGGCGGCCGCATGCGACTTGAGTCCACAGCAGACGGATGGGCGCCGGCCCCACCGCGCCGGGTGCCGCGCGCCGGTCGCGGTGACGGACGGCTGCCCTGCTCACCGGCGCAGGAACGGCTGTGGTTCCTCGAACAGGTGGACCCAGGCTCGCCGGCGCACGTCGTCCCGGTCGCGGTGCGGTTCACCGGCGACCTCGACGTGCCCGTGCTGAGCCGGTGCCTGGACGAGGTCGTGCGGCGGCACGAGGTGCTGCGCACCAACATCGTCGAGCGCGCCGGCGTGCCGTACCAGGTGGTGAGCCCGCCGGCGCCGGTGCCGTTGCCGGTGCGGGACATCAGGGACGCGCCCGACGTCGAACGGGCGGTGCTGCGCGAGGCCGCGACCGCGTTCGACCTGGCGACGGCGCCGATGCTGCGGGCGAGCCTGCTGCGCGTCGACGATCGCGTGCACGTGCTGCTGCTGAGCATCCACCACGTCGCGTGCGACGGCTGGTCGATCGGCGTGCTCCGCGCGGAGCTGACCGCGTTGTACGAGGCGTTCCGCGACGGCCGGCCGTCCCCGCTGCCGGAGCTGCCGGTGCAGTACGGCGACGTCGTGGTGTGGCAGCGCGACCGGCTCCGCCGCGGCGAGCTGGACGCCCAGCGGGAGCACTGGCGGACGGCGCTGGCCGGTGCGGGTGAGCTGCTGCTGCCGGCGGACGGCTCGCGGTCCGCCGCCCGGACCGCACGCGGTGACACCATGGCGTTCCGGTTGTCACCGGACCTCGTCACGTCCGTCGGCGCCGTGGCGGCCACGGCGGGGACGACCCGGTTCGCGGTGCTGCTGGCCGCGTTCACGGCCGTGCTGTCGCGGTGGAGCGGCCAGGACGAGGTGGTGGTCGGCTCGCCCGTCGCCGGCCGGTGCGCGGCCGAGACCGAGCCGGTGGTCGGGCTCCTCGCCAACACCCTCCCGCTGCGCCTGGACCTGTCCGGCGACCCGGCGTTCGCCGACCTGGTCGCCGCGGCCGGTGAGGAGCACCGCGCGGCCCTCGCCAACCAGGACTACCCGTTCGACCTCGTGGTCACCGACGTCGGCGCCGGCCGCACGGACGGGCTGGCGCCGCTGGTCCAGGTGGTGCTGGCGCTGCGCGACGCACCGCCCGCGCCGGTGCGGCTCGGCGGGCTGGTCGTCGAGGAGCTCCCGGTCCGGTCGGTGGCCACGAAGTTCGACGTGGCGCTCGACCTCGTGCCCAGCGCGGACGGCGGTGTGGACGGGCGCCTGGAGTTCAGCGCGGACCTGTTCACCCGCGACACCGCGGCCCGGATGGCCGACGCCTTCGTGCGGCTGCTGCGGCACGGCGTGTCCCGGCCGGACGAGGCCGTGTCGGCGCTGCCGCTGATCGCGCCGGCCGAGAGCACCCGGATCACCGGCGAGCTCAGCGGTCACAGCTCCGCCGCGCCGTTCGAGGGCCCGCTGACCGTGCACGGCGTGGTCGAGCAGTGGGTGGAGCGGACTCCGGACGCACCCGCCGTCGTCTTCGGGGACCGCACGCTCACCTACGCCGAGCTGGACGCGCGCGCCAACCAGCTCGCGCACCGGCTGCGGGCGCTGGGGCTGACGTCCGAGCAGCTCGTCGGCGTCTCGCTGCCGCGGTCGGAGCTGGTGGTCGTCGCGGTGCTCGGCATCCTGAAGGCCGGTGCGGCCTACCTGCCGCTGGACCCCGGCTACCCGCGGTCGCGGGTGGCGCACATGGTGCAGGACGCGGCAGCGCCGGTGGTCCTGACGCACTCCTCGGTCGAGACCGGGGACCTCGACGGCCCGGTCCGGTTCCTCCGCCTGGACACCGAGTGGCCCGCGGACGAGCCCGTCTCCCGGCCCGACGTCCCCGTGCACGGCGCGGGGCTCGCCTACGTGATCTACACGTCCGGTTCGACCGGCCAGCCGAAGGGCTCGGCCAACGAGCACGCCCGTGTGGTGAACACGCTGCACGGCGTCAACAACGCCTACGACCTCACGCAGGAAGACCGCGTGCTGGCGGTCTCGTCGCTGAACTACGACATGTCGGTCTACGAGGTCTTCGGCACGCTCGCGGCGGGCGCGACCGTCGTCGTGCCGAGCGACGAGGAGACCGCAGACCTCGACCGGCTGCTGAACCTGCTGGTGCGCCAGGAGGTCACGGCGTGGAGCTCGGCGCCGGCGCTGCTGGACGCCCTGGTCGGTCACGCCGGCCGGCGCGGCGGCATGTCCGGTGTCGTGTTGCGCGCGGTCGGCCTGGGCGGTGACCGGATGCCACCCACGCTGCCCCGCCAGCTCACGGACCTGCTCCCCGGCATCCGGCTGCTCAACCTGGCCGGCATGACCGAGACGTCGTACTGCAGCCTCGCCCACCGGCTGACCCGCCGCAGCTACGCGGGCGGCGTGCCGTGGGGCAGGCCGTTCGCGAACCACCGCATCTACATCCTCGACCGGCACGGCCGGCCCGCACCCGTCGGCGTGCCGGGTGAGCTGTTCATCGGCGGAGCGGGTCCCGGCCGCGGCTACTGGCGGCGGCCGGGGCTGACCGCGGACCGGTTCCGGCCCGACCCGTACGGCCAGGAGCCCGGCGGCCGGATGTACGCCACCGGTGACCACGCGCGGTTCCTGTCCAACGGGGACGTCGAGTTCCTCGGCCGGCTGGACCAGCAGATCAAGGTCCGCGGGTTCCTGGTCGAGCCCGGCGAGGTCGAGGCGGAGCTGGCGACGCACCCGGCGGTGCGCGAACCGGTGGTGATCGCCTTCGACGACGCCGGCGGCGAACGCAGGCTGGCCGCGTACGTGCTGCTGCGCGGCAACCACCGCCCGTCCACCGCCGAGCTGCGCGGCTACCTGGCCGCGCTGCTGCCCGAGCACATGGTGCCGTCGGCGTACGTGGTGCTCGACCGGTTCCCGCTGCTGCCCAGCGGAAAGCTCGACCGGGCCGCGCTGCCGGCGCCGTGGGCGGACCCGCCAGGCGAGGCCGTCGTGACCGCTGCCGACGACGAGGTCCGGGTGCGGCCGCGGGGGTGAGCCGGGGAGATCCCCGACTGTCCCGGACACCGCGGGACCGGCAACGTCTGCAGACCAGGATTGGGAGGTGTCGTGGAATCGTTCACCGCGGACCGGCTGCGGCTGGTGTGGCAGCCCGGCGTCCCCGCCACCCCGGGAGGGCTCCGGTGACCGACACGTACGTCTTCCCGGCGTCCTTCGGCCAGGAACGGCTGTGGATGCTGCACGAGATGGGCGCGGGCAGCGCCTACCACGTCAGCGGCGCGCTGCGGCTGACCGGCGACCTGAACGCGGACTTCCTGCGCCAGGCGCTGCAGCTGCTCGTCGACCGGCACGAGGCGCTGCGCACCGGTGTCGAGATCGGCGAGGGCGGCGCGGTCACGCAGGTCGCGATCTCCGAGCTGACCGTCCCGTTCAGCACCGGGGACACGGCCGAAGCCGGGCTGGACGACGCCATCCGGGCCGTCGTGGAGCCGCCGTTCACCCTGTCCGCGCCGCCGTTGCTGCGGGCGCGGCTGCTGCGGATCACCGACGCGCCGGAACCGCAGTGGGTGCTCGTGCTGTGCGTGCACCACATCGTGGTCGACGGCTGGTCGCTGGGCATCCTGATGGCCGAGCTGGGCGCCGCGTACGCCGCGCTGGCGGGCGGCACCCCGCCGCGGTGGCCAGAACCGGAGATGCAGTACGCCGACTTCGCCCTGTGGCAGCGGGACTTCCTGGCCGGCGACGAGGTCGCGGGGCAGCTGGAGTTCTGGCGGACCACCCTGGCCGGTGCGACCGCGCTCGACCTGGTGACCGACCACCCGCGCGGCTCGGCCACCGGCTACCGGGGCGGCACGGTCCGCGCGGTACTGCCGGACGTGCTGGTGAAGCGGCTGGCCACGGCCGCGCAGAGCGAGAACGCCACCGAGTTCATGGTGTTCGTGGCCGCGTGGTCGATCGTGCTGGCGCGGTGGAGCGGCCAGGACGACCTCGTCATCGGCACACCGGTCGCCGGCCGGCCCAGTGACGAGCTCGACGGCGTGGTCGGGTTCTTCGTCAACACGCTGCCGCTGCGGGTGCGGCTCGACCCGCTGGAGACGCTGCGGCAGGCGCTGGTGCGGTGCCGGTCGGTCTGCCTGACCGCGCTGGCCCACCAGGACGTGCCGTTCGAGTGGATCAAGCAGGCGCGCGGTGACGGCCCGAAGATCCCGCAGACCGTGCTGGCCCTGCAGAACACCCCGAGCGGCGACCTCAGCCTCCCCGGCGTGCAGGTGCAGCCGGTCGCGGTGCACAGCGGCGGTGCGCAGTTCGACGTGGGGCTGTACCTCGCGCCGGCCGACGACGGTCTCGCCGCCGAGGTGGCGTACTCCACCGGTCTGTTCGAGGAGGCGTCCGCGCAACGCGTGCTGGACGCGTTCGTGACCGTGCTGACCGAGTTCACCGAGCACCTGGACGCTCCGCTGTGGACGCTCCCGGTGCTGTCCGCGGCCGAACGGGCGCGGGTCGAGGCGATGACGGGGTCGACCGAGCTCGCCGAGCCGCTGCCGTCGATCACGGAGTGGTTCGGGCGGACCGCCGCACGCACACCGGACGCGGTCGCGGTCGTCGCGGACGCCACCGGTGACTCGATGACCTACCGCGAGCTGGACATCCGCGCGGCGGAGGTCGCGTCGTGGTTGCGGACCAACGGCGTCCGGGTGGGCGACTGCGTCGGCGTGTGCCTCGAACGCGGCCTCGACCTGGCCGTCGCGGTGCTGGCGGTGCTGAAGGCGGGCGGCGCGTACCTGCCACTCGACCCGGACTACCCCGATGGACGGCTGGCGGCGGTGCTGGCCGGTGCGAAGCCGGGCATCGTGCTCGCCTCGGCCGCGACGCGGTCCCGGGTCTCCGGCGGCACCCGCGTCGTGGACGTCGCCGAGGTCACGGGAGAACCGGCGGCGCCGGTGGAGGTGCCCGGGGACAGCGCGTCCTACGTGGTCTTCACGTCCGGTTCGACGGGCGTGCCCAAGGGTGCGGTCAACACCGTCGCGGGCCTGGCCAACCGGCTGCGCGCGGCGGAGGCGCGGATGCCGCTGGGCACCGGCGACGTGGTCGCCCAGAAGACCCCGATCGGCTTCGACGTGGCCGTGCCCGAGATCCTCTGGCCGTTGCTCGTGGGCGCCCGGCTGGTGTTCGCCGCACCGGGCGGTCACCGCGATCCTCGTTACCTCGAGGAGTTCTTCACCCGGCACGGCGTCACGCACACGCACTTCGTGCCGTCGATGCTGCGCCTGTTCCTCGACTACGGCATCACCGCCGCCGACGTGCCCTCGCTCCGGCGGGTGCAGTGCAGCGGCGAGGAGCTGCCGGCAAGGCTGGCGGCGGACTTCCTCGCCGCGTTCCCCGGCGTCGAGCTGCACAACATGTACGGCCCGGCCGAGGCCGCGGTCGAGGTGACGCACTTCCGGGTCGACACGGCGGCGGACAGCAGCCGGGTGCCGATCGGCGACCCGTTGCCGGGCGTGCAGCTGCTGCTGCTCGACGCGCACGGGCAGCCCGTGCCCGTCGGTGTTCCCGGTGAGCTGCACATCGCGGGCGTGCAGACCGCCCGCGCCTACCTCGGCCAGCCGCGGGCGACCGCGGCCGCCTTCCTGCCGCACGAGAACGGCACGCGGATCTACAGGACCGGCGACCGGGCGTACTGGAACTCGCACGGGCAGCTGGTCTTCCTCGGCCGCACCGACCACCAGGTCAAGATCCGCGGCCAGCGCGTCGAACCGGCGGAGATCGCCAGTGCGATGCGCACGCACCCGGCGGTCACCGACGCGGTCGTGGTCGTCCGGCCGGACGAGCACGGCGGCCCTCGGCTCGTCGGCTACCTCGTGGCCGACGGCGACGTGGCCGTGGACGAGCTGCGGCGCCACCTCGCCGACCGGCTGCCCGCCGCCATGGTGCCCGGCCGGTTCGTCACGATGACGGCGTTCCCGGTGAACGACAACGGGAAGGTCGACCACGCCGCGCTGCCGCTGCCACCGGCGGACCTGGTGGAGTCGGTCCGCGTGCCGCCCAGGACGCCCGTGGAGACGCTGCTGGTGAAGCTGTGGGCCGACGTGCTGGGCGTGCCCGAGGTCGGCATCCGCGACGACTTCTACGAGCTCGGCGGCGACTCGCTGCGCGCGGTGAACCTGTTGCAGCGCACCCGTGAGCTCGGCCTGGACTTCCCCCTGCAGGTGCTGCTCGGCCGGCACACGATCGAGGAGCTGGCCGAGCTGGCCCCGGAAGGGCGCGGCTGATGACCCGCACCTCCCCCACCTCCGCGAACACCGTGCCCACCGCCGCGGTCTCCGACGGCAGAGCGGTCGAACTCCTGCACCGGATGGTCGCCATCCCGTCGGTGTCCGGCCAGGAGGGCGAGCTGGCCCGGTTCGTCGTCGGCGCCATGACCGAGCTGGGTTTCGAGGCGCACGTGGACGACGCCGGCAACGCCGTCGGTGTGATCGGCGCCGCCGACGGTCCCACGATCATGCTGCTCGGCCACCTGGACACGGTGCCGGGCGGGCCACCGGTCCGGCTCGACGGCGACAAGCTGTACGGGCGTGGTTCCGTGGACGCCAAGGGACCGCTCGCGACGATGATCGTCGCCGCTGCGCGGGCACGGGCGGCCGGTGCGCGGATCGTGGTCGTCGGCGCGGTCGACGAGGAACGCGACTCCGTCGGCGCGCACTACGTCGCGGTCACCCAGCACGCGGACGCCGTGGTGATCGGCGAACCGAGCGGTGTGGGCACGGTCGTGGTCGGCTACAAGGGCGTGCTGCGGTTCACCTGCTCCGTCGACCGGCCGCAGGCGCACACCAGCTCGCCGGACCCCAACGCGAGCGAGGTCGCCGCGGCCTTCTGGGAGGCGTTGCGCGCGCGGTACGCGGTGGCCGGCGGCCGGGTGTTCGACCAGCTGTCCCCCACTCTGGTCAGCACGTCGGGCGACCTCGTCCACGCCGACCTGGTGGTCTCCTGCCGCACACCGCTGGACTTCGACACCGCCGCCTTCCTGGCCGAGGTGCGCGATCTCGCCGGTGACGCGCAGATCCGGGTGCTGGAGACGACGCCGGCGATCCGCCGGTCCCGCGCCGACCCGGTGGCCAGGGCGCTGGCCGCCGCGGTGCGGGAGCACACCGGCGGCGCCGAGTTCAAGCTGAAGCTCGGCACCTCGGACATGAACGTCCTGGGTCCGGCGTGGCAGGTGCCGATCGCCACGTACGGCCCCGGTGACCCGCACCTGGACCACACGCCCACCGAGCACGTCGACCTGTCCGAGTACCTGCTGGCGGTGACGGTCCTGACCGACGCCGTCGGCCGGCTCGCCACCGATCTGATGTCACCGAGCTGACCAGGGGATGACCTGATGGACCTGCCTGTCGCCGTACTGGCATCGCGCATCCGGCTCGAGGAGAAGCTGATCCTCGCCGAGCTGGCCCGGCGCGGGGTGCCGGTGGAAGTGATCGACACCCGCCGGGCGCTGTTCGAGGTGCAGGCGCCCACACCCGCCTACGCGGGCGTGATCAGCCGCGAGATCTCCCACACCCGCAACGTCTACGCGGCGCGGTTGCTGGAGCACTCCGGCCTCACCGTGGTCAACAGCGCCGACGTCGTCGCGCTGTGCGGGGACAAGCTGCTCACCACCCTCACCCTGCACGCCGCCGGGCTGCCGGTGCCGCGGGCGGCCGTGAGCCTGTCGCCGGAGCACGCGCTGGACCACCTGGAGGACTTCGGGTTCCCGCTGGTGTCCAAGCCGGTGAACGGGTCGTGGGGGCACCTGGCCGCACGGCCCACCGACCGCAACTCCGCCGAGATCATGCTGGAGCACCGCAGCGCGCTGCCCGGCCTGCACCACCAGGTCGTCTACGTGCAGGAGTACGTCGACAAACCCGGCCGCGACATCAAGGCCTACGTCATGGGCGGTGAGGTCGTCGGCGTGATCTACAAGATGTCCGACGAGTGGCGCACGAACACCGCACGCGGTGGCACGACGATGCGCTGCGACCCCGACGAGGAGCTGACCAAGCTCCTGCGGGCCACGGCCGACGCGGTGGGCGACGGCATCCTCGGCATCGACGTGCTGGAGTCCGAGCACGACGGCTACCTCGTCAACGAGGTCAACCACACGCCGGAGTTCCACGGCGCACTCGAGGTGCTGTCGGTGGACCTGGTCGGGGCCTACGTGGACTTCGCGACCCGCAAGCTCGGCATCGGTGCGGCGGCATGAGCGACAAGCTGGCGATGTTCGGCGGCACCAGGGTGATCGGGAAGGGCAGCGTCCCACCCGAGCAGGTCCGGTGGCCGGTGATCACGGACGCCGAGCACGAGGCGACCCGGCGCGTGCTGGACAGCGGGCAGTTCACGTCCAACAGCACCGGCGGCGGTGAGGTGGCCGCGCTGGAGGCGGAGTGGGCCGAGTTCGTCGGTACCCCGCACTGCGCGGCGGTGGTCAACGGGACCGCGGCCATCGAGCTGGCGCTCGCCGCGGCCGGGATCGAGCCGGGCGCGGAGGTCCTGGTGCCCGCGCTGAGCTTCATCGCGAGCGCCATCGGTGCCGTGCAGCGGATGCTCGTGCCGGTGTTCGTCGACATCGACCCGGTCACGTACAACATGTCACCCGAGGCCGCGGCGGCGGCGATCACCCCGCGGACCCGCGCGATCCTCGTGGTGCACCTGCACGGCCTGCCCGCCGACATGACCGCGTTGCGCGCACTGGCCGACCGGCACGACCTGCTGCTGGTCGAGGACGCCGCGCAGTCGCACGGTGCCACCTACCGGGGCAGGCGCACCGGCACGCTCGGCGACATCGCCACGTTCAGCCTCAACGTGGTCAAGAACCTGCCCACGTGCGGCGAAGGCGGCCTGATCACCACCGCGGACCCGGAGCTGCACCGGAAGGTCGTGCTGCACCGGCAGTTCGGCGAGGACCTGCGCGGCGGCCGGGAACGGGACTACGTCTCCCGCGTGCTGGCGGGGAACGCGAAGCTCAGCGCCATCCAGGCGGCGTTCACCCGCGCCCAGCTCGCGCGCCTGCCGGAGTACGACGCCGCCCGCAAGCGCAACGTCGAGGCGATGCTCGCCGCGCTGGCCGGCCTGCCGGGGCTCGTGCTGCCGGAGGTGCCGGCCGACCGGACGCACGCCTGGCACATCCTGCGGTTGCGCTTCGACCCTGCGGCCACGGGCCACCCGGACGTGCGCCCCGGTGCACTGCGGTCGATCCTGCACCGCGCACTGCGCGCCGAGGGCGTGCCGTTGCAGCCGTACCAGCTGGTGCCGCTGCCGATGCAGGAGGCGTTCCAGACCCGTGCCGGGTTCGGCGGGTACCCGTGGAAGCTCGGCGGGGACGTCCGCGGCGGGGAGTACCCGGAGACCACGGCGGTCATCGAGTCGTCGCTGACGTTGCAGCGCTGGCACCTGAACCCGCACAGCGGACCGGTGCTGCTGCGGTGCGCCGAGGCGATCCGCAAGGTGTGGGACAACCTCGACACCCTGATCCCGATCGCCCGCAGCGTGGGCCACCAGTCGAAGGCGGCCGTATGACCACCCCGCTCGCCGCCAAGGCGCTGCGCAACCGCGAGCAGATCCTGCGGATGGGCTCCTCGCCGTCCGGCACGCACGTCGGCGGCAGCCTGTCCTGCGTCGACCTGCTCACCGTGCTCTACGACGAGGTGCTCGACCTGCGGCCGGACGAGCCGGACTGGCCGCTGCGGGACCGGTTCATCCTCAGCAAGGGCCACGCCAGCGCCGCCCTCTACGCCGTGCTGGCCGCCAACGGCTTCCTGCCCGAGTCCGAACTGGAGACCTACGCCGCCAGCGGTGGCCGGCTCGCGGGGCACCCGCTGCGCCGCCTGCCCGGCGTCGAGTTCCCCAGCGGCTCGCTGGGCCACGGGTTGTCGCTCGGCGCGGGCGTGGCGCTGGCCGCCAAACGCGCGGGGCGCCCGTACCGGGCCTTCGTGCTGATGGGCGACGGTGAGCTGCAGGAGGGCTCGGTGTGGGAGGCGGCCCAGTTCGCGCCCGCGGCGGGCCTGGACAACCTGGTCGCCATCGTGGACCGCAACGGCTGGCAGATCACCGGCCGCACCGAGGACCTGGGCCTCGAACCGCTCGCCGACCGGTGGCGCAGCTTCGGCTGGACCGCCGTGGAGGTGGACGGCCACGACCTGGACGCGCTGCGCGAGGTCTTCGCGTCGCTGGAGCCGGGTCGTCCCACGGCCGTCATCGCGCGAACGGTCAAGGGCAAGGGCGTACCGCTGTTCGAGGACAAGAAGAAGAGCCACCACGTCACGCTGACCCCCGCGCTGCTCACCAGGGCGCAGGCGGGTCTGCGGGCGCGGTCGAGGAGGACGTCATGAGCGTCGAGACAGCCCCCGGCGTCCTGGTGCCCACCCGCGAGGTCTACCGCCGGGTCCTGGGCGAGCTGGCTGAGCGGGACCCGCGGGTGTTCTGCGTGGACTCCGACATGGGCGGGCTGGAGACCGGTTTCGGCGAGCGGTTCCCCGACCGGTACACCAACGTGGGCATCGCCGAGGCGAACATGATGGGTGTCAGCGCCGGACTGGCCTCCGCGGGCTTCCTGCCCTACGCCAACACCATCAGCACGTTCGCCGCGTGCCGGGCGTGCGAGCAGATGAAGGTCGACGTCGCGGGCAACAACCTGCCGGTGCGGATCGTCGTCACGCACGCCGGGTTCTCCGCGGGACACTACGGTCCCACGCACCACGCGCTGGAGGACATCGCCATCGCCCGCACCATGCCGAACATGACCGTCGTCGTGCCGTCGGACTCGGTGTCGACCGAGGCGGCCGTGTGGGCGACCGCGGACCTGCCCGGTCCGCTGTTCCTGCGGCTGGGCCGGGCGGCCACCCCGCTCGTGCACGAGTCGCCGGACGACTTCGTGCTCGGCAAGGCCACGCGGCTGCGCGACGGCGACGACGTGACGATCATTGCCACCGGGCCGTACCCGGCCGTGCTGGCCCTGCAGGCGCACGACCTGCTCGCCGCGGCCGGGGTCAGCGCGCGCGTGCTGGACATGCACACCGTCAAGCCCATCGACCGCGACGCGATCGTGGCGGCGTCCGAGCAGACCCGCGGCATCGTCACGGTCGAGGACCACGTGCTGGAGGGCGGCATGAGCAGCGCGGTCTGCGAGGTGCTCGCCGAGACCGCGCCGTGCCGGGTTCGCCGCATCGGTGTCCCCACCTCGTTCTTCGACGTCGTCGGCGACGAGCTGGAACTGCTGGCGGCGACCGGGGTCAGCGCGGAAGCCGTCGTCGCGGCGGCCGAGGCCCTGCTGTAGGGGACTCTCCGGACTACTTCGGGGAGTGCACGGACCACATGCTCGGCTGGACATCAGAGGAGGAGCCATGACCACCGCGACGGCGTGCCCCGAGTGCGAGGGCGCGATCGAGATCACGAGCTCGGTGACGCAGAACGAGATCGTGGAGTGCCCCGACTGCATGAGCGAGCTCGAGGTCGTCACCGCCGAGCCGCTGGTGCTGGCGCTGGCTCCCGAGATGGACGAGGACTGGGGCGAGTAGGTGACCTCGATCTCCGCCGGCGTCGTCGGCGCGGCCGGGTACATCGGCGGTGAGCTGCTCCGGCTGCTCACCGCCCACCCCGAGGTCGAGGTGACGCGCGCCTACTCCGCGAGCCAGCAGGGCAAGCGGGTCGACAGCCTGCACCCCAACCTGCGCGGCCACACCTCGCTGACCTTCACGCACCCGGACGAGCTCGGCTCCCACGACGTGCTGTTCATCGCCGTGTCGCACGGGAAGGCCGCCGAGCTGGTCCAGGCGATCGGCCCGGCCGCACCGCTCGTCGTCGACCTCACCGCGGACTTCCGGTTGAAGGACCCCGCGGTCTACGAGACGTACTACGACTCGGCGCACCCGGCGCCGGACCTGCTGGCCGGGTTCACGCCGGGACTGCCGGAACGCCACCGGGACGCGCTGCGGACGGCGGCGCGGATCAGCGTGCCGGGGTGCATGGCGAACGCGGCGATCCTGGCGCTGGCACCGCTGGCCGGGATCGTCGACCAGGACGTGACGATCGACGCCAAGATCGGCTCCAGCGGTTCCGGCGCGACCGCGACCGGGATGAACCTGCACTCCGAGCGCAGCGGGGCGATGCGGGTGTTCGCGGCGGTCCGGCACCGGCACGAGGCCGAGGTCGGGCAGGAGACCGGGCTGCGGGTGCGGATGACGGCGACCGGCGTCGAGGCGGTGCGCGGGGCTCAGGTCCTGTGTCACGCCACGGCCTCCGGTGTCACCGAGAACGACCTGCGCCGCGCCTACCGCACCGCCTACGGGAACGAGCCGTTCGTGCGGATCGTCGCGCAACGGCGTGGCCTGTACCGGCTGCCGGAGCCGAAGATCCTGGCCGGGACCAACTTCTGCGATGTCGGGTTCGCCGTGGACGGTGACCGCGTGCTGGCCGTCGCGGCGCTGGACAACCTCGGCAAGGGCGGCGCGAGCAACGCCGTGCAGTGCCTGAACATCCGCATGGGCTGGGCGGAGAGCACCGGCCTCGGCTTCGTCGGGCTGCACCCGATCTAGCACCGCGACCGGCCTGAGACCGCCGGCGCGGCACCGACACAGGCAGGAGAGACATGGACGGCGTGCTCGTGGTCAAGGTCGGCGGGGCGGCCGGTGTCGACGCCACCGGGGTCTGCGCGGACGTGTCGGACCTGGTCCACGCCGGTCGGCGGGTCGTGCTGGTGCACGGCGGCTCGGCGACGGTCGACTCACTGGCGGACCGGCTCGACGTGCCCCAACGTCACCTCACCTCCGCCAGCGGTGTCACGACCCGGCACACGGACGCGGCCACCCTGGAGGTGCTGCAACTGGCGCTGCTCGGCCAGGTCCGCCCGGCCGTGCTCGGTGCGCTGGGCGAGCGCGGCATCCGCGCGATCGGACTCTCCGGGCTGGACGCCGGTCTGCTGCGGGCCGAACGCCGCGCCGCCGTCCGCGCCGTGGTGGACGGCAAGCGCGTCCTGGTCCGCGACGACCACAGCGGACGGATCACCTCGGTGTCCGGGGCGCTGCTGGAGTTGCTGCTGGACAACGGGTACACCCCGGTGATTTCGCCGCCGGCGATCGCCGAGGACGGCCGCCCGGTGAACGTCAACGCGGACCGGGTCGCCGCCGCGGTGGCCGCCGAGCTCAAGGCGGACACGCTGGTGTTCCTCACCGCCGCCCCCGGACTGCTCGCGGACCTGGGCGATCCCACGTCGCTGCTGAGCAGCTACCCGCTCACCGCGGCCAGCGCGTCCACCGTGTCCGGTGGCATGTCGGTGAAGCTGATCGGGGCGCGCGAGGCGTTGCAGGGCGGCGTGCGGACGGTGCTGATCTCCGACGGCAGGGCGGAGTCGCCGGTGAGCCGGGCGCTCGACGGCGCCGGCACCCGCGTCACCCTCGCCTGAGAGACATGTCTCCCCCGGCCGGCGAACCGACCGGGGGAGAACGCTGTCACGCGATCCGGCGCATGGTGCCTGTGAGTGCCGCGACCTCCGAGCGGGACGAGACCTCCAGCTTGTCGAAGATCCGGCGCAGGTAGGTCTCCACCGTCTTGTGGCTCAACGTCAACGCCCGCGCGATCTGCTGGTTGGTCCGTCCCCTCGCCACGAGCTCGGCCACCTGGTTCTCCCGCACGCTCAACAGGCTCAGCCGCTCCACGACGGCCTTCTCGAAGTCCTCGACCTCGGCCTCCCCCGCCGCGCGCACGGGTGCCCCGTCCAGGTGCAGCACGGCGAGCAGGACCGGGTGCGACCGGGCGGACAGCACGGCGACGGCCGCGCGCACCAGCTGCCGCGCCTGCTTCTGCTCGGTCACCGACTCCAGGCACGCCAGCGCCAGCAGGGTCAGCCCCAGCTGGTCGGCCGGACCGCGCCGGGACAGCAGCTCGTCCTCCAGCGCGTGCCAGAACCGCGCCTCGTCGTTCCTGCCCACCGCCGAGCTGAGCCCGGCCAGCACCGCGCACAGCGACCCCGGCACCGCCGTGCCGCCGCTCGCGATCACGTGCCGGATCTCGGCGCACAGCCGTTTCGTCCGCACCGCGACCCCGGCCGAGCCGGTCGAGGAGGCGAGCGCACTCGCGTCCTGCGCGTGTTCCACCGCCAGTCCCAGCGCGCCGTCGCGCAGGTGTGCGGTGGCCAGGCCGAGGTGGAGCCGGCCGAGGACGTGGACCTGCTGGTGCCGCTCGGCGAGCTCCAGCCCGCGGGTGAACTCGGTCAGCGCGTGCGCGGTGCGGCCGGACCAGATGTTCGCCCAGCCGAGCCAGTCGAGCGCTTCACACGTCGACGTGACGTCATCACCCAGTCGGTCGAGCGCCTCGGCGGTGCTGTCGGCCACTGCCGCCGCCTCGGTGCCGCGGCCCAGTGTGGCGAGCATCGCGCTGTGCACGGCCGCCGCGCGCGGATCGGCCTGCGCCAGTGGTGCGACGGTGTCCAGCAGACCGGCCACGTCACCGCCGCTGTCCAGTGCGATCTCGGCGAGGGCGAGCGGCACCTCGACGTGCCGGACGGCCGTGCGGACCACCTCCGCCGCGTCGTCGAACCTGCCGAGCAGGCGCAGCGCCCGGACGTGGGACTCGGCCAGGCCGGTGAGGGTCGCCGGGTCCAGCTCGTCGTGGTGCCGCCACGCCTGCTGGTGCTCCGGCAGGCTCTCGGCCAGCCGCCCGGACAGCGCGGTGGCCCTCGCGAGCCGGGTGACCAGCTCGCCGCGGTGCAGGTCGTGCCGCTCCAGCAACGCCCGCAGCCAGCGCGACACCGCGCCGGGCATGCGGTCACCGGTGCTCCTGACCGCGGCCAGGAGCGTCTCGGCGTCCCGCTCGGTCGCCGGTTTGCCGGACCGTTCGAGGTGGTGCGCCTGGTCGGCCAGCGGTGCGCCGCGCTTCCACAGCGCCTCGTAGGCCCTGGCGTGAGCACCGATCCGCCACCCGCCACCCGACTGCCGGTAGCAGATCGCCCTGACCACGCCGTCGCGGAAACCGAGCCGGTTGTCCCTGGTGCGCACCAGGTCCTGGGCGATCAGCTCGTCCAGGCCGGCCAACGCGCGGTCGTGTTCGAGCTCGGCGACCTCGGCCACCAGCACCGGGTCGATCGCGTCGCCGACGACGGCGGCGGCCTGGGCGAACAACCGCCCCTCCGGTCCCAGCGCCTGCAGGTCCACGCCCACGGCCGCCGCGACCGGGTGCGGCGACGGCAGGTCGTCCACGACCGCCGTGTCGTCGTGCGCACCGGCGGCCAGCGCGCTCAGCAGTCCTGGCTGCCCGCCGCTGAGCCGGTGCAGCACCCTGCGGCGACCCGGCCGCATGGTGGCGGGCAGCAGCCGCGCCGAGTCGGCCGGGTCCAGCGGTCCCAGCTCGATCCGCCGCACCGCACCGGTCTCCGCCGCCGTGCCCAGCGCGCTGACCAGGTCGACCGGCGTCTGCCGGGGACGGTGGGTCAGCACGAGCAGCACGGGTGCGGCCAGCGGGCGGCGCACCAGGTTGAGGATCATCTCGACGGAGCTCTGCTGCGCGTTGTGCACGTCGTCGAGCAGCAGCACGAGCGGTGCGTCCTCGCTCAGCTTCCCCAGCAACGCGCGGATGCCCTGACAGGCCCAGTACCGCCGTTCCTGCGGCTGTGTCCGGGTGGCGCCGGACGCGTGCAGCACGGGGAACATCTCCGGCAACCGGACTGCCGCCCGCGGGTCCATTCCGGACAGCAGACGCGCACCGCCTGCCGCCAGCAGGTCGTCCAGTGCGTCGGCGAACACCGCGAACTCCGTCATCAGCGGCTTGCCCACGGCCTCGCCGTGCGCCACCAGCACACCCGCGCGTTCCGCCCGTTCCCGGAACGCGGCCAGCAGCCGGGTCTTGCCCATGCCGGGCTCACCGGCCAGCTCCAGCACCCTGACCGGGCTCCCGCCGAAGGTTCCCAACAGGTGGTCGAAGAACTCGAGCTCCCGCGTCCTGCCCCTCAAGACCGACTGCCCGGACAACTCTCCCGTCCTGCCAAGCCCGCCCCCGAGCATCGACGGCTCCCTCCTCGACAGAGACATACCGCCGTTGGCGCACACCCGCAGGCGCGCACCAGTGCGTGCACGCCGTACGCACTCGTGTGCGCATCGGCATACACCCATGCGTGTATGAATCTGCACGAATAGACCCCAGTACCCGCCTGTCAGTATTACCCGCACACCACACGGCGGCAAGTCTGGCTAATCCGGCGCACGTCAGGGGGAACCTTGACACGCCTGCGGAGATTTGGTTACGTTCGCTTCGGGTCCAGCGACATGGGGGCTGTGACCCAGAAATGGCACTGGGGGCCGACCGGGGGGTTGACATGTCGCGAACTGGAAATACCAGACATCCGCGCAGGCCTTCCACCGGCAGAGCGCAGGCCTGACCTGATCGTCGCTGGCGAGGTAGCACGCGACCGTTGATCTCACGAACCTGACAGTTGACGCCGAGCCGTCCGGCCGGCTCCATTCGTGCTGCCCGCGTTCGATTGATTGTTCACCGACAAGACCACTTCCGCGCAAATTCGACGTGCAAATTTTCGGAACGGCAGGGGTAATCATGGTATCCGAAAGCAAGGCGTTCACACTGAGCGACGAGGAACTCGCGAAGTTCCACCGCGACGGATACATAGGTCCATTCGACCTCTACGAGCCCGAGGAGATGGCCGCGCATTTGCAGGCCCTGCGGCCGAAACTGATCAACACGAAAAAGGCCGTGTACGGCGGCGGCAAGACCATCTCCGGCGTGACCAACCTGTCGAACTACGACCGGCACCTGGACGTCGACTTCCTGGCCGAGCACATCACCCGGCCGGAGATCGTGGACCGGGTGTCGAGCATCCTCGGGCCGGACACGCTGTGCTGGCGCTCGGAGTTCTTCCCCAAGTACCCCGGTGACGAGGGTACGGACTGGCACCAGGCCGACAACTTCTCCAACGTGGCCGGCTCGAAGCACCCGCAGATCGTGTGGCCGGAGGACGCGGACTTCGGCGGCACCATCACGGTGTGGACGGCGTTCACCGACGCGTCGGTGGACATGGGCTGCCTGCAGTTCATCCCCGGCTCCCACAAGTCGATGAACTACGACGAGTCCAAGGTCATGGACTACAACCCGGAGCTGATCAACAACCAGGAGAAGGGCGGGGTGCGCCGCGGGTTCTTCGGCTACGACTACCGGCAGCTGCAGAAGGACCCCAACTGGTCCCCGGACGAGTCCAAAGCGGTCTCGCAGGCGATGAGGCAGGGCCAGTTCATCATCTTCTGGTCCACGCTGATGCACGCCTCGCACCCGCACGCGGGCAAGACCGACCAGATGCGACTCGGCTTCGCGGGGCGTTACCTGCCGACCTCCGTGCGCGTCTACCCGCACTCCGACGCGCTCGCCGAGTTCGGCGGTGCGGCCAGCCTGGAGAAGTTCGGCAACGTGCTCACCTCGGGCCGGGACAACTTCGGGCACAACAAGTTCGTCGAGACCACCGTGAACGGCTTCCGCTTCCCCGTCAGGGACGGGGTGCCGGCCTGATGGCGACCGACGACATCGACACCATCCAGAAGTGGGTCGTGACCACCTGTCAGGACCTCGGGCTGAGCGTGGACGCGGAGTCCGACTTCTTCCGGTCCGGCGGGTCCTCGCTGACGGCGGTCAAGCTGATCGCCAGGGCCGAGGAGGCCTACGGCGAGGACGCGCTGCCGCCGGACGACCTGTTCAGCAACAGCAGCGTCCGCGAGATCGCCGAGAGCATCGCCCGCAACGGGCAGCAGGCCGACGCGTCACCGGCGTAGGCGCACCGCGATGAGGGGTGGCCCCCGGTGTGCCTGCCGGGGGTCACCCCTCCACGCCGTCCACCCGGAAGCAGGGAGCAGATGTCGAGGGGAAGCGCATGAAACGGCTCACCGCCGGACCCAGAGCGCGCGATGTGCACGCTCTGGCCAATGTGGACACGTCGGTTCCCTTTCCGTCGGACAGCAGCATGAAGGAGCTGTTCGAACACCGTGCCCGGCGGAACGGCGGGGCGACCGCGCTCGTGCACGGCGACCGGCGGATGACCTACGCGGAGCTGAACGCGGCGGCCAACCGGCTGGCGGGGCACCTCGTCCGACAGGGGTGCCGGCGCGGTGACGTGGTGGGCGTGTGCGTGCGGCGGTCGTGCGAGCTCGTCGTCGCGCTGCTCGCGATCGTCAAGTGCGGGGCGGTGTACCTGCCGTTCGACCCGTCCTGGCCGGACGAGCGCCTGCACGTGATGTTCGGCATCGCCGGCTGCGACCGGGTGGTCACCGACCAGCGGGAGGCCCTGGCGGCGCGGCTGCCGCGGTGCCAGGTGACCGATGTGTCCTCTTCGGACGGTGACGGTGCCGCGGACCCCGCGGTCGCCGTGCTGCCCACGGACATCGCGTACGTCAACTTCACCTCGGGGTCGACCGGGCGGCCCAAGGGCGTGCCGATCCAGCACCGGTCGGTCGTCCGGCTGGTCCACGACGCCCGCTACACCCGGCTCGACGACAGGGCCGTCACCCTGTTCCTCGCGCCGGTCACCTTCGACGCGGCCACGTTCGAGATCTGGGGAGCGCTGCTCAACGGCGGCACGTGCGTGGTCTACCCCGGTGGTTTCGTCCGGCTGTCCGAGCTGCGCCGGGTGGTCCGCCGGCACGCGGTCAGCACGGTCTTCCTGACCACGGCGCTGTTCAACACGATGGTCGACGAGGACGTCGACGCCCTCGGCACCGTCGACACCGTTCTCACCGGCGGTGAGGCGCACTCGTTGCCGCACGTCGAAAAGGCGCTGGCGCACTACGGCGCGGGCCGGATCGTCAGCGTCTACGGCCCCACCGAATGCACCACGTTCGCCACCTACTACCCGCTCACCGGGCCGCAGCCGGAGGACCGGCCGCTGCCGATCGGGCGGCCGATCCAGAACACCCGCGTGCACCTCGTCCGCGACGACAGGCTGTGCGAGCCGGGTGAGACGGGTGAGGTGTGCCTGTCGGGTCCCGGCCTGTCCCCCGGTTACCTCGGGATGCCGGAGGAGACCGCGCGGCGGTTCGTGGACTGCGAGGTCGACGGCGTCACCGAACGCCTGTACCGCACCGGTGACCTCGCGTACTTCGAGGCGGACGGCGTGCTCGTGTTCCAGGGCCGTGACGACGACCAGGTCAAGGTCAACGGTCATCGCATCGAACTGGGCGAGGTCCAGCACGTGCTGACCGGGCACCCGGACGTGCGCCAGGCCTTCGTCACCGTGCACGTCACCGGCACCGGCGAACGGGTGCTCATGGCTTTCGCCGTCTCGGACGCGCCGGCGGAGGCGTTGCGGGAGCACCTGGCGCACCGCCTGCCGCCGTACATGGTGCCCGCGGTGATCGAGGTCCGCGCGTCGCTCCCCCTGTCGGCGCACGGGAAGGTGGACCGCGAGGCCCTCCTGTCGTCACTGCGGTCCGGGTCATGAGCGACGACGTCCGCCAAGAGATCCGGTCCGTCTTGGACGCGGTCGTGCTGCCGCACGCCGACAGCTGGGAGGAGCAGGGGCACATCCCGGCCGACGGGTGGCGTGCGCTGGCGGAGACCGGTCTGCTCTCCCTGCCGCACGAGGGCCCAGGCTTCCTGCGCAGCGCCGTGTTCCTGGAGGAGCTCGGCGGCACCGGGTACGCCGGCGTCCGCGCGGCCATCGGTGTCCACGCCTACATGGCACCCGCCTACCTGCGGATGTTCGGCACCGACGCCCAGCGGTCGGCCTGGCTCAGGCCGGACCGGATCGCCGCGCTGGCCATCACCGAGCAGAACGCGGGAACGGACCTGTCCTCGCTGTCCACAGTGGCCAAACCGGACGCTGCCGGTCACCGGCTGACCGGGGAGAAGTTCTACGTGGCCAACGGTTCCACCGCGGACTACTTCGTCGTGCTGGCCAAGACCCGCGAGGGCGGCACCACCCGCGTGCTGTCCGGGGCGAGCCTGTTCGTGGTGGACGGCCGCTCCCCCGGCATCACCCGGCACCCGCAGCGGACGCTCGGCTGGCGCGCGGCCGGCACGTGCCGGGTGTCGTTCGACGGGGTGGTCGCGGACGGGGTGATCGGCCGGCCGGACCGGGCGCTGCTGCAGCTGATGCCGGCGCTGGACTTCGAACGGCTGGTCGCCGGTCTGCTGGCGGTCGGCGGCGTCCGGCACTGCCTCGACCTGCTGCGGTCGTTCGTGCGGTCGCACCGGGTGCGCGGTGAGGCGCTGAGCGCCAACCAGGCGGTGCGGCACCGCCTGGCCGACCTGGACGCCCAGTTCGAGCTCGTGCGGGCCTTCGCCCACCGGCTGGCGGAGGAGCACTGCGCCGGGCGGCTGGACACCAAGGCCGCTGCCGTTCTCAAGCTCACGGCGACCGAGCTGGCGGTCGCGGCCGCACAGGCGTGCGTGCAGTTCCACGGGGCGCGGGGGTATCTCGACGACGCCGCGCCGGCCCGCCTGTACCGCGACGCGATGGCGGGGACCATCGCCGCCGGCGCGAGCGAGCTCATGCGTGACTTGATCTTCGAGTCGGGGCGATGAGGAGTGGAGACATGGGGAACTTGGACGCCGCGACGGTGAGCGGCCGCCTGCTGCTCGCCATGGCCGTGCTCACGGTCGCGGTGCGGGTCGTCGGCTGGGCGGTGAGCAAGATCGGCCAGCCGCGGGTGCTCGGGGAGATCGTCGCCGGCATCCTGCTGGGACCCAGCGTGCTGGGACTGGTGTGGCCGGAGATGATGGCCCACCTCTTCCCGCAGCAGGTGATCGCGGGGCTGAACGTGCTGGCCCAGACCGGCCTGGTGATGTTCATGTTCCTGATCGGCCTGGAGATCGACCTGAGGTCGCTGCGCGGGCAGGGGCGCAAGGTCACGGTCATCAGCCACGCGTCGCTGCTGGTGCCGATCGCGCTCGCGGTGCCGCTGGCGCTGTGGCTGTACCCCCGGTTCGGTGCGCAGACCGACCGGCTGGCGTTCTGCCTGTTCTTCGCCGCGGCCATGGCGATCACCGCGTTCCCCGTGCTCTCCCGGTTGTTGCGGGAGTCCGGCCTGATGCCCACCCGCGTGGGCGTGATCAGCCTGGTGTGCGCGGCGATCAACGACGTCTACGCGTGGATCATGCTGGCCGTCGTGGTCGCCGTGGCCAAGTCGACGGGCCTCGGGGACGTGCTGCTGACGCTCGCCCTGTCGACCGGCTACCTCGTCGTGATGTTCGCCGTGGTCCGGCCCCTGTTGCGGCGCCTGGGCCACCCGTCGATGTGGGTGATGGTCGCGGTGGCGATCCTGAGCGCCTGGACGACCGACCAGATCGGCATCCACGCGATCTTCGGCGGTTTCCTGGCCGGTGCCGTGATGCCGCGCGACCCCGAGTGGCAGCGCGGCGTCGAGGCGAAGCTCGAGAGCATGATCTCCGTGCTGCTGCTGCCGATGTTCTTCGGCCTGGTGGGGCTGTCCACCCGGATCGACCAGCTCACCACCGCCGCCCTCTGGCTGACCGCGCTGCTGGTCGTCGTGGTCGCCACGGCCGGCAAGCTCGGCGGCGCGGCGATCGCCGCGCGCCTGACCGGTGACCGGTGGACGGAGTCCTTGCTGATCGGCGTCCTCATGAACACGCGCGGGCTGACGGAGGTGGTGATCCTGACCGTCGGCGTGCAGCTGGGCGTGGTCTCCTCCTCCCTGTTCACGATCATGGTCCTGATGGCGCTGGCCACCACGTTCATGGCGGCACCGGTCATCACCGTGCTGCAGCGCCGCCTGGCGGACCCCCTCGTGAACGCCGATCCGCTGGCCGGCCGCGGCGCAGGAACCGGTCGATGAGCCGGCCCGGTCAGGACGCCTGGCTGCGCGGCTTCTCGCCCAGCCCGGACAGCGAGGTCCGGGTCGTCTGCTTCCCGCACGCCGGTGGTTCGGCGAGCTACTACGTGCCGTTCGCCGAGCAGCTGTCCCCGGTGGCCGACGTGCTGGCCGTGCAGTACCCAGGCCGGCAGGACCGCAGGCACGAGCCGTGCATCGACGACATCGCCGTGCTGGCGGACCGGGTCGCCGAGGTCCTCGCACCGCACCTGGACCGCCCGACCATCTACTTCGGACACAGCATGGGCGCGACGCTCGCGTTCGAGGTCGCCCGCAGGACGACCGCGGCGCACCTCTTCGCGTCCGGCCGGCGTGCGCCGTCGTGCTGGCGCGACGAACGCGTGCACCAGCGCGACGACGACGGCCTGATCGCCGAGATGCGCGCGCTGAACGGCACGAGCTCCGCGCTGCTGCAGCACGAGAAGATCCTCCGCATGGTGCTCCCCGCGGTGCGCGCGGACTACCGGGCCGCGGAGACCTACCGGTACGCCGAGGGTCCGGACCTCACCGCGCCCGTCACCGTGCTGGTCGGCGACGACGATCCGCTGGTGACGCTGGACGAGGCCCACGCCTGGCAGCGGCACACCACCGGGACCACGGAGCTGCACGTGCTGCCGGGCGGCCACTTCTTCTTGGAGGACCAGTGGCCCCGCATCACCGGCCTGGTCGGGGACGAGGTGCGCGGACTCGTGTCGTCGCGCGCGTGAGGACTCAGCCGGGCAGCAGACCGGAGTCCGCGAGCCACCTGTCGTCGTAGAGCGACTCCAGGTAGTTGCTGCCCAGGTCCGGCGCGATCGCCACGCACGTCAGGTCCTCGTCCCTGGACTCCAGCCACCGCAGCGCGCCGCTGACGACGGTGCCGGTCGACCCGCCGAACAGGTAACCGTGCCGCACCAGCTCGTGGCACGTCCGGACGGTGTCGCTCTCCTCGACGTGCACGACGTCGTCGACGAGCGACTCGTCCAGGATCTGCGGGCGGACGCTCGTGCCCAGGCCCGGGATCAGCCGGGTGGCCGCGGGCGTGCCGAAGGTGACCGAGCCGACGCTGTCGACGGCGACGATGCGCACGGCCGGCTGGGTCTCGCGGAAGTACCGCGCACAGCCCATCAGGGTGCCGGTGGTGCCCGCGCCGATGAACAGCACGTCCAGGTCGGGGAACTCCTTGGCGATCTCGGGCGCCGTGGAGCGGTAGTGGCCCGTCCAGTTGCCGGGGTTGGCGTACTGGTTGAGCCAGACGAAGCCGGAGTTGTCGCGGCACAACGCCTGCACGTGCGCGATCCGGGTGCCGAGGAACGCACCGGACGGGTCCGGCTCGGACACCACGTGCACCTCGCTGCCCAGCGTCTCCATCGCGCGGCGGGCCGCACCGGTGCAGCGGACGTCGGTGACGCAGATGAACCGGTACCCCTTGCTGGCCGCCACGAGGCTGAGGGCGACGCCCATGTTGCCGGAGGAGGACTCGACCAGGGTCGAGCCGGGGGTGATGCGGCCGTCGCGTTCCATCGCGCCGACCATCTCCACCGCGGCCTTCAGCTTGATCGAGCCCGCGAAGTTGAAGCCCTCGCACTTGAGCAGCAGCCGCCGTCCGACGACCGGCCGCAGGTCCACGTACAAGTCCGCGACGTTGAACTCCAGCGGACTCGTGATGACAGCTGCCACACCGAAATCCCATCTCGTAGCCGACGCGCAAATCCTTTCCAGGGACGCCATATTTCCGCTATACGGACGGCCATAGGTGCGATACCGATGAAATATAGGCGCTCTCCGCAGGGTCGTTTTCACGACGAACCGGAGGGAGAGGCAGATGGGACACTGGGCTCCACTCGAGCTCGACCCGGCAGGCATCGGAGCCGAGCCAGGTCCACACGGGCTGGTCGACCATCTGCGCGGACGGGCCGACCTGGCCGGACTGCTGACGGCGAACAAGGCCCTGGTCTTCCGCGGTTTCCAGGTCACCACCGCGGAGCTCGACGAGGTGATGGACCTGCTGCTGCCCAACCGGCTCGCCTACGTCCACGGCAACTCGCCGCGCACGAAGGTCGGTCAGAACGTGTACACGTCCACGGAATACCCGCCGGAATTCGACATCTCCATGCACAACGAGATGTCGTACGCCCATCAATGGCCGGAACGGCTGATGTTCTTCTGCGACGTGGCACCGGAAACGGGTGGCGCGACCCCCGTGGTGGACGGGGTGCGCTGGCTGGGTTCCCTCGACGACGAGGTGCGCGAGGCGTTCGCGAAAGGCGTGCGGTACACGCAGAACCTGCACGGTGGCAAGGGGTTCGGCAAGAGCTGGCAGGACACGTTCGAGACCGGCGACCGGGACGTGGTCGAGGAGTTCCTCGGCACCTCCGGCAGCGAGTTCTCGTGGCGTGCCGACGGCGGGCTGCGGGTCAGCCAGGTGCGGCCCTCGACCGTCGAGCACCCGGTGACCGGTGACGAGGTCTGGTTCAACCAGGCCGACCAGTGGCACGCGGCCGGGCTCGGCGACGAGACCGCGGCGGCGCTGTACCAGATCATGTCCGAAGAGGACCTGCCGCAGTCGGTGACGTTCGCCGACGGCTCCCCCATCCCGGCGGAGCACGTGCGGCAGATCCGCGACCGCGGCCTGTCCGAGGCGGTCGACGTGAGCTGGCGCGCGGGCGACGTGCTGCTGATCGACAACGTGGCGGTCGGCCACGGCAGGCGGTCGTTCACCGGGCCGCGCCGCATCCTCGTCGCGATGTCGGACTGACCCGTGTCGAGCACCCAGCTCCACCACGAGCACCAGGCCGAGTCGCTGCGCCGCGCCGCCCGCCGGTTCGCCACCGGCGTGACGGTGGTGGCGGTGAGCGACGAGGGTCGTGACCACGCGCTGACCGCCAACTCGTTCGTCACGCTGTCGCTGCAGCCGGCCCTCGTGGGCGTGTCGGTCACGACGGGTGGCCGGATGCGCCTGCTCGCCGAACGCGCCCGCTACTTCGGCATCAGCGTCCTCGACGCCGGCCAGGAGGAGTACGCGCGGCACTACGCGAGCCGCGGCCGCGCCGGTGCTCCCGAGCACCTCGTGCTGCGCACGCTGGGCAGCGTGCCCGCGCCGGTCGTGCCGGGCTGTGTCGCCTACTTCGTCTGCGAGTTCGCGCACACGCACCCGGTCGGCGACCACGACCTGATCATCGGCTCGGTGGTCGAGAGCCGCGTGGTCAGCGAGGAACGCGCGCCGCTCATCTTCCTCGACGGCAAGTTCAGCTGACTGGAGCCACCTGACATGACCCCGGTACCGCCCTTCGGCGGCCACTCCCTGTTCCTGTTCCTGGTCCAGGTCGCGGTGCTGCTCCTGCTGGCGCTGCTGACGGGCAGGCTCGCGATGCGGTTCGGGATGCCCGCGATCGTCGGCGAGCTGCTCACGGGCATCCTGCTCGGCCCGTCGCTGCTCGGCGCGGTGGCGCCCGGCTGGGCGGAGTGGCTGTTCCCGCACCAGGCGGAGCAGTTCCACGTGCTCGACGCGTTCGGGCAGATCGGGGTGCTGCTGCTGGTCGGCGTGACCGGGGTGTCGCTCGACCTCAAGCTCATCCGCAAGCGCGGCAGCACCGCGGCGAAGATCAGCATCCCCGGTCTGGTGATCCCGCTGGGCCTCGGCGTCGGCGCGGGGTTCCTGGTGCCGTCGGCGCTGCTGGCCGGCTCCGGTGACCAGCGCGCGGTGTTCGCGTTGTTCCTCGGCATCGCCATGTGCGTCAGCGCGATCCCGGTGATCGCCAAGACCCTGATCGACCTGAAGCTGTTGCACCGCAACGTGGGCCAGCTGATCCTCATCTCCGGCACAGTCGACGACATGGTCGGCTGGCTCGGCCTGTCGCTGGTCACCGCGATGGCCACGACCGGCCTGCACGCGGGCACGGTCGCGCGGTCCGTCGGGTTCCTCGTGCTGTTCGTCGTGGTCTCGGTCGTCGTCGGCAGGCCGGTCGTGCGCGCGGTGATGCGGCGGGTGAGCGACGGCGCCACGATCGGTGCCGCGGTCGTGGTCCTGCTGACGATGAGCGCCGCCAGCCACCTCCTCGGCCTCGAAGCGGTGCTCGGCGCGCTCGTCGGCGGCATGCTTATCCGCAACGCGGGCGGCGACGTGCTGGAGAAGCTGCTCCCGCTCCGGACGGTCGTCATGACGTTCCTCGCGCCGGTCTTCTTCGCGATGGCCGGGCTGCGCATGGACCTCACCGCCCTCGTCCAGCCGTCCGTGCTCGTCGCCGCCGTGGTCCTGCTGCTGATCGCGGTCCTCGGCAAGTTCGCCGGCGCGTTCCTCGGCGCGTGGCTGAGCGGCCTCAACCGCTGGGAGGCGCTGGGGATCGGCGCCGGCATGAACGCGCGCGGTGTCGTCGAGGTCGTGGTCGCGATGGTCGGGCTGCGGCTGGGCGTGCTCAGCACCGAGATGTACACGATCGTCGTGCTGATCGCGATCGTCACGTCGCTGATGAGCCCGCCGATCCTGCGTGCCGCGGCCGCCCGCATCGAGGTGACCGCGAGCGAGCGGCTGCGGTTGAGCGAGTACGAGCCCCCGTCGCGGCAGCAACCCGCCGCCGACCCCGCCTGAGGAAGGACACCCCGTGCTGCCTCCCCCCTTCACCGTCATCTCCGGCGCGCAGGTCCGCAAGGTCCTGACCGGTGCCGAGAAACAGGTCACCGACGTGGTCGAGGCCGCGTACCGGCTGCACGGCGACGGCCGGACGGTGAACCCGGACTCGTACTTCCTGCGCTTCCCCGACCGGCCGTCAGCGCGGATCATCGCGCTGCCCGCGTCGCTGGGCGCGGTGCACGGCATCAAGTGGATCTCCAGCTTCCCGGAGAACGTCGCGGGCGGACTTCCGCGCGCCTCCGCGGTGCTGATCCTCAACGACGCCGAGACCGGGTACCCGTTCGCCTGCGTGGAGGCGTCGGTCATCAGCGCCGCCCGCACCGCCGCGTCCGCCGCCCTCGCGGCCGTGCGGCTCAGCGCCGCGCGCGGTGTCCGGCCCACCCGCGTGGGTTTCGTCGGCGCGGGGCTGATCGCGCGGTACGTGCACACCTACCTGCTGGCCAACGGGTTCGCGTTCGACGAGGCCGGTGTGCACGACCTGTCCCCCGAGCACGCCGACGGGTTCGCCGCCTACCTGCGCCGGTCCGGACCGGTCGTGGTGCACGACCGGTCCGAGGACCTCATCCGCTCGTCGGACCTCGTCGTGTTCGCGACGGTGGCCGGCGAACCGCACGTGCACGACCCGGCGTGGTTCGCGCACAACCCGCTGGTGCTGCACCTGTCGCTGCGGGACCTGTCGCCCGAGGTGGTCCTCGCGTCCTGCAACGTCGCCGACGACGTCGAGCACTGCATGAAGGCGAACACCTCACCGCACCTGACCGAGCAGCGCACCGGGGACCGCTCCTTCATGGCGGGCGACATGCGCGCGCTGCTGGCGGGCGAGATCGACGTGCCGGCGGACCGGCCGGTGGTGTTCTCGCCCTTCGGGCTGGGGGTGCTGGACCTCGCGGTGGCGGTGCACGTCCACGAGCACGCGGGCGGGCTCGTCGTGGACGGGTTCTTCGACGAGCTGAAGCGCCACGGCTGAGGGGGAGGCATGACCGAGCGACTGCCGCTGTCGGCGGCACAACGGGGTGTGTGGTTCGCGCACCAGCTGGACCCGACCGGGCAGCTGTTCAACTGCGCCGAGTACCTGGCCGTGGACGGTCAGCTGGACGTCGGCGTGTTCACCGCGGCGTGGAACCGGCTGCGCGCCGAGGCCGACGCGCTGCGGATCACCGCGCTCGACCGGGCCGACGGCGAGCTCTGGCAGTTCGTCGCACCCGGCGGCGACGCGCCGCTGCCGTTCTTCGACCACACCGGCCACGCCGATCCCGAGGGCGACGCGCTGCGGTGGATGCGTGCGGACACGACCGGTGCGGTCGACCTGGCCGTGCCGCCGATCTCGGCGTTCGCGCTGTTCAAGGTGTCCGACTCGCGCTTCCTCTTCTACTACCGCATGCACCACGCGGTCGTCGACGGGTACGGGGTGCAGCTGATCGGCACCCGGCTCGCGGAGCTCTACACGTCGCTGGTGTCCGATGTGGACGGCGGGACGCCCTGCACGTCGTTCGAGCACATCCTCACCGAGGACCTGGCCTACCGGGCCTCGGCGCAGTTCGAGCAGGACCGCGAGTACTGGATGAAGCGGTTCGGCGACCAGCCCGCGCAGATGCGAGTGCTCGGCGACGTGCCGCCCGGCGTCGATCCCGCGTCGCTGCCGCTGCGGCTCAGCCGGGTCGCGGAGCTGGCACCCGCGCACGTCTCGGCGTTGCAGCAGGCCGCCGCGGCGACGGGGTCGACGTGGCAGGTGGTCGTGCTCGCCGCGGTCGCGGCCTACGTGCACCGCGTCACCGACCGCAGGGACGTGGTCATCGGCATGCCGGTCGCGGGACGGCGCAGCACGGTGTCGCGGCGTGCGCCCGGCATGGCGACGAACTCCGTCGCGCTGCGGATGGACGTCTCCGCGGCCGAGAGCCTCACGGACCTGGTGCCCCGCATGGCCGAGGTCGTGCGCGCGGCGCTGCGGCACGAGCGCTACCGCGCGGAGGACCTGCGCCGCGACCTCGGGCTCGATGGCAGCGAGCAGGCGTTCATCGGACCGATGGTCAACTTCATGCCGTACGACCGCACGCTGCGGTTCGGTGCCGCGACGGCCACGACGCACAACCTGGCGTCGGGCCCGATCGTGGACCTCTCGCTGGGCGTGCGCGGTCAGGTGGGCGGCCAGATGTCGCTCGTGTTCGAGGCGAACCCGCAGCACCACAGCCTGTCCGGGTTCCTGGCCCATCGCGACCGGCTGTCCGCGTTCCTCCGTGCGGTGACCGCGGACCCGGCGCGGCCGGTCGGTGCCGTGTCGCTGCTGTCCGACGTGGAACGACGCGACCTGCTCGTCGACCGCAACGCCACCGCGCGCGACCTGCCGGGCGAGACCGTGCCCGAGCTCGTGGCCCGCCAGGCCGCCCGCACCCCCGGCGCACCGGCCGTGCGGTTCGGCGACCGCACCCTCACCTACGGCGAGCTGGGCGCACGCGCGTCGGCGCTCGCCGCCGGACTGGTCGCACGCGGGATCGGCGCCGAGGACCTCGTGGCGATCGCGCTGCGCCGCTCACCCGAGCTGGTCGTGGCGATGCTCGGGGTGCTGCGGGCCGGTGCCGCGTACGTGCCGGTCGACCCCGAGTACCCGGCCGAACGCGTCGCGTACCTGCTCGGCGACCTCCGGCCGGCGGTGGTCATCGACGACGCCGCGTTCGACGATCCCGGGTTCAGCGGTCCCTCCACGGCGACCCCGCCCGCCCCTCGTGGCGAGCACGCGGCCTACGTCGTCTACACGTCGGGATCGACCGGTGCCCCGAAGGGTGTCGTCGTACCGCACGACGCGATGCGCAACTTCGTGCTGGACCACGCCGAACGCTTCGGCGTGACCGAACGCAGCCGGGTGCTCCAGTTCGTCTCGCCCAGCTTCGACGTGGCCGTGGGCGACATCTGGCCGACGCTCGTGTCGGGGGGCTGCCTGGTGCTCGCACCGGACGGGCAGGACCTCGCCGGGCTGCTGCGGTCGGAGCGGGTCACGCACGCCACCATCCCGCCGGTCATGCTCGCGCAGCTGCCGTCCGACGGGCTGCCCGACCTGCGGTTGCTGATCACCGGCGGGGAGCCGCCCGACCAGGACGTGGTGCGGCGGTGGGCGTCGGGCCGGCGGATGGTGAACGTCTACGGCGTCACCGAGGCCGCGGTGGCCAGCACGACCTGCCCGCTCACCCCGGGGGACGGGGCGCCGATCGGCAAGCCCGTCGCGAACACGCGGGTGTACGTGCTGGACTCGCGGCTGGAACCCGCGCTGCCCGGTGTCGAGGGCGAGCTGTACCTCGCCGGGGACGGGCTGGCGCGCGGGTACCTGCGCCGGGCCGCGTTGACGGCCGAGCGGTTCGTGCCGTGCCCGTTCGGGCCGCCGGGTGCGCGGATGTACCGCACCGGCGACCTGGTGCGGTGGCGGCCGGACGGCAACCTGGAGTACCGCGTCCGCGCCGACGACCAGGTCAAGATTCGCGGGTTCCGGGTCGAGCTCGGCGAGCTGGAGGCCGTGCTGCTCGGTCATCGCGCGGTCCGGTCCGCGGTCGCCGTGGTGCGGCTGGACGAGGGGCGCAAACGGCTCGTCGCGTACGTGGTGCCGGACGGTGCGGTCACCGCGGAGGAGCTGCGCGAGCACGCCGCGCGCCTGGTGCCGGACTTCATGGTGCCGGCCGCCGTGGTGCTGCTGGACGAGCTGCCGGTCACCCCGAACGGCAAGGTGGACCGCAGGCTCCTGGTCGCGCCGGACTTCTCCTCGACCGACGACGCCACCCCCGAGGACGGGCGGGAGGCCCTGCTGTGCGGGCTGTTCGCGCAGGCGCTCGGGGTGGCCCGCGTGGGTCCGCAGGACTCGTTCTTCGACCACGGCGGCGACAGCATCATGGTGTTCCCGCTGGTGGCGAACGCGGCCGCGGCGGGACTGGAGTTCACCGCGCGGGAGGTGTTCCAGCACCCGACGCCGGCCCGGCTCGCGCGGGTGGCCAGGGACGTCCTGACCGCGGCGGGCACCGGCCCGTTCCCTCCGACCCCCGAGCTCGCGCGGCTGGGCACCCGGTTGGACGGCCTGCACCAGTCGGTGGTCGTGCCGGTGCCGCTCGGCACCCGGCTGAAGGCGGTGACCTCGGTCGTCGACACCCTCGTCGCGCACCACGAGGCGCTGCGGATGCGCGTGCTGGCGGACGGGACGTGGGAGGTCGCCGACGCCGCTGCCGACTGCCTGAGCCGCGTGCTGCTCGTCGGTGACCCCGAGCCGGAGGTCGTGGACGCCGAACGGGCGGCGGCCGCCGAGCGCCTCTCCCCAGCCGACGGACGGGTCGTCCAGGCGGTGTGGTTCGACTCCGGTCCCGCGCACCCCGGTCGGTTGCTGCTGGTGCTGCACCACCTGCTCGCCGACGGCGAGTCGTGGCGGACCTTGCTGTCCGACCTGGACGCGCTGTGGTCCGGGGCCGCGCTGCCCGCCGCCGTCCCGTTGCGCGACCACGTGTCGGGCACGCCGGGCGGGCCGGTGGACGCGGGTCCCGTGCGGACGGTGGAGATCACGCTGCCCGACGCCGACTGGGACTCGCTGGCCGAGCGGTACCGGGTGGACCGGGCCGACATCGTGCTTGCAGGGCTCACCCAGGCGGTGACCGAACCGTGCCTCGCCGAGGCACCGCGCTCCACCGGGCCGGTCGGGCGGATCGCCGCCCGGGTGCCCGTGCACTGCGCGTGGGCGCCGGCGGAGAAGGCGTTGCGGCAGGTCAAGGAACAGCGGCGGGGCGGCGGTGCCGACGCGCACCCGCGGATCGCGTTCCGCGACCTCGGCGAGCTGCCGGTCGAGTCGTTCACCTGCACCCCCGATCCGGGACACGCCCTGGCGTGCACCACGTTCTCCGTCGGTGGCGTGCTGCGCGCACAGCTGGCGTGGCGCGAGTCCGCGTTCTCGGAGGCGGACGTGCACGAGTTCGCCGACCAGTGGCGTGCCGCGCTCGGCGACCTGGCCGCGTTGCGGGGCCGGGCTGCGCTGACGCCGGCGGACGTGCCGCTCACCGGCCTCACCCGGGCCGAGCTCGACGCGATCACCGCCGCGCACCCGGACGTGACCGACGTGCTGCCGGTGTCGCCGCTGCAGGCGGGGTTCGTGTTCCTGCACGCGGTGTCCGGGCAGCACGCGGACTCCTACGTCTCGCAGCTGCGGTTCGACCTGGAGGGCCCGTTCGACGCCGCACGGATGCGGGCGGCGGCCACGGCGTTGCTGCGGCGGCACCCGAACCTGCGGGCGGCCTTCCGCGACGACGTCCAGATCGTGTGCTCGGACGTCACGCTGCCGTGGCGCGAGACCGCGTGCACGGCCGGCGACGCCGACCGGATCGCGGCCCGGGAGCGCGCCGAGGGGTTCGACCTCACCCGCCCGCCGCTGGTCCGGTTCCACGTGCTGCGCTTCGGCGAGCACCACCACCGGCTGCTGCTGACCGCCCACCACGTGCTGTGGGACGGCTGGTCGACCGGGCTGATCGTGCGCGAGCTGTTCGAGCGGTACGCGCACGACACCGAACCCCGTCCCGGCCCGCCCTACTCCGACTACCTGCGGTGGCTGGCCGGCCAGGACCTCGACGAGTCGCGCCGGGCCTGGGTCGCGGCGCTGGAGGGCTTCTCCGCGCCGACGCTCGTGGCACCCGGCGCACCGCCTGCCCGCGAACGGCAGGAACAGGTCAGGACCGACCTCGACGCCACGACGACGGCCGCGCTCGCCCGCATCCCCGGTGTCACGCTGAACACGGTGGTGCAGGCGGCGTGGGCGACCGTGCTGGGCCAGGTGACCGGGCGCGACGACGTGGCGTTCGGCTGCTCGGTGTCGGGCCGGCCGCCGCACCTGCCGGGCATCGAGCGGATGGTCGGGCTGCTGACCAACACGGTCCCCGTGCGCGTGCGGCTGGGCCCCGACCTGCTGACCCGGCTGCAGGCCGAGCAGGCGGCCCTGATCCCGCACCACCACCTGGGGCTGGCCGACATCGGCCGCGACCTGTTCGACACGGCGATCATGTTCGTCAACTACTCCTTCGACCGCGCCGAGTGGGCGGACGCGCTGCCGGAGGAGCTGCGGCTGACCGGGTTCGAGGTCGAGGACGAGACCCACTACCCGCTGCGGCTCGCCGCGGTGCCCGGTGAACGGCTGCACCTGCGGCTCGGCTACCGGCCCGACCTGTTCCGCCCGGCCGAGGCACGGCGGTTGCTCGACCGCCTGGTCCACGTGCTCGGCACCTTCGCCGACTGAGGGGACACCCCGTGCGCGACGTGTACATCAAGGGAATCGGCGTCCACCTGCCGCCGGTGGTCGGCATCGAGTCGGCCGTCGCGCAGGGGCTCTACCCCGCGGAGGAGGTGGACCTGCACCAGCTCGCCGGCGCCGCCGTGGCGGGTGAGGTGCCCGCGCCGGAGATGGCCCTGCTCGCGGCGCAGGACGCGTTCAAGCGCACCGGCCACGACCCGCACGACGTCGGTGTGCTGCTGTACGCCGACTCGTGGCACCAGGGCCCGGACGGCTGGCAGCCGCAATACCACCTGCAACGGCACCTGCTCGGCGGTGACGTGCTCGCGGTCGAGGTGCGCATGGGGTGCAACGGGATGTTCGGCGCGCTGGAGCTGGGTGCGGCGCACGTGCTGGCCGGCCGCGGGAACGCCTTGCTGGTGGCGTCGGACAACTTCGGCACCCCGATGATGGACCGGTGGCGGATGGGCCCCGGCTACGTCGCGGGTGACGCGGCGTCGGCCGTGATCCTGTCACGGGAACCGGGTTTCGCCCGGCTCCTCGCGGTCGCCTCGGTGGCCGTGCCCGAGGCGGAGCAGATGCACCGGGGCGACGAGCCGCTGTTCCCGCCGGGACCGACGGTCGGCGCACCGCTCGACTTCGTGGCGCGCAACGCCGCGTACAAGAGCCGGATGGTCTCCTCGGGGGAGGGCACCGGCGCGCTGATCCGCATCCACCAGCAGACGCTGTCCGTCGTGGAGCGCGTGCTCGACGAGGCCGGCATCGGTCTCGGCGACGTCACGCGCGTGGCGTACATGAACTACTCGCGGGAGATCGTCGAGCAGCGGTGCATGGCCGCGCTCGGGCTCGGCATGTCCCGCTCCACCTGGGAGTTCGGCCGCACGGTCGGCCACCTCGGCGCGAGCGACCAGGTCGTGTCGCTCGACCACCTGCTGTCCGCGGGCGAGCTCGGACCGGGCGACCACCTGCTGATGCTCGGGGTCGGTCCCGGCGTGACGCTGTCCGCCGCGGTGGTCGGCATCGACCACCCCGCCCCCTGGCTGGACTCGCCGGAACAACCGTGAGCACACCACCGGTGGGCCGTGACCGGCGGCTCGGTCCCGCGGTCACGCCCTCCGCCGTCGGGATCGAGAATGCGAGGAAAGTCATGAGCACACCACCGGTGGCCGTGATCGGCGTCGGCTGCAGGTTCGCGGGCGGCGCCGATGGCCCGGCCGCGTTCTGGGACATGCTGGTCTCCGGCCGGGACGGTGTCGGCGACCTGCCGGAGGGCCGGTGGCGCGCCTACGACGGCTCGTTCCCCGCGGAGCTGCGCCGCGCCGCCGTTCCCGGCGGCTTCCTGGACGACGTCTCCGGGTTCGACTCCGGCTTCTTCGGGCTCACCCCGCGCGAGGCCGAGCTGATGGACCCGCAGCAGCGCCTGCTGCTGGAGGTGGCGTGGGAGGCGCTGGAGCACGCCGGCATCCCGCCGCGGTCGCTCGCGGGCGGTGACACCGGCGTGTTCGTCGGCATCGGGTCCGACGACTACGGCCGCCGGATGCTGGAGGACCTGCCCTCGATCGAGGCGTGGACCGGCATCGGCAGCGCGCTGTGCGCGGCGGCCAACCGCATCTCCTACGCGCTCGACCTGCACGGGCCGAGCCTCGCCGTCGACACCGCGTGCTCGGCGTCGCTGGTCGCGACGCACCTGGCGAGCAGGGCGCTGGCCGACGGGGAGTGCGGCATCGCGCTGGTCGGCGGTGTGAACCTGATCATCGGGCCGGGGCTGACGCTCACCCTCGACGCCGCCGGGGCGACCTCGCCCGACGGCCGGTGCAAGCCGTTCTCCGCCGACGCCAACGGTTACGGGCGCGGCGAGGGCGGCGGCGTCCTCGTGCTCAAGCTGCTCGACGACGCGCTGCGCGACGGCGACCGGGTCCTGTCGGTGATCCGCGGGTCGGCCGTGCACCAGGACGGGCGCACCAACGGCATCATGGCGCCGTCCGGTTCCGCGCAGGAGGCGCTGCTGCGAGAGGCCTGCTCCCGCGCGGGCGTCGAACCGTCCTCCGTGGACTACGTCGAGGCGCACGGCACCGGCACCCGGCTCGGCGACCCGCTGGAGGCCGGCGCGCTGGCGGCCGTCTACGGGGCCGGGCGGACCGAGCCGGTGCGGATCGGGTCGGTCAAGCCCAACATCGGGCACCTGGAGGCGGGCGCCGGGATCGCGAGCCTCATCAAGGCCTCGCTCACCCTGCACCACGGCGAGCTGCCGCCGAGCCTCAACTGCGCCACCCCCAACCCGGCGATCGACTGGGCCACGTCCGGACTGCTGGTCAACACCACCCGCACGCCGTGGCGGCGCGGGGACCGGGTGCGCCGCGCCGGGGTCTCCGGGTTCGGGTACGGCGGCACCATCGGGCACGTCGTGCTGGAGGAGGCACCCGTGCGTGCGGCGGTGGCCGCACCGGACGACGCGCCCCGGCTGTTCCCCGTGTCCGCCGCCTCCCAGGACGCCCTGCGTGCCTTCGCCGACCGGCTCGCCGGGCACGGCGACCTCACCGCGGCCGGCCACACGCTCGCCCACCGCCGGTCACACCTCCAGCACCGCGCCACCGTGGTCGCCCAGACCGCCGAGGAGCTGGCCGAGGGCCTGCGCGAGGTCGCGGCCGGTGAACGACTGCCGAACCCGGTCCCGTCGAACCCCGGCACCGGGCTGGTGTGGGTGTTCTCCGGGCACGGCGCGCAGTGGCCGGGCATGGGCAGGGAACTGCTCGACAGCTCACCGGAGTTCGCCGCGGCCGTCGCCGAGCTGGAACCGGTCTTCCTGGAGGAGATCGGCTTCTCCCCCACCCAGGTGCTGCGCGACGGCGACTTCGACACGATCGACCGCATCCAGACGATGATCTTCGTGGTCCAGGTGGGTCTGTCCGCGGTGTGGCGGTCGTACGGCGTCACACCGGACGCGGTGATCGGCCACTCGGTCGGCGAGATCGCGGCCGCGGTCGCCTGCGGCGCGCTGACCCCGCAGGACGGTGCCCGGCTGAGCTGCCGCCGTTCCGCGCTGCTGCGCCGCGTCGCCGGGCAGGGTGCGATGGCGATGACGTCGCTGTCGTTCGAGGAGGCGGGTGAGCGCCTCGGTGGCCGCACGGACGTCGTCGCCGGCATCTCCGCCTCGCCGTCCTCGTCCGTGGTCTCCGGCTCGCCCGCCGCGATCGACGCCCTCATCACCGAGTGGGACGACGTCCAGGTCCGGCGGGTCGCCTCCGACGTGGCGTTCCACAGCCCGCAGATGGACGCGCTCACCGCCGACCTCGCCGCAGCCGCGAGCGACCTGGAGCCCCGCGAACCGCAGATCCCCATGTACTCCACCGCTCTGCCCGACCCGCGGTCGACCGGGCTGCTGCACGGCGACTACTGGGCCGCGAACCTGCGCAACCCGGTGCGCCTGCTGGACGCGACCCATGCCGCGATCGAGGACGGCTACCGGCGGTTCGTCGAGGTCTCGGCCCACCCGGTCGTCGCGCACTCGCTGACCGAGACGCTCGGCGACGAGGAGGCGTTCGTCGGGATCACGTTGCGGCGCAACAAGCCCGAGCAGGTCTCGGTGCTCACGGCGGTCGGTGCCGCGTTCTGCGCCGGTGTCGACGTCGACTGGGACCGCCTGCACCCCGCCGGCGACCTCGCCGACCTGCCCGTGCGCGCCTGGCAGCACACGCCGCACTGGCACGAGTCCTCGGTCAGCGGCGCACCGCAGCAGCACGACCCGGCCGACCACGCCCTGCTCGGTGCCCCCGTGCCGGTGGCGGGCCGCCCGGACCTGACGCTGTGGCGCACCGCGCTCGACGACGCCAACCGCCCGTACCCCGGCAGCCACACCATCCACGGCACCGAGATCGTCCCGGCCGCGGTGCTGGTCAACACCTTCTTCCTGGCAGCGGGCGTGACGGCGGTCCGCGACGTCGACCTGCGGCTGCCGGTGCGCGGCGGTGAGATCCAGGTCGTGCGCGACGGCAACGGCCTGCGGATCGCCGCGAAGGCCTCGGACAGCTGGCTCACCCACTGCACCGCCGCACTCGGCCCGGTCGCCGGTCTCCCGGCCCGGCTGCCGAAGCTGCCCAGGGGCTCCGCACCGCTGCCGCCCGGCCACGTCCGCGCCCACCTGCGTTCGGTGGGCGTCCCGGACATGGCGTTCGAGTGGACCGTCGAGGAGTTGCTGCGCACCGACACCGTCCTGCGCGCACGCGTGCTGGCCGACGGCTCGTGGCCGGCGGTGCTCGACGCCGCGCTGTCCATCGCCCCCGCCGCGTTCCCCGGTCCCGCCGAGCTGCGGATGGTCGCCGGGATCGGCTCCGTCCAGGTCTCCGGCACGCCGACGGCCGCGGTGGACGTCCAGGTGTCCGTCACGTCGGCCGACACCGTCGACGTCCTCGTCGCCGACAGCGGTGGGACCGTGCGGGCGCAGCTGACCGGTCTGCGGTACGGCGGCATGACCGAGCAGGCCGCCCCGGCGGACCTGGTGCACGAGATCGGCTGGCGACCCCTGGAGCTCGGCCCCTCCCGCGAGGTGGTGCCCGGCGTCACGGACGAGCTGTTCTTCGCCCCGAGCGACGGGGAGCCGGCCGCCATCGCCTGGAAGCTGCTGGAGGAGGCCCACCGGCTGTCCACGATGGACAGCCCGCCGCGGTTGTGGTGCGTCACGACCGGGGTGCGGGAAAGCGCGACACCGCAGGCACTCGCGCAGTCCGTGCTGTGGGGGCTGGGCCGGGTGCTCGCGAGCGAGTACGAGGAGCTGTGGGGCGGCGTCGTCGACCTGCCCGCCGACGGCTCCACCGCGCGGCTGCACGAGGTGATCGGCTCGGCGCCGGCAGCGGACGTCATCTCGCTGCGGTCTGGGGTCGAGACGGCCACGCTGCTGCCGACCACCCGGGAACCCTCCCACACCCCGCTGACGTGCCGCCCGGACGGCACGTACCTGGTCACCGGCGGTCTGGGCGTGCTGGGTCTGGAGGTCGCCCGGTGGCTGGCCGAGCGCGGCGCGCGGCGGCTCGTGCTCGTGGGCCGCACCCCGTTCCCCGCGCGCCGGGACTGGGCAGCGCACCCCGACCAGCGCCAGGTCGAGGCGATCCGCGGGCTCGAGAGCGCCGGCGTGACCGTCCACTGCGTCGCGCTGGACATCACCGATCCCGCGGCCGTGACGTCGTTGCGGGAGCTGGACCTGCCGCCGATCAGCGGGATCGTGCACGCCGCGGGTGTGCTGGACAACCGCATGGCCGCCGACGTCGACCTCGCCTCGATGCGGGCGGTGCTGGCCCCGAAGGTCACCGGTGCGTGGAACCTGCACCAGGCGTTCCCGGTGGGGAGCCTCGACTTCTTCGTCCTGTTCTCGTCGTGCGGCCAGCTGCTCGGCCTCCCCGGCCAGGCGACGTACGGTGCGGCCAACGCGTTCCTCGACGCGCTGGCCGCCCACCGACCCGACGTCACCAGCCTGGGCTGGACGTCGTGGCGCGGCCAGGGCATGGCGGTCAACGCCTCCGTCGACCGCCAGCTCGCCGCACGCGGCGTGGGCGACATCTCCGCCGCCGAGGCGTTCCGCGCGTGGGACCACGCGGCGGCGCGGGGCCCCGGCCACTACCCGGTCCTGCGGGTGGTCGCCGCGGCCGACGCCGACCGGCCTCCGCTGCTCAGCGAGCTCGCCACCGTCGAGGCCGTCGCCGCCGAGGACACCGCGCCGGACGACTTCCAGGGGCTCGGCTCCGACCAGCTCCAGGCCCGGCTCATCGAGGTGATCGGGGCGCAGATCGCCGGCGAGATGCGGCTGCCGGCGGCCTCGCTCGACGTGCGCAGGTCGTTGGTGGAGCAGGGGCTCGACTCGGTGATGACGATCGTCGTGCGCAAGCGGCTGGAGAAGCGGTTCGGCCACAAGCTGCCGTCCACGCTGCTGTGGCACCAGCCCAGTGTCACCGCGATCGCCGACCACCTGGCAGAGCACCTCGGAGCCAGCTAGCCCGTAGGACGGAACAGCAAGGGGGTGTCCGGAGCACAGTCCGGACACCCCCTTTCGGCGCGCCGAAAGCCATCGGCGCACACGACAGCGGGCCGGCTCCCGGAGGAGCCGGCCCGCTGGGGTCGAACCGTCAGAAGCTGGGTGCCGAGGTGGGTGCCTTGAGCGTGCCCAGGTACGGGTGCCAGAGGTGGTCGGGGTTCGCCTCGACGGCGGCGACCACCTCCTTCATCGCCTTGAGCGCCTTGGGTTCCTCGCCGTCGTACACGTCGCCCTGCAACATCTTGAGCACGTCCACGCGGTACCGGTGGTCCTGCACGAACGCGGTGAACAGCACGTTGAGCCGGTAGTAGATGGAGATGAACTCGTACCAGTACTTCACCGCCCGCCGCAGCTTCGACTCATAGGTGCCGAAGCGCTCCTTCTCGTACGAGCCGGCGGCGTGCGCGGCGATGATGTCCTGGGCCGCGATCCGCGCGCTGTTGAGCGCCACGCTCACACCGCTGGAGAAGATCGGGTCGACGAACCGGGCCGCGTCACCGATCAGCACGAACCGGTCGCCGCAGATCTTCTCCATCGCGTAGCTGTAGTCGCCCTCGACCTTGAACGGGCGCAGCCGCTGCGAGTTCTTCAGCGCGTCGGCCAGCTCGGGGCGGCTTCCCACGAAGTCCCAGAAGAACTCCTCGCGGTCGCCGGAGCTCTCGCGGAAGCGCTTCTTCTGGGTCACCACGCCGATGGACGTGATGGTGTCGGTGATCGGGATCTGCCACACCCAGGTGTCCTTGATGGGCAGGAAGTGCACGAAGATGTGGTCCACCTGCGACGCGTCCCCCGCCAGCGCACCGCGGTCGAGGCCCTCGAACCAGGTGTGCACCGCGTACTGGTCGAACACCGGGTCGCTGACCTTCACCTTGAGCTGCTTGCCCAGCAGCGTCGAGCGGCCGGAGGCGTCGACCACCATGCGCGCGGTGAACGGGACGTCGCGCGGGCCGACGCGGCAGGTCAGGCGCACCTCCGACGGGGAGGAGAAGTCGACGTCGCGCACGCGGACGCCGTTGAAGACCGTGGCGCCCTGCTCCTGGGCGTGCTTGAGCAGGATCGCGTCGAAGCGGCCGCGGTCGACGTGGAAGGTGTAGTCGCGGTCCACACCGGGCTGGTTGCGCTCCACGAACTGGATGTCCGCGGTCCAGCCGTGGCTCAGGCCGCTGTAGCCCATCTTCGGGATGTCGCGCGACTCCGCGGACGTCCAGGAGGCGCCGTACTTCTTCGGGAACCCGGCCTCGTCGACCTTCTCCAGCGCGCCGATCTCGGCCAGCACCGGTGTGGTGGCGGGGACCAGGGACTCGCCGACGTGTTCGCGCGGGAAGGTCTCGCCCTCGAACACGACCACGTTCAGACCGGCCCTGGCCAGGTAGGACGCCATCGTCGAGCCGGCCGGGCCGCCGCCGATGATCGCGACGTCGTAGTCGGTGCTCATGCGCGCACCCCCTGCTCCTCGTGCAGCATCGCGGCGATGGTGCTGATGTCCGCGAAGTGCCGCGCGTCGATCTTGGTCAGCGGCACCTGGACGGCGAACTCGTCGCGGATGAACGCCATCAGCACGGCGATGCGCAGCGAGTCGAGGACGCCCGACTCGATCAGCGGCGTGGCCGCCGTCAGCTCCACGTCGTCGGAGTCCGACAGGAACTCCCGTCGCACGAAGGCGAGCAGTGCGGAGACGTATTCTTCCTCGGTCATCGGTTCTCACTCTCGTCGAGCAGGGCCAGTTCTTCGTCGGACATCCGGTCGAGCTCGGCCCGCACCTGCTCCTCGACCACGGCGGCGAGGTCGGCGACCGTGCCGCCTTCGAAGACCGCGCGCATCGGCACGGTCACCTCGAACTCGGACTGGATCGTCGCGATCAGCCGGATCGCGAGGATCGAGTTGCCGCCGATCGAGAAGAAGTGGCTGTGCGCGCCGACGGGGACGCCGAGCAGCGCGGTGAACACCTCGGCAACCCGTTCCTCGACGACACCGCGCGGTGCGACCAGGGTCTCGGCGGCGGGGCCGGGAGCGGGCAGTGCGGCGCGGTCGAGCTTTCCGTTGGCGTTCAGGGGGAACGCCGGGAGCGAGGTGAACGTCGCGGGCACCATGTAGGCGGGCAGCTTCCCGGCGCACCACCCGCCGAGCTCCACGTCACCGGCCACCGGCACGTAGTACGCGGTCAGCACGCCGTCCCCGGCGACCACGACCGCGTCGCGCACGCCGGGGTGCTCGGTGAGCACCGCGGTGACCTCGCCCAGCTCCACCCGGTAGCCGCGGATCTTCACCTGCTGGTCGCGCCGGCCGACGAAGTCGACGGCGCCGCCGGGCAGCAGCCGCACGAGGTCGCCGGTGCGGTAGAACCGCGCTCCTGGCGGACCGAAGGGATCGGGCAGGAAGCGCTCCGCGGTGAGGTCCGGCCGGTTCGCGTAGCCGCGGGCCACGCCGGCGCCGCCGACGAACAGCTCCCCCACCACGCCGACCGGCACCGGCTCCAACCGGGTGTCGAGCACGTGCATCGTGACGCCGGGCAGCGGTGTCCCGATCGGCACCGAGTCGCCGAGCGGCGAGCGCACCGGGTGGGTGCACGTGCCGACCGAGGTCTCGGTGGGGCCGTACTCGTTGACCAGGTCGACCAGGCCGTCCCACTGCGCGGCGAGCCGGGGCGGGAGCGCCTCGCCCGCCACGACGACCACGTCGGCGAGCCCTGCGCGCTGCGCGGGCTCCAGCTGCTGGGTGAGCACGTCGAGGTGGCCGGGTGTGAGCTTGAGGAACCCGAACGGTGCCGCGGCCAGCAACCGCGCGCCGAGCTCGGTGAGATCGAGGTCCTGGGGCAGCAGGTGCGTCGGGTGCCCGGCCAGCAGCGGCGCCCACACGTTGGGCACGACCAGGTCGAACGCGACCGACGAGAACACCGGCGCGCCACCGGTTGCGGCGAGCTCGCCGACCGCCCAGCGGACGTGGTTCGCGAGGCCGCGGTGCGGCACCTGCACGCCCTTGGGCCGCCCGGTCGAGCCGGAGGTGTAGATGACGTACGCCAGCGCGTCCAGGTCCGTCGAACGCGGCAGCGGGCTCGCGTCGCCGTCGTGGACGTCGGGCCGCAGGCCGTCGAAGCCGTCGCGGTGGGTGATCAGGACGTCGGCGTCGGCGTCGGCCAGCACGTACCGGACGCGGTCGGCCGGGAAGTCCGGGTCGAGCGGCACGTACGCGCCGCCCGCCTTCCACACCGCCAGGAACGCCGCCGGCAGGTCCGCGCCGCGGTCCAGCAGCACGCCGACGACCGACTCCGGTCCGACGCCCACGTCCCTCAGCCGCCGGGCCAGGCGGTTGGCGTGCGCGTCGAGCTCGCGGAACGTGACGGTCGCGCCGGCCACGACCAGCGCGGTCGCGTCGGGGGTCGCCGCGGCCTGCCGCTCGAACCCGTCGAGGACCGACGACGTGACCGGCTCGACCGGGTTGCCGCTCCACGACAGCACGTCGCGGCGCTCGTCCGCGGGCAGCAGGTCCGCGGTGCCGAGCAGCGTGTCGCCCGTGACGGACGCCAGCAGCTGCCCGAAGTGCCGTGCCATCCGCTCGACGGTCGACCGGTCGAACAACGAGGTCGCGTACTCCAGCATCCCCGTCATCGAGCCGTCGGACTGCTTGCGCAGGTAGAGCGTGAGGTCGGTCTTGGCGACCTGGGACGCTTCGAGCAGGGTGGCCAGCTCGGCGTCGTCGGAGGGTGCGCCGGTCAGCTCGTCGCCGTGGAAGTCGAACGCCACCTGGTAGAGCGGCGTGCGGGACAGGTCCCGTTCCGGGGCGAGTGCGGCGACGAGCCGTTCGAACGGCAGCTCCTGGTGCGCGAACGCCTGCTTGCACGTGTTGCGCACGGAGTCGAGGGCCTGTTCGAAGGTCAGGTCGCCGTCCAGGCGGCAGCGCAGCACGATGCTGTTGAGGAAGAACCCGACGACGTTCTCGATCTCGGGGCGGTCGCGGCCGGCGACGGGGCTGCCGACGACCACGTCCCACTGGGCGGTGTAGCGGGCGAGCAGCGTGGCGTAGGCGGTGAGCAGCACCATGAACGGGGTCGCGTCGCTGCGCCTGCCGAGCTCCTCCAGCTGCCGGGAGACCGCGGCCGGGACGGTGAAGCCGACGACCGCGCCACGGGCGTCGCGCGCGGCGGGCCGCGGGTGGTCGGTGCGCAACGCCAGCGGCGTGGCACCCGCCAGCTCCTCGCCCCAGTGCGCCAGCTCGCGGGCGAGGACCTCCTCGGTGAGGCGGTCCCGTTGCCACACCGCGTAGTCCGCGTACTGGACGTCCGGTGTGGACGGTGTGCGGCCGGCCAGGACCTCGTGGAACTCCCGTTCCAGCACCGCGGAGGACCAGCCGTCGCAGACGATGTGGTGCATCAGCACGACGAGCCGTCCCGCCGCCGGGAACAGCAGCGCTCGCACGACGGGGCCGGTGGCGAGGTCGAAGCCGCGCCGGGCGTCCTCGTCGAGGACGGCCGCGATCCGGTCGGCCGGGACGTCGAGCACGCGCAGCTCCACCGGCCGCGGCGGGTCGACGACCTGGCGTGGTTCGTCGTCCTCGACGACGAACCGGGTGCGCAGCGACTCGTGCCGTGCGATCAGGGCGTCCAGTGCGGTGCGCACGGCGGTTTCACCGGCGTCGGTGCGCAGGAACAGCCCGGAGACCCACTCGCGTGCGGCGGGGTGGATCCGGTCGAGCAGCCACAACCGCTGCTGGCCGAACGACAGCGGCAGCGCGCCGTCGCGCGGCACCGGGCGCACCGGTACCGCGGACGCCGGCCGCGGGTCGATCAGCCGGGCCTGCGCGGCCACGGTGGTGGAGGTGAGCAGCGCGGCCAGCGGGACGTCCACACCGGTGGCCGCGCGCAGCCTGTTGCCGAGCCTGGTCAGCTGCAGCGAGGAGCCGCCGAGCCGGAAGAAGTCGTCGTGCGCGCCGACCTGCTCGACGCCCAGCAGCTCACGCCACACCCCGGCGACCAGCTCCTCGGCCTCGGTGCTCACGGCGGGTACGGCGGTGCCGGGCGCGGGCAGGGCGGTGCGGTCGACCTTGCCGCTGGACGTGCGCGGGAAGTCGTCGAGCTCGACGAACGCGGCGGGCACGTGGGTCTCGGGCAGCCGGGCGGCGAGGTAGGCGGCCAGGTCGACCGCCGAGCCCAGCCGCGCGTAGGCAGCGAGCCGGGTGGCACCGCTGGCCGCGGTGTAGGGCGCGACGACGGCCTCGCGCACGTCGGGGTGGGCGTTGAGGACGGCTTCGACCTCGCCGGGCTCGATCCGCACGCCGTTGACCTTGACCTGGTGGTCGAGTCGGCCGAGGTGCTCCAGGGTGCCGTCCGCGCGCCGGCGGACGCGGTCGCCGCTGCGGTACCACCGGGTGCCGCCGGAGCCCGGGACGAACCGCTCCGCGGTCAGCGCGGGGTCGGCGAGGTATCCCTGGGCGACGCCGGGTCCGCCGATGAGCAGCTCGCCGTCCTCCGCGATCTCCACGCGCATGTCGTCGATCGGTGTGCCGATCGGAACCGGGCCGGACCGCTGCAGGTCGTCGAACCGGTGCGCGGTCACGTCGATGGCCGCCTCGGTCGGCCCGTAGGTGTTCCAGACGGTGACGGGGCAGTTCTCCGCCACCCGCAGGAACCGCTGCACGAGCTCGGCGTGCAGTTGCTCGCCGCCGGAGGAGAGGACGCGCAACGTCGTGCAGCGGTCCCACCCCGGCTCCTCGACCAGCGCGCGCAGCATCGAGGGCACCACCTGCAGCACCGTGATCCCGTGGTCGGCGACCGCGCGCACGATGGCGGCAGGGTCCCGTTCAGCTCCGGGCGGTGCCAGCACGACGGTCGCGCCGCTGATCAGCGGCGCCCAGACCTCCCAGCCCGCCGCGTCGAACGTGAGCGCGGTCTTCTGCAGCACCCGGTCCCCGGCCGCGAGACCGTGGGTGCGGGTCAGCCACCGCAGCTGGTTGCCGATGCCGGCGAGCGTGACGACCACGCCCTTCGGGGTGCCGGTGGAACCGGAGGTGTGGAGCACGTACGCCGGGTGGTCGCCGCTGAGGGGCACGTCCGGTGCGGCCGGGTCCTGGTCGTGCAGCACGGTCAGGTCGGGGTCGAGCACGACGTCCGCTGCCGCGTCCGAGACGACCAGGCGGGGCTGCGCGGCCGCGAGCACCGCCGCGTTCCGCTCGGCCGGGTGGGCGGGGTCCAGCGGCGTGTAAGCCGCGCCCGCCTTCCACACCGCGAGCAGCGCGACGACGAGGCGCACGCCTCGGGGCAGCCGCACGGCGACGAGGTCACCGGGCCGGACACCGTTGGCGCGCAACAGGTTCGCGAGCTGGTTGGCCGACCGGTCCAGCGCGCGGTAGGTGATCCGGCGGGTGCCTTCGACGAGCGCTACCGCGTCCGGTTCGCCGGCCGCCCGCCGCGCGATCCATGCGTGGGGCACGCTGTTCATTCGTCTCTCCACTGTGTGCGCGTTGGGACGGTTGCCGTCCCGAAACTCCCGCCGGTCCCGATACTCGGGCTATATCGCGGCCATACCGGTGGCCCAGTTCTCCTCGGCCCTGATCAGCTCGGCGAGTCCCGCCGCGGAGTCGTCGAAGTAGAAGTGCCCGCCGGGCTGTGTGGTCGCCTCGAACCGTCCGATGGTGATCTCCTGCCACCGCAGGACGTCCGCGAGCGCCACCGACTCGTCGCGGTCGCCGGCGATCGCCGTCACCGGGCACGTGAGCGGTGCGCCCGCCGTGTACCGGTAGGACTCGATGAGGCGGAAGTCGTTGCGCAGCGCGGGCAACGACAGCTGCCACAGCTCGGCGTCGTCGAGCAGCGCCGCGCCGGAACCGCCGAGGAACCGGACGTACTCGCGGATCTCGGCGTCGCTGTGGTCGGTCGTGCGGCGGCGGTGCGCGGGTGGGGCGTCGCAGGCGGACGCGTAGAGCCGGGCGAGCCGCGACGGGAACCGCGGCCGCAGCCGCCGTGCGGTCTCGAACGCTACCGCGGCGCCCATGCTGTGCCCGAAGAACGCGGTCGGGCGCGTGAGCCGCGGTTCGACCTGCTCGGCCACCCACGTCGCGAGCTCCGCGAGGTCGGCGGGCAGCGGGTCGCCGATGCGGTCCTGCCGTCCGGGGTACTGCACGGCCACCACCTCGACGGCCGGTCCGAGCAGCTCGGCCCAGCCGCGGAACGCGCTGGCAGCGCCACCGGCGTGCGGGAAGCACACCAGCTGCCGCGGTGCGTGCGGACGGGGCACGAACGCGCGGAACCAGCGGCCCGTCACCGGACCTCGATCCGCAGGTGCCGCAGGAACCGGAAGTTGATGCTCTCCAGCCAGGCAGGCGACCGGTCCAGCAGCTCGATGGTGGAGAACCGGCCGAGCAGCCGGGAGACGGCGATCTCGATCTCGGCCAGCGCCAGCGAGGCGCCGAGGCAGTAGTGGATGCCGTGCCCGAACGACAGCTGGTCGTGCGCCCTGCGGGTCACGTCGAGCCGGTCGGGGTCGGCGTAGCGCTTGGGGTCCCGGTTGCCCGCGCCGAGCACGAGCGCCACGGACTGGTCGCGTTCGATGCGCTGCCCGGCGATCTCGATGTCCTCCAGCGCCACCCGGCTGGTGAACTGCACGGAGCTGTCGTAGCGCAGGAACTCGTGCGCCGCGTTCGCCGCCAGCTCGGGCCTGGACCGCAGGAGCTGCTGCTGGTCGGGGTGTTCGACGAGGGCGAGCACGGCGTTGCCGATCAGGTGCGTGGTCGTCGCCTGGCCCGCGTCGATGAGCAGCAGGAAGTTCGCGAAGACCTCGTCCTCGGTGTAGTCGTCCTTGGCGAGCTGCCCGGACACCATCCTGGTGAACAGGTCGGTGCCGGTGCCGTCGCGGCGGGCCTGCGCGCCCTCGTCGAACAGGCCGCGCAGCGCGGCGACCCGCGGCACCTCGCGCCGGGACTGGGTGAAGAACTCGTGCAGCAGCCCCTGCCAGCTCTCCAGCAGGTGCGCGCCGCGTTCGGGAACGCCGGCGAGCTGCCCGACCACGTCCCGCGTGAGCGGTTCGGAGAAGTCCGCGATCACGTCCATCCCGCCGCGGGCAGCGGCCTCGTCGAGCAGCGACTCCACCCGGTCGGAGATGACCGACCGGATCTCCTTGACGAACCGCGGGGTAAGCCCGGGGCGCAACAGCTGCCGCAGCCGGGTGTGCCGGGGCGGCTCGTTGAACAGCATCATCGGCGCCAGCGCGTCCTTCAGCGTCGCCAGCCCGGTGCGCGCCCCCTCGGGGAGCTGTTCGTAGAACTGCTCGATCCGGGCGCCGGAGAGCCGGGGGTCCTTGGACAGCCGGGTGATCTCCTCGTGGTCGAGCACGATCCAGGTGCGCATCCACTGGTCCCAGTGCACCGGGCCGAGCTCGCGCAGCCGCCGGTACAGCGCGTACGGGTCGGTTTCCCCGTACTGGCTGAACAGGCTCTCGATCGCCTTGGTCATGCGGTCACCCTTTCCCGGTACTCGGTGGTGCGGACGGCGGGCATCAGCCAGGCGGTCACGGCGACGGCGGCCATCACCGCGCCGACGCCGAGCACCGTGTGCCCGGTCCCCCAGGACGCCAGCAGGAACCCGGCGGCCAGCGCGCCGAACGAGTTGGCACCCGAGCTGAGCAGGCCGGCCACGCTGCCGACCCGGCCCTGCATCTCGTCGGGCGTGACCTGCACCTGGTAGACGCCGGCCATCACGTTGACCAGGGCACCGGCGAACGACATGCCGGCGAACAGGCCGCCGAGGACGACCGGGCTGGAGGTCAGCGCGACCATCGGCATCAGCAGCGCCCACACCGCGAACACGGTGATGATCACCATGCCCGGCCGGAGCCTGCGGACGAACCACGAGCCGCTCATCGCGCCCAGCACGCCGCCGACACCGGACGCGGCACCGATCACGCCGATCACCGCGGGCGAGCCGCCGTTCTCCTTGATGATCAGCGCCAGGCTCAGGGACAGGACCTGGAACAGCACGTTGGTCACGGCCACCAGGAGCACGGCGGAGCGCAGGAACCGCTGCCGCAGCAGCCAGCCGACGCCCTCGGCGATCTCGGCCCTGATGTTCTTGCGCGGACCCCGCTCGGTCTGGAAGTCCTTGCGGATCAGCAGCAGCGTGACCAGCGCGACGAGGTGCCCGAGCGCGGTGAACACGAACGGCGCCCACCGCACCAGCGCGAACAGGACGCTGCCCAGCGGCTGGCCCAGCAACCCCGCCGCACGGCCGCGCGCCTCGTTCTGCGACAGCGCGGCCGGCAGGTGGTCGGGGTGCACGACGTTGCGCACCGCCGCGCGTTCCGACAGCCGGTAGAAGATCTGCGCACTGCCCTCCAGGAACGCCACGGCGAGCAGGTGCGGCAGCCACAGGTGCCCGAGCAGCAACGAGATCGCGACGCTGCCGATCGACAGGAACGACACCGCGTCGCACGTGATCATCACGCGGCGCCGGTCCCAGCGGTCGACGAACACCCCTGCGGGCAGCTGGAGCAGCAGCATCGGCAGCAGCGCCGCGAACCCGACGAGCCCGGCCCGCACCGGTGACCCGTCGTGCCAGATCATCAGCAGCGGGTAGGTGACCGTCGTGACCGTGCCGCCCAGCGCGGAGATGCCCGCGCCGGTCCACAGCAGCCGGAAGTCCCGGTTGTGCCGCAGCACCCCCGCGCTCATCGGTCGCCTTCGAGCAGGGAGGTGTACTGCTTCACCACGTCGGCGCCCGCGTCGGAACCGGTGAGCGCGACGAACCCGGTGCCCTGGCCGATGCGGCACATCGCCATGGCGTGGAAGCCACCGCCCGTGCCGCCGTGCCCGAACTGGACGTCGGTGCCGAGGTCGTCCACGACCACGCCGAGCCCGTACGCGCTGTGCCGGTGCTGCGGTGTCACCATCTCCCCGGCCAGCTCCGGTGACAGCAGCGCACCGGCGTGGCCGAGGCGCGACCGGCGGACCTCCAGCAGGAACGACGCGAGGTCGCCCGCCGTGGTCCACAGACCGCTCGCCGCGGCGGGCCACAGCAGCCACGGGACGGGCTTGCCGTCCTGGTCGTGCCCCTGGGCCGCCGGTCCGGTCGCCGGGCCGTAGCCGCTGCGCGCCATGCCGAGCGGTGCGAACACCAGCTCCCGCACCAGCTCGGCGAACGGCCGGCCGGTGACGTCCTCCAGGAGCTGCTCGACGACCGTGTAGTTGACGTCCGCCTTGCGGAACATCGCGCCGGGCGGCGTTTCGAGCCGGACGTCCCGCAGCAGTTCCGCCAGTCCGGGCAGCTCGGCGTAGCCCGGGTTGGGCGCCGGGGCGAGCCCGGACAGGTGGCTGAGCAGCTGCCGCAGGGTGACGCGGCCGTCGGCGGGGACCGACCAGCTCGTCAGGTGGGTGTTCACGTCCGCGTCGAGGTCGAGCACGCCCTGCTGGACCAGCCGCAGCGCGGTGAACGCGGTGACCGGCTTGCTCAGCGAACCGACCTGGAACACCGTGTCCGCGCTGACCGCGCCGCGAGTGCGGGCCTCGGCGAGCTCACCACCGCGGATCACCGCCACGCTCACGTCTGTCACGCTCACGTCCGCCACGCTGTGTTCGACCGGCGCCGGCCGTGCCTGGTCGATCGCCGCGGCCACGGCCGAAAGGCGGTCGTCGGCGTACATCGCCAGCAACGACAGCGCCCGTCCCGCGCGCCGGGCCGCCGCGATCACCTGGAAGACCAGGATCGAGTGGCCACCGAGCTCGAAGAACCGGTCGGCGGCACCGACCCGCTCCAGGCCGAGCACCTCGGCCCACACGTCGGCGAGCCACTGCTCGGTGTCGGTGATCGGTTCCTGGTAGGACCGCTGCGCGAACGCCGACCCGTCCAGCGCGGGCAACGCGCGGAGGTCGAGCTTCCCGTTGGCGGTCAACGGGATCTCCGGTACCGGCACGAACGCGGCCGGCACCAGGTGGGCGGGCAGGCGGGAGGCGAGCCACGGGCGCAGGTCGTCCCGCTCCCCCACCACGTAGGCGACGAGCCGGCCGGAGTCCACGACGACGCGGGCGTCGTCGAGCCGTTCCCGCAGGACCGACTCGATCTCGCCGAGCTCCACCCGGAACCCGCGGATCTTCACCTGGCCGTCGTCGCGGCCGAGGAAGTCGACGTCACCGGAGGGCAGCACGCGGGCGAGGTCGCCGGTGCGGTAGAGCCGGGAACCGGGCGCGCCGAACGGGTCCGGTACGAACCGGTCCGCGGTCATCGCGGGCTCGTCCCGGTAGCCGCGAGCCACCCCGGCACCGCCGACGTACAGCTCGCCGGGCACGCCGACGGGCACCGGTCGCAGCGCGGAGTCCAGGACGTAGGTCGAGACACCGGGCAGCGGCGTGCCGATCGGCACGGCGTCGGCGCCGTCCGGCACGACGAACTCGTTGGACGTCACCGTGGTCTCGGTCGGTCCGTAGGAGTTGACGATCCGACCGGTGACCAGGCCGCGCGCCGACGCCACCACGTGACCGGACACGGCCTCGCCGCCGACGACCAGGTCGCGGGCGAGCACGCCCGGCACCTGCCCGGTGACCAGCTCCAGGTGGCTGCGGGTCAGCTCGACGAAGTCGAACGGGCCCTGCCGGACCAGCCAGTCGCCCAGCTCGTCGAGCGGGAGGTCGCGCGGCGCCAGGTGCAGCGGCGCACCGGCGGTCAGCGGTCCGTGCACGTTGGACACGACCATGTCGTAGGCGATCGACGCGAACAGCGGCGCACCGCGGTCGCGCACGTACTCGGCCCGCACGTAGGCCAGGAAGTTCGCCAGGCCGCCGTGGGTGACCTGCACGCCCTTGGGACGGCCGGTCGACCCGGACGTGTAGATCACGTACGCCAGGTGGCCGGGGTCCGTCGCACGATCCGGCGTGGTCGCCGGGAAGGCGTCGAGCCCGTCGAGCGCCGGCGCGTCGAGCACTGCCGCACAGCCGCGCAGCATCTCCTCCGCCCGCGCCGCCGGGAACGACGGGTCCACCGGCACGTAGGCCGCGCCCGCCTTCCACACGCCCAGCAGCGCCGCGACGAGGTCCACCCCGCGGTCCAGCAGCACGCCCACGAGGGACTCGGTGCCCACGCCCTTCGCGCGGAGCAGGTGGGCGACGCGGTTGGCCCGCGCGTCGAGCTCGGCGTACGACACGGTGGCGCCCTCGAACGTCACCGCAGGTGCGTCCGGTGTTGCCCGGACGTGCGACTCGAACATGTCGGGGGCTGGCCTGGACACCGCCGGCTCCGGGCCGACCGGCAGCACCGGTTCGCCCTCGGGCAGGTAGGTCCCGCAGTCCTCACCCGCGACGACCGACGCCAGCGCCGCCCGGTACATCTGGGCGAGCCGCTCGGCGTTGGCCCGGCTGAGGACCGCGCCGTCGCACGCCAGGAACAGGCAGGTGTCGGAGGCCGTCACGGCGAGCGGGAACTCGTCGTGGCTGAAGCCCTCCGCGGGATCGGCGGCCACGTCGGGCGTGCCGAAGTCCTCGTAGCTGAAGTAGACCTGCACGAGCCGCCCGCCGCCCGCCAGCTCGTGCTGGATCGCGGGCATCGGGAAGTGCCGGTGCGGCCACATCCCCAGCTCGCGGTCGAACACCTGCCGGGCGAGGTCCGTCCAGGACGAGGTGACCTCCACCGGGAACGGCACGGTGTTGAGGTGCGTGCCGTAGACGCGGTCGCCGCCGTCCGGGCGGCAGTGCGTGACGAGCCCCGAGTGGAACCGCCGCGCGGGCGTGAGCTGGCTGAGCACCTTGAGGTGTGCGGCCAGCAGCACGCTCTTCACCGGCACCCCGGCCGCCGCGGCGACCGCGCGCAGCCCCTCCGACAGGTCGTCGAGCGGCACGCGGAGGTGGCTGTCCTCACCGGAACCGCCCCATCCGTCGGGCAGCGCGAACGGTTCGAACCCGTCGACGACGTCCTGCCAGTACGCGCGGTCCTCAGTGGACCGCAGCGCGCGCAGCTCCGCCGCGACGGTGTCCGCGAACCGCAGCCGGGACGGCGTGAACGCGGGCAGGTCGGCACCGTCGCGCACGGCGCGGTAGGTCTCCAGCAGCTCGGCGCGCAGGGTGCTGAACGTCCAGCCGTCGATGACCACGTGCGACTGGGTGATCGTCAGCTGCCACTGCCCGCCGGCGAGCCGGTGCACGGTCAGCCGCAGCAACGGTGCCGCGGAGTGCGGGATCGCGGTCTCCGCCTCACCGCGCAACGCCGCGCGCACCTGCTCGTCCGCGTCAGCGGCCGTGGTCAGGTCCACCACCTTCAACGGCACCTCGGCCGAGGCGTGCACCAGCTGCACCGGCACCGAGCACCGGTCGAGGTCCACCGACGTCCGCAGCGCCTCGTGCCGTGACACGAGCAGGTGGAGGGCGCGGTGCAGGGCGTCGCGGGAGAACGGTTCGGTGATCCGCGCCGACGCCACCCGGTGGTAGCTGCGCGGGCCGTCCCCGGCCAGCATCTCCACCAGCATGCCGGTCTGCGGCTGGGTCAGCGGGTAGGCGTCCACCAGCCCGTCCGGCAGCAGCGACCGGTCGGCGTCGGAGAGCAACGCGAACGGTTCGACCGGCTCGGCACCGGCGTCGTGGGACGACAGCGCCAGCACCGCGGCGATCGTCTGGTGCCGCAGCACGTCGAGGGCGGTCACCGCGATCCCGGCGGCCTTCATCTCCCCCACGACCATCACGGCGCGGATCGAGTCCCCGCCCAGGTCGAAGAAGCTGTCGGCCAGCCCGACCCGGTCGACGCCGAGCACCGCGCGCCAGATCGCCACGACCCGTTCCTCGACCGGCGTGCGCGGGGCGACGAACTCGGCACCGGCGAACGCGCCCCGGTCCGGTGCGGGCAGTGCCCGCTTGTCCAGCTTCCCGTTGGGGGTCAGCGGAATCCGGTCGAGCACCGGGTAGGCGGCCGGGACCATGTAGTCCGGCAACGTGCGGCCGAGCCAGGCCCGCAGGTCGGCGGGGTCGAGGCCGGTGGGGTTCGGCCCGGCCGGGTCTGCGGCAGCGTCCAGTCCGGCCGGGTCACCCGCGGGCACGACGTAGCCGACCAGCGACTCGTCGCGCAGCACGACCACCGCGTCACGCACGTCCGGGTGAGCGACCAGTGCCGCCTCGATCTCGCCCAGCTCGACCCGGTAGCCGCGGATCTTGACCTGGTCGTCGGCCCGGCCGGCGAAGCCGAGGCTGCCGTCCGGTCGCCGCAGGGCCAGGTCGCCGCTGCGGTACAGCCGCGATCCGGGCGGTCCGAACGGGTCCGGCACGAACCGCTCGGCGGTCAGCTCCGGCCGGTTCAGGTAGCCGCGGGCCACGCCGGGGCCACCGACGTGGATCTCGCCGCGGGTGCCGATCGGCACGAGGTTGCCGTGCGCGTCCAGCAGGTGCACGGCGAGGTCGCTCAGCGGTCGGCCGATGGGGTTGCCCGCGCCGGGCAGCGTGTCCTTCTTGGACAGCCGGTGGTAGGTCGTGTGCACGGTCGTCTCGGTGATGCCGTACATGTTCACCAGCGCGACCCGCCCGAGCCCGACGCGCTCGACCCACGGCCGCAGCTCGCCGATCTCCAGCTTCTCACCGGCGAAGACCACCGCGCGCACCGACAGCCGCGTGATCCGCGGGTCGTCCGCGAACGCGACGATGGACCGGAACGCCGACGGCGTCTGGCTCAGCACCGTGACCCCGGTGTCCACCAACAGGTCCAGGAAGTCCTCCGGCGAGCGGGTGACCTCACGCGGCACCACCACAAGCGTGCCGCCGTGCAGCAGTGCACCCCACATCTCGAACACCGACACGTCGAACGCATACGAGTGGAACAACGAAAAGACATCCGACTCGTCGAACGCGTAGTGCTCCTGCGCCGTCGCCATCAACCGCACGACGTTGCTGTGGGTCAGGCAGACGCCCTTCGGCTTGCCGGTCGAACCCGAGGTGTAGATCGTGTAGATCAGGTTGTCCGGCACCGTCAGCGACACGGGGTTCGCGTCCGGCCCCTCGGGCAGAGCGGCCAGCATCTCCGCGTCCACCACGATCGAGACGCCGGCGTCCTCGCGGACGTACTCCAGCCGCTCCGGCGGGTTCACCGGGTCCAGCGGCAGGTAGCCCGCGCCCGACTTGAGCACGCCCAGCAGTGCGGGCAGCAGGTCGGGACCGCGGTCGAGGCACACGCCGACGAGCTGCTCCGGCCCGGCGCCCAGGGAACGCAGGTGGTGCGCCAGGCGGTTGGCCCGCGCGTTGAGCTCGGCGTAGGTCAGCGACACCCCGCCGGCGACCACGGCCACCGCGTCGGGGGTGCGCGCCGCCTGCTGCTCGAACAGCTCGTGCACGCAGGACGACACCGGTTCCGCGACGGCGTCGGTGAAGCCGAGCAGCCGTTCCCGTTCACCGGCCGGCAGGTGCACGGCCCGCGCGTCACCGTCCACGTCGGACGCGATGGCTTCGAGCACCGCGCGGTACATGCCGGCGAGGCGTTCGGTGTTGGCGCGGCTGAGCACGCGTTCGTGCGAGTTCACCCAGAGCCGGTCGCCGCGGTTGAAGATCGACAGGTCGAACTCGTTGGGGCCGATGTTCATCCGGGTGCCGGTCGCGACGCGGTCGGTGTCGACGTGGTGGAAGTCGAGGTAGTTGAACAGCACGTTGATCAGCCGGCCGCCGCCCCAGTCGTGCTGGACCGCGGGCATCGGGTACCGCCGGTGCGCCCACAGCTCGACCTCGGCGTCGAACACCTGCGTCAGCAGCTCGCGCCACGTCCGCGCCGACCGGTCGACGCCCATCGGCAGGGTGTTGAGGTACATGCCGGGCACCCGGTCCGCGCCGAGCACCTCCGGGCGGACGTCGCACACCAGGCCGGTGTGGTACGCCGGTTCGTCGGTGACCTGGCCCATCACCTTGAGGTGCGCGGCCAGCAGCACGCTCTTCATCGACACACCGGCGGCGCTGGCCGCCGAGCGCAGGGCGGCGCCGAGGTCGTCGAACGGCACCTCGACGTAGACGCGCTCGTCGGAGTCGCCGGCCCACTCCGGTGGCATGACCACCGGCGCCTGCGTGCCGGTGACGCGCTGCCAGTAGGCCCGGTCCGCCGCGGAGCCCAGTGCCGCCAGCTCACCGGCGATCGTGTCGGCGAACCGCACCCGCGGCCGGTCGTACGGCTCGGGTTCGGCGCCGTCGCGGATCGCCCGGTAGACGTCCAGCAGCTCCATGAGCAGCAGGTGGTAGCTCCAGCCCTCGGTGATCGCGTGCGATTGGGTGAAGGTCACCCACCACGCGTCGTCGGCCTCGACGTGCGCGATGATCCGCATGAGCGGTGCCCTCGCGACGTCGAACACCGCGGCGCGCTGCTCGGCCGCCAGCTCCTGCCTGACGCCGACCAGGTCCTCTTCGGACAGTCCGCGCACGTCGCGGAGCTCGACCGGCAGGTCGGCGCTGCCGTGCACGAGCTGCAGCGGCTCGGAGAAGCCGGTGAGCCGGAACGACGTGCGCAGCACCTCGTGCCGGTCGGCCAGCACGCGGGCGGCCGCCGTGAGCGCGGCGGGGTCGAGCGGCTCGGGTTCGGTCACCCGGAACGTGTTGATGATGTGGTACGGGTGCCTGCCGTCGTCGGCCAGCATCTCGATGATCATGCCGAGCTGGGTGCGGCCCACCGGGTAGGCGTCGACGACGTCCGCGGGCAGCAACGCCCGGTCCTCCGCCGAGACCAGCGCGAACGGCTCGACGTACTCCTGCTCGGCCGCCACGCCGCGACCGGTGAACAGCCGGCACAGGTTCTCGACCGTGCGCGCCTCGAAGACGTCCCGCACGGCGACGTCGAAGCCCTCGGCCCGCAACGCGCCGACCAGTCCGACCGCGCGGATCGAGTCACCGCCGATGTCGAAGAACCCGTCCCGCACGCCTACTCGGTCGAGTCCGAGCGCGGTCCGCCAGATCTCGGCGACGCGGGCCTCGGTCTCCGTGCGCGGCGCGAGGTGCTCGCCGCGGGCGAACGCGTCGTCACCGGGTTCGGGCAGCGCCTTGCGGTCGTGCTTGCCGTTGGGCGTCAACGGGAACTCGTCGAGCCGCACGAACGCCGCCGGCACCATGTAGTCGGGCAACGTGCGGGCGAGCCGGTCGCGCAGCTCCTCCCGCGCCGGTGACCCACCGGTGTAGTAGGCCACCAGCCGGTCGTCGCGCACGACCACCAGCGCCTCGCGGACCTCGTCGAACGCCGAGAGCTCCGCCTCGATCTCGCCCAGCTCGATCCGGTGGCCGCGCACCTTCACCTGGTCGTCGATCCGGCCGAGGAAGTCCAGTGCGCCGTCCGGCCGCCAGCTCGCGAGGTCACCGGTGCGGTAGAGCCGCGCGCCCGCCGGGCCGAACGGGTCGGGCACGAACTTCTCCGCGGTGAGGTCCGGCCGGTTCAGGTAGCCGCGACCGACGCCGAGCCCGCCGACGTACAGCTCGCCCGCGACACCGGAGGGCACCGGCTCCAGCCGGGCGTCCAGCACGTAGAGGCGGGTGTTGCGGACGGCCTCACCGATCGGCACGCGCCGTCCGTGCAGCCGCTCGGTCAGGAACGCGTGCGTCACGTCGTCCGAGCACTCGGTCGGGCCGTAGGCGTTGACCAGCGGGATGCGCGGGTACCGGGTGAACCACCGCGGGCACAGCTCCGCCGGCAGCGCCTCACCGGTCACCATCAGCCACCGCAGGTGCGGCAGCGGAGGCAGCCCGGTGCCGTCCGCGCCCGTGCTGTCCAGCGCGGTGCGCAGCAGCGAGGGCACGACCTCCAGCACGGTGATCCGCTCCTGCGCCACGAGGCCGAACAGCGCGTCCGGGTCGAGCGCCGTGTCGCCGTCCACGACCCGGACCTCGCCGCCGACGACCAGCGGTGCGAGCATCTGCCACACCGAGATGTCGAACGACGGCGAGGCGTTCTGCACCACGCTGTCCCGCTCGGTGAGCCCGAGGTCCTCGACCTTGGCGAGCAGGTGGTTGCCCATGCCGCCGCGGCGCACCATCACGCCCTTGGGCCGGCCGGTGGACCCGGACGTGTAGATGACGTACGCGAGGTTGTCCTGCGTGGCCCGCGGGGCGGGGTCGGTGTCGGGCAGGTCCTGCAGTGCGGGCTCGTCGACCAGGACGACCGTCTCGTGCGACACCCGGTCCAGCAGGGAGCTCCGCGTGACCAGGAGCCGCGCGCCGGCGTCGGAGTGCATGAACTCCAGGCGCGCGGGCGGGGTCTCCGGGTCGAGCGGCAGGTAGGCGCCGCCCGCCTTGAGCACCGCGAGCACGGCGGTGACCAGCTCCGGTGAGCGCTCCAGGCAGATCGCGACGACCGTCTCGGGTCCGACGCCGAGGCCGGTCAGGTGGTGCGCCAACCGGTTGACGCGTGCGTTGAGGTCGGCGTAGGTCGCCGCGTAGTCGTCGGAGGTCAGGGCGATGGCGTCCGGGGCGAGCGCGACCCGGCGCTCGAACTCCTGCTGCACGCACAGGTCGACCGGTTCCCGCTCGGTCGCCGACGCCTCGATGAGCAGGCGGGCGCGTTCCCCGGTGGGCAGGTGGGTCGTGCGGGCGTCACCGTCGAGGTCGGCGGTCATCGCGTCGAGCACCGCCGCGTACATCTCGCCGAGCCGCGCACCGTCCGCACGGGACAGCACGGCGGTGTTCGCGGTGAGGTTCAGGCGGTTCGGGCGGCAGTGCAGCGTGAGGCCGAACTCGGTCTGCGACACCGCGTACCGGGACTCGACGTCCTCGCCGGCGGACTCCTCGTGCCGCAGGTCGACGTAGTTGAACGCGACGTCCACGAGCCGTCCGCCCGGCCAGGCGCGCTGGATCGCGGGCATCGGGTAACGGCGGTGCGGCCACAGCTCGACCTCGCGGTCGAACACCCGCAGCACCAGCTCGCGCCACGTCGTCGCGGACCGGTCCGCCGGGAACGGCACGGTGTTGAGGTGCATGCCGTAGACGCGGTCGGCGCCGTCGAGCTCCGGCCGCGCGTCGCACACCAGGCCGACGTGGAACGCCGGTGCCCCGGTCAGCTGCCCCATCACCTTGACGTGCGCGGCGAGCAGCACGGTCTTCACCGACACGCGCAGCTCGGCCGCGACCGCCGTCAGCGCCTGCTCGTCCAGCGCCACCGGCACGTCGTAGCTCTCGCCGGGTTCCTCGCCGCGCCACGGCTCCGGCAGCGTCACCGGGGCGTGCGCGTGCACGACATCACGCCAGAAGGCGGCGTCCTCTTCGGACTCCAGTGACGCCAGCTCGGCGGCGATGTAGTCGGCGTACCGCACACCGGGCGGGGTGTGCGGTGCCGGCGCGAGGCCGTCGCGCAGCCGCCGGTAGCAGTCGACCAGCTCGGCGAGCAGCCAGTTGTGGCTCCAGCCCTCGACGATCGCGTGCGGCCGGCACAGCGAGAGCCACCAGCCGTCGTCACCGGTGAGGTGCGCGGCGATCTTCAGCAGCGGCGCCGAGTCCAGGTCGAAGGTCGCGTTGCGCTGGGCGAGCAGCGACTCCATCAACGCGTCCTCGCCGTGCACCTCGTGCACGGTCACCGGGACGTCGACCTCGGCGTGCACGACCTGCATCGGGACGGAGTACGTGTAGAGGTCGAACGAGGTCCGCAGCAGGTCGTGCCGTGCCACCACGATCCGCGCCGCCGCGCGCAGGGCGTCCGCCGAGAACGGCCCGGCGATCCGGTAGGAGGCGAAGCTGCGGTAGGCGTCGTCCTCGGTCAGCAGCTCGACGATCATGCCGGTCTGCACCTGCGACATCGGGTACGCGTCGGCGGCACCCGCGGGCACCTTCGCCCGGTCCGCCGCGCTGACCAGCTCGAACGGCTCGACCGGTCCACGTGCGGTGACGTCCGCGCGTCCGGACGCGATCGAGGCGAGGCCGGCGATCGTGCGGTGCTCGAACACCTCGGGCACGGACAGGTCGACGCCTCCCGCACGCAGCGCGCCCACCAGCCGCACCGCGCGGATCGAGTCACCGCCCACCTCGAAGAACCCGTCGTGGACGCCCACGCGGTCGAGCTTCAGCACGTCCCGCCACACCGCGGCGATCCGCTCCTCCACGGGGGTGCGCGGGGCGACGTGACCGGTGCCCGCGAACGCGCCGGCGTCCGGGTCGGGCAGTGCGCGCCGGTCGAGCTTGCCGTTGGCGGTCAACGGGATGGCGTCGAGCGGCACGAACGCCGACGGCACCATGTAGTCCGGCAGGTTCCTGGCCAGCGCCGGGCGCAGGTCGGTCCCGTCCGCGCCGACGACGTAGGCGACGAGCCGGTCGTCGCGCACGACCACGACGGCCTCCCGCACGCCGGGCAGCGAGCTGAGCGCGACCTCGATCTCGCCCAGCTCCACGCGGTAGCCGCGGATCTTGACCTGGTGGTCGGCGCGTCCGAGGAAGTCCAGGCTCCCGTCCGGGCGACGCCGCGCGAGGTCACCGCTGCGGTACAGCCGCGAGCCGGGCGCACCGAAGGGGTCCGGCACGAACCGCTCGGCGGTCAGCTCCGGCCGGTTCAGGTACCCGCGGGCCACACCGGGACCGCCGACGTGGATCTCGCCCGGCACCCCGAACGGCACGAGCTGCCCGTGCGGGTCCAGCAGGTGCACCGACAGGTCGCGCAACGGCGAGCCGATGGCGTTGCCACCGGCCAGATCCGCCGCGGCGACGCGGTGGTAGGTCGTGTGCACGGTCGTCTCGGTGATGCCGTACATGTTGACCAGGGCGACCCGGTCCAGCCACGGCCGCAGCTCGCCGATCTCCAGCTTCTCACCGGCGAAGACCACCGTCCGCACCGACCACCGGCCGGTGCGCGGGTCCTCGGGGTCGATGGACCGGAACGCCGACGGCGTCTGGCTCAGCACCGTGACCCCGGTATCCACCACCAGATCGAGGAAGTCCTCCGGCGACCGCGTCACCTCACGCGGCACCACCACAAGCGTGCCGCCGTGCAGCAACGCACCCCACATCTCGAACACCGACACGTCGAACGCATACGAGTGGAACAACGAGAACACATCCGACTCGTCGAACGCGTAGTGCTCCTGAGCGGTTGCCATCAAGCGCACGACGTTGCGGTGGGTCAGCACGCAGCCCTTGGGCTTACCGGTCGACCCGGAGGTGTAGATCGTGTAGATGACGTTGTCCGGGCCGGACACCGTGACGGGGTTGGTCTCCGGTCCCTCCGGCACCTCGGGCGAGGTGATCACGATGGAGACGCCGGCGTCCTCGCGGATGTGCTCCAGCCGCTCCGGCGGGTTCACCGGGTCCAGTGGCAGGTAGCCCGCACCGGACTTCAGCACGCCCAGCAGTGCGGGCAGCAGGCCGGGGCCGCGGTCGAGCGAGACGCCCACCAGCTGCTCCGGTCCCGCGCCGAGCGAACGCAGGTGGTGCGCCCACCGGTTGGCCCGCGCGTTGAGCTCCGCGTAGGTCAGCGACACCTCGCCGGCGACCACGGCCACCGCGTCCGGCGTGCGCGCGACCTGGTCCTCGAACAGTTCGTGCACGCACTTCACCACGGGCACCGGGCTGGTGCCGCCGAGCTCCAGGAGCCGGTCCCGCTCGCCCTCCGGCAGGTACACCGCCCGTGCGTCGCCGTCCACCTCGGCCGCCATGGACGTCAGCACGGCGCGGAACATCCCGGCCACGCGGTCGGCGTTGTCCTGGCTGAGGACGTGCGAGTTCGTGGTGATGGCGAGCAGACCGCCGAGCGTCGTGATCGCGAGCGCGAACTCGTTGGGCGCGTCGTTGAAGCCCCAGCCGTCCTCGGCGACCCGCGCGTCCAGCCGGTGGAAGTCGAGGAACCCGAAGAACACGTCCACGAGCCGGCCGCCGTGCCCGCGGATGGCGGGCATCGGGTAGTGCCGGTGCGCCCAGGCCTCGATCTCCCGGTCGGACACCTGCCGCACCAGCTCGCGCCAGGTGCGCGCGGAGCGGTCGGCGGGGAACGGCAGGGTGTTGAGGAAGTTGCCGTACAGCCGGTCCGCGCCGGGCGCCTCCGGCCGGGAGTGCGTGACGAGCCCGGTGTGGAACGCGGTCTCGCCGGTGAGCTGGCTCATCACCTTGACGTGCGCGGCGACGAGCACGCTCTTCATCGACACCTTCGCCGCCGACGCCAGAGCGCGCAGCCCGTCCGCGAGGTCGCCGAAGTCGGTGCCGGCGCGCACGGGTGCCACCGGGGCGGTGCGGTCACCGTGCCAGCCGGCGGGGATCTCGAACTTGGCGTGCTCGTCGACGAGCCGCTGCCAGTACCCGGCGTCCTCCCGCGACTCCAGCGACCTCAGCTCGGCTGCCACGAAGTCCGCGTACCGCACCGGGACCGGCTCGTACCGGTCGGGCTCCTGGCCGTCGCGGACCCGCCGGTAGACCTCGACGAGCTCCATCAGGAACAGCTGGTTGCTCCAGCCGTCCATCACCGCGTGGTTCTGGGTGAACGAGCACAGCCACTCGTCGTCGGTCATGAGGTGTGCGCTGACCCGCAGCAGCGGTGTGCCGGCGGCGAGGTCGAACACGTCCGCGCGTTCGGCGGCGACGAAGTCCGACACCGCGGCCCGCCGGTCGCGCACGTCGAGGTGGCGCAGGTCGAACCGGCCGATCGGCGTCTCGGTGACCCAGTGCACGAGCTGCAGCGGCACCGAGAAACCGGTCAGGTGCACGCTGGTGCGCAGCACGTCGTGCCGTGCCACGACGATCCGCACCGCGCGGGCGAACGCCAGCACGTCGAACGGCCGGTCGTCGTGCACGGTGTAGACGTTGACGTTGTGGTAGTTGCTGCGACCGGGGTCGGCCAGCATCTCGACCAGCATGCCGGTCTGCACCTGCGACAACGGGTACGCGTCGACGACGCCGTCCGGCAGCGCCACCCTGTCCTCCGCGCTGATCAGCGCGAACGGCTCGACGAAGGTCTCCTCCGACACCGCGGCGCGGCCGGACAGCCGCTCGCACAGCGCCGCGACCGTGCGGTGCCCGAACACGTCCTTCACGGACACGTCGAACCCGGAGGCCCGCAGCGCGCCGATCAGCGCGACCGCGCGGATCGAGTCGCCGCCCAGGTCGAAGAAGTCGTCGTGCACGCCGAAGTCGGCGCCGAGCACGTCGTGCCACACCGCGGCGACCCGCTCCTCCAGCGGTGTCCTGGGTGCCACGCTCACTGCCCGCGCGAACGCGTCCGCGCCGGGTGCGGGCAGCGCGGCCCGGTCGACCTTGCCGTTGGCGTTCAACGGGATGGCGTCGAGCTGGACGAACGCCGACGGCACCATGTAGGTGGGCAGCACGGGTTCCAGCAGCGCGCGCAGCTCCTGCGGGTCGGCGTCCGCGCCGACCAGGTAGGCCACGAGCTGCTTCTCACCTGGGTTGTCCTCGCGCAGCACCACGCGCACGTCCGTGACGCGCGGGTCCTCGGCGATCCTGGCCTCGATCTCGCCGAGCTCCACCCGGTAGCCGCGGATCTTGACCTGGCCGTCGCCGCGGCCCAGGAAGTCCACGTCACCGGTGGGCAGCACGCGGACGACGTCGCCGCTGCGGTACAGCCGCGCTCCCGGCGGCCCATACGGGTCGGGCAGGAAGCGTTCCGCGGTGAGCTCCGGCCGGTCGGCGTAGCCGCGTGCGACACCCGTGCCGCCGACGTACAGCTCGCCGGGCACGCCCACGGGCACCGGCTCCAGCCGGTGGTCCAGCACGTACATCGTCACGTTGGGCAGCGGCCGCCCGATGGGCTGGACCTCCGCGGTGATCGGGCCCTCGACGGGGTGGGTGCACGTTCCGACGGACGTCTCGGTCGGGCCGTACTCGTTGACCAGCCGCACGTCCGGCGCCAGCTCGCGCCACGCCGTGACGACCCGGCGGGTCAGCGCCTCACCCGCGACCACCAGCACCGACGCGAGCGCGTTGGCCTGCTCGGGCGGCAGCTGGTGGGTCAGCACCTCCAGGTGCGCGGGCGTGAGCTTGATGAAGCTGTACGGGCCGGACAGCGCCTCACCCAGCGCGGCCAGGTCGGTGTCCTGCGGCACCATGTGCACGGCCTGCCCGGCCAGCACCGGCGCCCACAGGTTCGGCACCACGAGGTCGAAGGCGATCGACGAGAACAGCGGCGCGCCACCGGTGCCCTGCGACGCCAGCTCCTGCACGGCCCACCACACGTGGTTGACCAGGCCGCGGTGCGGCACCTGGACGCCCTTGGGCCGGCCGGTCGAGCCGGACGTGTAGATCACGTAGGCGAGCCGGTCGAGGTCGGCGACCCGCTGGGGAGCGGTCGCCGGTTCGGCCGAGACGTCGTCCACGCCGACGAGGAGCGTCGGGCCGGCGAAGTCGTTGGTGTACCCGGGTTGCGTGACGAACGCGGCGGCCTCGGCGTCGGCGAGCGCGCCGGTGACGCGGCCGGCCGGGAACGACGGGTCCATCGGCAGGTACGCCGCACCCGCCTTCCACACGCCCAGCAGGCACGCCAGCAGGTCGGGGCCGCGGTCGAGCAGCACGCCGACCACGGACTCGGTACCGACGCCCATGCCGCGCAGCCGGTGCGCGTACCGGTTGGCGAGCGCGTCCAGCTCCACGTAGGACAGTTGCCGGGTTCCGTCGGTGACGGCGACGGCGTCCGGCGTGCGGGCGACCTGGTCCTCGAACAGCTCGTAGGTGCACTTCTCGACCGCGGGGGCGGGGTTGACCGCCCACTCCCCCAGCGTCCGCGCGGTCTCCTCCGGTGCGACGAACGTCTTCTGGGCGTCGCGCGCCGGGTCAGCGGCCATGTCCGCGAGCACCGCGCGGAACATCGCCGCGATGCGCTCGGTGTTGGCGAGGCTCAGCGACGACGAGGCGGCGGTGAGGAAGATGTGCTTGTTGCGCGAGGAGATCGTGAGCGGGAACTCGGTGGGGCTGTCGTCGATGCCGACGGAGGCGTCCACCAGCCCGGTGTCCACCTGGCGGAAGTCCTGGTAGTTGAAGAAGACGTCGATCAGCTGGGCCGCGCCGTACTCGCGTTGCACCGCGGGCAGCGGGTACCGGCGGTGCTCCCAGGACTCGACCTCCTGCGCGAACACCTGCCGCACCAGGTCGAGCCACGAGGGCGCGCCGCGGTCGAACGGCAGCGGCAGCGTGTTGAGGTACATGCCGAACACCCGGTCGGCGCCGAGCACCTCGGGCCGCACGTCGTAGACCAGGCCGCCGTGGAACGACGGCAGGTCGGTCAGCTGGCTCATCACCTTGAGGTAGGCCGACAGCATGACGGCCTTGAGCGAGGCACCGGCGTCCGCGGCCAGCGCCCGCAGACCGAGCTCCAGGTCCTCCCACGAGACCCGCACGTGGTGCGTCGTCCCCGGCTCCTCGCCCCAGCCCGCCGGCAGCGTGACCTTCGGGTAGCGGGTGACGACGGAGCGCCAGTACGCACCGTCCACACCGGACTCCAGCGAGTCCAGCTCCGCCGCGACCGAGTCGGCGAACCGCACGCCGGGGCGGTCGTGGGGCTCGGGTTCCACGCCGTCGCGGATCGAGCGGTACAACCGCAGCAGCTCCATCAGCAGCGAGTGGTAGCTCCAGCCCTCCATCACCGGGTGGCACTCGGTGATGGAGATCCACCACCGGTCGGTGCCGGTGAGGTGGGCGTGGAACCGCATGAGCGTGGGCTCGGTGAGGTCGAACGGCGTGGCGCGCTGCTCGCGCACCCACTCCCGCAGCGTCGCGAGCTGGCCCTCCTCGTCGAGGTGGCCGAGGTCGCGCTGACCGACCTCCATGGTCGCGGTGGCGTGGACCAGCTGCAGCGGCACCGAGTAGTCGGTGAGGTGCACGCTCGTGCGCAGCATGTCGTGGCGCTCCACCACGATCCGCGCGGCGCGTTCGAAGGCCTCCCACGAGAACGGGCGGTCGTCGAGGATCCGGAAGCAGGAGCAGTTGTGGTAGTTGTTCTTGCTGTCGTCGGCCAGCATCTCGATGACCATGCCGGTCTGGATCTGCGACAGCGGGTAGGCGTCGACGACGCCGTCCGGCAGGGCAGCCCGGTCCTGCGCCGAGATCAGCGCGAACGGTTCCACCAGCGCGTCGTCCGCGGCGACCAGGGCGGTGCGGCCGGTCAGCAGCTCGCACAGCTCGGCGACCGTGCGGCGCTCGAACACGTCGCGCACGGCGAGGTCGAAGCCCTCCGCCCGCAGCGCGCCCACCAGCGCGACCGCCCGGATCGAGTCGCCGCCGAGGTCGAAGAACCCGTCGTGGACACCGACGCGCTCCACCTCCAGCGCCGTCGCCCACACCGCGGCCACCTGCTCCTCGACCGGCGTGCGCGGCGCCACGTACTCGCCGTGGGCGAACGCGCCGAGGTCGGGTGCGGGCAGTGCGCGGCGGTCGAGCTTCCCGTTCGGGGTCAACGGGATCGAGTCGAGCCGCACGAACGCGGCCGGCACCATGTAGTCCGGCAGGTCGCGGCCGAGCGCCGTCCGCACCGACGCGGTGTCCAGCTCTCCGGCGACCGGCACGACGTAGGCGACGAGGCGTTCGTCGCGTGCGATCACCACGGCGTCGCGCACGTCGTCCAGTGCCGTCAGCGCGAGCTCGACCTCGCCGAGCTCGATGCGGTAGCCGCGGATCTTGACCTGGTGGTCGGCGCGTCCGAGGAAGTCCAGGCTGCCGTCCGGGCGGCGCCGTGCGAGGTCACCGCTGCGGTACAGCCGCGAGCCGGGCGGCCCGAACGGGTTCGGCACGAACCGCTCGGCGGTCAGCTCCGGCCGGTTCAGGTACCCGCGGGCCACACCGGGGCCGCCGACGTGGATCTCACCGGGCACGCCGACGGGGACCAGCCCGCCGTGCGCGTCGAGCAGGTACACGTTCAGGTCGCCCAGCGGCCGCCCGATCGGGTTGCCGGCCGACAGCTCCAGGTCTCCCGGCCGCACCTCGTAGAACGTGGTGTGCACGGTGGTCTCGGTGATGCCGTACATGTTGGCGAGCACCGGCTCGTCCAGGCCGCGCCGGTCGGTCCACGGCCGCAGCTCGGGCATCTCCAGCTTCTCGCCCGCGAAGATCACCGCCCGCAGCACCAGCCGGTCGATGCGCGAGTCGCCGTCGGCGGCGGCGGACACGAGCGAGCGGAACGCCGACGGCGTCTGGCTCAGCACGGTGACCTCGTTGTCCACCAGCAGGTCCAGGAAGTCCTCCGGTGACCGCGTCACCTCCCGCGGCACGACGACGAGGGTGCCGCCGTGCAGCAGCGCGCCCCACATCTCGAACACCGACACGTCGAACGCATAGGAGTGGAACATCGACCACACGTCGGACTCGTTGAACTCGTAGTGCTCCTGGGCGGTGCGCATGAGCCGCACGACGTTGGCGTGGGTGAGCACGCAGCCCTTGGGCTTGCCGGTGGAGCCGGAGGTGTAGATCGTGTAGACGACGTTGTCGGGAGCGGACCGGTTCACGGGGTTGGTGTCTGGCCCGTCCGGCAGTGCGGCGAGCAGCTCCTCGTCGACCACGACGGACACGTCCGCGTCGGCCTGCACGTACCGCAGCCGGTCCTCCGGGTTCACCGGGTCCAGCGGCAGGTAGCCCGCGCCGGACTTCAGCACGCCGAGCAGGGCCGGCAGCAGGTCGGGCCCGCGTTCCAGGCGCACGCCGACCAGCGTCTCCGGCCCGGCGCCGAGGTCGCGCAGGTGGTGCGCCAGCCGGTTGGCGCGGGCGTTGAGCTCGGCGTAGGTCAGCCTGGTGCAGCCGGCGACGATCGCCACGGCGTTCGGCGTGCGGGCGGCCTGCTCCTCGAACAGGGTGTGCACGCAGTCGGTCACCGGGCTGCCCAGACCGGGCACCACGCCGGTGACGAGCGCGTACTCCGCGTCGTCAAGGATGTTCAGGCGGGACACCGGAAGCGCGGTGTCGGCCAGCGCGGACTCCAGCAACCGCACCAGGTGCCCGGCGGCGCGCTGCACGGTCTCCTCGTGGAACACCGACGTCGCGTACACCAGCTGCCCCGCGAACGAGGCGTCGGGCAGGTCGTTGATCTGCAGTTCGAGGTCGCACTTGGCCACCCGCCCGGTGGCGGTGCGCGGCTCGACGGTGACGCCGGGCAGCCCGAACGGCGCGCCGCCGCGGTCGTGCATGGTGAACGCGACCTGGTACAGCGGGGTGCGGGACATGTCCCGCTCGGGCTGCAGGTCGTCGACGAGCCGGGCGAAGGGCACGGCCTGGTGGTCGTAGGCGTCGGCGAGCGTGCCGCGTGCCTGGACGAGCAGGTCGCGGAAGGACGGGTCGCCCTCCCACCGCGCGCGCAGCACGAGGTTGTTGACGCCGTAGCCGATCATGCCCTGCAGCTCTGGCCGGGTCCGGCCGGACACGGTGGTGCCGACCGGCACGTCGGAGCGGCCGGTGTAGCGGGCCATCAGCACCTGGAAGGCCGTGAGGAGCACGACGAACGGCGTCGTGCCGTACTCCTTGGCCACCGCCCTGATCCTGCCGGCGACCTCGGCCGGCACCGCGAACTCCACGGCGTCACCGGCGGCGTCGCGCACCGCGGGCCGCGGCAGGTCGGCGGGCAGGTCGGCCACCTCGATGCCGGCGAGCTGCTCGTGCCAGTAGGCGAGCTGCTGCTCCAGGGCCGGGTCCTCGCGCTGCCACACGGCGTAGTCCGCATACTGGGTCGGCACCGGCGGCAACGGCGCGGGCTCACCGCGCGTGAACGCCGTGTAGAGCGCCTCCAGCTCCTCGCCGACGACGCGCGTGGACCAGGCGTCGAACGCCACGTGGTGGAAGACGAGCGTCAGCACGTGGTCCTCGGGCCCGGTGCGCCACAGCTTCGCGCGCACCGGCCAGTCGTGTTCGAGGTCGAACGGCGCGACGGCCTCCTCGCCCACCGCCTCGTCCACATCGGACACCCGCGTGACCGGCAGCGCGACCGGCGCGGGCGGGTCGATCACCTGCACGGGCTCGGTGCCGTTCACCGCGTACCGCGTGCGCAGGACCTCGTGCCGGGCGACGACGTGCTCCCAGGCCCGTTCCAGCGCGGTGACGTCCAGCGGTCCGCGCAACCGGAACGCCAGCGGCACCAGGTACTCGGCGCTGCCGGGGTCCAGCCGGTTGAGGAACCACATCTGCCGCTGCCCGTGCGACAGCGGCAGCGGCGCGAACCGGTCCGCCCGCCCCATCGTCCGCCGCCTGCCCCGCACGCCGCCGCTGAGCCACCGGCGCAGGAGCTCGTCCCTGTCGGCGGAGGTGCTCGTGTGCTCGATCTCGCCGGTGCTCATGGTCGACCTGTCCTCCCGATCGTGTGGACTAGTGCGCTGCTTCCGCCATGCGGCGGCGGAGGCTGAGCGGGCGCATGTCCGTCCACACCTCACCGATGTGCGCGAGGCAGTCGGTCCGAGAACCCTCGGTGCCGTCCGCGCGCCATCCGGCGGGCAGGTCCCGGTCGGCAGGCCAGATCGAGTACTGCTCCTCGTCGTTGAGCACGACGCGGTAGGTCTGCTTGTCGTCCTGTTCCTCGGCCACGAGAACTCCTCAGGTGATCGTCTCCGGTCGCCTGAACAGTTCTCGCGGGCCCAATACTGCGTCTATACGCGAACTATCCGGAGCCGAGGCGCGCGGCCACCGGCTGCGGCGAAGCGCCGCCGGCCAGCCGGGGAACGTGCGAGAACCGCCCCAGGCCACCGGGCAGCACCCAGGCGCGCTCGCCCAGCACCGCCATGGCCGCGGGCAGCAGCACACCGCGCACGACGGTGGCGTCGACGAGGATCGCCACGGCCATCCCGACGCCGAGCATCTTGTACTCGATGGCGCTGAGCGTGACGAAGACGGCGAACACCGCGGTCATGATCACCGCGGCGCTGGTGACCACCCCGGCGCTGCTGCCCACTCCCCCGACGACGGCGGCGCGCGCGTCGGCACCACCGAACCAGCGCTCGCGAATCCGGCTGAGGATGAAGATGTGGTAGTCCATGCTCAGCCCGAACAGCAGCACGAACATGAACAGCGGCAGCCACCCGACCACGCCGCCGTAGGACGTGAAGCCGAGCGCCGACTCCAGGTGCCCGTCCTGGAACACCCACGTGAGCACCCCGTAGGCCGCGCCGATCGACAGCACGTTCAGGCCGATGGAGATCAGCGGGATGGCCAGCGCGCGGAACGCCACGACCAGCAGCACGAACGCGAGCAGCAGCACGAACCCGAACACCAGCGGTGTGGTGGACCGGATCTGCGCGGTGAAGTCGTGGGCGAACGCCGTCTTCCCCGAGACCGCGTACGACACTCCGGGCACGTCGCCGAACGCGGCGGGCAGCGCCTGGGACCGCAGGTGCTCCAGGGCCCGGTTGGACAGGTCGTCGGTCCCGGTGCCGGCGAGCGGCACCCGCACCACCAGCGCGGAGTCCACCCGTGCCGCGGTGAGCGGCTCGTGCAGCAGCCCTCCGCTGGCCGCGATCTCCCGGCGCAACGCGGCGACGTCCACGTCGTCCACCTGCCCCCACAGCACGACCTGGGCGGGCGTCGGGGTGCCGGGGAACGCCTCCTGCATGCGGATTGCGCCGTCGACCGCGGCGACCGTGCGCGGCAGGCTGTTCACCGCGCCCGCGTCCTGCAACCGCATGTCCAGCGCGGGAATCGTCAGCACCACCAGCGACAGCGCGGCGAGCCCGCCCCACAGCCACGGGCGGCGGACCACCACACGCGCGACGGCGGTCCACAGCCGTGACTCGCGCACGTGCGTGCGGCGCAGGAACGGCACGCGCACCCGGTCCACCCACGGGCCCAGCAGCGACAGCAACGCGGGCAGGGCGGTGACCGATCCGAGCACGGCCAGGCCCACCACCAGCGCGGTGCCGACGGTGAGGCCGCGGAAGTTGTCCAGACCGGTGAACAGCAGGCCCGCGACGCACAGCATCACCGTCAGCCCGGCCACCAGGACGACCCGGCCGGAGGTGCGGGCGCTGATCCGCAGCGCCTCGGCCACCGACCGGCCCGCCGCGCGTTCCTCGCGTTCGCGGCGCAGGTAGAACAGCGAGTAGTCGATCCCGACGGCGATGCCGATCAGCAGGATCATCGACGACGTCGCGCTGTTCACCGGTACCCAGGTGCCGACCAGCCCCAGCAGCCCGAACGCGGCGACCACCGTGGTCCCGGCCAGCAGCAACGGCACCGACGCCGCGATCAGCGAACCGAACACGACCAGCAGGATGAGCACGGTGATCGGCAGGGAGATGAGCTCCGAGCGCTGGAAGTCGTCCTTCACCGCCTGGTCGACGGCTTTGGCCAGACTGCGGTCGCCCGCCTGGGAGAACCGCGTGTCCGGGTGCCGGGACGACACCTCGGACACGACGCGGACCACCGTGTCGTAGTTGCCGGCGATCCGGTCGTCGGGACCGGCGACGTGGAACGTCACGAGCGAGGGCGTCCCACCGGTGGTGGTCAGCTCGGTGACCGCGCCGCTGCCGCGCAGGGCGGCGACGAGGTCCTCGGTCCCCGCCCCCTCGACCAGCACGTTCTCCCGGACGGGGGCGTAGGTCCGTTGCCGGTCCAGCACCTCTCCCGCCACGCCGGACTCACCGGGGTCCCGTGCGGACGCCCCCTGTCCCGCCAGCGCACCGGCCAGCACGGCCAGCAACACGACCAGGAGCCATCCGGCCACCGCCACGCCCCGGTGCCGGACCGACCACGCGGCCACCCGTTCCACCAGTGCGACCTTCGACCTGCGCGCAGGCAGCATCGACTAAAGTCCTTCCTCGAAGGAGTGCTCACCAGAACTCGCCCTCGGGCGAGAGCCGCTTCTTCCGCTGGGCCGCCGAGTTGCCGCTCGCCGGCCCAGCACTTCCCCTACTCGACTTCCTTGAGGATGCGTTCGACCGACCGCATCCGCTCCTGCAGCTCGTCGAGCTTGCGCTCCGAGCTCTCCTGCGCCTGGACCGCCCGTTCGGCGAGCGCCCGGTACTCGTTCTCCCGCGCCAGCGCCGCCTTCGCCCGCCAGGTCGCGGCCAGCTGCCAGATGAGGACGGTCGTCACCGCGGTGATCAGGACGAACACCCCGACGACGCCGATGATCTCCTGCCAGTCGTAGGGGCTCATGCCTGCGCTTCCTTCTCCGTGAGAGTCCGCACGGCGACCGCCACCGACTCCGGTGACAGCTCGACGGCGAACGGTTCGACCTCGTAGAACTTCATCGCCTTGCCGTCCTCGGACAGCTCCAGGTGCGCGCGCACCAGACCGGCCGACTCCAGCTTGCGCAGGTGCACCTGCAGCAGCGCGCGGCTGATCCCGAGCTCGCGGGCGAGCGCGCTGACGTAGGTGCGCTCCCTCGTGAGCACCGCCAGCACCCGCAACCGGTGCGGGTTGGCCAGCGTCGCGAGGATGCGCAGCAGCTCATCCCCTGTCACAACTGAACCCTGCACATGCCAAGAAATGTTAGCAGGTGTCAGGCGAGCCTGCGATACGCCCTGGCCACCGCGACGAGGAACGCCGTGTCGCTGTCGAGGTCGCCACCGCCGGGCACACCGACCCGCGCCTCCGCGGTGAGCGCCCGGCCCCGTGACGCGGCCCGCACCGCGTCCGCCAGCACCGCCGCCTCCACGTGCGCGTCGACGTCCGTTCCGCGCACCCCGTCGTGCTCGGCGGTGCGCCGGGCCCGCGCGGCGACCTCCGGGTCGAGGTAGGGCTGGAGCGCGACCCGGCCGTCCCGGATCTCGATCACCCGCCGGTACAGCCGCAGCCCCAGGTCGTCGGGCAGCAGGTCGACGGCGGCGCTGCGCGGCGGGTGCAGCGCGATGTGCGGGCTGACCCGGTGCAGGTCGACCCACAGCGGCCGCAGCCACCGGTACGTGCGGTACTGCTTCACCCGCGCCACCAGCGCGGTCAGCCCGATCCGGGGCGCCCACCAGCGGATCGTGGCGCCGCCGAAGGCGAACACGTTCGCCGCGAGCGGGAAGTACTTGTCCACGAACGGGACGGACAGGTACGGGAGGCCGAACCTGGCCGCCGCGAACAGCAGTCCTTTGTGGACGTGATAGGCCAGTGCGCAGAACCCGCCGGCCGCCACGAACCGCAACCCCAGGCGCAGCACGGCATCCGGCGTCACCCGCGCGAACCGCCACGACTCGCGCACGACCGTGGCGAACGCGGGGGTCAGGCACGCCGCGTAGAAGACCCAGTACTCCAGCACCCACGGCGTGCGCGCGTACCGCGTGGAGAAGCGGACGTCGTCCACGTCGACCGGGGCCAGCACGAACAGGACCACCAGCACCGCGAACCCGGCGAGCAGCCACCACGCGACGCGTCTGGACCGGCGCCGGGCGGTGAGCGGCGCGGTCAGCCAGGCGACGAACGCCAGCCCCGCCCACGCCACCACGAGCATCGTGCCGTGCCCGATGAGCCGGCCGATGTTGGGAACGCCGGTCACCCGCGCCGCGAACGCGTAGCCGGCGGGGGTCAGCACGATCAGCGAGATGCCGAGCGCCAGCAGGCCGAGGCGCACCGCGCGCTGGGCGTCGGTGCGCGGCCGGTACTCGCCGTTGACCAGCATGGCCACGAAGAAGCTGATCACCAGCAGGGGCGGCAGGTAGAACCGGAGTGCGTCCAGCATCAGCGCGGGTCTGGCCAGTTCAGCGCCTCGGAGATCCGGTGCGCGAGCCCTTCGGCGGGCGGTGCGGCCGGATGACCGGCCTGCTGCAGGATCAGCGACGCGAGCAGCTCGGCCTCCTGCTCCTCCACCGCCGAGTACCCGGTGCGCTCCAGCACCGAGCGGACCATGTCCGGGTCGAGGTGGGGCATCAGGTTCGCCGCGGGCAGCGGTGCCGCGTAGTGGTCGCAGAGCAGGTGGCACAGCTCGTGCAGGATGATGTGGTCCTGGTGCGGCCGCGTGGTCGCCTCTTCGTAGAAGATCAGGTCGCTGTCGTCGGTGGCGACCCACAACCCGAGCACGCCGTGCCGTCCGGTCATCGGGAGCAGCGTGATGGGCCGATCGCGCTGCCCGGCGACGAGGGCGCAGAGCGCGCGGACGTCGAACGGGTCGGGCATCGGCAGCTCCCGCACCCGTGCGGCACACCGGCGGCGCAACCGCCGCAGGCTCAGTCCCCCACCGAACACGACACCCCCCACCGGCGGGTCACGAGCCCGCTTCCTCCTCCGACCCCTCGGAAAGGCCTTCGAGCTCCCGCGCCCGTTCCACCATAGCGGTGAGCGCGTGCAAGCTCTTGGCCGACAAACCCGACGCCCGCAACGCCATCCGGCGCACCGAGCTGTCGCGCAGCGCGATCAGCAGCGCGAGCTCGGAGTCGATCATCTCGGTGACCGCGTCGTCGAAGAAGTAGGCGGGCGGCACGCCGAAGAACCCGGCGAGTGCCTCGAGGTGGCGCTTGGTGGGGTTGTCCCGCAGGCCCCGGCGCAGCTGCCACACGTAGGTGGCGGAGATGGTCGGCCCGCCACGGGCCTTGATCGTCTCGGCGACCTCGTCGAACGAGTACTCGCGCCCGGCACGCGGGCGCACGGTCCGGAACAGGTGGTCGACCTTCGCCGCCAGGGAGCCCTCCGGCGGCCCGTCCGCATCGGCCATCCACTACCTCCGCTGTCAGCACACCCGCCACCGGTGGGCCCGTCGACCCTACACGTATCAGCCGATGTGGATGAAAGGTACATGAACCCCCCACCACAGTTGACGCCCCCCGGGGCGTCTCGGTACGTTGGCCTTGTTTGGGGATTAACCAACGAGATCGCGCGACAACTGGTGAGGAATGCGCTCGCCCAGGGGAACACCGGCGAGCGGATTTGGCGCGCACGACGACCGAGCTCACGGCCGGAACGCACAATCCTGGTCCGATCAGGTCCTGAGCTCGGTTCTTCAGGGTATGCACCAATCCTGAACTGCTGAAAGGTGCACACTTCGAATGGGGGAAGTGTCCTTTGGAGTTCCGAATACTGGGACCGGTCGGCCTGTGGCTGGACGGTGCTGAGCTTCCGCTGAAGGGTTCCAAGCAGCGCACGATCCTGGCGGCACTGCTGCTCGCCAGGGAGAAGGTGCTCTCCGACGCCCAGCTCGGCGAGGTGCTGTGGGGCAAGCACCCGCCCGCGACCTATCAGGCCCAGATCTACACCTACGCCTCCCGGCTGCGCAGGCACCTGCAGGGCAGCATGGCGCTGATCCGGCAGGGACCGGGCTACTTCATGCGGATCGGGGCGTCCCGGTTCGACTTCCACGAGTTCGAGGAGCTCGCGGGCACCGGCCGCGAGGCGTTGCGGGCCGGCCGGTTCGACCACGCCTCCGAGACGTTGCGCGGTGCGCTCGACCTGTGGCGCGGCCCGACGCTCACGGACGTGACCGACCTGCTGGCCGAGACCGAGCGGCCGCGGATCGAGGAGGTCCGGATGAAGACGCTGGAGCTCCGGATCGACGCCGAGCTCGCACTCGGCCGGCACCACGAGCTCACCTCCGAGCTGGTCGGGCTGGTGAACGCCAACCCGTTGCGCGAACGGTTCAGAGCCCAGCTGATGGTCGCGCTGTACCGGGCGGATCGGCAGGCAGAGGCGTTCGCGACGTTCCACGAGGGCAGCAGACTGCTGTCCGACGAGCTCGGCGTCGACCCCGGCCCGACGCTGAAGGGCGCCTACCAGGCGATCCTCACCAACGAGGTGCCGTCGGCGTTCCCCCAGCAGCGCCACGCGATGACCGCGGCGCCGAGACCGGTGGCGCTGGCCGCAGACACCCCGGACTTCACCGGCCGCGCCGCCGAGCTGGCGCTCGCCGCGGACCGGCTGCGCCACAGGTCCGCGCCGCTGACGATCACCGGCATGGCGGGCGTCGGCAAGACCGCGTTCGCGTCGAGGGTCGCGGGCGGCCTGCGCGCGGACTTCCCCGACGGCCAGCTGCTCGTCGACCTGCGTGGCAGCGACCGCACGCCGCTGCCGCCGGGTGAGGCACTCGGTGCACTGCTCACCGCGCTGGGCCTCGACGAGGCGTCGCTGCCGGCGAGCCTGGAGCAGCGGGCGCTGCTCTACCGGGGCTTGCTGGCCGACCGGCGGATGATCGTCGTGCTCGACGACGCCGCGACCGACCGGCAGGTGCGTCCGCTGCTCACCGCGGGAACGCACTGCCGCACGATCGTCACCACCCGCCGTTCGCTCACGACACTGGCCGGCCAGTACACGCTCGACCTCGCACCCCTTGGCGACGAGGCCGCGCTGTCGCTGTTCACCAAGATCGTGGGACCGGAGCGCACGGCCGCCGAGGCCGGTGCGGCGGCGGGGATCGTGGACTTCTGCCACGGTCTGCCGCTCGCCATCCGGATCGCCGGCGCGCGCGTCGCGGCCAAGCGGCACTGGCCGCTGGCCCGGTTCGCCCACCGGCTCGCCGATCCCGACCGGCTGCTCGACGAGCTGCGGCTCGGCGACCTCGACGTGCGGGAACGGCTCACGGGCGGCAGCAGCTCGCTCGACCCGCGGGCCCGCGGCGCGCTGCTGCGGTTGTCGCTGCTGGACCTGCCGTCGTTCCCGCACTCGGTGACGAGCTCGCTGCTGGGCCTGTCCGACGCCGACGGCGAGCAGATCACGGAGTCGCTGCTCGACCTCCACCTGCTGGAGCTCGCCCACGTCGACGCGGAGGGCGAACCGGCCTACCGGTTCCACCCGCTCGCCCGGCTCGCGGCGCGGGAGACGGCGCTCGCCGAGGGGTTGTCGGAGCTGTCCCTCATCTGAGTCCCCGACCGGAAGGGGCTGCGCCCGGTGCACCGGGTGCAGCCCCTTCCGGCTTGTGGGATCCCCTCGCGGGGCCGATCCTGGGCGGCACCCGCAAATAAAACTTAGCAGGTGCCGCCAGGAGTCGGCATGCCACCGTCCGGGTGATCAACGGCCGTGGAGCTCACGCACGTAGTCGTAGGCGGTCGGCAGTGTCTTCAACAGCTCGGCCTGCTTCTGCCTGATCTGCGCGAACGCCGGCTCGGCCCCCTCGACCGCGTGCGGCCGGAACGCCAGCGCCGGCAGCGGGTGCTCGGGCAGCACGTCCAGACCGGCGAAGATGCAGTAGTAGCTGCTGTTGGTCCAGAAGTTGCGGAACTCCGCCTCGAAGTTCTCGTAGTAGGTCGCCTCGTCGGTGATCGGCATGTTGACCGCGAGCCCCGCCCGGTACTGGGCGATCTTGAACTGGATGTCGTCAGGCAGCACGATCTCCTTGCACGCCCGCCAGAACGGCGTGTCGTTGCGCGGCGCCAGCGTGAAGTGCGCCTGCAGGAAGTCGCGCGAGTCGTCGAACATCGTCTCGATCTCGCGGTTGAACGAGTCGATCAGCACCGGGTCGAACCGCTTGTCCGGGAAGTGCTTGCCCAGCTGGTAGAGCGCCGCGGTGATGAAGTAGATGCCGGTCGACTCCAGCGGTTCGAGGAAGCACGACGACAGCCCGATGCTCACGCAGTTGCGCACCCAGGTCCGCCGGTTGCGCCCGACGCGGAACTTCACGTGGTTGAGCGGCTGCTCGTCGGGGTCCAGCCCCCACATCGCGCAGAGGTCCTCGGCGGCCTCGTCTCCGTCGGTGAACCGGCTGGAGTAGACGTACCCGGTGCCGAACCGGTCGAGCATCGGGATCTTCCACGTCCAGCCGGACTTCATCGCGATCGCCGACGTGGCCGGCTCGACCCCGTGAGCGGCGTCGTCGTGCGGCACGGCCGTGGCGACCGCGCTGTCGTTGAGCAGGTGGTCCCCCATGTCGAGGAACGGCTCGCGCATCAGCTTGTTGATCAGCAACCCGCGGAAACCGGAGCAGTCCACGAAGAGGTCACCGGCGATGGTGCGCCCCTCCTTGGTCTTCAACGAGGTGATGTGCCCGCGCTGGTCGATCGTCGCGTCCACCATCTCGTCCTGGACGTGCACCACACCCTGCTTCTGGATCGCGAACCGCTTCAGGAAGTCCGCGACCAGCTGCGCGTCGAAGTGCCACGCGTAGTTCGTCCACTTGGTACCGTCGGCGAACCGCGGCGACAACCGCGCGTCGATCATCGGCGACTCGCGGTAGCACGCGTAGTCGAACGGCTCGTCCGTCTGCCCGTCGAGCCTCTTCGCCGCCCAGTAGTGCGACAACGGCAGGTGCTCGTGCGTCGGCAGCAGCCCGAACAGGTGGTAGAAGTGGTCCGGCCGGCCCCGCAACGGCCTGCCCTCCGCCTCCCCCTCGCCGGGCGTGCGCCAGTTCACGAACTTCACCGCCATCTTGAAACTGGCGTTGCACTCCCGCATCCACTCCTCCTCGGGAATCCCCAAGAAGTCGAAGAACGTCTTGTGCAGATTCGGGACCGTGGCCTCCCCGACGCCGATTCGGGGAATCGACGGCGCTTCCAGCACCGTGATGGTCGCGTGCCGACCGAGCGCTTTCCCCAGATAGCTGGCGGTCATCCAGCCGGCGGTGCCACCACCGAGAACGACGACGTTGGAGATCCTGTGGTCTTCCATCCGGACCACTACCCTTCGATTCCACGACAATACTGTGGACGCCACTGTTCCCCGGGCACCTGATACTCGGTCTATATTCAGCCTATTCCGCCGAACCTCTCCGGAGGTCGCCGTCGCGGTTTCCCGGAGGCGCCGGCAATGGGCGGCGGTAACCCGGTCCCGGCGAGGGTCGATGATGAAGGCATGCGTGCAACAGACGACTCCGGTGCCGTGCTCAACGCGGAGTTCGAGGTCGAGGCGGACGGTGACCACCTCGCGCTGGTCGTGAAGAGCGCGGGCGGCAGGGTCACCGGGAGCCCGCACGGCCGCAACCACCAGTACAACCCGGCTCTGGAGCTGCTGCTGCACCGGCTGCGCGAACGCGGCGCTGTGCTGGAGAGCGGCGTGGTGGACTCCGCCGCGGTCAGGGACCTGCCCGAGGCGCACCGCACGATCCTCGATGCGCCGGTCGTGCTCGCGACGACACCGGACGTCGAGGCGTTGCGCAAGAAGCTGGGCCGCGCCCAGGGGAAGATCGGCAGGAACCCGGACGGGAACGCCACCAAACAGATCCGGCTGAGGCTGCGGGTACCCGGCTACGCCGCCGACGACGCCGACCGCCTGGCAGCGGACCTGGCACGACCGGCGAACCGCGGCAGCGCACCAGACGCGCTGGAGTTGTTGCGCTCGCTCATCGGAGAACCCGTCGAAACGGTGACCGGCAACGTGAACACCGTCGTCGAGGTCAAGGAGAAGCGGGTGCTGGTGACCACCGAGCGGTCGCCGCAGGGGCAGTGGGTCGAGGTGCGCGACGTCGCGGCCGGCCTGGAGAAGCTGTACGCGCGGGGGTCGGTGCCCGTGAGCGTCGACGAGCTCGGGCACCGCTCCTCCTTCGTCGGAGCCGTGCTGGCGTCCGTCCCCGGCACCGTCGTGTCCCTCCGACCGGCCGTGATCACCCTGCACGACAGTCAGTTCCCGGTCCGCGTCCGCAAGTTCGCCGTGCTCGACGGCAGCGCGGTGGTCACCACCCGCAAGGAGCAGAGGGAGCTGCGCCGGGTGCTGCTCGGTGGCCGCACCGCCGCACCCTGCGACCTGTGCGGGCACGAGTTCCCCGGCGACTACCTCGTCGCGGCGCACATCAAGAAGCGGTCGCTGTGCACCGACGACGAGCGCAACGACCTGGCCAACGTGGCGATGCTGGCGTGCACGTTCGGGTGCGACAGCCTGTTCGAGTCCGGCCTCATCACCGTGGACGACACCGGCCACGTCCGTTCCTGGGTGGAGGACGGGCTCCGCGGCCGGCTGCGCGACCACCTGGAGCAGCTGCACGGTCGTCCCTGCGGAGCACACCGCGCCGGCTCACAGCCCTACTTCACCTGGCACCGCACCACTGTCTTCCGCGGGTAGCGATCACACCGCACGCGAGCGGACCGGAAGATCCCGTTCCACCCCGAAACCCCTACTGTGCACCACCATGAGACTGGTGCCGGTGCAGTGGGCCTCCCTCGTCGTGATCCTCCTCGACGCCGTCGTCGTCCTGTCCGGACTGGTCACCGGCAGCCCGCTGCTGCCGCGGTCGGCGAACGTCGTGCTGATGGTGATCACGTTCGCCCTGATGCTGGCGGCGGTGCTGCTGACCGGCGGCGGGTTCAACCTCCAGAACCCGACGCTGCCGGCGTGGGCGGTCGGGGTGGCGGTGGTCGCGGTGGCCGGCGGGGGTTTCCTCTTCGCGTTCCCGTTGTTGACGGACCGCACCGCGGGGAGTTTCGAGTACCGGGACGGGAAGTACGTGGAGTCGAAGGACGGTGCCGTCGTCCGGCAGCTGGACGAGGACGAGTACGACGCGGCCATGGCGGCCAACCAGCGCGGGTGGGCCGGGCTCGCCGCCGCGCTGGCCGGGGGCACGCTCGCGTACGCCGGGGTCCGCCACCGCAGGTGAACGGACACCGGAACCGGTGTGAAGACCGAGAACCAGCGAACAGACCCAGCGGCTCAGCGGGTCCGCGACTCCGTCAGCCGCCGGTCCACCGACGTCGCCGCACTCGTCATCCGCCCCAGGAACGCCGCCACGGTCCGGAGTTCGGCCGGTGACGTCTCCCGCAGCACACCGGCGATCTCCGTTCCGGCGAGGCCGAGGAAGCGCCGGGCGTGGTCGCGGGAGGCAGGGGCCGGGCGCAGGGTCACGCGGCGGCGGTCGGTGCTCTCGCGGGTGCGGAGGAGGTGGCCGGCGGCTTCCAGGCGGTTGAGCAGGATCGTGGTGGCGCCGGTCGTCATGCCGAGCTGGTGCGACAGCTGCGCCGGTGAGAGCGGGGTGCCGGCCTCGGCCGCCCAGATGACCTGGCCCAGCGCGTTCGCGTCGGAGGCCGGGAGCCGCATCCACGCGGCCAGGTGCTGGTTGAGGGTCGTGAACGCCACCACCCAGTCGCGCAGGCGGTGCATCACGTCGACCTGGTCCGGGGACCAGTCTTCGACCAGCGGGTCCGCGGCTGTCATGCACACCCCTTCACAGCGAAGTAGCTTTGCTGCAAAGCTACCAAACGAGGGGTTGGACATGACGGCACGGCACGCGGTGGTTTCCGGTGGGAGCATCGCCGGGCTCTCGGCGGCGTTCTGGTTGCGGCGCACCGGCTGGGAGGTGACCGTGCTGGAGCGCGCGGAGGAGTTCCGGGACGGCGGGCAGAACGTCGACGTGCGCGGCACGGCCCGGGAGGTGCTGACCAGGATGGGGTTGTTCGAGGCGGTCAAGGAGCAGAACACCACCGAGACCGCCACGGTGTTCGTCGACTCGTCGGGCCGGGTGCGCGCCGAGATGCCGGCGGGCACGGACGGGGCGACCGCCGAGCTGGAGGTGCTGCGCGGCGACTTCGCGAGCACGATCCTGCGGAACCTGCCCGCCGGGGTGGAGATCCACTACGGCGACACCGTCTCCGCGGTGGACGAGGAGGCAGGCGAGCACGTCACGGTGACCACCGCCGCCGGGCGGACGTTGAAGGCCGACCTGCTCGTCATCGCCGAGGGAGTGCGGTCCACTACGCGCGACATGCTCTTCGGCGACGACGTCGAGCGGCGCGATCTCGGCGTCTCCATGGTGTTCGGCACGATCCCCCGCACGGCGGGCGACGACACGCGGTGGCGCTGGTACACCACGACCGGCGGACGGCAGATCCACCTGCGGCCCGACAACCACGGCACGACGCGCGCGATGCTCGCCTGCACCGGGAACATCGCCGTGCGCGACCGCGGTGAGGCGTTGCGGCGGTTCCGCGAGCGCTTCGCCGACGCCGGGTGGGAGGCGCGCCGGGTGCTCGACGAGCTCGACCGGTCGCGGGACGTCTACGTCGACCAGCTCACCCAGATCAGGATGACCACCTGGCACCGCGGGCGGGTGTGCCTCGCCGGGGACGCCGCGTGGTGCGTCACGCCGATGGGCGGAGGCGGCGCGTCGCTGGCGCTCATCAGCGGTTACGTGCTGGCGGCCGCCTTGTCCGCGAACGGCGTCGAGGACGGGCTCGCGGCCTACGGCAAGTGGATGCGGCCTCTCGTGGACGACGTGCAGAACTTCCCGCGCTGGGTCCTGCGGTTCGCCTTCCCGCAGACGGCACGCGGCCTGCGGTTGCGCCACCTGGCGGACAGGGTGGTCACGTCCCGGCTGCTCGCGCCGTTGACCGCCAAGGTGACCCAGGTCGCCGACAGCGAGCAGGCCCTGCCGCCCATCACGGTGCCGCAGGCCTGATCCGCGCCCGGCGATCCTTTCCCGACAGGGTTTCCCGTTCCTGCAACGATTTTCCGCGCTGGCACTGGGTCTTCGGACTAGGCTCGGTGGTGGACGGCACGGAACTTCCCGACAGCGCAACGCGAACCCGAGGGAGCCACCGACGTGGTCGAGACGCACGACATCGCCCGCCCGCCCGCCGAGCTCAGCGCGGCGCTCGCCGCCATCGGCAGCGCCACGGCCAGTGGTGAGCTCAGCCGCATGGGCATCCGCAGCGCCGCCATCCGCGGCCCGGTGTCGGTGACACCCGGTCTGCGGGTGGCGGGACCGGCGTTGACGTTGCAGTTCATGCCGAAGCGGGAGGACCTCTACCCCGTCGACGAGTACGAGGACCCGGAGAAGCAGCTGCACCGGCACGTCATGTACCACGCCCAGGCCGGCGACATGATCGTCGTCGACGCGCGCGGGGACATGGGCAGCGGGGTGTTCGGCGAGATGATGCTGACCTACTTCAAGGGCCGCGGCGGTGCCGGTGTGGTGGTCGACGGGTGCCTGCGCGACACCGGTGAGGCGAAGACGCTCGGGCTCGGGCTGTGGATCCGCGGTGCCACGCCGAACTACCACGCGCAGACCGACATCGTCCCGACCGCCGTCAACGTGCCGGTGGCCTGCGGTGGCACGCTGGTGGAGCCGGGCGACATCGTCGTGGCCGACGACGACGGGGCGGTGGTGGTACCGATCAAGCTCGCGCCCGCCGTGCTGGCCGCCGCGCAGGAGCACGCGGAATGGGAGGAGTTCTCCCGGAAAAGGCTTTCCGAGGGTGGCGACCTGCGCCTGTACTACCCCCTGTCGGACGAGGCCCGTCCCGAGTACGAGCGGTGGCGCGCGCAGCAGGGGCGCTGACTCAGCTCCACAGCCGGTCGTGGCTCGACTCGCGGTCCCAGTGCGTCGTCTCGGCGAAGAACACCGGGTCCCGCGGGTCGAGGTGCCGTTGCAGCAGTTCCTCGTCGACGTCGCCGAAACCGAGCCCCGGTGCGTCGGGCACGGTGATGTGACCGTTCTGGATCAACGGGCGGGGCAGGCCGGTGACGAGGTCGCTCCAGAAGTCCACCTCGGCCGCGTGGTGCTCCAGTGCGAGGAAGTTCTCCGTGGCGGCGGCCAGGTGGACGCACGCCATCGTCGCGATCGGGGACGCCGCCAGGTGCAGCGCCATCGGGATGCCGCGGTCCTGGGCGTAGTCGCCGAGCCGCTTGGTCTCCGCGATGCCGCCCGCGGTCGCCGGGTCGGGGTGCACGACGCGGATGGCGCCCGCGTCGAGCAGCGGCTTGAACCCGTCGAGCAGGTAGATGTCCTCCCCCGTGCAGGTCGGGACGGCGACGGACGTGGTGAGCTGGCGCCACTGGTCGGTCAGCTGCCACGGGATCAGGTCCTCGATCCACGCCAGCGTGAACGGCTCCAGCGCGCGGCCGATGCGGATGCACGAGTCGAGGGCGATGTGGCCGAAGTGGTCCGCGGCGAGCGCCACGTCGTAGCCGACGACCGAGCGCACGACGTCCACATAGGACGCCAGGTGCTCGACGCCCTTCGCCGTGACCTGGATGCCGGTGAACGGGTGCATGGTCGTCTGGTCCGCACGGGCTCCCGCCGGAGCGATCAACGCGCCGGGCACGTCCCACAGCAGGTCGATGCCGACGTCCATCTTGAGCATGGTGAACCCGCGCTGCTTGCGCTCCAGCAGCCGCGCGCCCATCGCGTGCGGGTCCGGCAGCGTGGGGGTGTCGGCGTAGCAGCGGACCGCGTCCCGGAACCGGCCGCCGATCAGCGCGTACGCGGGCACGCCGTAAGCCTTGCCCGCGAGGTCCACGAGCGCCATCTCGACGCCGGAGACCCCGCCGCCCTGGCGGCCGTGGTGCCCGAACTGCTTGATCTTGCGGAAGACCTTGTCCAGGTTGCAGGGGTTCTCCCCCACGAGCCGGCTCTTGAGCACCAGCGCGTAGGTGGCGCTGGCCTGGTCGCGCACCTCCCCGTACCCGACCAGGCCCTGGTTGGTGTCGATCCGGATGATCGACGAGCGGAACGGCACGCCGGCGAGGGTGGCCACCCGCAGGTCGGTGATGCGCAGGTCGCTCGGCCGGGACGCCGTGGCGACGTGCTCCTCCGTGATCGCGGACGGCTCGCTCATCCCTTCACGGCTCCCGCGGTCAGGCCCTCGGTCAGGAACCGCTGGCCGAAGCCGTACATGACCACGACCGGGATGCTGATCAGCAACGACGCCGCGGCCAGCTGGCCCTGCGGCACGACGTCGCCGAAGATCATCGACTGCATGCCGACGGGCAGCGTCTTGTAGTCGTCCTTGGTGATGAACACGAACGCGAAGAGGAACTCGTTCCACGCGTTGGTGAGCGTGAACAGCGCGACCGCGAGCAGTCCCGGTTTGGCCAGTGGCAGCACGATCCGCAGGAACGCGCCGAACCGCGTGCAGCCGTCGACCAGCGCGGCCTCCTCCAGGTCCGCCGGGATCGACTTGAAGTAGCCGACGAGCAGCCACGTCGCGAACGGCAGGGTGAAGGTGGGGTAGGCGAGCACGAGCGACCACAGCGAGTCGTTGAGGCCGATGCCGCTCATCATCTGGTACAGCGGGATGAACAGCAGCGCCCCCGGCATCACGTAGGTGAGCAGGATCGTCACCGTGAAGCTCTCCGAACCGCGGAACTTGAGCCGTGCCAACGCATATCCCGCCAGCGCCGCGCAGACCAGCGCGATCGCGGTGGACGCCAGCGACACCAGGACCGTGTTGAGGTACCAGGTGCCGAACGCCCTGCCGGAGAACAGGTTCGTGAACTGCTCGGTCGTCCACGGCGTCGGCCAGAGGTCGTCGGTGCGCGCGACGATCTGGTCGTCGGACTTGAACGCCGTGACCGTCATCCAGTAGAGCGGGGCGAGCACGAAGCCCAGCAGCCCCAGCAGTGCGATCCCGCTGCTCGTCCCGCTGACCAGGCGGGCGGCCAGCCGGTTGCCGCGTGCGGCGAGCACGGACACGACCCGTCCGACGGCGGCCGCGAGGACCACGAACACGCCCAGCACCAGTGCTGCCTTCCACACGATGTGCGGCGACGCCCAGATCAGCACGAGCGTCGAGGCCACGACGATCACCCACGGCAGCGCGGTGCGTTGAGCGGGGGTGAGCCTCCGGCGCCCCAGGTCCGCGGCGCCGGGCTGGTCGCTGCGGCGCATCATCCGCACCAGGACGACGACGAGGACGGCGATGATCGGCAGCATCACCAGCGTGACCGCGGCACCCGCGCCGAGCTGCAGCTGCTGGATGGCCTTGGAGTAGGCCACCATCACGTACGGGGCGGTGGCGTCACCCGGTCCGCCCTGGGTCATCAGCCAGATCAGGTCGAAGTTGTTGAACGTCCAGATCGACGACAGCAGCACCGTCACGATCATGATGTTGCGCAGGCCCGGCAGCGTGATGTGCACGAAGCGCTGCCACGGCGTCGCACCGTCCACGACGGCCGCCTCGTACAGGCCGCCGTCGATGGCCTTGAGCCCGGCCAGGAACGTCACCGTGAAGAACGGGATGCCCTTCCACACGTTGACCAGGATGACCGCCGGCATCGCGAGCGCGGGGTCGGACAGCCACTCCGCGGGCCAGCGGTCGACGAGCCCGACCGCCGCGAGCGCGGGCCCGATGCCGGAGTCGGTGAGCAGGACGTTGACGCTGCCGAAGATCGGGTCGAGCAACGACCGCCAGGTGAACGCCGTGACGACGGTCGGCACCACCCACGGCAGCAGGATGATGCCGGCGATGACCGCCCGGCCGCGGCGCATGTGGTGCAGCATCAACGCCGCGATGAGGCCGAGGACCACCTTGAAGATCTCGGCGTACGCGGTGAAGACGAACGAGTTCAGCACGCCCTTGTGGAACACGGTGTCGCCGGCGAGCGCGGTGTAGTTGTCCAGGCCGACGAAGACCGTGTCCTCGCCGTGGCGTTCGGTGGTGCTGGTGACGACCGAGTCGATGATCGGGAACAGGATCAGCCCGGCCACGAGCACCAGCGTCGGCCCGATGAACACCGCGGCGAGGCGCCAGTCGCGCCCGAGCGCGCGTTGCGTCGAGCTCAGCGAGGGAGACCGGTTCGGCGCCGGGCGGACCGGCGCCGGCCGGGTGCGCAGGTCGGTCACTGCCGGTAGCCCTGCTGCTCGAAGACCTGGACGATCCGGGCGTGGGTCGAGGCCACGGCGTCGGCGGGCTTGGTGCCCTGGATGACCGACTGCATCATGTCGGTCAGCAGGTACGCCGCGGTCGCCGCCTGCTCGCCGGGGCTCGGGGCCTGGGGGAACGCGAACCCGGTCTTCGTGGTCACCGGCAGCGGTGTGCGGGTCTGCTCCCGCAGAGCGGGGAACGCCGGGTCACCGGTGGTGTAGTAGGGGTCGGAGTCCCACACCTTGTCCCACGAGGGGTTCACCAGGCACGGTGCTCCCTTCGCGACACCGAGCAGCGCGCTGCCGCTGACCATGAACTTCGCCACCAGCTTGGCTAGGTCGGGGTTCTTCGCGCCCTTGAACACGACGAACGAGTTGGACTCGCCGAACGCGAGCGGTTTGTCGAGCGCGGGTCCGGTGGCGCCGTTGAACGGGTGGGTGTTGGCGTAGACCGGGTTGTTCTTGGTCTTGGAGTCGGCGTAGACGCTGAACTGGTTGAGCGTGAGCCCCAGGATCTGGGCCAGCCAGTTCTCGTTGTTGCTCGAGTCGGTCCAGCTGCCGACGCCCGGCGGCAGCATCGGCGTGTACTTCGGGTTCGTGTAGATGTCGCCGATGAACGTGACGGCAGCGACGGTCTCCGGCGAGTTGAACACCACCTTCGTGCCGGTGTTGTCCGCGATGGCCCCGCCGTAGGTGTTGATGACGTTCGCGATGAACCCGTTGGCGTCGCCCGAGCGGTTCACCGTGAGACCCCAGCCGAACCGCTTCTTCGCCGGGTCGGACACCTCCAGGGCGTTGTCCCGCAGCTCTTCCCACGTGTAGTGGGGTTTGAGCGGGAGGCCCTTCTCCTGGTACCAGTCCTTGCGCAGGTACATCGCGGACGCGATGAAGTGGTACGGGATCGCGAACCAGCGCCCGTCGAAGACGCAGTAGTTCGTCGCCTCCGTCGCGGGGTCGCCGTAGAGCCCGCGCATCTGCTCGACCACGTCGGTGACGTCGGTGAGGGCGCCGAGGTTGTGCAGCTGGCCGACGAACCGCCGGTCGCTCACGAACGCGAAGTCGCGGCTGGTGCCCGCCCTGACCTCGGCGTCCATCTTCGCGACCATGTCACCGGCGTCGCCGGAGACCAGGTCGTTGCGGACCGTGGTGCCGGTCGCCTGCGCGAAGACCTGCAGCGACTTGTCGAGCGCCTTGTTGGCGGACTCGGAGTAGAGCTTCTGCGACAGCATCCCGACCGACCCGCCGCGCAGCGAGGCGGCCTGGTCGAGCAGGGCCTGGGGCACCTGGACGTCGACCTGGGGCGCCGCGGGGCCTCCTCCCCCGCCGCAGCCGGCGAGACCGAGCACGCCCAGCGCGCTCATCCCGAGGAAGGTGCGCCTGGATAAGTCCGTTTTCTCTTCCATGAGACCACTCCTCTCGCGTCCGGTCGAGCGGACGCGTACCGACGGGGCGACGTTGCAACCGGCGGGACAGCACGGCGAGGGCCGCGCTGCCGGGTTCATGCGGCGAAGAACGGCGGAACGGGGTGGCAACCGGCGGCACCCCGGGCGGACGAGGTGCGACGGCGTGGGACTTCCTGCGGTACGGCGGTGGTGCGGTACGGCGGCGGAACAATCGCGGGGTGGTGCGGTCTTGCGGCGGAACGGTCCGTGCGGTGGCCTAGCGGCGCCGGGTGGCGCACCTGGTCTGCTCCTCCTTCTCCGCGAGGAGCGTGGAGTTGTTGCTGAGGTGCCTGCGCATCGCGTCGCGGGCACGGGCCGGGTCGCGCGCCAGGATCGCCTCGTAGATCTCGGTGTGGTCGGCGGTGGCCTTGCGCAACGCGGCCGGTGCCTCGTTGGTGATGCGCCGGCTGGCCGTGCCGAGCCAGCGGGCGGAGTACATGATCCGGTCGAGGATGCGGTTGTCCGCGGCCCGGCAGATCTCCATGTGGAACTCGTGGTCCACCGCGAGGTAGGCGTTGGGGTCGGCCTCCAGCGAGGCCATGCGGCCGACCTCGTCCCTCAGCCGGTCGAGCGTCTCGTCGGTGACGCTCGCCGCGGCCATGGCGGCGAGCTCGGGTTCGAGCAGCACGCGCATCTGGTGCAGTTCCTGCAGCAGCTCGCCGACGATCTCCTGCGGCAGCCACTCGATCAGCAACGGGCTCAGGTAGTCCCACTCGGCGGGAGGGCGCACGACCACGCGGCGGCCCTGGGCGACCTCGACGATGTCGAGCGAGGCGAGGATCTTCAGCGTCTCCCGCGCCACGACCCTGGACACCCCGAACTCGCGGGAGATGTCGAGTTCGGACGGAGCCCGGCCGTCCTCCACGTCACCGCTGACGATGCGCCGGGTCAGGTGTGCGGCCACCTGCACCGGAAGGGTCCGGACCTTGACAGCGTCCGCGGACTCCTGTCCCCTTTGCATGTCATCAGCTTATAGGACAAGTTGCACACCGCGACAGTCTCCGTTCCTGTGCACCACCCGGCGACGGGAGAGCAATGCGGATCGTGAACGTCACGACAGCAGTGGTGGCCTACCACGGTGAGGCCACGCTGGTGCGGATCGACACCGACGAGGGCCTCAGCGGTTTCGGCGAGGCCAACCCCGACGCCGGCGCGGGAGCCGTCGTCGGAATGATCAACTCACTCACCCCGCTCCTGATCGGCGAGGACCCCCGCAACGTCGAGCGGTGCTGGGAGAAGCTGCGCCGCAACAAGGTCTTCGCGGGCCCGCAGGGCGGGGTGTTCGTCATCGCCCTGTCCGGGATCGAGCTCGCGCTGTGGGACCTGGCGGGCAAGGCGGCGGGCCAGCCGGTGTACCGGATGCTCGGCGGGAAGTTCCGCGACCGCATCCGCCTCTACGCCGACTGCGGTGACGGCGACGACCCGGCGGGCTCGGTCTCCGGCTGCGTCGACCGGGCGCAGCGGATGGTCGCCGAGGGCTTCACCGCGCTGAAGTTCGACATCGACGACCTGCACCACCCGGACAAGTTCGACGCGTTCAACCACACGGTCAACACCGGCGAGCTGCGCTCGATGGTCGACCGCGTGGCGGCCGTGCGGGAGGCGATCGGACCGGACGTCGACCTGGCCATCGACCTGCACGCCCGCTACGACGTGCCGAGCGCGTGCCGGATCTCGTGGGAGCTCGAGCCGTTCAACCTGATGTGGCTGGAGGAACCGCTGCCGGCCGAGAACGTCGACGCGCTGGTGCGGGTGCGCGCGCAGACCCGCACACCGATCTGCGCGGGCGAGAACCTGTACCTGCGCTGGGGTTTCCGCGAGCTGCTCGAACGCGGCGCGGTGGACGTGATCGAGCCGGACGTGCCCAAGTGCGGTGGTCTCGCCGAGGCCAAGAAGATCGCGAACCTCGCGGAGCTGCACTACATCCCGTTCGCACCCCACCTGGTGTCGACGCCGTTGGGCACGATGGCCACCTCGCACCAGTGCGCGGCGATCCCCAACTTCTTCGTCCAGGAGTGGCACGCCCTCGACGAACGCGCGGTGTGGGACAGCTACGTCCGGGCACCGGACGGGAGCGGCTCGATCGTGAAGGACGGCTACATCACCGTTCCGGACACACCCGGAATCGGTGTGGAGCTGGACATGGACGGCGTGCGGGCCCACGCCGTCGAGGGCTACGGGGTGTTCGAGTAGCGCGCCGGGGGTCCGTGTCCTTTGTGGACGCGGACCCTCCGCCCCCACCGGGCCGATCCCCTGTTCGGCGGTGCCGCGTGCGGTACCGCGGGCATAGACAGGAGTCGTCCGCGGCCACGGGGAGGGGCGGTGCGATGACGGTGGAGCCGCGCGTGCGGGCCGGTGCGTCGTGACGGGCCGGGCGGTGCTCGCCCTGCTCGTCGGCGTGGCCGTGCTGGTCGTGGGGATGGCGGCGACCTACCTGGCGGTCGCGGCGTTCATGCGGGTGTGGCGGCGGGCGCAGGCGAAGGGCTACACCGGCCCGCTCACGCCCGCCGTGCTCGCGACGTCCACCTTCGCCGGCCTGGTGGGCTGGCCGCTCCTCGTCGCCCTGGTGGTGCGGTCCGGCGACGGACCGGTCCTCACCGCCGTCGCCGTGCTCGGCGTCGCGGTGACGCTGGCCGGTCTGGCACTGGCCGTGCGCCTGGTGCCCGCACGCCCTGTCCGGTCCGGCCGGCGGCGACGGCCGCGCACACCGTTCCGCGTGCTGGGCAACGCGGCGGTGGCGGTCCCGCCGCTGCTGTACGCGCTGCTGGCGTTCAACGGGAAACCCGTGACCCTCGCGGTGCAGTCCATGCTGCCGATGGCGATGGCCTACGTCCTGTGCCACGCGGCGGCCCGGCGCGCGGACCGCCTCGACGCCCCGCCCACGGCCGATCCGCGCCCGGCCGTGGTGTGGATCCGCGGCTTCGGCAACGAACGCAGGCTGTTCGCCTTCCGGCGCCGCGAGCCCGACGAGACGCGCGCCCGGCCGGAACTGCGGAAGGTGTTCCGCCGCCCGGAACCGATGGCGTTCGACGACTACTTCGCGCCGGCGATCGCACGGACCCTCGGCCGCGGCCACGGCCTCGGCAACCCGCGCGACTACCTCCCGCCCGAGGGCATCGACCGCCACTACGCGACCGACGACTCGTGGCGCGAGCAGTTCGCCGAGCTGGTCGCCGGGTCCCGCTGCGTGATCATGGCTCCTGGCGACTGGCCGGAGCTGCGGTACGAGTTCCGGGTGATCAGGGAGCTCGGGGCGCACCGCAGGTTGTTCGTGTTCACGCCACCGGCGGCGCGGGCGGGGCAGACCCGGCGGGTGAACCTGCTCAAGGGGTTCCCGCACGAGACGTGGGCCGACTTCGCCGCGGCTCTCGGCGACAACTCCGGCTACCGGGTCGGACCGGATCCCGGGGCCGGGGCGGTGGTGGCGTTCGGCGACGACGGGGGTGCCGTCGTCGTGGCGCGCGGAGCCGAGGGGCCGGAGGACTACGTGGCGGCCGTGGTGCGGCACCTGGCCGAGACCGAGGAGGGGGCACCACGGGAGTAGCCGGCACGGGGGTTCCCGCACCGCGGGCTGCGGCGCTCACCGCAGCCCGCGGGAGGGGTCATCGCACGGTGATGTTGGAGTTGCCGCTGCTGCGGTACCCCTCGGTCGCCATGATCATGTAGTAGTTGAAGCCGCCCAGCCGCATGTTCGCGCGGCTCCACGCGTCGAAGTGGTTCCCGGTGGTGATGGAACCGCCGGTGCGCCTTTGCTGACGGACGCTCCAGAACTGCGGGAAGGTCTTGTTGTTGCCTTCCACGGAAGGCGCGTTGTACCTCATCGTCTGGTAGATGTCGTACGTTCCGCCATCGGTGGTCACCGTGCCCTTGTAGGTGCCGGTGGGCCGGTAGTCGCCCCAGTTGTCGACGATGTAGTACTCGACGAGCGGATTCGACGTCCAGCCGTACAGGGTGAGATAGGCGTTGCCGGACGGGTTGAAGCTGCCGGAGTAGTTCACCGTGCGCCGGGAACCGTTGCTCCAGCCCTTGCCGCCGACGAAGTTGCCGACGTTGCTCCACGACGTGCTGTAGTTGCCGCCGGACCCGAGCTCCATGCAGACCCGGCCGCCGCCGTCGGTCCAGAACGAGTAGTAGTACCCGCCGTTGTTGCCCGTCTGGCTCGAACACGTGGCGGTGATGCCGACATCGGCGCCGGCGACGCCGGGTGTCAGCGACATGACCAGCGCGATGCAGGCACCGCGGACGAGCGTGGCCATGCGGCCGCGAACGCGGCCGGACGAGCGGGAAGTGGCCTCAGCCATGTGCAGTACTCCTCGTCGTCGAGGGTGGTACGGCAGCCGGGCAACGCGATGCGAGCCGCGAGGGCAGTGGTGATCGTGCTGGGGGCCGCCGTCGGTGCTGGCCTTTTCGGAAATGGCCAACTGCGTGGTTGCGACCGGCCGGCCCGGATTCGGCGGAGACCTAGGTCGACGGTGGCCGAACCTTTTCGGACACTAGCAGTGCCGACACGACTCCGTAAGGTTGCCGCGAAGTTTCGACAATGTTTCGAAACTTCGGCGGAAGTGCCAGAGGATCGCACTCCGGCATTTGTGGGCGGCTAAATTTTAGCGCCCGAAAAGCCGGGCGACGACATCTGGACCCGCGGGCGCTCGCGGGCTGAGGACTAAATGGATGGTCACCGCACGCTCCTGTCTGCAGGATGGGGTCGTGCAGACACACACCGGCCGGGGTTCCGCCGCGTTCGCGGTCCGCGAGGCGCACGACGACGACTGGCCGGGGATCTGGCCGATCATCCGGTCCGTCGTCACCGACCAGCGGACCATCCCGTACGACCCCGCTATGACCGAGGACGACGCCCGGCGGATGTGGGTGCTGCCCGCACCCGCGCGCGTGGTCGTGGCCGCCGGCGAGGGTCAGGTGCTCGGGACGGCGAACATGTACGCCAACCGCCAGGGCCCGGGAAGCCACGTCGCCTCGGGCACGCTGATGGTCGCCGAGCACGCGCGGGGTGCCGGGGTGGGGCGGGCGCTCACCACCGACCTGGTCGACTGGGCCCGGCGCACCGGTTTCGCCGCCGTCCAGTTCAACGCGGTCGTCGACACGAACACCGCCGCCGTCCGCCTCTACGAAAGCCTCGGGTTCGTCACGCTCGGCGTCGCTCCCGGGGCCTTCCGCCACCCCACCGAGGGCTTCGTGGGTCTTCGCATCATGTGGCTCGACCTGCAGCACACCCCGTAGGACACCGCAGGCCGGTGCCGCCACCAGTCGGTGACGGCACCGGCCTCGCACTCGGACCGGCCGAGCTACACCCGCTCGGCCTCCGCCGTCGTGGCGGGCTGGGCGCCGGGCTGACGGCGGTCCTCCAGCTTGATGTCGCACTTGCCGACCAGCGCGACACCGGCGCCGATCGTCGTGGCCACCGGAGCGGCCAGCGCCGCTACCACCCCGAGAGCCACCGGCACCTCCAGCACCACGTCGTCCTTGCTGTCGCGCACGACCACGCGGCGGTTGATGCCCTCGCTGACCAGCCCGCGAACGGCGTCGACCACCGAGTCGACGGCGGAACGGGCGGACTCGGGCTTGGACTCGCTCATGACTCTCCTAGAACCGTGGGTCTTCCCTGACGACTCCAGAGTGCCCGTGCGCGAGCGCGGTGCCATCAGGGTTTACCCCTGATCCGCACCTGATTCGACCCTCAGGGCCGATCCGGCCCCCAGAGGGCACCGACGTCCACTGTGGACATATTTTTCACCGATGTGAACTGTCAAGTTATTGTCCTGTAACGGATCGTTGGACGCGCCTAGCATGTTCTCGCGTGACGACAGCCGACGAGATCGAGACCATGAAGGCGGCGGCGCGGCGACACGTTCTCGCGGTGCAGAGCTCCCCGCTGGTCAACGGCAAGGCGGGCCCGTTCCTCGAAGACCTCGCCGACCGGTGTCTCGACGACGACTTCCACGACGCGCTCAAGCACACCGCGGCACAGCACCGGCTCGACGGCGCGGCCGACATCGCCGCGCTGCACCGGCTCCTGACCGACAACGGGGTCGTGGCCGAGCGGAACGGCGTGGTCCGGTTCGTCCCCGACCGGATGGGCGACTTCCTCGCCGCGTGCCGCGCGGTCCACGAGGACAGGGGCAGGCTCCGCTTCTGGTTGCGTCAGAAGGCGTTCCTGCGTCCCGGTGGCGCGTGGCGGAAGAACAGCGGGGTCGCGCAGTACCAGGTGGCGCTGTGGTGGGACACGGCCGAGGCGATGCTGCGCAAGCGGCTCGAAGCCCTGCTGAGCCCCAAGCACGCCGACACCCACGTGCACTTCGTCGCCGAACTGCTCCACCGGCGCCTGGTGCCCGCAGACGACCTGCGCGAGAAGACCGTCGGGGTGCTGCACGAGCAGCTCGCCGACCTCCGCAGGGAGGCAGGCGCGTGGCGGGCGTCGGTCGCCACGCTGCGCGAGCTCGAACCGGAGCAGACCGCCGACGCGCTGGAGCGGCTGGCCCGGCTGCAGAACCGGGACACGCCCTCCCTGCGCCGGTTCAACGCCGTCGAGGTGCTGACCGAGATGGACCCGGTGCGCGGTGAGCAGTGCCTGCGCCTGCTGGCGGGCACGCTCACCGGCGGGCGGACCGAACGGCTGGACGTGGCCGGGCTGATCTGGCGCCAGGAGGCCGCACTCGGCCTGCACGCCTACCGCTGCCTCGCGGCCGACCCGGACATGGGCGACCGGCGGCTGGACGCGGCCAGGCTCAGCGGCGACACCGCGCTGTGGGCCGGTCTGATCGGCCGCGAGGGCACCCTGAGCGACGCGGCACGGCTGGCGCACCTCGGGCAGCTGGCCGAGGCCGACGAGGCCGAGGCCGTCAGGACCGCCGAACGGTTCGCGGACAGCGCGAGCACCGAGAACACACCGGTCGCGGTCGCCAGGGCGGTCCGCCCGTGGGACGCGCGGGTGGCGCTGCGCATCGCGGAGGGGGTCGCGTGGCCGCCCCGGCGCAAGATCGCCGGTCCCGTGCGGCTCGAGGCGGTGCACCTGATCGGCGACCTCGTGCCGTCCCGCCGCTTCTCCGACCTCGCCCGGCTCTCCCGCGAGGCGGAGGACGAGGAGACCCAGCTCGCCGCCGCGCTCTCCATCGTCAACCATGGCGGCCCCGTCACCGCGCTGCACGCCTTCGCCGCGAACCCGAAGAAGAGCCGCGAGCGCCGGCTGGTCGGCGCCCGCAGGATCTGCAAGGCCGAGCCGAAGTCCGGTGGCCTGCTGCTCATCGACATCGCCAAGACTCACAGGGCGGTGGACCGCGCCGGGGTCGACCTGCTCCTGGAAGCGCTCAAGTTCGCGGACGGCCCCGCCGCCGAGGCGCTGGAGAAGGTCGCACGGGACACCGGCAGGCCTGCGGAGCTGCGCATCCTCGCCGTCGAGTCCGGCGCGTTCGACAAGGCGAAGGCCATCACGCTCTACGAGCTCATCGCGACCACCACCACCTCGGACAGGGACCTGATGCTCAAGGCCGCCCGCAAGGTCGTGGGCATGAAGAAGGACGCCGGCGAACAGCTGATGGCGCGGCTCGCCGAGATGTTCCCCTCGGACATCTCCTTCCAGGTCAGCCTGCTGCGGGAGGCGGGCGGCCGGGGCAAGGGGAAGCTGCGGCAGATCGGCTTGTTCGCGCAGTCGGCGGACCACCGGCTGGACGCCGCGAAGGCGCTCGTGGGCATCGACCGGAAGTTCGCCGCCGAGGTGATCGACAAGATCGTGAAGAAGCGCCGTGCGGGCGAGGTCCGCATCGAGGCCGCCTGCCTGCTGCCCGGTGAGCAGCGGCTCAAGTGGTTGCTGCACGTCGTCGGCGACCTCGACACCGACGCGGTCCGCTTCGAGGCGGGGCGCAAGGCCGTGGAGGTGGACGAGGAGCGCGGGAAGGAGGCACTGCGGAAGCTGGCGGAGGATCACCGGGTCTCCCGGCGCACGCGCGAGGAGATCAAGGCGTTCCTCGGCCGGTGAGGTGGCGGCTCCCAGCCGGAGCTGCCGGTCAGGCGACCTTCACCAGGCACCTCGGTGACCGGTGAGACCGGCTGACGGACGAACCCGCGTCTGTCCGCCGCGCTGATCCGACGCCGGGCCGAGTCGCTGCCGTGATCACGGGTACGCAGGCTGTCCGGCATGAGAGCTGGGGGATTCCTGCGCTGGGTGGCGCATCCGGTGTCGCTCGGGGCCGCCGCGGTCCTGCTGCTGAACGACCACGTGCTCAAGCGGGCGTGGCCGGGTCTCGTCACCGGCAAGCTGAGCGACGTCGCCGGTCTGGTGGTGGCACCGGCCGTGCTGGGCCTGCTGGCCGGCCTGTTCCGCGCGGGCCGGGCGGGTGCGGCGGCCGCGGTGGCGCTGACCGGTGCCGGGTTCGCGTGGGTCAAGACGACCGCGGTGGGCGCGGAGGTCGCGTCGGCGGCGTGGTCGCTCGTCAACGGCCCGTCGGTGGTGCTGGCCGACCCGACGGACCTGGTGGCGCTCCCGGCGCTCGGCCTCGCCTGGTGGACGTGGCGGCGTGCGGCGGCCGCTCCCCCGCTGCCCGACGGCCTCGCGCACCGGCTGCGGGTGGTGCTCGCCGTCCCGTTCGCGGTGCTGGCGGTCGGCGCGACCTCGGCGCCCTACGTCTCGCTGCCGGCCGTCGACTCCGTGCGGGCCGCGGACGGCGGACGGGTCGTGGTCGAGATCGAGGAGCGGTTCTACGGCTCCCCCACCGGCCTCGGCGGCTGGGCCCCGCTGCCGCAGGCCTCGCCCGAACACCGGCTCCAGACCGAGGCGTGCGTGCCCGGCACCGCCGCACACTGCTACCGCGTGCACGGCGGCGGCGAGCTGGACCTCGACGAGACCCCGCCCCGCGGCGGCCGCCTGCTCGGCGTCGACGAGACGACCGACGGCGGCCGGACCTGGCGCACCGCCTGGGAGGTGCCGGCCGCGCGGTGGTCGTTCATCGAACGCCGGCACCTGATCCCCAGCGGCGTCGACCGCAGCTCCAAGATCGCCAGCGTGGACCTGCTGGTCCGGCAGGTGCCGGGCGGGCACGAGGTGTTCGTGGCCAACGGCGCCGAGGGCATGGCCGTCCGCGGCACCGACGGCACGTGGCGCGCCGTGCCGGTCGTGGTCCCCGCGACCGGACTGGACGTCCGCCCCTCCCCGCTCACCGGGTTCGGCCAGGCCATCGGGGACCACGTGCGGCACGCCGGCCTGGTCACCGCACTGGCCCTGCTGCTCGGCATGGCGGTGGCCGTCAGCCGGTCCCGCACCCGCCCCAAGGCGCTGCTGCCGTTCGCCGCCCTGCTCGCGTCGTCCCTGCCGGTCGCCGGTTGGGTGAGCTTCTTCTTCACCACGGCGGACGAGACCACGCCCGCGCCGCTGCTCTACGCGCTCGGCGTGGCGGCGGTCGGCGTCACCCTGACCCTGGTCCAGGACTCCGTGCCCCGGCGTCGCGCCGTGGTGGTCGGTGTCGCCGCGGTGCTCGCGGGCGTCGCGTTCCTGGCCCCGCTGCTCGGCTGGACGGCCGGCTGGCCGGCCGACCACGACCTCGCCACGCAGCTGGGGCTGGTCACCGCGGTGGTGTGGTCGTTCGTGATGTGCGCGGCCGGGTGGTGGGCCGGTTCCGCTGCTCCGAACCGTCCCGAGTGGACTCCGTCGCGATAGGACAAGCGTTTGTGGACGCGGTCAGACCCCGGCCGGGCACACGTCGTTCTCCGCCGCGCCCCGGCGGCGCCGGTCGGCAGCGGTGTGCGCCAGCACGACGGCGGCCTTCTCGGGCGCGAGGAAGCGCAACCCCATGAAGTTGTCGCCGGTGCTGAAACCCGGCAACGCCCAGATCTCCTCGTAGGGCATCAGCACCGGCCAGTACCGTCGGAGGCTGTAAACGTTGCTCCACAAGCACTTCGAGGGATCGGGCCGCCACAGCCGGCGCGCGAACGCCGGGTCGCGGAACGAGTGCCCCACCTCGCCGATGGCCAGCACGTGCTTGCGGCCGGTGAGCAGCACGACGTCACCGGTGGTCACGGTGTCCATCCTGCGGTCGTGCTTGGCCGTCGCACCCCAGAACCGCGCCCGGCCACTCGGGTGCACGGCCGCCAGCCGCGCCGAGTCCGCCGGATCGGGGTCGAACGCGCGGAACTCGACCGCGCGTTCCAGCGAGTCGGCCCAGTGCCTGCGCGCTCCGGGTGTGCCGTACGAGGGCTGGATGAAGACCTGCACCACGGCTCTCACGCTACCCGCGTTTGTGTTGGGGTCTGAGCAGGGTTCCAGTCAGTCATCACACCGGTGATTTGAATTTAGTCTACACTGAAGCAATCATCAATACTGACCCGCTGATCGCGGAGCTGCGCTGCGCGGGTGGAGCCTGCCGATGGAGCAGGTGAGGTCGCCGAACGGCTCGGCATCTCCCGCAAGACCGCAGGCACGCACATCGAGCGGATCTACCCAAGACCGGCGCGTCGTCCCGGTCGACGGCGACGCTGTTCGCGTTGCGCAACGGCCTGCTCGACCTGCAGCCCACTCCGTGGAGAGAACGCCCGGTGGCACCGCCACGGGTGCGGCGTGCGACGGCTGCCCGCCGCTCGCGGACCTGCTGCAGCGCTACGAGACCGTCACCCCGTGCCGATGGCGAACACGTGGAGCTGCCTGTCCACGGGCATGGTCACGCTCGCGATCACCTTGCCCTCCGGCGCGGCGAACGGCGCGGTGGCGAAGACGAACGCCGGTCCGGTGGCGCCGCGCGGAACGTTGCGGTAGCGGGGGTGCGCGACGACGGTGTTGCCGAACACCGGGGTGTCGGGCTTGCCGCCGGGCAGGACCCAGTCACCGAACGACAGGTCCGCCGGTGCCGTGGTGCCGTCGGTGAACGTGACGGTGGCCGTGCCGCGGTGGTCGCCGTTGGTGGCGGCGCCGATGAACGTCAGCCGTGTCGGGCCGCCGGTCAGGGTCACGGTCTGGCCGTCGGCGGCGACGTTGTCCGGGCGGCCGGGCGGGGTGGCGGGCCAGGTGAACGTCGTGCCGGCGACCTCGGCGCGTGTGCCGCCGGTCAGGCCCGCCTCGGCGAGGGCCTGGCGGGAGTGGCTGTTGCCGGCGCCGTCCAGGTTCGCCTGCGACCTGTCGTCATCGTCGGAGACGCCGGTGTTGCCGTAGCGGGTGACCAGGCTGCCTTCGGGGGCGACGAGCACGGTGACCGCGGTGGTCACGGTGTGGTGCTCACCCCTGATGGTCAGCGGGACGTCGTGGTAGCCCTCGGGTGCGGTTGCGCCCACCTGGAGCTTCACCTGGCCGTCGGCGAGCGGGAACCGCTGCGGGCCGGTGACGGTGATGCCGGCGGGCGGTGCGCTGGTGACGGACAGCGTGCGGTCGTCGCCGGCCAGCCTGCGCGCGGACACGGTCAGCTCGGCGGTGCCGCCGGGGCGCACGGTGACCAGGTTGTCGGCGCTCGCGAGGAAGTCGTGCTCACCGTCGCGGTAGGACGGTGGGGCCGCGTCGGCGCCGGTGGCCCAGTCGCGGTCCGGGGTGGTGCCCAGGTCGAAGTCGAGCCGGCCGCCGGTGCGGAGCAGGTCGCGCGGCAGGCCGGTGCGCTCGTGGTCGCGGCCGTCGAGGTGCAGGGCGTGCACGTACGGCGCGGTGGCGGAGGCCTTGGGCGCGGTGATGGTCAGGTCGCGGCCGGGCAGGTCGAGCACGATCCGCGGGAACAGGGGGCTGTGCACGGCCAGGTCGGACGTGCCGGGTGTCGCGGGGTACAGGCCCAGCGCGGCCCAGACGTACCAGGAGGACTGGGCGCCGAGGTCGTCGTTGCCGGGCTCGCCGTCCGGGGTGGCGTTGAACAACGTGGTCATGATCTGCCGGACCACCTGCTGGGTGCGCCACGGGCGGCCGGTGTGGTTGTAGAGCCACGGGATGCCGAACGCCGGTTCGTTGCCCGCCCACATGTACGGCTCTGACGGGCCGGCGTTGAGCTTGGTGGTGAACGCGTCCAGGCGGGTCGCCGCGGCGTCGCGGCCGCCCATCGCGGTGATCAGGCCGGCCGGGTTGTGCGGCACCATCCACGTGTACTGCACCGCGTTGCCCTCGTCGAAGCCGTCCTGGCCGAAGCCGCCTGCCGACGGGGGCCACGCGGGACCGTCCGGGAACCGGCCGGCGCCGTCGCGCGGCTGGACGTGCGCGGTGGCGGGGTTGAACAGGTTCTGCCAGTTCTGGCCCCGCCTCGCGAACTCGGCGGCCGTCGCGCGGTCACCGGCGGCCTGCGCGAGCTGGGCGATGGCGAAGTCGGCGACCGACCACTCCAGGGTGATCGAGGCACCGGCCCGCGCGTGGTCGCCGCGGGCAACGTCGGTGTTGGGCAGGTAGCCGCGCCGCACGTACTCGTCGATGCCCGGCCGTTCCCGGTAGCCGCCCGGTGTGGTGTCGACGCTGGTCGCGCCCTTGACCAGGTACTTGAGCGCGGTGGCGAGGTCGAAGTCGCGCGCGCCGTAGGCGTGCAGGTTCGTGATCAGCGGGACCGAGCTGTCGCCGGTCATCTGGGCGGTGTGGTCGTTGGCGAGCGGCCAGCGCGGCCACCAGCCGCCCTGCACCGCGTCGTTGACCAGCGACTGCGCCATGTCGCTCGCCTGCCGCGGCCACAGCATGGCGTGCAACGGCGCGAGGCTGCGGTAGGTGTCCCAGTCGGAGAAGTTGGCGTACTGGGTGCGGCCGGCGGGCAGCGTGTGGACCTGGTCGTCGAAGCCGGTGTAGCGCCCGTCCACGTCGTTGAACGTGTTGGGGTGCATCAACGAGTGGTACAGCGCGGTGTAGAACGTCTTCAGCTCGTCGGCGTTCGTGCCCGCGACGCGGATCTTGCCGAGCTCGGTGCGCCACCGCGCCCTGGTGTCCGCTCGCACCCGGTCCGCGTCCCAGTCGGGCACCTCCTGCACCATGTTCCGCTTGGCGCCGTCGACGTCGACGTAGGACAGCGCGACCTTGGCCTTCACCTGCCCCGCTGGGAAGCTCAGGTAGGCACCGGCCCGCGGCGCCCGGACGCTGCCGCTGCCCGGCGTGACGGTGCTGCCGTCCCAGGTGCCCTTCGCGGTGAACGGCCGGTCGAACGTGATGGCGTAGTAGACGGTGTACTTGTTGGCCTTGCCGCAGAAACCGCCGGTGCTGGCCGAACCGGTGACCGTGGTGTCGTTCTCGACGGTGAGGTCGGCCGCGGAGTTGCCCGAGAGGCTCGCGCCGCCCTTGACCAGCACGTGCCCGTCGGCGGGGAGCGTGAATGTCGCGAGAGCGGTGCGGGTGGTGGCGGTCAGCTCGGCCCGGACCCGCGAGTCCTCCAGCGTCACCGCGTAGTGGCCGGGTCCGGCCTGCTCGCTGCTGTGCCGGAAGGTCTCCACCCGGTCCCAGGGCTGCTCCCCCACGGCGCCGGTGACCGGCAGGATCGGCACGTCACCGAACACGCTGCACCCCGCGCTGGCGTGCGTGAGGCTGAACCCCCGGATCTTGTCGCTGTGGTACTGGTAGCCGGCGTACGAGCCGAGGGTGTCCGGCGAGAACTGCACCATGCCGAACGGCACGGACGGGCCGGGGAAGTTGTTGATCTCGCCGACGGCGGCGCCGGCCTTCCCGGTGCCGATGAACGGGTCGACGTGGGCGGTCGGGTCGGCGACCAGCGGTGGCGGGGTCTGAGGCTGCGCCGACGCGGCCAGCGGGACCACCAGGAGGAACGCGGCTGCCAGACCCACCACTCCGCTGCTGCGCATGTATCGGAACGTTCCGCAGACGTGGAGGGCTGTCAACGTTGTCGGCGGTGATTTGACCGGTTCGGGACAGGCCGTCCTCGTTGATGGGGCACGGCCAGCGGGATGCGGCGATCTGCGGGAGCAGCGGCCCGCATCGGTGGGAGGTACCCGATGGTACCGGCTGCCAACCGCGCCGTCGCTCCTTCGTGGAGGGACGATTGCGCTCACCCGAAAGTGGGCACGTCTTGCGCGTGACGACCGACCACGATGACCTCCTGCACGCGCACCTCGACCGTGAGGCGCAGGAGTTACTGGATCCGCACCACCACCGGGCGAGCGCCCACCTCGGCGACAGGTTCGTCGTCGACCCCGCGCAGGTGCTCGCGAACGTCGCGATGGCCATGGAACGCCTCGACCTCGACATCGCCACACCGGTCAGCATCGAGGACGACGTCGCGACGCTCGACGAGCTGGTCGCGATGGTCGACCACTTCGGCAAGGGGGCCGAGCTCATCGCCCACGCGCTCAACACGGCGGCGCGGGTCACGACCGCCCGCTACCCCGCAGAGCTCGTCCGCCACCCGCTGCCGCCCGACTGCGACCTGCGCATGCTGTTCCACGCCGAAGTGGACGAACGCAGCCAGGACGTGGCGCGCGCGGTGTTCAACCGGCGGCTGGCCGAGCCGGCGGACGTGCGGGAGACGGAGGTCGCGGTCGACCTCGACGGCCTCACGTCGCAGCAGCAGATCGAGGTGTTCATGGCTGTGTTCTTCCTGTACGGCATCAAGGTCGGGGCGTTGCAGAACAGAACCGGCATCCGGTGAGGTGCCTCGTCATGGGCGCGACCGGGCACCTGGGGTCGCGCCTCGTGCCGGAGCTGCTGCGGCACGGCCACGACGTGGCGGTGCTCGTCCGCGACGGCACGCAGGCGGCCCGGTTCCCCACGAACGTGCTGGTGCACGTCGGCGACGCCACGCACCCGCACGTGGTCGGGGAGGCCGTGACCGGCTGTGACGTCGTGTACTTCCTGGTGCACTCGCTGGACCGTCCCGACTTCGCCGAGGTCGACCGCGAGGCCGCCGCGGTGCTCGTCACCGCGGCGGCGGACGCGGACGTGCGGCAGGTCGTCTACGTCGGCGGGCCGCGACCCGACTCCCCCGGCCTGTCCGCGCACCTCGCGTCCCGGGCCGAGGTCGGTGACGTCGTGGTCGCGGGACCGGTGCCCGCGCTCGTCATGCAGGCGTCCATGGTCATCGGGGCCGGTTCGGCGAGCTTCGAGCTGCTGCGGTCCTCGGCGCGGCTCACGCCGTGGGTGCCGGTGCCGTCGTGGATGCACAACACGAGCAGGCCCGTCGCGGTCCACGACGTCGTGCACTTCCTCGGGACCGCCGCTGACCTGCCGGAACCGGTCGACGGCGTGTTCGACGTCCTCGGGCCCGAGCAGCTCAGCTACCTGGAGCTGGTGCAGCGGTGCGCGCGGGTGCTGCGACTGCCCGTGCGCATGCCGCTGCCCGCACCGCTGTGGTCGCACAAGCTGGCCGCACAGGTCGCCGGGCTGGTGACACCGGTGTCCGCGGCCGTCGCGGAACCGCTGTTCGCCTCGCTCGACCACGACCTCACCGCGACCTCTCCCCCGGTCACCGACGTGCTGCCCGCACCGCCCGGCGGTCTGACCAGTGTGGACAACGCCATCCGCGCCGCGACCACCCCGGTGGACGAGCGCACCGACGGCGAGGTGTTCACCGAGGAGCGGACCGTCCTGACCGACGCGGCACCGGAGGACGTGTGGCGCACGGTGAACGCGCTCGGAGGCAAGGACGGCTGGCACACCATCCCCCTCGTGTGGACGGTCCGGGGCGCGATCGACCACCTGTTCGGCGGCATCGGCCTGTACCGCGGCCGGGCACCCGAGGTCGGCGAGGGTGACGTGGTCGACTTCTGGACCGTCGTGCACCGCGACGACGACGCGCGGCAGCTGGTGCTGCGGGCGGACATGAAGATGCCCGGTCACACCCTGCTCGACATGCGCGTGGACCGCGCGGGCGACCGCACCCGCTACCGGCAGAAGATCACGTTCACCGCCGACGGGCTGCTCGGCCGGCTGTACTGGGTGGCGCAGAAACCGTTGCACGACATCGTGTTCGCCACAATGGCACGCGGAATCGTCCGAAAGGCGTGCACGCGCCCATGATCACCTGCATGATTCCCGCATGCGCAGCTCACTGTTCAACCACCAGGAACGGTCCGTCGAGCCGGGAAGCTTCCAACTGCAGAACGAACGCATGCTGAAGGTGGACCTCACCGGCAGCGGCGGTCACTTCTTCGCCAAGCAGGGCTCCATGGTCGCCTACCAGGGCGACGTCGACTTCGCCTACGAGGGCGCCGGCGGCCTCGGCAAGCTGTTCAAGAAGGCGTTCACCGGCGAGGGCATGTCGCTGATGAAGGTGTCGGGCAGCGGGGACGTGTTCCTCGCCCAGGACGCCGACGAGATCTTCGTGCTGTACCTGGAGAACGAGGCAGTCACCGTCAACGGCAAGAACGTCCTCGCCTTCGACAGCACGCTGACGTGGGACATCAACCGCACCGAGGGCGCGTCGATGCTCAGCGGCGGCCTGTTCAACACCACGTTCACCGGCACCGGTGCGCTGGCCGTCACCGCCTACGGCACGCCGGTCGTGCTGAACGTGGACGTGCCGACGTTCGTCGACATGCAGTCCGCCGTGCTGTGGTCGACCTCGCTGCAGTCGTCGATCCGCAAGACCGCCAAGCTCGGCGCGGTCATCGGCCGCGGCTCGGGTGAGGCCTACCAGCTCGCGCTGTCGGGTCAGGGCATCGTCGTCGTGCAGGCGTCCGAGGGCCACCCGGTGCCGACCGCGCAGTGACGGGGCCCCGGCTGAGCGGCCTTGCCGCTCAGCCGCCCGGCCGCCACGGACACCGCGATGTGCGGGGTGAGGACACGCTTCGGACCAGCTGCTCCCGTCACCCCAGCCGTTCCAGCACCTCGGCGTCCTGGACGGGGTCCAGCACCTCGGTCGAGTTGTGCTCGCGGACGATCCGCCACCCGTCCGGTGTCCGGCGCCAGACCAGCGAGGTCGTGGTGCGGATGTGCGTGACCTGCTCGTGCGTCACGATCCGCGCCACGAACCGCAGCGTGGACGCGGCCAGGTTCTCGTCGGCGACGACGTGCGGGCCGTCGTCGATCACGTGGTGCGCCGAGGTCGTGGTGCGGAAGGCGGGTTCCCAGATCGCGCCGTACCCGGCGGCCGAGGTGGCGACCCGGTGCCCGGGGTCGAAGTCGTCGTAGAGGCGGACGTCCGGTGAGCCGAAGTCGTAGAGCTCGCCGAAGACGCGCCGGAAGTCGAAGGGCTCGTCCCCCTCGCGGCGGTCCCAGCCGAACACCCACCGCTCGTGCTGGTCCGCGATCACCTGTGCAGCGTTCATGATCTCGACGGTAGGACCGCGCACGCGCGCCCGGCAGGGTGCGTCACACCCACCCAGCCGGTGGGTCACCTCCGCTCAGGCGCCGCGGCAGGCGAGCCAGTCGAGGTTGATCGCACCGGTGTCACCGGCGCCGTACGAGAGCGTGACCACCGGGTCGCGGCCGGTCAGCGGGACGTCGTCGAACGTCACGGTGCCCCAGGCGTCCCAGCTGTCGGAGACCTTCGGGAAGCTCACCTGGCGCACGGCCCGCCCGTCGACCGACAGCGTCATCGTGCGGGCGTCGCCGTGAGCGTTCGCGTACCGCAGGGTGAGCGCGCCCGAGCCCAGCTCCGCCGTCGTGCGGTGCAACGTGAACGACGACGCGGCGCCCTGGGCCCACAGCCCGTCGAGAAACGCCCGGCCGGAGTAGCCGGTGTGGTTCACGTTCGTCTTGACGCCACCGGTGTTGTGGGCGTCCTCGGCCTCCAGGTGGATGGGTGCCGGGCAGCCGGAGACCGTGCCGGCGGTGTCGGCGCAGCGGTCCCGTGCGTCGGTGACGCCGTCACCGTCGCGGTCGCCGTCGGTGGCTCCCGTCAGCGTGATCTCGACGGTGTGCGCACCCGTGAGCGTGGCGGGCACCTCGGCGCGCGACGGCCGGCCGTCGACCGTGACCGAGCGGATCGTGGAACCCGCGCCGCGCAGGGAGATCGTGAGGTCGGCGCCGCGGTAGCGCACGTCGCGCAGGGTCACGTCGCCCCAGCCCGCGGGCAGGTTCGGCGCGAACGTGAGCCCCCGGTCGGTGTACCCGAGGCCGAACAGTCCGGTGTGGACCATGTCCAGGAACGCCGTGGCTGACCACGTCTGGTCGGGTTCGGAGCCCCAGTGGAACTTCACCGCGTCCCCCAGCCGCTGGTAGCCGCCGTCCACCACACCTGTGGTGCCGTTGTAGACCTCCCAGAAGCCGCTGTTGTTCACGGCGAGCTTCGCGAGGCGGGCGGTCTCGGCGGCGAACCGGTTCGTGTCGCCCTGCCGGGCCAGCGCCTTGGCCCACAGGCCCTGCACGAGCGGCCAGACGATCGCGTTGTGGCGGCCGGGCTGGGCGTCGGAGTAGCGGTCCCAGTGCGGGAACGTGTCGGGCATCCCCCACGTCATGCCGCGGGCGTTCGCGACGATCGATCGCGCCTGCGCTGGGCTCGCGATGCCGAAGAGGATCGCGAACGCGAGCCCGGTGCCCTCCTGGTGGGCGCCGCGGGTGCCGTCGGCGAGCAGCTGGTAGTCGTACCGGCCGGTCGCCGGGTTCCAGAAGTGCCGGTTGATCGCGGCCTTGAGCGCGGCGGCCTTGGCGCGGTGCGCGGCGGCCTGCTGCGGCAGCCCCAGCCGGTCGGCCATGTCCGCGGCACCGGTGTAGGCGGCGTAGTAGACCTCGTTGGTGCTCAGGTACATGCCGCTCGCGATGCCCGGCCACGGCATGCTGCCGGTGCTGACCGACTCGGTCGCGTCGGCGGGCGGCGCGGGGTAGCCGGCGATGCCGTCGTTGAAGAACGACGCGCCGGTGAACAGCCCGTAGGTGCGGTTGAAGCCGGCGCTGCTCGCGTTCTCCCGGATGGCGAGGGTGTTCGCGGCGGTGCGGTGGGCGTGGGCGAGGAACTCCCGGTCGCCGGTGACGAGGTAGTGGTGCCACGCGGCGGTGACCCAGACGACCTGGTCCCACTGCTGGTCGTCCTGCTGCACCCGCAGCGCACCGGTGGAGTCCTTGTCCACCACCGCCCAGAGCGTGTTCTCCGCGAGGGCCGGGTCCAGCAGGCTCGTCGCGTTCCAGCTGTTGATCGACGCGTCGCGCGTCCACGGCTGCTCGTACCCGCCGCCCGCGCGGACGATGCCGGTGCCGGGGTCCAGCAGGCCGCTCTTGTTGTAGCGGGTGTCGTAGGCGATGGTGTTGCGGCGCAACAGGTTGTCCAGCGCGGTCGCGTAGGCGTTGCCGTACAGCGCCTGGCTGTGCGGGTTGGCGAACCGCAGTGACGGCGGTGTGACCACCGCCGCGGCCGGTGTGGCGGCCGTGACCGCGCCGCTCACCACCAGCAGGGCCAGGAGGACATGTCCGATCCGCCGCCGGGGACCCATCCGCCGCACCTCCCTCGGCACCGGACCCGCCCGGAGCCGATCAGCAGTGCACCACGGGAACGCTCTCACGGACCGTGCCGGAGAAGATCCTGTCCGCTTCTGTCACGGCGTTGCGCCGACTGGACGGCGGTGCGGTCCCGGGCCGCGGCGGCGGTGCGGCCCGGGACCACGCGACCGGGGTCCTGCGCCGCAGTGGCGTCGGCGCGGTCCCCGTCGCGCTCCTCAGCGGCTCACCGGGCGCCGAGCGGCAGGATGCGGATCAGCACCGGCACGGTGGCTGCGGCGACCACGAGGTGCATCGCCATCAGCGCGAGCGAGTTCACCACGGACGCGCCCCCGGCGAGGATGCCGAGGTCGGGAATCCACGAGACCACGACGACGACCGGGACGAGCACGCGCAGCACGCGCCGCGGGTTGCCGGCGAAGCGGCGCACCAGGTACCAGCCCAGCGTGCCGAGCGCGATGCCGATGACCGTGGCGGGCGCGTACTCGTTCAGGGCGAGGCCCATCCGCTCGGTGCCCTCGGGGATGAACTTGGCCGCGACCAGGGCGATCACCGCGTTGACGACGGTCGAGATGACCGCGGCGCCGAGGAGGCCGACGACGACCTCACCGGTGCTGGGCGCGAGACCTGCGGGGCGTGCGGGGAGGCTGGTGTCGGCCATGGGCCCTGTCCTTCGGTAGGCTGAATTGCAAGCGGTCACTTGCAAACGAAGGTAGCCATCCGGCGCCGACAATGCAAGTGTCCACTTGCATTGTCGGACGATCGGGGAGGGCTGAGTGGCTGGCCGGGTGACCGACGCGGCGGTGTTCGACGCGGTGCTGGCGGTGATCGCCGAGCAGGGCTACGAGCGCGCGACGACCCGTGCCATCGCCGACGCCGCCGGGATCAACGAGGCGACCCTGTTCCGCCGGTTCGGCTCCAAGAAGGACCTGCTGCGCCAGGCCGTGCGCAGCAGCTTCGCCGGGTTCTCCCTGGACATCGACACTCCGGGCGACGACGTGGCCGCCGACCTGCTCACGATCGTCAACTACTACGCGCGCCTCTACGAGACGCGCGGTGGCGTGGTGCTGACCCTGATGCGGGAGGCGAAGTTCAGCCCCGAGGTCGCGGCCGTGCTGGCCGAGCCGGAGTCACTGCTGGAGAAGGTCGACGCGGTCGTCCTGCACCACCAGCGGCGCGGCGCCCTGGTCGTGGAACCGCCGCGGCACACGTTCTTCGCCCTGGTCGGCCCGGTGATGATGCGCGGCATCGCACGGCGCATCGACCAGCGCGCCACGCAGGCGCCCGCCGACCCCGAGACCGTCGTGCGCCGGTTCCTGCGCGGTCACCTGGCCGACTAGGCACCTGGCCAGCAGTCTTGCCCGCCTCTCCCCCTCCTTGCTGCCCTGGCAGAGCCGGGGGCGGGGACTTGGGGCGTCGAAGGCACGACAGCCGGCAAACTGCTCAGAACTTGGACAGGATCTGGGTGTTCCACCACAGGTCGAGCTTGTCGAGGGTGTCGATGTCGCCCGGCCTGCGCAGCACGCCGATCGTGAGCGTGCGCGAGTCGACCCACCAGACCTCGGCCTTGCCCTCGGCGAGGAAGCACGTCGTGAACTCACCGGGCAGCGGTCCCGAGGTGGAGCGGTAGTAGAGCGCGTAGTGGATCGGGTCGGACTTGGGCCGGCACCCGCCGCGGTCGTCCATGCGCGGGATGCCCCGCGCGTTCACCAGCCCGATGAAGAACGCGTTCTGCGCGGCCTGATCGGCGAACAGCCGGAACTCCGCCTCGTCCGGCTGCGCCAGCCGCCCGTCGTAGGCGGCGTTCGCGGTGGTGCACCGGACCGCGGCGACCGCACCGCTGTCCGGCTCCTTGCGCACGCACGAGTTCGCCGTGCGGTACACGGTGGGCAGCGCGGCCAGCAGGGCGTCGTCCTGCGGCGTACGGGTCGTGGTGGTGGTCGTCGGCGTGGCCGAGGTGGTCGTGCTCGTCGTGGTGCTGGTCGGGGTGGTGCTGGACGAGCCGGACCCGAGGGTGCGGTCCCCGTTGGCGATGATCAGCGCCGTCGCGACGATGCCCACCACGACCGCGAGCGTGCCGCCGACGAGCGCAGCCCGTTTGGCCGGTGAGGTGCGGCGGGGCGGCTGGCCGGTGAACGGCTGGGGGCCGGTGGAGGGGAACGGCGGAGCGGCGGGGGTGGTCGCGCGGGGGAACTGGGACTGGCCGGGGTGTTGGGCCCAGTGGGCGGCGGGGAGGCCGGGAGTGGCCTGGCCGGCCGGTGGGGTCATGGGCGCGGGCTGCCCGGCCGGTGGGGTCGGGTGCGCGACGAGGGCGCCGGGCGGCGTGGGGTGAGCCGGTGCCGGGCCGCCGGACATTGCGCCGCGGCCGGCCGCACCGCCGTGGCCAGCGGGCCTGGGCGGCGTGCCCTGGGCCGGAGCGGGCAACCCACCCGGCGGCGTGCCGTGGCCGACGGGCGCGCTTGGGGCCGGAGCGGGCAGCCCACCAGGCGGCGTGCCATGCCCGGCGGGCGCGCTTGGAGCCGGAACGGGTAGCCCACCAGGCGGCGTGCCGTGACCGGCGGGCGCACCTGGGACCGAGGCGGGCAACCCACCAGGCGGCGTGCCATGCCCGGGAGCTGCGGCGAACCCGCCCGCGGGCGTTCCGTGACCGCCCGGCACCCCGATCCTCGGAGCCGTCAACGCCCGCGCCGCCGCCTGCGCCAGCTCCCCTGCCGTCGCGTACCGCTCGGCGGGGTCCTTCGCCATGCCCTTCGCGATGACCTCGTCCAGCGCAGGCGGCACGGCCGGGTTCAGCGGCGAGGCCTTGGGCGGGGCCTCCTTCATGTGCGCCCAGATCTGGGCGGCGGTGCCGTCCGCGGTGAACGGGCGGCGGCCGGACAGGCACGCGAACAGGACGCAGGCCAGGGCGTACACGTCGGCACGGCCGTCGACCGGGCCGCTCTCGAAGCGTTCCGGGGCCATGTAGTCGAGGGTGCCGACCACCGAACCGGAGGCGGTCAGGCCCGTCACGGACGGGGAGGCGCTGCGGGCGATGCCGAAGTCCACCAGGTAGACGAAGTCGCCGGAGGTCACGAGGACGTTCGACGGCTTCACGTCGCGGTGCACGAGGCCGTCGGCGTGGGCGGCGTCGAGGGCGCTCGCGACCTGTTCGACGATGCGGACGGCGCGGGCCGGTTCGAGGGTGCCCTGGTCGATGACGTCGGACAGGTCGGCGCCCTCGACCAGGCGCATGTCGAGGTAGAGGCGGTCGTCGATCTCGCCGTAGGCGTGGATGGGGATGACGTGCGGCTCGCGCAGCCGGGCCACGATCTGCGCCTCGCGGCGGAAGCGGGCGCGGAACTCCTGGTCGTCGTGGTAGCCGGGCGACAGGCGCTTGAGCGCGACGAACCGGTCGTGCGCCGTGTCGTAGGCCCGGTGCACCTCGCCCATTCCGCCGCGACCGAGCAGCTGCTCGATGCGGTACGGCCCGAACGTCTCTTCCGTCATCGTCCCCGTGTTCCCGAGCGCCTTGTCCGTCCGAGTCGACGCGCGCAGACCGCTGCGGGTTCCGCCGACCGCAGCAGCCTAATCGGCGCCCGGCGGGCCTGGACGCCGATCGGGTGATCACGGTGTCGTCAGGCGCACCAGGAACCCGTCGTGGTCGGTGTGGCTCAGGCCGTACCTGGCGGTGCTGACGAACGCGTGGTCGCCGGAGAACACCACGTGCTGCACGTCGCCGTCGCCCTTGCGGACGTGGCCGGGCGGAACGCAGTTCTGCGCGTTCTCCGGGTCGGACGGGTCGTGCTCGAGGTTGGAGTCGCCGCCGACGACCGTCCGGCCACTCAGCCCCTCCGCCGACCGGATGGCCGGGACCACGTCGAACAGCAGCGCCCGGCAGTGCGCGAGCGCGACCGGTTCACTGCTCGCCGACAGGTGGGTCGTGCACGCGAGGTGGTTGCCGACGGCGTAGGCGCAGGCGTAGGTCCGCTGCTCGTTGCCGCCGTCCTGGCTCGCGTACCGGCCCGTGTACGTCCGCACGCCCTGATGACCGGCTGCCGCGACCCGGCCGAGCACCGCGTTGCCGTAGTCCTGGCCGTTGGTGCACTTCACCGGCGTGCCGGTGTCCCGCCGCAGCGCCGGGGCGAACACCTGGTAGACGACGTCGCCCGGCCACGCCTGCGTCATCGCCGCCACGAGGTGGCCCGGGAGGTCGCCGGCGCAGATCTCGTTGAGCGTCACCAGGTTCGGCCGCACCCGCCGGATGAGGTCGGCGGCCTCGGGGACCGCGCGGCCCTGCGCGTAGCAGCCGGCCACCCCGCTGTTGCACAGGTTGAGCTGCAACGCCCAGAACCGTTCCGCGGCCGCCGCCGGCACCGCCGTCGCCAGCACCACCACGAGCGCCGCCAGCACGGCCGAAACCCTCGCCCCCATCGGTTCCCCTCCGGTCGTCAGCGGCGCGCGATCTCCTCGACCACCGTGCGCGCCGCGGTCGCCGGACGCCCCAGCAGCTCTTCAAGCGCCGGGTCGGTGACCGCGAACTGGCCGGCCCGCGCCGCGCGGAACATGCCGAGGGTGAACTCTGCCAGCCCTTCCGGCGTGCCGTGGCCGATCACAGTTGCCTTCCACTCCTCGTCGTCGACGACGACCCGCCTGATGGTCCGCCCGGTGACCTCGCTCAGAACCCTTGCCACGTCGGCGAAGTCGAGCAGGCCGGGCGCGGTGAGCGGCGGGCTCGCGCCGTCGAACAGCCCGGGCTTCGTCACCGCGGCGGCGTCCGCCTCGGCGAGGTCGGCGTGCGCCGTCCACGAGAACGGCCCGTCCGCGGGCAGGCGGAGCTCACCGGTCCGCAGCGCATCGGGTACGTAGTGCTCCAGCGTGCTGACGTAGAAGCCGTGCCGCAGCGCCGTGTGCGGGACGTCCTGCTGCGCCAGGTGTTCCTCGACCGCCGCGTGCTGCCGTCCCGGGTCGAACAACGAGTCCGGCGAGGCCGCCTGGTGACTCGTGTAGAGCACCCGAGACGCTCCCGCGCGCACGGCCGCGTCGACCGCCGCACGGCTCGCCTGAGCCGCCTGGGGCCCGCGGATCGCGGCCGAGACGAGCAGCACCTGGTCCGCACCCTCGAACGCGCGGTCCAGCGTCGCGGGCTCGGTGAAGTCGCCCGCGCGAACCCGCACGCCCCGCGCGGCGAGGTCCGCCGCCTTCCCGGGGTCGCGCACGCTCACGCCGACGGTCCCGGCGGGAACGCGCTCCAGCAGCTCCTCGACGACCTGGCGGCCGAGCCGTCCGGTCGCCCCGGTGACGATGATCATGAAAGCCTCCCTGAACCAGTGATTCACAATCACGCTATCACTGATTCGGATCGGCGATAGCTCGATGCTGATATCGTTGATCCATGACGGAGACCGGCGCCGACGCTCGCGTGAAGATCGTCACCGCGGCCGCCCACCTGCTGCACACCGGCGGCGCCAAGGCCGTGACGACCCGCGCCGTCGCCCAGGAGGCAGACGTCCCGGCACCGACGATCTTCCGGCTGTTCGGCGACAAGGACGGCCTGCTGGAGGCGGTCGCGGAACAGCTGATGGCCGACCACGTCACCGAGAAGTCCGCCAGCGCCGCGGCGGAGGACGGCGACCCGGTCGACGACCTGCGCGCCGCCTGGCGCACCCACCTCGCGTTCAGCCTCGCCCACCCCGACGTGTTCCTGCTGCTGACCGGCCCCGGCCGCCGGCACTCCCCCGCCGCCACCGGCGGCACCGAGGTGCTGCGGTCCCGGATCACGCGACTGGCGGCGGCGGGACTGCTGAACGTGTCCGTCGCACGCGCGGTGGACCTCGTCCACGCCGCGGGCAGCGGGGCCGTGCTCGCGCTGCTGGGCAAGCCGGAGGACCAGCGCGATCCTCAGCTCGCCGACGTGCTGCTGGAGGCGGTGCTCAGGCAGGTCCTCACCACGGCACCGGCGCCGCCCGCGGCCGATCCGCTGGCGCTCGTGCTGGCGTTCGAGGCGGCGCTGCCGGAGCTGCCGTCGCTCAGCGACGGGGAGCGCACGTTGCTCACCGAGTGGTTGTCCCGCACCACGACCGCGCTGCAGGACCAACGGAGACGCTGATCCACAACAGGCTCCGGCCACTCGATAGGTTGATCATCACCAGTCGACCTCTCGCACCAGGAGCCCTCCGTTGACCGCCCGTGCCCGTTTGCGCGTCCTGGTCGACGCGCCGTGGTTCACCAGAGTGATCACCGCCGTCATCCTGATCAACGCGGTCACGCTCGGTCTGGAGACCTCGCCCCAGCTCCTGGCCGACCACGGCACCGTGCTGCACGCGATCGACCGGCTGGCGCTGGCGGTGTTCGTGGTCGAGCTCTCCCTGCGGTTCGCCGCGTACGGCGGGGAGTTCTTCCGCGACCCGTGGAACTGGTTCGACACGGTGGTCGTGGGCATCACGCTGCTGCCGGCCACCGGCACGTTCTCGGTGCTGCGGGCGCTGCGGGTGTTGCGCGTGCTGCGGCTGGTGTCGGTGGTGCCGAGCATGCGGCGGGTGGTGTCCGCGCTGCTCACGGCGTTGCCGGGGATGGCGTCGATCACCGCGTTGCTGGCGCTGGTGCTCTACGTGTCCGCGGTGATCGCCACGAAGCTGTTCAGCGCGGTGGCGCCGGAGTACTTCGGTGACCTCGGGGACTCGCTGTTCACGCTGTTCCAGGTGATGACCGGGGAGGCGTGGTCGGAGGTCGCGCGCACCGTCATGGCGGAGAAGCCGTTCGCGTGGGTCTTCTTCGTCGGCTACCTGGTGGTCACGACGTTCACCGTGCTCAACCTGTTCATCGCCGTGGCGGTCAGCGCCATGCAGACGCAGATGACCGAGGAGCACGACCGCGAGGAGATGGCCGCGACGCTGCAGATCCTCGACGAGGTGCGGTCGCTGCGGGCCGAGCTGGCGGCGATGCGCGACTGCGTGCCGGGCTGAGGCGGACGAACGGCGGGCGACCCCCTGGAGGGCCGCCCGCCGTGTCGTTCGATCAGGTCACTCCTCGCCGAACGCGAAGTCTCCGCCGTCGTCCTCGAAGACCTCCTCGACGACCTCGCCCAGCACCATGCCGCCGACCACACCGGCCGCACCGGCGGCGATCATGCCGCCCATGCCCGGCCCGCTGCGGTGACCGTGCTGGCCGTGGTGGCCGTGGTGCCCGTGCTGGTCGTAGCCGTACTGGCCGGGGTGCGGCTGGCCGTACCCCGGCTGACCGCCATAACCCGGCTGACCGCCGAACGCCGGGTTGCCGCCGAACGGCATGCCGCCGTGGCCGCGGTCGGAGATCTGCGACAGCCACCCGTTGATCGCCGACGCCCAGTCGGCGACCTGCGCCTCCTGGTGCGACATCCGGAAGTGGCCGAACGCGTCACCGCCGGAGGAGAACATGCCGCCGCGCTTGTCGGCCTCCAGCACGACGTACAGCTCGTGCGGGGAGGCGACGAAGGTCAGCTCGACCTCCTGGATGCGGCCCGCGAACTGGGCCGGCGGGAAGAACTCGATCTCCTGGTAGAACCCGAGCTCCTGGTGCACGCCGTGGATGCGGCCGGCCTCGACGTCCGCGCTGCGGAACGAGAAACCCAGCTGCCCGAAGGCGTTCAGCACCGCGTCCTGCGACGGCAGCGGGCCCACGTGGACCGGATCGAGGTCGCCCTTGTCCGGCGCGCCCGCGATCACCAGCTCGGTGCGCACACCGACGGTCATGCGCGGCAGCGGCTGACCGCCGACCGCGGTGATCGGCGTCTCCCACGGCAGCGGCAGCTGGAACGGGATCGAGACCGGCTGACCGGCGGGCACGCGCACACCCTGCTGCACCACCAGCCGGAAGAACTCGGACACACCGGCGTACTCGTGGTCACCGTGCTCGACCTCGACGCGCGTGACCAGCGACAGCACGACCTGGCCGATCTCGGCGTCCGCGCTGCCACCCTGGATGCGCACCTGGCCCGTGACCACCTGGCCGGGTGTGGCGTACGGCGAGTCGAGCACTGTGTCGACGGACGGGCCACCGACACCGAAGGCGCTCAGCATCCGCTTGAACATGGACAGTCTCCTCCTGCGGGGACTAGGTGAGGATCAGTTCGAACGCACCGCTGCGCGCGGTGCGTCGGTCTCGTCGTCGAACTCGCCGATCAGTTCTTCGAGCAGGTCTTCCAGTGCGGCGATGCCGACCACGGCCTCGTCGGCGCCGGCCACCAGCGCGAGCTGGGCGCGGTCGGCGCGCATCGCCGTCACCGCGGCCGCCACCGGCATCCCCTGCGCCAACGTCAGCACAGGGCCCATCAGCTCCCGCGCGGTGGGATCGGCCCCACCGGCGGTCGCCCTCATGGCCTCGCGGATGTGCACCAGGCCCACGTAGGCGCCGCGCTCGTCCCTCACCGGGAAGCGCGACCGTCCACAGCGGAGGCTGGCGCGCTCGACGTCGCGCGCCGACGTCAGCTCGGTCACCGTCGAGACGTCCGCGATCAGCACCATCACCTCGCGCAGCGTCGTCTTCTGCACCTGCAGCATCCGGGTGAGCAGCCGCTGCTGGTTCTCCGGGATGAGTCCGTGCTCGGCGGACTGGCGCACCAGCAGCCGCAGGTCGTCCGGGCGGTGTGCCTGGGCGAGCTCGTCCTGCGGTTCCACCTTCAGCAGGCGCAGCAGGGCGTTCGTCGTGCCGTTCAGTCCACTCAGGACCCAGCGGACCGAGTGGGCGAACGCGCGGAACGGCACGGCCAGCAGCAGCGCCGACCGCTCCGGGTGGGCGATGGCCCACGACTTGGGCGCCATCTCGCCGACGACCATGTGCAGGAACACCACCAGCACGAGGCTGATCGTGAACGCGATGCCGTACGCCACGGCGTCGGGCATCCCGGTCAGCTGCAGCAGCGGGTCGAGCAGGTCCGTCACCGCGGGCTTGGCCAGCGCACCCAGGCCGAGCGTGCACAGCGTGATGCCGAGCTGCGCGCCGGCGAGCATGAGCGACAGCTCGCGGACACCGGCCACGGCGGCACGTGCGGCGCGGGAGGCCTCCGCCTCCTGCTCCAGCCGGTGCCGCTTCGCTGCGATGAGCGCGAACTCGGCGGCGACGAAGAACGCGTTGGCCGCCAGCAGCACCAGCGACACGAGCAGGGACCAGGTCGTGCTCATCGAGCCTCCTCCCGCTGTGCGGTGCGCGCCGTGAGCACCACGGTGTCCGGCACGTTGCGGGCCACCGCGGCGACCAGCAGGGTCACCTCGCCGAGCTCGATCTCGTCACCGGCCTCCGCCGTGCGGCCGAGCTGGTGCAGCACCAGGCCCGACACCGTGTCGTAGGAGTCGTGCGCGGGCAGCGGCACGTCGGTGGCGTCCTCCACCTCGTCCAGCCGCATGCGGCCGGGCACCTGCCAGCGGCGGTCGCCGAGGGGTTCGATCGCGTCCTCGACGATGTCGTCCTCGTCGTGGATCTCACCGACGAGCTCCTCCGCCAGGTCCTCCAGCGAGACGACGCCGGCGAACCCGCCGAACTCATCGACCACGCAGGCGAGCTGGCGGCGCTCGGTGCGCAGCCGTTCCAGGACCGCGGGCAGCGGCAGCGTCGTGGGCACCACGAGCGCCGGCGACGCGATGTCACCGATCGGCGTGTGCGGCCGCTGCTCCGGCGCGAGGGTCAGCACCTCGGCCAGGCCCACGACACCGCGCAGGTCGTCCAGGTCGGTGCCGGTCACCGGGAACCGCGAGTGCCCCGTGGCGAGCAGCTCGACCACGCGGGCGGCGGGCTCGTCGGCCCGCACCGAGTGGACGTTCACGCGCGGCGTCATGGCCTGCTCGGCCACCAGCTCGCGGAAGTCGAGACCGCGGTCGAGCAGCCGGGCCAGCTCCGGTTCGAGGTGGCCCTGCTCCTGCGCGTCCCCGACGATCTGCTTGAGGTCCTCGGGCGTGGCGCCCTGCGGCAGCTCCTCCACCGGCTCGATGCCGAGGGAGCGCAGCAGCTTGTTCGCCGTCGCGTCGAACAACCGGATCACCGGACCGGCGATCTTGAGGTACACCAGCGTGGACGAGGCCAGCCACGTCGCCAGCGCCTCCGGCTTGGCGATCGCGAGGTTCTTCGGCAGCAGCTCGCCGAGCACCATCTGCACGGCGGTGGCGAAGATCAGCGCCACGGCCATGGCCAGCGGCACGCCCACGGACTCGGGCAGTCCCAGCACGGTCGCCAGACCCGTGCCGAGCAGCGGCTCGGCCACGTACCCGACGAGCAGCGCCGTCACCGTGATGCCGAACTGCGCGCCCGACAACATGAACGACAGCTTCTGGGTCACCCGGTAGGCGCGCTCGGCGGCCTTGTCGCCCGCCTCGGCCATCTGCTGCAACCGGCCCCGGTCGACCGCCATGTAGGCGAACTCCTGGGCGACGAAGTAGCCGGTGGCGGCGGTCAGCGCCACGATCACCAGCAGGCCGGAGAAGATCAACATGTCGCACCCGCGACACGGAAGGGAGAGGTTCGCCGGGCTCGCCCCGGCGCAGTACTGCAGCCGTCTACATCGGCTTCGGAAGGCATGCTTCACAGTAGCACGTGACACTGTACGGTTGTGGGGACGAGGAGGTGTGCGTGTCCGAGGCCCTGTTGAAGATCGGAGAGCTGGCCGCCCGCGCCGGCGTGAGCATCCGCACCGTCGACTACTACACGACCCTGGGTCTCATCAGCCCAGCTCAGCGCACCGCGGGCAACTACCGGCTGTACTCCCCCGCCGACGTCGACCGCATCCACCTGGTGCAGCGCCTGGAGGTGCACGGCCTGCCCCTGGAGGAGATCGGCACGGCGCTGCAGGCGCGGACCGGCGACGTCACGCTGCTGCTCGACCGCATCGACACCGACCTGCGGGTGCTGCAGGAGGCCGCGGACAGCGCGTCGCCGGAGATGCAGGGCCTGCTCGCGGTGATCGCGACGCGGGTGCACAACCTGATCACGATCGCGTTGCAGCTGCCGCCGGACCTGCCACTGCCGTGAGCGGTTCCCTGACACGGGACGGCGGTGCCGTCCCGTGTCAGGGCGGTCAGGCCTGGAGCTCCGGAGCGACCCAGTAGTGGCTGTCGCGCCACGTCTCGGTCGGGAACCCGTCGTCGTAGCTGTACACGCCGGCGTGCGCGGGCAGCACGAACGGCGCGCGCACGACCGTTGCCGGGAACGTCTCGGTGCTCGCGCGGTACAGGCCGTGGCGCGAGGTGAGCGAGGCGACGTACTCCACCCCCGGCACCACCGGCACCGGCGTGGCGAACGCGTCGGCGTACGCGCCGGGGACGGCCTGGTCGGCGAGCAGCGTGCCGTCACCGCGCCACAACCGCACGCGGCTGGCCTTGTCGTGGTTCCACGACGTGACGACATGGCTGACGATCGTGTGGAACGCCTGTTCGACACCGGTCTCGCCGCCCAGCGGCACGGTGGCGGTGCGGTACCCGTCGCGCCAGGTCTGGCCGCCGTCCACCGGGACCTGGAAGTCCCGCAGCGTGTCGGACCGGTGCCCGTCGTGGCCGTTGTCCGTGGGTGTGCAGAGGTGGGACTGCGGCAGTGTCGGCGTCAGGGGTCCGCTACCGGCTGCGGCGAGCAGAGCAGCGGTCACCGCGCGGACGGCGCAGCACGGTGGTCGGACGCGACCACCCACTCGCGGAACAGCTCGAAGTGCCGGTTCGCCGCCGCGCAGGCGGCCGGGACGTCCTGCGGCGGCAGGACCTGCCCGGCCAGCTCACCGAACCGCCGCAGCCGGCGGCGCGCGTCCCCGTCACCCGCGAAGAACGACACCGGCACCGGGCCGAGTGCGCCGGCGACCCAGCGGGTGATCAGCTGCCCGCCGAGCCGGGCGCCCTCGACGACGTAGAGCGAGCCGACCAGCGCGGGCAGCGACTCGACGTCCAGCGCGGCCGACCGCGGCAGCGACGCGATGCGCGCCGGGCTCCAGCCGGAGTCGCGCAGGTCCGCGGCGAGCAGGCCGGCGCCCGGCAGGACCGACCACGGCAGCCGCTGTGCCGTGACGGCGGCGGCCAGCGCCTCCTCCAGCGGTTCGTGGAAACCGAGGAACACCGCGAGCACCTCCTCGTAGCGCTCCGGTGAGGTGAGCCGGCCCGACAACCCCAGGTCGTCCTCCAGCGCATGGTGCGCACCGCGGGTTTCTGTGCGCAATCGTGCGAGCAAGTCCACCCGCGCACCCTATTCTCGGGGGTGCGGCGGCCTCCTCGGCGGAACGGAACCACAAAAGACCCGAACCGCGTCCGAACCCACGACGAACGTCCGGATGGCAGCTCTGCGCACCGACCACGAACTGGAGGCGACGTGTCCACGACGGAAGACGTGCTGCCGGACAGATCCGGCACGCGGCGGACCCTCGCGATCGAGGACGACGTCAGCGAGCTGCGCCGCGCCAGGGACTGGGTGCGCGAGCAGCTCACCGGGCTGACCGCGGACCAGGCGGAGGACGTGGTGCTCGCCGCCGACGAGCTGGTCTCCAACGCGCTGCGGCACGGCGCGGCCCCGCGCACGCTGGCCCTGCTGCTGCGACCCGGTTCGCTGCGGTTCGAGGTCGAGGACGGCGAGCCGGCACCGGCCCGGCCGCGTGAGGGCACCACGACGGGTGGCCGCGGGCTGACGCTGGTCGACGCGCTCGCGACGGACTGGGGGCAGCAGCCCACCGGCCGCGGCAAGGTCGTGTGGGCGGAGTTCACCCTCGACTGACGGGGGAACGCGCGGCGACGTCGCGCAGCCGGTCGACGACGGGGTGGCCGTCGGGCAGGAACTTCAGCACGGGTCCCCGGGGTGCGAGCTGCGGCCGGGCGCTGCGCCAGGTGGCGGAACGACCGTCACGTCCACCCTCCAGAAGGGGGACGATGTGCGGGTGCAGGTCCCTCGACCGGGTGGAGGTGGCGAGCAGTGGGTGACGACTGGCTGTTCGGGTTCGGGTCCAACTCGCTGGAAGACCTGGTGGGCAAGCTGTTCGGCGGGCTGGGGCAGCCGCCGTCGGCGACCAGGCGCACCGACCACTTCGGCCGCGACCTCACCGCGGCGGCCCGCGACGGCCTGCTCGACCCCGTGGTCGGCCGCGAGGACGTGATCGAGGAGGTCCTCGAGGTGCTGTCGCGGCGCACCAAGAACAACCCCGTCCTCATCGGCGATCCGGGCGTGGGCAAGACGGCGGTCGTCGAGGGCATCGCGGCGCTGATCGCGAGCGGCGACGTGCCGGCCACGCTGCAGGGCAGGCGGCTGATCTCGCTCGACCTCGCGGGCATGGTCGCCGGGGCGAAGTACCGCGGCGAGTTCGAGGAACGGCTGCAGGGCGTCGTCGAGGAGGTGGCCGCGACGAACCGGATGGTGGTGCTGTTCGTCGACGAGCTGCACACCGTGGTCGGCGCCGGCAGTGCCGAGGGCGCGCCGATGGACGCCGCGACCATGCTGAAACCGGTGCTGACCAGCGGGCGGCTGCAGGTCGTCGGCGCCACCACGGCCGAGGACTACCGCCGGTACATCGCGAAGGACGCGGCGCTGGAACGCCGGTTCCAGCCGATCCTCGTGCCCGAACCGTCGGTCGAGGAGTCGATCGCCATCCTGCGCGGCCTGCGCCCGCGCTACGAGCTGCACCACGGCGTGCGGATCACCGACGAGGCGGTCGTGGCCGCGGTGGAGCTGTCGGCCCGCTACGTCACCGACCGGTTCCTGCCGGACAAGGCCGTCGACCTGGTGGACCGCGCGGGCGCACGGCTGCGGCTGCGCGAGAAGTCCCCGCTGCCCGCCGACCCGGCGCAGCTCGAACACCGCGTGCGGCGCCTGAAGCGGGACCGCGCCACCGCGCCACCGGAGGAGGCGCTGGCGATCGACGACGAGCTCGACCGAGCCGTCGCCGACCTGGAGGCCGCCCGCGCCGCACTGGCCGACGCCCCGGAGGTGGGCGCGAACGACGTCGCCGAGGTTGTGTCCCGCAGCACCGGCATCCCGGTCGCCCAGCTCACCGAGGCCGAACGCCACCGCCTGCTGCACCTGGAGGACCACCTGCACCGCCGGATCATCGGACAGGAGGAGGCCGTGGAGGCGGTGGCCGACGCCGTGCGCCAGGGCCGTGCGGGCCTCAAGCACCCGAACCGCCCCATCGGCTCGTTCCTGTTCCTCGGCCCGACCGGCGTGGGCAAGACCGAGGTCGCCCGTGCGCTGGCGGAGGCCCTGTTCGGCTCGCAGGACCGGCTGATCCGCTTCGACATGAGCGAGTTCGCCCAGCAGCACACCGTGACCCGCCTGATCGGCGCACCCCCCGGCTACGTCGGCTATGAGGACGCGGGCCAGCTCACCGGCGCAGTCCGCCGAGTGCCGTACTCGGTGCTGCTGCTCGACGAGATCGAGAAGGCCCACGGCGACGTCTTCAACACCCTGCTCCAGGTGCTCGACGCGGGCCGGCTGACCGACGGCCAGGGTCGCACCGCGAACTTCGCCAACACCGTCATCATCATGACCAGCAACATCGGCGCCGACCAGCTGCTCGCCGCGGCCACCTCGGGCGTGCCGGTCGAGGACCTGCGCGGCCCGCTGCTGGGCACCGTCCGCCGGTACTTCCGCCCGGAGTTCCTCAACCGCCTCGACGAGATCATCCTGTTCCGCGGCCTCGACGCCGATCAGCTGCGGCAGATCACCGCGCTGCTGCTCGACCGCACCCGCGACCGGTTGCGGGAGAAGGACATCACGCTGGAGGTCGACGAGCAGGCCGTGGAGTGGCTCGCGGCCCGCGGGTACGTGCCCGAGTACGGCGCGCGGCCGTTGCGGCGGACCATCGGGCGTGAGCTGGACCGGCGGTTGTCGCGGGCGTTGCTGGCCGGGGAGCTGCGGGAGGGGCAGCACGTCGTGGTGACGGCCGGGGAGGGCGGGCTGGAGCTGACCGTCACCGACCGGCCGGGATGACCGGGTGACCGGGTCGGGCAGTCGCGCGCCGCGATCGGCAACGCCTCCCCGACCGCCGCCTCCACGCTCCGCCGTCCCCTGGCCCGAACGCGTGGCGCTCCCCCGGGGTCACGCCCCGGGCTTGCGCCGGTACTGCGAGCGGGCCCAGGCCCACCCGGCGAGGAGGGCGAACACGAGGATGCCCATCGGGTGCCCGAGCACCAGCGCCGCACCGCCCAGCAGGACGACGGCGATGACGAGGGCCTGGTGGCGGTCCGCCGCGGGCCGGGTGGCGCCCTCCAGCTTCGCCGCGAGCTCCGGGTCCTGCTCGCCGAGGGTGCGCTCGATCTCGCTCAGCGCCGCGCGTTCCCGGTCATCGAGCACTGCGCACCTCCTGCTCGCCGTGCGCCTGGCCGTACGGCACGGCGCTGAGCAGGGTCACCGGCACCGCGGCTCCGCTGGGCGTCCGGTACGTGCGCCGCTCCCCCTGCCGGGCCCCGTTCACCGCCGCCCCGAGCGGTGAGTCCGGTGAGTAGACCTCGACCGCGCCGTGCTCCGCGCCGCGGGCACCGAGCAGGAACGTCTCGGTCTCGCCGGTGTCGTCGAACCGGACGGTGAGGACCATGCCGGGTTCCGCGATGCCGTCGTCGGGCGGGTCCTCGCCGACGATCGCGTTGGTGAGCAGGTCGGTGATCTGGCGGATGCGCGCGGTCCGCTGCTGTTGCGGCACGGGGCTGGTCTCGTCGTCGGACTGCGCGCGCGGTGGGGCGAGCAGGGTCGTGAGCTCGTTGCGGAGCCGGTGGTGCGCCTGCGGCGTCAGCCACACGCGGGGAGTCGTCATCGTTGCTCCAGGGCGAGGAGTAGGGGGTGTCCGTGTGGGCCGGGTTCGTCAGCCCACGACCCGCACGGACAGGAGGGTGGTCAGTGGTCGCGGCGCAGGGCCTCGAAGTCGTGCGCGTAGTCGGAGGCGACGCGCAGGAGGATGTCGCGCTGCACGCGGAGGAAGTCGTTCTCCTTGCGCAGCCAGGCGAGCTCGGCTCGTTCGCCGTCGGTCAGCGGCGGTTCGGCGGGGTGCATGCGGCGGTCACCGGAGCGGGTCGAACTCGCGCAGCGCGGCGGGTTGCTTGCCGGTGGTGATCTGCTCGGCCAGCAGGCGGCCGGTGACCGGTCCCTGCGCCAGGCCCCACATGCCGTGGCCGCCGGCGACGTACACGCCGGGGACGCGGGTCGCTCCGATCACCGCGCGGCCGTCCGGGGTGACCGGGCGGGGGCCGACCCACACGTCGGTGCGGTCCTCCCACCGCACGCCGTCGAGCAGCGGCCGGGTGGAGGCGATGATCGCGTCCACCCGCGCCTTGTCCAGCGGTGCGTCCGGGTCGCGGAACTCCATGGTGCCCGCGACCCGCAGGCCGTCCCGGTACGGGGTGCAGGCCACGCGCACCTCCGGCAAGTAGATCGGGCCGCGGACGGGTTCGCTCACGGGGACGGTGAACGAGTAGCCGCGGCCGGCGCGGACCTGCGTGCGGACACCGGCCCGTGCCGCGAGGGCGGGCAGCCACGCGCCGGTGGCCAGTACCACGGCGTCGGCGGAGATCGCGGTGCCGTCGCTCGTCTGCACGGAGACACCGGGGCGGACGCCGGTCACCTCGCCGGACCGGATCGTGGCGCCGCGGGCGACCACGGCGCGACCCAGCGCCCGCACGAACGCGCCGGGGTCGACGAACCGCTGCCCGTCGATGCGCACCCCGGCCGTGAGGGCGGCCGAGGCCTGCGGGAGCTGTTCCCTCAGGTCCGATGTGGACAGAACGGAGTGGGCGACCGGTTGTCCTGCCGCGGCGAGCCGTTCCAGCTCGCGCACCAGACCCTGCGCCTGCCGGGCCGAGGTGAAGGCCGCGGTGAACGGCGCGTCGACGGTCGGCACCGCGACGCCGTTGGCGGTGAGCACGTCGTAGGCCTCGATGCTCTCCTCGTTGAGCGGCAGGTTCGCCTTCGCCACGCGCGTCCACGACGACCAGCGGCAGTGGGCGGCGAACCGCGTGAGGAACGACCACAGCCTGGGGTCGGCGGTGAGCGGGATGTGCAGCGGCGCGGCCGGGTTGAGCAGGGACCGCAGCCCGTAGCGCAGCACCGCCGGTTCGTTCAGCGGGATCGCCAGGCCCGGCGCGATCCACCCCGCGTTGCCCCACGAGGCGCCGGCGGCGACACCGGTCCGGTCGACGACCGTGACCTCGACCCCGCGTTCCTGCAGGAACCACGCCGTGGACAACCCCACGACCCCCGCACCGACCACCACCGCTGAGCGCGGACCGCCGTCAAGGCGCTCGACGCCGTCCATCCCGGGCCTCCTGTCATCGCTTGACCCCAGGATGGAGTGAGGACAGGCCGATCCGGTTGTCCGATTCCTACAACCGCGGCTCAGCGGTTGTAGGTTTCCGACACCGTGGCGGCGAGGTCGATGAGCATGGCGACCCGCTTGGCCGGGTCGTCCAGGCCAAGGGCCGTCACCTCGCTCATCTTGCGCAGCCGGTTGCGGACGGTGTTGCCGTGCACGCCGAGCCGGTCACCAGCCGCGGCCAGGTCTCCCTGCGCCTCCAGCCACGCGCGCAGCGTCGCGACGTACTCGGTGCCGTGCTCGGCGTCGTGCCTGCGCAGGTCGGCCACCGGTCCGCGCGCGGACGCCCGGCCGACGCGGGCCGCGGCGCGCAGCCGGTGCAGCAGGATCTCGTCCCACGACTCGTCGTAGGCGGGGGCGGGCGTGTCGCCGGTGCGCATCTCGTGCAGGGCAAGGCACTCGTCCGCCTCCTGCCGGGCAGCGGGCAGGTCGGCGGGGCCGGCGACCGCGCTGATGCCCGCCGCCAGGGTGACGTTGTCGGGCAGCGCCGACCGCAGCGCCGCCAGCCAGTCCCGTGCCGCCGCCACCCGCTCGCCCGGCAGGACCGTGTAGATGCTGTTGCCGGTCACCGCGCTGCGCCCCGGTCGCGACCAGCCGAAGCCGGTGGTCGCCTGCTCGAACGCGAGCAGCACGGCCGCGTGCCGCTCGGCGCCGACGTGGGCGCGGACCGCGACCACCCTGGCCGGTCCCGGCGGCAGGCCGAGCTGGCTGATCACCGTCGCCGCGTCCGCCGTGCCCTCCAGCAGCCGGATGACCCACTCCGACTCCACCTGGCGCTCCAGGTCGGCGCTGGCCCGCAGCCGCAGCAGGTGCAGCGCCACGATCCGGGCGCCGTCGGTCAGCGCCGTGCGCTGCGGCCCCCGCAGCGGCGCCGGGCAGGCCACCCAGACCGCGCCCAGCAGCTCCCGGCCCACCCTGACCGCGGCCACCATCCGGCCGGTCAGCCCGCGTCCGGGTGCCCCGGCCACGAACAACGGCTCGTCGGACGCCTGCAGGTGCGCCCGCACACCCGCCGCCTCGAACAGCTCCCGCACCCACGCCGGCACCTGCCGGCCCATGATCGTCTCCAGCCGGGCGGCGTCGACCTCCTGCTGCGGTCCCGAGTAGGCCAGCACGCGCGAGAGCTGGTCCTCGATGGTCACCGCACCGCCGGTGGCCGCGGCGAGGCTGTCGGCCAGGGCGAACAGGTCGGTGGGACCACGTCCGGACTCGGTCTCCCTGCCTTCGAGCACCAGCCCGTAGACGACGCCCGCGAGCTGGCTCCACGACAGCGCCGGGTCCGCCAGCATCACCGCGACGCCCTCGGCCTCCCCCACCGCGACGACGTCCGCGAGCAGTTCCTCGCCGCCCCGCAGCAGCACGACGACGGCCCGCGCCGCCACCGCCGCGCGCACCGCTTCCGCGACCGAGCCCGCGCCGACGGCGAGGTACACGTCACCCACCTCGGCGCGCTCGTCCGCGGCGTCGCGCAGCACCACGCCGCGCAGCTCCGCCGACCGCGGCACCGGGCAGCAGCACAGCCGCACCCCGTACCCGCCCAGCACGTTGACCAGCCGGTCCAGTCTCACCACGGCCGTGCTCCCCGTCCCGGCGTCACCGCCGCTTCGGCCAGGGCACGAGCAGCAGCACGCCGGCGGCGGCGCACAGCAGGCCGATCGTCGTCCAGAGCTGCTGCCCGGTCATGAAGCTGCCCTTGAGGTGGCCGAGGCCCTGCGCGGTCCAGACGCCGCCGAGCACGAGCAGCACGACGCCGACCCCGACCACCACTTTTCTGCTCATGCCCGGCAGCCTACCGGCCGGGCGGTCGCCGGCGCTCCACAGTGGACGGACGGGTGGGTGGGACACGACCGCGTCGGTCGTTGATCGCGCCCGCCGGAACGGGTGGAGTGGACGGTGTGGCGACGACGATCGTGAACGCGCGGGTGTTCGACGGCAGGGCGGTGCGGGACTGGACCTCCGTCCGGTTCGCGGAGGGCCTGGTCACCGGCTGCGCGGTGGACTCGGCCGCGCAGGACGGCGACGAGGTGGTCGACGCGCGGGGCGGGACCGTGCTGCCCGGCCTGATCGACTCGCACGTGCACCTCGTCCCCGGCGCCCTCGCGCAGTCGCTGAACCACGGCGTCACGACCGTGCTCGACATGTTCAGCAAGCCCGACGTCGTGGCCGCGGCCAGGCAGCAGGCCGCCACCCGCACGGACGTGGCCGACGTGCGGTCCTCCGGCATCGGGGCCACCGCACCCGGCGGGCACCCGTCGCCGCTGTACGCGCCGATCCCGGCGGTGAGCGCTCCCGGTGAGGCCGAGCGGTTCGTCGCGGACCGGGTCGCGGAGGGCGTGGACCACCTGAAGGTCATCTCCGGGGTCGGTGGCCTCTGGCCGGCGCTGGACTCCGCCACGATCGCCGCCCTGGTCACCGCCGCGCACGCCCGCGGCCTGGTGGTCGTCGGGCACGTGAGCTCGGCGGCCGGGCTCGACCAGCTCGTGTCCGCCGGGGCCGACGTCGTGGCGCACGTGCCCACCGACGACCTGGACGACACCCTCGTCGACCGCATGGCCCTGGCCGGAATCTCCGTCGGCCCCACCCTCGTCACCGCGGAGAACGCCCTGCGCTCCGCGAACCGGGCAGCGGCCACCGTGCGGCGGCTCGCCGAGGCGGGCATCCCCCTGCTGGCGGGGACCGACGCGCCGAACCCCGGCACCGCGTTCGGGCAGGCGCTGCACCGCGAGCTGGAACTCCTGGTCGGGTGCGGTCTTAGCCCGGCGGAGGCGCTGGCCGCCGCCACGGCCGAGCCGGCACGGGTGTTCGGGCTCGGCGACCGCGGCCGGATCGCACCGGGCCTGCGCGCGGACCTGGTGCTCGTGTCCGGCGACCCGCTGGCCGACATCACCGCGGTCCGCGCGGTCGAACGGGTCTGGCGCGCGGGCGTGCAGTGCGAGCGGCGCCCGTTCGTCCCGGATGCCACCGAGGCCGAGGAGCTGGCCGCGTTCGACGCGCGGGTCGCCCGCGCCGTGGCTGCCGTGCGCACACGCAGGCTCGGCTGACCCGAGCCACCGCACCCGAGCCCATCGAACTGATGGGCCAGTACGTCGAGGTGCTGCGGACACGTCGCCGAGTTCGATGGCGGCACCTCGGCGGTCCACGCGCCCGGCGGCGGACGGCGGAGCCGTGTCAAGCTGACCGCGACCCACCAGGAGAACGCACCGGAGCTCGTCCCCGCCGCGGGATGACCCGACCGACCCGGGAGAAGCACCTGATGCCGCGGATTCGCGCCGCCACCATCGAAGAGCACCACGAGATGGTGTGGGCCGACCTCGCCGAGGCGGTGCGGCAGCTGCTGCTCGAACGCGACTACGACTCGATCAACATGGGTCACATCGCGGCCAGGGCGGGACTCGCGCGCAACACCCTCTACAACTACGCCCGCGACAAGAGGGCGCTGGTGCTGGCCCTCGCGCACCGGGCGAGCCTGCCGCTCGCCGGGCAGGTCGCCGAGATCGCCGCGCGGTCGTCCGACCCGGCAGCCGACCGGCTGCGGGAGGTCGTCGAGACGATCCTGGCCGCGTCCACGCAGCACGCGCTGCGGCTGATGTTCCTGCCGAACTCCAGCCCGCTGGTGGCGGAGCTGCCGGACGGACCGGAGAACCCGTTCTCCGTGCTCGTGGCCGAGGTGGTGAACATCGTCGAGGCTGGCGTGGCCGCCGGTGAGTTCCGGCCGGTCGAGGACGTGCGGCTCACCGTCGAGCTGCTGTCGGGGGCGATGCGCGCGGGCATCGACCGGATCACCAGGGACCCGGACGCGTTCGCGGCCACGGTGCGGGCGGCGCAGGAGATCGTGCTCGCCGCGGTGACCCGCACCGGGGACTGATCGACGGGGACCCGCCGGCTCCGTCCACTGTGCGCAGTCGGCTGCGTCACACCGGCGCCCCTGATCCACCGCGGCCGGGAACTCGACGAGGGGTTCGTCCGACCGCCTGGGCATGAGGGTGGACAGGGCCGTCGCGGTCGCGTCGGTCGGCTCGGTGGTGTGCGTCGCGGTCGTCGTGCTCTGGGCGGGTGACGTGCACGCCGCCTTGGGCGACAGCGATCCCGGCAGGGCCACGGCGCTGGCGTTCGGCCTCGTGCGCACCGCGGCGAACGCCGCTGCCACGATCACGGTGGGAGCGCTCGTCTTCGGGGCGTTCGTCGTGCCCGCACCGCCGAAGCGCGCCCAGCTGACACCGCACGCCTTCGCCGCCGTGCGCACCGCCGCAACGGCTGCGGCCGTGTGGGCCGGTGCGGCCGCAGCTGCCGTCGTCCTGTCCGCCGCCGACGCGTCCGGGCAGTCCGTCGCGGTCGCGCTGGAGCACCTCGGCGGGCTCGTGGCCGCCACCGAGGAACCCAAGGCGTGGATCGTCTCGGCGGTCGCCGCCGTGGTCGTCGCGGCCGGTGCGCGGGCGACGCTGACGTGGACGACCTCGGTGCTGTGGCTCGGTCCCGCCCTGGCCGGGGTGCTCGCGCCGGTCGTCGCCGGGCACGTCGCCAACGGTGCGTGGCACGACGTCGCCACCAACGCGGTGGTGTGGCACATCCCGGCCGCCGCCGTGTGGGTCGGTTCGCTCGTCGCGCTGCGGGCGTACCTGCGCAGGCCGGGCACCGCTGCGACCGATGTCGTCGTCCGGCGCTACCACCGGCTCACGACGGGCTGCGTGGTCGTGCTCGTCCTCAGCGGCGCGGTGACCGCGGCGGTCCTCATCGGACCGTCCGGGCTCCACACCGGGTACGCGGTCCTGTTGCTGCTCAAGCTTTCCCTTTGTGTGGCCGTGCCGCTGCTGCGTGCGCGCTGGGGCCCGCAGCGGCCGCTCGGCACCGAGCTGGTGGTGCTGGGACTCGTGCTCGGCGCCTCGACCGGTCTCACCCACCTCGTGCCGCCCGCGTGGTTCGCCGACCGGCCGTCGCCGCAGGAGACCGTGCTCGGCTACGAGCTGCCCGACCCGCCGAGCCTCGCGGAACTGGTGCTGGGCTGGCGCCTCGACCTGGTGTTCGGCCTGGGCGCGCTGGGGCTGGCTGCGGGGTACGCGGTAGCGGTGCGGAAGCTGCGGCGCCGAGGTGACACCTGGCCCGCCGGGCGGACGGTCGCGTGGCTGCTGGGGTGCGCGGTGGTGCTGGTCGTGACGTCGTCCGGGGTCGGCCGGTACGCGGCGGGGATGTTCAGCACCCACATGGTCGCGCACATGTCGCTGAACATGCTGGCACCGGTGCTGCTCGTGCTGGGCGGACCGGTGACGCTCGCGCTGCGGGTACTGCCGGCCGGGCCGCGGCAGTGGGTGACGGCGCTGCTGCACTGCCGGGCCACCCGGCTGGTCGCGCACCCCGCGGTGGCCGCGACGGCGTTCGTCGGGTCGTTCTACGTCCTGTACTTCTCGGACCTGTTCGGTGCCGCGATGCGCTTCCACTGGGCGCACCAGCTGATGAACCTGCACTTCCTGGTCACCGGCTGCGTGTTCTTCTGGCTCGTCATCGGCGTCGACCGCGCGCCGCGGGCGTTGCCGCACCTGGCCCGGCTCGGGCTGCTGTTCTCGGTGATGCCGTTCCACGCGTTCTTCGGCGTGGTCCTGATGAACCACCAGACCGTGATCGCCGAGCACTTCTACCGCACCCTCGGCCTGACGTGGCTGCCCGACCTGCTCACCGACCAGCGCCTCGGCGGCGGCATCGCGTGGGCCACCGGGGAGGTGCCGATGCTCGTCGTCGTGCTCGCACTGCTGCGGCAGTGGGCGGTGGCGGACCGGCGGGAGGCGGTGCGGTTCGACCGCGCCACCGACACCGGGCACGACGACCGCTTGGCCGCCTACAACGCGATGCTCGCGGAACTGTCCGGAAGGAAGAACTGACCCGCCATGACCACCACCACCGCGGACAACGCCGTCGAACTGTCGGTGTCCGGGATGACCTGCGCCGCCTGCGCCACCCGGATCGAACGCAAGCTGAACCGGGTCGACGGCGTGCGCGCCACCGTCAACTACGCCACCGAACGCGCGATCGTCCAGCTGCCGCAGGGGATGCGCACCGACGACGCCGTGCAGGTCGTGCGCGCCGCCGGGTACGACGCGGCCGTGGCCGGGCAGGAACGGGGTGACGACGTCGTCACCGGGCTGCGGCACCGGCTGGTGGTCGCGGCGGTGCTCGCCATCCCGCTGGGCAACCTGTCGATCAGCCTCGCGCTGGTGCCCGCGCTGCGCTTCCCCGGCTGGGAGGCGGTGTGCGTGCTGCTCGCGCTGCCGGTGGTCGCATACTCGGCCTGGCCGTTCCACCGCGCGGCGCTGCGCAACCTGCGGCACGGCGCGTCGAGCATGGACACCCTGGTGTCGCTGGGCGTGCTGGCCTCGTTCGGGTGGGCGGTGTGGTCGCTCGCGGCCGGGCCGTCCGGGCCGGGCCACTGGCTCGGCTTCGGCGTGACGGCGGAGGGCGCGGACGCCGTCTACCTCGACGTGGCCGCCGGTGTCACGACGTTCCTGCTCGCCGGCCGCTACTTCGAGCTGCGGTCGCGGCGCTCCGCGGTGGGCCTGCTGACAGCGCTCGCGGGCATCGCGGCCAAGGACGCCAGGGTGCTGCGCGACGGCGTCGAGACCACGGTCCCCGCGGCGCAGGTGCTGGTCGGCGACCTGGTGGTGGTGCGACCGGGCGAGGCACTGCCCGCGGACGGCGTCGTGACCGAGGGGTTCTCCGCGGTCGACACGGCGACCATGACCGGCGAGCCCGTCCCGGTGGAGGTGGGTCCGGACGCACCGGTCGTCGGCGGCACGGTCAACAGCGCCGGGCGGCTGGTCGTGCGGGCGACGGCGGTCGGCGCCCACACCCAGCTCGCACAGATGCGGGCGCTGGCCGAACGGGCGGCCGAGCGCAAGGCCGCCGTGCAACGCCTGGTCGACCGGGTGTGCGCGGTGTTCGTGCCCGTCGTGCTGGTGCTCTCCGCGCTGACGCTGGCCGGCTGGCTGCTCACCGCCCACTCCCCGCGCGAGGCGTTCACCGCTGCGGTCGCGGTGCTGATCATCGCCTGTCCCTGCGCGCTCGGCCTCGCCACGCCGACCGCGCTGATGGTCGGCGTGGCGAGGGCGGCACAGCTCGGCGTCCTGGTGAAGGGGCCGGAGGCGCTGGAGGCGACCCGCGGTGTGGACACGGTCGTGCTGGACAAGACCGGGACCGTGACGACCGGCCGCATGGAGGTCGTGGAGACGTGGGCGCTCGGGGACGAACGCGTGCCGGGGCCGGAAGCCGTACACGACGACCCGCCCACCCTCACCGACCACGTGCTCCGGGCTGCGGCTGTGGAAGCCGCCTCCCAACACCCGCCCACCACCGCCGACCACGTGCTCCGCGCCGCAGCCGCCGTGGAAGCCGCCTCCGAGCACCCCATCGGCGTGGCCATCGCCGCCGCCTGCTCGGACGCACCCGCGGTGACCGCGTTCGAGGCCCTGGTCGGTGCGGGCGCACGGGGCGAGGTCGAGGGCGTCGCCGTGGTCGTCGGTTCCGCGGAGCTCATGGCACGGCTGCGTCTCCCCGTCCCGCCGGCGGCGGCCGAGTGGCTCGCGGGTCTCGGCGCGGCGACCGGGGTGCTGGTCGCGCGCGGCGGTGTGGTGGTGGGCGGGATCGCCCTGCGCGACACCGTCCGGCCGTCTGCCAGAGGTGCGGTCGCCCGCCTGCACTCGCTCGGCCTGCGCACCGTGCTGCTGACCGGCGACCACGACGCCGCGGCCAGGGCCGTCGCCGCGGAGGTCGGGGTCGGCGAGGTGGTCGCGAACGTGCGGCCCGCGGACAAGGTCGCCGTCGTGGAACGGTTGCGCGCGCAGGGCCACCGGGTCGCGATGGTCGGTGACGGCGTCAACGACGGGCCCGCACTTGCCGCCGCCGACCTGGGCATGGCGGTCGCGCACGGCAGTGACATCGCCGCGCAGGCCGCCGACGTGGTGCTCGTGCGCGACGACCTCGGCGCCGTCGCGGACACGGTCGTGCTCGCCGGGCGGACGCTCGCCACCATCCGGGGCAACCTCGTCTGGGCGTTCGGCTACAACGCCGCCGCGCTCCCCCTCGCTGCCTTCGGGTTGCTCAACCCGCTCATCGCGGGCGCGGCCATGTCGTTGTCGTCGGTGCTGGTGGTCGCGAACAGCCTGAGGTTGCGCAACGCGCTCGGGAACCGGACCGACCTCGCGGCCGACTCCTAGGACGACACCGGACCTGGGAGGCCACCGTGGAACGACGGACATTCCTGCGCGCATCGGCGCTGTCTCTGGGGATCACGGGCGCGGCGGGCGCCACCGCGTCGGCGGCGCAGCCGCTGCGCGTCCAGGTGCTGCTGTTCGACGGCGTGGAGGAGCAGGACTTCGTGGCACCGGTGGAGGTGCTGGGGCTGGCCGGGCGGATGTCCGGCGGTGCCGTCGTGACCACCCAGGTCACGTCCGGCCGGCCGGGCACGGTCACCTGCACGTACGGCACGAAGGTCGAGGTCGCGCGCGGCTGGTCGCCCGGCGAGGCCGACGTGCTGGTGGTGCCCGGCGGCGGGTACGCCGCGCGGACCGGCCCCGGTGTGCACCGGCTCATCGCCGACCAGGGCTTCCTGCGCCGGCTGGCCGGGGCGGACGTGCTGCCGGTGGGCATCTGCACCGGGACGATGGTGCTCTCCGCGGCGGGCCTCACCCGCGGCCGCAACGCCACCACGCACAGCGGCGCGAAGGCCGACCTCGCCGCGCAGAGGGCGACCGTGGTGAACGCGCGCGTGGTCGACGATGGCGACCTGATCACCGGCGGCGGCATCACGTCCGGCCTGGACGTCGCGCTCTGGCTGGTGGAACGGTTCGTCGGCGCGCAGACCGCGCAACGCGTCGAGACCGTGCTGGAGTACGAGCGCAGGGGCACCGTCTGGCGCAAGTGACGGTGGACCGGGAACTCCTCGGCCTCCGATCCGACCACTACCTGAGCAAGGAGTCCCCGAACAACCCGAGGCGCAACAGGATGTCCCGCACGAAGAAGAATCCCGTCACGGCACGCCGTGGCGTGTCGCTCAACGTGGTGCTGACCGCCGTGGTCGTGCTGCTCGCGGCCGCCGTGTTCGGCGGTGTGCTGCTGTTCCAGCGCGATGGCGCCGAGGACAGGACCGCCGCGCTGGTGCCCGCCGGTGCGCACACGCTCTCCAAAGTGGACGGTGACGGGGTGGTGCTGGTCGAGTTCCTCGACTTCCAGTGCCCGGCCTGCTCCGCCTACTACTCCGGCGTGACGAAGAAGCTGGAGGACGACTACCGGGGGCGCGTCACCATCGTGCCCAGGAACCTGCCGCTGGAGATGCACCCGCTGGCGCTGCCCGCGGCGCAGGCGGCCGAGGCTGCGGGCCGGCAGGGCAAGTACGCCGAGATGTACCACGCGCTCTACGGCAACTACGACCGCTGGGCGGTCGACGGCCAGAACACCAGTGCGGACCGCGACCGCGCGATCGGCCTGTTCGAGCAGTTCGCCACCGCCGCCGGGCTCGACCTGGACCGGTTCCGCGCCGACATGGCGTCCGCGGACGTGCGGGCCGCGATCGACCGCGACGTGGCCGACGCGCGCAAGCTCGGGGTGCAGAGCACGCCGACGCTGTTCCTCAACGGCGAGCAGTTCCAGCCGTCGGGCAAGTCGTTCGCCGACGTCGACCGCGAGCTGCGCGCGAAGATCGACGCGGCGCTGGCCGGATGAGCCGCCCGCTGGCGTGGCTGTACGTGGCCGGCGGCGCACTCGGGTTCGCCGCGTCCGCCGCGCTCACCCTGGAGAAGCTGGCGCTGCTGCGGAACCCGGCGCACGTGCCCACGTGCTCGCTGAACCCGGTGGTGTCCTGCGGGCCGGTGATGGACAGCCCGCAGGCGGCGGCGTTCGGGTTCCCCAACCCGCTGCTCGGCATCGCCGGGTTCGCGGTCGTGGTGACCACCGGGGTCGCACTGCTGGCCGGGTTCGCGCCGCCGCGCTCCTACCGGCTCGCCCTCAACGCGGGCACCGGCCTGGCCGTGGTGTTCGTGCACTGGCTTGTCGTCGTCAGCCTCTACGACATCCACGCGCTGTGCCTGTACTGCATCGTCGTGTGGATCGTCGTGATCCCGTTGTTCTGGTACACCACCCTCGACACCTGGCCACGCCTCGCGCCGTTGCGCCGCTTGCACAGCACTGTGCTCGTGCTCTGGTACGCGGTCATCGTCGCGTTGGTGCTGCACGCGTTCTGGGACTACTGGGTGACGGCGTGACGGCCGTCCTGGCGACGGCCGCGATGGCCGTGTCGATGCTGCAGCTGTTCGTGCTGGGCGCGCTGGGGCCGGTGCTGGTCACCGACCTCGGCGTGGCGCAGTGGCAGCTCGGTGCGCTGGTCGCGGTGGGGTTCGCGGTGGCGGCGCTGCTGTCGCTGCCCGCGGGGGCGCTGGTGGACCGGGTCGGGGCGCGGCGCGGGCTGGCCGGGGTGTTCGTCGTCAGCGCGGTGGCGCTGGCGGTGCTGGCGGTCGCCGGGTCGGTGTGGTGGATCGCGGCCGGGGTGGCGCTGGGCGGGGTGCCGCAGGCGCTGGCGAACCCGGCCACCAACAAGGTGGTCGTCGCCGCCGTGGCACGGGAGCGGCTCGGGGCGGTAACCGGGTGGAAGCAGTCCGGGGTGCAGCTCGGCGCGTTCGTCGCGGGCGTGCCGCTGGCCGGTGCCGCCGCGGTGGTGGACTGGCGCTGGGGCGTCGGGGTGCTCGCGGTGCTGTGCCTGGTGGGCGCGGTGCTGACCACACGGCTCGCGGTGCCGGCGGTTCCGGCCCAGCGCGGGCGCGGGCGGGTGGGTGGCCGGGTGCGCGCGCTGGCGGTGTTCTCGCTGGCGCTCGGCTTCGGGCTGGCGTCGGTGAACACCTTCTTCCCGCTGTACGGCGTGGACCGGCTGGAGCTGCCGGCACCCGTCGCGGCGTGGTCGATCGCCGTGGTGGGGCTGGTCGGCATCGCGGGACGGGTGTGCTGGAGCGCGGCGGCGGGGCGGTCGGGTGACCCTGCCGCCGTGCTGCCGTTGCTGGCGCTCGGGGCCGTCGTCTCGGTCGCGGTGGTGGCGCTGGCCGAGCACGTGCACTGGCTGGTGTGGTTCGGTGCGGCGGGGATCGGGGTGTTCGCGGTGGCGGGCAACGCCGTGTCGATGGTCGCGGTGCTGCGGGCGGTGCCGCAGGGGCTGGCCGGGCGTGCGGCGGCGGTGGTGTCGGCCGGGTTCTTCTCCGGGTTCGCCGCCGGGCCGCCGATCACCGGGCTCGTGCTGCAGCAGGCCGGTTACCCGTGGCTGTGGGGTGTCGTCGGCGTGGCGTTCGGGCTGGCCGCCGCCGTGGGCGTGCTGGTCGTCCGGCGCACCGCGGTGGCGGTGTGAGCGGCTGGGCGCACGACCTGGTGCGCCGGCTGTGCGACCGGGTCGACGAGGCCGAAGCCGCGGCGGGAGAACGGTTTCCGCTCTACCGCCACGACGGGCGGTGGAAGACCTCGGCCCGCGGGTCGTGGACCGGCGGGTTCTGGGCGGGGCTGCTGACGCTGCGGAGTCTCGCCACCGGCGTCGGTGACGTCGCCGCGGTGCGGGACCGGCTGGACGTCTGGGCGGACGCGGACACGGTGCTGCGCGGCATGATTTTCTGGTACGGCAGCGGCGCGGAACGGCTGGGGACCATCGCCGCACGCCCCAGCACGGCCCTGGTCGCGGACCGGCTCGCGCGGTGCTACGACCGCGAGTTGGGCGCGGTTCCGTGGGGCACGGCGCTGGCCCCCGACGGACCGCCCGTGCGCGCGGACGGGGCGGCCGGGCTCGTTCCGCTGCTGAACGCCCACGGCCACCACGCCGTCGCGCGCTGCCATCAGCAAGCGCACCTGGCACTGGACCCGGACTGGCCGCGCGGCAAGGCGTGGCTGCAGCTCACCCACCCGCGTCCGGCTTGGACCGTGTCCACACAGGACAGTTCGGCGGTGGCGATCGCCGCCGTGGCGTTGCTGAAGGCCGGTCGGCGCGAGGAGGGCGAACGACTGCTGCGCACGTTGCCGGACGGTGCTGAGTACGACGGCCTGACCGGTCTTCAGGTGGTGTGGGGCGACTTCTTCACGTTCCTCGGCGCCGCGCTCCTCACCGGTCTGGTGCCGCCCGACGCCTGGTGAGCAGCCGCCGTCCGGTGGTCGCGACGTGCAGCTCGTCCGCGCCGTCGAGGATGCGGGCGGCCCGTGCCACGCGCAGCAGCCGCGGCAGACCCGTTGCGGCCATGAGCCCTTCCGCCCCGTGGACCTGGACCGCGGCGTCGGCCGCGGTGTTCAGCGCCCGTGCGGCGGCGACCTTCGCGAGGCTCACCTCGACCGGCGCGCGCTCACCGGCGGCGACCAGCGCGGCCGCCTCGCGGGCCAGCAGCCGGGCCGAGCGCACCTCCAGCTCGGACTCGAACGCCAGGCGCTGCACCAGTTGCCGGTCGGCCAGCACGCCGTCGCCGAGCGCCCGCGACACCGCACGGTCCGCGAGCAGGTCGAGGCACCGCTGCGCCTGCCCGACCCAGCGCAGCGCGCGCAACGTCCGCCCGAGCGCGAGCCGTTCGCCGGCGAGCCGCATCCCGTTCCCCTCCTCACCGACGAGGTGCGTCGGTGGCACGCGGACCGCGTCGAACGAGATCTCGTGCTGCCCGCCCGCACCGAGGACGTCGAGCTCGCGGTCCACCCGGAACCCGCCTGCCGGCACGGCGACGACCGAGAAGCCGTCGCCGGTGCGGGCCACGACCAGCACGAGGTCCGCACGGGCCGCACCACTGGTGAACCACTTGCGGCCGGTGACGGTCCACCAGCCGTCCGCGCCGCGCTCGGCGGTGGTGCGCAGCCCGGACGGGTCGGAGCCCGCGACCCCCGGCTCGGTCATCGCGTAGCTGACGTGCGCGCGCCCGGCCACGAGGTCGGTCAGCACGGCGTCCCGCAGCTCCGGATGTGCGTGCGCGGCCAGCATCCGCGTGTTCAGCAGGCTCGACGAGCCCACGACGTCAGGGCCGTGGTCGCTGCGCCCCTCGTCCTCGGCCTCCGCGAGGTAGCCGGCCAGCGGCTGACCACCGCCGCCCAGCTCGACCGGCAGCGGCCGGGCCCACAACCCGGCCTGCTTGGCGAGGTCGCGCAGTGCGAGACCGCCGCCCGCGTCGAGCTCCGGTTCGGCGGGGATCACGACCTCGTCCACGAACCGCCGCAACTGCGTGTCACCTGTCACCGGCACATCACACCACCGTGGGAACCCGAATGGGCGCGCGTACGACCTCTGGATCATGACGGAAGCCACAGCACTGCACGCCTTGGCCCTGGAAGGCGCGACCGCGTCGGTCTCGGGCACGAGCGCGGCGGCACGCGTGCTGCGCGCGCACCTCCGCGCGCTGGGAGCGGAGGTGCACACCGGCTTCGCGGAACGACCCGCCGAGGCAGTTCTGGTGCTGGACGGCGGTGATCGGCACGAGGTGGTCGTCGACTGGGCCGGTCCGGTGGACGTCCCCGGTCTGCGCGACGAGGCGACCGTCCAGGCCGCGTGCGGGGTGATGCACGTGCACGGCAGGCGGTCCGGCTCACCGCGCGGCCTCGGCGTGGACCACTGCGGCACGGCGGCCGGGGTGCTGGCGGTGACGGGGTTGCTCGCGGCGGTGCTGCGGGGCGCGCCGCGGGTGCGGACCAGCGTGGCCGAGGCGGCGTTGCTGACGGTGTCCCAGTACCTCGCCGCGGCGGGGGCGGACGAGGCGGAGGCGGTCGACCTGCGGCCCGGTGGACCGCCGTTCACCACCGCCGACGGGGTGCGGTTCGAGGTCGAGGCGCTGGTGTCCGAGGTGTGGGCGGCGTTCTGGACGGCGCTCGGCACGGACTCCGCCGCGGTCCGCGCGGGCTGGCGGCCGTACCAGTTCCGCTATGCCACGGCGACGGCGCCGATTCCCGAGGCCCTGCACGCGGCGACCCGCGCCGTCACGTTCGCGCAGATCACCACCGCCGCGATGGTGAGCGGGGCCAGCGTCTGCCGGGTGCACCGTCCTGTTCAGCCACTCGAACAGCCGTGGAGCATCCGCCCCACGGCCGGCGTCGCGACGCGCACCGGCGACGACCTGGTGGTGTACGAGGCGGGCCGGCGCATCCAGGCACCGATGGCCGCGCACCTGCTGGGTCTGCTGGGCGCCAAGGTGATCCGCGTCGAACCGCCGGGCGGTGACCCGTTGCGGGGCATGCCGCCGATGTGCCGCGACCTGTCCGCCCGCTGGCTCGCGCTCAACCGCGGCAAGGACGCCGTCGAGGTCGACCTCAAGGCCCCCGCCGATCGTCAACGGCTGCGCGACCTCTTGGTGGACGCGGACGTGTTCCTGCACAACTGGGCGCCGGGCAACGCCGAGAGGTGGCGGCTCACGGCGGCCGACCTGCCGGACGGACTGGTGTACGCCCACACGTCCGGCTGGGGCGGCGGCGACCTCGTGGACCCGCCGCTGGGCACCGACTTCATGGTCCAGGCCCGCACCGGTCTGGCCGAGCTGGTGCGCCCAGCCGACGAGGAGCCCGCGCCGTCGCTGATGACGCTGGTGGACGTGCTCGGTGGCCTGATCGGCGCGGAGGCCGTGCTCGCCGGGGTGCTGACCCGGCGGCGCACCGGTCGCGGCGTCGCCGTCGAGAGCAGCCTGCTCGGCGCCGCCGGTGCGTTGCTCGCCGGTGCGAAGTCCCGGCCCTCCCCCGGTTTCCGCGTTCCCGTCGACGGCCGGGTCGGCGGCGTGGACGTGCTCACCGACCTCGCAGCGCTGCCGGGTGACCCCCGCTTCGCCGCCGTACTGGGCCGCGACGACCGCGGCTGTCCCGCTCTCGGCTCCCCGTGGAGGTTCCTGTGACACTCGCCGCGACCACCGCCGTGCGGCACCTGGCGGACCTCGTGCCGTACGAGCTCCGCCGCGGCTGGGCCGCCACCGGTCTGTACCGCGACCGCGACCTGTACTCGTTGTTCCGCGAGCACGTCCTGGCCGGTCCCGGCCGCGTCGCCGTCGTCGACGCGCAGGGTGAGGTCACCTACGGCGAGCTCGACCTGATGGCCCGCTCCCTGGCGGCGGGCCTCGCGGGCATGGGCGTGGAACCGGGTGACGTCGTCGGCATCCAGCTGCCCAACGGCCGGCTGGCGTGCGCGTTCGACCTCGCGGTGGCCGCGCTGGGTGCCGTCGCGCTGCCCTACCCGGTCGGGCGCGGTGACCGGGAGGCGGCGAGCCTGCTCAGCCGGTCCGGCGCGGTCGCCGTGGTCACGACGACGCGCTACGGCGACTACCCCTGCGCCCAGCGGACCCGCGCGCTGGCCGGCGAGCTGCCCGAGCTGCGGACCGTGATCGCGGCGGGCGACGGCGTGGTGCCGGCGGGCTGCGTGCCGGTGGCGGCGCTGCTGGCCGCCCACCCGGCCCGGTTCACCCCGGCGTCCCCCGACCCGGACGGACCCGCGCGCATCCTCGTCACCTCCGGCTCGGAGGCAGCGCCGAAGATGGTGCTGTACTCGCACAACGCCCTCGTCGGCGGCCGCGGCCGGTTCATCGGCGAGCTGATGGGCGGCGACGCCGAGCTGCGGAACCTCGTGCTGGTGCCGCTGGCGTCGTCCTACGGCAGCAACGGCACGTCCGTCACGCTCGCCGTCCACGGCGGAACCCTCGTGCTGCTGCCCAGGTTCGACGTCACGGCCGCGCTGGCGATGGTCGAACGCGCCCGCCCCACGCACGTGCTCGCGGTGCCCACCATGCTGCGGATGATCGCCGACTCCCCCGACCTCGACCGGTACGACACGTCCAGCCTGCGCGTGGTCGCACTCGGCGGCGCCGCCCTGGACGCCACGACCGCCGCACGCGTCCGCGACAGGCTCGGCTGCACGGTCGTGAACGTCTACGGCTCGGCGGACGGCGTCAACTGCCACACCGCCCTGGACGACCCGCCCGGCCACGCCGACACCGCGGGCCGTCCCAACCCGTTCGTCGCACGCCTGCGCATCGTGGACGACACCCTGCACGACGTGCCGCCCGGCGCGGTCGGCGAGATCATCGCGCTCGGCCCGATGTCACCGCTGTGCTACGTCGGCGCACCCGAGCTGAACGAGCGCTACCGCACGCCGGACGGCTGGGTGCGCACCGGCGACCTCGGCCGCATCGACGACGAGGGCTACCTGCACGTGGTCGGGCGGCGCAAGGACGTGATCATCCGCGGTGGCCTGAACATCAGCCCCGCCGAGGTCGAGGCGCTGCTCGTCACGCACCCGGCGGTGCGGGACGTGGTGTGCGTGCCGGTGCCGGACGACGTGCTGGGCGAACGGTTGTGCGCCTGTGTCGTGGGCGATCCGGCGCTCGTGCTGGAAGACCTGACGGCACACCTGTCGGCGCAGGGGCTGGAGCAGCGGAAGTTCCCCGAGCGGCTGGTCGTGGTGGACGCGCTGCCGCTGGGCGCGGCCGGGAAGGTGGACCGCCGCGCCGTGCAGGACCTCGTGCGGCGGTCGTGAGGCGCGCCCGGCGGACGGGCCGTCCGCCGGGCGCATGCCCCGTCAGGCCTTGAGGGCCTTCGAGATCTCCGCGGCGTTCGCCGTGAACACGCCGAGGAGGTCGAGGTCCTCCCCCGGGTAGTTCACGATCCGCACCTGCCGCGCGGCCGAACCGGGCAGCACCGTCCCGGTCGACATGTGCGCGTTGTCGAACACCAGGTCCGGCTGCTTGCCCGCGAGCTCGGCGAGCTGCGCCGGGGTGACCGGCTGCGGGCCGAACGTGCCGACCACCTCGGCGCCGGTGACCGCGGCCATGTACGCCACGAACGCCTGGCTGACCACCTTCGGCGCCTTGCCGCCGGGGAACGAGCCGCGCACCTGCTGCTCGACCGACTTCAGCGTGGTGTCGAACTCCGCCAGCCACTTCTCGGCCGCGGCGGTGGTGCCGAGCAGGCCGGCCAGCCGCGTCACCTCGGCGCGCACCACCTCCGGTGCGTTCTCCAGCTTCACCGCCTCCACCTGCGCCGCCCCGCCCGCGGCCTCCTTCAGCCGGGGCGCGAACCCCTCGAACTCCGCGTACAGCACCAGGTCCGCGCCCGCGACGGCGGCGAGGTCGGACGGTTTGGGGTCGTAGTCCGCCGCGTGCGCCACGGTCGCCGGCACCACGACCCGCACGTCGGTCGCACCCGCGGCCTTGGCCAGCGCGGCCTCCCACGCCGTGGCGGCGACGACCTTCTTGCCCGCCGGGGCGGCCGGGGACGCGGGCTGGGCTCCGCCGCCGCAGGCGGTCAGCGCGAGCACCGCGCCGAGCACCACGAGCTTGGTCTTCACGGGTCAGGTTCTCCTCATCGGCGACAACTGGGCCAGCAGGGCGATCACGCCCGCCAGCAGGACGAGCACCGGACCGGGTGGCTGGTCCAGTGCGAGTGCGAGCAGCAGACCGCCGACGGCCACGACGAGGCCGATGCCGACCGACGCGACGACCATGCCGGTCAGGCCGCGGCCGATCCGCCGCGCCGCCAGCGCGGGCAACAGGGTCAGCGCGTCCACGAGCAGCGCGCCGGTCAGCTTGATCGCCGCGGCGATCGACACCGCGATCACCACGAGCAGCGCCGCGGTCAGCGGTCCGGTGCGCACACCGGAGCACGCGGCGAGCTCCCTGTCGTGCAGCAGCAACGCCAGATCCCCGCGACGCCACCAGAACAGCGCCGGAATGGCCACCGCCAGCACCCCGAGCACCACCAGGTCGACCGGCCGGGTCGACAGGATCGAGCCCCACAACAGCTCGAACGCGCCGTTGGCGTTCACGCCGGAGATCGACAGCACCAGCAGCGCCACGGCGATGGCGAGGCTCATCAGCAACCCCATCGCACCGGACAGCCCCGCCGACGTCGTCGCGAACGGCGCCAGCCCACCGCCGGCGAGCGCGCACAGCGCCAGCGCCCACAGCAGCGGGTCGGTGCCGGTGAGCAGGCCGATCGCGCTGCCGAGCAACGCCACGTGCATGATCGCGAACCGCACCGGGTAGATGTCGAGGCCGACGACCAGCACCCCGACCGGCGGCAACGCGACGGCACCCAGCAGCAGGCCGAGCCCCGCGCGCTGCACCGGGACCAGCGCGAGCAGCTCCGCGATCACGCCACGTCCCGCAGCCGCCCGGCGGCCATCTCCACGACCCGGTCGCACGCGTCGGCCACGGCCCGGTCGTGCGTCGCCACCAGCACCGTCACCGGCAACGCCGCGATGACCGCCGCCGCTTCCTCCTGGCCCGCGAAGTCGAGCGCCGCGGTGGGTTCGTCGGCCAGCAGCACGCCCGCTCCGGCGGCCACGGCCCCGACCGCCCGCGCGAGCCACGCCCGTTGCGCCTGACCACCGGACAACGTGTGCACGCCACGGGACTCCACCCCGGCGAGCCCGAGCCGTTCCGCCGCCGCACGCGCCGCCTCGCCGTGACCGCTGCTGTCGAGCAACTCGCCCAGCAGCAACGGGAACCGCCCCGCCGACCGCAGCTGCGGGATCCACGCGACCTCGGCCCGCCTCCGGCGCCACTGCGCGGCGTTGCCGGCCCGCACCCCGCCGACCTCCACCACGCCGTCCGCGATCGGCTGGAACCCCAGCACCGCGCGCAGCAACGTCGACTTGCCGGAGCCGTTGGTGCCGATCAACGCCACCCGCAGCCCCGCGGGCACGTCGAGGTCGACGGCATGAACGGCGGTGTGCCTGCCATAGCGGCAATGCACACCTCGGAACAGCAGGGACGACGCGGTCACGTGCCACAGGTCGTTCACCCGGCCGGGTCAGTTCCCGGCAGTTGTCAGCCGACTTCGGTGGCGTCCTGCCCGGCGGCCCTGACCAGGTCCTCCCGCGCCCGCGCCACCCGCGACCGGATCGTGCCGATCGGGCAGCCGACGACCTCCGCGGCCTCGGCGTACCCCAGCCCGAGCACCTGCGTGAGCACCAGCGCCTCCCGCCGGTCCTCCGCGAGCCCGTCGAGCAGCACGTTGAGCTCGACGATCGCCGTGAACCCCGACGACGTGCCCTGCCCCCGGTCCGCGGCCTGCACCCAGTCGACGTCCGCGGACACCCGCGGCCGCGACTGCGCCATCCGCACCTGGTCCACCACGACCCGCCGCGCGATCGACAACAGCCAGGTCATCGCCGACGACCGCGCCTCGAAGTTGCGCAGGCTCGGCAACGCCCGCAGGTACGTCTCCTGCGCCAGGTCGTCCGCGACGCCGACGTCCGCGAGGTGCGCGACGAACCGCCACACGTCCCGCTGCGTCGCCCGCACGAACCGCTCGAGGGCAACCCGGTCACCCCCGCGTGCCTGCAACGCCCAGCGGGTCATCTCGTCATCGGGGGAGTTCACGAGGCCGCATCGTAACGGCCACCGTCCGGTGACCTCACCGGCCATTCGGACCCGCTGGGCCACGTGCCGGACCCGCGTCCGCCGAACCGTTCACAGATCACCGGGAACCAACTGGGCCGGATGACCGACAATGTGCATGTGGACTGCAGCACCTGCCGCGAAGCCCTGTCTGCCCGCCTCGACGGGGAAGACGAGGGCGTGCCCGCCGAGGAGGTGGACGCGCACCTCGGCTCCTGCGCACCCTGCCGCCAGTGGCAGGAGACCGCCACCGCCCTGACCCGCACGCTGCGCGTCCGCCCAGCCGCACCGGCGCCGGACCTCGCCGCGGCCGTCCTCGACGCCACCCCCGCACTCACCCCACCCGCACCGCGGGCGTGGCTGTCGCGGGCCCTGCTCGGCGGGGTCGCTGTCGCACAGCTCACCCTCGGGCTCGCCCAGGTGCTGGGCACGGGCTCCGCGGCGCACGGCGGGCACACGACCGGTGTGGACAGCAGCCACCTGTTCAACGAGAGCACGGCCTGGAACCTGGCCCTGGGCCTCGGTCTCCTGTGGACCGCGCTGCGGCCGGCGGCAACGGCGGGCGTGCTCCCGGTGACGGCGGCTTTCGTGGCCGTGCTGGTGCCGTACTCGGCGAGCGACCTGGTCAACGGAACGGCGACCGCCGGCCGGGTGCTGTCGCACTCGTTGCTGGTCATCGGGTTGGCTTTGCTCGCGGTGGTGCACTTCCGCGATCGGGGGCCGGGTGGGCGGGTCTCCTCCGGTGGCGAGTCCGGCGGAGGCTTTGCTGACGAGGCGTCGCGGGCTGAGCAGCCTGCGGCTGGGCGGGCCGCGGCTGGGCGGGCCGCGGCTGGGCGGCGGGTCCGGTTGCGGCCGGTGAACCGGCGCCGGGCGGCGTGACCGGGCGCCGGTCGGCGTGAACCGGTGCCGGTCGGCGTGAACCGGTGCCGGTCGGCGTGACCAGGCGCCGGTCCCGTGAGGAGCCGCTGCCGCGTCAGCCCTCCAGCGCGTCAACCCACCCGCGCGTCGCCCGCCTCGGTGTTGGCGAGCCAGCCGGCCATGCCCTGCGGGTTCCAGTCGTACGCCTCGTACCTCTCCACCACCGTGCGCACGTGGTCCGCCGGGGTTCCCGGCCACGCCTCGAAACCGGTCCCGCCGAGGTCGCCCGCGACCATCAGTCCACCCAGAACCACGTACTCGACCACGGCGACGGCGATCGGTTTGAAGTCCTCGCCCACGGTCTCGCGCGCCCAGCCGATCGGCAGGTCGGCGTGCACCCAGTCGGTGAGGCCGTCGATCAGCAACTCGGTCGCGATGGACTCGACGACGTTCTCCATGTGATGGCACTTCCTGGCTGTGCGGGACCGTCGCACCGTTGTAGCACGACGGCCCGCAGCGCGCTGCACATCAGCCGGTCGTGCAGGTGCTCCCGTTCAACGAGAACGCCCCCGGCGCCGAGTTCACCCCGCTGTACGTCCCGTTGAACCCGATGCTCACCGACCCGTTGGGTGCCAACGTCCGGTTCCAGGCGAGGTTCACCGCCGTGACCGCCGCACCGGACTGCGCGAACGTGGCGCCCCACCCCGGCAGCGTCAGCCGCTGCCCGTCCGCGTAGCTGAACGCCAGCGTCCAGCCGTCGACCGGGGCGGCACCGGTGTTGGTGATGGTCACACCCGCCGTGAACCCGTTGCCACCGCCCCAGTTGTAACCCGAGTACGCGACCTTGCAGCTCGCCGAACCCGCGCCCGTCGTCACCGACACGACCGGGGAGTCGGCGGAGACGTTGCCGGTCGTGTCCTTGGCGCGCACGCGGTACCGGTACGTGGTCGAGGCGGTCAGACCGGTGTCGGTGTAGGTGGCCGACGGGACCGAACCGACCAGGGCGAACGCAGCCGGGCCCAGGGCGCGGTAGACGTCGTAGCCGGTGACGCCGACGTTGTCGGTCGAGGCGGGCCAGGTCAGCGTCAGGCCGGTGGAGGTCACGTTCGACGCGACCGGGGCGCCCGGAGCGGACGGCGGGACGGGGTCCACCGCGCCGCCGAAGATCGTGGCCTCCTTCGCGGTCTGGCCGATTCCGTTGGCGCCGTTGAGGAAGCGCTCGCCCCACGGGGTCAGTGCGGCCGGGTCGAAGGAGGTGGTCATGTCCAGGTAGGCGACGTCGCTGCCGTTGCCGCTCCACGACCAGCCGAGGTAACCGAGACCGCGGGCCTGCGCCTGGGCCATGATGGTGTCCTCGTCGGGGTCGCCGTCGCTGTGGTCGAAGCCGAACTCGCCCACCACGAGCGGCAGGCCCGCGGTCTGGAACGCGTCGAAGTAGGCGTTGATCTCGGCCGCGGTGTCGTAGACGCCGTACATGTGGATGGAGAACACGGTGTTGCGCAACGGGTCGGCGGCGAACACCGCTGCCGCGCCGTCCCGCATGACGTTCTGCCAGTCCTGGCCCCACATCGGGGCGTCCGCCATGATCAGGTGGTGCAGGCCGGCGCCGCGCAGGCGGGTGACCGCGCTGCTCGTCGCCGTGGCCCACATGGCGCTGACCTGGGCGTTGTTGCCGAACGGCTCGTTGCCCAGGTTGATGACGACGTAGTTCTCCTGGCCCTTCAGGGCGTCCGCGACGCCGAGCCAGTAGGTGGCGGCCTGGTCGAGGCTCGCGGCACCGCTCTGCTCGCCGTAGCCGGTGGTGTCGTGGACCTCCAGGACGCAGATCATCCTGTTCTGCTTGCACAGCGCGATGACGGACGACACCTCGGCGGCCGGGGTCGGGCCCCACCGCTGGCCGCTGCCGAGCACGACGCGGACGGTGTTGGTGCCGAAGGACTTCATGTCCGCGAACGCCCTGGTCCGGTTCGGGTACCAGACGTGGGCGTGGTTGACGCCGCGCATCACGAACGGGGTGCCGTTCGCCTCGACGACGCGGGTGCCCTCGACGTGCAGGCCGGGCGCGGCCGGGGGTTGTGTCCCGAGAGCGGCCACCACGGCCGGGTACCAGCGGCTCTCGATCTTCTGGATGCCGGTGGTGGTGTTGGGGTGGACGCCGTCGGTGGTGTCGGTGGCGGTGCTGAAACCGGTCCACTGGTCGACGACCGTGATCGGTGAGGCCGTCGTGCTGTTCGCCCTCGCCCAGGCCGGGATGGCGGCGTTGAGGTCGGCCACGCGCTGGCCGCAGGCCGGGCAGCCGGAGGGGTTCATCGGGATGAGCTGGGCCACGACCAGCTTCACCGCCGGGTTGGCGGCGCGCATCTGGCCGAGCATGGTGGTGTAGGCGTTGAGGATGGTCTGCGCCGGGATGTTGTTCCACACGTCGTTCGTGCCGAGGTGCATCAGCACGACGTCCGGCCGTGCGGTGGCCAGCCAGCCGGGGAGCTGGTTGTCCCGCACGATGTTCGTGGCGAGGATGCCGCCGTGGCCCTCGTTCTCGCCGTCATAGGGGAAACCGCAGCCCGGCGCCGGGAGCGAGCCGACGAAGTCGACGCCGGTGTGACCGGTGTCCTGCAGGTGCTTCCACAGCAGCGCACGCCAGCAGCCGGGTGAGCCGGTGATCGAGTCGCCGAGGGCCATGATCCGAACGGGTGCGGCGGCGCCGGCGGGCGTGGGAGCGACGACCGCGCAGGCCGCCAGCACCAGGACGGCCACCACCGCTCGGAGGAGTCTGCGGGCCACCACGACCTCCTGAGGTGTTCGACAGGGGAGGACATCTTCTGGGAGCGCTCCCGGAGTGGGACTGTAACCACGGCGGATCAAGCGACCACACCGCCGACTGGCCCCACCGGGACGCGCAACACCGGTCGATGGCCGTTCGACCCGTTCGACACCTGCTCCGTCGAACGGCGCACCCGAATCGACGATCAAGTCTGGAAAACGCTTTCCACATTGCTGCACAACACTTCTCACCCTTGCACGCGCCAGTACGCCGGGCCATCCTGACCGCTGTGGACCCGCGACGAAGCGTGCTGCTCCCAGTGGTGGTCACCGCCGTCCTGGCCGGACGGGAGCCGCGGCAGGAGGTCGTCCACGGCGGTGCGACGCTCGACGACGACGGGTCGCTCGCGTACAGCTCGACCGGCGTGCTGCCACCGGGCAGCGCCGTCACCGGAGCAGCGGTCCGGGTCGGGCACGGTGACGCCCTGCACGTCACCGACATCGACCCGAACCGCCCCGGTCTCGAAATCTTCATGGTCCACGAGGGCGCGCGTCCCCTGCCCTCGCGCGGAAAGGTCGCACCATGATCAGGACCCTGCTCGTCGCGGTGGCGGTGCTCGCGGGCACCGCCGTCGCGGCACCGGCGGCCACGGCGGCCGTCACGAGCCCGCCCACCGATCCGAACGCCCGCTACACCGGCCGCTGGAACACGAGCTCGGCCGGCGCCTACGTGTCCGAGTGGGCGGGTGCGCACGTCGTCATCGGGTTCACCGGACGGACGGTGAAGCTCCGGCAGCGCGGCACGATCGACTTCTTCGCCAGCATCGACGGCGGCCCCGACGTGTCGTACGTGAACCGAAGCGGGACGGTCGACCTCACGCCTGCCCCACTGGCCACCGGCAACCACACCCTGCGCGTGTCCTACCGCCCGATCGCGGGCTCCTACAAGGGCGACGCGGTGTACCAGGGCATCGAGATCGACACCGGCGCGCGGACGTTCGCGCCCGCCGTGCCCGCGAAGACCATCGAGTTCGTCGGCGACTCGATCACCGTCGGCCAGCAGTCGTCCAAGCAGGCGCTGACCGCGTACGGCTGGCTGACCGGCGAGCGGCTGAAGGCCGGCCACACCCAGATCGCTGTGGGCGGCGCGTGCCTGCACCCGGCGGCGGACGGGTGCCTGAGCATGCGCGAGGGTTTCCTGCGCACCGGTCTCGCCCTGAACGCCCCGGCGTGGAACTTCGGCCGTTACCGGGCGGACGCGGTCGTGATCAACCTCGGTACCAACGACGTCGGTCACAGCGTCACCAAGGAGCAGTTCCGCGCCTCCTACGTGACGCTGCTGCGGCGGGTGCGGGAGAAGTACCCGACCGCGGCGGTCTTCGCGCTGGGCACGTTCCGCAAGCGGTACCTGCCGGAGACGCAGGCGGCCGTGCAGGAGGTCGTCAACGGCGGTGACGGCCGCGTCTGGTTCGTCGACACCACCGGCTGGATCGTCGAGGCCACCGACACGACCGACAACGTGCACCCCAACGACCAGGGGCACCGCAAGATCGCCGACCGCCTGGCGCCGATCGTCGCCGCGAAGTTCTGAGGGAGGCGGTCCATGCCGCGCACAGCACTCCGGCTCGTCCTGCTCGTGTCCGCGCTCGTCGCGGCGGCCGCCGTCGTCCCCGCCGCCTCGGCGGCAGGTCCGGTGCCGCACTACCTGATGACGGCGTTCACCAACAGCAGCGAGTCGAACATGTACGTCTACGACTCGGCCAACGCCACCGGTTTCACGCAGGTCAGGGCGAACGCCTACACACCGCCGTCGGGCCTGATCCGCGATCCCAGCGTCATCCGGCACACCGACGGCTACTACTACCTCGTCTACACCACGAACTGGACCGGTGACACGATCGGTTTCGCCCGCAGTGCCGACTACGTGACGTGGACGTTCCTGCGCAACGTCCGGGTAGGCCTCAACGGCGCCACCGGCAGCACCTGGGCACCGGAGTGGTTCAAGGACTCCGACGGCAGCGTCCACGTCGTCTTCTCCGCGTCCACGACGGGAACGGCCGGGCAGTTCCGCCCGTACCGGATCACCGCGACGAACGCGGACCTGTCGGCGTGGACGAGCCCGGTCGCGCTGGGCATCCCGGCCAACTACATCGACAGCTTCCTGGTCAAGGTCGGCGGCACCTACCACAACTTCCTCAAGAACGAGACGACCAAGTACGTCGAGCACGCCACGGCCACGTCGCTGACCGGGCCGTGGACGTTCGTCGGCACCGGGAACTGGGCGGGCTGGGGCTCCGGGCTGGAGGGACCCGCTCTGGTGCGGCTGCCCGACGGCCGCTGGCGGATCTACTTCGACCAGTACGGCCAGCGGCGCTACTTCTACGCCGACAGCGGCAACCTCACGACGTTCGGCGCCAAGACCGAGCTGGCGGGGCTGTCCGGTACCGCACGGCACTTCACGGTCCTGCGTGAGGACTCCGGCGACGGCACGGCCATCGCCACAGGCGCCCGCTCGTTCCGCTCGGTGAACTTCCCCGACCGGTACGTCCGCCACCGCGACAACCTCGCGTACGTGGACCCGGTGAGCTCGTCCAGCCCGCTCTCCACGCGTCAGGACGCGACGTTCACGGTCGTGGCGGGCCTGGCCAACGCGAACTGCCACTCGCTGCGCTCGGTGAACTTCCCCGACCGCTACCTGCGGCACTACGACTTCAAGGCACGGCTGGACGCCAACACCGGTGACGCCACGTTCGCCCGCGACGCCACGTTCTGCGCCCGCACCGGACTCGCCGGCACCGGCACGTCACTGGAGTCCTACTCCCATCCCGGCCGCTACCTGCGCCACCACAACTACGAACTGCGCGTGGACTGGCGCACCTCCGACTCGGCGTTCGCCGGTGACGCGTCGTTCACCGCCGCCGCCCCACTGGCCTGAAAGGACAGCCGATGAGGACGGTCTTCCTCCGCCTGGCGGTGCTGGTGCTCGCGGTCGTCACCTGCGTGGCCGGGATGCCGGTGCCGCAGGCCGGTGCGGCGCCCGCGGTGCGCTACACCAACCCGATCGCCGAGAAGCGGGCCGACCCGCACGTCTTCAAGCACACCGACGGCTTCTACTACTTCACCGCGACCGTCCCGGAGTACGACCGGATCGTCCTGCGCCGCGCGACGACGATCCAGGGCCTGGCCACGGCGGCGGAGACGGTGATCTGGCGCAAGCACTCCAGCGGTGAGATGGGCGCCCACATCTGGGCACCGGAGATCCACTTCATCAACGGCAGGTGGTACGTCTACTTCGCCGCCGGGCGCACCGACGACGTCTGGCGCATCCGCATGTACGTGCTGGAGAGCTCGGCTGCCAACCCGCTGACCGGGCCGTGGACCGAACGCGGCCGGATCACGACGCCGTGGGACACCTTCTCGCTGGACGCCTCGACGTTCGTGCACAACGGCGTGCGGTACCTGACCTGGGCGCAGCAGGAACCGGGCATCGCCACCAACTCGAACCTCTACCTGGCCCGCATGGGCGCGAACCCGTGGACCATCACCGGGACGGTGACGCGGCTGACCGTGCCGGCGCTGGCGTGGGAGACCCGCGGGTACAAGGTCGCAGAGGGGCCGTCGGTCCTGCAGCGCAACGGGCGGCTCTTCCTGACCTACTCGGCCAGTGCCACCGACGCGAACTACTGCCTCGGGCTGCTGACCGCCTCCGCGTCGGCCGACCCGCTCAACGCGGCCTCCTGGACGAAGAGCGCCGACCCGGTGTTCACCAGCAACGCGGCGACCGGCCAGTACGGTCCCGGCCACAACTCGTTCACCGTCTCCGAGGACGGTGCCAGCGACGTCCTCGTCTACCACGACCGCAACTACCGCGACATCAGCGGCGACCCGCTCAACGACCCGAACCGCCGCACCCGCGTGCAGAAGGTCCACTACCGCTCCGACGGCACCCCGGACTTCGGCATTCCGGTGCCCGACGGCCCGACGCCGGTGCGGCTGCGGTCCTACGCCGCCGCCGACCGCTTCGTGCGGCACTGGGAGTACCGCGCCCGGCTGGAGGCGAACGTGTCGCCGCTGGCCGACTCGCAGTTCCGGGTCGTCACCGGGCTGACCGGGTCCGGCACCGTGTCGCTCGAGTCGACCAACTTCCCCGGCTACTACCTGCGCCACCGCAACAACGAGCTGTGGGTGGACCGCAGCGACGGCAGCACCCTGTTCCGCAACGACGCGAGCTTCACCCAGCGCGCGGGACTCGCCGCGAGCTCGGCGGTGTCGTTCGAGTCGGTCAACTTCCCCGGCCTCTACGTGCGCGTCAACGGCGGTCTGCTCTTCCTGCAGGCGGTCACCGACGCGCAGGGCCGTTCCGATGCGACGTTCGTGCTGGAGTGATCCGCGATGACGAGGAAGATCGCACTGGTCGCGGCGGTGGTGCTGGCCACCGCCGTCGGGACGGCACCACCCGCCTCTGCCTATCCCCTGCCGGGCCGCGTCACGGGTGACACCGGCGTGCACGACCCGAGCGCGGTCCGGCGCGCCGACGGCAGCTACCTGGTGGCGCACACCGGGAGGGACATCGCGCTCCGGACCTCCACCGACCGGGTCGCGTTCCGCTCCGCCGGGTCGGCGTTCCCGAGCGGCGCGTCCTGGACCACCCCGTACACCGGCGGCGACCGCACCCTCTGGGCACCGGACCTGTCGTTCCGCAACGGCCAGTACTGGCTGTACTACTCCGCCTCGACGTTCGGCTCGAACCGGTCGGCGATCTTCCTCGCCACCAGCCCCAGCGGGAACGCCGGCACCTGGACCCACCGCGGTCTCGTCGTCGAGTCGCGGACCTCCGACGACTTCAACGCCATCGACCCCGACCTCGTCGTGGACGACCAGGGCCGCTGGTGGCTGAGCTTCGGCTCGTTCTGGTCCGGGATCAAGATGGTCGCGCTGAACCCGTCCACGGGCCTGCGGGCCGACTCCACGATCCGGTCCCTCGCCGGGCGCAACGGCGGCCCGATCGAGGCGCCGAACATCGTCAAACGGGGCTCCTACTACTACCTGTTCGTCTCGTTCGACTACTGCTGCCGGGGCGCGTCAAGCACCTACCGCGTCATGGTCGGCCGATCGACGAGCGTCACCGGTCCCTACGTCGACCGCAACGGCACCGCCCTGACCTCGGGCGGCGGCACGGAGGTCCTGGCGGGGCAGGGCAGCGTGCACGGGCCCGGCCACCAGGACGTCCTCAGCGACGTCGACGGCGACCTGCTCGTCTACCACTACTACACCGACTCCGGCGCGTCCCGGCTCGGCGTCAACCTGCTGGCCCTCGACTCCGCGGGCTGGCCGTACCTGCGGTGAGGGGTGCCCGCGCAGCGCGGGTCACCGGTACGGCGACCGGCCCGCTGCCGGGTCGTGCACGTCGAGGCGGCCGCACATGCCGAACCGCTGCGGTTCCTCCCCCCGCACCACGTGGACGTCCGCGTCGGCGAGGTGCCCGGTGTCCCCGGCGCGCAGGCGCTCCAGGTGCTCGCCGGTCAGCCGGGTGGCCGCGAGCGCCCCGGTCCGCCACCGCTGTTCCCAGTCGTCCAGCGATTCCCGCTTCAACGCGAGCGCGGCCGCGTAGAACGCCTCGATCGCCGCGGTCTCGCCCGCCTCCAGGCGTTCCCGCAGCTCCAGGAACCCCTCGACGGCCAGGTCGCGGCGCCGGCGGGCGGCGGGCTCGGAGGCGGCGTAGGCGTGCCCGGGTTGCGCGAGGGACGCGGCGGTCGCGTAGCGCTCGGGGTCCGCCAGCACCTCGGGCGGGAACGTGAACACCGCGTCACCGGCCTCGGGCAGGCCGCTGTTCTGCATCACGACGACGATGTGCAGGTCGTCGTCGTTGACCAGCCGGTGGACCGTGCCGGGCGTGAACCACGCGACCGTGCCGGTGCGCAGCGGGGTCTCGGCGAACCCGCGCCGGGTGAGGGTCTGCACCCGGCCCTGCCCGCCGACCACGTAGTAGCACTCCGCGCAGGTGAGGTGCACGTGCGGCGACCCGCCGCACACCCCGTCCGCGGTCGGCCAGTCGTACACCCGCAGACCGGACAGGCCGATCCCACCGGGGAACGGGGTCACCACGCGTGCTCCTCCACATAGGACTCCAGGCGCCCGCGGTCCCAGCCGCCGGTCGCGACGACCAGCCGGTGGCGCAGGTGCAGCGACTCACCGGGTGGCACCTCGACGGTGTCGAAGAAGGCGAACGACGGGTTGACCGCCGCGAACGGTGTGCTGCGCACGAACCAGTGGGTGTTCTTGTTGTCCGGGTGGTCGATGAACAGCAGTGTCGAGGACCGGTCCACCTCGTCGTGCTGTCCGACGAACGCCAGCCACGCGGCCTTCTCGCCCATCAGCTCCTGCCCGCTGCCGCCGCCGGCCGCGAGGACCTCGCCGCCGGTGAACGAACGCGGACCGCGCCAGAAGAACCCGGTGTAGCCCGCGAGCTCGCGGCCGTTGGTGGTCGGGCTGCCGAACGACAACGGCTCCGAGCGCGCGTTCGTCAGCGTGGTGGCGAACTCCAGCGTCCACGCCTCGTCCTCGACGTCGCGCACGGTGAGCCGGCGGGCCTCGTCGACCCAGTGCTGCCCGGCCTCGGTGACCCAGGAGAGCCGTTCGCCGATGGTCAGCTCGCCCTCGGCCTCGGCGGTGCTGAACTCCTCGTGCCGCATGCTGCCCACGTTCGGCAGCACCACGTACCCCTCGTCGCGCACGTAGGTGACGCCGCCCCAGAAGTTCTGCCCGGACACGTCGGTCGCGGTCATCTGCACGCCCTTGTGCCAGCGGTGGTCGTGCGGCCGGAACGCCGTCACGACGTCACCGGCCAGCGTGCGCACGGGGTGCAGGTAGGGCTTGGGCCCCTCGAACGCCGGGGTCGTCGGCCGGTGCACGTACCGGAACAGCTCGGCCGGGCCTGCCGACACGACGAGCACCTCGTCGTCCTGGCGCGTGATCACCGGTTGGTCGCCCACGGGGCACCGCTTCCTTCCATGCTGGTGTAGAACGGGTCGCCCGGCCCGATCCGGCCGGCCTGCACGACGGCGCCGGTGAACGCCGAGGCGTACAGCGCCGCGATGAACTCCATGGTGTCCCTGGTGTCGGCGAGGGTGACCGGGGGCGGTTCGCCGCCGTCCAGGGCGTCGAGGACCGCCGCCAGCTGGCCCCGGTGACCGCTGACCTCGTCCGACCGCTGCTCCTGCTGCCAGCGGGCGAGGACGTCGTCGTGGCCGGGCGCCGGGGTGACCGTCCAGTGCGCGTCGCTGTAGCCGTAGAGGTGCTCGACCTCGACCGTGGCGCGTTCGAAGTCGAACCGCAGCTGTGAGGTCTCCCTGGGTGAGAGCAGCGAGTTCACCACTGAGGCGACCGTCCCGTCGGCGAAGGTCACCAGCGCCATCGAGACGTCCTCGGTCTGCACGTCCCTGGCCTGCCTGGCCGCGACGGCCCGCACCTCCCGCCACGGTCCCAGCACCGACAGCAGCAGGTCGAACTGGTGGATGCCGTGCCCCATCGTCGGACCGCCGCCCTCGCTGTCCCACGAACCGCGCCACGGCACGGCGAAGTAGGCGTCGTCGCGGTACCAGAGGGTGTCGCACTTCGCGACCAGCGACCGGCCCAGCACCCCCTCGGCGGCCAGGCGCCGCAGCCGCACCGCCGCCGGGCCGAACCGGTGCTGGAAGACCGTCGCGACCCGGCCGGTCGAGCTCCGCTCGGCGACGACGAGCGCGTCGACCTCGGCCAGCGACAACGCCGGTGGCTTCTCGACGAGCACCGTCGCGTTCGCGGCCAGGCATTCGAGCGCCAGCGGCACGTGGTGGCGGGGCGGGGTGCAGATGTGCACCACGTCCGGCTCCTCCTCCGCCAGCAGCGCGGTGAGCCCGGGGTGCACCCGCGGCACACCCCACCGCTCGGCGAACGCGGCGGCGCGGCCGGCGTCCACGTCGGCGACCGAGACGAGCTCGACCCGGTCACCGCAGGCCCGCACCGCCTCCGCGTGGGCGGCCGCAATTGCACCCGTTCCGACGATGGCGGCGCGCCTCACCGGGCCGCGTCCACTTCCGCCTGGACCTCCCTGATGAACGACGTGGCCGCCGCATCGGGGGTGGTCCGGCCGAACAGCACGTCCTCGGTGTGCCGCTTGAGGATCGCGTCGACCGTGCTGGCGCCGTTCGGCGTGATCCTGGGCGGGTCGCTGACCGGCACGGTGTCCAGGTACTCCTTGGCCGCCTTGTCGGTCTCCTTCAGCTGGCCGGCGATCGCGTCGCGGATCTTCTGGTTGGCGGGCACACCGCGTTCGGTCAGCATGATCTTCGCCGCCTCCTCGTCGTTGGCGAGGAAGCTCACGAACGCCGCCGCCTCCGCGGGGTGCTTCGACCGCGACGACACCGACCAGAACATCGACGGCTTGTAGTACGCGCCGGGTGCCTTGCCCTGCGTCTCCCCCGGCAGCCGCAGCAACTTCAGCCTGGCGCCGCTGGCAGCGGTCAGCGCGGTCAGCTGGGTGTTCCACCACAGGCCGAACGCGGCGGTGCGGGTCGCGGTGGCGGACTGGTTGAGTCCCGCGGAGGCCTTCTCGATCGTCACCGACGGCGGTGCCGCGACGCCGGACTTCGCGAGGTCGGCGATGTACTGCCAGTACTCGCGGGCGATCTCCTGCGGCAGCACGACCTTGCCCTCGGCGTCGAACATGGCCTTGCCCTGCTGGCGCGCCCGGATGCTCAGCCCGGCGGTGTCGTTGATGCCCGGCGACTGCACGCCGAACACCTGCCCGCCACCGGCCTCGGACACCTGCTCGCCGATCCGCTTCAGGTCGTCCCACGACCACTTCGTGTCGTCGGGAACCGGGATGCCGTACTGCGCGAGCAGGTCGAGGTTCACCATGACCGAGTACATGCCGAGGCCGACGGGCAGCCCGTACTGCTTGCCGCCGATCGCGCCGGTGGCGAGCGCCTTGTGGTCGAAGTCCGCGGTGTCGAGGTGCTTCTTCGCCTCGGTGAGGTCGAGCAACGCGCCGCGCTCGGCGTAGGACGCGATGTACAGCTCGTCCATCTGCATGACGTCGGGCGCGTCGTTGGCCGCCATCGTGGTGGCGAGGCTGTCCCAGTAGCCGTTCCACTCCTTGAACTCGCCCTTGATGGTGATGTTCCGGTGCTGCTCCTGGAACAGCTCGATGATCCGCTGGGTCCTCTTGTGCCGGTCGTCGCCGCCCCACCAGGTGAAGCGCAGCGTCACCGGCTCCGCGGTCAGGTCGCCACCGGCGTCGGAACCGGCCCCGCACGCGACGAGCAGCGACGCGGTCAGGGACAGCAGGGTGGCCCACGCGGCCCTGCGGCGAGCACCTCTTGGCATGAGCTGTCCTTTCGGCTACTTGCCCCCGGTCGTGGCGATCCCCTTGACGAGGTACCGCTGGCCGACGAGGAAGGCGAGGAAGATCGGGACGAGCGACACGACGCTCATGGCGAACTGCGCGCCCCACGACGTCGCGACCGTGGAGTCCACGAACGACCGCAGGGCGACCGGGACCGTGTACATGTCCGGGTCGGTGAGGTAGATCAGCTGGCCGAAGAAGTCGTTCCAGGTCCAGATGAACGTGAAGATCGCGGTGGTCGCGAGCGCGGGCGTCATGAGCGGCAGGATGATCCGCAGGAAGATGCGCGGGTGGCCGCAGCCGTCGATGCGCGCGGCCTCGTCCAGCTCGCGCGGCAGGCCGCGGATGAACTGCACCATGAGGAACACGAAGAACGCGTCGGTGGCGAGGACCTTCGGCACGATCAGCGGCAGGAACGTGTTGACCCAGCCGATGTTCGAGAACAGCACGTACTGCGGCACGATGATGACGTGGATCGGCAGCATGATCGTGCCGAGCATGATGCCGAACCACCAGCGCTTCCCGCTGAAGTGCAGCCGGGCGAACGCGTAGGCCGCCATCGAGCACGACACCAGGTTGCCGAGGATGCAGCCCAGCACCAGGACCGACGAGTTGACCAGGTACGTCCCGAACGACGGTGTGAGGGCGGTCCACCCCTCGGTGTAGTTCTCCGTCCGCAGGCCGTCGAGGACCAGCCCGGGGCTCCGGAAGATCTCGTCGTCGGGCCGCAGCGAGCTCACGACCATCCACAGCACCGGGTACAGCATCACGAAGCCGGCCAGTACCAGGCCGGTGTGCTTGGCGAGGGAGGACAACCGGCTAGTCGTCATAGAAGACCCAGTACCTCGCCGCCCAGAAGTTGATCGCGGTGAACGCCGCGATGATCAGCAGCAGGAACCACGCCAGCGCGGACGCGTAGCCCATGTCGAACCGGCTGAAACCCTGCTGGTACAGGTAGAGCGTGTAGAACATCGTCGAGTCCGACGGGCCGCCGGTGCCGCCGGAGACGACGAACGCCTGCGTGAACGACTGGAAGGCGTGGATGATCTGCAGCACCAGGTTGAAGAACAGGATCGGCGAGAGCAGCGGCAGCGTGATGTGCCAGAACCGCGACCAGCGGCCGGCACCGTCGATCGCGGCCGCCTCGTGGTAGACGGCCGGGATCTGCCGCAGCCCGGCGAGGAAGATGACCATCGGTGACCCGAACGTCCACACGTTCAGCACGATGAGCGTCGACAGGGCGGTGTCGGGGTCGGAGATCCAGCCCCCGCCCTCGACGCCGAAGAGGCCGAGCACGCGGTTCACCAGGCCGTCGGTGCCGAACACCTGCGTCCACAGCACGGCGATCGCCACGCTGGAGCCCAGCAGCGAGGGCAGGTAGAACGCCGAGCGGTACAGGGCGAGCCCGCGCAGCCCGCGGTCCAGCAGCAGTGCGACGGCGAGCGCGCAGGCCAGCTGGAGCGGCACGGACACGAGCACGTAGGTGAACGTCACCCGCAGGGCGTTGTGCAGCCGTTCGTCGGTGAGGATCCGCGCGAAGTTGTCCAGCCCGGTGAACCTGGGCGGCTGGATCAGGTTGTACTTCGTGAAGCCGAGCCCGAACGACGCGAGGACCGGGCCGAGGGTGATGAACAGCAGTCCGGCGAACCAGGGTGCCAGGAACCAGAAGGCCGCCCTGTTGTCGCGCTTGCGCACCTGCGTGCCGTCGCGACGCAGCCGGCGCAACTCGTCGAGAGCACTCATGGAGCCCCTGATCCGTTTGGAAAACGCTTTCCGGAGTTTGCATCGACGTCACCCGACCGTCAAGCAGCGGCGTCGAACGCCGTCGAAAGCTTCGTTGAACAGCGATTCGACCTGCGTTCGACCCGGTGTTCGACGGCGCGGTGCACAGTGGACCGACTGCGGCGCACCACCACCGGACGTCGAATCGACGATTCGCGGAAAGCGCTTTCCGTGCAGCGTGACCACGGGCTACGCTCGGTTCACCCGCCGTTCCCGCCCGGCCGTCTCAGGCAGCCCCTGCCCGTCTGGAGACCACTGTGAGGACTCGTTTCCTGGCCCTGGCAGCACTCGTCGTGCTGCCGTTGTGCGCGGCGGCCACGCCGGCCGTCGCGGAGGAACCCGGCTGCTCCCCGGCGAGCACGGCGCCGGCCGGTGCGGCCGCGGTGAAGGTGTGGCTGGCGGGTGACTCGACGATGGCCGACCCGAAGGCGAGCTGCCCGGTCGGCTGGGGCAGCCAGTTCGGTGCGCTGTTCACCTCCGACGTGACCGTGGTGAACAGCGCGGTGGCCGGTCGCAGCGTCCAGACCTGGCTCTACGAGTCGAACGTGCAGAACGCCAAGGACGCGGCGGGCGAGTGCGTGGTGAGCCCGCGGACCTTCCACCAGCGCTGGCAGGCCATGCTCGACCCGGCCACCGGGATGAAGGCGGGTGACTACCTCGTCGTCCAGTTCGGCATCAACGACGGCAGCCCCGACTGCCCCCGGCACGTGGGCAGCGCCCGCTACCGGGAGCTCCTCGCGCTGATGGCCAAGGCGGCGAAGGACCGCGGTGCCACGCCGATCTTCCTCACCCCGGTCTCCGCGATCCGGTGCAGTGGCAGCACCGCCGTCGCCACCCGCGGGTTCCTGACCGAGACCTTCGACGCGGGACGGACGAGCGGCGTCACCGTCGTCGACCTGCACCGGTTGAGCTACGCGCTTTACAACTCACTGCGGCTCTGCCCCAACGACGGTGACTACACCAGGGGCCCGGTCGGCGCGTTCTTCTGCAACGACCACACGCACTTCGAGGCCGCCGGGGCGAGGCAGATCGCCGGTGTCGTGGCCAAGGCGCTGCGCGACCAGCGCATCCCGCTGGCGAACTACCTGAGGTAACGGGTTCGCCGAGCCCGGAGTTTCCGCACACCGCCGCCGCCCCTCGTGGAAAGGACTTCTTCGCATGCCCTCGACCAGGACGTGGATGAGCGCGGCAGCGGCGGCAGCGGTCGTGATCGGCGGCCTCGTGCCGGTGGCCCACGCCGAGGTGCGGGCGCTGGCCTGCGGTGACCGGGCGTTCAACGCCGAGGCCGTGCTCAGCGGCAGCACCTGGACCTCCCGCACCGGCGGCCGGACCGTCTACACGGGCACCGACATGCGCTCCGCCGTCCAAGCCGCCGTCGACAGCCTCACCGCGGGCCGGACCGCGAAGCAGTGGGTCCTGGTGCGCGGCAGCGGTGCGATGAGCGCGGGCTCGCGGATCTCGCTGCCCAGCTACACCGGCATCGACGTGTGCGGCACGATCAACGTGACCGGCACCGGCTCCGGCGACCAGGCGCCGATCTACTCGCGCGGCACCCGTGACGTGGAGGTGCGCTACCTGAGCCTCACCGGCCGTCCGCTGTACGGGATCTTCATGCGCAACGTCGACAACCTCGTGCTGGGCCAGCTCGACATGCGCCTGTCCGGCGGCCTGGGCGTGCGCATCGACAACCGCGGCAACACGAGCGTGCGCAGCCGCAACATCAGGATCGACAACGTGTTCGTGTCCGGTGCGAGCAGCCACGCCGTCGAGACCTACGGGGTGGACGGCCTCACGGTCGGCACCGTGACCGCGCGCAACGTCGGCGAGTCCGGGCTGTTGCTCAACGACACGATCAACGCGACGGTCGGCACGGTGGACGCGGAGAACGCGGGCGCGGGCACCGGGTACGCGGCGTTCCGCACGGCCAACCGCAACGGCCGCATCGGCACCGCCTACCCCACGAACGTCCGGGTCGGCACCGTCCGCGCCCGCGGTGGCGGCCGTGGCGTGTTCTGCGTGTCGGAGAGCGGTGGCCTGACGATCGACCGGATCGACCTGGCGAACACCGGCAACAACGCGGTGCTGATCGAGAACTGCACCAACGTGGTCCTGGCGGCGCAGAGCGGCACGGTGACCGGCGGCGGGGAGATCCGGCTGGCCGCGCGCTCGGAGTTCCCCGGCAACCGCGACATCACCGTCCAGAACCTGACGGTGACCAACTCGGCCGTCCGCGAGAGCCCCTGCGGCACGAACACGACGTTCCGCAACCTCACCCTGAACAACAGCCCGTCAAACGTCTGCTCCTGACGGCATCTGCAAGTACCACCGACACCTGATCAAACCGCCGCCAACTACCACCAACACGTTCGCCATCCGCCGAACCGGACCACCCCGAGGAGCTGCCATGGTCACGCGCAGGACGGTGCTGTCCGGTGCGGTCGCCACCGTCGCCGCGGCGGCCGTGGGCACGGGTTCCGCCCACGCGGACCAGACCATCACCGTCGACCCCGGCCCAGACCACGGCACGTGGGAGGGCTGGGGCACGTCGCTCGCCTGGTGGGCCAACGTGTTCGGCGACCGCGACGACCTGGCGGACCTGTGGTTCACCACGAAGACCGTCGTCTACAGAGGACAGCCCTTACCCGGCCTGGGGCTCAGCATCGCCCGGTACAACCTCGGCGCGTGCAGCTGGAACAGCGTGAACGACGAGACCATGGTCACCTCGCCGAACATCCCGCGGTTCAAGCAGATCGAGACCTTCTGGCAGGACTGGCGCAACACCGACCCGGCGTCGGCGGCGTGGAAGTGGGCCGCCGACGCCAAGCAACGCGCGGCCGTCGTGAAGGCGGCGCAACGGGGTGCCGTCACCGAGCTGTTCGCCAACTCGCCCGCGTGGTGGATGTGCGCCAACCACAACCCCTCCGGTGCCGCCGACGCGAACAGCGACAACCTGCAGACGTGGAACCAGCGCACCCACGCCGCCCACCTCGCCGAGGTGGCCAGGCAGTTCCGCGACCGGTGGGGCGTCACCTTCCGCACGATCTCGCCGTTCAACGAGCCGGCGTCGGACTACTGGTCAGCGACCGGCAGGCAGGAGGGCTGCCACTTCAACCCGGCGACGCAGCGGGTCGTGCTCCAGCACCTCCGGCAGGAGATGAACGCCCGCGGTCTCACCGGCATGCGGATCGCGGCGTCCGACGAGACCAGCTACGACGCGGCGCGCAGCACGTGGGCCGCGTTCGACGCCACCACCCGGTCCGTCGTGGACCAGCTCAACGTCCACGGCTACCAGGGTTCCGGAGGGCGCCGCGACCTGCTGCACACCGACGCCCGCTCGGCGGGCAAGGTGCTGTGGAACTCCGAGTACGGCGACGCGGACGGCACCGGCCTGTCGATGGCGAGCAACCTGTGCCTGGACTGGCGCTGGCTGCACCCGACCGCGTGGTGCTTCTGGCAGGTGATGGACCCGACCCCGGCGTGGGCGCTGATCAGCTACGACCCGGTCACGCTCGAAGCCGGTGCCGTGCAGAACAAGCTGCACGTCCTGGCACAGTTCACCCGGCACATCCGGCCGGGCATGCGCATCGTCTCCGCGTCCACCGGCAACGCCGCTACCGCCTACGACCCGGTGGCGCGCCGGCTGGTCCTGGTCTGCGTCAACACGGCCACCTCGGCGCAGACAACCACGTTCGACTTGACCCGGTTCACCACCCTGCCCACCGGGCAGCTCACCCGCTGGTCCACGTCCACGACCAGCGGCAGCGACCGCTACGCGCAGCGCACGGACGTCCGCCTGGACGGCAAGCTGCTGCGGGTCGCCTTCGCACCGGGCCAGGTGCAGACCTTCCAGCTCGACGGGGTGGCCGTCTGAGCCGGAGCGGTCAGCGACTCCCGTGCGACCTCACGGGGTTCCGGACACGGTCACCGGGGCGTCCGCGCCGACCCGCGGCAGCGTGAAGCGGACGGTCGTGCCCGCGTTCACCCCGGTGGCCTCCGTGTCCAGCCAGATGCGGCCGCCGTGGAACTCGACGATCTTGCGGCACATCGCGAGCCCGATGCCGGTGCCGGGGTAGCGGTCCTTGGCGTGCAGGCGCTGGAAGATCACGAAGATCCGCTCGGCGTACTGCTCGTCGATGCCGATCCCGTTGTCGCTCACCGAGAACCACCACGTGTCGTCCTCACCGGGCTCGGCCGCGATGCGCACGTGCGGCGGCTCGTCGCCGTGGAACTTCAGCGCGTTGCCGATGAGGTTCTGGAACACCCCGACCAGCAGCCGGACCTCTCCCCTGACCTCGGGCAGCGGTCCCACGTCGATCCGCGCTCCCGAGGACTCGATCGACAGCGCGAGGTTGCGGCGGGCCTCGTCGACCAGGTCACCGGCCGGGACCACCACCTGCTTGTCGCGCATGCGGCCCACCCGGCTGAACGCGAGCAGGTCGTTGATGAGCAGCTGCATGCGCTTCGCGCCGTCCACGGCGAAGTCGATGTACTGCGTGGCGCGCTCGTCGAGCTGGTCGCCGTAGCGCTTCTCCAGCAGCTGGCAGAAGCTCGCGACCTTGCGCAGCGGCTCCTGCAGGTCGTGGGAGGCGACGTAGGCGAACTGCTCGAGCTCGGCGTTGGAGCGGCGCAGCTCGGTCGTGGCGGCGTCGAGCGCGGCGTTGCGCTCCCGCGCCTGCTCCAGCTCGGCGACGATCCGGGTGCGCATGGTGTCGACGTCGACGCCGAGCTCGCGCAGCTCCGTCGGCCCGGTCGCGGCCACGGTGTGCGCGAACGACCCGCCCGCCACCGTCCCGACCTGCCGGCGCAGCCTGCCCAACGGCGCCACGACGAACACCCGCAGCGCCACCACACACCCGAGCACGGCGGCCAGCAGCACGGCCATCGCGACGATGCACGTCACCGCCATCCGCGTGGACGCGTCGTTGAGCGCGGCCCGTCCGGCGGCGCGCTGGGCGGCGATCTCGTCCTGCAACGCCGACAACGCCGCGCGCACCGCGTCGAACCGCTGCTTGCCCAGCGCCTCGGCCGGAACGACGCCGCCCGTCCGCACCGCGGCGACCGCGGGGTCGGCGTAGTCACCACGCCAGTCCGCCAACGCTCCGTCCAGCGCGGTCAGCGCCCGCAGCACGGCCGGGTCGTTCGTCGCCTCGACGGTCGCGCGTGCAGCGGCCTGGCGTTCCCCCGCGTCGCGGTACGGGTCGAGGAACGCCTCGCTGCCGCTCAGCAGGTAGCCCCGGACGCCGTTCTCCTGGTCCACCACGAGGGTGCCGAGCTGCTGCGAGCTCACGACCGCGGGCCCGACGACGTCGAGCAACCGCGAGCGCGCCCTGGACAGGTCGCCGATGGCCAGCAGCACGGCCACCGTCGCCCCGAGCAGGACGACGACGAGCGCCACCGAGATCAGCAGCGACCACCGCCGCAGCGACGGGCCGCCGAGCAGCGCCCCGGAGTCCGGACTCGTCCGCACAACACCTCCCCGGCACCGGCGCCGAGGCGCCGCGCTCGTCCCCTCGACGAGTCGCGCAATCGTAGAGAAGGGGCCGTTCCCGTCGTGACGGCCGGGTGAGTGAGCGTGACCGCGGTCCTCGGTGAACCGCTCGTCGTGGTTGACCCTCACACCGTGGGAGGGTCGAGACTGACCGCACCCCCGCACGACGCACCAGCCCAGGAAGCCACATGATCATCGACGACGTCTCGTTCCCCCGCGGTCAGCACTGCGAGACCACCACCCTCGGCGCCCTGCTGCGCCACGAGGGCCTCGACCTGTCCGAACCGCTGCTGTTCGGCCTCGGCGAAGGCCTGGGCTTCGTCTACTGGGACGCGAAGAACCTCGACTTCCCGTTCCTCGGCGGGCGGGTCAAGCCGTTCGCGCTCACCCGGACCGCGGCCACCCGGCTGGGCCTCGACCTGCGCGCCGAGGAGACCACCTCGCCGCGCAAGGCGTGGCAGAACGTCGTCACCCACCTGTCCGCGGGCCGCCCGGTCGGCCTGCAGCTGGACTCGTTCCACCTCGACCACTTCACGACGAAAGTCCACTTCGGAGGTCACTTCGTCGCGATCCACGGCTACGACGACGACACCGCCCACCTCGTCGACACGGCTCAGCAGGGCGGCAACGTCACCACGACGCTGGCGAGCCTGGCGAAAGCCCGTGCCGAACGCGGACCGATGACCGCCCGCAACCTCTCCTACACCGCCACCGCGCCCACCGGCCGTCCCGAGCTCGGACACGCGGTCCGGGAAGCGGTGCGCGCCAACGCACACGCGTTCCTCACCCCGCCCATCGCCAACCTCGGGCACCGCGGCATCGCCACGGCGGCGAAGCGGGTGGCGCGGTGGTTCGACCGGGCCGGCGACCCGTCCCGCGACCTCCCGCTCGCCGCGATGCTGATGGAGCGCGGCGGCACCGGCGGATCGCTGTTCCGCGCGCTGTACCGGGACTTCCTCGCCGAGGCCGCCGAGCTCACCGGCGACGACACCCTGCGGCACGGCCACGGGCTGTACGCCGCGATCGCGCCGCTGTGGACCGAGGTGGCCGACCACATCGCCGCGGCCGGGGAGACGGGTGACCAGGGGCGGCTGGACCGGGCAGCGGCGGTCCTGGGCGAGCTGGCGGAACGGGAACGGGCCGCGATGGAGGTGCTGGCCCGCGTACGCATCGGCTGAACCGGCCGTGCCGACCAGGCCACGACAGCAGCGCGTGCGCGGTCGAACCGCCGGGACGTGGCCACGACGCCGCAGCCACGTCACCGCGCCCGAGGAGAACGAGCGTCAGAGTTCGGAGAAGTGGGCCGCGTCGCCGACCACGGTCGTGCTCGCCACGCCCTCGACGCTGACCGGCACGTCGCCCGCGAGGGTGATGCGGTGCAGCCGGCGGCGGGCGTTGTCGTAGTCGTCGACGCCGTAGTGCTGGGTGGCCCGGTTGTCCCAGATCGCCACGTCACCGTCGGCCCACTGCCAGCGCACGGTGTTCTCCAGCCGGGTGACGCGGTCCTGCAGCAGCTGGAAGACCGCCTTGGACTCCGCGGCCGTCAGGCCGACGATCCGCTTGACGAAGTGCCCGAGCAGCAGCGCTCGTTCGCCGGTCTCCGGGTGCACGCGGACCAGCGGGTGCTCGGTCTCGTAGCGCTGCGACTCGAACTCCGAGCGGTAGGCCCGTTCCTTCACGTCGACACCGCCGATGCGGGTCGAGTCGACGTGACCCGCGTAGTCGTAGACGTTGGTGTGCACCGCCCACAGCCGGTCCACGAGCGCCTTCAACGCCTCGGGCAGCTCGTCGTAGGCGCGTGCGGTGTTCGCCCAGACCGTGCTGCCCCCGTACGGCGGCAGCTCGACGGCGCGCAGGATGCTGATCGCGGGCACGCGGTCGACGAACGTGACGTCGGTGTGCCAGCTGTTGGCCTTGCCGTAGTCGGAGTCGATCGCCAGCACGTTGGTGTGGTTCTGGCCCTTCACCGTGGGGTGCGCGAGGGTCGGGCTGCCGAGCAGCCGCGCGAACGCGAGCTGCTCCGCGTCGTCGAGGTGGTGCTGGTCGCGGAAGAACACGACCTTGTTGGCCAGCAGGGCGGCCCTGATCTCCGCCACGACGTCCTGCGGGAGGTCGCCGCCGAGCCGGACGCCGTCGACGCGTGCGCCGATGCCCGCACCCAGTTTGGCGACGGTGGCGGAAAGTTGTGCGGTCATCGCGGACTTCCTCTCGTGGTGGCGAACTTCCCCACCACCGTGCTGATGTCCGCGCCGCGTGCGCAACATCGCGCGGCCGGAAAACAAGTCTTCCCAGCACCTGGAAGGGATTGACCGGCCGAGTTCCTTCCAGCGTGAAAAATAGGTGGGACCGTCCAGCCCGGCTCCATGATGTGGGACGTGCGGTCCGGCCGTTGACCCCGTCCGATCCGGGTGTGACGCTCGCTCCGTGAGCCAAGCCGCCTCTCTCACCTCGCGCCGGCACGTCGACCTCCGACGGCACGCCAGCGCCTTCTGTCGCGCCGGTCGCTGAATCCGCTCCGCATTTCCACCGGGACCGTTCGTCCCGTTCTTCAGCGTGCCCGATTTCCCTTCGACAAAGGACCTGCCGTGACCACCACGCGACGGAACTTCCTCGGCCTTTCCCTGCTCGGACTGACAGCGGCGACCGTCGGCTGCTCCACCGCCGCCGGTGCCGGCGTCGAGACCAAGACGCTGCGCTACCAGGGCTGGGCGGGCGACGTGACGCTGCCGGAGCTGGCAGCGGAGCTGGGCTACCTCGGCGACGTGAAGCTCGAGTGGGTCGGCAACACGATCAGCGGCCCGCAGGACATCCAGTCCGCCGCCACCGGGCAGGTCGACTTCGGCGGCGCGTTCAACGGCGCCGTGGTCAAGCTCAAGGCCGCCGGAGCGCCGATCCGGTCCGTGATCGGCTACTACGGCGCCGACGAGAACGCCTACAGCGGCTTCTACGTGCTCGACGACAGCCCGGTCCGCACGGCCCGCGACCTGCTCGGCAAGAAGGTCGGCATGAACACCCTCGGCGCGCACCACGAGGCCATGCTCGGCATCTACCTCAAGCGGGCAGGCCTGAGCCAGGACGAGGTCAAGAAGGTCGAGCCGATCGTCGTGCCCCCGGTCAACACCGAGCAGTCGGTGCGGCAGAAGCAGATCGAGGTCGGTGTGCTCGGCGGCATCCTGCGCGACAAGGCGCTGGAGAAGGGCGGTGTGCGCAAGCTGTTCTCCGACTTCGACCTGCTGGGCCCGTTCACCGCCGGCACGTACGTCTTCACCGAGAAGTTCCTGCGCGACAACCCCGGCACGGTCCGGACGTTCACGAGCGGCATCGCGAAGGCGATCGAGTGGAGCCGCACCACCCCGCGCGAGGAGGTGGTGGCGCGCAAGGTCGAGGTCCTCACCCGGCGCGGGCGCAACGAGGACCCTGCGGCGCTCAGGTACTGGAAGTCCACGGGGGTCGCCGAGAAGGGCGGCAAGATCCTCGACCGGGAGCTGTCCATCTGGGTCGACTGGCTCGCCGAGCGCGGGGAGATCACCCGGGACCAGGTGCGGCTCACCGACCTGTACACCAACGAGTTCAACGAGCTGGCCCGATGAGCGCGCACATCGCCTTCCGCGGCGTCACCAAGCGGTTCGACGTCAAGGTCCGCGGTTCCCGGCAGCGCACCGGGTTCACCGCCGTCGACCGGATCGACCTCGACGTCGAACGGGGCGAGTTCGTCGTCCTCGTCGGCCCCAGCGGGTGCGGCAAGTCCACGCTCCTTGACCTGCTCGGCGGACTCACCGAACCGAGCGAGGGCGAGATCCTGCTCGACGGCCGCCCGATCACCGGTCCCGGCCTCGACCGCGGCATCGTGTTCCAGCAGTACGCGCTGCTGCCGTGGCGCACCGCTCAGGGCAACGTCGAGTTCGGGCTGGAGGCGACCGGGGTGCCGCGCAGGCAGCGCGCAGGGCGGGCCCGCGAGTTCCTCGACCTGGTCGGGCTGACCGGGTTCGAGGACCGGCACCCGCACCAGCTGTCCGGCGGCATGCGGCAACGGGTCGCCATCGCCCGCAGCCTCGCCTACGACCCGCAGGTGCTGCTGATGGACGAGCCGTTCGCCGCGCTCGACGCGCAGACCCGCGAGTCGTTGCAGGACGAGCTGCTGCGGATCTGGCAGCGCACCGGCAAGACCGTCGTGTTCATCACGCACTCCATCGACGAGGCGGTCCACCTCGGTCAGCGGGTGGTCGTGCTGACCTCGCGGCCGGGCCGGGTGAAGGAGGTCGTGCCGATCGACCTCGGTGACCGGACCCGGCAGGACGACCTGCGCTCGAGCCCCGAGTTCGCGCGCTGCCGGCACCGCATCTGGGACCTCCTGCACGACGAGGTGTCCCGTGCCCAGCAACAGGAGAAGGAGGTGGTGGGCGCATGACCGCGCTGCTGGAAACCCCGTCACGGACCGAGGACCACGCCCCGCCGGCACCGGCGCGGCCACGCGGGGCGGTGGCCCGGCTGGCCGACGCGCTGCTGACCGCCGTGGGCAAGGTCGTGGCCATCGCGGTCGTGCTGGCCGTCTGGGAGATTGCGCCCCGGTTCGGCCTGGTGGACTCCACGTTCCTGCCGCCGTTCTCGACGGTCCTGGAGTCGTGGTGGGACCTCGCGGTGAGCGGGAAGCTGCTCGACAACACGCAGGCGAGCCTGGTGCGGTCGCTGTCCGGCTTCGGGCTCGCGGTCGCGGTCGCGGTCCCGCTCGGGCTGCTGATCGGCTGGTACAAGCCGGTCGCGAACCTGCTCAGCCCGCTGCTGGAGGTCTTCCGCAACACCGCCGCGCTCGCGTTGCTGCCGGTGTTCGTGCTGCTGCTGGGCATCGGTGAGACGTCGAAGATCGCGATCGTCTGCTACGCCTGCACCTGGCCGGTCCTGCTCAACACGATCAGCGCCGTGCGCGCGGTGGACCCGACGCTGCTGCGGCTCGCGCGGTCGATGGACCTGGACGGCTTCCGGTTGTTCCAGAAGGTGATCCTGCCCTCGGCGGTGCCCACGGTGTTCACCGGCGTCCGGCTCGCCGGCGCGTTGTCGATCCTCGTGCTGGTGGCCGCGGAGATGGTCGGCGCCAAGGCCGGTCTCGGGTACCTGATCAACGCCTCGCAGTTCAACTTCGCGATCCCGCAGATGTACGCCGGGATCATCACCCTGTCCGCCATCGGCGTGCTGTTCAACCAGGTGCTGGTCGCTCTGGAGCGCCGGTTCACCTCGTGGCGCGTCCCGGTCGGAGCCTGAGGAGGGGTCATGACGCTCACAGCTGACGTGCTGGTGGTGGGTGGCGGTCCGGCCGCCACGTGGGCCGCGCTCAAGGCCGCCGAGCAGGGTGCCTCGGTCGTGCTGGCGGACAAGGGGTACTGCGGGACGAGCGGCGCGACCGCGTCCGTCGGCACCGGTGTCTGGTACGTGCCGCCGGAGGAGAAGGCCCGTGAGGCGGCCATGGCCAGCCGTGAGGCGCTCGGCGGGTACCTCGCCGACCGCCGGTGGATGGCCCGCGTGCTCGACGAGACCTACGAGCGGGTCAACGAGCTGGCCGATGCCGGGCGCTACCCGTTCCCCACCGGACCGGACGGCACACCGCTGCGCAACGGCCTGCAGGGGCCGGAGTACATGCGGCGCCAGCGGATCCGGGTCAAACGCGCCGGGGTCGTCGTCCTGGACCACAGCCCGGTCACCGAGCTGCTCACCGCCGACGACGGCGCGGTCGCGGGCGCTGCCGGGTACCGGCGGCAGGCCGGTCGGCCGTTCGAGGTGCGCGCGGGCGCGGTGGTCGTCGCCACGGGCGGGTGCGCGTTCCTGAGCAAGGCGTTCGGGTGCGACGTGAACACCGGCGACGGGGCGTTGCTCGCGGTGGAGGCCGGCGCCGAGCTGTCCGGCATGGAGTTCTCCAACGCCTACGGCATCGCCCCGGAGCACACGTCCGTCACGAAGACCGCGTTCTACAACTACGCCACCTTCTACCGCGCCGACGGCGAGGTGCTGGAGGGCGCGGGCAGCCAGCGCGGGCGATCGGTGATCGCGAGGACCCTGTTGTCGGAGAAGGTGTTCTGCAAGCTGGACCTGGCCGACGACGCGGCGCGCAGGGCGATGCGGCTGGCGCAGCCCAACTTCTTCCTCACGTTCGACCGGCTGGGCGTCGACCCGTTCACCGAGCCGTTCGCCGTGACGCTGCTGGCCGAGGGCACCGTGCGCGGCACCGGTGGCATCCGGATCGTCGACGACGGCTGCGCCACCACCGTTCCCGGTCTGTACGCCGCCGGTGACGCCGCCACGCGCGAGCTGATCTGCGGCGGGTTCACCGGCGGTGGCAGCCACAACGCCGCGTGGGCCATCTCGTCCGGCTCGTGGGCCGGCCGGTCCGCCGCCCGGTTCGCGCTCGCGCTCGGCCGCGGCACCCGGCGGGTCACCGCGGCCGGTGGCGCGGGCCTGCGCCCGACCGGCCGTTCCGCGGAGGTCGACGTCGAGGAGGTGGTCCGTGCGGTGCAGGCCGAGGTCCTGCCCTACGACAAGAACTACCTGCGCCACGGCGACGTGCTGCGGGCGGCGCTGGGAGAGCTCGACGAGACCTGGCGGTCGGTGCGGTCGGGCCTGCGGGCCGAGGGTGCCGCGGTCGTGCGGGCCCGGCAGGCGGCGGCGATGGTGGCGCACGCGCGGTGGATGTACACCTCCGCCCTGCTGCGGGAGGAGAGCCGCGGCATGGCCAGGCGGCTCGACCGCCCCGGCCTCGACCCCGCCCAGCACCACCGGATCACCTCCGGCGGCCTGGACGAGGTGTGGGCCCGCCCGCAGGAGGTGGCGGCGTGATCGAGCTGGTGTCGGCGGCGCAGTGCATCACCTGCGACAAGTGCATCGAGGTGTGCCCCACCAACGTGTTCGACCGGGGTGCGGACGGGCTGCCGGTGGTCAGCAGGCAGTCCGACTGCCAGACGTGCTTCCAGTGCGAGGCCAACTGCCCGGCGGACGCGCTGTTCGTGGCACCGCAGACCCACCCGCTGCCACCGGGGTCGCCCGCGCACGACGAGGACCACCTGCGCCGGACCGGGCTGCTCGGCAGCTACCGCAGGGAGATCGGGTGGGGCCGCGGCCGCACGCCGGGCGCGGCGCGCGCCGTCGGCCCCGCCCTGTCCCCCTCCGCCCCGCCGCTGATCTCGTGAGCGGCACCGCGTCGGTCGTGCTCGGCACGGTGCTGCGGTGCGGGCCGATCGCCCGCAGCACCATCGCCCGCACGTCCGGTCTGAGCCCGGCCGCGGTGACCCGTGCCTGCGCGGCCCTGACCGAGCTCGGGCTGCTCGCCGAGGTGCCGCAGGCCGTGCCGTACCGGGGCATCGGACGGCCGCACGTACCGGTCGACGTCGACACGAGCCGGCACGTCGTGGCCGGCGTCCACGTCGCGCACCTGTTCAGCACGATCACGCTGGTCGACCTGCGCGGCCGGGTGCTCGTGCGGCGGACGATCCCGCACACCGCGGCGGACGACCCGCACGAGGTGCTGACGACGGCCGCCGACGAGCTGCTGCGGCTGCACGCCGACCGGTTCCCCGGCCACATCCCGATCGGTCTCGGCGTGGCAGCGGGCGGCTGGGTCGACCCGACCGGCGGTGTGGTCGTCCGGCACGCCTCGCTGGGCTGGCGCGACGTCGAGGTCGCCGCGCTGCTCACCGCGAGGACCGGGTTGCCGGTGCGGGTCGACAGCCACGCCAGGGCGCTGGCACGGGCCGAGCAGCTCTTCGGTGCCGCCCGCGGCCGCGAGTCGTTGCTGCACCTGTTCGTCGGCAACGTCGTCGACGCGGCGATCGTGACCGCCGGCACCACCCACCGCGGGCCGCGGTCGGCCGCAGGGGACGTGGCGCACCTGGCGCTGGGCGACCCCGGCGTCCGGTGCGGGTGCGGCAAGCGCGGGTGCCTGGAGGCCACCGTGTCCGACCGCGCCTGGGCCGAGCGGGCCCGCCTGGCCGGGGTGGTGCGGCGGCCGTCGATCTTCGACCTGGTCGACGACGCCGTGGCCGGGTCACCCGCGGCGCGGGCGGACCTCGTCGAGCGGGCCCGCGTGGTCGGGAGGGCGGCGGCCGTGCTGTTCGACTTCCTCGACCCGGAGGTCCTGGTCGTCACCGAGATCGGCACGAACCGGCTGCCCGACTGCGCCGCCGCGCTGCGCGAGGAGGTCGCGGCCATGTCGCGCGCGTCCGCGGACGCGGTGCTGGCGAGCAGCTTCGGCGAGGACGTGCTGGCGGTCGCGGCGGGTGCCGTGCAGCTGGACGCCCTCTACGCCGACCCCTTGAACATCCGAAACCCAGTCTGGCAGGGAGTCTGAAGTTGTCCGCACGCGAACTCCACCTCAACGCGTTCTTGATGGGCGTCGGCCACCACGAGGCCGCCTGGCGGCACCCGCGCACCGACCCGCGGGCGCTGGGCGACGTCACGCACTTCCAGCACCTCGCGCGCACCGCCGAGCGCGGCACGTTCGACTCGGTGTTCCTCGCCGACGGCGTGCAGATCTGGGGCGACGTCACGCACACCGCCGCCGGTCACTTCGAACCGCTCACCCTGCTCACCGCGCTGGCGCAGGCGACCGACCACATCGGACTGATCGCCACCGCGTCCACCGGGTTCAGCGAGCCCTACAACCTCGCGCGGCTGTTCTCCTCGCTCGACCACATCAGCGGCGGCCGGGCCGGCTGGAACATCGTCACGACCGCCCAGGACCGATCGGCGCAGAACTTCAACCGCGAGGTCAACACCGAGCACGCCGAACGCTACGAGCGCGCAGCGGAGTTCCTGGACGTGACCACCGCCCTGTGGGACTCCTGGGAGGACGACGCGGTCGTCGCCGACCCCGGTTCCGGCGTCTACGCCGACGAGGCGAAGGTGCACGAGGTCGGCCACCGCGGTGCGCAGCCCGCAGGGGCGTCCGCTGCTGGTGCAGGCCGGGTCCAGCGAGGACGGCAGGGCGTTCGCGGCGGCCTGGGCGGAGGCGGTGTTCACCGCCCAGCAGACGCACGAGGACGCCACCGCGTTCTACGCCGACCTCAAGCGCCGGGTGGTCGCGGCCGGTCGACCGGCGGACGGCGTGAAGGTGCTGCCCGGCATCGTCCCCGTGCTCGGCGGCACCGAGGCCGAGGCGCGGCGCCTGGCCGCGGAGCTCGACGAGCTGATCATCCCCGAACGGGCGGTGCGGCAGCTGACCGACATGATCGGCGTCGACCTCACCGGCCACCCGCTCGACGCGCCGCTGCCCGCGTTGCCGCCGGTCAGCCGCATCAACGGGGCCAAGAGCCGGTTCGAGCTGGTCCGCGACCTGGCCGAGCGGGAACGGCTGACGCTGCGGCAGCTGCTCGGCCGGCTCGGCGGCGGCCGCGGCCACCAGGTCGTCGCGGGCACGCCCGAGCAGATCGCCGACCACGTCGAGCTGTGGTTCACCACGGGGGCCGCCGACGGGTTCAACGTGATGGCGCCCCTGCTGCCGTCGGGGCTGGAGGAGTTCGTCGACCACGTCGTGCCGCTGCTGCGGGCGCGCGGCCTGTTCCGCACCGAGTACACCGGCCGGACGCTGCGCGAGCACTACGGGCTGGCCAGGCCGGTCAGCCGGTACGCCGCCGGGACGGAGGTCGTCGCCGAGGTCGGGTGAGCGCCGACGGACGCGCGGCGGTCACGTTCGCCGTGCGTCCAGCCGGGCGCCGATGTCGGCGAGCCGTTGGTCCAGCGGCACCCGGTGGGCGGCGTCGAGGCGTTCGAGCACGGCGATCAGCGGTGGGCACCCGGCCAGGTCCCGGCTTCCCAGCTCCGCCGCGTCGACCACGTGGGGGAACCGGGCGAGCGCGGGGTGGTCCTTCGTCAGCCGTTCACCACCGGTCCTGGGCAGGAACGCCTGCGTCATCGGGTCGTCGAGCCGGTCGAGCACGACCAGCGTGTCCTCGCCGCGCCCCTCGGCGGTCAGGAGCTCCAGCTCCCGCGCCAGTCCCGGCGTGAGCTCCGCCGCCCACACGACCACCTGGGCGGTGACGGTGATCAGCGTCGACACGGTGTCGAACCACGTCTCGTGCGGCAGGTAGAGCCGGACCGGCGCGGTGAACTGGCCCCAGTCCTGGTGGTCCAGCTCCAGCTCACCGGCGGTCGTGCTGGCCACGAGGACGAGCGGCACGGAGGCGGCCAGCTCGGTCAGCGCGGGTGTGGCGCCGCCGCCGAGGCTGATCACCTGGACGTGGTCCGCCGGGTCGTCGGGGCCGGCCAGGAGCGTCGAGGTCCCGGAGCGTTCGGTGAGCTCGAAGTTGCGCAGCAGCAGGACGAACGGCTCTCCGGTGCACAACCAGCTCCGCACCGTGCCGACGGACCTGCGGTGCACGGCCCCGGCCTGGCGGACCAGCTCGCGCAGGTGGTTGCGCGGTGCGCCGGCCCGCAGCCAGGACGCGAACCCGCGCGGGGTGGACCGGCGCCGCCGGTCCCAGTACCGCTGGCGTTCGAGGTGGCCCAGCTCGAACTCGGGCTCGCCCACGTGGAACCGGTCGAGCACCCCGGCGGCGTGCCGTGCCCGGACACGCCACAGGTCCACGTCCTCCGACGCACCCGGCGGGTCGGCCGCGAACTCGGCCGCGATCAGGTCGAGCAGCCGGCGTGCGGGCTCCTCGTCCCCGAGCTGGAGCCGCAGCAGGGCCTCGTTGCCCAGTCCCTGCGCCCGCCACCCGCGCAGGCCGGGGTCGGCGCTGCCGCGGCACCGGGTGCCCAGCTCACGCCACAGGGCGGCGACCTCCTCGACCCCCGCCCGGCCGGACGTGACGTGCCGGCCGCTCAGGTGCGCGAGGGTGGACAACGCCCGGCACACCGCGTCCTCCACCTGGACGTCCCCGGCTGCGCGAACCCCGTCCACGACCTCGCGCAGCACCCCGATCGCCAGCGCGGCCGACTCCCGGTCGACCGCCCGCACCGCGCACGTGTCGGTCAGCGCCATGACCGTGCGCACCGCCGTGTCACCGGCGGGTGCACGTCCCACGTGCCGCGCCAGCCAGCCCAGCAACAGGAACGCGTCGGGGGCACGCCCCCGGTCGAAGAGCTCGACCGCCGTCTCGAACGTCAGGAACGCGAAGGTGTGCGGATCGCCGTGGGTCGACACGACGTCGAAGTACCAGCGCCGGAACTGCTCGTCACCGGCCCTCCCGGCGTCCCGCCGCAGCTCGTCCCAGCCGGCGAGCGTGTCCGCCACGACCCGTGGCACGGTGAACTCGTCCTCATCCACCGGCACTCCCGGCGCTCGCCAGGAACGCGGCGGTGGCACGGGGGTCGCGCAGCACGTGCAGCGTCGCGCCGGGCGCGTGCTCGTTGACCGCCTCCAGCAGCAACGGCCGGCTCCGGCGCCGCCAGAACCACAGCCACACCCAGAAGTCGGCCCGTTCGCGCGACCGCAGCAACGCCCGCCAGGCACAGCGCCAGAACGGGAAGTCGAGCAGCACCACCGTGTCGGCCCGCCGCAACCGCACGGCGAGCACGTCGTGCGGACCCAGGTCGCCGTCCATGACCCACCGGTCCGCCTCGGCGAGCTCGCCCTGCACGATCGCCCACAGGTCGTGCGTCATCGGTTCGAGCTTCGGACCCCAGAAGTGCTTGTCCAGCTCGACGACGGGCAGTCCAGTGGCCTTGCCCAGTGCGACCGCCAGCGTCGACTTCCCCGCTGCACCGCGGCCCAGGAGCACCACGCGTTCCATTGCCGCCATGTTGCCAGTGGATCACAGACGGGCCGTCAGCGTGCGAACTTCGCGACAGCCTCCGGGGTCACCGGGGTGAAGAAGTTGACGAGGTTGCCGTCGGGGTCGCGGAACAGCAGCGCGCGGTTGCCCCAGGGCATCGTGGTGGGCTCGGTGACGAACTCGTCCACGACCCCGGTCAGGTTCCGGTGCACGGCGTCCACGTCGTCGACCAGGAACTCGATGATGACGCTGCGGTTGTCGGCGGGCCGCGCGGAACCGGGCGCGAACAGCGGCACGGTGCGGGTGCTGCCGATCGCGAGGGTCGCGCGACCGGTCCTGATCTCGGCGAAGTCCTCGGTGGCCCAGTCGGCGCGGATGCCGGTGGCGCGTTCGTAGAACCCGGCGAGGCGGGCGACGTCGGCGGTGATGACGCGGATCGAGACGAGGTCCATGAGCTTTCTCCCTTTGTTCGTCGGTACCTGTGCCCGCACGCTAAAGCGGATACCGGGCAGAACCCGCCCGGTATTTCCTGGAGACTTGTGCCATGACCCGGCCCACCGCCCGAGTGCTCACGCTGCTGGAGCTCCTGCAGTCCGGCGGCGTGCGGACCGTGGCCGAGCTCGCCGACCGGCTCGGCGTCAACGAGCGCACTGTGCGGCGCTACGTCGACCACCTCCTCGACCTGGACGTCCCGGTCGAGTCGGTGCGCGGCCGCTACGGCGGCTACCGGCTGGCCCCCGGCTACCGCATGCCGCCGCTGATGCTGACCGACGACGAGGCCCTGGCCGTGCTGCTCGGCCTGGTCGCGGGCCGCCGGACGGGCCTGACGACGGCGGCGGGCACGGCCGGTGAGACGGCGGCCGTGAAGATCCGCCGAGTGCTCCCGGACCACCTCGGCCGCCGGCTCGACGCCGTGCTCGGCTCCCTCGCGTTCACCGCTCCCGGCGCGGAGGCCACCGTCCCGGAGGGCGCCGTGCTGCTGACCCTCGCGGACGCGGTGGCGCACCGGCGGCCGGTGTCGATCCGGTACACCGGCGCCGACGGGCGGCGCAGCGAGCGCACCCTGCACCCGTACGGGCTGGTCAACCACGCGGGCCGGTGGTACGTGCGGGCCGCGGACCCTGCGCTCGGTGAGGGCCGCACGTTCCGGCTGGACCGCATCGGCGGCGCGCGGACGTTGCCCGGCACGTTCGCCGTGCCCGAGGGGCTCGACGCGGCGGAGCAGGTGGTGACGGGACTCGCCACGGCACCGCACCGGTACGAGGTGGCGTTGCGGGTGCGGGGCGACGAGGAGCAGGTCCGCGCGCGGCTCCCGGCCGGGGTGGCGGTGGTGGAGCCGGAGCCGGACGGCGGGGAGTGGGTGCGGGTCGGGCTGCGGGTGGAACGGCTCGACTGGCTGCCCGGTGTGCTGGCGGCGCTGGACCTGCCGTTCGTTGTCGACCGGCCGGACGAGCTGCGCGGGCTGGTCGCGGAGTTGGCTGAGCGACTGGCGCGGTCGGCGCGGCGGCGGCCGGAGGATTAGCCGCGCGCGGTCGGCACGCCGGAAGCCGGAGCGCTGGTCGCGCCAACTCAACGACTGACGCGGTCGGCACGCTGGAAGCCGGAGCGCTGGTCGCGCCGGCTCAGTGAAACCGGACGCTCTGAGCCGTCCGCAGCACCTACTCTGTCCGCGTGCTCCTCACCAGCGCCCGTCTCACGCTCCGGCCGTTCCGCCCCGAGGACGCACCCGCCCTCGCCGCTTACCGGTCAGACCCGGACGTCGCCCGCTACCAGGGCTGGGACGCCCCGTTCCCGCTCGACGCCGCCACCCGCATGATCGCCGAGATGACCGACCCCGCCGCACCCGGCTGGTTCCAGTACGCCCTCGACCGCGACGGCACCGTCATCGGCGACGTCGGCGTGAACACGCACGACAACCTCATGCAGGCCGAGATCGGCTACACCCTCGCTCCCGCCCACCAGGGCCGCGGTTACGCCACCGAGGCCGTGCACCGGATGCTGGAGCACCTGTTCACCGACCGCGGCCTGCACCGCGTGTCCGCCGAGACCGACGCGCGCAACGAGCCGTCGGTGAAGGTGTTGCTGCGGCTGGGTTTCCGGCAGGAGGGCCACCGCGTCGAGCACACCTGGACCGGTGGCGAGTGGACGGACGACCTGCTGTTCGGGTTGCTGGCGCGCGACTTCCGGCCGTCCGGCACGACGCCCTGACGCGGGTGAGGCACCAGGGCGGCGCCGGGTGCCCGTCCGATCGGTGACCGAGCGGAACGAGCACCCGGCGGAGCGGTCAGGCCTCCCGGGACTGGTCCACGGCCACCGCGTCGAGCACCTCGTCGAACGACCCGTACAGCTGGTCCGGCACGGCGTGCAGCGCGTGGACCGTGTCCTCGTCGGCGTTGTTGCGCGAGGCGTGGTCGACCAGCTGGCCCTTGTCGGCCGGGTAGGTGGCGTCCGCCAGCACCGTGCGCAACCGGTCGACCGTGGTCGTGTCGCTCATCGCTCTCCTCCGCATCGGGGTGTGGTGGCCCCCGGCTACCCGTGACCGCCTGGGACTAACCCGCCGGGTGGAGGCCGTGCCCGAACGGGAACAGCGGGTCGTCGTACCCCGCCACGTCCTCCGGGTGCCGCCGGACCTGCTCCATCGACCGCGGCAGGTCGAACGGCAGCCGTCCCCGCGGCGGGATCGCGCCCGTCAGCGCGTCGGCCAGGGCCTCATCGGTGGAGCCGTAGCTGACGACCAGGGTGGAGGCGATCGGCAGCAGCGGGGTGAGCACCGCGGCGCGGTCCAGGGTCACGTCCACGACCAGCGGGCACGCGGCGGCGATGCGGGCCAGGCGTGCGGGCAGGCCCGGTGGGAACTCCAGCGAACCCTGGTGGAACCACGACTCCAGGAACAGGTCCGAGCGCGGGTCGAACGGCGCCATGAGCCGCACGAGCGCCAGGTCGGCCTCCTGCGGGGTGGCGACGACGGTGCCCAGGCGGGCGGCGGCCTCGGGTGAGACGTTCTCCACGTAGAGCTTCAGGCCGGGCCGCAGGGGCAGGGCCGCCGCCGAGGAACCGTTCTGCAACACGGTGACCGAACGGGCCTGCGCGGCGTGGCCCTCGTCGCGGAAGTCCTGCCGTCCCACCACCTCGGCCGCGCGGTCCTCGTCCACGAACGGGTCGTCGAAGAGGCCGAGCCGGAACTTCGCGGTGAGCAGGCGGCGGGCGGACTCGTCGATACGGGCCTGCGTCACGCGGCCCTGGGCCACCAGGTCGAGCAGCACGTCCACGCACTCCTCGCCGCCGAACTGGTCGGCGCCCGCGTGGAGGATCAGCTCCATCCTGCCGTGCGCGTCGAGGTGCTCGACGCCCCAGGCGCGGGCCGGGAGGACCTTGTCGCCGACGTGGTTGTCCATCACCAGCTCCCAGTCGGTGAGGACCACGCCGTCGAAGCCGAGGTCGCCGCGCAGCATGCCGGTGACCACCTGGCGGTTGTAGCCGAAGCCGACCGCCTCGATCGGCTCGCCGTCGACCTCCAGGCCCACCGGCATGCCGTAGTAGGGCATCACCGCCGCCGTGCCCGCCTCGACCACCGCGCGGAACGGGGCCAGGTGGTCGGCGAAGCGGCCACCGGGGTAGACCTGCTCGCGGCCGTACGGGAAGTGCGCGTCCTCGCCGTCCTTCTGCGGGCCGCCACCGGGGAAGTGCTTGCTGGTGCAGGCGACCGACCCGGCTCCCAGGGACGGCCCCTGGAAACCGCGCACGTACGCCACCGCGAGCTCGGCGGTCAGCGCCGAGGACTGGCCGAAAGTGCCGGCCTGCCGCGCCCAGCGGGGTTCGGTGGCGAGGTCGATCGCCGGGTGCAGGGCGCAGCGGATGCCCACCGCGACGTACTCCTGGCGGGCGATGTCCGCGAACCGCTCCACGAGCGCCGGGTCGCCGAGCGCGGCCAGGCCCAGCGACTCGGGCCACTGCGAGAACGCCTTGGCGGTGAAGGAGACGCCGGCGTTCTCCAGGAACGCGTGCCGCGGGTCGGTGGAGATGGTCACCGGGATGCCGTGCGGGGTGCTCTCCGCGATCAGCTGGAGGTTGTTGTGCCAGCGCGCGGCCATGCGCGCGTCGTGCAGCGCGTGAACGTTGAAGTGCGACAGGTGTTTCTGCGTGACCACGACGCTGGTGGGCGACTTGCTGATGGCGCCGGGCGCCTCCTTCACCGTGCCGTCCTCACCCGCCTCGATGACGGTGTGGAACAGCAGACCGGCCTTCTCCTCCAGCGACAGCCGCGCCAGCAGGTCCTCGACCCGGTCGGCCACGGGCAGGCGCGGGTCCTCGTAGGGGTCCATGACGCCGTTGCCGTTGAGGTCGCGGTACTCGACGCCGTCCTCGGATGTCAGCCGAACAGGCCGCATGTCAGAAACCTCCATCACATTCGGCTCGCGCCGAACTCCTCGACACCGATCACCGGGCGCAGCGCGCGTTCGACGGCAGGGGTCGAGAACGCGCGGCGGACCACGTCACGGCACAGGACGTTGCCGATGGCACCCATGACCATCGCCTGGTCCAGGGACAGGTAGCGCCGTGCGACGGTGCCCGACCGCACGGCGACGGCGTCGAAGAAACCGCCGCGGCCGTAGGCGCGCAGGTCCCGTTCGATGCCCAGCAGGTTGGTGTACGCCTCGTCGCGCTCGTGCATCATCGCCAGGAACGCCGCGTGCGGGGTGACCACGCCGTCGCCGTAGGACGGGGTGGGCGCGGTGGCCGGGCGGCACGTGCCGAAGCCGGCGTCGTAGTTCGTCATCTCCTGGTCGGAGAAGTAGCCGTTGGCGCCGTTGCCCGGTTCGTTGCCGGGTCCCATGCCGAGCGCGTCCACGCCGTACTCGCGGTAACCACCGGCCGGGTTGCTCGACGGGCTGAAGCCCCAGAAGCCGTACTTCGCCTCCAGCAGGCCGTGTTCGCGTTGCGCCCGCACGTGCAGCGCGTGGTTGCGGCCCCACGACCGCGGCGCCCACCTGGCCTCGGGCACGAACACGTCCGGCATCAGCTCCTCGAACATCGAGCCGCCCCAGCCGGGCACGATCCGCATGCCGCGGTAGGTGTAGGCGCCTTCGAAGACCTCGATGCCGTAGTAGGTGCGGTTCTCCCCCACCGGCTGCATCTCGTGCCACGACCAGTCGCACGACGCCGGGAACGTCCGCCACATCGCGAAGTACTGCTTCGCCGGCACCTGGCCGGTGATGATGCCGAGGTAGCTGGTGATCCGCGTTTCGGACACGGTGGTGTCGTAGTGGTGGGTGGTCAGCCACACGGGGTCGCCGCCGATGTGCGTGCCCTGGTACACGCCGCCGGGCCGGTCGTGGTCGAACGGGAAGAACCCGCCGTGGATCAGGCCGCCTGGCCGCACCGCGGGGTGCGCGGGGTCGTCACCGGGGTTGTAGAAGGAGTCCCAGCGCATCCGGGCGAAGATCCGGCGTGCGAGGCCCGCCGCCGCGCGGTCGGCCCCGGCCACCACGAGCAGGGCGGCGCCGAGCCAGCCGTTGTCGACGCTGGAGCAGAACGGGTGCACGACGGCGCCGGTGCCGGGCCAGGCGCGCAACGCCTCCCCGGTCTCCTCGTCGTACCAGTTGAAGTACATGCCGCTGGGGACGTGGTGCTCCATCCGGTCCAGGGTGGTGAGCGTGCGGACCAGCCGGGCGGACGCCTCGTCCTTCGAGATGAACCCGAGCTCCCTGGCCACGACGGTCGACCACAGGTAGCCGCCGATGTTGGTCGGCGAGGTGTAGCCGGACCGGTCTGCCGGGGCGAGCGACTCGGGGATGTTGTCGGCGGGCAGGCCGGTGCTCGCCGGGGTCATGGCGACCAGGCTGCGCCACGTGTCGCGGGCCCAGCCGCGAACGCGTTCCCGGTCGAACCCGCGGGCGGCGGACGCGGCCCCGGGCACCACGAGTGCCGCTGTCGTTCCCAGCAGGACGGTTCGGCGGGTGATCCTTGCAGTCATGTGAGACCTCGTCACTTGATGCCGGTGGTCGCGATGCCTTCGATGAAACGCCGCTGGAAGACCAGGAACACGGCCAGCACCGGCACGACGACGATGGTGGCCCCGGCCAGCAGCAGGCCGTACTGGATGGAGTTCTGGCCGGTCGAGTAGAGGGCGAGCGCGACCGGGAGCGTGTACTCGCTCTCCTGCTGCGCCACGACGAGCGGCCACAGGAAGTTGTTCCAGCTGCCCAGGAACGTGAGGATGCCGAGCGTGGCGAGCGCGGGCCCGCACAGCGGCAGCACGATCCTGGCGAAGATCCGCAGCTCGCCCGCACCGTCGACCCGGCCGGCGTCGAGCAGTTCGCTCGGCAGGCCGGCGATGAACTGGCGCATCAGGAAGACGCCGAACGGCGAGACGAGGAACGGCAGGATCAACGCGGGCAACGAGTTCGCCAGCCCGGCGTTGACGACCAGGACGTACAGCGGCACGAACGTGACCACGCCCGGGATCATCAGCGTCGCCATCACGACCAGGAACAGCGTCCGCCTGCCGCGGAACTCCAGCTTGGCGAGCGCGTAGCCGACCATCGAGCAGAACAGCAGGTTCCCGGCCGTCACGGCCACCGCGACGATCGTGGAGTTGAGGAAGTACGTGCCGAACTGCAGCCGGGAGAACAGCTGCGTGTAGTTGTCCAGCGACGCCGTGCCGGGCCACCACGTCGGCGGGTTCGCCCGGATCTCGCCCTCGCCCTTGAAGCTGCCCAGCACCATCCACGCGAACGGCGCGACGACGGCGGCGAACGCGACCGTCAGCGGGACGTAGAGCCACCAGCGGTTCCTCATGCTCAGCCCCTCTCCCGCAGCAGCCGGAACTGCAGGGCGGTGACGACGGCGATGACGACGAAGATCAGGTAGCTCATCGCGGAGGCGTAGCCGTAGTTGCCGAACCCGAACTGCCGGTAGGTGTACATCGACGCGGAGATCGTCGAGTTGAGCGGGCCGCCGTTGGTCATGACGTAGGGCTCCTCGAAGAACTGCAGGTAGCCGATCGCCGTGGTGACCGACACGAACAGGATCGTCGGGCGCAGCAGCGGCAGCGTGATGTGCCGGAACCGCTTGAGCGACCCCGCGCCGTCGATGGACGCCGCCTCGTGCAGCGACGCGGGCACCGCCTGCAACCCGGCCAGGAAGATGATCATCGCGGTGCCGAAGTTGCGCCACGCGGCCATCAGGATCAACGCGGGCATCGACCAGTCCGGGTCGCCGAGCCAGTTCGGCCCGTCGATCCCGAACCAGCCGAGCACGGTGTTGACCAGGCCGAACTCGTCCTGCAGCAGGAACCGCCACACCACCGCGACCGCGACGATCGAGGTGATCACCGGGGTGTAGAAGCCCAGCCGGAAGAACGCGCGGAACCGGGTGATGCCCTTGTCCAGCACCACGGCGGCCAGCAGCGCGATGCCCAGCGTGAGCGGCACGCCGACGAGCACGAAGTACGCGGTGTTCGCGGCGGCCGTGCGGAACAGCGGGTCCGCGAACGCCCGCACGTAGTTCTCGAGCCCGACGAACTCCACCGCGAACGGCGTGCGCAGGTCGCGGTTGCGGGTGTCGGTGAGGCTCATGAACAGCGACTGGAGCACCGGCCAGGCCGTGAACACGAGGAACAGCACGCAGAACGGGACGACCAGGCCCCACGCCGCCCGCTCGACCCCGCGGCGGCGGGCCGCGGCGGGCGAGCTCACCTGCCGGTGCCGATGGAGTCGGCCGCCGACTGGGCCGCCTTCAGCGCGCCGGCCGGGTCGGCACCGGAGCGGGCCACCTTCTCGACCTCGGTGTCGAGCGCGGTGATCACCTGCTCCCAGGTGGCGAAGGTGGGCGGCGACTGGGCGGTGTCGAGCTGCTTGCCGAACGTCGCGAGCTTGGTGTCGGCGGTGAGCGCCGGGTCCTGCCACGCGCTCTTCACCGACGGCAGGTCCGTGGACTGCCGGTACCACTTGACCTGCGTCTTGGCGTCGGCGAGCCAGCTCACGAACTTCCAGGCCGAGTCGCGGTTCTTCGTCTCCTTGAACACCACGAAGTTGGAGCCGCCGACGAAGCTCGACGAGGTCTTCTTGACCGGCATCGGCATGACGTCGTACTTGTCCTTGAAACCCTCACCGCCGAGCTTCTCGACCGCGGACATCATCCAGGGACCGGAGATGAACATCGGCACGCGGCCGCTGACGAAGTCGGGTTCGGTCGTGGGCTGCGCGGGTGCTTCCCCGTCCGCGATGCCCTCGGAGAAGTAGGAGCCGTAGTACTCCAGCGTCTCCTTCAGCTCCGGGCTGTCGAAGTTGTAGGCAGCACCGTCGTCCTTGGTCAGCTGCGCGCCGTTGGACCAGGCGAAGGGCAGCAGCGACTGCCACGAACCGGTTCCGCCCGCCTGCAGGCCGATCCCGAACTTGGCGCCCGCCTTGGCCTGCATGGCCTTGGCCATCTCCTTGAGGCCGGCCCAGTCCTTCGGCGGCGTCTCGAAGCCCGCGGTCTTGGCGAGGTCCTTGCGGTAGTAGACGAGCCGCGTCTCGACGTACCAGGGGATGCCGTAGGAGGTGCCGCCGACCTCGGTGGTGCGCTGCGCGCCGTCGAAGAACGCGCCCTTGTCGATCGACGACGGGGTCGGGTCGAGCGCGCCCATGCCCGCGAACTCCCCCATCCACGTCGAGCCGACCATGGCCGCGTCGGGCGCCTGGCCCGCGGTGATCGCCGAGGTGAACTTGTTGTGCGCGGCGTCCCACGGGATCGCGGTGACCTGGACGTCCACACCGGGGTTGGCCTTCTCGAACTCCTCCGCGAGGGCAGGCAGCTTCTCCCCCTCGGCGCCCATGGCCCAGACGGTGACGGTGCCCGTGGCGGGTCCCTGGGAGATGTCGCCTCCCTGCTGGCCACCGGCCCGGTCGTCACCGCGCCCGCACGCGGCGAGCACCAGCACCAGGGCGGACAGGCCCGCGAGCGACTTGGCGGTCTTGCGCACCATTGGTTTCCCGCTTCCTCTCTGAAGTGGACGGTGTGATCAGGGGCAGCCGCACGACGAGCGCACGACCAGCTGCGTCGGCAACGTCTGCGCGTTCTTCCGCACCGGCTCCCCGCTCACCAGGTCGTGCAGGCGGCTCGCGGCCAGCGCGCCGAGCGCGTGGACGGGCTGGCGGACGGTGGTGAGCCCCGGCCGCACGTACCGCGAGGTCATGACGTCGTCCCAGCCGACCACCGCGATGTCACCGGGCACGTCCTTCCCGGCGTCCTGCAACGTGGTCATGACGCTCAACGCGAGCTCGTCGTTGGCACACATCAGCGCGTCCACGTCGTGCTCGCCGCGCAGGAGGTCCCGCGCGAACGCGGCACCGTCGGCCTCGCGCAACCCGACCCCGACCGGCTCGGCGGCCGTGCGCCCGCGGTCTTCGTGGGCGGCCACGAACCCCGCGTACCGGTCGCGGATGTCGGGCCCGCTGTCCGGGTCGCCGACGAACAACGCCCGGTGCCGCCCGTGGTCGAGCACGTGCCCGGCCAGCTCCCGCGCGCTCTCCAGGTTCTCCGCCGCGACCGCCTCGACCCCGTCCAGCGGCTCACCGGCGATGACGACGACGGGTTTCCTGGCGTGCAGCAACCGCACCACGTCCCGCGAGATCGCCGCCGCCCCGAACACCGCGATGGCGTCGACCCTGGTGGCGAGCTGCCGCACCGCCGCGGCCAAGTCCGTCCGGCTGTCGGTGAGCACCAGCACGACCGACTGCGCGAGCTCGGCGGCCCGCGCCTCGAACCCCATCAGCAGCTCGGCGTAGTAGGGACCGGACAGCTCCGGCAGCACCAGCCCGTGCGCCTCGTGGTGCCGCACCGCCAGGCTCCGCGCCGCCCCGAGCGGCACGTACCCCAGCTCCTCGACGGCGGTGAGCACCTTCTGCCGGGTCGTCTCGGCCACGACGGTGGCCCCCTGCAACACCCGCGAGACGGTGGCGATGCTGACCCCGGCACGCTCGGCGACCGAGTAGATCGTCGCGCCCGCGGGCTTGGCCTCCTGGGAGGCGTGGTGCTGCTTCGCCATCGTGCTGCCTGCCACCTCGTCGTCGCTGACGGTTCTATGTAAGCGCTTACATGTCACTATTTGTGATGTAAGCGCTTACATAGGCTTGATGGGGCAAATATAGGCACGTGTTGCGGCGGGACACAAGACCGACGACTGCCGACCAGCTCGCCACGACACCAGAAAAGCGCTGCTCAGGCGCGTGTCGGAAAGTTTCGAGGATTGTCGGTCAGCTGCCCGCCGGGCCAAGGTGCGCGACCGATTGCTGTCCAGGACAGATCCGCCCCGCAACCTGGACAGTGTTCAGCCACTGGTGTTTGGATGATTACACACCGTGCTTACAACGTTGTATCCCGGCAGATTGGACCGAGACGTTGACCTCCAGGATCGTCGCCTCCGCCTTGGCCGCCCTGCTGCTCGGCAGCGTGCCCGCCGCGGCCTCGTCCACGGCCGCCGCGCCCGACTTCGCGACGGCGGAGGCCGGCAACCCCTTCGTGGACGGGTGGTACGCCGACCCCGACACCGCGTTCTACGAGAACAGGTACTGGGTCTTCCCCACCTCGTCGCGCCCCTACGACGAGCAGACCTACCTCGACGCCTTCTCCTCGACCGACCTGGTCACCTGGACCAAGCACCCGAACGTCCTGACCACCGCGTCCGTCTCCTGGGCCCGCCGCGCCGTCTGGGCACCGGCCCCCGTGCAACGCAACGGCAAGTACTACCTGTACTTCGGCGCCAACGACATCCAGTCCGACTCCGAGCTCGGCGGCATCGGCGTCGCGGTCGCCGACCGGCCGGAGGGCCCGTACCGGGACGCGATCGGCAAGCCGTTGATCGCGCAGTTCGTGAACGGCGCGCAACCCATCGACCAGGACGTCTTCATCGACACCGACGGCCAGGCATACCTGTACTACGGCGGCTGGGGTCACGCGAACGTCGTGAAGCTCAACGCGGACATGACGAGCCTCGGCACGTTCGCCGACGGCAGCACCTACAGGGAGATCACCCCGGCGAACTTCACCGAGGGGTCGCAGATGTTCAAGCGCGGCGGCAAGTACTACTTCATGTGGTCCGAGGACGGCTGGACCGGCCCGAACTACGCCGTGGCCTACGCGATCTCCGACTCCCCCACCGGCCCGTTCACCAAGGTCGGCCGCGTGCTTAGCCAGGACCCAGCGGTGGCACGGGGTTCCGGCCACAACGGCGTGATCAACGTGCCGGGCACCGACATCTGGTACATCACCTACCACCGCCGCCCGTTGAGCAAGTCCGGCGCCAACGACCGCCAGCTCGCCTACGACCGCATGACCTTCAACCCCGACGGCACCATCCAGCCGGTCACCATGCGGGTCAAGGACAACTTCGCCGACGACAACGCGATCGGCTGGACCACCCACGGCGGCACCTGGGCAGCCCGCGCCGGCCGCTACGAGGCCGGCTCGTCGTTCGGCGGGAAGTCGTTGCTGGACACCAACTTCACGAACTTCGTCCAGGACGTCGACGTCATCCCCCGCTCGGCCGCGGGTGACAGCGGCGTCGTGTTCCGCGTGACGCAGGCGGCCACCGGCACCGACAGCTACCGCGGCTACTACGCGGGGATCACCGGCAACGGCCGGGTCGTGCTGGGCAAGGCGGACAACAGCTGGACGCAGCTGGCGTCCGCGCCGGCGACCGTGCGGCCGAACGCGGCGCACCGGCTGCGGGTGGAGGCGGTCGGGTCGTCGATCAAGGTGTACGTCGGGGACCTGACGACGCCGAAGATCTCGGTGACCGACACGAGCTACGCCAGCGGGGCCAACGGGGTGCGCGTGTTCAACACGGGTGCGGCGTTCGACAACTTCGCGGTTGCGCACCGCTGAGCCACAGGTTGTTACCATCCGGATGTTGACGACATCCAGGAGTGGTGAATGGCGACTCGGCACCTGTACGTGGTGCGGCACGGCGCGGCGGACCCGTTCGGCGAGCTGACGGAGGTCGGGGAACGCCAGGCGCACCTGCTCGGTGAGCGCCTGGCGGAGTCGCCGATCACGGCGGTGTGGCACTCCCCTCTGCCCAGAGCCGTGCGCACCGCCCGGATCCTCGGCACGCACCTGCCGGGGGCGACGGTGGCCGAGGCACCGGAGCTGGTCGACCACGTGCCGCACGTGCCGGAGGACGTCCCACCGGCGTGGGCGGGGTTCTTCGACGGCTACGACGCCGCGGAGGCCGCGGCAGGCGCACGGTTGGCGGAGGCCTTGACCGCGCGGTTCGCCGGGCCGGCCGCTGCCGAGTCGCACGAGGTGCTGGTGACGCACGCCTACCAGGTGGCGTGGCTGGTGCGTGACGCCCTCGGGGCGCCGCCGGCCCGGTGGCTGGGGATGAGCTGCGGGAACGCGGCGTTGACGGTGGTCGAGCACCGGCACGGGAGTCCGCCGGCTTTGGTGGTCTACAACGACATGGGGCACCTGCCGGCAGAGCTGCGGTGGACGGGGTTCGGGCCGGGGCTGCGGCCGTGAGGTGAGGAGGCCGGATCGCCCGGCTGCGGCCGTGCGGTGAGGAGGCCGGGTCACCCGGCTGCGGCCGTGCGGTGAGGGAGCCGGGTCACCCGGCTGCGGCCGTGCGGTGAGGGAGCCGGGTCACCCGGCTGCGGCCGTGCGGTGAGGGAGCCGGGTCACCCGGTGGTGCCCTTATCGGCGCAGCACCGCCTGCGCGGCGACCAGCCGCTCGACCTCGCCGCCGCCCCCGGCTCCTCCGACGACCTCGTCCGCCCACCCGAGCAACCGCTCCAGGCGCGAATCCGCCTCTCCCGTCACCACTTCGGGCCGCCCGAGCACGACCTCACCACTCGTCCCGTCCAGCGTGACCACCACACCGGCGGCGAGGGTCAGCTCCCCTGCCCCGACAACGGCCGGCTTCCCCATCGACCGCGCCACCACCGCCGCATGACTCGCCGGCCCACCGCGCGCAGTCACCACGCCGGCCGCCACGGCCAGCCCGCGGATGTCGTCCGGTGATGTCTCCGGCCGCACCAGCACGACGGGACCAGCCGCGGCCGAACGCACCGCGTCGTCGGAGGTCAGCGCCACCCGCCCGGTCGCGACCCCGGGACACACGCCCACGCCTCGCGCCACCACCTCCGTTCCCGCGGCGATCCGCGGCACGCGCACGTGCCGCAGGTGCGAGGGCGACACCCGCAGCAGGGCCTCGGCGCGGGTGATCAGGCCTTCGTCGGCGAGGTCGGTGGCGGTGCGAACGGCGGCGGCCCCGGTGAACCGTCCCGGCCGCACCTGCAGCAGCCACAGCTGGCCGGACTCGAAGGTGAACTCGACGTAGCAGGCGTCGCGGTGGTGCCGCTCGATTCGGTGCAGCGCGTCGTGGAGGTCTTGCCGCACAGGGGGTTCCAGCGCGGTCAGCGGCAGGGTCAGTGACCGGCCGGAGACGACGGCCTCGCCGTGGTGTCCGAAGAGGACCTCGCCGAACGGCGTGCGCGCGCCGGTGCTCGGGTCGCGGCTGAAGGCGACGCCGGCGCCGCTGTGGTCGTCGCGGGTGCCGAACACCATCTGCTGCACCACGACGGCCGTGCCGAGGTCGTGCGGGATGCCGTGCAACGTGCGGTAGGTGCGGGCACGGGGTGTGTTCCACGAGGCGAACACGGACTCGACCGCGTCGTCCAGGGAGGTCGGGTCCACGTCGAGGATCGTGTCCATCATGCCGGGCATCGACACCGCAGCGCCGGAGCGGACCGAGACCGCGGACATCCCCACCACGGCCGCCGCGAGCTCGGCACCGAGTCCGGGTGGAAGCCTGCCGTCGCGCAGGAACGCGCGGCACGCGTCCGTGGTCACGACGACCGCGGCGGGGACGGGCAGGCCGAGGCGGTGCAGCAGGGCCAGGCCGTGCGCCTTGCCGCCCACCACCTCCGGCGGCTCGTGCAGGTCCGCGGAGACCGTCCTCACCCAGCCCATCGCTGGATCCCCATGGTCGCGAGGAGGTCCTCGTGCAGTTCGGCCCACACGGTGTGGAACGAGTCGATCGTGTCGGTGAGGTGGTCCCGCTCGCCCGCTTCCGCGCGGGCCAGGGCGGTGCCGAGGCGGGTCTCGTAGCGGCCGAACCGGGGCAGCGCGGCGGCCAGAGCGGCGATCACGACGAGCGCGCGGTCGTGGAAGTCGCGGAACAGGCCCACGACGCGGTCGTCGTAGGCAGCGTCCGTGTGGTCGTTGATGGTCGTGGCGCCGTCGACCGGGCGGATCTGCCACGCCGTGCAGAGGTCGAGCAGCTCGGGGTTGAGGACGAGGAACTCCTCGAACGCGGCCTTCAGCTCGGTACGGGTGTCGGCCCCGTCCAGCTCGGCGGCGGTCTGCTCGGCGTCGGCGGCCTTGCCGTCCCCCGTCAGCGACCAGCCGCCGAAGTCGCGGTGGTGGGTGACGAGGCCGGCAACGGCGAGGTCGATCAGGTCGGACTCCACTTCGGACGGTGACAGCCCGGTGAACGCGGCCACCCGCGTCACGTTCGTGGCACCGGTGCAGCGCAGGGCGTGCAGCACCAACGGGTTCACGACGTCGCCTCCCGCCTGCGCGCACCGGCCGCGTGACTGGCGCCCAGCCCCTGAGCGCGGGCCACGACCACGCCGTCGCGCACCCGGACCGCCGCCTCCGTGTCGTCGCCGGCGTTCCCGAGCCCGAGCGCGGACGGCACCGCCGCGTCCTCGTCGAGCACCAGCCGTACGTGCCGCCACACGTCGGGCGCGAACACCCGCCGCAGGCAGCCGACGAGGTCGGTGAGCCGCAGCCGCACGAGGCGGCCGGTCTCTTCCTGGTCGCCGGTCACCACGACCAGCACGACCTGTTCGCCGGGCCGCACCGACCGCAGCGCCTCCTCAGCCGCGCCGAGCCGGCCGGCGCCGAGCACCGCGACCAGGCCGTCGGTCAGGTCGACCGGGCCTCCGCCGATCAGGTCGACTAGACCCTCCGGCGCGGTCCAGGCGTCGGCGCAGGTCCGCGCCGGGGCGACGTAGGGCAGGTGCGGTGGCGCCCAGGTGTCCGCGAGGTCGACCTGCGCCAGGTGCCGGCACGCGTGCGCCACGTCGAACGGGTCGCCGAAGCCCGGCGCCGACTCGGCCCGGTGCGCCGCGCCGTCGAGCAACGTCAGCACCACCTGCGCCAGCCGCACCTGTCGCGCGGGACCACCGCGTTCCAGCGCCGTCGCCAGCAGGACCGCCTCCAGCGCCGCGACCTGGGCGAGCACCGGTCCGTGCCGGTCGTCGAGCACACCGTCCAGCGACCTGAGCTGCATCCGCCCGCCCGCGGCCGAGTCGCCCACCAGCGGCAACCGCTCCAGCCACACCCGCGCGAACACGCCCAGCGCGTCGACCGCCGACGACGGCGACACCTCGGCCGGCATCCCGCCCGCGGCACCGGCCAGCTCGATCAGCACGGCGAGGTACAGCGCGCGCTTGCCGGGGAAGTTGGAGTACACCGCGCCACGGGTCAGCTCCGCCCGCTCCGCGATGCGGTCCACCTTGGCCCCGGCGTAGCCGTGCTCGGTGAACTCCTCCTTCGCCGCCGCCAGCACGGACGCCCGCGTGCGCGCCTGTTGCTGTGCCCTCGTCAGCCGCACCATCGGCCACTCCCCGCTACGGTTCAGATGTTGTGAACATCCAGATTACCGCAACGTCCGAATCAGTTCAGGACCGCCGCCCCGGCGGCACATGCTTGAGGGTGGGTCCCGCCGTGGCGCCGCCCGCGACACGAATGGCGGAGCACAATTCATGATCGTCGGCACGCGCACGGGTCCTGATCAAGAACCACACGCGCCGGAGTTTTCGAAAAGAGTTTCGAAACTTCGCCGATTCACGCGTCGGCACAGCGAGTCGGAAGCACTCGCACAAGAGTGAATCCCATGTAGTCGAACATGTCGTTCACCTGGTCGTTCGACAACGATTCGACACGGGTCTTGACAGCTTCAACGGTCCTCCCCGGACCGCACCAAGGCCTGTGAGCAGCGCGAACGCGACCCTTGATCCGTCGAACGGATTCGGTTAATACTGCTCGCAGTTCGGCGTCGGGCGGGGTGGTTTTGGCGCAATCCGCATCGCCCGCACCGGACAGATCAGCAACTGAACCCATTCCACCCGCGAAGCTGCGGGTGCAAACTCAGAAAGCGCCGAATATGACGCTGACAGCGAAGTCAGTCGCACGGGTGACCCTCGTGTCCAGCCTTGTCGCCGCCACCGTCGGTGCCGCGATCATCGCGGCGTCGCCCGCCAGTGGGGCCGCGTCCACACTGGCCGCGGCGGCCCAGCAGAGCGGCCGGTACTTCGGCACCGCGGTGGCCGCGAACAAGCTCGGCGACTCGACCTACGTGGGGATTCTGAACCGCGAGTTCGACATGGTCACCGCCGAGAACGAGATGAAGATGGACGCGACCGAGCCGAACCAGAACCAGTTCAGCTACGGCAACGCGGACCGGATCGTCAACCAGGCCCGCAACCAGGGCAAGCGGGTGCGCGGGCACGCGCTGGCCTGGCACATGCAGCAGCCCGGCTGGATGCAGAACATGTCCGGCACCGCCCTGCGCAACGCGATGCTCAACCACGTCACGCAGGTTGCCACCTACTACCGGGGCAAGATCTACGCCTGGGACGTGGTGAACGAGGCGTTCGCCGACGGCAACAGCGGCGGGCGTCGCGACTCGAACCTCCAGCGCACCGGCAACGACTGGATCGAGGCCGCGTTCCGCGCGGCCCGTGCGGCGGACCCGAACGCGAAGCTCTGCTACAACGACTACAACACCGACAACTGGTCGCACGCCAAGACCCAGGGCGTCTACCGGATGGTGCAGGACTTCAAGTCCCGCGGCGTCCCGATCGACTGCGTCGGCTTCCAGGCGCACTTCAACAGCGGCAACCCGGTTCCGTCGAACTACCACACCACGCTGCAGAACTTCGCGGCGCTGGGCGTGGACGTCCAGATCACCGAACTGGACATCGAGGGCTCCGGCAGCTCGCAGGCCCAGCAGTACCAGGGTGTCACGCAGGCCTGTCTCTCCGTGGCCCGCTGCACCGGCATCACGGTGTGGGGCATCCGCGACACCGACTCGTGGCGCGCCTCGGGCACCCCGTTGCTGTTCGACGGCAGCGGCAACAAGAAGGCCGCGTACAACTCGGTCCTCAGCGTCCTGAACAGCGGCACGGGCGGCACCGACCCCACGACCACCACCACGACGACGACCACGACGTCCAACCCCGGCGGCGGGGGCTGCACGGCGACGTACTCCGAGGGTGAGAAGTGGGGCGACCGCTTCAACGGCAACGTCACGGTGTCGGGCACTGACAACTGGATCGTGACGGTGACCGTGAGCTCGCCACAGCGGATCATCGCCACCTGGAACACCAGTGCCTCGTGGGACTCCGCGAACGTGATGACCGCGCGCCCCAACGGCAGCGGCAACACGTTCGGCTTCACCATCATGCACGGCGGCAACTGGAACTGGCCCAGCATCTCCTGCCGGGTCGCCTGATCACACCAGCGGAGGGCCCCGGTGACCACCGGGGCCCTTCCCCGTCCGCGCTACGCCACTCCGCCGCCACCCGGACTGGACGGAGCAAAGCCATGCACTCCACCGATTCCCGCACGTTCAGAGCAGCCGCGGCCATGGCCGCCGCGGTGCTCGTCACGACAACGGCCGCCGTGGCCGGGTCGCAGTCCGCGGCAGCCGCCGCCGGGTGCAGGGCCGACTACAGGGTCGGGTCCCAATGGCAGGGAGGCTTCACCGCCGAGGTCGTCGTCACGAACCTCGGTGACGCGGTCACCGGCTGGCGGCTCGCGTGGACGTTCCCCGGTGACGAGCGGATCACGCAGTCGTGGAACGGGTCGCACACCCAGTCCGGCGCGAACGTGACCGCCGTCAACGCGGCCTGGAACGGTGGCATCGCCACCGGCGCGACCGTCTCGCTCGGGTTCAACGCCACCGCCAGTGCGCGCGCGGCGACCCCGGCGGTGTTCACCCTCAACGGCACCGCGTGCACCGGCACCACCGACCCCACCACGACGACCACCACGACCACGACCACGACGAGCACGGACCCCCAGCCGGGTCGGCCCGCGATCGAGAACAACTTCCCCGTCACCCGCGAGGGCGCGTACGGCGACAACCGCTTCACGGTGTTCCGCCCGGCGAACCCGCAGGCGGCCGACCGGCCACTGCCCGTGCTGGCGTTCGGCAACGGCGCCTGCGCGCACACGAACAACAGCGAGGTCACCCGCATCCTGACGTTCGTCGCGTCGAAGGGCTTCGTGGTCGTGGACACCGGCTCGGTCGACGGCTCGCCCAACGGCGTGCCGAGCGGGTCGCCGATCCCCTCCCTGCTGACGGACGCGATCACCTGGGCCGAACGGGAGCAGAACCGCTCCGGCGCCGCCCTGCGCCAGCGCCTCGACCTGACCAGGGTCGCCACCGCGGGCCACTCGTGCGGCGGGCTGGAGGCACTGGTCGCCGCGCAGGACCGCCGGGTGTCCGCCGTGATCGCGTTGAACAGCGGTTTCTTCGCCGACGGCGCCTTCGGCTACCCGCGCTCCGAGCTCGGCAAGCTGCACACGCCGGCGCTGTTCATGGACGGCGGCTCCTCCGACATCGCCTACGCCAACAACCAGGCCAACTACGACCTGGCCACGGTGCCGTCCGTGCTGGCGCGGCACCCGCAGGCCGGGCACGTCGGGTTCATCACCGGCAGCCAGCTGACCGACGGCATGACGACGGTCGTGCAGTTCCTCGACATGGTGCTCAACGGCAACCAGACCGCCCGCAACTACGTCCTCAGCCCGTCCGGCCTGGCCGCCAAGGCGCCGTGGGTGGTGGTCAAGAAGAACTTCTGACCCGGTTCCAGACCCCGGCAGTTCCAGACCCCGGCAGGGCGGGGGCCGCCGCAACGCCGTGACGGCGCAGGGGCGCAGGGCGCACCCGCACGGCGTTGCGGCGTCGGGCTGCGCGGGTCACCGGCCGGTTCCGGGCACTGCCACGAGGTGCTGCCGCGGACATCCGCGGCAGCCACCCGTGGCCCTACCGGTCACCTGACCGTCAGCCCACCCGCTTCAGCACCACCAGCGACCGCGCCGCCAGGACGAGCTGGCCGGTCGCGGGGATCGGCTTCTCCCGCTCGCCGACCTCACCGGTCGCGGTGTCCACCACGACCACCCACTCCGGGCCGTAGGTGGGCTCGGGCAGCGTCACCTCGATGTCCTCGTGGTGGGCGTTGAACCCGATGAGGAACGAGTCGTCGACCACCCTCATCCCGCTCTGGTCGAGGTCGGGGATGCCTTCGCCGTTGAGGAAGACGACGATGCACTTGCCGAAGTCGTCCTCCCAGTTCTGCTCGGTCATCTCCTCACCGGAGGGGGTGAACCACGCGATGTCGCGCAGCTCCTCGCCCTTGCGGATCGGCCGGCCGACGAAGAACCGCTTGCGCCGGAACACCGGGTGGGCCTTGCGGAACGCGGTCAGCGCCGAGGTGAAGTCGACCAGCTCGGCGTTCGCGTCGGCCAACGTCCAGTCCACCCACGAGATGGCGTTGTCCTGGCAGTAGACGTTGTTGTTGCCGTCCTGCGTGCGGCCGAACTCGTCGCCGTGCAGGATCATCGGCACGCCCTGCGACAACAGCAGCGTCGCCATCATGTTCCGCCGCTGCCGGGCGCGCAGCGTGAGGACGCCCTCGTCGTCGGTCGGTCCTTCGGCGCCGCAGTTCCACGAGCGGTTGTGGCTCTCGCCGTCGTTGTTGTCCTCGCCGTTGGCGTCGTTGTGCTTCTCGTTGTACGACACCAGGTCGTTGAGGGTGAAGCCGTCGTGGGCGGTGACGAAGTTGATCGACGCGTAGGGCCGGCGGCCGTCGTTCTGGTAGAGGTCGGAGGAGCCGGTGATGCGCGAGGCGAACTCGCCCAGCGTCGCCGGCTCACCGCGCCAGAAGTCCCGGACGGTGTCGCGGAACTTGCCGTTCCACTCCGTCCACAGCGGCGGGAAGTTGCCCACCTGGTACCCACCGGGACCGACGTCCCACGGCTCGGCGATCAGCTTGACCTGCGACACCACCGGGTCCTGCTGCACGACCTCGAAGAACGTCGCCAGCCGGTCCACGTCGTAGAACTCCCGCGCCAGCGTCGCCGCCAGGTCGAACCGGAAGCCGTCGACGTGCATCTCGGTGACCCAGTACCGCAGCGAGTCCATGATCAGCTGCAACGTGTGCGGCGTCCGCACGTTCAGCGAGTTGCCGGTGCCCGTGTAGTCCATGTAGTACTGCGGGTCGTCCTCGACGAGCCGGTAGTACGCCTCGTTGTCGATGCCCTTCATCGACAGGGTCGGCCCGAGGTGGTTGCCCTCGGCGGTGTGGTTGTAGACCACGTCGAGGATGACCTCGATGCCCGCCTGGTGCAGGGTGCGGACCATGCCCTTGAACTCCTGCACCTGGTCGCCGGAGCCGGCGAGGGAGGCGTAGGCGTCGTGCGGCGCGAAGAAGCCGATCGTGTTGTAACCCCAGTAGTTGGTGAGGCCCTTGTCGGCGAGGGTGTGGTCGCTGATGAACTGGTGCACCGGCATCAGCTCGACCGCGGTCACACCCAGCCTGGTCAGGTGGTCGATCATCACCGGGTGCGCGAGACCCGCGTACGTTCCGCGCATCCGCTCCGGGATCTCCGGGTGGTCGATCGTGAGGCCGCGGACGTGCGCCTCGTACACGACGCTCTCGTTGTAGGGCGTCCTCGGCAGCCGGTCCTCCGCCCAGTCGAAGAACGGGTTGACCACCACGGACTTCGGCACGAACGGCGCCGAGTCGTCGTCGTTGCGCTCGTCCGGCGCGCCGAACCGGTAGCTGTAGAGGGACTCGTCCCACCGCAGCCCGTCGCTGATCGCCTTCGCGTACGGGTCGATGAGCAGCTTGGTGGGGTTGCAGCGAAGGCCCCGCTCCGGGTCGTACGGCCCGTGCACGCGGTACCCGTACCGCTGTCCCGGTCCGACGCCGTGCAGGTAACCGTGGTGGACGAAACCGCTCACCTCGGGCAGGTGAACCCGCGTCTCGGTGCCGTCGTCGTCGAACAGGCAGAGCTCGACGCGGTCTGCCACCTCCGAGAACAACGCGAAGTTGGTACCGACGCCGTCATAGGTGGCGCCGAGCGGGTAGGACGTTCCAGGCCAGGCTTTCACGCGCGAGGTATGCCCAGGATCACCCGATCTAACTCTTTCGAGTGCAGGTTGTGCTCGCGATCACCGGGTAACCGGCTCTCATGGCAACACATGATCTGGGCGCGGGCGACGACCAGGCGTCCTACACGCCCCCGCACGACACCGGCTCACCCGACTCGGTCGAAACCGATCCCGCGGCCCTGAACAGCGCGGAGGACCTCGACGAGGACCGCCTCAAGCTGGACCCGCTCGAAGCGGGGATGGACCCGCCGGAGCGGTGGACGGCCGCCGACAAGTACGGCACGACGCCGTACGAGCAGGCCCACCCGCGTCCGCTGGACGACCGGCTGGCAGAGGAACAGCCCGACGTGCCGGTCGTGCCGAGCGAGCTGGACGAGGAGTCGCAGACCGAGGCCGCGGGGCGGGGCCAGCTCGCCGACGAGCCCGGTGGCTCGGTGGCGAGCACGGCACGGACGCCCGACGAGCCGATCTGATCCCGCAGCGGCCGCGCCCGCCGGACGCAACCGTCCGGCGGGCGCCGTTCTGCGCCGAAGCCCGCGTCACCGGTTGAGACGTCCGAACAGGACCTCGACGACGCCGCTCGGCTACCCGGTCACCCCGGCGATCAGCTGCGCCGTCATCCCCCCGCGGTGGAACAGGAACGCGTGGGCACCGGGTACCACCACCGCCCGCCCGTCCGGTGCCGCGGCGGCGAGCCGTTCGACCCAGTGCACCGGCGACAACGCGTCGTGCTCACCGCGCACCACCAGCACCGGGCAACCCACCCGCGCGACGACCTCTTCCGGCCGGTCCCGCTGGGCCGAGCGGACGAAGCGCGCGATCTCCACCGGACCGGCGCGCAGGTAGTCGGGCACCGTCCCGCGCACCACCGAGGGCGGCTCGTGCGGCAGGGTGCGCAGGAACCCGCTGACCAGGCCGCCCAGGCCGCGTTGTTCCGGTGGGAAGGTGGGGCCGAGCAGCACCAGCGACCGCACCAGCTCCGGCCGGGCCGCCGCGGCGTGCAGTGCGGCCTGGGCACCGGTGGAGTGCCCTGCCAGCACCACCGGAGCCGCGACCACCTCCTCGACCCAGTCGCACACCGCCCGCGCGACCGCGCCGATCCCGGCCGGGCACACCCGCGCCGCGCGGTGGCCGAAGCCCGGCACGTCGAGCAGGTGCGCCCTGGTGAAGGCACCGCAGCCGGCGAGGGTGTCGGCTAGGTAGCCGAGTGCGCCGAGGCCGGGCACCAGCACGACGTCGGGCCGGTCGCCGACGCGGTGCCCCGCCGTCAGGCTGCGGAACTCCCGGTCCCCGACCCGGTCCCACCGTTCCCGCACGTGCCGCGGGCGGTCCGGCATGGCTGGCTCCCTCCGCCGTGGTCCACACCGGAACTACCGCTCCCCCGATCGGCGAAACGTGACGCACGGCGGAGATCCGCGTGATTGGACGTCCGGTGCGCGGGAACACCTGCGGTTCCGACGTTCGATCATCGTGAGGTGACCGCCCATGGCAGCAGACCAGTACACCCGGCAGGACCCGAGGGAGCAGTACCCGCGTCCCGGCCGGCAGGAGGGCCAGGAGCAGGAGCACCCCGGCACCGGCAGCCGGATGGGTCCAGAGCCCGACCACGGCGAGCACACCTACCGGGGCAGCGACCGGCTGCGCGACACCAAGGCCGTGATCACCGGCGGCGACTCCGGCATCGGCCGCGCCACCGCGATCGCGTTCGCCCGCGAGGGTGCTGACGTGCTGCTCTGCTACCTGGAGGAGGAGCAGGCCGACGCCGAGCGCACCGCCGAGCTCGTGCGCGAAGCTGGCCGGCAGGCCGTGCTGGTCCCCGGTGACCTGCGCACCGAGGAGGCGTGCCGGGAGGTCGCCCGGCGCGCGGAGGAGGAGTTCGGGCGGATCGACGTCCTGGTCAACAACGCGGCCTACCAGATGGCGCAGGACGAGGGGCTGCTCGGCATCAGCAGCGACCAGTTCGACCGCGTGTTCAAGACGAACGTCTACGCGATGTTCTGGCTGACCAAGGCCGCCGTGCCGCTGATGCGACCGGGTGCGGCGATCATCAACACGTCGTCGATCCAGGCGTTCCAGCCCTCGCCCGAGCTGATGGACTACGCCGCCACCAAGGGCGCGATCGTCAACTTCACCAAGGCGCTCTCCGCCGACCTGGTCGACAAGGGCATCCGGGTCAACTCCGTGGCCCCCGGTCCGGTGTGGACACCGCTGATCCCCGCGACCATGCCGGCCGAGAAGGTCGACGACTTCGGCGCGCAGACACCGCTGGGCCGGGCCGCGCAACCGGCCGAGCTGGCACCGGTCTACGTCTTCTTCGCCTCGCAGGAGTCCAGCTACATCACCGGCGAGGTCCTCGGCGTCACCGGTGGCCAGCTGCTCACCTGACGAGGTGACAACGCGCTGTTTGCCCGCGACCCCGCCGGGTAACCGTGCCGCGTGCGCACCACCGACCGCATCCGCACCACGAGCCTGCCGGCGGTGCCACGCCGGCGGGCTGCGGGCGGGCAACCGCCGGGCTCCCCACCTCCCCCGGACGCGCACGCGACTGACCTCGGGCACGTCCGGAGACGCCGCACGACCCACCACGGCGAGGGAGGAACGACCGCATGCGCATCAGCCGCAAGCCCACGGGTGCCAAGTTCTTCGAGCTGTTCACCGAGATCGGCGCGAACATCGGCAGGAGCGTGGAGCTGCTGGGCGAGTTCGTGCGGGCGCCCGCCGACCGGCGGCAGGAGCTGGCGGAGCGCATGCACGCGCTGGAGAACGCCGGTGACGACGCCACGCACGCGATCATCGAGCACCTGGACCGGTCGTTCGTCACGCCGTTCGACCGGGAGGACATCTACCGGCTCGCGGCCAGGCTGGACGACGTCGTCGACCACATGGACGCCGCGGTCGACCTGGCGACCCTCTACCGCGTGGGTGAGCTGCCCGACGGCGTGAACGCGCAGGTGGACCTGCTGTGCCGGGCCGCCCAGCTGACCGCGGCGGCCATGCCCCGGCTGGCAGAGCCGCAGGAGCTGACCGCCTACTGGGTGGACGTGAACCAGGTCGAGAACGAGGCCGACCAGGTCTACCGGCGGCTGTTGTCGGAGCTGTTCAACGGGCAGCGCGACGCCCTGGAGGTCATGAAGCTCAAGGAGGTCGTGGACGAGCTGGAGGCAGCGGCCGACGCGTTCGAGCACGTGGCGAACGCCGTGCACTCGATCGCGGTCAAGGAGGCCTGATGCTCACCGCGGGCCTGGTGCTCGTGGTGGTGCTGGCACTGGCCTTCGACTTCACCAACGGCTTCCACGACGCCGCCAACGCCATCGCCACCGCGGTCTCCACCCGTGCGCTCACCCTGCGCGCCGCACTCGCGCTCGCGGCGGTGATGAACCTGGTCGGCGCGCTGCTGGGCACCGGCGTCGCGGTCACCATCGCCTCCGGTCTCATCGACACCCCGGTCGGCGACGACGCGCTGCACGTGGTCACCGCCGCCCTGGTCGGCGCCATCGCCTGGAACCTGGTCACCTGGTACTTCGGGCTGCCGTCGTCCTCGTCGCACGCGCTGGTGGGCGGCCTGGTCGGTGCCGCGCTGGCCTCCGCGACCACGGTGCACTGGGCGGGCGTGGTGGAGAAGGTCGTGATCCCGATGGTGGTCTCGCCCGTCGTCGGCCTGCTGCTCGGCTACCTGGTGATGACGGTGATCATGTGGGCGTTCCGCAACGCGAACGCGCACCGCGCGGGCCGGCTGATGCGCCGCGCCCAGGTGTTCTCCGCGGCGAGCCTCGCGCTGGGCCACGGCCTGCAGGACGCCCAGAAGAGCATGGGCGTGATCGTCCTGGCGCTGGTCGTCAGCGGCAACCAGGCCGGCTACTCGGTGCCGTTCTGGGTGATCGGGGCCTGCGCGCTGGCCCTGTCGGCCGGGACGTACGCCGGTGGTCTGCGGATCATGCGCACCCTCGGGCGGCGCATCTTCCACCTCACGCCGCCGCACGGCTTCGCCGCCGAGCTGTCCGCCTCCTCGGTGCTGTACCTGACCGCGTTCGTCTTCCACGCCCCGATCTCCACCACGCACGTCATCACCTCGGCGGTGATGGGCGTCGGCGCCACCACCCGCCGGTCCGCGGTGCGCTGGTCGGTGGCGGCGGACATCGCGAAGGGCTGGGTGCTGACGCTGCCCGCGTCCGCTACCGTCGCCGCCGGTGCCTACGGGCTCGTGGCGCTGCTCTGAGCTCCTGCCCGCGGCGGCGGCGGAGCGCTCGAAAGTTCTTCGAAGTTTTTTCGTTATTGCCGGGCGCCGGGGACATCTCCTGGTCAGAGGACCCTGGACCGGCAAGTGAGGTGGGCATGGCGGTGGCCGAGGAACCCGGCGTCGCGACGGTGGTGGCCGCACGCGACGGCGACCAGCGCGCGCTGGACGACCTGGTGAGCGGATACCTGCCCCTCGTCTACAACATCGTGGGGCACGCGCTCGGCGGTCACGCCGACACCGACGACGTGGTCCAGGAGACCATGCTGCGCGCGGTGCACGGGCTGTCCTCGCTGCGCGACCCGGCCGGGTTCCGGTCGTGGCTCGTCGTGATCGCGATGAACCAGATCCGGCTGCGGCACCGCGAAAACCAGCGGGTCCCGGTCACCGGACCGGTCCTGGAGGACGTCGCCGACCCCGGCGCTGACTTCGTCGACCTCACGATCATGCGGTTGCAGCTGTCCGGGCAGCGGCGCGAGGTCGTCGCGGCCACCCGCTGGCTCAGCGCCGACGAACGCGAACTGCTGTCGCTGTGGTGGCTGGAGGCGGCCGGCCGGCTGACCCGCACCGAGGTCGCCGACGCGCTGGAGCTGACGCCGCAGCACACCGCCGTGCGGGTGCAGCGGGTCAAGGCGCAGCTCGACGCCGCGCGGATCGTCGTGCGGACGCTGGAGCGCACGCCGCGCTGCCCCGAGCTGGCCGAGGTCGTCGCCGACTGGGACGGTGACCCCAGCCCGTTGTGGCGCAAGCGGATCGTCCGGCACAGCCGCGGCTGCCCCCGGTGTGAGCGGTGCGGGTACGACCTGGCCGCGGTCGAGGGACTGATCGCCCGGCTGCCGCTGGTGCCGCTGCCCGCCGCGTTCGGGTTCGGGCTCGACCAGTCGGCGCTCGTCGGGACGCAGGTGAGCATCTCCCCCGTCACCACGGCGCCCGCCGCCACCACGACGTCCACGGCGGCGACCGGCAAGTTCGGGGTGTTCCTGCAGGGCGCGCTGGTCAAACCGATCGCCGCCGCGGCGGCCGCCGTGCTGGCCGCGGGCATCGTGGTCGCCGTGCTGCCCTCGAAGGAGGAACCGGTCACCCGCGCGGTGTCCGCGACCACCTCCCAGAGCGCGCCCACGACCACACCGCCGGCCATCACCACCACTCCGTCACCAGCGCCGTCCACGGCGCCGCCGTCCTCGACGACGGTGGCCGCACCGCCCGTGCCCGCCGCGGCGCCGAAACCCGTTGCGGCGTCGGCGAAGAAGGGCGTCAGCACGTGGAACTTCTCCGGCGTCGGCAAGGCGCTCACCGACGTGCGCGCCGGGTGGTACTACAACTGGGCCGTGCACCCGGACGGCATCGCCACGCCGCCGAACGTCGAGTTCGTGCCGATGATCTGGGGCGCGAAGTTCACCGACGACGCCACGATCGCCCGCGCGAAGGCCAACGGGAAGGTGCTGCTCGGGTTCAACGAGCCGGACTTCCCCGATCAGGCCAACATGACGCCGGAGCAGGCGCTCGACCTGTGGCCGAAGCTCGCCGCCACCGGGTTGCGGCTCGGCAGCCCCGCCGTCGCGCACAGCGGTGACAAGCCGGGCGGCTGGCTCGACCGGTTCATGACCGGTGCGGCCCAGCGCGGCCTGCGGGTCGACTTCATCACCGTGCACTGGTACGGGTCGGACTTCAGCGCGGCGGCCGTGCAGCACCTGAAGAACTACCTCGACGCGGTGCACGCGCGGTACGGCAAACCGGTGTGGCTCACCGAGTACTCGCTCATCGACTTCTCCGGCGGCACACCCCGCTACCCGACCCAGGCGCAGCTCGCGGCGTTCGCCCGCGGTTCCAGCGCGATGATGGAGGGCCTGCCGCACGTCGAGCGGTACGCGTGGTTCGCGCTGCCCGCCGACAAGCCCGGCACCGGCCTCTACGCCCCCGGCGGCACCCCGAACCAGGCCGGCGAGGCCTACCGCGACGCGGGCTGAGCTCCCGCTCGCGTCCGTTCGTCCCGTTCCACCCCTGTGTCAGTCCACCCTGCCCGAAAGGACTTCCGATGACCCACGCCCCCACCCCGTCACGGCTGCGGAGGCGCGTCCTGATCGCGGTCCTCGCCGTGGCCGGTGTCGCGGCGTCCGCGGTGACCGCGAACGCGATGTTCTTCTCACCGCCCAAGCCACCGCCGGCCGCGGTCGCGCCGACCACGACCACGACGCCCGCCGCGCAGACCCGCACCGCGAAGGCCGTTCCCGGGACTCCCGCTCCCGCTTCCGCACCGGCGACCACCCCGGCCACCACTCCGCCCACCACCGAGGCCGTCGCTCCCCTGCCGCCGCAGGCGCCGATCCCGCCGAACGCGGTGCGCGTGGCGGAGTTCGTGGCCGAGTGCCCGTTCACCCACCGGCTGCCGGACGACCCGATCGTCTTCCCGAACCTGCCCGGTGTCTCGCACATGCACAGCTTCTTCGGCAACGTCTCCACCAACGCCCGCTCGGACGTGACGAGCCTGGGCGGCGCGACGAGCACGTGCAGCCCCAAGACCGACCTGTCGTCGTACTGGGTGCCCACCCTGCTGGTCGACGGCCAGCCCGTCGAGCCGACCGGCACCACGTTCTACTACCTCGGCGAGGGCGTGCGCGACGACGTGATCGCCCGCACCCAGCCGTTGCCGCGGGGCCTGCGGATCGTCGCGGGCAACGCCAAGGCCACCGCGCCGGACGGCAGCACGCGGTCGCGCTGGTCGTGCCTGCACGCCGGCCATGTCGGCGCCTCGAAGGACTTCGTGAACTGCCCGGCCGGCACGATGATCGAGTCCTACCTGGACTTCCCGCAGTGCTGGAACGGCAAGGACCTCGACTCCGCCGACCACAAGAGCCACATGTCCTACCCGGTCGCGGGCGACTGCCCGGCCACACACCCCGTGCCCGTGCCGAAGCTGCGCCAGGTGCTGCGCTACCCGGCCAACGGCGACCCGGCGCGGTTCAGGCTGTCGTCCGGTCCCGGCTACACGATGCACGGCGACTTCTTCAACGTGTGGCCCGAGGCCGAGATGGCGCAGCGCGTGCGCGACTGCATCAACCGGATCGTCAAGTGCGGACCGGACGGCCGCCCGTAGTGCGGGTCCTGCACGTCGCGGTGGTCCTGCTGGCGGCGGTCCTGCCGACGGGGTGTGGTGCGGTGGCCGAGGCACCACCGGCCGCTGTCCCGTCGCCTGCCGTCTCGTCGCCTGCCGTCTCGTCGCCAGCCGGGCCGACCGCGACGGACCTGGCGTTCGTGGACCTCGTGATCCCGCAGAACGAGTCGGCGCTGGCCGCCTTGGCGCTGGTCGCCGGCCGTCCCGGCTCCGCGCTGCGTCCGGTGGCCGAGCAGCTCGGTGCCGGTTATCGAGCTGAGCTGGTCCAGGCCAGGGAGGTGCTCGCGCGGGCGGGCCGGTCGGAGTCCGGTGAGCACGCGGGCCACGACATGCCCGGCATGATCACGCCCGCCGAGCTGGCCGCGGCCGGCGGCGCGCGGGACGCCGACTTCGACGGGCAGCTGCGGACGTTGCTGCGCACCCAGTGCGAGGAGGCGCGGACCGTCGCCCGTGCGGAGCTGTCGGCCGGGACGAGCAGGCAGGCACTCGACCTGGGTGCGCGGATCGAGCGCAGCAGGGCGGAGTTCCTGGTGCTGCTGGGGTCGTGACCGGCTCACCGCGACGGTCATCGGGGCGGTGGTCGAGAATCGTCGCGTGTCTCCTGCGAACGACCTCGACCTCCCCCGGCTGCTGGCCACCGGCAGCACCGGCCCCGCACCCACCGAACTGGTGGTCCCGGCCCTGCTGCTGCGCGCCCCCACCGCGACGTGGTCGGAGCTCGTCCACATCTACGTGCCGCACGGCCCGACGGTCGCGTTCAGCGGCCGTGACCTCCGTTCACCCGGCATCGCGAAGGCCACCGAGGTGGCCCGTGCGGCGGGGTTCGCGACGGTGGTGCGCTCGCCGGGCGGGCGGATGGTCGCCTACGACGCCGGTGCCGTCGTGATCGACCACCTCGACCGCACCACCGGAATCCGGCACGCCGGCAGCGCCACGTTCGCCGCCAACGCCGAGAGCCACGTGCGGGTGCTGCGCGGGCTCGGTGACGTCGACGCCCGCGTCGGCGAGGTCGACGGCGAGTACTGCCCCGGCGAGTACAGCATCAACGTGGCGGGCACCGCCAAGGTCGTGGGCTCGGCCCAGCGGGTCACCGCGACCGGGTCGCTGTTCAGCACCGTCGTCCAGGTCGCCGTGTCGGACGAGGTCCGCGCCGTGCTCACCGCGGTGTCGCAGGCGCTGGGCTACGGACTGCGGGAGAGCTCGATCGCCGGGCTGGCCGACTACGCGCCGGGGCTGTCCTCGGCGGAGGTCGCGGCGGCGTTCGCGGCGGACTACCGCGACCGGCTCGGGTTGGCCGACGGGCAGGTCCCCGCCGCGGTCGCCGCCCACGCGGCCGGGGTGGTGCCGGAGGGAGCGGGACCGTTCCACGTGGACGACTGGACCCGCGCGCACCCGGTGCCCAGCACCTGACGCCCGATGCCGGTATCCGGGACCGATCCGCTCCGGCAACCCCGCCGCTGCCGTCAGCAGCAGCACGGCGAAGCTCAGCGCGTAGCCGTTGACCGTCCACTCCAGCTCGGTGACCGACGCGCCGAGGTCCGTTCTGACCGCCGTCAGCGCGGTCGTCACGAGCACCCACGTGCGGGTGGCCGCTGTCCTTCCCCCTCTGGCTCCGGCCGGTGTCACCCGACGCCGGCACTTCGGGGGTGTGGACCCGTGGAGGCGGTGAAAGGAATCGGAAGGGTTCAGCCCAGTGCGGTGCCCTGCGGTTGCGGGCACTGGCCGCCAGGCGTGGTCAGCAGCTCGAAGTGCCACATCTCGTTGGCGAACGCCTGGCAGAGCCCGTGGTCCGCGCCGTGCTGGACCAACCAGTCCGCGGCGGCGGTCGGCCCGATGTCGATGGCGTGCCCGGTCACGTGCTTCGACTTCTCCGGCGGGTGCACGAGCTTGCGGGCCTCCTCCGCGCTGCGGTACCGCGCGGTGGCCTCGTCCAGCAGCCGCTGCTGGTACCGCTTGCTGCGCCAGCCCGACGTCACCTTCAGCTCCACCCCGCGCGCCGCGGCGTCCACGGCCGCCGCCCGCACCGCCGCGAGCAGTGCGGGGTCGAGGTTGGCGATGGCGGGGTGGTCGTCGTCCTGCAACGAGATGCTCTCGTTCTCCGGGATGCTGCCGTCACCGTCCACCCGGGAGCTGCCACCTCCCGAGTGGACGGTGCCGGCCTCCGGCGGTGTCGCACAGGCCGTCACCACGAGCACGAGCACCACCGCGCAGGCGGTGCGAAGTCCGTTGCCGCCCGCGTGTCCCCGCATCACCACTGGTTCATCTCCTCGTCGTCGCGCGCCGGGTGTGTCCGACGTGCTCGACGATGCCGCGCCGATGTGATCGGCCGTCGCGCGGAATGTGCTCGTTCTGCAACGACCTGTCGACGGGGTGCCCGTGAGGACCGCTCGTCCGGGAACAGCGGACCGCGCCGGGTGGCCGGTCAGGTCACGCAGTTGCCGCGTTCCAGCTCCTTCGCGCGCCGGGCCACCTCACCCGACCACGCGAGCTGCGGCCGGCGAACCGCCGCTGCTGTACCACCGGCTCGTCCGGTCTCACTCGACGTCGTCACCGCCGAGGCCCATGCCCTTGTTCCCGCGACCGTCCTCGTCTGGTACGTCCTCGGGGGTGTCGCTCGGCGGCCGCCGCGACACCTCGGCCTCCGTCTCGGTCAGGGGTGTGCCGCTCGCTTCCTCCGCAGCGCCCCGCTGCACCGTCTCCTCGTCCCGGTCCGGTCCGGTCACGGCACTCTCCTCCTGGAGGTCGGCTTCCGTCCGTGCGGCATACCCGCCAGCGGCGTGGTGAACCGGCGAACGCGGTGCGGATCGCGCGAACGCAGATCCGCACCGCGCTACCGGACCCGCGCGGTTGCTGGCTGTTGAACAACACTGCCGAACACAGCCCGACCACACGCGCGGTGCCGCCGCGTCCGGCGCACCGGGCCCGGCGGACCGGGAGTTCCCTGCCGGGTCCGGTGCTACGCCTGGTTCCACAGAGGACTGGGGGTTTTCGTGATCACGATTTGGCAGCGCTCTCGCGGTCGGCCACGGCGGTGCTGCGCGGCTGCGGCCCGGTGTTCCGCGACGCCCATGCCCCCGTGCTCCGCCGCACGCGTGTGGGCAGCGGCTGCCCGCTCGTGCGCACGCGCGGAGCTGATCAGACTCTCCCGCAACCGCTGTCGTGCCTGCGCCGCGTGCAGGCGCGCCTCGGCCGGCGCGGCCATGGCCGTGCTGACGTCACCCGAGCTCGACGCCCTGCCGGCCCGCGTCTTGAGCCGGGCCCGGCGCGACTCCAGCGCACGGATGCGCCGTTCCACTCCGTGCACCCGTACCGCACCCGTGTACCGGCGGCCGTTCCGGGTAACCACCCGCATGGCCACCGACACCGCAGGCCCGCCGGGTGAGGGCCACCTCGGACTCCCCGCCGAGCGCGAACCGGACCTGGCTGCGCACCTGACCAGGATCGCCCGTGCGCTCCAGCAGCAGCACGGCGAGCAGGAGACGATGGACGCGATCGTCCACGCCGCGGCCGGGACCATTCCGGGTGCCGAGCACGCGGGCATCATGACCGTGCTCGGCCGCAGGGAGATCCGGACCGTCGCCACGACCGGTGACCTGCCGTGCGAGGTCGACCAGGCGCAGCTCGCGTCCGGTGAGGGTCCCTGCCTGACCGCCCTGTACGACGAGAAGATCGTCTCCGTCCCCGACGTCGCCGGTGACGACCGGTGGCCCGTGTTCACCGGGAAGGCCGCGGACCTGGAGGTCGGCAGCATGCTGTCGTTCCAGCTGTTCGTGCAGGACGAGGACCTCGGCGCGCTCAACCTGTACTCCGCGCGGACGGGTGCGTTCGACGACGAGTCGTGGCACGTCGGCAGCCTGTTCGCCGGGCACGCTGCGATCGCGCTCGCCTCCGCCCAGGAACGCAGCCAGCTGAGCGCGGCGGTGGCGACCCGCGACCTGATCGGCCAGGCCAAGGGCATCCTGATGGAACGCCACCAGATCACCGCCGACCAGGCGTTCGCGGTGCTCACCCGCGCGAGCCAGCACACCAACCTCAAGCTGCGCGACATCGCCGAGCAGCTCACCAGGACCCGCCGCCTGCCCACCTGACTTGATCCAGGTCGCACACCACCCCGGGCAAGATGACGGGGTGAGTGCCCCGCGTCGAGGCCGGCCCACCGGTCCCACCGGACCGGTCATCGGCCGTGCGCTGCAGCTGCTCGACGCGTTCGACGCCGAGCATCGCGAGCTGACGTTGAGCGACCTCGCGCGGCGGGCCGGGTTGCCGTTGTCGACCGCGCACCGGCTGATGCAGGAGCTGTGCGCGTGGGGTGCCGCCGAGCGGGGTGCGGACGGGCTCTACCGGATCGGGCTGCGGCTGTGGGAGCTCGGCTCGCTCGCGCCGCGCGGTCCGGGGTTGCGGGAGACCGCGTTGCCGTTCCTGGAGGACCTGTCCCAGGTCACGAGGGAGAACGTGCAGCTCGCCGTCCGGGAGGGCACCGAGGTCGTGTTCGTCGAGCGGATCGCGGGGTCGGTCGCCGTGCCGGTGCTGACCCGCGTGGGCGACCGGTTCGCGCTCACCGCCACCGGTGTCGGCCTGGTGCTGCTCGCGCACGCGCCGGTCGAGGTGCAGGAGGACGTGCTGAGCGGTCCGATCGACCGCTACACCGCCAGGACCGTCACCGATCCGGCCCAGCTGCGGCGGATGCTCGCCGCCGTCCGGTCGAACGGCTTCTCGGTCAGCGACCGGCAGGTGACCATGGACGCCCTCTCGGTCGGCGCGCCGGTCCACGATGAGCACGGCGAGGTCGTCGCCGCCGTGTCGCTGGTGGTGCGGCACGGCACCATGACGCCGCACGCGCTGGCGCCGCTCGTGCGCACCAGCGCTCAGGCGATCTCCCGAGCGCTCTGCGGCTAACGGCGTCAGGGCTTCCATTTTCCGGAAACGGCGCTTCGCCGCGTGCGGTGGTCTCCGCCACGCTGTGCTCTCCCACCACGGAGCAACACCGGCGAAGGAGCCCGAATGACCGGCTTTCCGCGCGACCAGTGGTACGTCGCCGCGTACGGGTCCGAGATCGAGCACGACCTGTTCAGCCGCACCGTCTGCGGTGAGCCGATCCTGTTCTGGCGCACCCGTGGCGGTGCGGTGACGGCGATGCCGGACCGGTGCGTGCACCGGCGGTTCCCGCTGTCGCAGGCGCCGTCGCGGCTCGTCGACGACCAGGTGGTGTGCGGCTACCACGGGTTCACCTACGACGCGGGCGGCCGGTGCGTCGCCGTGCCGGGGCAGACCCGCATCCCGCGCACGGCCCGGCTGCTGCCCTACCCCGTGGTGGAGCAGGACTCGTTCGTGTGGGTGTTCATCGGCGACCCGGAGAAGGCCGACGCGGCGCGCATCCCGCGGGCGCCGTGGCTCGTCGCGCCGGACTACACGACGGTGTGCGGCATGGAGCCGTTGCAGGCCAGGTACTCGCTGCTCGTGGACAACCTGCTGGACCTCTCGCACGAGACCTACCTGCACGGCGGTTACATCGGCACACCGGAGGTCGCGTCCACCCCGATCACGACCGAGGTCGACGAGGACGCGGGCATCATCTACGTCTCGCGGCACATGGACGACGCGGAGTGCCCGCCGTTCTACTCGAAGTCGACGGGCCTGGAGGGCCGGATCGCGCGCTGGCAGGACATCGAGTACACGCCGCCGTGCCTGTACAAGCTGCACAGCCGCATCGCGCCGGTCGGGTCCACGCCGAACCCCGACGGCACCGACCCGGACGCGTTCCACGTCGAGGTCGTGTACGCGATCACGCCGGAGACCGAGACCTCGACGCACGACTTCTGGGCCGTGGCACGGGACTTCGCGCTCGGCGACGAGGAGGTCTCGGCGTTCCTCGCGGAGAGCAACCGCACCGTCGTGCTGCAGGACGTCGTGGCGCTGAACGTGCTGGAGCAGGTCATCGCGTCCGAACCGGAGGGCTACCAGGAGCTGTCGATCAACATCGACACCGGCGGGCTGGCCGCGCGGCGGATGCTCGGGCGCCTGTGCGAGCCGGCGTGAACGCGCTCACCGGCGAGCGGGTCAACCGCGTCCACTGGGTGCCCGGCACCGACCGGCTCCGCGCGACCTGCCACTGCGCGGCGGAACGCGAGTTCGAGGGCCCGGTCGAGCTGTGGGACTGGCTGCTCGCCCACCCTGCGGGGCACACGCCGTGAAACTGCTGCTGGAACGCAAGGAACCGGTCGCCGACGGGGTGGTGCTGCTGACGTTGCGGCACCCCGCGGGTGACCCGCTGCCGCGGTGGACGCCGGGCGCGCACGTCGACCTGGTGCTCGCCGACGGGGTGGTGCACCAGTACTCGCTGTGCGGCGACCCGGCCGACACCGCGGTCCTCCAGGTGGCCGTCCTGCTCGAACCGGGCGGCCGCGGCGGCTCGCGGCACGTGCACGAGGTGCTCACCGCCGGGCAGGAGGTCGAGGTGCACGGGCCGCGCAACCACTTCGAGCTCGTCGAGGCGAAGCGGCACCTGTTCATCGCGGGCGGCATCGGCATCACGCCGATCCTGCCGATGATCGCCGCGGTGACGGCGGCGGGAGGTGACTGGCGGCTCGTCTACGGCGGCCGGACGCGGTCCTCCATGGCGTTCCGCGCGCAGCTGGAGCACCTGCCCGCGGTGGAGCTGCGCCCCGAGGACGAGCACGGCCTGCTGGACCTGGCCGCGCTGCTGGGCGAACCCGAGGAGGGCACGGCCGTGTACTGCTGCGGCCCGGAAGGCCTGCTGGCCGCGGTCGAGCAGCACTGCGCGCGGTGGCCGGAGGGCACCCTCCACGTCGAACGGTTCGCGCCGAAGCCCGGCGCCGGCGAGGGACCGCGGCAGGACTTCGAGGTCGAGCTGGCGCAGACCGGGACCACGGTGCGGGTGCCGGCGGGACAGTCCGTGCTCGACGCCGTCGAACGGGCCGGGGTGTCCGTGCTGTCGTCCTGCCGGGAGGGCACCTGCGGCACGTGCGAGACGGGCGTGCTCGACGGCGTGCCGGACCACCGGGACTCCGTCCTCACCGCGGCCGAACAGGACTGCGGCGACGTGATGATGATCTGCGTGTCCCGGTCCCGCTCACCGCGGCTGGTGCTGGACCTCTGACCGGCGGCGCGGCTCAGGCCGGTGGTGCCAGCACGACGGCCGAGTTGTGCCCGCCCATGCCCAGCGACGACTTGATCGTGATGCCGTCCGCGACCGGTGTGGGCCCGTTGAGCAGCCGCGGGTGTCCCGGTGCGACGACCGGTGGCGCGGGGACGACCCCGCGGTCGTAGGCCATGGCCGTCACCGCGACCTCCACGGCGGACGCGGCGCCCTGGCAGTGGCCGGTCAGCGGCTTCACCGAGTAGATGCCGGTGTCCGGTCCGAACAGCTGTTCCAGCACGGCGGCCTCGGCGGCGTCGCACTGGGCCGTGCCGGGACCGTGGGCGTTGAGGTAGCGCACGTCGGCGGCGCTCACGCCGGCGTTGTCGAGCGCGTCGGTGAAGCAGGTGGTGATCTGGTCGAGCCGCGGGTCGATCGAGGTCACGTGGTAGGCGTCGTGCGACATCGCGCCGCCGAGCGTCATCGCGTACGGGTTGGACGCGCGGCGCGACAGGACGAACGCCACGGACGCCTCGCCCATCACGAAGCCGCGGCTGCCCTGCTGGAACGGCCGGCACGCGTCGAGCGGCTCGGCGTCCACGATGGCCACTCCCAGGCGGACGAAGTGGGCCACGTTCTCCGGGGTGAGGGACAGGTCCGTCGCCACGAACACGACGTCGTCGACGATTCCGGCGTCCAGCCAGGCCTTGGCGGTGATGAGCCCGGCGTTGCCGGACGCGCACATCGCCGAGACGTTCATGGCCGGACCGTGGAAACCGTATTCCTGCATGAACATCGACATCGGGGTGGACGGCATCAACGCCAGGTAGTCGTGCACCGGCAGATCGCCTCCGCGCGTGACGTAGAACTCGCGCCACAGGTCGACCTCGCCGAGCACGACGGCGTGCAGCAGACCGACCCGGCGGCCCGGCTGCCAGCCGCGCGCACCGGCGTCCTCGACCGCCTCCCTGGCCGCGGCCCGCATGGCCTGGGTGAACCGGCTCGGTCCGTCGGCCGGGTCGCCGCCCTCGCCCACGCACGCCGCCCAGACGGTGTCGCCGGGGAAACGGGCCAGCTCAGGCACCACGACGGCGGCCGGTCTCCCGCTCACCAGACCGTCCCAGAGCGACTGGCGGCCCCAGCCGTACGCGCTGACGACGCCGATTCCGCAGACACCCACACCACGCGCGACCATATCCCGCTCCCCCACACCGAGGGCCGACACCTCACACCAGCATAAACGGGTCGGTCGGCTCGCGAACACATCAATCGGCAGTCTACAATGGACTGTTGACGGGACCCCTGGCCGCCCGTCGCTCCCGGCGACCGGATATAACGGCTCACCGTGTTCACGCCAGACGGGTGCGGCTCTGGCACGGTGTGTAGTAGGACTTCACGATGGCCACGCCACCGCGAGTCCGGGGGACGATCGGATCTGGGAGCGACGACGTGAGCGGCCTGACCGGCGACGCCGAGTTCGACCACGAGCTGCTGGCCGACCTCGCGCTCTCGGTCGGTGCCGCCGTGGCGTGGTGGCTGGACCTGGGCACCGACCGGTTCGGCTGGACGGCGGGCCTCGACTCGGTGCTCGGCCTGCCCGGTGCGGACGCCGACGCCGTGCGCGCCCGGCTGACCGAGCTCGTCGCGCCGCTGACCGTGGCGGCGCGGGCGGCCTCGGCGTGGCAGGAGTTCGAGCTGGAGCAGCCGCTGGAGACCCCCGGCGGCCGGCGCTGGCTGCTGTTCCACGCCCGCGTCTCGGCCCGCGGTGGTGAGCGGGCGCTGGTCGGCGTCGCCGCGGACGTGACCCGGCGGCACGCCCAGCAGCAGGAGCTGGCCGACCTCGCCGACCGCTACCGGCTGCTGGTGGACCTGTCGCCGGACGCGATCGTGGTGCACGAGGCCGGTGTGCTCGTGTACGCGAACCCGACAGCGGTCCGGTTCGTGCGGGCGCAGTCCGAGGGCGACCTGCTCGGGCGGCCGATCACCGACTTCGTCCACCCGGACTCGCAGTCCGACATGCTGCGGCGGATCGAGAAGCTGACCGTGCCGGGCGCGACCAGCGACCCCGCGGACGCCGTGCTGCTGCGGCGCGGCGGCGGCACCCTGGACGTCGAGTCGGTGTCGGTGCGCACGACCTGGGAGGGCCGGCCGGCGTTCCAGGTGATCATGCGGGACGTCACCGAGCAGAAGGCGGCCGCCGCGGCGCTGACCTACCAGGCCGCGCTCGTCGCGCACGTCAGCGACGCGTTGATCGCCACCACCGCGGACGGCGTCGTGACCAGCTGGAACCCCAGCGCCGAGCACGTCTACGGGCACCGCGCGGCCGACGCGATCGGGCAGCCCATCGGCGCCGTGGTCGGCGCCGCGCTGTACCCGGCCGCCGTGCTGGAGGCGGGTGGCGTGGTCCAAGCGGAGCACCACCGCTCCGACGGCGAGGCGCTGGCGGTGCGGGTGTCCGTGGCGCGGATGGCCGACGGCTACGTGCTGATCTGCGCTGACGAGACCGCGCGCCGCCGGGCCGAGCGCCACTTCACGGCCGTGGTCGCCGCGATCGAGGAGGGCGTGTTGGTGGTCGGCCCGACCGGCCTGGTCGAGTCGGTCAACCCGGCGGCCGAACGGATTCTCGGCGTGCGCGCGCAGGACGCCATCGGTCAGGCGGCGTCGCTGACCGAGCTGCACGACGAGGCGGGCCGTCCGGTGCCGGTGGACCAGTTCCCGTCCGCGATCACCAGGGCGACGGGCCGCTCGCAGCACGGCCGCATCCTGCGCGCGCTGCGGCCGGACGGCACCCGCGTCTGGCTGTCGCTGAGCGCCCGCGCGCTCAACCAGGACGGCCGGCTGCCGTCGGCGACGGTCGTGTCGTTCACCGACATCACCGAGCGCCGCCTGATGGACAGCAGGCTGGAGCACGAGGCGACGCACGACGCGCTGACCGGCCTGTGCAACCGCACGGTGACGATCAACCGGCTCAGCCCGGCCGCGCGGGCGCACCGCTCGGGGCTCACCGCGGTGCTGTTCATCGACCTGGACAAGTTCAAGGTCATCAACGACTCGCTGGGCCACAGCGCAGGCGACGAGGTGCTGCGGGTCGTCGGCACGCGGCTGAGCCGCAGCTCCCGCCGGGGTGACGTGGTGGGCAGGCTCGGCGGCGACGAGTTCACCGTCATCGCCTACGGCGTGACCGGCCCCGAGGAGGCGCACGCACTGGCCGGCCACGTGCGCGCCGAGCTCAACCGGCCGATCACCGTGCAGGGCCGGCAGCTGCACGTCGACGCGAGCGTGGGCATCGTGCTGGCCGACCCGAGCGACGCCCGCGACGGCGCCGACCTGCTGCGCGACGCCGACCTCGCCATGTACCGGGCGAAGACCGACGGCCGCGGCCGCATCGCGTTCTTCGACGTGGAGCTGCGCGACCGCATCCAGCGCCGGCTGCAGCTGGAGCAGGACCTGCGCCGCGCGCCGCTGAGCGACCAGCTGTGGCTCGCCTACCAGCCGATCATCGACGTCGCCACGGGCCGCCGCACGGCCGTGGAGGGCCTGCTGCGCTGGACGCACCCCCGCTACGGCCTCATCTCCCCCGGCGAGTTCATCACGCTCGCCGAGGAGAGCGACCTGATCAACATCATCGGCGCGCACATGCTGCACACCGCGACCCGCGAGCTCGCCGTGCTGGCCCCGCACCTGCAGCTGACCGTGAACCTGTCGGCCCGCCAGCTCGACGACCCGTGGCTCGTCTCGGCCATCCGGCACGCCACCCACGAGGCGGGCCTGCCCCCGGAGTCGCTCTGCCTGGAGATCACCGAGAGCGCCCTGATGCGCGATCCCGCACTGGCCGCCCGCACCCTGTCGGCGCTGCGCGACCTGGGCGTGCGGCTCGCGATCGACGACTTCGGCACCGGCTACTCCTCGCTCGCCCAGCTGCTCACCCTGCCGCTGGACACGCTCAAGATCGACCGGTCGTTCACGTCGGGCCTGGGCCGGTCCGCGGAGGCCGAGGCGATCGTCACGAGCATCATCGCCATGGCCCACGCGGTCGACCTGAGCGTCATCGCGGAAGGGGTGGAGCAGGCCGAGCAGCTCGACGTGCTGCGGGAGCTGGGCTGCGACCAGGCGCAGGGGTTCCTGCTGGGCCGGCCGGTGCCGCTGGCCGACCTGTGAGCCGCGGCCGGAGCCGTCCGGCCGCGACCCGCCCCGCAGCGGCTACCCGAGCCGCCACTGCTGGTTCGGCTGTCCCGAGCACGACCACAGCACCAGCAGCGTCCCGTTGGCCGTGGCCCGTCCGGAGGCGTCCAGGCACAGGTTCGACGCCGCGTTGGTGATGGTCCCGTCGGCGTTGACGTTCCACTGCTGGTTCGCGCCGCCGGAGCAGTCCCAGGTCACGACCTTCGTGCCGTTGGTGGTGCCCCAGCCGTAGGCGTCGAGGCACTTGGAGCCGTACCCGACCAGCTGCTTGCCCGCGGTGTACGTCCAGCCCTGGTTGGCGCCGCCGTGGCAGTCCCACAGCTGTGCCTGGGCGCCGTTCGCCGTACTGGACCCCGGCACGTCCGCGCACCGGCCCGAGGGCACGCCCACCAGCCGCTTGCCCGCGGCCACGGGGTCGCCGATGGCGCCCGGCACGGCCCGCAGCGCGGCGTACCAGGTGGCGGCCATCTTGTCGTAGCCGGTCGCGGTCGGGTGGACGCCGTCGATCAGGTCGCCGGTGGTGAGGGCGGCGTGCATGTCCACGAGGTGCACCTTCTTGCCCGCGTTCACCTTGCTCTGCACCATGCCGGGGATCGTGGCGTTGAACGAGCGCGCCGCCGCCTCCTGCGACTGGTTGGCCAGCGGGATGATCGTCGCGACGAACACGTCGGCGTTCGGCACGGTCGCGGTGATCCGGTCGACCAGCGCCGACAGGCGGCCGGGTGCGCCGGCGACGTTGTAGTTCTGGAGCACGTCGTTGGTGCCGATGTGCAGCAGCACGGTGCGCGGGGTCGTGTTGCGCAGCCAGCCGGTGATGTTCGCGTCGATCTGGTCGATGCGCCAGCCGGGGTGCCCCTGGTGGTCGTGGTCGCCCAGCGAGGCGGGGCCGTTGAACTGCGAGCCGACGAAGTCCACCCGGTACCCACCGCCGCCGAACCGCTGCCAGAGCCCGATCCGGTAGCCGCCGGGCACCTGGGTGCCCTCGGTGATCGAGTCGCCCAGCGGCATCACCCGCGTGCCGCCGTTGGACTCGGCGACCGCCGGTGTGGCGGGCAGCAGCGCGGCGGCGACCACCGCGGCAGCCGCCCAGACGGCCTGCCAGGACTTCCTCGGCATCGCGTTCTCCCCTCGCAGCACAACGTTAAGTGAGCGTTAACATTGCAGAGCCGCGCCGGGTCACGTCAAGAACGCGGGCCTGTCACCATCGAATCGATTCGACATCCTCGACGCGGCGCTGTGAGCGCTCACATCATCCGGCGACCCGGTACCGGCCCAGCACCATCTGGGCCAGCTCGTCGGCGACCTCGTCCAGCGTCGCGTCGACCCACCCGACGACCCAGTCGTGCATGAGCCCGTTGACGGCGCCGATGATGGCCGCGGCCGTGGTGCGGTGGTTGCCGGGCGGGATCTCGCCGCGCGCGACGGCCTCCCCCGCCAGCCGGTCGATCAGCTCCACCCACAGCGCGCGCCGTTCGAGCCGCTGGCGGTCCATCCGCGGGCTGACGCCGACCACCTCGACGTAGGCGATGCGGGCGTGCCGCAGGTCGGCGCACGCGCCCTTCACGTAGGCGCGCACGGCCAGCGGCAGGAACTCGGCCGTGCTCAGGTGCAGCAACCGCGGGAGGGCCTCGGCGACCGCGCCCGCCGCCACGTCGTTGACGTGCAGGTGCAGGTCGGCGAGCAGGTCCTCCAGGGTGCGGAACTCCTCGTAGAACTGGCGGCTGGACAGCCCCGCCGCCTTGCACAGGTCACCGAGCCGGGTGCCCCGGTAACCGGGCCCCGCGCCGAACATCTCCAGACCGGCCTGCCGGAACCGCTCGCGCCGCTCTTCCCGTCGCTGCGCCGCGTCCTTGCCGCCGTAGCGCCCCTCCGCCGGGGTGATCCTGCCTGCCACGGCACCTCCGTCGACTGGCCCGCGGCGGTTGCGCCCCGCGGGTCTTGTGGTCGGCGTCACTCCGACCCTACTATCCAGTAGCAAGATCTGAACTCGGCCGATTTCAGATCTTCCCACGGGGTGAGTTCCCCTCCGAGACCCTGCGAACCTCGTCCCGGCCGCGGAGCCCGCCCGCGTTCCCGCCCCTCCCGGGGCACCGACTTCACTCGGAGAAGCGATGACCGCCAGTTCCGACCCTGCACGGAAAGCCCTTTCCGGGAGCGCTCTCACGCGCCGCGTCACCCGCGTCGCCGCCGCGGTGACCGTTCTCGCCGCCTGCGTCACCACGCCGGCCGCCGCCGCGGGCGCTGCACCCGACCTGCGCGAGGTGATGTTCGTCGGCAACAACTGGGACGGCACCGCCGACGTCGTCAAGTCCACCGGCGACTTCGCGAGGATCGGTCGCCTCAACGTGATCCCCGACAAGACCCAGCGGCTCACCGAGATCTACCTCAACCCGATCAAGCTCGCGTTCTTCCTCGGCATCCGGCAGGGACCGGGCGAGGGCCACGACCAGTTCGTGGACGACATGTACGCCACGCCCGACGGCACGGCCATGGTCGTCTCCCGCCCGAGCTTCGCCGACGTCGTCTCGATCGAGCTCGCCACCGGCCGGGTCAGGTGGCGGTTCCCGGTGTCGGGCTTCCGCTCCGACCACATGGCCGTCTCCCCCGACGGCACCAGGGTCGCGGTGTCGGCGTCGACCTCCAACACCGTGCACGTGCTGGACATCGACACCGGCCGCCAGCTCGGCTCGTTCCGCACCGGCGACAAGCCGCACGAGAACGTCTTCACCAACGGTGGCCGCTACCTCTGGAACATGTCGATCGGCGAGGTCAACAACGACTTCGACGCCCCGGACCAGGACTGGCTGAAGGGCGACCGGCACATCACCGTGGTCGACACGACCACGTTCCAGACCGTCAAGACGATCGACATGCGCGCCCGGCTCGACGCGTTCGGCCGCGGCGACCTGTCGAACTCGGTGCGGCCCGCGGTGTTCAGCCCGGACCAGCAGAAGCTGTACTTCCAGGTGTCGTTCTTCAACGGCTTCGTGGAGTACGACGTGGCCACCGACCGGGTCACCCGCGTGAAGACGCTGCCGAAGAACCCGAACACGAGCGACGACCGCAAGACGTTCGTCAACGACTCGCGCCACCACGGCCTGTCCATGAGCCCCGACGGCAGCAAGCTCTGCGTCGCCGGGACGATGGACGACTACGCCGCGGTGGTCGACCGCGCGACGCTCGACCAGGGCCCGCTCGTCACCGCCGCCAAGCCCTACTGGGCCACGGTCAGCGGGGACGGCCGCGCGTGCGTGATCTCCGAGAGCGGCTCCGACCAGATCACCGCGATCGACTTCGCCTCCGGGCAGAAGATCGTCTCGGTGCCGGTCGGCGACCACCCGCAGCGCGTCCGCATCGCCCGCATCACCGCCGGGTGGACGGGTCCGACCCGCTGACGACGCGGCCGGGACGCGCGTTCCGGTCCGGCGTGCTGCTCGCCGCCTTCAGTTGGGCGAGCAGCGCCAGCGCGGCCTGCGACGACGACCCGGCCGGTGCGGTGGCGACCACGAGGTTCGGCCCGCTGCCGTTGCCCAGCGTCTGCTGGGTGGCGGTGAGCGGGCGGTGCAGCGGGTCGCGCCGCGGGACTGGCGCTCGCGCCTGTCCCCCGCGCTCACCGAGGTGCCGCGGATCACCGGCAGGCCCGGTGCGCCGGTGATCTCGCTGCACGGTCTGGGCGACCTGTTCGTGCCGTTCTCGATGGAGCAGGACTACCGCGCGGACGTCGCCCGCAACGGCCAGTCGCGGTGGCTGGTGCAGCGGGCGATCCGGACCGTGGACCACTGCGAGTTCTCGCCGGCCGAGGTCGGCACGGCGTGGGACGACCTCGTGGCGTGGGCAGGCCGGGGCACGCGACCGGCCGGTGACGCGGTGGGTGACCGCGGCACCGTCGCCGCCGCCGCGTTCGGCTGCCGGTTCACCGACCGCGCCGCCCACACCGGTCCCGGCACCCGCCGGTTGTTCCCGGCCTGCACCTGACCGCTCTCACCACCCGTCCAGCGAGGTGTAGAGCATCCCGCCCGCGATGGCCGTGAACACCCCGGCCATTGCGAGCTCGCCCACGAGTCCCCAGCCGCCGGGCCAGCCGTACGCCAGTGCGTGGGTCGTCGCGGACACGGGCACGAAGCTCAGGAAGTTCCAGGCGAACGTGCGGAACGCCAGCATGAACAGTCCGTCCCACCACCCGAGGAACAACCCCCACAGCAGCACACCCAGGCCGAGGAAGCCCAGGTGCAGCCACCAGCGCAGGGTCGAGCCGGACGCGGGCAGGAACCAGGTCGCCGCGCCCGTCACCTGCACGCCGACCACCTCGCCGCGCCACAGCCGCAGCTCGGCCGCGTCGCCCTCGCGGGCCTTGGAGTAGAAGTCGGACGGCACGTCGCGGGCCCGCCGGGAACCGTCGGCCCGCTGCCAGGTGACCTCGAAGTGGGTGGTGGTCGTGGTGGTCGAGTGACCGTTGGCGTCGGTTTGGGTCGACGTCGTGGTGTAAGTGCGCCGGTCGGCGATCGAACCCCGCTCGGTCTCAAAGCACCCGCCCGCGCCCTGTTCGCACGCCGCGACGTCGCGGAACTCGCGCGTCTGCCGGTAGGGCTCCGCACCACCGATGAGCGCCACGACCAGGACGCCCAGACCACACGCCGTGACGAGCCACCGGACCGGGGAGCGGCCGGGCAACGAGACCTGCGGCCGGCTGCGGCTCCACCAACGCACCTTCACGGCATTCGATGGTAGTGCGACCGGCGGTGCCGGCGAATGGACAATTCAGTGACAGAAAAGGGTTTCCGCCACTGGTCCACTTCCGTCAGCGCAACTCCTGCCGCGCCCACTCGGCGAAACTCGTGAGCGGCAGCCCCAGCTCCCGGGCGAACTCGGGACGGCCCACCATCGGGGTCTCGTTCAACCGGTCGTGACCGGCCCCCATCTCCGGCATCCCGGCGGCGAACGCCTGCTCCTGCGTCAGGTCCGGCGCGGCCAGCTCCCGGCCGAGCACCTCCGAGAGGACCGCGGCGATCTCGGTCATCGACAGGTGGTCGCTCGCGAGCTCCAGCTCCACCCGGTCGAACCGCTGCGGGTCCGCGACGGCCGCGGTCACCGCCGTGCCGATGTCCCGCACGGCGACCAGCGACAGCCGGGTCGCGGGCTTGACCATGCTGACCAGGCCGCCCTCGACGCCGCGCGGGAACAGGAACGCCGACGACGGCAGGAAGTTCTCCATGAAGAAGCCGGGCTTGAGCAGCGTCCAGCGCTCGAACCCGGCCGCGCGCAACCGGTCCTGGACGGCGGCCTTGGTGGTCATCGCCGCGGCCCTGATCGGGTAGCGCTCGTCGACGACCTCCCGGTCCGCACCGTCCACCGTGGTCTGGATGAACTGCCGGACGCCCTGCTCCCGTGCGACCTCCATCAGGGTGACCGCCTGCGCGAGCTCGCCCGCGAAGTCGAACCCCTGCTCGGTCAGCGCGGCCATCTGCACGGAGAACACCGCGCGGACGCCCTTGGCGGCACGGGACAGCGACTCGCGGTCGTCCAGGTCGCCGGCCACGAGCTCGACCCCCAGTGCCTTGGCGCGATCGGCGTCCGGGTCGCGGACGAGCGCGCGCACCGGAACACCCGCCGCGGTCAACGCACGGACGGCGGCGCCGCCCTGCTTGCCGGTGGCTCCTGTCACCAGAACTGGTGCGGACATGACACTCCTCAACAGCGAGAACGTAAACGGCGGGGTCCGCCGTTTATCGCTCGGCTACGATATGGCGGCCCCCGCCGTTTACGCAAGCACGAGGTTCCCATGGTCGAGAACCAGCGCGCCGACGCCCGGCGCAACCACGAGCGGATCCTCGCCGTGGCCGAGCGAGAGGTCGCCGCCCACGGCGCGAGCGCGTCGCTGGAGCAGATCGCCCGCGTCGCCGGCGTCGGTTCGGCGACCGTGCGCCGCCACTTCCCCACCCGCCAGGCGCTGCTGGAAGCCGTGTCGTGGCACCGGGTCCAGGCACTGTGCGACCGCGCCCGCGAGCTGACGGGGACCGGTGACAGCAGGGACGCGCTGCTCGCGTGGCTGACCGAGGTGGTGGCGTACTGCGTCACCGCACGCGGACTCGCCACGGCACTGGCCTACGAGGGCGACCCGGTGCACGGCAACTCGTGCGCGGGAGCCCTGGAGGAGGCGGCGGAACCGTTGCTGCGCAAGGCGATCGAGGACGGCGCGGTTGCGCGGGACGTCACGGTCGTCGAGCTGGTGACGTTGGTCGTGGGGATCGCGATGGCCACCGAGGGGCACCAGGACCCGGCCGCCGCGGCGCACCGGTTGTTCGCGCTCGCCGTGGCGGGGATCGGCCCCTCCCGCTGAGCGGGGGTGGTCCCAGCAGGTGAGCGTTCACCCGGAACGATCGGGAGGCGAGGTAGCGTCCGTCGCTGTGCCCCCGGTACCGCCATCGGGGTGCGTTCGCCGAGCAGTGAGGAGACGAGCCGTGCGCCGTCGTATGCGTGGCACCGCCGTTGCCGCGATCGCGTTGACCAGCCTGATGGTGGTGAGCGCCTGCGCGAAGGACTCCGGGGGCGGCGGCACCGCGTCGACGTCCACCGGCGCGGCCTGCGAGCTCGCCACCCCGCCCACCGCACCCCCCGCGGCGAGCACCAGCGCGAAGAACAGCGAGAAGGTCGACGGCAGCGCGCTCAAGATCGGCCTGGCCTACGACATCGGCGGCCGCGGCGACGCGTCGTTCAACGACCTCGCCGCCCTCGGCTTCGACCAGGCGATCAAGGACCTCGGGGTGAAGAAGGAGAACACCCGCGAGCTCTCCGCCGCGCCCAACGAGGACGAGACCGCCAAGCAGACCCGCCTGCGCCAGCTCGCGAGCGAGGGCTTCAACCCGATCGTCGGCGTCGGCTTCGCCTACACCGAGTCGCTGAAGGTCGTGGCCCCGGAGTTCCCGAACGTCCGCTTCGGCCTGGTCGACTCGGCCGTCGAGGGCGCCCCCAACGTCACGCCGCTCGTGTTCGCCGAGCAGGAGGGCGCGTTCCTGGCCGGCGTCGTGGCCGCGTACCAGAGCAAGAACTGCCACGTGGGCTTCGTCGGCGGTGTCGACATCCCGCTGATCCAGAAGTTCGAGGCCGGCTACGCCCAGGGCGCGCGCACCGCGGCCCCGAAGGTCAAGCTGGACAAGAAGTACATCACCCCGGCCGGCGACTTCACCGGCTTCCAGGACCCGCCGAAGGGCCAGGAGGTCGCGAAGGGCCTGATCGACAAGGGCGCCGACGTCCTGTACCCCGCCGCGGGCGCCTCCGGCATCGGTGTCTTCGCCGCGGTGAAGCAGGCGGGTGTCCTCGCCGTCGGCTGCGACGCCGACCAGTACAACCAGCCCGCGCTGGCCGCCAACCGGGACGTGATCGTCGCGTCCAGCCTCAAGCGCGTGGACGTGGCGGTGTACGACTTCTACCGCGCCGCCGCGAAGAACGACCTCGCGTCGCTGCCGAAGGTCTTCGACCTCAAGGTCGACGGCATGGGCTACGCGACGTCGGGCGGGAAGGTCGACGAGAAGCTCAAGGGCGTCCTGGAGGCGTACAAGGCGCAGATCGTCGAGGGCAAGATCAAGGTGGCGCAGCAGCCCTGACCGCGGCGCACCCGTTCCCGGGGCACACGTCACCTGACCGGTGCCCCGATGGGAGGGTGCCCGATGGGCACTTCGGCGGCGATCAGGTGATCCCCGAGTCGCCGCCGGAGTGGAATCGCATTCCCGGTCAGATGTTTTCCACCCGACCCGCTGAGCTGTTGGGGCGGACGTCCCGCGCACGCGGGTGACGGGGAGTGCCCTGCCGCGCCGGTCTCCCTAGCGTCTGCGGTCTGTTCCCGGACCGGGAACATCCCACCGCAGAAGGGATCCGCCCGTGCGAAGACGATTGCCGGCAACGCTGCTCGCGGCCGTGCTCGCCGGAAGCGCGCTCACCGCCACCACCGCGGTCGCCCAGCCGCTCGCCTCCACCCTCACGAAGACCGTCCAGGGCGTGTCCGACCCCGCGGCGCACGGCGACACCGCGACCTGGGTCGTGTCCTACGCCGGCGGTGCGGACGGTGCCGCCACCATCACCGACCCGATCGGAGCCGGCCAGGCCCTCGTGCCCGGTTCGCTGCGCGTTCCCCCCGGCTGGACCGGCACCGAGGGCAACCCGGTCACCGCCACGAACCCGAACGTGCGCAACGGTGGCACCGCTCTCTCCAGCCTGCTCACGCCACCGGTGCAGGCGAGCGCCAACGCCACCGGCGGCGACGGTTTCACGCCGATCCTGCACCGCACGCCGGACGGACGGCTGCAGTCGTGGAACGTCTACCACCACCTGGCGCCCGCCAACCCGAAGCTCGTGTGCACCGACCTCACCACCAACTCGCCCTGCCCCGGCGGTCCGTGGCCGCGGCCGCTCAACACGGCGCCCGGCCCGTTCGGCACGGGTGCGACCGGTGACATCGGCAGCCCGCTGGAACCGCAGTACGTCCGCGACGAGGCGAACCCGGCGCGGGTCTACTACTCGGCCACGACCGCGACCTCGATCGGCGTCGGCTGCCTCGACCTCGCGGCACCCGGCAACTGCGGGTACTGGCCGCTCGCGGCGCGGTCCGCACAGGTCTTCGAGATGGCCGGGCTCGTGCAGGTCGGCGGGAACCTCTACGGCGTCGCGACGTCCGGTCAGGTGGTGTGCTGGACGGTCGCCACGCAGAGCGCGTGCGCCGGTCAGCCCTACGCGCCGGTCGTGCCGCCGAGCAACAGCGGCGGCTACTACCTGGGCGCGCTGACCGTCGCCGCGGGCAAGGTGTTCGCGTCGTCGTCACAGCCCGCAGGCACCGTTCCCGTGCTCGGCTGCTTCGACCCCGCCACCACCACCGCGTGCACGGGCTGGGCGACCGCGAAACCGGTCGGTTCCTCCGGCAACTACACCTACAACGCCTACACCGCTTACAGCTCAACGGGTGCGGAGGTCGGCGCGTGTTCCAGCACGACCGGGGTGAACACCACGGTCTGCTACGCCGTCGACGGGTCGCCGCTGGCCGCTCCGGCCGGTCCGACCGGGCTGGAGAACGGCGTGATCGTGTTCAACCCGGAGGTGATCCGCACCGGCAACCGGGTGCGCAGCTACCTCGGCATCTGGCGCGGCCCGTACCTCGGCGCGACGGTCTGCCACGACTGGAGCACCGGCACGTCGTGCGCCGGGATGCTGGCGCGCATCCCGCACCCGACGGTCAACGGCGGTGACACGAGGGACTACGGGTACGCCTACGACACCCCCACCGGCTGCCTGATCGGGCTGGGCGACGCGGGTGTGCTGTTCTCGATGGATCCTGACACGGGGGCGTCGCCCTGCGTTCGCAGCGGCGCCTCCGTGTCGCTCACCCCGGCGCAGTTCTACTGCGACGGCAAAGCGCACCCGGTCGCGTACACCAGGGCACGCCTGGCGGGCGTGACCCCGGCGAACGTGAACTTCGCGGCGTCCAGCGCGAAGGTCGTCGACCAGGACGGCAACCCGGTCGCCACACCGGGTTTCGCACCGGACGGCACCGTGGACCTGAGCGGCGTGACGGCCACGTCGGTCACGGTCACGGCCTCGCTCGTGCTGAACAACGCGGCGGACTTCGGTGGCGGCAACCAGCCGGCGCTGGTCGTGGAGTTCACCGGTGACGCACCGCAGGTGTGCTTCCGCACCACGATCGCCGCGGAGTGCACCGTCACGTCGGTCGCCAACACGGCCGGCGGCACCGACGCGACCGGCTCGTTCTCGTCCAACACCGTGACCCGGCAGATCGCGCCCGGCCCGGCGTGCCTGCCGAACGTGGTGGTGAACAAGGAGATCTGCGGTTCGCACACGCTGGCGCACTGCACGGCGGGCGGTTCGGGACCGTGGCTGAAGGAGGCACCCGTGGGCGTGCTCGGGCTGTTGAACGCGACGGCCTACTGGCGCATCACCGTGACCAACGACGGCCCGATCCCGATCACGGACGCGTACGTGGTGGACGACGTGGAACCGTCCTGCCAGACCGGACCGTTCACGTTGCAGCCGGGTCAGTCGAAGCAGGTCCACTGCTCGACGTACGCGCTGCTGTCGCTGTTCCCCTTGACCAACAAGGCGAAGGCGAAGTACACGCCGGTGAACGGCACGCGGCTGTACAGCGACTGGTCCTCGGCGAAGGCCTGCTCGCTGCTCTGCCTGCTGAGCTGAGGTGGCCGCGGATCGCGGTGCCGAACACCTCCCCGGCTGACGTCCGGGTGCCGGAAATGCCTGTGAGGCAGGCATTTCCGGCACCACCCGTTCACCGGGCTACGACTGCGCCACCGCCGAGAAGACGATCGAGTGCCACCCGGTGGCACCGTCGGGGACCGGGGCGGCGCGGTCGTTGGTCTGCGTGTACCCGGTGCGGTCGGTGGCCCGGCATTCGACGGTGTGGCCGCCCTCCGGCAGGTCGAGCTCGATCCGCCACATCCGCCACGTGTCGATGTTGACCTCGGTGGCGAGGGTCGCCTGCTGCCACGGTCCCCCGTCGACGCGGACCTCGACCTTGTCGATGCCGGTGTGCTGGGCCCAGGCCACCCCCGCCGCGACGAACCGGCCGGGCGGGACCCGTTCGAACGGCTTGGGACGGTCCACCCGCGACATCGGCTTCACCGGCGCCTTCTTGGCCCACCCGCGTTGCGCCCAGTACGGGTCGAACGCGTCGAACGTCGTGAGCTCGGCGTCGACCAGCCACTTCGTCGCGGAGACGTACCCGTAGAGACCGGGCACGACCATCCGGACGGGGAACCCGCGCTCGACCGGCAGCGGTTCGCCGTTCATCCCGATCGCCAGCAACGCACCGCTGCCCGGCGCCATGATCGACGCGACCGGCGTGCCGCAGGTCCAGCCGTCCACGCTGCGGGTCGCCAGCTGGTCAGCGCCGGGCCGGACCCCCGCCTCGCGCAACAGGTCCGGCAGTGACACACCGATGAAGTTCGACGTCGAGATGTACGGGCCGCCGACCTCGTTCGAGACGCACACCAGGGTGATCGTCTTCTCGACCAGCGGGCGGCGCAGCAGGTCGTCGTAGGTGAGGACCATCTCGTTGTCCACCATGCCGTGCAGGCGCAGCCGCCAGTCCTCCGCGCGCAGCTTCGGCACGGTGAGAGCGGTGTCCACGCGGTAGAACTCGTCGTTGGGCGTGATGAACGTCGGCGTGCCCTCGCGGGCGAAGTCGGCGTTGAACGGGATCTCCGGCGCCTTCACCCCCGGCTGCAACCGGATCGCGCGCCGCGACGACTCCACGTCGACCCGCCCGATGAGGAACTGCCCTGCGGACGCGGCGATGCCCGCGCCCACCGCCACACCGGCCGTGGAGAGCAGGAACCGGCGCCGGTCCGGCGTGGCCGCGGGCTGCGCGGGAGCCGGGTCCGGGGTGCTCGCAGGCGTCGCGTCCGGTGCCCCCGTCCCAGCAGCGGACGTCGCCCCCGCCCCGGCCGCACGCGAGTACAGCCAGCGGAACGCCACCGCCCCGACGACGAGGCTGATCACCGGCGCGAGCACGGACAGCGGTGTCGTCGTCGGCCGGGCCACCACGGCGGCGAGGCCCAGCAGGCCGAGCAGCACGGCGATCCCCACGCCGGGCCACGGGCTGCGCCGCGACAGCAGGCCCGCCACCACGCCGATGACGGCCAGGACGACCGCCATGCCGGCCAGCAGCACCAGCTTGTCGTTCTCGCCGAACGTGCGGATGGCGAAGTCCTTGACCGGGTGCGGCGTCAGGTCGATGGCGGTGTTGCCGACCGCGAGGAACGGCGAGGCCAGCGGGTTCACGAGCGCGGCCACGAGGTGTCCGGCGGCCAGCGCCGCCACCACGGAGACCAGTCCGATCAGGACGGTTCGGGTTGCCTTCACACGGGTGGTTCGCAGCGGGCAGCCGTGCGGCTTGGTCTGTCACCCGATGGGCCCCGTGCGCCCCGCCCCGCGGTGGGCGAGGCGGGGCGCACGGGCGCGGCGCCGTCCCGAACCGGCTGAACCGCATCTGGCGGATCCGCGCACCCGACGTCCGCACGACGGGCCCGCCGCGGTTCGCCTCCGGGGCCCGTGTCAGCACATCGTGTGACCGGCTGTTGACACTCCGGTAATCTGGGAGCGCTCCCAGACCTGCGAGAGGAGTCTTCATGCGAAGGGCCGTTCGTTCTTTCGCCGCTGCCGCCCTGCTGGTCGCAAGCACGGTCGTTGCGACAGCGGGACCGGCACAGGCCGATGTGACGATCTGCGACCAATACGGGTCGACCACCATCCAGGGCCGTTACGTGGTCCAGAACAACCGGTGGGGCACGTCCGCGCAGCAGTGCATCAACGTCACGTCGTCCGGTTTCCAGATCACCTCCCAGCAAGGCTCCAGCCCGACCAACGGGGCGCCGGTGTCGTACCCGTCGGTGTTCCTCGGGTGCCACTACACCAACTGCTCCCCCGGTTCGACGCTGCCGATGCAGGTCAGCCGCATCCGCAGTGCCACGTCGTCGATCGACTACCGGTTCGCCGGCGGCACGTACAACGCCTCGTACGACATCTGGCTCGACCCCACGCCGAAGACCAACGGCGTGAACCAGATGGAGATCATGATCTGGTTCAACCGCCAGGGCTCGATCCAGCCCATCGGCAGCGCCGTCGGCACGACGAACATCGGCGGCCGGAGCTGGCAGGTGTGGCGCGGCAGCAACGGGTCGAACAACGTGATCTCGTACGTCGCCCCGTCGGCGATCAGCTCGTGGTCGTTCAACGTCATGGACTTCATCAACGACGTGCGCAACCGCGGTGCGATCACCAGCTCCTGGTACCTGACCAGCATCCAGGCCGGGTTCGAACCGTGGAACGGCGGTGTCGGCCTCGCGGTCGGCAACTTCTCCGCCTCGGTCAGCGGCTGAGCCGGCCACCGCTGCGCGCGGCGGCTACTCGCAGCCGACCGCGCGCAGCGCGGCCAGCACCAGCGCACGGGTGGCGGTGACGACCTCGGCCACGCCGACCTGCTCGCGCGGGCCGTGGGCGAGGCGCACGTCGCCCGGCCCGTACTGCAGCGTCGGGATGCCCGCCGCGGCGTAGAGCCGCAGGTCGCTGCCGTACGGGGCACCGCGTTCCGCGGGGCGGGCGCTGCCGGTCACGTCCGCGTGCGCGGCGCCCACCAGGGCGGCCAGCGGGTGGCCCGCCGCCAACCGGCCGCTGGCGAACTGACCGCCGGGCCACGTGACGGTGGCCGGGTGGGAGCGCAGCCACGGGTCCGCGGCGCAGGCCTCCGCCACGCACTGCTCCAGCTCGGCGCGCGCCAGCGCCGGGTCCTCGCCGAGGCGGACGCCCAGCCGCCCCTCCGCCACCAGCAGGTCGGGCACGCTGCTCGCCCAGTCGCCCGCCCGCACCGTGCCGACGGACAACGGGTACGGGACCGGGTACTCGGCCATCAGCGGGTCGGCGTCCTCGTTGCGCCGGGCCTCCAGCCGCGCCAGCGCGTGGTGGATCGGCAGGTAGGCGTCGATGGCGCTCATCCCGGCGTAACGGGTGCTGCCGTGCGTGGCCTTGCCCGGTACCTCGACGCGGAACGTGAGCGCACCGGCGTTCGCGGTCATCAGCACGCCGCCGGTCGGTTCGGTGATGACGCAGGCGTCGCCGGTGTGGCCGCGCCGCAACGTGCCGAACGCCCCGAGCCCGCCGTCCTCCTCGCTGACGACGAAGTGCGCAGCCAGCGTTCCCCGCAGCCGCGCCCCCGACGACCGGATCGCCGCCAGCGCGGCGAGGACCACGACGAGACCGGCCTTCATGTCGCACGCACCGCGCCCGTGCACCACGTCGCCCGCGACGCGCGGCTGGAACGGGTCGCCCTCCCACTGGGCCAGGTCGCCGGGAGGGACGACGTCGACATGGCCCTGCAGCACGAGCGTCGGCCCGTCCCCGCACGGCCGGGTGGTGGCGGCGAGGCCCCACGCCTCGTCGCGCGGGGCCTCGCCGCCGGGGAACAGCGGGTCGGATCTCAGCTCCGCCAGGTCCATCGACCACAGGTCGACGTCGAGGTCCAGGTGTTCCAGCCGGCGCGCCAGCAGGTGCTGCAGCTCGGACTCCGCCGCGCTGCCGGTGATGCTCGGCACCGCGAGCAGCTCCACCAGCGTCCGGCCGATCGCCGTCTCGTCCACGGCGGCCAGTGCGGCCGCTTCCACGTTGCTCAGGTTCACGAGCCGTGACAGTAGGTTCGATCTTGGCGCGCAAACAATCGTCATCTTCGCCGAACTGGCCCCGGTTCTTTGCAATCTTCCGGCCCCGTTGCCGGATCATTGCGCAATGGACACCATCGACGAGGCGATCATCCGCTGCGTGGTGCGCAACGCCCGCGCCACCTACGCCCAGATCGGCAAGGAGGCGGGCCTGTCCCCGTCCGCCGCGAAGCGCCGCCTCGACCGGCTGGTGGACTCCGGTGCCATCCGCGGCTTCACCGCGCTCGTCGACCCGCAGGCCCTGGCCTGGCACACCGAGGCGTACGTCGAGGTGTACTGCACCGGCAACCCGACCCCGGCCGAGCTGCTGCGCGCGCTGGACGGCATCCCCGAGGTCGTCGAGGCCTGCACGGTCTCCGGCGCGGCGGACGCGCTCCTCTACCTGCTGGCGCGGGACATCCCGCACCTGGAGCAGGCCATCCAGCGGGTGCGCGCCACCGCTCCGGTGGACCGGACGGAGAGCACGATCGTGCTCTCCAGGCTGCTCAGCCGGCCGCGGTTGTGACTCCGTCCCGCGGCCGGCCGGCAGTGCTGACCCGATCAGCCAACGGGTTTCGCGGCATCGCGGTCGGCGGCGTCGACGTCGACCAGAGCCAGCAGCTCCTGCACGTCACCGTCGCGGAAGACCCGGCGCTGCCGGTCCGCACCGCACCCCCGCTCCTCCAGCAGCCGCAGACCCCGTTGCACGACGGGCAGGTCACCGTTCGCCTCGAAGATCGGCGTCAGGTCCCGCACCAGCGCGGCGAGCTGGTCGCGCACCGGAACCAGCTCGCCGGACAGCACGTCCGTCGTGCTGCCGTCGTAACCGTCCTTGGCCGCGCGCCAGCACGCCTGCTGCAACGTCTCCAGCGGCACCGGTTCGGCGGTCACCCCGCGGCCGACGTCCACCACGGCCCTGGCCACCAGCGCGCGGACGAGCGCCGCGAACAGTGCCGCGTCGTCCACGCTCACGGCGACGTCGGCGACGCGCACCTCGACCGTCGGCAGGTCGGTGGCGGGGCGGACGTCCCAGTAGACCATCGCCCGGTCCAGTGCCGTGCCCGCCTCGATCACCGCCTCGCACGCGTCCTCGTAGTCCTGCAACGCGGGGAAGAACGGCGGCGGGCCGGAGACCGGCCACCGCGACCACACGGTGGTGCGCCAGCTCGCGAACCCGGTGTCCTCGCCGCCGGAGAACGGCGAGTTCGCGGTGAGCGCGGCCAGCACCGGCAGGTAGGGCCGCACGTGGTTGCACACCTGCACGGCGGTTTCCTTGTCCGGCACGGCGACGTGCACGTGGCAGCCGCAGATCAGCTGCTGCTCGGCCAGCACCCCGAACTGCTCGGCGATCCGGAGGTAGCGCGCGCTGTCGGTGATCTCTCCCGTGCCGTCACCCAGCGGTGGCGCGCCGACGGACACGGCCCGGCACCCGGCCGCCCGTGCGGCGGCGGCGACCTTGCGGCGTGTCTCCAGCAGCTCGTCGCGCGCTTGTTCCACGTCGCGGCAGACAGAGGTGTTGATCTCGACCTGCGCGCCGGTCAGCTCGTGCTCCAGCTCCAGGCCGTGCTGCTCGCGTGCGATCGCGACGACCTCTTCTGCCCGGTTCACCGGCACACCGGTCTCCGGGTCGACGAGCAGGAACTCCTCCTCCACACCGACTGTCGGACTCCACATCCGCTCCGATGGCGGCTTCTCCACTGGCTCACCCGTCCCGCGCTCGTGAAACGGCCGCGCGGCAGACCCGCAGCGACCAGCGGCCGAATACCCTCCCGGGCCATCGCGAAAACCGCCGGATGACCCCCGTTCGGTGCAACCGGTCACGCCAAGTCAGCCCGCCATCCCCTCCCCTGCTGCTGACAGCATCTGCAAGTACCGCCAACCCATGATCAAATCGCCGCTGACCACCACCAACCGGTTCGCCGTCCGCTGAACCAGTCCTGAGGCAGCCGGGCGGGCGGAGGGCGAACCTGGCTAGTGAGGGGTGCCGCCCAACGCGCCGGTTACGGCTTGCACGAGCAGTTGCGGGCGTGAACCAGCCGCCACGAGGTCCGGTGCGTCGTCGGGCAGCCGGTTCACCTCGTGCACCAGCGCCAGGAACACCTGCCGGCACCAGTCGGCACCGGTGGCGGTGATGTCGCCTGCCGCGCGCAGCCGGGCGAAGACCTGTTCGAGGCCAGCCGCGACCTCCGGGCTCAGGCCGTCCCGGCAGCCGTCCGACTGGCCCATCAGCTCCATCGCGAACCGGTGGCTCACCTTGAGCTCGAAGAGGATCTCGGTGAGCCGCAGGAACACCACGAGCGGCGCGGCGGTGTCCATCCTGGACTGGTCGAGCGCGCTGAGGTAGCGCTGGTTGAGCTGGTCGGTCAGCGCGTCGAGCAACACCTGGCGGGAGGCGAACCGGCGGTGGACGGTGGCGCGCGTGAGCCCCGCGGCCTCACCGATGCGTTCCAGCGACGCCGCCGGGTCGGCGGCCAGGACCTCCGCGGCCGCCGCGAGGATCCGCGCGGTGTTGTTCTCCGCGTCGGCCCGCAGTCGTCGCGCCCCCGTGGACGTGCTCATGTGCCTGCCCCTCTCGTCACCGCAAACGATACGACACTGTCGCAGTTGTTGCGCTAAGTGCGACAGGTGTGTATCACTTGAAAGGGATCACCACAGAGAGGACCCACGTCATGGACCTGCAGCTCGAAGGCAAGCGCGTGCTCGTCACCGGCGCGAGCAAGGGCATCGGGCTCGCCGTCGTGCGCGCCTTCATCGCCGAAGGGGCGTCCGTCGTGGCAACGGCCCGGCGCGAGACCCCGGACCTCGCCGCCACCGGCGCCGTGTTCGTCCCCGCCGACCTGTCCACCCCGGACGGCCCTGTCCGGCTCGTCGAGGCCGTGCTCGCCCGCGACCCGCGGCTCGACGTGCTCGTCAACAACGCCGGCGGCGGCGACCGGGCGGAGGGCATGTTCGAGGACCCGTTCAGCGGCGACGACGACGCCTGGGCGACTGTGTTCGCGTTGAACCTCAACGCGGCCGTGCGCGCGACGCGGGCCGCACTGCCCGCACTCGCGAAGTCGCGCGGCGCGGTCGTGAACATCAGCTCCAGCAGCGCCCGCGACCCGCACACCGCACCGCTGCCCTACGCCGCGGCCAAGGCGGCGCTCAACGCGTTCACCCGCGGTCTGGCCGAGGCAACGGGCCGGATGGGCGTGCGGATCAACGCCGTGACGCCCGGCGCCACCCGCACCGACCTGCTGGTCGGCGACGACGGGTACGCGGCCGGGATCGCCGAGCACCTCGGCGTCGAGCGCGACGCGTTCTTCCAGGGCCTGCCCGAACAGCTGGGCATGGTCACCGGCGACCTGATCGACCCGAGCGAGATCGCCCGCGCGGTCGTGCTGCTGTCGTCGCCGACCATGCCGAGCGCCGTCGGGTCGAACTGGGCCGTCCACGGCGGGCAGCTGAAGACCGCCTGACACCCGCCCCGGCCAGTTGCCTTTCTAGAAAGCTATATTGAAAGGCAACTAGTCGAGGAGGACATGTGGAGACGGACCTGGTGGGCGGGGTGGTGGCGTGGTGGCAGCGCCACGCCCCGGAGCTGCCGGCGCAGACGATCGAGCTCACCAAGCGGGTGGCACGGCTGCACGCGCTCACGGACCGCGTCACGGTCGCCGTGCTGAGCCGGTTCGACCTGAGCCGGGCCGAGTACGACGTGCTCGGCACGCTCCTGACGGCGGACCGCCCGACGCTGAAGCCGTCGGAGCTGTCGGCACGGCTGCTGCTCACGACCGGCGGGCTGAGCAACGTGCTGCGGTCGCTGGAACGGCGCGGGCTCACCGTTCCGGCCTCGGACGCGACAGACGGCCGCAGCAAGCGCATCGCGTTGACCCGGCAGGGCACCGAACTGGCCGAGGAGGTCGTCCGCGCGGTCGTCGCCGCCCAGCACGAGCTGGTCGGCAAGGCGGACCCCGCGGACGTGCGGGCCGCCGTGGCCGCGCTCACGGCCCTGCTCGCGGCGACGGAGGCGTGACATGTCCCGGTTCACGATCACCAACGTCCACCCGTTCACCGCGGCGCACACCTTCGGCCCGCTCGGTTCGGTGACCGTCGACAACGGCGTGATCACCGGAAGCACCGGTGGTGGCGAGCTCGTCGACGGACGGGGCGGCTACCTGCTGCCCGGCCTGATCGACACGCACGTCCACATCGGACACGCCGACGAGCTCACCACCGCGCTGCACTGGGGCGTCACCACCGCGCTCGACATGGGGTCGAAGCTGTGGGACGACCTGAGGTCGTTGCGCGACACCGAGTCCGACACCCGAGCCGACGTCCGCGGCGTCTCCCACCCGGCGTGCGCCGTGCGCGGCACCGCCGTGCGCAAGATGGGTTTCCCGGCCTCCACCGCGGTGCGGGGTCCCTTCGACGCCGCCCGCTGGGTGGCTGAACGCCTGCGGCAGGACCCGGACTACCTGAAGGTCGTGCTGGAGGAGCGGCTGCTGCCGTTCCAGCCAAGGCCGCTCAGCCAGGACACCGTCACCGCCCTCGTCGCGGAGGCCCACCGCGCCGGGAAGAAGGTGGTCGTCCACGCCGCCTCACCGCAGGCCTACGCCACCGCGCTCGCCGCCGGGGCCGACGTCATCACGCACGCCCCCGTCAGCGCCGCGCTCCCCGCCGACCTGGCCGGCCGGATCGCCGCCGCGGGAACGGCCGTGTCCCCCACGATGGTCATGATGCGAACGGCTCTGGAGAACCTCTGCGTGCCGTTCAAGCCGAAGTCGCTGCACTTCGGCCAGACCGTCGCCTCGACCACCGCCCTGCACACCGCCGGGGTGCCGATCGTCCTCGGCACGGACGCGAACGCCGACCCGAGCTCGCCCGCCAGGGTCGCCCACGGCAGCGCGGTCCACGAGGAGCTCGCCCTGCTGGTGTCCGCCGGGCTCACCCCGGCCGACGCGCTCGCGGCCGCGACCTCCCGGGCCGCGACCACGTTCGGCCTGCACGACCGCGGGGTCATCGCCGCGGGCAAACGCGCGGACCTCCTGCTGGTCGCCCGCGATCCCACGCGGGACATCAGCGCCACCCGCGAGATCGCCGGGGTGTGGAAGCGCGGGGTCGCCGTACCGCGCTGACCCCTACTCCCGCCCCTCCTGCGCGCGGCGCTCCCGGAAGGCGATCATGTTCATCCGGTTGCCGCACCGCACGCTGCAGAACCGCTTGAGCCCGTTGCGCGACAGGTCGAGCAGCAGACCGGCGCAGTCGTCGGCCGCGCAGATCCGCAGCCGGTCCACCTCGTCCATCCGGATCACGTCGATGAGGGCGAGCGCGGCCTCCACGCGGATCCGTTCCGCGAGCGGCGAGCCGGGTTCGGTGGCGTGCATGTGCCAGTCCTGCGTGTCGTGCCGCACGAGGTGAGGCAGCGCCTTGGCGTCGCGCAGCATCTTGTTGACGACCTCGACGGCGTCGTCACGGCTGAGCGTCCACGCGTGCCGCAGCTGCGCCCGCGCCTCCTGCACCTCCCGCAGCTCGGCCTCGTCGCGGTCGATGCGGCCGGTGAACCCGACGCGGGTCACCAGCTCCGAGAGCTGCTCGACCGTGGCCAGTTCGTCGGCACCGCTGCGGGACGCCGACGGGTCGGTGTTGCACAGGTCCACGACGAAGGCGAGCGACACCTCCGTGTCAGGGGCAAAACGCAAATTGACTCCTTACCCGAAGCGGCTTAGCGTCAGGGGCATCGGCCAGGTTAGGCCATGACAACGCTCGGAAGCCGGGAGGCGCGCATGGGAGTCCCGTCGAAGTCCACGGGTCTGATCGCGGCAGCGGTCTCGTTCCTCTCCTTCGGCACCTCCGGGGCGTTCGTCAAACCGCTGCTGGACAACGGCTGGTCGCCGACCGCGGCGGTCACGGCCCGCGCGCTCACCGCCGGGCTGGTGCTGCTGCCGTTCGTGCTGCTCTCGCTGCGCGGCCGGTGGTCGTCGCTGGTGCGCGCCCGGTGGTCCGTGGTGGGCATGGGCGTGCTCGGCGTGGCGGTCACGCAGGTGCTGTACTTCGCGGCGATCCAGCGCATCCCGGTGGCGACGGCGCTGCTGATCGAGTTCCTCGCGCCGATCATCCTCGTCGGGTTCACCTGGGCGGCCAGCCGCCGCACACCCGCACCCGTCGTCCTCGTCGGCTCGGTGCTCGCCGTCGGCGGCCTGGTGCTCGTGATCGGGCCCGGCGCACTCCAGGCGGTGGACCCGGTCGGCGTCGCCGCTGCTTTCGGCGCGGCCATCGGCTGCTCGGTGTACTTCGTGATCGCCGCACGCCCCAACGAGGGGCTGCCGCCGGTCGCACTGGCCGGTGCGGGCCTGCTGCTCGCCGTGCCGGTGCTGGCACTGGTCGGCGCCACCGGTCTGCTGCCGTTCACGGCGACGTTCGGCGACCTGCCGCTGTTCGGCACGAGCACGCCGTGGTGGGCGCCGCTGCTCGTCGTCGCGGTCGTCGGCACCGCACTGGCCTACGCGAGCGGCATCACGGCGTCCGGCATCCTCGGCTCGCGGCTGGCGTCGTTCATCGCGCTGCTGGAGGTCGTGTCGGCGTCGGTGTTCGCCTGGCTGCTGCTCGGCCAGGGCCTGTCCCCGCTGCAGCTCGCCGGTGGCGCGCTGATCCTCGCCGGGATCGCTGCGGTCCGCGCGGAACGGGAGCGGGTGGAGCCGGTCGCGGTGCCCGCGGTCGGTGCCGCGACCCCCTAGAACGGCGGATCGGTGCGCAGGCGGCCGTGCACGTGCATGTCGTGCCAGCCGTCCGCGTGCCGGGCGGCTCCGCGTTCCGTTCCCTCGACGGCGAACCCCAGCTTCGCGGCCACCCGGCACGACGCGGAGTTGGCCGTCGAGTGCTGCAGCACCAGCCGGTGCAGGCCGAGCACGTCGAACGACCACCGCGCCACCGCCCGCGTCGCGCGCACCGCGACCCCGGCACCGCGCGCTTCGGGCACCACCCAGTACGACAGGTGCGCCGACGCGACACCCAGCGAGATCATGCGCAAGCCGACCTGCCCGACCGGTCGGTCGTCGGCCCGGCCGGCCACCGCCCAGCTGCCGTCGGTCTCGGCCTCCCACCGCCGCGCCCACTCCCCGACCCACGCGCGGGCCTCGGCGAGCCCGTCCATCCGCCGCACGTGCCACCGCTGGACGTCCGGGCAGTCGAACGCCCTCTTCACGACGTCGGCGTCAGCGGCCAGCCACGGGCGCAGCACCAGGCCGTCGTCGACGTCGAGGTGCCGTTGAGCGAGGGCGCGCAGGGAGCCCGCGGACCGGGCGGGACCGACCAGGGAAGGCACGCGGCCATCCTCGCACCGACGCACCGGCGCAGCAGCCCGATCCGGCCCGGCGGATTCACGACCGCCCACTTCCGCGAATTGGACAGGAATCGGCCAGTGAATTGACGAAATCAGCACCGGAACCGGCAGATTGCGGCAATTTCCGACGGTCCGGTTGACCTCGCTGTTCGGCACCCGGTACCGATGGGACGACAGCTCAGCGAAACCGAGTCGGGAGAACCGTGAGAAGAATTCAACGAATAGTCGCAGCGGTGCTGCTGGTCGGGGGAACCCTCGCCGGAACCGCCGCACCAGCCGCAGCGGGCGGTGGCGTCGACATCAACGGGTGGTGCGTGACCACCTTCCAGAACCCGTGGCACGCGGAACTCGTCCATTTCCACGTGTTCGGCTGGGCCTGCCAGTACGGCCAGGACCCGGGCGGCCGTCAATCCGTCGACATGAACGCGGCGTGCCGCCGCACTTACGGGTCGAACAGCACGGCGGGCTACACGAGCTACAACAACCCGTATTCCTGGTACTGCACGTGACGCGCCGGTCCGGTGGCGCGGAACACGCCACCGGACCGCCGGGATCACCGCCAGCCGAGCTCCGGCGCCACGTGCAGCAGGATGTTCTCCACCACGTGCGCGCTGTAGTCCACGCCCAGCTGGTTCGGCACGGTCAGCAGCAGCGTGTCGGCCTCGGCGATGGCCTCGTCCTCGGCCAGCTGCTTCGCGAGCACGTCCGGCTCGGCGGCGTACGAGCGGCCGAAGATGGCCTTGTTCGGGCCGTCGATGAAGCCGATCTGGTCGCGGCTCTCGCCGTCGTCACCGAAGTACATGTGGTCGAGGTCGGTGGTGAGCGCGAAGATGCTGCGCGACACCGAGACGCGGGGTTCGCGGTCCCAGCCGGCCTCGGTCCACGCCTTGCGGAACGCGCGGATCTGGTCGGCCTGCTGCACGTGGAACGGTGCGCCGCCCTCGTCGAACTTCAGGGTCGAGCTCATCAGGTTCATGCCCTGCTCGGCCGCCCACACCGCGGTGCCGTTCGAGCCGGCGCCCCACCAGATGCGGTCGCGCAGGCCCGGCGAGTGCGGTTCCAGGCGCAGCAGGCCGGGCGGGTTCGGGAACATCGGGCGCGGGTTGGGGCGTGCGAAGCCCTCGCCCTCCAGCACCTTGAGGAACACCTCGGCGTGCTTGCGGGCCATGTCGGCCTCGGTCTCGCCCTCGGCGGGCTGGTAGCCGAAGTACCGCCAGCCGTCCACGACCTGCTCGGGCGATCCGCGGGAGATGCCGAGCTGCAGCCTGCCGCCGGAGATCAGGTCGGCGGCGCCCGCGTCCTCCACCATGTACATGGGGTTCTCGTAGCGCATGTCGATCACGCCGGTGCCGATCTCGATGCGCTCGGTCTTGGCGCCGATCGCCGCGAGCAGCGGGAACGGCGACGCGAGCTGCTGCGCGAAGTGGTGCACGCGGAAGTAGGCGCCGTCGGCACCCAGCTCCTCGGCCGCCACCGCGAGGTCGATCGACTGCAGCAGCGTGTCCGCCGCGGACCTCGTCTGCGAGTGCGGGCTGTCCGACCAGTGCCCGAACGACAGAAAACCGATCTTCTTCATGTCCTGCCCAACACTTCCGTCCGGTAGCCGGTGCACGGCGGGCTTCCGCCTGTGCCACGGGAACGTGCACCGGCGCGCGGGCATTCCCCGTGCGGCGCGATGGTGCCCGATCTCACCGCCGCACCGGCAGCGGGACCGTGTCGCCGCGGGGCACCACCCGCACGTCCAGGCCGGTGCCGCGCCGGGCGATCTCCGCGGTGAAGTCGGACAGCGGCGACTTCATCACCCCGTACTCCTCGTAGTGCACGGGGACGGTGGTGCGCGGCGAGAGCAGCTCCACCAGGTCGGCGCCCTGCTCGCCGTCCATGGTGAGCAGCACGCCGAGGACCTTGGTGCCGCCCAGGTGCACGACCGCCAGGTCGATGTCGGCGAAGCGGTCGCGGATCTGCCGCAGTGACGGGTGCACGAGCGTGTCGCCGCTGAGGTACACGCGGAACGGCCGCCCACCGGCCTCCTGGTACTCCAGCATGGTGCCCATGACCGGCGGCAGCAGGTGGCCCACCGCTCCCAGCGCGTGCCGGCCGGGCAACGAGGTGATGGTCAGCCGCGCCGTGCCGCGGGTCAGCGTCGTCGTCTCCCACGTGCGCAACGGCTGCGCCTCGCGAAAACCTCGCCGTGCCAGGCGTTTCGCCGCGTGCGGTGTGGTGAGCACCGGCAGGTCGCGGGCCAGCTCCCGGCTCGCCACCCGGTCGAAGTGGTCGCCGTGCAGGTGCGACAGCACCACGGCGTCCAGCTCGGGCAGGTCGGCGATCTCGACGGCCGGATCGGTGAGCCGGCGCGACACCACGCCCTGCCCGATGTGCGTCCACTGTCCCTTGTGGAGGAAGTTGGGGTCGGTCAGCAGCGTGAACGGCCCCAGCCGCAGCACCGTCGTGGCGTTGCCGATGAAGTGCAGCGAGCCGGTCACCGGTCAGCCCCGGTCCGGGTCGTCGCTCACCGAGTAGTCGGAGAGACCGACGTTCCCGGTCGGGTTCGGCTCCGGGTGCGCCGACCCGGAGCCGCTGCGGCCCGGCACGGTCTCCGCCTCGTCCACCACGTCCGCCCCCGCCTCCTGCAACGAGGTCCGGCTGGCGTTGTCGTAGTCCTGCTCCGCGTTGTCACGCCGTTCAGTGGTCATACCGCTCGGCTACCCGGTCCCGGCGCGGATGAACGTGCGTCAGGGGCTGTGCCGGATCGCCACCAGCGCGATGTCGTCGGTCGCCGGCTGGTCACCGACCATCGTCGCCATCACCTGGATGCACAGCTCTTCCGGCTCCAGCGGTGTCACGACGCCGCGCAGCCGCTCCAGACCGTCGTCGAGGTCCTGGTCGCGCCGCTCGACGAGCCCGTCGGTGTAGAGCACGACCAGCGACCCCGGCGCCAGCTCCACCTCGGCGGCGCGGCGGCCGGAGCTGCCCAGGTCGAAGCCGACCGGCGGTCCCACCGGGACGTCGGCGAAGCAGGCCTCCGCACCCGGCTGCGCGATCACCGGGGGCAGGTGGCCGGCCACGGCGAGGCTCATGTGGTGCGTCGCCGTGTCGATGACGGCGTAGGCGACGGTGGCCATGGTCTCGTGCTCGAAGTGGCTCGCCTTCCGGTCGAGCTTGGCCAGCACGACCGCGGGATCGGCGTACTCCAGCGCGTAGGCGCGCAACGCGCTGCGCAACCGTCCCATCACGACGGCCGCCTTCAGGCCGTTGCCGACGACGTCGCCGATCACCACGCCCATCCGCCCGCCGGGCAGGTCGAACACGTCGTACCAGTCGCCGCCGACGCCGCTCTCCGCGCCCGGGACGTACCGTGCGGCCAGCTCCCAGCCCTCGGTGCTCGGCAGCCGAGCCGGGAGAAGGCTTTCCTGCAGCAGTGTCGCGGCGGCGCGTTCGGACCGGAAGCGGTTCACGTAGACGGCCACGGCGAGGCGGTCGGCGATCAGCTGCAGGGCGTCGACCTCCTCCTCCGAGAAGGTGTCGGCGGTGGTGCGGCCGACGTGCACGACGCCGGTCAGCTCGCCCTCGGCGATCATCGCGACGCCGAGCATGACCTGCAGGCCGTGCTCCCACAGCAGCGGGTTGACCACAGTGGACGGGTCGACGTGCTCGATCTGCAGCGGCAGCCGGGACTGGGCGACGCGACCGGCGAAACCCCTGCCGACCGCAACGCGCGCGCCCTGGAAGACCTCCTCGTCCAGACCGGAGCTCGCCCGCGCCACCAGCTGGGTGCCGCTGCGGTCCACGAGCAGCACGGTGGTGGTGTCGGCCGAGAGCAGCTCGCGGGTGCGGTCCAGCAGGACGTGCAGGACCTTGTCGAGGTCGAGCTCCTTGAGCGCTCCGTCGGTGATGGCGTCGAGGACGCGCATCCGCAACGACGTCCTGTCCTCCGCCATCCCACCTCCGTCTCGCAGTGCGACGGACAGTTTCCCACGTCTGGCGGAGTCGTGCGGCGAGCCGACCCGGTCTGATCATCGCAAACCGGTTCAAAATCAACTACCACCAGGTTTAGCCGCTGATCACACTCTCCTTCGCAGCACGTGCAAGCGCTCCCGCCAACCGGCGCGTCCTGGTCTGCACCGCGGGGCTGAGGTCGTGGTGCGCGGTGAGGACGACCTCGGTGGCGCCGGCTTCGACGTAGCGGCGCAGCCCCTCTGCGACGGTGTCCTCGTCGCCGAGCAGTGCCAGCTCCTCCGGTCGTTCGGTGCCGTTCAGCTCGAGAACGCGGCGGTAGGAGGCGAACTGCGGGTAGAACGACAGGCCGTCGGCCATGGTGCGGAGGTCCCGCCGGTCGGTGGTGACGGCGGCGGGGACGAGCGCCACGACGCGGGGAGCCGGCCTGCCCGCCGCTGCCGCGGCGGCGGTGACGGCGGGCACGATGTGCTCGGCGAGCACCTTGGGCCCCGCGAGGTACGGCACGGTCCCGTCGGCCAGCTCGCCGGTGACGCGCAGGGCCTGCGGTGCCATGGCGGCCACGAGCAACGGGGTCCGCGTCGCACCGGGGACGTGGGTCGGCAGCAGCGACCGCGCGGTGAGCAGCTCGCCCTCGTGCTGGGTGGGTTCGCCGCGCAGCAACGGGCCGAGTGCGGTCAGGAACTCGCGCAGCCGGGTCACCGGCCGTTCCCACGGCAACCCGAACGCCTGCTCGACGATCGGCGGCGCGCCCAGTGCGACCGCGAGGTGGAAGCGGCCGCGGGTGGCCGCCTGCGCGGTCTGGGCCTGGCTGCCCACCAGCAGCGGGTGCCGTGCGAACACCGGCACCGCGGAGACCCCGACGTCGATGCCCGGCACCTGCACGCCCACCAGCCCGGCCAGGCCGATGGCGTCGTAGTCGAGCCGCTGCCCCAGCCACACCGAGTCGGCGCCGAACCCGGCGGCCTCACGAGCCTCGTCCACGGCGGCCGCCACCAGGTCGTCCCCGCCCGTACCGGCCAACGTGACCCCGTACCGCAACGCTTGTGAAGTGATCGACATGCACCCATGTCACCCCCGGCGGCGGCCCGTGGCGCGCGATGCCCGTCAACCCGACCGGCGATGCCTGCGGGGCATCACCCTGGCCAGCAGCTTCCCGGTTCCGGGGCAGTGCTCCCTCGTCACGGCGAGGAACGCGGCCAGCGGCGGTGACCCGTCGGTGGAGCGGAACGCCATGGTGAGGTCGGGCAGCCGCAGCACCGGGTCGACCTCCACGACGACGGTCTCCGGCCGGGCCAGGCGCCGCGCGCTCGACGGCAGCAGCCCCACCCCCAGCCCGCAGGCGGCCAGGCCGATGACGGTGTGCACGTCCCGCGTCGCGGTGACCCCGCAGGAGGCGCCGAGCAGCGGTGCCAGCACCCGCGCCGCGGCGGGTTCGTCGGCGGCCGACGACGCGATGAGCGGCTGACCGCGCAGCTGCTCTGCGGAGACGGCGGGCAGCCCGGCGAACGGGTGGCCCCGGTGGCACACCAGCACGAGGTGGTCGCCGGCGACCGGCACGGAGGTCAGCAGCTCGGCGCCGTCCCCGGCCGGCGCACCGCGGCAGAACGCCAGGTCGACCTCACCCGCGCGCAACGCAGCCGCGCCCTGCGCCGTCGACAGCTCACGGCACTCCAGGCCCACTCCGGGGTGCACCGACCGGAACCGCGCCAGCAGCGAGGGCAGCAGCTCGACCAGCGCCTCCCCCACGAACCCGAGCCGCAGCGACCCGGTCTGGCCGCGGGCAGCCCGCCGCGCCTCGGTCGCCCCGGCCTCGACCTGCTCCAGCACCTGCCGGGCGTGCACGACGTAGACCTCGCCCGCGGCGGTCGGCACCACGCCGCGGGCGGTCCGTTCGAACAAAGCCGTGCCGAGCTCGCGTTCGACCGCGCCCACCTGCCGCGACAGCGAGGGCTGGGTCATCCCGAGCGCGTGCGCCGCGCGCCGGAAGTGGCGGTGCTCGGCGACCGCCACGACGTACCGCAGTTGTCGCAACTCCACACCGTCCAGCCAACCACCTCGATGCCCACGGGGCATCGGCTACGGGTAGTAGCCCTCCACCGGCACCTTCGCCTCGTCGTAGAGGTGCGGGCCGTCGTTCGGCACGGCGGCGAACCCGCCCGTCGTCTTCAGCCCGTTGAGCTGCTCTGTGGACAGCGCGAACACGACGTTCCCGATGCCCGAGCGGGCCAGCGCCCCCGCGCACATCCCGCACGGCTCGCAGGAGGTGTACATCGTGGTCCCGGCCGCCGTGTCCGCGTCGAGCGACCGCGCGGCCCACCTGGCCAGCTTGAGCTCGGGGTGCGCGGTGATGTCGTCGTCGGTCAGGCAGGTGTTGCGCTCCTCGGCGAGCACCGACCCGTCCGGGCCGACCAGCAGCGACCCGAACGGCGGGTTGCCGCCCGCCCGTGCCTCGGCCGCCAGTGCGAGCGCCCGCCGCAGATGCTCCTCGTTCACCGGAACTCCTTCCGTACCGCTGCCAGTGCGTGCCACGCGGCCTCGGGCCGCCGCGTCTCCTCGGGGTCGCCGATGAACGGGTCGAGGACCACCGCGTGCGCGCCGTCGGCCCGCAGCCTTTCCAGGTCCGCGACGACCTGCTCGACGGTGCCCTCCCCCAGCCGCCGTTCCGCCGGCGGGTCGTCGGTCAGCCGGAGCAGGACCCGCGGCGCCAGACCGGGCACCGGCCGGTCCTGCTCGGCAGCCGTCTTCTTCAACCGCGCCAACGACTCCTGCCACCCGTCCGGTGTCTGCCGCAGCGGGTGCCACGCGTCACCGAGCCGGACCACGCGGCGCAACGCCCCGTCGCTGTGCCCGCCCACCCAGATCGGGATGTGCCCCGCGCGGTAGCCGTCGTCCTCCCACGCCGTGCGCACGGCCGTGATCAGCTCGTCGGTGAGCTCGCCCCTGCGCCCGAACTCGACGCCCAGCGCCGCGAACTCCTGGCGCGCCCAGCCGATCCCGACGCCGAGCACGAGCCGCCCGCCGCTGAGGTCGGCGAGGTTCGCCGCCATCCGCGCGACCAGCAGCGGGTGCCGGTAGGGCGCGATGAGCACGGTCGTGCCGAGGGTGATCCGCTCGGTCACCCCGGCGAGCCAGGACAGGGTGGTGAACGGCTCGTAGAACGGCGCCGGGTACTGCTCGGCCACGTCCGGCGTCACCGCCACGTGGTCGGACACCATGAGCAGGTCGAAGCCCAGGCCCTCCACCGTCCGCGCCCAGTCGCGCAGCACGGCCGGGCTGGTGCCGGGGCCGAAGTTGGGGACGTTCACGCCGATCAACACGTGATCAAGGCTAGGCCGTCGGACCGAGTCCGCTGAAGGGGATCTTCACGGCATCTGCGCGGTCCGGCCGTGGATTTCCCGCTACATTCGCCGGATGACCGAGACGCTCGACGCGACCGACTGGGCGATCCTCGCCGAGCTGCAGCGCGACGGCCGCGTGCCGATCACCGAGCTCGGGCGCCGCGTCAGCCTCAGCGCCTCGGCCACGACCGAACGCGTGAAGCGGCTGGAGGGCGCCGGGGTCATCACCGGCTACCGGGCCACCGTCGACCTCGCCAGCACGGGCTACGGCGTGCTGGCCGTGGTGCGCCTGAAGTACCCCGGCAACCGGCACCAGCCGCTGCACCGGTTCCTCGCCGAGCGGCCGGAGGTGCTGGAGTGCCTGCGCACCACCGGCGAGGACTGCTACACCCTCAAGGTCGCCGCCACGTCGATGCCGCACCTGGAGCGGGTGGTCGACGAGCTGATGGCGTTCGGCAGCACCACCACCAGCATCGTCTACAGCCAGACCATGACCTACCGCGGTGTGAGCGCGCCACCCGCGGTGCCGTGACGAGTCCCGTTGCGGCACAACGGGAGCGGTCGGGTGTCAGAAGTGGTCGGTGCTCGTCAGCTCATGCTCGAAGGCGTCGGCGCGGGCGACCAGGAGGGTCAGCGGCCGGCCGAACTCCTCCTGCACGCTGAGGTGCTCCAGCGGGATCGTGTGCTTGAGCAGCGCCACCCCGTCCACCACGGCCGCGCCGCCGACGTCCACCCCGCCGGCCAGCTCGAGCAGCCGCCGCAGGTCGATCTCGTCCGCGCGGCCGACGGCGGAGGAGATCTCCAGCCACTGCGCGCCGTCGAGGTCGGGCAGGTGGTGCACCGTGACCTGCTGGGACCGGCCGTCCTCGGTGTCGAGGCGGAACCGCAGCCACGCGTCCTGCTCCTCCAGCACCTCGTAGCGCAGCCGCACGTAGCTGACGACCTCGGCCCACGACGTCATGTCCCCGAACCCCTCACACCTCGCTGATCCACCGACCGCCACCGTAGTGCCCGCGGAGGGCGGTCGTTGCGGATATGCGCGGATCTTCATCCCGCATGTCGCCGCGGCCGGGCCGCCGGTCCGGTGTTCGTGGATCATCGGTGGTGTACCCGTGCCGGGAAAGGGGTGGAAGGTGACCGAGTCCGTCCTCCAGCTGCTGCGCGACCGCAAGCGGCAAGGGAGCACACCGGGCAACCGCGCGGACGACGCACGCCTCGTGCTGCTGATCGAGGGCGGGAGCTCGCGCGGCGCGTACTCGAGCGGCATGACCGTCGCGATCGAACAGCTCGGGCTGCTGCCGGCGTTCGACGCGGTCTACGGCAGCTCGGCGGGCTCGTTGAACGGTGCGTGGCTGTTGTGCGGGCGTGCCGACAGCAGCAAACACGCCTGGTGGGACCCCGCGGTCATGCGGACGACCATCAACCCGATGCGCGCGCTGCGCCGGTTGCCCGTCGTGGACACCCAGCACCTCGTGCACACCATCTACACCCAGGTCGTGCCGATGGGCTTCCAGGACATCCTGGACAACCCCGTCGAGTTCCACCCGATGACCACCGACGCCCTCACCGGCGAGTCCACCGACCTGCACGAGCGGATCCACGACGTGCCGAGCCTGCAGGCCGCGCTGCGGGCCTCGACCGCGATGCCGCTGCTGGCCGGCCCGCCGGTGGTGATCGACGGCCGTCCGTACGTCGACGCCGGCATGAGCGAGATGGTCCCGGTGCGCACCGCGCTGGCCCAGAAGGCCACGCACCTGGTCGTCCTGCGCACGGTCCGCTCCGACGAGGTGCCGATGCCGCCGACCCGCAGCGAACGGCTGGTGCTGCGGCGCTGGTTCGCCCGCCACGCACCGGGTGTCGTCGAGACCTTCCTGCGCCGCAAGGACGACCGGCTCGTCGAGGAGGCCGTGCTCGCCTCCCACCCCGCGTGCCTGCAGATCCGCCCGCCGCTCGGCAGCCTGCGCGTCGGCCGCACCGAACGCCGCCCCGCCGTGCTCCGCGCCGTCGTCGACATCGGCACCCGTGCCGCGGCCGACGCACTGGCAGCGAGCGTCCTGGAGTCGCACTGACGCAGCGTCGCCGACCTGGCACGGCACGCAGCACTTCTGCGGACGGGAGTGCGCTCGGTGACCGGCCGATGGCCCTCTGTCCGCAGTGGACATTCGTTGCCCATGTGACACCGGAGGTTTCCTTGCACATATAGGTGAAGAATGTTTGCATTCGGCCCATGGACATGGGGACCTCCACTCTGATCACCGCGTACCTCGTCGCGTGCGTCGGCTCCGCACTCGGTCTCCTGTCCGCCGAACGCGCACGGACGGCGACCGGAGCGTCACGCAACGGGTGGCTGGCGATCGCCGCGGTGTCCATCGGCGGGCTCGGGATCTGGGGCATGCACTTCACCGCGATGCTCGGCACCTGGATGGGCGCGAAGGTCGCCTACGACATCCCCATCACCCTGGCGAGCATGGTGGTCGCCATCGTGGTCGTCGCCCTCGGCCTGCTCGTGGTCCGCCGCGGCGACAACACCCGGCTCTGGCCGTTCCTGGCGGGCGGCCTGATCACCGGCCTCGGCGTGGCCGGCATGCACTACACCGGCATGGCGGGCATCGTGATCGGCGCCGACGTCACCTACCACCCCGGCCTGGTGGTGCTCTCCGTCGTGATCGCCGTCGTGGCCGCGACAGCCGCCCTCTGGGCCACCGCCAACGTCCGCGGCTGGCTCGCCGTCGCCGGCGCCGCGCTGGTGATGGGCGTGGCGGTCACCGGCATGCACTACACCGGCATGCACGTCATGCTCACCCCGAACGCCCCGCTGGTCGTCGACAACTCGCCGGAGCTGATCACATCCCTGATCATCGGCGGTGCCGGTGTCAGCGTGGTCATCATCTTCCTGCTGGCCCTCACGTCCTCCGGTGACGAGGGCGGCGAGGACGCCGAGCTGCTCGACCGCGTGATGCGGCGCAACGAGTCGCACCAGTTCGGGCGCACCGACTCCGTGTCCTGACGTTCTTGCACGCCAAAAGGCGCGCACCTCGTGTTGAGTGCGCGCCCCTTGGTTCTCGCGGCTTCGTCAGTCCTTCTTGAAGGCGTCCTTGACCTTCTCCGCCGCCTGGCCGAGGTTGCCCTTCGCCTGGTCGACCTTGCCCTCGGTCTCCAGGCCGGGGTCGTCGGTCACGTCGCCGACGCCTTCCTTGACCTTGCCCTTGAGCTCGTCGGCCTTGTGGTCGATCTTGTCGTCGGTGCCCATGTGGTCCTCCCCGACAGCTGGGTTCCCTGCGTTGTCGTGACACCGGGGTGCCCACTGGGACGAACCTCAACCATCGCGGTGGTCACTCGGTCGCACTCCCAGCACCCGCTTGAACGCCACGCTCAACGCGAACGCGTCCGAATACCCCACCTTCCGCGCAACGGCACCCACGGTCTCCCCACCGCCCCGCAACAGGTCCGCCGCCAACGTGATCCGCCACCGCGTGAGGTAGCCCATCGGCGGCTCCCCGACGGAGGCGCTGAACCGCCGCGCGAACGCCGCCCGCGACACGCCCAGCTCCGCCGCCAGCGCCGCCACGGTCCACGACCGGGCCGGCGTGGCGTGCATCAACCGCAGCGCGTCGCCCACCACCGGCTCGTCCAGAGCACGGCACCACGCGGGAGGGTTCGCGGCCGGGTCGGCGAACCAGGTGCGCAGGGCGGACACGAGCAGCAGGTCCAGCATTCGGTCGAGCACCAGGTGATGGCCGGGGCGTCCGTCGGCGATCTCGGCGGCCATCGCCTCCGCGACAGCCGGCGGCGATCCGAAGGGCACCACGAGAACCGGCGGCAACGCGTGCAGCAGGCGTTCGCTCAGCTGACCCCGGCGTTCGAACGCGCCGCTGAGCAGCACGGCGGCGCTGTTGTCAGGGGTTCCGCAGGTGGCCGGTTCCGGGCCAGGTGGGCAGTAGTCGGCGGCGGTCACGTCGTGCGTCGGCGTGGCGGACGGTGTGGAGGCGACGGTGTGGGGCACGTCGCCGCGGACCAGGGCCACGGCGCCCGGTTCGAGCAGCACCGCGTCGGCGCCGTCGGGCACGATCCACGCCTCACCGCGCAGCACGACGGCCAGCGTCAGCGGGGCGCCGCTCGACATCCGCAGCGCCCACGGCGGGGTCAGGGCCGCCTGCCGGAACACAGCGCCACGCGCTCGCACGTCCGCCAGCAGCTGCGAGACGACATCCACGAGCCCCACCGTAGACGATCGAACATCCAGAAGAGTGCCAGAGCCATGGATCGTCTCACCGGACCGAGGTTGGCTGAGCCCATGACTGATCAAGTTCTCGTCACCGGTGCGACCGGCAAGACGGGCAGGCGCGTGGTGCGGCGGTTGCGGGCCCAGGGGATGCGGGTCCGCGCGGCGTCACGGCGCGGGGAGCACGTGTTCGACTGGACCGACCAGCAGACGTGGGACGCGGCGTTCGACGGGGTGAGCGCCGTCTACGTCGTGCAGGTCGACGGGACCAGGCTCGTGCGCCCGTTCGTGCGACGGGCGCAGGAGCTCGGTGTGCGCAGGGTCGTGCTGGCGTCCGGTCGCGGCATCGACGACCCGGACTACGCGACGGACAGCGGCGGGGTCCTCGACGGGTTGCTGGACAGCGAGGACGCGGTGCGCACCAGCGGTCTGGAGTGGACGATCACCCGGCCGGGCTGGTTCGCGCAGAACTTCAGCGAGGGGTTCTTCTCGGCCGCGGTCGAGGCCGGTGAGCTGCGGCTGCCCGCAGGTGAGGGTGCGGCGAGCTTCGTCGACGCCGAGGACATCGCCGCCGTGGTCGGCGCCGCGCTCACCGAGGACGGGCACGACGGGCAGGTCTACGAGCTGTCCGGGCCCGCGGTCGTGACGCTCGCCGAGGCGGTGGCCACGATCTCCGCTCACGCCGGTCGCGAGATCCGTTACGTGCCGTTGGACGTCGACGACCACATCGCCGAGCTCACCGCGCAGGGCTTCGCACCCGAGGACGCGCGGGCGTTCGCGGACATGGTCGAGCCGCTGCGCAACGGCACCGACGCGTACCTCTCCGACGGCGTGCAGCGGGCGCTCGGGCGGCCTGCGCGGACCTTCGCGGAGTTCGCCGCCGCGACCGAGTGGTGAGCGACGGCTGCGACACCGCAGGACCCTACGGCGGCAGGTAGCGGGCTGACGCCGGTCAGACGCGGGTGCCGGTGGCCGGAGGCTCGTCCCGGACCCGCTCCGGTGCGCTGCGCGGTGTCCACCGCAGGTGCACGGTGCGCTCCGGCGGGTCCGCCCGCAGCAGCGACAGCCGCGGGCGGACCGCGTCGGTGCGCGCCGACGGTGGTTTCCGGCTGCCGGCCTGGAACTGCACCGGCCAGTCGACGCGGTGGTCCTGCTCTGCGGCCGCGTGCAGCGTCCAGTGCGGGTCGTACAGGTGGGTGCGGCCGAGTGCGCACAGGTCGGCGCGACCGGCCAGCAGGATGGAGTTCACGTCGTCGTGGGACGCGATGGCGCCGACGGCGATGACGGCCGTGCCGGTGGCGGCGGCGGCCTCGTGGCGGATCCGGTCGGCGAGCGGGGTCTGGTAGGAGCGGCCGTACGCCGGGCGTTCGTCCGCGGTGACCTGGCCGGAGGAGACGTCGATCGCGTCCGCGCCGTGGGCGATGAAGGCGCGGGCGATCTCGACGGCGTCGTGTTCGGTGATGCCGCCGTCGGCCCAGTCGGTGGCGGAGATGCGCACGATCATCGGGCGCCCGGCCGGCCACACCGCGCGGACGGCGTCGAAGACCTCCAGCGGGTACCGCAACCGGTTCGCGAGCGAGCCGCCGTAGGCGTCGGTGCGCCGGTTCGCGAGCGGCGACAGGAACGACGACAGCAGGTAGCCGTGCGCGCAGTGCAGTTCGAGCAGGTCGAAACCCGCTTCGGCACCGCGCAGGGCGGCCTCGGTGAACGACTGGGTGAGCTCGTCCAGGTCGGCGCGGGTGAGCTCGCGCGGAACGGGTGAGGCGGGACCGTACGGCAGCGGCGAGGGCCCGACCGTCTCCCAGCCGCCCTCCGGCAACGGGTCGTCCATGCCCTCCCACATCAGCCGGGTCGAGCCCTTGCGGCCGGAATGGCCGAGCTGCAACCCGATGCGCGCGGTGCTGCGCGAGTGCACGAACGACACGATGCGCGCCCACGAGTCGCGTTGCTCGTCATTCCACAGACCGGTGCAGCCCGGCGTGATGCGGCCCTGCGGCGACACGCACACCATCTCGGTCATCACCAGGCCAGCGCCGCCCATCGCCTTGGAGCCCAGGTGCACGAGGTGGAAGTCGCCGGGCACGCCGTCGACAGCCGAGTACATGTCCATCGGTGAGACGACGACCCGGTTCTTCAGCTCCAGCCCGCCCAGCCGGAACGGCTGGAACATCGCCGGCGCGGTGGCCGGGAGGCCCTGGGCGGCGGCGAACGCGGCGTCCACGCGGTCGGCGAACTCCGGGTCGCGGGTGCGGAGGTTGTCGTGGGTGATGCGGCGCGAGCGGGTCAGCAGGTTGAAGCAGAACCGGGTCGGCTCCTGGCCGGTGTACATGCCGATGTTCTCGAACCACTCCAGCGACGCCTGCGCGGCGCGTTGGGTGGACTCCACGACGGGACGGCGTTCGGCCTCGTACGCGGCCAGCGCGGTCCCGACGTCCGGGTGCTCGTGCAGACAGGCGGCCAGCGCGAGGGAGTCCTCCATCGCGAGCTTGGTGCCGGAGCCGATCGAGAAGTGGGCGGTGTGCGCGGCGTCGCCGACGAGGACGAGGTTGCCGTCGTGCCAGCGCTCGTTGCGCACGGTCGCGAAGCTGAGCCACTTGGAGTTGTTGGCGAACACCTCGTGGCCGCCCAGCTCCTCGGCGAACAGCTCGCGGATCCGGTCGACGGCGCGGTCGTCGGACGCACCCGGCGCGAACTGCTCGCCGGTGTCGAACCCGGCGCGGCGCCAGACGTCCTCGTGCATCTCGACGATGAACGTGGAACCGCTGTCGGAGTAGGGATAGCCGTGCACCTGCATGGTGCCCCACTCGGTGTCCCTGATGAAGAACTGGAACGCCTCGAAGACGCGGTCGGTGCCGAGCCACATGTACCTGTTGCGCCGGTGGTCCACAGTGGAGCCGAAGACGTCCCCGGCGGTCTGGCGCACCAGCGAGTTCACCCCGTCCGCGCCGACGACCAGGTCGTGGTCCGCGCGCAGGAGCCGGACGTCGGGCGCGGGCGCCGAGAAGTGCACGGCCACCCCCAGGTCGTGGCACCGCCGCTGGAGCAGGCCGAGCAGCTCCTTGCGGCTCATCGCCGCGAACCCCTGACCTCCCACCGTGTGGCTCTCGCCCCGGTAGTGGATGTCGATGTCCGTCCAGCGCGCGAACCGGCTGGCCATCGCGCCGGCGAACTCCGGGTCGGCGTTCTCGATCCCGCCGAGCGTCTCGTCGGAGAACACCACGCCGAAGCCGAACGTGACGCCGGCCGCGTCGCGTTCCCACACGGTGACGTCGTGGGCGGGGTCGAGCTGCTTCATCAGCGCGGCGAAGTACAGCCCGCCGGGCCCACCACCGATGACAGCGATCCTCACGCCGGCACCTCCTGCTCGACGATCCTGCGGAGCGCGAACCGCTGGAGCTTGCCGCTCGCGTTGCGGGGCAACGAGGTGCGGAACCGGACCTCGCGCGGGTACTTGTACGGCGCGATCGTCCGCTTGACGTGGTCCTGGATCTCACGGGCCTTCGCCGCACCGGCCTCGACGCCCTCGCGCAGCACCACGAACGCACACACGATCGAGCCGCGTTCCTCGTCGGGCTTGGCGACGACGGCGGACTCCAGCACGTCCGGGTGGGTGTCGATGGCCTCCTCCACCTCGGGGCCGCCGATGTTGTAGCCGGAGGAGACGATCATGTGGTCGCTGCGGGCGTGGTAGTGGAAGTAGCCGTCCTCGTCGCGGTGGAAGACGTCGCCGGTGACGTTCCAGCCATCCACCACGTAGTCCTCCTGCCGCGGGTCGTCGAGGTAACGGCAGCCGACCGGGCCGATGACGCCCAGCCGGCCGGGTTCGCCGGGGCCGAGCTCCTCGCCGTCGAGTCCCAGGACGGTGGCGCGGTAGCCGGGCACGGGTCTGCCGGTGGAACCGGGGCGGATGTCGTCCCCGGCCGCGGAGATGAAGATGTGCAACAGCTCCGTGGCGCCGATGCCGTCGATCACGCGCAGCCCCAGCCGGTCCTGAAGCCGCTGCCAGGTCTCCAGCGGGATGTGCTCACCGGCCGACACCGCCACCCGCAGGCCCGCGAGCTTCTGCTCGGCGCCGTCGCGCAGGATCGCCTTGTACGCGGTCGGTGCCGTCGCGAGCACCGTGACGCCGTGCTCCGCGACGAGGTCCGCGACCTGCGGCGGTGTCGCGGTCTCGGTCAGCAGGGCGCAGGCACCGGCGCGCAACGGGAACACGACGAGCATGCCCAGGCCGAAGGTGAACGCGAACGGCGCCGTGCACGCCACGAGGTCGTCCGGCACCAGCCGCAGCACGTGCCGGCCGAAGGTGTTGTCGATGGAGAGCACGTCGCGGTGGAAGTGCGCGGTGATCTTGGGTGAGCCGGTGCTGCCCGAGGTCGGCGCCAGCAGGGCCACGTCGTCGGCGGCGGTGTCCACGGCGGTGAACTCCCCCGGCTTGCGCTCGGCGCGGGCCGCGAGGTCGTCGTGGGTCACCACGGTCAGCCCCGGCAGGGCCCGCACGTCCGCGGCGAACCGGGGATCGGTCAGCGCGATCGACGGACGCGTCCGCTCGACGACCGGCGTGAGCTCACGGGTGCGCAACGCGGCCATGGTGGTGACCACGACACCGCCCGCCTTGAGCACCCCGAGCCACGCGGCCACCGTCCACGGGTTGTTCGGCGACCGCAGCAGGACCCGTTGCCCGGCAACGAGGTCCAGGTCGTCGACGAGCACGTGGGCGACCTGGTTCGCACGGGTCCGCAGCTCGCCGTAGGACCACACCTCGCCCGCCGGGGTGCGCAGCGCCGGGCGGCCGGGCCCGAACCGCGCGGCGGCGACGTCGACCAGCTCCGCGGCGGCGTTGAGCCGGTCGGGGTAGGCCAGCTCGGGCGTCGTGAACTCGATGGTCGGCCACAGCGCCGGCGGCGGGAGGTGATCGCGGGCGAAGGTGTCCATGGCGGGTCCTTCCGGCGGCGGCGGGGTCAAGCGGCGCGGATCATGCCCTCCTGGGCGACGGTGGCGAGGTGCCTGCGGTCGCGGGTGAAGAAGCGGCCGGAGCCCAGGCCGCGGCCGTCGTCGGCGGCGACGGCCTCCTGGACGTAGAGCAGCCAGTCGTCGACCGGGCCGGTGCGGTGGAACCACATGGCGTGGTCGAGGCTCGCGGTGACCAGTCCCGGCCGGGCCCACGGCAGGTCGAGCACCCGCAGGACGGGCTCCAGGATGGTGTAGTCGCACATGTAGGCCAGTGCGGCGACATCGCGCTGGGCGTCGGTGAGCCCCTCGACCGGGCGCAGCGGGTCGAACGGCTTGAGCCACACGGCCTGGTGCGGCACCCGGTCGCCCTCGACGGCGAGGTAGACGGGGCCGGGCACGTGCCGCATGTCGAAGCTGCGGCCGACCGACCAGTAGTGCTTCGACTCCTCGGTCATGGTGCCGCCGGCGCGGTCCGCGAGGTAGGCCGCCGAGCTGGGCAGCTCCTCGGGGCCGGGCAGGTCGTCGGTGAGCCCGGCCGTGAACGTGCCGCCCGTCTCCCCCGCGGCGAAGTTCGCGAGGCACGCGTAGAGCGGCTTGCCGTTCTGGTAGCCGCGGACCTGCCGGGTGCTGTAGCCCCGGCCGTCGCGCAGCAGCTCCACCTCGTAGCGCACCTCGGCACCGATGTCGGCCGGGCGCAGGAAGTAGCTGTGCATCGAGTGCAGCACCTTGCCGTCGGTCACCGACCGCACGGCCGCGGCCACCGCCGCCGCCACCAGGTCGCCGCCGTAGGCCTTGGGCCACGGGCAGGGCTGCGTGACGGCGGTGAACGCCAGGTCGAAGTGCTCCGGCTCGGCCCGCTCCAGCGTGATCGCCGAGGTGAAGAACGCGGAGGTGCCCGCGGTCATCGGGTCAGCCAGTCGCGCAGGTCCTCGTCGGGCACGTCGTCGAGGTTGACGACGATGTTCTCCGGGGTCCGCGTCGTCATCCACGTCAGCGGGGTGTTGCGGGAGAGGTTGCACTCGATGTGCGGCATGAACGGCGGCACGAAGACCCAGTCGCCCTCCTCCATGTCGACGTAGTCCTCGAACCTGTCGCCGAAGTAGATCCGCGCCCGGCCCGACAGCACGTACCCGCCGGTCTCGGCCTCGCCGTGGTGGTGGGTGACCGAGCGGTAGCCAGGCTCGTTGGTGACCTTGCCGAACCACAGCCGGGTGGCCGGGGTGTGCTGGATGCTCACGCCGGAGATGCGGATCGCGCCGCCGGAGTTCGCGGTGTCCGGGTTCTCGCTGCCGCCCCGCGTCACCACCGGCGCGACCAGGCCGCTGGGCAGTCGGTACGTCGAGTTGTCGCCTTCGAGCTGGTACCTGCTCAGGTCGGGCTCCATATATCGCATTCTTCACCGCCGTCAGATATTGTCAATACGCATGAGGCCTCTAGCGGTGAACCCCGCCAAGCTCCCCCGGCCGAGCGGCTACTCCCACGGAACCCTGGCGGGCACGACGCTGCACCTGGGTGGGCAGACGGCCACCGACGCCGGGATGAAGATCGTGCCGGGCGGCATCGTCGCGCAGTTCCGCCAGGCGTTCGGCAACGTGCTGACCACCCTCCGCGCCGCGGGCGGCGTGCCGGAGGACCTGGTCAGCATCACGATCTACCTCACCGACGTCCCCGACTACCAGGCCAACGGCAAGGAGATCGGCGCGGTGTGGCGCGAGCTCGCCGGCCCGGTCTACCCCGCCATGGCCGGCATCGGCTGCACCGCGCTGTGGCAACCGGAGGCCATGATCGAGATCCTCGGTGTCGCGGTGATCCCCGAAGACCGCCTGGTCACGCCGATTCAGAAATAGCGTTTCCATGATCAGCGAAATGGAGGCGCGATAGTGAAGCTCGCATCAGTGACCGTGGACGGTGTCCGCAGGGCCGGTCTCGTCGACGAGACCGAGCGGTCGATCACGCTGCTGGCCACCGCGGTCGACGACGTCGTGCGCGGGGCACCACCGGGTGAGCGCGGGGAGGTCTTGCCGCTGTCCGAGGTGCGGCTGGAGTCGCCGCTGCACCGCTTCAACCGCGACGTCCTGTGCACCGGCTGGAACTACCTCGACCACTTCCTGGAGTCGCGGGGCAGGCGGGAGGGGCAGGACCCGGTCGCGGTGCCCGAGCGGCCGACGTTCTTCACCAAGGGCCCGGACACGGTGATCGGCCCCACCGACCCGATCGCCTACGACCCGGCGTTGTCGGTGCAGTGGGACTACGAGGCCGAGATCGCGCTGGTCATCGGCCGCGACGGCCGGAACATCCCGGAGGAGAAGGCCCTCGACCACGTCTTCGGCTTCCTCGTCGCCAACGACGTCTCCCAGCGCGACCTGCAACGCGCGCACGGCGGCCAGTGGCTCAAGGGCAAGAGCATCGACCGCACGATGCCTCTCGGCCCGTGGGTGACGACGACCGACTCCGTGGACCTCACGGCCATGCAGGTGCAGTGCGAGGTCAACGGGCAGCTGCTGCAGAACGCCTCCAGCGCGCAGATGGCGTTCTCGTTCGCGCGGATCATCGCCGAGCTGAGTCGCGGCATGACCCTGCGCGCAGGGGACGTGGTCCTCACCGGCACCCCCAGCGGCATCGGCAGCGCCCGTGACCCGCAGCTCTTCCTGTGCGACGGCGACCTGGTGGTGACACGTGCGAGCGGTCTCGGCGAGCTGCGCAACACTGTCACCCTCACGGATCTCAGCCGGGAAGGAGAGGGCGCTGAACCTCGCGGTGAACAGTGACGCGGACGTGGCACCCGCCGGTCGTGACCGGCTCGGCCCGCTCATCGTCACGATCTTCGGCCTCTACGCGCGCGGCGAGGACAACTGGCTGTCCGTCGCGTCGGTCGTGCAGCTCATGGCGGACCTCGGCGTGGAGGGCCAGGCCGCGCGGTCGTCGATCTCCCGGCTGAAGCGCCGCGGCGTGGTCCGCAGCGACCGCCGCGACGGCGCCGCCGGCTACGCCTTGGCCGAACCGACCCTGGAGGCGCTCGCCGAGGGCGACGCCCGGATCTTCGAACGCAGGCGCGCCACCACCGACGACGGCTGGCTGGTGGTGGTGTTCTCCGTGCCGGAGTCCGAACGCGACAAGCGCCACGCGCTGCGCACCAGCCTGACCCAGCTGGGTTTCGGCACCGCCTCGCCGGGCGTGTGGGTGGCGCCGGGCAACCTCGCCGTGGAGACCCGCAGGACCCTGGAGCGCCGTGGCCTGTCCGAGTACGTGGACATCTTCGCGGGCCGGCACTTCGCGTTCGGCGACCTGCGCTCGAAGGTGCGGTCGTGGTGGGACCTCGACGAGCTGGCCGACCTGTACGCCGACTTCGTGCGGCGCCACCGGCCCGTGCTCGACACACCGCCGGCCGGAGCCCTGGGGGCGTTCCGGACCTACGTGCCGATGCTGACCCAGTGGCGCCGCCTGCCCTACAGCGATCCCGGCCTTCCCCTGGCCCTGTTGCCGCCGGGGTGGAACGGCGTGACCGCGGAGGCGTTGTTCGAGCAGCTGAACACCACGCTGAGCGCACCGGCGCGGGAGCACGCACTGGCCGTGCTCCACGCGCGCGGCTGATGTCCGCTCCGGTGCTGCTCCTCAGCGGCGGTTCTGGTCGTCGCGCTCGACGTCGACGCGTTCCTTGCGCACCTCACCGCTGACCTGCCGCTGCTCGGTGACGGCGTCCTTCTCCAGCCGCACCCGCTCCACGGCCTCGGCGCGCTTCTGCACCACCGGCTCCTCGCGGTGCAGCGTCACCTCGGCCGCCTCCTCCTCGAACGCGTCCTTCACGGGGCCGTCCACCGGCTCCCGCACCACGCGCACCTCCTCGTGCGACACGGGCACGGTGACGTTGCGCTGCTCGGTGACGACGTGCTTGACCAGCCGCACCCGTCCCGCCTCGACCTGCCGCTTGCCGACCTCGAGGTGCTCCTCGGACCGCGTGACGGACATGCCGTCGCCCTCGCGGCCGCTCCTCGTGCGGCTGTCGTTCGTGCCGCTGTCCCTCATGCCGCTGTCGCGCGTGCCGCGGGTCTCGTGGCTGAGCCGGTCGTGCTCCCCGGTCTTGGCGCTCGGGATCATGCCGTAGTACCGGTAGAGCTCCTCCTGCTGGGCGTCGGACATCTTGTCACCGTCGACGTCGATCTTCGGCGCCTCCTTGACCAGTTCCTTGTCCACCGGCACCGTGATCGCGCCCGCGCTGACCCGCGCCTGCTGGATCGGCACGAAGCTCTCGCGCAGCCCGAACAGTCCGGTGTGGACCTGGGCCCAGGTCGGCTGGCCGTCCTCGTCGTCGAGCCACAACTGCTTCACCGAGCCGATCCGCTCGCCCTTGTTGTCGATGACGTCGCAGTCGTACAGGGCCTCGAGCTGGGTCCGATCGATCATCGTTCTTCCTCTCGCGTCGCTGGCGTCTCTGTGATCGCGAGGTACCCCGCCACCGGTGGCAGGTCCCGGGATACCGCCCATCCAGTGACACCTCTTCCCCCGAAGGTGGTTCACGTTGCCGGAGCGTGACGACGTGCAGACGGGCGGGTCAGCGGGTACCCCCGCTGCCATGACGACCTACACGCACACCGCCGAAGCCGACATCCCCGCCGACACCCTGTTCAGCTTCCTCGCCGACCCCACGAACCTCCCCCGCTACTTCCCGCAGATGACCGCGGCGGAGCCCGAGGGCGGCGAGCAGGTCCACGTCGAGGCCGAGGTGCACGGCCACCACGTCGAGGGCGAGGCGTGGGTGCGGCCCGACACCGAGCAGCGGCGGCTGGAATGGGGTGCCGAGGGCCCCGACGACTACCACGGCGAGCTGCACGTCGAGGAGGTCGCGCCGGGGAGGTCGCGCATCACCGTCAGCCTGCACAGCGTGCGGGAGGCGAAGGGCGACGAGGTGCAGCGCGGGCTCGAGGAGACCGTTGCCGTGCTCACCCAGACCGCGGCCGCCGATGACCGCTCGACCGGCTGACGGCCCGGCCCGGGTAACCCCTCCGAACGCCACGACCGCACCGGCGCCAGGCACCGCACCACCGAGAACTCGCCCCTGGCACCATCTCCGGGTGCTCACCGACGCCGAGTCCCGATCGATCGTCCTGCGCAGGTACTGGCAGCACCTCATCGAGTTCGCGCTGCTGGTGGTGGCCGGCCTGCTGGGCATGGTGCTCGGCCTGCTGCTGGCGATGGCGCTCATCAAGCTCGGCGCACCCGGAGAGGTGTTCTTCGTGCTGCCGACGGGCGTGCTCGTGACGGTGTCGCTGCTGGGCGTGCTGTGGGTGGAGATCTGGTACCCGCACCGGCACGGCGGCGCAACCCCGGCCATGCGGTGGCTGGGGTTGCGGATCACAACGCTGCGCGGCGGGCAGCCGTCGCTGCGGGACTACCTGGTGCGGTGGGTGCTGATGGCCGTGGACGGGATGTTCTTCGGCCTGGTCGGGGCGGTGCTGATCGCCGTGACGCCGCGGCACCAGCGGCTCGGCGACGTGGTGGCCGGGACCGTGGTGGTGCGGGCGGTCACCTGAGCAGGCCGGTGCGCCAGGCCCAGATCGCGATCTCGGTGCGGTTGCGGGCGCCGAGCTTGGCCTGCACGTTGGTGAGGTGCGACTTCACCGTCGACAGCGAGACGCTGAGGCGGTCGGCGATCTCGGCGTTGGTCCAGCCGCGGGCCACGGCGAGCACCACGTCGAGTTCGCGGCCGGTCAGCGGGGTCGGAGGTTGCTCGCGGCCGCCGGTGCCGGTGAAGTGGGCGAGCAGCCGGACCGTCACGGCGGGCGAGACCAGGGCCTCTCCCCTGACGGCCGCGTGCACGGCTTCCACCAGCAGCCGAGGGCGGGCGTCCTTCAGCAGGAAGCCGCAGGCACCGGCGAGCAGGGCGGCGTGGACGTTCTCGTCGAGGTCGTAGGTCGTGACCACCAGGACGCGCAACGGGTCCTCGACGCCGGGACCGGCCAGCAGCTCGGTCGCCCGCAGGCCGTCGAGCTTGGGCATGCGGATGTCCATCAGCGTCACGTCCGGGCGCAGCTGCCGGGCCATCCGCACGGCCGCCTCGCCGTCGGCGGCCTCGCTGATCACCTTGATGCCCGGTTCGGCGTCGAGGACCAGCCGGAAACCGGTGCGCACCAACGTCTGGTCGTCGGCGATGAGCACGCGGATGGTCATCAGACCCCCCTCGGCAGGGTGTCGAACGCGAGCGGCACCCGTGCGGTGACCACCCAGCGGTCACTCCCCCGTGGACCCGCGACCAGCTCCCCGCCCAGCGCGGCCACCCGTTCTCCCATCCCGAGCACACCGTGCCCGCCGTCCGCTGCTTCCCCGGTCACGCCGTTGTTCTCGACCTCCAGCACCAGCTCGTCCCCGTCGGACCTGGCCGTGACGCGCACCTCGGTGGCGGTCGCGTGCCGGCGCGCGTTCGTCAGCGCCTCCAGCAACACCCGGTGCAGCGCCACGGAAACCTGTGCCGGCACGAGCAGCGCCTCCACGTCGGTGGCCACGTGCACCGCCGCGTCCGTGCCCGCCGCCGCCCGCACCACGTCGCCCAGCACGAGGCTCGGCGACGGCAGCGGATCGTCGCTGCGCAGCACGCCGACCAGGCCGCGGGTGGCGGTCAGCGCTTCGGCGGCGGCGTGCTCGATCTCGTCGAACACCTCGACGGGATGCTGGGCCAGCGCCTGAGCGGCGCGGGTGCGCACCACGATCCCGGTCACGTGGTGCGCGACGAGGTCGTGCAGGTCCCGCGCGAGCTGCAGGCGGTCCTCGGTGCGGATGCGCTCCAGCTCCCGCCGGTGCCGGGCGTCCGCGTCCCGCAGGATCAGGCCGAGCGCGAGCGCCGCTCCCCACGCCAGCGCGGCGGCCACCGGGAACAGCGCCGCCGGGTAGTCCAGGCCGTAGCGCACGCTCGGTGCGAGCACCACTGTGGCACCGGCGACGACGGCGAGCGCGGCGGCCCGCCACACCGGCAGCCGCCGGCACCCCGCCGCCGCGACCAGCAGCACCGCCAGCACCTCGGTCACCACCGGTTGCAGCGGAGCCCGCGGTGCCAGGCCCGCGACCGCGGTGCCGAGCAGCGACAGCCCCACCACCGCGCCCGCGAGCAGCTCGACCCTGCGCGGGAACCGGCGCCGCAGCACGGCGAGGACGGCCGTGGCCGAGCCCGCGTACGGCAGCACCACCGTGAGCAGCGACCCGGTGATCCCACGCGGAACGGCGTCCGCCTGCACCACCAGCACCGCGTCCACGGCCTGCGCCGCGAGCAGCGCGCCGACCTCCGCCACGAACACGCTCCGCCGTGCCGTCGGTACGCCTGCGGTCATACCGGCATTCTGGCCCCGTCGCCCGGCGGTGATCCCGCTACCCCGCCCGCTTGACCGCGTCGACGTAGGCGTTGGACGCCGGCAGGTAGCTCGCCACCACCGCCGCCGCTGCCGCCAGCGCACCCCCGTAGGCCGGCAGCGTCGTGCCCTCGCCGAACAGCACGGCCGCCACCTGGAACACGGTGAAGACGGTCAGCACGACCCTGGCCCAGTTGCGCCCCGACCTGACCTTGAACGCGAGCCACAGCTGCACCAGCGCGATCACCAGCGCGATGCTCGCGAACACGACCTGGGTGGCGGTGGCGGTGCTCTGCAGCTGGTCCTCGCCGAGGGACGGCTGCGCGGCCCGCAGCGCCTCGACGAGCTCGTCGTGCGTGCCCACCAACATGCCCACGGCCGCGACAGCGGAGACGCTGGACACGAGGAACCCCGCGAACGCCGCGGTGATGGTGCCCGGCGGCGTGGTCCTGCCCGTTGCAGTAGTCATGATCACGACCGTAGGACGTGGCGGAAAGCATTGCAGCACAACGGGTTCGGATCTAGTACTTTCGGACGGGGCACCGGTTGCGGGCCTCCGGCGGCAGCCTGAGCATGGCGGGTCGGGATAACGCGGCGGCATGGGTGAACGGCAGTGGGCGGCGGGACCACGGCCGCAGAGACTGACGGGGATCCGAACCCGATCCCGAGAGGTTTCCCATGGCTGTGCGCATCCGGCGGCTCGCGTCGCCGGTCACCCTGCTGTTGTGCGGCCTGACCGTGTGCCCGGCGACCGCCGCGGCGCAGGACGACACGATCGGCACGGACGGCTACGTCCACGTCGCTCCCAACGGCACCGTGCTCGGCGTCGACCCGTACTACCCGACCGACGGCAACGGCGGGTACGACGTGGCGCACTACGACGTCACCCTGACCTACGACCCGGCGATCCGCTTCCTCGCCGCCAGGACCACCGTGCGGGCGGTCGCGACGCAGCGGCTCAGCCGGTTCAACCTCGACCTGCGCGGCCTGACCGTGAGCGGGGTGCAGGTGAACGGCGTCGCGGCGGCGTTCAGCCGGACCGGGGAGCACGAGCTGGTCGTGACGCCGAAGGAGGTGCTCACCGAGGGCGCCGAGTTCACCGTCACCGTCGTCTACTGCGGACGCCCGCAGGCCGAGCTCACCCCGCGCGGCTGGACCGGGTGGCGGACCTCGGTGACCGGTGGCGCGTTCGCGGCCGGTGCGCCGCATTCGGCCACGACGTGGTTCCCGGTCAACGACACCACCGCGGACAAGGCCACGTTCCGCGTCACCGCGACCGTTCCCGGCGGGTGGACCGCGGTGTCCAACGGCGTGCGCGAGTCGGTTTCCGGGTCCACCGTCACGTGGGCGGAGAACACCCCGATCGCCCCGTCCGCCACGATGATCGGCATCGACCGGTACACCGTGCGGGAGTCGGTCGCCGGGCGGACACCGGTCCTCGACGCCTTCGCGCCCGGTGCGAACGCGACGGAGCCGGCGGCGAAGCTGCCCGCGGTGGTGGAGTTCCTGACCACCTACCTGGGTCCGTTCCCGTACGCGTCGACCGGTGGGCTGTACGTGCCGGACCGGCTGGGGTACGCGCACCCGGCGCAGGGCCGCGCGGTGTTCGGGGCGGGTGCCGACGAGTCCGCGCTCGTGCGGGCCGTCGCGGCGCAGTGGTGGGGCAACAAGCTCGCCATCAAGATGTGGAAGGACCAGCCGCTGCCGGAGTCGTTCGCGCGCTACCTCGGGTGGCTGTGGGACGAGCAGCGGCACGGTGTCGACGTCGAGCAGCGCTACCGGGCCGCGGTCGACCGGGCGGGTGCGGCGTTCTGGGCGCGCAAGCTGTCCGATCCGGGCAGGGGCCGCGAGTTCTCGGTGTCGGACAAGGGCGTGCTGATGGTGCACGCGCTGCGCAAGCACATCGGTGACGAGAAGTTCTTCGCCGTGCTGCGGGAGTTCCCGGAGATCAACGACAACTGGAACCAGGGCTGGCACGACTGGGAGCTCTACACGGCGGCGGTGGCCGACATGGACCTGGAGCCGTTCTTCGCGGCCTGGGTCGACGGCACGACCGCGCCCACCGGCTTCCCGGGCTGACCACACGACCCCGGCCCGGGGAACCGTGAGCCGGCCGGATCCCCGAGACCGGCCGGCTCACACCTGGCGTCAGGCCAGGTAGCGCGAGTAGACGGGCGAGGCGTGGCACTCGGCCCGGTAGGCCGCCGCGGCGTCGGCGAGCACCGGGCGCGCGTGCTCGGCCACGACGCCTTCCCGGTGCCACAGCAGCAGGAACCGCCGTTCCAACGCGTCGTCGGCGAGCAGCCGCACCGCCACCTGCTGGTGCCCCTCGCAAATGGCCTGCGACAACCCGACCGCGCCGGTGCGGACCGCGGCGACGGTCGTCGAGTAGTTCTCCGCGACGTGCCGGACCCTGGGCGTGAACCCGGCGGCCCGGCAGGTGGCGCGGAAGTACTCGTGGAACCGCGCCGAGTCCGGTGGCGGCAGCACCCACTCCTCCTGCGCCAGCTGGTCGAGCCGCACGACCTTGTGGCGTGCCAGCGGGTGGTCCTCCGGCAGCACCACCATCGTCGGGTCCAGCGCGATCACCGCGGTGTCCACGCAGGCAGGCACCGCCGCCTCGAACCCCGGGTAGTCCTTGACCACGCCGATCTCCAGCCGCCGCTGGGCCACCAGGTCCACCACGAGGTCGCGGCACTCGCTGTCGAGCAGCGACGCGCCCTCGCCGCGGGGCAGCCGGGCCGCGGCGATCGCCGGCAGGTGGGCGAGGATCGGGGAACACGCCCCGCCCACCCGCACCCGCGACGAACCGGGGCCGGTGCGCGACTCGATGTCGTGCACCAGCCCCTCCATCAGCGGCAGGACGGCGGCGATCCGGCTGATCAGCAGCTCACCGGTCGGGGTCGGGGTCACCGCCGTCGCGCGGCCGCGGTCGAACAGGCGTTGTCCCAGCGCGTTCTCCAGCCGCTTGAGCTTGCCGCTCACCGCGGGCTGGCTGATGCCGAGCACCACCGCCGCCTCGGACAGGCTGCCGGTCTGACCGATCGCCCGCACGAGCCGGAGGTGGTGGACGTCGAGCTCCATGCCGTCACACCCCGTCCACACCTCTACGTGTTTCTTCCGTTCCCTGATCCCCTGCTGGTTACGGTGGTACTTGCAGATGCCGGGTCAGCCGGGGGTGGTGACGCGGGGGCCGGGCGGTCGCAGGATGCCGGCGGTCCTCCCGATCGCAGCGTAGAGCGCGAACGCCACCACGACGGAGTTGATCGTCGGAATGCCCACGGGCACGAACGCGCCCACCGCCGCACCGACCGCCCAGCACACCAGGGAGGCGGGCACCCAGTCCGGCGGGGCCGGTGGCAGCTCGCCGACCGCGCCCCACTCGGCCAGCTCGCGCCGCCACGTGCGGACCACGAAGTACTCGGCGATCACGATGCCCGCGACCGGTGGCGTGATGATCCCGATCCACGTCAGGAACGTGGTGAAGTGGTCGAGGATGCCCAGCGCGGACAGCAGGGTGCCCAGCGCGCCCAGCGCCAGCGTGGCCCTCGTGCGGGTGAGCGTGCGGCCCAGCAGCACGTCCGCGGTGTTGACCAGGCCGAGCGAGGCCGAGTACAGGTTCCAGTCGTTGATCTTCATGATCGCGGTGACCAGGATGAGCGTGCCGAGGACACCGGAGGTCGAGGTGACGGCGGCGACCACGTCGGCGCTGCGGGCGGCGTGCGCGAGCAGCACCCCGGTCAGGCCGATGAGGTACTCCCCCAGCGTCACGCTGATCAGCGTCTGCTTGACGACGTCGCTCACGCGCCGGTTGAACCGGGTCATGTCCGGCGTCATCACCGCGCCCATGATGAACGCGCCCGCGACCAGGGTCGTGCCCTGGGCGACGGACAGCGCCGGGCCCGGCGGCGGCATGGCGACCAGGTCGGCGAGGTCGTGGCGGCGCAGCTCCTGCGTGATCGCGTACCCGGCGAGCAGCAGGAACGCCGGCACCGTCAGGTACGCGGTCCAGGCCATGGTGTGGAAGCCGGCGACGACGATGCCGGTCACCACGATCCCGCCGAACACCGCCCACACCCACACCGGCGGGCCGCCCATCAACGAGTGCAGGCCGTGGGCGAACACGTCGTTCTGCACGCCGAACCACCCGGCGAGGCTCAGCGTGACGAGCAGACCGACCAGGCCGGAGCCGCGGCCGCCGAACCCGGCCCAGCGGGCGAGCACGGACGTGGAGACGCCCTCCCGCATGCCGGCCACGCCCATCAGCACGGTCACGACCTCCAGCATCACCGCGCCGAGCGTGATGGCCAGCACGGCGTCCTGGAACGTCATGCCGAAGCCCAGGACCGCGCCGAGCAGGAACTGGTGGAACGAGGAGACCTGCCCGAACCGCTGCACCGCCACGGAAACCCAGGAGCAGCGCGCCGAGTCGGGCAGCCGGCGCAGCGAGTAGTCGTCGTGCACGGGGTCAGCTCTCCTCGTCGTCGGACTGCAGCAGCACGAAGCCCTGGTTCGGGTGCGGCTGCCAGGTCAGCTCGCGGGCGTAGAGCAGCTCGAGGAACTTGACCCGCTGGTGGTAGGCGAACACCGAGCTCTCGGTCCCGGTGATGGCGGGCGTGTCGACGAACAGGGGCAGCTCGGCCAGGAAGTACCGCACGGCGCTGCGCAGCTGGACCTCCGTGGGCACCTCGCCGTCGGGCAGCTTGCGGTCGAGCACCCAGCGGGTGGCGTCCAGGCAGTGGCCGGCGAACTCCTCGTCGTGGTCGAACAGGTCGTGGCCGTTCGTCAGCAGCCGCAGGTAGCACGGGTTCTCGGCCAGGGTCGTGCCGTCGAGCACGTGGTCCTCCGGGCGGGCGACACCGACGTCCCACAGCGCGCGGCACACCTTGTTGACCACGTACTGGCCCTGGCGGCGTGCCTTCGTCCTGGCGCGTGCGGGGTCGTAGCCCAGTGCCTCCAGGGTGAAGGCCGCCGCGTGGTCGGGGATGAAGAAGTGGAAGCGCTCGAACTCGGCGATCGCCCAGCGGGCCAGCGCGGTGATGCGCTCGACCGAGAAGTAGCTGTTGAACGGGCTGACGCCGACGCACACGTGCCGGCCGCTTCGCAACGGCCGCGCGCAGTGCTCGGTCAGCGGGGTTGTCAGCAACACCGTTGGCTCCGAGGAATTTCACAGGGGTGCAGGGAAACCGGAAAGTCCGGATTCCGACCACTATGCGGAGCAGTCCACCCGGCAGGTAATGCCGAACGGTCATGCCGCAGCCTTATGCGCTGTCCAGGATTGAGCTGAACGGTCTGGTGACAGGGCGCCGCGGACCGAGCGTAATGAGGTGCATGGAACTCCAGGTCCGGCATTTGCGCGTGCTGCTCGCCATCGCACGCGCGGGCAGCCTCAACCGGGCGGCGGGCGAGCTCCGCCTCCCGCAGCCCGCCGTCAGCCACCAGCTGCGGCGCATCGAACAACTCGTCGGCGACCGGTTGTTCGACCGCGACCCGCGCGGGGTGCGACCGACCCGCATCGGCGCGCTCGTGCTGGCCCGCGCGGAGGCGATCATCCCCGCGTTCGACGAGCTGGACCGCGACTTCCGCGCCCACCAGCAGGCCGCCACGGGTGTCAGGGTGGGCTGGAACGACAGCGCGCTGGCACCGGACGTGTTCCGCTGCGTGCTCGACCTGATGCCCGGTCACGAGCTGACGACCAGGGCGGACATGTCGCACAGCCGGCTGGTGCAGCAGGTGGTGAACCGGTGCGTGGACCTGGCGCTGGTGCTGGTCTGCGGGCCGCGGACGCTGGCGGTGCCCGGTGCGGTGCGAGTCGCGCGGGTCGTGACCGAGCCGTCGTTCGTGGCGCTGCCGTCGTGGCACCGGCTCACCGGCGCGGCCGCGGTCGACCTCGCGGACCTCGCCGACGAGCGGTGGATCGTGTCGAGCTGCGGCGACGGCTGCCGGATCGTGTTCAGGGAGATGTGCCTGGCGCACGGGTTCACCCCGCGCATCGCGCACGACGTGGACACGCTGCGGTTCCGCCTGGTCGCCGGCGGGCACGGGGTGTGCCTGGTCCAGCCGACCACGCCGGAAACGCCGGGAATGGTGCTGCGGCCGTTGACGGGAACGCCGATGACGGTGCAGCACCTGCTGTTGTGGCGCACCGACCACCCGTTGGCCGCGCAATTCGAGGAAGTGCACGCCGCCGCGGTGAGCTCCTACCGGAAACTCGCCCGCGACAACGCGGTCTACCGCGCGTGGCTGGAGGCGGATAACGGCACGGCATAGCCGAGCGGCAGTGGGCGCGGTGGCACGGCGTGGACACACTCGGTGGACCGCCGCAATTGCGCCGAGGAGCCGGAAAGGGACTTCTGCCATGCTGCCGCTGATCACCCGCGACGAGCTCAGGAATGGCATCGACACGGGCACGCTCGTCGTGGTCGACACCATGCCCGTGGCGTACTACGAAAGGGAGCACCTGCCGGGTGCGGTGAACATCCCCGGCTATCCCTACGACGACGCGGCGGCGTTCACCGACCGGCACGCCCCCGACGTGCTGCCCGACAAGTCCGCGGACATCGTCGTCTACTGCGCCAACGCCCCGTGCCGCAACAGCGACTTCGTCGGCGCCCGGCTGGCCCAGCTCGGGTACGCCCACGTGCGCAAGTACCGCGGCGGCATCGAGGACTGGGTCGGTGCCGGCCTGCCGACGTCCACTTCGGACACCTCCAGCGCCTGAGCGCTCCCGAGACGTTCCGCCGCCTCACCCTGCCACACCCGAGGAGTTCACCCATGTCCCTGCTCACCCGGCTGCGCCACGTCGGCGTCGCCCTCGTCGCGGTCGCCGCCACCCTGCTGGTGGCCGCACCCGCCTCCGCGGCCCCGTCGGTCACGGCCGACGGGAACGTCGTCAAGGTCACCTCCGCCAACCACGCCGAGATCCTGGAGATCTCCCGGACCAAGCTGGTCGTCCTCGACTTCGGGGCCACCTGGTGCGGTCCGTGCCGGCAGATGAAGCCGGTCATCGAACGGCTCGCCGCCGAGTACGACGGCCGGTTCCTGCTCGGTGAGGTCGACGTCGACGTCAGCCGCGACCTGTCCTCCAAGTACCGCATCCAGTACCTGCCCACGCTCGTCCCGATGCGCAACGCGGCGGAGCTCCCCGGCTCGCGCAACGTCGGGTACCGCGGCGAGGCCGCGCTGCGGTCGTGGATCGACGCCCAGCTCGCCAAGGGCTGACGCGGCCGGCCGGCGCCCTCGTGCCAGGGCGCCGGCCGTTCGCCCACCCGGCCACCGCGGCGCCCCTGCCGCCGCGTTTCCCTGCGAAAGGAGCCGGCCGTGCTCCCGTACCGCGCGCTGCTCGCGCTGTCCGTGATCGTCCTGCTCGGCTGCCTGACCGAGGTGCTGCCCGCCGGGTTGCTGCTGGGCATGTCCGCCGACTTCGGCGTGCCGCCCTCGACCACCGGTCACCTGGTCACCGGCTACGCCCTCACCACCGCGCTGGCCGCGGTGCCGCTGACCGCGCTCACCTCCCGGTTGCGGCGCAAGCCCGTGCTGCTCGGGCTCGTGTTCGGCTTCGGCCTGACCAACCTCGTCATCGCCGTCTCCCCCTGGTACGGCCTCGTCCTGGCGATGCGGATCGCCTCCGGCGCGATCACCGGCGTGATGTGGGGGCTGGTCGCGGTGTACGCGATGCGGCTCGCGCCACCGCACCTGTCCGGGCGCGCACTCGCGGTCGCCATGGCCGGTACCCCGCTGGGCTTCGCCGTCGGCGTGCCGGCGGGCACCGTGCTGGGTGAGCTGGTGGGGTGGCGGTGGGCGTTCGTGCTGATGGGCGTGATCGCCGTGCCGTTGCTCGGGTGGGTGTCGGCGGCGGTGCCCCCGGTGGCGCCCGAACCGGTGCGGGTCAGCATCCCCGCCGCGTTGCGCGTGCCCGGCATGGTCCCGGTCGTGCTGATGGTGCTCACGTTCTCGTTGGCGCACAACATGTTCTACACGTACCTGGGTCCCGCGCTGGAGCAGGTGGGCAGGGAGTGGTTGCTCAGCACGGCATTGCTGGTGTTCGGTCTCGCCGCGGTCATGGGCCTCCTGGCCGTGGGCAGTGCGCTGGACCGGTTCCCGCGCGGGGTGCTGGTGGCGTGCCCGGCCGCGGCGGCGGTGGCCATCGCGCTGGTGCCGCTCGCCGACGGCTCCGCGCCCCTGCTGCTCGCGATGGCGTTGTGGGGCTTCGCATTCGGAGGTGCGCCGACCGCGTTCCAGGCGGTCACGGCACTGGTCGCGGGCCGCACGGCGGACTCGGCGCAGTCGCTGACGATCGCCTCCTGGAACGCGGCCGTGGCGGGCGGTGCGACCGTCGGCGGCCTCGTCCTCGACACCGAACCGGCCGCACTGGGCGCGGCTGCCGCCGCCGTGATGGTGCTGCCGCTGCTGGTGGCGCTGCGGACCCCGGTGGCGAACCGGGTTCCGCAGCACACCGGGTGATGCCACCCGCCGGTCCGCGCACATCGGGCTGACCGGCGTGAAGGCCCGCAACTGCTCGTCGCCGCCGAACACGATCAGGCGCCGACCCGGAGCAGCACGCGGGCCGGGCCCCGGTCCGGCTCAGTGGTCGGACAGACCGGCCACGATCGACGTGGAGGCCGCCCGGCGGGCCGGCAGCACCGCCGCGAGCACACCCGCGACGCCGACCGCGAGGAACAACGCCACCAGCTGCCCGAACGGCACGGACACGACCATCCGCAGCTCGTCGTCCCGCGACAGCGCCACCACGAGCAGCACCGCGGCCGTGCCCCCGACGAGGGCGCCCAGCACGGCACCGGCGAGGGCGATGAGGCTCGACTCGACCAGCAGCACCTTGCGCAGCTCCGCGCGGGTGAACCCCAGCGCGCGCAGCAGGGCCGACTCCCAGCGCCGTTCCAGCACCGACAGCGTCATGGTGCTCGCGATGCCGAGCAACGCCGTCAGCACCGCCAGCCCGATCATCGCCCAGACGAACGCCAGCAGCCGGTCGACCTGCGCGGTGAAGCCGGCCCTGACGTCGGCGAAGCTCACGACCTGCGCGGTCGGCACGGACTGGGTCGCCGCGGCCAGCACGGCCCTGCCGTCGGTGCCGGGTGCCGTCTTGACCGCGATCGTGTCCACGCCGGTACCGGGCCAGGCGGCACGGTCGGTGTAGGCGTCGGCGCCGCCAGCCGGTTTCACCACCGCGACCACGCGCAGGACTCGGGAGGTCCCCTCGACGGTGCCGGTGACCTCGCTGCCGACGTCCGCGCCGATCCTCCGGGCCGTCTCCTCGGTGAGCACGATCCCGTTGCCGCGCATCGAGCCCAGGTCGCCGCGGACGACCTCGGGGCGGATCAGCGTGCCGAGCGCTTCCGGGGTCACGGCGGTCATGTTGGCCCACCGGCCGGTCTCCCCCGGCCCGAAGGTGAACGGGAGCCAGGTCTGGCCGCCGGCCGCCTCGACACCGGGTGCGGTGCTGATCCGCTCCAGCAACGCCGACGGCAGCGGGCGGTCGCTCACGGCGCTGCGGACCTCGTAGTCGGCGGGGAACCGCTCGGCCAATTCGGTGTCCCTGGTCTTCTGCACGCTGGTCGCGACCACGGTCAGCATCGTCACGACCGCCACGCCGACCAGCAGCGCGGCCGTGGTGGCCGCGGTGCGGCGCGGGTTGCGGGTGGCGTTGGCCGTCGCCAGCGCGGCCGGGACGCCGAACAGCGACCGCGGCAGGGCGCCCAGCACCCGCAGCACCGGCCCGATGATCAGCGGGCCCGCGGTCACGACCGCGGCGAGCAGGGCGATGCCGGCGGCGACCGCGAGGACCATGGCGAGCTTCGGCCCCGAGGCCTGGGTCAGCGCCAGCCCGGCGCACAGCGCGGCGAGGACCGCCAGCACGACCGCCACGACGGTGCGGGCCCGGCCGGTGCGCGCGACCTCCTCGCGGCTGTCGGCCTGGGTGCGCAGCACCTCCATCGGGGAGATCCGGGTCGCGCGCCGGGCCGGCGCCAGCGCAGCCACCAGCGTGACGCCGAGCCCGACGGCGAACGCCCCGGCGACCGCCGCACCACCGACCGGCAGCCGCACCGGCGACGACCCGAGCACCGCCTGCAGTGCCGCCGCCAGGCCGATCCCGGCTGCGAGGCCGAGCACCGAGGCGACCAGCCCGAGCACGGCGGACTCCAGCAGCACCGAGCGGAAGACCTGGCCGCGGCCGGCACCGATGCTGCGCAGCAGGCCGAGCTCACGGGTGCGCTGGGCGACGAGGATCGTGAACGTGTTCATGACGACCATCGCCGCCACCACGAGCGCGACCACCGCGAAGAGGCTCATCGCCAGCGCCACCTCGTCGTTGCCGCCGCTGCGGTCGAGCAGCCGTTCGGTGTAGGCGGCGCCGCTGGAGACGGTGAACTCCTCGCCCAGCGCGGCCCGCAGCCGCTCGACGAGCTCGCCCTGGCCGGCTCCGGCCGAGCGCACCACGACCAGGGCGTCGTAGGGCGGTCGCGCCGGGTCGACGAACGGCGTGACGTCGGGCAGCAGGACTTGGGCGCTGCCGGGGCGTTCGGCGGTGCCGCTGTCGTAGACACCGCTCACGGTGAACCGCACCGGCGCCGAGTCGGTGCCGAGCAGCGTGACCTCGGCTCCGACCGCGAGGCCGCGGTCGCGGGCGGTCTGCTCGCTGACCGCGACCTGCCCGGCGCCGGGGAGCGCGCCCCGCACGACCTCCTGCGGCCGCAGTGCCGGGTCGGTGGCGAGAGGCACGAGGCCGGCCTCGTCCGCACGGCCGGACGCGCCGACGATCGGCACGGGCACCGTGCGCCGCAGTTCGGCGGAGGCGACACCGTCGACGGCGCGCACGGCGGCGACGTCCGGCAACGCGCGCTCGACCGGTTCCACGACGGCGTCGACACCGCGGGCCGAACGGGCGAACTCGTCGCTCATCTCCGCCCGCAGCGCGTCGGCCAGCACCGCCGTGCCCGACACGAACGCGACGCCGACGACGATCGCGAGCGACGACAGCACCAGCCGCGCGAACCGGGCGCGCAGCCCGGCCAGGGTGGTCCGCAGCATCACGCCCCCAGCCTGGAGAGCACGCCCAGCACGGATTCCGGTGTCGGGTCGTGGATCTCGCCCGCGACCCGGCCGTCGGCCAGCAGCACCACGCGGCCGCCGTAGGACGCGGCGACCGGGTCGTGCGTCACCATCACCACGGTCTGCCCCAGCTCCCGCACCGAGGTGCGCAGGAACTCCAGCACGCCGGCGCCGGTGCGGGAGTCGAGGTTGCCGGTCGGTTCGTCGGCGAACACCACGTCCGGCTTGCCCACCAGCGCCCGCGCGCAGGCCACGCGTTGCTGCTGGCCGCCGGAGAGCTCGGCGGGCTTGTGCCGCAGCCGGTCGCCCAGGCCGAGCGTGTCCACGACCGCCGCGAACCACTCGCGGTCCACCTCGCGACCGGCCAGCCGCAGCGCGAGCAGGATGTTGTCGCGCGCGGACAGCGTCGGAAGCAGGTTGAACGACTGGAACACGAACCCGACCCGGTCGCGCCGCAACCGGGTCAACCCGTTGTCGGACAACGCCGTCAGCTCGGCATCTCCGATGTGGACGGTGCCGGCGTCGGCCCGGTCCAGGCCGGCCAGGCAGTGCAGCAGCGTGGACTTGCCCGACCCGGACGGGCCCATGATCGCGGTCAGCTCGCCGGCGCGGAACGCGACGCTCACGCCGTCGAGTGCGCGCACCGCCGCCGGACCGCTGCCGTAGGTCTTCACCAGTTCGTGTGACGACACCGCCCCGCGGACCTCCGCTCGGGACACTGGGGACGTTGGAGACACCGTCATCGCACCTGCTTCGTCTTCGCCGGGATTTGTGCGGCCAGACGACGGCGGCACCGCGACCGGTTCTCCAGGGCCTGATTTGTGACGCAGACCACACCAGCGTGAGAACCTGTTCCGCGATCCCGACGTCTTGCGGAGTGTGAGAGCAATCCGGGGTGAGCCCGCCGTCCTCGACGAGGAACACCTCGTGCGCCGAGTCGCACGGGGTGACCGCCGTGCGTTCGAGGAGCTCTACCGCCGCACCGCGCCGTGGCTCACGGTCCGGCTGCGCCGGCGGTGCTCCGACGACCAGATCGTCGCCGAGGTGCTGCAGGAGACCTACCTGGCGGTCTGGCGGGCCGCCGACGCTTTCGCCGGTGCCGCCACCGGGGGCAGCGCGGTCGGCTGGCTGTGGACCATCGCGGCCCGGCGGCTGGTCGACGCCTTCCGCCGTCGCGCCCACCACGCCCAGCCGCCCACCGCCGCCGCGGTCGAGCCGGTCGTGCGCGCCGCGGAGGACGAGGCGCTCGACGGGGTGGTCGGCGACGAGGTCGGCGACGCGCTGCGCACCCTGGCGCCGGAGCTGCGGCAGGTGCTGCAGGCGATGGTGCTCGACGGGCTGTCGGTGCGCGAGACCTCGGTGCTGCTCGGGCTGCCGGAGGGCACCGTCAAGACCCGCGCGAGGCGGGCGAGGATCGCTATGCGGGAGGCACTGTCATGACCGCCCACCACCCCGCGGAGCAGCTGCTGCGCCGGTACGCCCGCGGTGCCCAGGACCTCCCCGCCGACCAGCTGTGGGCGGTCGAGTCGCACCTGGAGACCTGCGCGCCGTGCCGCGGGCGCCTCGCTCCCGACCCCGTGGCCGACGCGGCGTGGGCCCAGCTGGCCCCGCTGCTCGACCACACCCCGCAGATGCCGCGCGCGCGGATGTGGCGCCGCCGCCTCACCACGTGGACCTCCCCCGTCGCCGGTCCGTGGCTCGCGATGATCATGCTGGTCACGCTCGCCTCGGTCCTGCTCGACCAGCTCGGGGCGGCCTCACCGGACGACATCTCGCTGGTGCTGCTCATCGCCCCCGTTCTGCCCGTGCTGGGCGTGGCGGCGGCGTGGGGGCGTGCTCTCGACCCGGCCTACGAGCTCGTCGCCGCCACGCCGCGCGCCGGTCTGCCGCTGGTGCTCAGGCGCACCGCGGGCGTGCTCGTGGTCGTCCTGCCCGGCCTGGCCGTCGCCGGGTGGCTCACCGGCGCCTCGCCGGCCCAGTGGCTGCTGCCGTGCCTCGCCTTCACGACCGGCACGCTCGCCCTGGGCGGGCTGATCGGCGTCACCCGCGCCGCCACCGCCCTGGTGGTGCTGTGGGCCGCCGTGATCGCCGCACCGACCGTGGCGCTCAGCCGCACCCCCGTCCTCGACCCCGCCGTCACCCCGGTCTGGGTCGCCGTGCTCGCACTCGGACTGCTCCTGATCACCCTGCGCAGGACCGCTTTCACGCGCCTGGAGGCCCACCGATGACCGCACCCACCACCTACGCCTGGGAGATCGAGGCGCGCGACCTCGTGGTCAAGGTCGGCCGCCGCCGCACCGCCGTCGACGGCGTCACGCTCACCATGGGCCGCGGCGTCCACGGCCTGCTCGGCCCCAACGGCGCAGGCAAGACCACCCTCATCCGCGCACTGGCCACCGTGCTGCGCCCCGCCTCCGGCACGCTGTCCCTGCTCGGCGACCCCGACCTGCGCTCGCTGCGGCGGCGCATCGGCTACCTGCCGCAGGAGTTCGGCCACTACCGCCGGTTCACCGTCCGCGAGTTCGTCGAGTACATGGCGTGGCTCAAGGAGGTGCCCGGCCCCGAGATCCCGGCGGCCGTGCAGCGCGCCGTCGAGCGGGCCGGGCTCGCCGACCGCGCCGACGACCGCCTCAAGACGCTGTCCGGCGGCATGGTCCGCCGCGCCGGCATCGCGCAGGCCATCGTCAACGACCCGGAGGTCCTGCTGCTCGACGAACCCACCGCGGGACTCGACCCGGCCCAGCGCCTGCGGTTCCGCGACCTGCTCACCGAGCTGGGCACCGACGCGTGCGTCGTCGTGTCCACCCACCTGGTCGAGGACGTCGCCGCCGCGTGCACCGACGTCGTGCTGCTCGCCGAGGGCAGGCTCGTGTTCCAGGGCACGCCGGCGCAGCTCGCGGCGGCGGGGACAGCCGGACACGCCGGGGACAGCCCGATCGAACGCGGCTACAGCGCATTGCTCGCCTCGCCGCGGCAGCGTGGGACGTGGTGACGCCCTCACCCCGGCGGTGGCGGCGGTGAGGGCCCTGCGCCTGGAGCTCCGGCGCTCCCTCGCCCCCTGGGCCGGCCTGCTGCTCGTCGCCGGCGCGGTGGCCGTCCTCTACAGCCTCAGCGCCCCGTGGTGGAAGGGCCGCGAGGCGTGGGACGCGCAGTGGCACACCGCCGCCGAGTGGCTGCGGTTCCTGCTGGTCTTCCTGTGGCCGCTGACCGTGGGAGCGGGTGCCGTCGCGGGCCTGCGCGACCACCGCGAGGGCACCCGGGACCTCCTCGCCACCACCGCCCGCCCCACCTGGCACCGCGGCGCGGCCACCGCCGGTGCCCTCGCGATCTGCCTGGCGCTCGGCTACCTGGCGGTCTTCGCACTCGGCGCGGCCCAGGCCGTGTGGCACGGCGGGATCTTCCACCTCGCCTGGCTGCCGACCACCGCCGTCGGCGCGCTGGCCGTCGTCGCGGGCGGATGGCTGGGCATGGGCCTCGCCCGCGTGTTCCCGTCCGTCCTCACACCGCCGCTGCTCGCCGTGAGCGCGATGGTGGCGCTGGTGTTCCTCACCATCTCGCAGGACCCGGGAACACAACCGGAGCAGGTCCTGCCGAACCAGGTCGTGCTGCTGTCACCGGCGCTGTGGGCGGTGCGCAACGTCTACGCCACCGTCTCCGGCGCGGTCCACCTCGGTCAGGCGATCTGGCTGACGGGGCTGGCGCTGACCGGCTTCTGGCTGCTCGTCGCCCCGTCCGCGCGGCTGCGGGTGGCGGCGCTCGTACCCGTCGTCGTCGGGGCGGCGGTCGCGTTGCCGGTGCTGCCCGCCCGCACCTTCGTGCGCAACGAGGCCGTGTCCGCACTGGTGTGCCGCGGGCCCGCGTGCGTGGCGCGGCTCGACCAGTCCTCTTTGGACGAGCTCGCACCGGCGGCCGAGGAAGCCCTGCGCCTGCTGCGGAAACTCCCCGACCCGCCCACGTCCGTGCGCGACGCCGCACAGCCGAGCCGGTCGCTGCACACCGTCCCGCGCACCCCGGACGTCGTGCTGATCCACCTGACCGGCGGCGCGTTCGAGTACTTCGAACCCGCTGACTGGCGCACCGAGCTGGTGGCCGGCGCGGGTACCCCCACCTGCTTCACCGACCTCGACAGCGACCGCGCCACCGTCCGCGAGACGGCGGCCAGGACCGCCACCGCGGCCTGGTTCACCGGCCGGCTCACCGACCTGCACAACTACCGCTTCCTGCGCGAAGCCGCCGCCGAACCCGCCCGCCAGGCCTGGGACCTGCTCCGCGCCCTCCCGCCGGAGCAGCAGCTGCGTCAGGTGAGCGCGGCCCGCGCGGTCGGGCTGTCGTGCCGAGGCGACCAGCTCACCGCGCTCACCGGCGGGGTGCTGTGAGAGCCCTCCTGCTCTACGCGCGCAGCCGGCAGGTGCCCGCGTCCGCACTGGCAGCGGTGGTGTGCTGCCTGCTCGTCCGGGTCGTGACCCCGTCTGCGCCCGACCCGAGGTGGCCCGCGCTGGCCATCACCGCCGCCGTCTGCGCCCTGGCCACCGGCCTGTCCGGCCAGGACGCGGACCTCGACCGGACGGCGGCCTGGCCGTGGCCGCTGTACCGGCTGGGCCACGTCGCCGCGATCACCGTCGTGGCCGTGGTGCTCGTCGCCGGCACCGCGCCGCTGCCGTTCGTGCTGCGCGGGTGCGTCGGCATGGCGGGACTTGCCGCGCTGGGCGCCGCGTTCTTCGGCGGGCACCTGGCCTGGCCGCTGCCGTGCGCGGCGTTCGCCGTCACGTTCTTCACCGACAGCTGGTTGGTCGCGCCGCCGGACTCGGTCCAGGCCGGTGTGGTGATGGTGGCATTCGGTGTTGCCGGAACTGCTGTCTACGTTTTATTTCAGCCTGCACTGAACTTATAGTGAGCTAAGACATCCTTGGGCCCCGCCAGAACATGAATGGCGGTTTCTTTTCCGTTCCGCCGGGTATGTACGATTTCGTGACGGACCTGACTGTCGACTCAGCGGACCTGCTCGCCGAGGGATACACCGCCGAGTTCCCCGACTCGGACGCGGACGAACCGATCCTGCGCGACGCCAGCGGGCGCGAAGTGCTGACGTGGCGGGAGAACTACCCGTTCACCGAGCGGATGTCGCGCCCGGAGTACGAACGGGTCAAGCGGCTGCTGCAGATCGAGCTGCTGAAGCTGCAGCACTGGGTGACCGAGACCGGGCAACGGCTCGTGATCCTCTTCGAGGGCCGTGACGCCGCCGGCAAGGGCGGCACCATCAAGCGCTTCAGCGAACACCTCGACCCCCGCGGCCTGCGCACCGTGGCACTCGGCAAGCCGAGTGAGCGCGAGCGCGGCGAGTGGTACTTCCAGCGCTACGTCCGCGAGCTGCCGACCGCGGGCGAGATCGTGCTGTTCGACCGGTCCTGGTACAACCGGGCCGTCGTCGAGCACGTCATGGGTTACTGCACGAAGGACGAGTACGACCTGTTCATGAAGCAGGCGCCGGAGTTCGAGCGGATGCTCGTCGAGGACGGCGTGCTGCTGGTGAAGCTGTGGTTCTCGGTGTCGCGCAACGAACAGCGCACCCGGTTCGTGATCCGGCAGATCGACCCGGTGCGGCAGTGGAAGCTCAGCCCCAACGACATCAAGTCGCTGGACCGCTGGGACGACTACACCGAGGCCAAGGTCGCGATGTTCCGGTCCACGGACACCGAGATCGCGCCGTGGACCGTGGTGAAGAGCAACGACAAGAAGCGCGCGCGGATCGAGGCGATGCGCAGCGTGCTGGCGCGGTTCGACTACGCCGACAAGGACGTCGAGGCCGTCGGGACGCCCGACGTCCGGGTCGTCGGCGCCGCGGCGACGTTGCTGGAGGAGGGCGAGGACGACACGGCGTTGAGCCCGACGCCGATCGCGCCGAGCGCCGAACCGGGGCCGGGGCTGCACCCGTGACCGGGAGCCGGGGAGCCTGGCACCGCTCCCCGGCCTCCGGTGTCCGTCAACGGGTCAGCGACACGCGGGTGAAGTCCACCGGCACGTCCAGCGCCACGTTGATGTAGTTGGTGAACACGTTCAGCGCCACGTGCGCCACCGTCTCCACGATCTCCTCCTGGCTCAGCCCGGCGTCACGCGCGGCCTGCACGTCGGAGTCCGCGATCTGGCCGCGCTTGTCGACCAGGGTCACGGCCAGGGCGAGCACGGCGGCGGCGCGCGGGTCGTCGGACTGGCCGCTCTGCGCGCTGGTCATCTCGGCGGTGGTGGCGCCGGCCTTCTTGCCGAGCATCGTGTGCGCCGAGAGGCAGTAGTCGCAGCGGTTGCGGTCGGCGACGGCCACGGCGACCATCTCGCCGAGCTTGGCGCCGAGCACGCCGTCGCCCAGTGCGCCGAACTGGGCCCACATGCTCCGCAGTGCGGCCGGGGAGTTGGCGACCGCGCGGAACATGTTCGGCACCAGGCCGAAGGCGCCCTTGATCTGTGCCAGGGTCTCGGCGCGCTCGTCGGTGATCTGGTCGGGATTGGTGAGCTCGATGCGGGACATGGTTCTCTCCTTGATGTTGTGGAACGGGATCAGGTGCAGGTGCCGTCGACGGAGCAGACGGCGGGTGGAGTGGTGCCGTCCACGGCGGGTGGGACGGCGCCGTCGAGCAGGCGCGTCACGGCCGAGGCAAGCGACATGTCGTCGACCTGGCCGAGCTGGTGGCCGCGCAGCACGCCGTCGCGGTCGATGAGCACGGTGGTGGGCGTGCCCCGCATGCGGTAGCGGCTGAACGTGACCGGCGCCGGGTGGTCGCCGCTCGCCGCGTCGACGCCGACCGGGAACGGGATGCGGTACTCGTGCAGGAACGCCTTGAGGCTCACCGGGGTCATCGCGCCGTGGTGCTCGAACACGGTGTGCAGGCCGATGACGGCGAGGTCGTCGCCGAAGGTCTTCGCCAGGCGCACGGCCTGCGGCAGCGCGTGGCTCACGCAGCCGGGGCAGAGCATCTGGAACGCCTCCAGCACGACCACGCGGCCGCGCAGGCCGGCCAGGTCGAGCGGCTCGCTGTTGAACCACTCGGTGGTCTCCCACGGCGGCGCCTGCGTGAGCGGATCGGACGCGGGTGCCGGCAGCGGGCTCACCACGACCGCCCGGCGTAGGGCTGCGACCACAGCGCGACCTGGAGGGTGACCGCCTTGAACCAGGCCTGGTGCATGGCGTCGACCTGCTGCTCGTCGTGGCCGCCCGCCGCGAGGAACGGCCGGATCGTCGCGGTGATCGGGTAGACGAACGCGATGATGTAGCGCAACGGGATGTGCGGCACCGAGTCGGCGTGGTCGGTCTCGTTCTTCTTCGGCACGGTGTGCCGCAGCGCGATCTCCTGCTGGTAGGCGAGCCAGCGCTCGTCGTACGGGCGGGTGCAGGTGTCGGTGATCCAGCGGGCGAACCGGGCGCGGACCCGTGCGAGGTACTCGGGGATCGGCGTGCCGTCCGGCGTGGCGAAGTAGGCCACGAGGTGCGGGTGCGAGCCGACGAACCCGTACCAGACGTCCAGGACCTGCTCGATCTGTCCACTGAGGACCTCACCGGCCAGTAGCAGGGCCTCCTGGTCCTCCGGTCCGAACAGGACGGTGGCCAGCAGCAGCTCCAGGTCGGCCGGGGTGACCGGGGACGGGGCCAGACCGGGATCGTCGTGGGTGTAGCCCGGTACGGGTTCAGGAGTGGTCATGTCGCTTTCCTTCGCAAGGACGGAGAAGTCCGCTCGTCCCCAGTGGGGCGAGGTTCCGGGACCGGAGCGGTCCCGGAGGAGGCGAAAGCCAGTCTGCCACAAACTAGGTAGGACTCCTACCTAGTTCTTCGCTCAGGTGACCCACGTCTCAGCCGGGGCGATTTGCGCCCGGTGCGTACGATCGCCGGGAAAGCACTAGTCACAGGGCGGATCGCATGACTGACACCGACGGCACGGCCGGCCTCGACCGGCGGCTCGCCGACGCCATCGAGCGGATCGGGCACGGCATGCGGTCGCTGGCCCAGCGCACGGCGCGGGAGCACGGGCTGACGCCGTTGCAGCAGCAGGCGGTGCTGGCACTGGCGCAGCAACCGCAGGCACGGCGTGAGGTGGCCGCGCTGGCGCAGGAGTTCGACGTCACCACGCCGACGATGTCCGACGCGGTGGCCGCGTTGGAGCGCAAGGAGCTCGTGACCCGCTCCCCCGGCACGGACGGGCGCAGGCGGTCGCTGGCGCTGACCCCCGGCGGCGAGGAGGTCGCGCGTCGACTGTCCTCTTGGGACGACCCGCTGACGTCCGCGCTCGGCGCACTGCCCGACGCGGACCGCGCGACCACGCTGCACACGTTGCTGCGGGTGATCGCGGACTTGCAGCGCACGGGCGTGGTGACCGTGTCGCGCACGTGCACGACATGCCGTTTCTTCGGGCCGAACGAACACCCCGAGCCGGACGCGCCGCACCACTGCCACCTGCTGCGCATGCCGTTGCCACTGGCCGGGTTGCGCACGGACTGCCCGGAGCACGAGGCGGAACCGGCCAAGACGCCGGCGGTCCGGCGCAGGCAGCGCACCACCGCACCCTGAGCCTGCGGTCCGAGCCGGTCGGCTCAGCCGTGCAGGCGTTCGGACTGCGAGTCGAGCCGCCCGTCGAGCCGCCGCCGCAGCATCCCCGCCCACGACTCGGGCAGCACCCCGGCGTGCCGGAGCAGGTGCCGGGCACCCTCCCGGTCACCGCGGTCGAGGTTGACGACGCGGTGCACCTCCGCGGCGGTGATGCCGTGCATCGGCGTGCTCACCGGGACCAGCCGGTCGCCGTGCACGAGGTGTCCCGGCTGGAGCACCCGGCAGTAGAAACCGGTGCGGCCACTGCGTTGCGCGCGCACCGCCAGGTCGTCCACCCCGTGCCGGGCGGCGAGCTTGAAGCAGGGCCGCCGGGGCTGGGACACCTGCAGCAGCACCGATCCGACGGAGTACACCGCACCGATCACCGCGTCGCTCTCCAGCAGTCCTGACGTCGTGAGGTTCTCACCGAACGCGGGCATCGCGAGCTCACCGATCTCCTCGCTCCAGGCGGTGTAGTGCTCGGCGGAGTACAGCAGGACCGCCTTGTTCGGCCCGCCGTGGTTCTCCACGTCCCCCTGCTCGTCCCCCGCCAGACCGAGGCGGCCGACCTCCACCTGGTGGGGCGTGGGCGTTTTCGCGATGGCGGTGGTCACCGCACGCCCCCGCCACGGCAGCTCCCGCACGACTCCGGTGGACACGACCACCACGTGAGCGTCGCTCATCGGGTCTCCCCCGTTTTCTTGAACTGATCCGGACTGGTTGATCGAAGCGGGCCGAGCATGCCACAATCTTGCTAGGAGTCCTAACTATTCATTGTCGATGAGGAGCCCGCCTTGACCGCTGACGACCTGGTCGCCGCGTTGCGCGGAGCCTCGTTGAGGATCACGAAACAACGGCTCGCCGTGCTGTCCGCGCTCGGCAGCCACCCGCACGCCGACGTCGAGCAGCTGGGCCGGGCCGTCCGCGCGGACATCGGATCGGTGTCCACCCAAGCGCTCTACGACGTGCTCACGGCGTTGACCGACGCACGGTTGGTGCGCCGGCTGGACACCGGCGCGCCAGCCCGCTTCGAGCTGCGCGGTCACGACCACGACCACCTGGTGTGCCGCGGTTGCGGCGCGGTGGCCGACGTCGAGCGCGGCGAGCACCCGGCTCCACCGCAGTTCCCGCAGACGCACGGATTCCGCGTCGACGAGACCGAGGTCGTGCACCGGGGGCTGTGCTCCCCGTGCCACCTCGCAGCCCAGAACCCCTGACCCGAGAAGGTTTCCCTGATGGCGTTCGAGGACAACACCGACCCGCTGACCACCGCCGCCGGCGCACCGGTCGCCGACAACCAGAACAGCCTCACCGCGGGTCCGCGCGGCCCGGTGCTGCTGCAGGACCTGTGGCTGCTGGAGAAGCTCGCGCACTTCGACCGCGAGGTGATCCCGGAGCGGCGGATGCACGCGAAGGGCTCCGGCGCGTTCGGCACGTTCACCGTCACCGCCGACCTGACCGCCTACACCAGCGCCGCGTTGTTCAGCGCGGTCGGCAACCGGTGTGAGACGTTCCTGCGGTTCTCCACGGTGGCGGGCGAACGCGGCGCCGCCGACGCCGAACGCGACATCCGCGGCTTCGCCACCCGCTTCTACACCGCGGAGGGCAACTGGGACGTGGTCGGCAACAACACGCCGGTGTTCTTCTTCCGCGACCCGCTCAAGTTCCCCGACCTCGCGCGCGCCGTGAAGCGGGACCCGCGGACCAACCTGCGCGACCCCGAGAACAACTGGGGCTTCTGGACGAACCTGCCCGAGGCGCTGCACCAGGTGACGATCGTGATGAGCGACCGCGGCATCCCGCGTTCCTACCGGCACATGCACGGTTTCGGCTCGCACACCTACAGCATGGTCAACGCCGACGGCGTGCGGCACTGGGTCAAGTTCCACTTCCGCACCCGGCAGGGCATCGAGAACCTGACCGACCAGCAGGCCGGTGAGCTGATCGGCCGCGACCGCGAGTCGCACCAGCGCGACCTGTACGACGCCATCGAACGGGGCGAGCACCCGGCCTGGACGCTCTACCTCCAGGTGATGCCGGAGGCCGACGCCGCGAGCTACCGCTTCCACCCCTTCGACCTCACCAAGGTCTGGAGCAAGAAGGACTACCCGCTCATCGAGGCGGGCGAGCTGCGCCTGGACCGCAACCCGGACAACTACTTCGCCGACGTCGAGCAGGTCGCGTTCACCCCGGCGAACGTCGTGCCCGGCATCTCGCTGAGCCCGGACAGGATGTTGCAGGGCAGGCTGTTCTCCTACGGCGACGCGGCGCGGTACCGGCTCGGCGTGAACCACCACCAGATCCCGGTCAACCACCCCAACGGCGCGCGGCTCGTGAACACCTACCACCGCGACGGCGCCATGCGGGTCGACGGCAACCAGGGCGGCGTACCCGGCATCCAGCCGAACAACCACGGCCGCTGGTCCGAGCAGCCCGCCTACGCCGAGCCGGCCCAGGCCGTCGGCGCCACCGCGGACCGGTTCGACTTCCGCGCGGACGACGACAACTACTTCGAGCAGCCCGGCGACCTGTTCCGGCTGATGACCGGCGAGGAGCAGCAGCGGTTGTTCGACAACACCGCGCGGGCGATCAAGGGCGCGCGCAGGGAGACCGTCGAACGGCACGTCTTCCACTGCGGCCAGGCCGATCCCGCGTACGGCGAGGGCGTGCGCAAGGCGTGCGAGGCGATCGGCGCGCTGTGACCCGGCCCGGTCAGGACGGGGCGTAGCGGGCGAGGACCGTCCGCACCGCCTCGTCCACCGAGTGCGCCATCGCCTTCGCGGTCGGCGCCCAGTTCACCAGCAGCATGCGCGGCCAGAAGGCGAAGTTCGAGATCATGCCGAGGAACTGGGTGGCGGCGAGGACCGGGTCGGGCACGGTGAGGGTGCCCACCCCGGACTCGGCGGCCAGGTAGTCGCGCACGGCGTCGAAGAACGGCTGCTTGCCCAACCGGAACTGGGTCTGGCCGAGCTCGGGGAACCGCGGCGCCTCCGCGATGACGATCCGGAAGAGCGCGACCATGCCCGGCCGGGTCAGCAGCGCCACGTACCGGTTGCCCAGGGCGGTCAGCCCGGCTCCCGGGTCGCCGGGCGGTGGTGTGAGCGCGCCGTCGTCGCTCCGCCAGTAGTCGGTGACGATCGCGTCGAAGAGCTCGGCCTTGGTCGGGAACTGCTTGAACAGCGTCGCCTTCGACACCCCGGCCGCGTCGGCGATGCGCGCCAGGGACGTCTTGTCGTAGCCGGACTCCAGGAACAGCGCGGTGGCGGCGTCGACGATCGCCGCCCGCTTCTGCTCGGCCATCCGCTGGTGGTAGGTCGACACCACTCCATTGTGCCACGAGGTGAGTCACTTGACTCACTACTGGGCCGCGCCCTACCGTTCCGAGGTGAGTCACTTGACTCACCATCAGCGGAGGTACCGATGCGTTTCCAGGGCAAGACCGTGTTCATCACCGGGGCGACCGGCGGGATGGGGCGCAGCCACGTGCTCGGCTACCACGCCGAGGGCGCGAACGTCGTGGTCGCCGCGCGCAACGGCGACGCGCTCGCGGCCGAACTGGGTGAGCGCGCCCTGTCCGTGCGCCTCGACGTCACCGACGAGCAGGCGTGGCAGGCGGCGGTGCGGGCGGCGGAGGAGCGGTTCGGGCCGGTCGACGTCCTGGTCGGCAACGCGGGGGTGCAGCACCCGGCGGCGTTGGTCGAGGACACCGACCGCGCGGTCTGGCAGCGCACGCTCGACGTCAACCTGACCGGCCAGTTCCTGGGTGTCAAGCACGTCGCGCCGTCCATCCGGCGCGCGGGCGGCGGGTCGATCGCCATCATCGCCTCGACGATGGCCAACGTCGGATCGCCCTATTACGCGCCGTACGCGGCCAGCAAGTGGGCGTTGCGCGGTCTCACCCGCACCGCCGCATTGGAACTGGGCCGCGACCGGATCAGGGTCAACTCGATCCACCCCGGTGTCGTGGCCACCCCGCTCATCACCGAGCCCGTCGCACCCGGTCAGCCCGCGATCGGCGACCTCTTCTCCCCCGCCGGCTACGCCGTGCCGCGGCTGGCCGAGCCCGCGGAGATCACCGCCGTGCTGCTGCACCTGACCTCGGACGAGGCGTCGTTCACGACCGGTGCGGAGTTCGTCGTCGACGGCGGGTTGCTGCTCGGGCCGGCACTGGCCGCCTGACGAGCTCCTGCACGACTCTGACCAGGTCTTTCATCGGCGGAGCAGCGCGAAACGCGCGGTATGCCTCATTCGCGTCGGGGTTTGCGGGTGGGGCCACCGGGTAGGACGAGCCTTTCGGCGATCGGAGGGCACACGGTGGAACCCAGCTCCCTGCTGTACACCGGAGCGGGGCTCGCGACACTGGCCGCCGCGCTGCTGCCGCGGTTGCTCGCCCGCGCACCGGTCTCGATGCCGATGCTGTTCCTCGGGGCGGGTGCGCTCACGTTCTCCGTCGTGGACACGTTGCCGAACCCCGATCCCGACGAGCACGCCACGGTGCTGCTGCACCTCACCGAGATCTGCGTGATCATCTCGTTGATGGGCGCGGGGCTCGCGCTCAACCGGGCGGTGAGCCTGCGCGGGTGGGCGACGACCTGGCGGCTGCTCGCGATCACGATGCCGTTGTCGATGCTCGCCGTCGGGCTGCTCGGCTGGGGTGCGCTCGGGCTGGGTGTCGCGTCGTCGGTGCTGCTGGCGGCCGCGCTGGCGCCGACCGACCCGGTGCTGGCCAGCGAGGTGCAGGTCGCGGAACCGGCCGAGAACCCGGAGGACGACACCGGCGAGGACGAGGCGCGGTTCGCGCTCACCTCGGAGGCGGGGCTCAACGACGGTCTGGCGTTCCCGTTCACCTACGCCGCCGTCGCGATCAGCATCGCGGGTGCCGCGCCCTCGGCGTGGCTGGGGCACTGGCTCGCCGTGGACGTGCTGTGGCGGCTCGCGTGCGGCTTGGCCGTCGGCGTCGCCGTGGGCTGGTTGCTGGGCAAGCTGTTCTTCTCGGTGCCGTCGGAGAAGCTGCGCCTCGCCGAGCACGCGGAGGGGTTCGTGGCGCTCGCCGCCACGTTCCTCGCCTACGGCGTCACCGAGCTGGCCGAGGGTTACGGGTTCGTCGCGGTCTTCGTGTGCGCCTGCACGATCAGGGCCGCGGAACGCCACCACGGCTACCACCAGGTGCTGCACCGCTACGTCGAGCAGGCCGAGCGGATGCTGACGGTCGTGATCGTCTTCCTGCTCGGCGGTGCCGCGGTCAGCGGGCTGCTCGCGGGCCTCGACTGGCGCGAGATCGCGGTCGCCGCGGTGACCCTGGTGCTGGTCAGGCCGCTGGCGGGGTGGATCGGCCTGCTCGGCGGCAAGACGGGTTCGCGCGAGCGGACCGTCATCGCGTTCTTCGGCGTGCGCGGTGTCGGCTCGCTGTTCTACATCACCTACGCCTTGCAGGAGGGGAACTTCACCGGGCACGACACGATCTGGCGAATCGCCGGGCTGGTGGTCATCGGTTCCGTTCTCGTGCACGGGCTGTCGGCGTCGCCGGTGATGTGGCTGCTGGACCGCAGGCGGCAGCAGAAGGGCGGCGCGGCAGCGGCCACGACCCCGGTCTGAGCCCGCGCCGACCGTCCACGGCAGGCATTCCCGGTGCTCCCACATTGTGATCAGGAACTTTCGCCGTGCGAAAAACCTGAAACGAGGACTACAGTCCAAGGAAGCGGTTGAGCCTGCAGCTGCGTCCTTCCTCCAGCAGGAGGTCGCTCCACGGCGAGGAGGCTCTGCCATGGCGAACACTTTCCATTGCCCGCTGCACGTGCAAAGAGAGGTCAACGGGCTCGCGATCGTCGTACGCGCCGACGGGGACCTGGACCAGGACACAGTCGAGACACTGCACAACGAGCTCCAGATCGCCCTCGCGATGGCGACGGCACCGTTCCCGGTCGTGGTCGACCTGAGCCGGGTCACGTTCTTCGGCTCGGCCGGCATCAACGAGCTCGTGGTCCAGCACCGCGCCGCGCGGACCGCGGGCGTTCCCCTGCGGGTCGCCGCCGCTCACCGGATCGTGCTGCGACCCATCACGGCATCCGGAGTGGATCAGCTGCTGGCGCTGTACCCGGACGTGGAGCAAGCCCTTTCCGCTGGCCGGAGCGCCAGGTCGGCCGGGTGACCCGGTCGGCGGCACGCCCGGCCTGCGGTCCGGAGTGGACGGTGCAGCCACCCGCGGGCCGCTCGGCCGCCGCGCTGAACGCGAGCCGGTGCTCGCCGATCCAGATGGAGTCGCCGTCCCGCAGAACGGCCTCGTGCACAGGGCTGCGGTTGACGTAGGTGCCGTTGAGCGAGCCCAGGTCTTCGAGGACGACCACGCCGTCCTCCCACCGCACCTGCGCGTGCCGCCGTGAGACGGTCATGTCGTCGAGGACGATGTCGCAGTGGGGTCCGCGTCCGATGAGCAGGCCCCGCTCGGTCAGCGGGACGGTGACCGGGTGCTGCCCGGTGGTCGTCAACGCTGCGGTCGTCAGCACCGGTGTGCTCGCCTGCACGAGTTCGCCGATCATGCCGGAACCCGCCGTTCCCTTCGCTCTTCGCTGAGCCGGCACTCCCCGTGCCCGAGTGCCGAGTGTAGTGGGGCTCCGGTAGCACGTGAGCACGCCCCTCGGCCATCGGGGACTGATCGGCGGCAGGGCGCTGGGCCGTCTGATGGATCTTCCCGAACCGGGGTTTGAACGGGGGACGCCACCGGGCACTGGAGAGCACCTGTGTGCGGATCGATCCCGGAGCGGTGAAGAACATGATGGCGTCGTACTGGGAGACCGCTCGAACGGGGTTCACCGCGTTCGTGGGCGTCGGCCTGCTGGTGCTCGCTCCCCTGGTTTTGTTGCACTACCTGCGTTTCGGGCGCGTGGAGCCGCGCCGTGCGTTCGTGCTCTACGGCCTGCTGGCCTACGGTCTCGTCGCTCTGGCGCTGATCTTCCTGCCGTTCCCCGCGAACCGCGTGGAGGTCTGCCAGGGCGAGCAGATGCTCTCGCTGGTGCCGTTCCAGTGGGTCACCGACATGAACAACAACCTGTCGGCCAACGGGCGGTCCGGCATCGTCGCGATGGTGACGTCGCAGGCGTTCATGCAGCAGATGTTCAACGTCGCGCTGTTCGTGCCGCTGGGCGTGGTGCTGCGCAAGGCGTACCGCAGGGGCCCGCTGGCCGTGATCGCGATCGGCATGGGCATCTCGCTGGCCGTCGAGGTCGTGCAGTACACGGGCAACTTCGGCTACTACCCCTGCCCGTACCGCATCTCCGACGTGGACGACCTGATCTCGAACACGGCCGGTGCGCTGGTGGGCTGGATGCTCGCCCCCGTCGCACTGGTGGTGCCGACGGTGCCCGGTTCGGAGGACTCCGCGGCCCCCACCGGAACGGTGACCGTCCCGCGCCGGCTGCTGGCCCTCGTCGTCGACCTGCTCCCGGTGCTGCTGCTCGCGAAGCTCGTGCTCCCGGACCCGCGCTGGGCGGTGCTGGCCCTGGTGGTCCTGCGCGTCGTGCTGCCGGCGGCGACCGGCGGTGCCACCCCCGGCAGCTGGCTGCTGCGCTACCGCACCCGCCGCGAGGACGGCACCCGCGCGAACCCGCTGCAGATCGCCATCCGCGAACTGCTCGGCGTGACCGGTCTCGTGACCTACGCGACCGTGGTGTCGCCGTGGCTCGGTGCCGGCCGGTTCGACCTGGTCGTGGTGGCGCTGGTGGTCGTCGGGACGTTCGTGTTCCCGGTGTTCCGCCGCGACCAGCGCGGCTGGCACGAGCACGCGGCGCGCACGCGGGGCGTGCGGGATTTGGACCGCGTGGAGGTCCCGGTGGAACGGGAGCGTGAGGATGCGCCTGCGGCCGGGTGAGGTGGAGGCGGCCGGCTGGCGGGTCGTGCCGCTCGGTGAGGTGGTCCGGCGGTTGGTCGGGGACGGCGGGTCGGCGGTGGAGGTCGGTGTGCGACCGACCGCTGACGGCCCCTCCGGCGCTCACCAGCCCGGCCTCGTCCCGCGGCCCGTGATCGTCGGCATCGACGGCCGCGGTGGCGCCGGGAAGTCCGCCCTGGCCGAGCGGCTGCACCACGCCGTGCCGCGGTCGTGGGTGGTGCACACCGACGACATCGCCTGGAACCAGGCGTACTTCGACTGGGCCGGACTGTTGACCGAGAACGTCCTGCGGCCCCTGCACCGCGGCGAGGCGGTGGAGTTCCGCCCACCGGCCTGGGTCGCGCACGACCGGCCGGGCGCGGTCGTGGTCCCCGCCGGGGCCGACGTGGTGTGGGTGGAGGGCACGGGCGTCGTCCGGGCGGAGCTCGGGCCGTGGCTCGACGCCTCGGTCTGGGTGCAGGGCGACCTCGACGAGCAGGAACGCCGCCTCGTGGCGCGCGACGGCGACTCGCCCGAGCAGCAGCGGCACGTTGCCGCGTGGCTGGCCGAGGAAGTGCCGTTCCTGGAGCGCGAACAGCCCTGGCTCAGGGCCGCGGTCGTCGTGAACGGGACCCCGGAGCTGCCGCACGACCCCGCGACCGAGATCGTGGTCGCCGCCTGACCTCGTCCTGATCAGGGCGTCCAGTCGGGCGAGCGGCCCAGCAGGGCGAGGACGCGGCGCATCGGGTCGGTGTCCCGGGTGACCAGCGCGGGCGCGAAGGCCGCACCGGGCTGGAGCCGGCCCTCCCCGTCCGGCACGGCGAGCGCGATCCGCAGCGCGGGTTCGGCCAGTTCCGGTGCGAGCCGGTGGCCGAGCCCGAGCGAGCGCGCCACGTCCCAGCCGTGCACGACGTAGTCGATCAGGTGGAACCCGATCGCCTGCACGGCCGGAAACCTCGTCACCGGGGCGAACTCCGGCAGCTCGAACTCCTCCACCGGGTCGGCGAAGGCGGCGAGGAGGTCGCGTGCGGCGGCGGCGTGGTCGGACGGGCTCGCGAGGCGGGCCTCCCACGCCGTGCGGTCCCCTCCCCCGCCTCGCGCGGCGGAGGCGAACCCGCGGTGTTGCGCGGTCATGTGGGCGAGCAGGTCGGCGACCGTCCACCCGGCACACGGCGTCGGCCGCTCCAGGTCGTCGTCCCGGACCTGGTCGACGGTTCGGACGCTGTCCAGCACGGCGGTCCGGTGGAGTTCGAGCAAATCAGTAAGCACACGCATACGATATGCAGACGCTTATCATATGCGCAAGGCTATGATGTCGATCATGACCGGTCGGCGGGACCTCGCGGCGATGATCGCCCCGCTGCAACGCGCGCTGATCGCCGCCGAGCAGCCGGTGCTGAGCGCGCACGGGCTGAGCATGTGGGGCTACGTCGTGCTCGACGCCCTCGACGGCCAAGCGGTGCGCACGCAGGCCGCGCTGGCGGAGTTCATCGGCGCGGACAAGAGCCGCATCATCGCCGTGCTGGACGACCTGGAGGCGGCAGGCCTGCTGGAACGCACTCGCGACCCGGCAGACCGGCGCGCACGCTTCGTCGCGATCACCGACGAGGGGCGCCGCAAGCACCACGCCGTGCAGGCGGACATCCAGCGCAACGAGGACCGCGTGCTCGCCCAGCTCCCACCCGCCGACCGCGAGGCGTTCCTCCGAGCACTGGCCGTGCTGTCCGCACAGGTCAGCGGCTGAGCCGCGCCCGCAGGATTCCCTCGACCGCCTCGACGAACGTCTCCCCGACCGGCCCGGGATCGGTGAGGCACCCCGCCGCCATCGCACCGTCGCGCAGCATGACGAGGTGCCGCGCGTCGAGCTCGACCGGCGAGTCGCCGACCCGGGACAGCAGCTCCGCGACGGTGTCGTGGAACCACTGGCGGTGGTTCAGCACCGCGACGTGCACGGGGTGCGCGGGGTCGGGGTACTCGGCCGCGGCGTTGAGGAACGCACACCCGCGGAACCCCTCGGAGCGGATGTGCGCGGCAATCCCCCGCGCCACCGCCCGCACCGCCTCAACGTCGTCGGCCGCAGCGGCCACACCGGCTTCGAGCTGCTGCCGCGTCGCCCGGTCCGCCTCACCGAGGTAGGCGACCAGCAGGTCGTCCTTGCCGGCGAAGTGCCGGTACATCGTCGCGCGGGTCACCTTCGCCTCGGCCAGCACGCGGTCCACGCCGACCGAGTGCAGCCCCTCGGCGTAGAACAGCCGGCCGGCGGTCCCGAGCAGGCGGGTGCGGGCATCAGACACGCGGGTCATGCTCCCGACGCTAACAGAGAGAACGTTCGTTCTTGACAACCGCGTGCCGGTCCTGCCAGTCTTCGAAAAGTAGAAAGAACGTTCTCCCTACCTCAAGGACGATCCCGTGAGCACCAGCACCGCGTCACCGGCCACCCTCGCCCCCGCACTCCGCACGCTGTACTTCGCCCGCTTCGGCTTCGCGCTGGTGTGGGCGGTGCTGCTGATGCTCACCGCCACGACGATCGGACCGGTCAGCGGCACGCTGCTGGTCCTCTACCCGCTGTTCGACGTGGCGGCGGTCGTGGTGGACAGCCGCACGTCCCGCACCGGACGCGCGTCGTGGGGCCTGTACGCGAACATCGCCGTCAGCACGATCGCCGCGGCCGGGCTGGTTGTCGCGGTGACCTCCGGCATCCCGGCGGTGCTGACGGTGTGGGGCGCGTGGGCCGTCGTGTCCGGCGTGGCTCAACTCGTCGTCGCCGTGGTGCGCCGCGGTCTCGGCGGACAGTGGCCGATGATCCTCAGCGGTGCGATCTCCACGCTCGCCGGTACGTCGTTCATCGTCCAGGCCGGCAGCGACGGGGCGACGTTGACCACCCTCGCGGGGTACGCGGGGATCGGCGGGATCTTCTACCTGGTGTCGGCGCTGCGGCTGGGCAAGGCGCGCGGCTGACCGGGAGCGGGTGCCCGCCTCGGACCGGGGCGGGCACCCGGCCGGCTCCGGGCGCCGCTCGTCCGTCCACCGCGCTTCCGGTTCCCGCCCGTCTACCCGGCAGCTGGATTTTGACCGGCACTGAAGTCATCGCGAGCTTCGCGACCTTCGTCGGCCAGGCGGGCGCCGTACGATGCGGTGGGCGGGCGTCAGGACCGCGCCTGTGGAGGCTGTGCAAGATGAGTGATCGGGAGCTCGGGCTCTCCGCGCTGGTGGACGACCTGCCGGTGGTCGTGTGGCAGGGCGACGCGAGTGGCCGCGCGGTCACCTTCTTGTCCGGCAACGTCGAACGACTGCTCGGGTACCCGGCGCGGCGGTGGCGCGAGGACCCCGGGTTCTGGGGACAGATCACGCACCCCGACGACCGCGAGGAGAGCGAACGGCGGCGCTGGGGTGCGGAGACCGACTACGAGACGGTCTACCGGGTGCGCACGGCCGCGGGCGAGTTCGTGTGGGTCATGGAGCAGGCGCGGGTGCGCGGGCCGGTGCGCAGCGGGGTGCTCGTCGACGTCACGGCGCGGCAGGCCGAGGCGGAGCGGCAGCGGTTCCTCGACGACCTCGACCGCGAGTTGCAGCGGCTTGACGACGCCGAGGAGCTCATGGCGTTGGCGACCAGGATGCTCGGCGAGCACATGAGTGTCGATCGGTGTGCCTACGCGCGCGCAGAGGCTGACGAGAACCACTTCGTCATGAGTGGTGACCACGCCACAGGGTTGCCACCGTTGCCTGGGCGGTTCGCCATGCGTGGGTTCGGCGCCGGTGCGTTAGCGGCCATGCGCGCGGGTGAGCCGTGGGTCGTGCACGACGCGTTCAACGACACACGGATCGAGAGCGACGACCTTGCCGCTTACCGTGTCACGGGCATACGTGCGGTGATCTGCCTGCCGTTGTTGCGCGGTGGACGGTTCGTGGCGGCGATGGCGGTGCACCAGGCCCATGTGCGGCATTGGACGCGCGACGAGATCGACCTCGTGTCGGTCGTGGTGAACCGGTGCTGGGAGTCGATGCAGCGCGTGCACGCCGACCGGGCGTTGCGGGACAGCGAACGGCGGCACCGCAAGCTCGTGGAGCGGGCCACGGACGCGATCTGGTTGCTGGACCAGGAGATGCGGTTCGTGTCGGCCAACCCCGCGACCGGGCACCTGCTCGGCCACCGGCCGGAGGACCTGCTCGGCACGCCGATCACGGACCTGCTCGTCGACGGCCTGCCCGCCGACCTGTCCGGGTCCGAGGTCGTCACCCTGCGGCACGCCGACGGCACCGAGATCGTGCTGGAGCTGAGCGTCCAGGCCACCCCGACCGGGCTGCAGGCGATCGGCAGGGACGTCACCGAACGCCGTCGCGCGGAGGCCGAGCGCGAGCTGCTGCTGCACCGCGAGCACGAGATCGCGGCGGCGTTGCAGGAGAGCCTGCTGCCGCGGCAGCTGCCGGCGCTGCCCCGGCTCGCCACGGCCGCGCGGTACCTGCCGGCCGCGCAGCACTCGCAGATCGGCGGCGACTGGTACGAGGTCGTGCCGCTCGGCGAGTCGCGCGTCGGGCTCACCGTCGGCGACGTCGTGGGCAAGGGACCGGCCGCCGCCGCGGTCATGGGACAGCTGCGCAGCGCGCTGACCGGGTTCCTGCTCGACGGGCACTCCCCCGCGGAGTCGTTGCGGCGCCTGGACGTCTTCGCGGCGCGCGTCAACGGTGCGGCGGGCAGCACGTGCGTGTGCATCGTCTTCGACTGGCAGGCGGGCGAGCTCTGCTGGGCCTCGGCGGGCCACCCGCCGCCCGTGGTGGTCGACCGCTCCGGCGCCCGGCCTCTGACGGACGGGGTCGGTGCGGTGCTGGGCGCCGGGACCAGCCCCGTCCCGCAGCACTCGGCTCCGCTGCCACCGGGCGCCTCGGTCGTGCTGTACACCGACGGGCTGGTCGAACGCCGTGACGAGGTGCTCGACGAGGGCGTCCACCGGCTCGTCTCGGCCACCGAGACGGCGGCGGACCTCGCACCGGACGCGCTGGTCCAGCTGATCATCGACGCACTGCTCGCCAAGGGCCAGGACGACGACGTGGCGCTCGTCGTCGCACGGCACCTGCCCGCACCGCTGCGGCTCACCGTGCCCGCGGTGCCGGCGGAGCTGGCCGGTCTGCGGCACACCGCCACGAGGTGGGCCGAGGTCGTCGGGCTGTCCGAGGACTCCGTCTACGACCTGGAGCTCGCGATCGGCGAGGCCGCGGCGAACGTCGTCGACCACGCCTACCCAGAGGGCGGCGGCACGTTCGAGACCCGGCTGGAGTCCACCGGCCGCGGCGTGCGGGTGACGGTGACCGACCGGGGCCGCTGGCGCCCGCAGCCGGCCGACCGCGGCCACCGGGGCCGCGGCCTCGACATGATCCGCAAGCTCAGCGACACCGTCGACCTCTCCGCCGGAGAGGAGGGCACGACCATCCGCTTCCACGTGCCGCTCGTGCCGCTGGAGTCCACACCGGACGTGAAGCCCGGCGCGAGACCGCACCACGCACCGCCCCCGGCCGTGACCGGGCTGACCGAGCACGCGGACGGCGACGTGCAGCGGATCGCGCTGACCGGTGACCTCGACATCGCCACGGTCGAGGACCTGCGCACCCCGCTGCTCGCGCGGGTCGGCGCCGCGGACGACCGGCCGGTCCAGGTCGACCTCACCGACCTCGACTACCTCAGCAGCTCGGGCATCGCGTTGTTGTTGCACGCCAAGGCATCCGCGGCCGCGCACGGGCGGGCGCTGACCCTGCTGGCGGCGGCCGGCAGCGCACCGGCCCGCATCCTGCACCTGTCCGGGCTGGAGCACGGCACCCGGCCCTGACCGGTCACTCCGGCGCGGCGCAGTCCACGAGCGCGAACACCGTCTTGCCGCCCTCGCGCGGGCGGTGACCCCACTGGCGGGAGATGCGGTCCACCACGACGATCCCGCGCCCGCGGTGCTCGCCCAGGCGGGAGCGTCCGTAGACCGGTTCGAACGGCGACTCGTCGTCCACCTCGACGGTGATCGAGCACGGGTCGGTCCGGTGCAGGATCCGCAGCCAGCCGGTGCCGGGGGTGTGGTCCAGGACGTTCGTGACGAGCTCGGTGACCACGAGCTGCACGTCGTAGAGGTGGTCCTCGTCGAGGACGTGCAGGGCGGCGGTGACCTCGCGCCGCAGCGCGGACAGCGCGAGACCGGGCGCGACGGGGAGGTCCACCACGAGTGCGGTCACGGGCACCGCCGCAGCAGCACCAGGGCGATGTCGTCCTGCTTGCCCTCGCCCAGCTCGGCCAGCAGCCGGTCGGCGAGCTCGTCCATGTCGGCGGTGTGCGACACGGCGGTGCGCAGCCGTTCCATGCCCTCGTCCAGGTCGACGCCGCGGCGTTCGACGAGGCCGTCGGTGGTCAGCAGCACGAGGGTGGCGCGCGGCAGCGGCAGCTCGGTGGCCTCCGGCCGCTCCAGCCCGACGCCCAGCAACGGGCCCCTGACGTCGGCGTACCGGGCGCCCTGGTCGTCGACCAGCAGCGGCGGCACGTGGCCAGCGTTCGCGACGGCCATGGTCCCCTCCTCGAGGTCCACCAGCAGCAGGCACATGGTCGTGAGACCGCCGGAGGGGTGGAAGCGTTCCAGCAGGGTGTCGACCCGACGCAGGATCTCGGCCGGCCGGTGCCCCTCCACGGCGTAGGCGCGCAGCGTGTGCCGCACCTCGGCCATCACCGTCGCGGCCTGGATCGAGTGCCCGCACACGTCGCCGATGGCGATCAGCATCCGGCCGTCGATCTCGACCACGTCGTAGAAGTCACCGCCGATCTCGGCGTTGCTCGACGCGGGCAGGTACCTGGCCGTCATCGGCAGCTCGGGGTGCTGCGGCAGCACCCGCGGCAACAGGCTGCGCTGCAACGTGAGCGCGAGCGAGTGCTCCTCGGCGAAGGTGTGCAGCCCCTCCGCGGCCAGCGCGGTGGCCTGTGCCAGCTGCCGCAGCAGGTTGCGGTCGGCGTCGTCCACGACGGACTCCGGCGGCACCGCGATGCAGATCGGCGGCCGGCGCGGCTTGGTGCGGGCCAGCGCCGCCGTCACCGGGGCACCTGGCCGCCACGGCACGTCGCGGGCCTCGGCCAGCGTCACGCCGACGCCGGTGCCCAGTGCCGACGTCCACCGCTCGACGTCGGCGATGTCGGGCCGCGGCAGGACCTCCGGCTGGCTGGACCGTGCCGTGGCCACGGAGACCTCGCCGGAGGGGGCGGTCAGGACCGCGCTCGCCTCGGCGTCGAGCACCTCGGCCGCCCCGACCGCCGCGGCCTCGGCCAGCGCGTCGAACGTCGGCGCCGCGTTGATCGCGAACGTGGCGGTGGTCAGCCGGGTGAGCCGGGCTGCGAGGTGCTCGGCCAGTGCGCGGGCCCGGTGGTAGCGCAGGGCGGCCTCGACGTTGGCGAGCAGCTCGCCGGGGTCGAGCGGTTCGGTCAGGTAGGCGTCCGCGCCGCGGGTCAGGCCGGTGACCTTGTCCTCGGGCTCGATGTAGGTCGCCGAGAGCATCACGACCGGGATCGAGCTCGTCCGGGGGTCGGCCTTGATCCGCTCGGTGACGTCGTAGCCGCTCATGTCCGGCAGGTGCACGTCGAGCAGGACCAGGTCGAACAACCCGTCGTCCAGCTCGGTCAGCGCCTGCGCCGCCGTGGCCGCCTCGACGACGGTGTGCCCGCTGCGGCGCAGCCAGCTGCACGCGATGAACCGGCTGGCCTCCAGGTCGTCGACCACGAGGACCCTGGCCGGCCCACCGCCCATGGCCGTCGGGTTCATCGGTCCTCCGTTCTGCGCGCCGTGAGCTGGGCGTCCCTGACCGCCCTGCCCACCGTTTCCGGGGAGATCCGCTCCTCGTGCAGCATCACCGCACCGAGGCCGTGCACGCTGCGGGCGAGACCGCCGGGGTCGTCGCCGCACACGATCACGACCGGCACGCACCGGAGGTCGGGGTCCAGCCGCAGCACCGACAGCACCGCGCTGCCGCTCATCAGCGGCGCGCTGGCGTTCACGAGCACCAGGTCGGGCTGCCGGGCCTTGGCGAGGTTCAGCGCGGACCGGCCGTCCGAGGCCTCGACCACCTCGGCCGCGATGCCCGCCAGCGCGTCCCGCAGCTGCCGGCGGGCCTTCTCGTCGCCGTCCGCGACCAGCGCGCACGCCACCGGGGCCGGCTGGACGAGCTCGTCCTTCGCGGTCGGCAAGGTCAGCACGACCTCGGTGCCGACACCGGGCGTGCTGGTCAGCGCCAGCGTGCCGCCGAGCAGCTCCGCGAGCTTGCGGGCGTAGGACAGGCCGAGGCCGGTGCCGCTCACGCCCGCCTGCAGCGCGTTCGGCACCTGGTAGAACTCCTCGAACACCCGGTCCTGCTCTTCGAGCGGGATGCCGATGCCGGTGTCGGCGACCACGAACCGGACCTCGTCGGGACCGGGTCCCGGCTCGGCGGTGAAGCGGATCTCGCCGCGCGGGGTGAACTTCACCGCGTTCGACAGCACGTTGCGCAGGATCCGCACGAGCATCGTCTCGTCGGTCACCAGCGACGGCAGCTCCGGCATCGGTTCGACCACCAGGCTCACGTCGCCGGAGCGCAGCAACGGCCGCACCGCCGAACGCAGCTGGGTGAGCACGTAGTCGAGCGCGACCGGCGCCGGCCGCGGCTGCAGGCTGCCCGACTCGGCCTTCGCGGTGTCGAGCAGCTCGTTGACCAGCGCGAGCAGGGTGGCGGCCGACTCGTTGATCAGGTCCACGTGGTGGCGCTGGTCGTCGGTCATCGGGTCGCCGCCGGGTGCGTTGAGCAGGCGGGTCAGGCCGACCACGGAGTTGATCGGCGCGCGCAGCTCGTGGCTGATGTTCGACCAGAACCGGATGCGGGCGGCAGCCGCGTCGCGCAGCTCGGCGGACTTGGCGTCGAGCTCGGCGTAGAGGGCCACCACGCCCTGGTTGGTCTGCTCCAGCTCGTCGGAGAGCTCCTGGTAGAGCGCCACGACGCCGCGGTTGGTCTCCTCCAGCTCGGCGTTGACCCGTTCCAGCTCCTTGCTCTTGGCCTCCAGGTGCTCCAGCGTCTCCAGCAGCTCCTGGTTCTGCGCGCGCAGCTCGTCCAGCGCGCTGGCACCGGCGGTCTCGCGCAGGTCCCGCAGCAGGCGCTCGTCGAGCACGACCGCGTGCTGCACGTTCTTCGCGAGCGTCACGCCGGTGGGGCTCACCCGCAGCTCGTCCATCAGCCTGCGCGCGGTGTCCCAGCCCGGTCCCGCGTCGCTGACATCCGCACCGCCGGCCTGCCAGGTCAGCTCGACCAGCAGCACCGGTGCCGGGTCGCGGCGCAGCCGGAAGACCGCGGTCGCGGCCACGTCCTGCCGCACCAGCTCCCGGCCGACGTCGCTGAGCGCGGTGGCCAGCCGGACCTGGTTCTGCCCGTCGAGCCCGGCGGCGGCCGCGACCTGGCGGCCGCGCTGACGCAGCAGGAACACGTCCCGCTCGTCGCCGACCACGAGGCGCAGCAGTTCGGTCGTGGTCATGCCGGTCTGGCCACGAGCACGCAGGCGTCGTCCTTGCGCACGCCGGCCTCGCGCAGCAGGGTCGCGGCGATCAGCACCGGCGGGTCGGTGGTGAGGTCGCTGCCGTGGCCGGGGCCCCAGCGCTCGGTCAGGCCGTCGGAGTGCAGCACCACCACCGCCCCTTCCGGCAGCGGGTAGTCGAACGCCCTGATCGTGCGGGCGTGGTGGCCGGCGACACCGGGCACCGAGATCATGCCCTGCTTGCGGTCGGGCGTGAGGACCGCGGCGGCGATGTTGCCCAGCCCGGAGAACCGCACGGTCCGCGCGACGAGGTCGACGTCGGCGACCGCCACCGCGCCACCGCGGGTGCCCCGCAACGCGGCGTGCAGCCGGGTGACCACCTGTTCGGGCGGCATGTGCGGGAGGTCGCGGAAGAGCCGCACGGCGGCGTCGGAGGCCGCTGCCGCCAGCGGGCCGTGTCCGGACCCGTCGCACATCAGCAGCGTCAGCCGACCGGCGCGCCGGCACACCGCGTAGGCGTCACCGCAGACGTCCTCGCCGCCGATCGGCCTCGTCAGGCCGGCCGCGCTCTCCGCGCCCCACTCGGGTGCCCAGTCGGCGGAAGGGGCGAACCGGGCGACCAGTGCGGTGCCCAGGCCGACGCGGGAGGTCATGGCGCAGGTGGTCGCGAGCCTCGCCACGGCGCCCAGCCCGACGCCGAGGGTGCCGGTCGTGGACTGGCCGTCCTGCCAGGCGAGCGCGATGTCGCTGATGCCCGGTCCGCGGTCCACGGCGACGACCTCGACGGCCGCGTCCCGTTCGCCGCGCACCGACCGGATCACGACGACGCCCTGCCGGGCGTGCTTGTGCAGGTTCGACCCGATCTCGGTGACCGCGAGCCCGATCTCGGCGATGCGGGTCGCCCCGAAGCCGAGCCGTTCGGCCAGCGCGGTCGCGGTGCGGCGCGCCCTGCCGACCTGGGCGGTCTCCTCGACCGGCAGCCAGGCCTCGTCCCGCACGTGCGGGAGGCAGTCCGCCGCGGTCATCTCTTCCACTTGACCACCGTCACGACCGTGCCCCTGCCGACCTCGGTGTCGAGGTCGAACTGGTCCACCAGGCGGCGGGCGCCGCTCAGGCCGAGTCCGAGGCCGCTGCCGCTGCTCCAGCCGTCGGCCAGTGCGAGCGTGAGGTCCGGGATACCCGGGCCCTCGTCGTGGAACGACGCGCGCACGCCGAGCCGGCGCCCGTCGTCGACCTCCTCGACCCTGGCGAAGCCACCGCCGCCGTAGATCAGCGTGTTGCGGGCCAGCTCGCTGGCCGCGGTGACGAGCTTCGTCTGGTCGACCAGCGAGAGCTTGGTCTGCTGCGCGTACGCGCGCACCAGCTGGCGCACGCGGACGACGTCGTCGTCACCGCTGATGGCGACCTCTTCCGGCCCGCCGGACCGGGGCGGCATCAGTCGTCCCGCTCGAAGTCGGAGTGCGCGACCACACCCCGGCGCTGCCGGCCGAGCTGTCCCAGGATCTTCATGCCGCGTTCGAGGTCGAGCGCGGTGCGCACGCCGCCGAGCGTGAGCCCCAGCTCCACGAGCGTGATCGCCACGGCCGGGCGCATGCCGACCACGACGGTGTCGGCGTCGAACAGCCGGGAGATGGACGCGATCGTGGCGAACATCCGGCCGATGAACGAGTCGACGATCTCGACGGCGGAGATGTCGATGACGACGCCGTGGGCGCCGGTCGAGCTGATCTTCTCGGCCAGGTCCTCCTGCAGCGCGAGCACGCTCTGGTCCTGCAGGTCGATCTGGATGGAGACCAGCAGGACGCCGCCGATCTTCAGGATCGGGACGCGCTCCATCAGCCGACCTCGCGGCGCACGACGTCGACGCCCTCACGACGCAGGGCGTGCCGCAGGGCGTCGGCGAGCGAGGCCTTGGTGACGATGTCGCCGAACTCGATGCCCAGAGCGACGATCGTCTGCGCGATCTGCGGGCGGATGCCGGACACGATGCACTCCGCACCCATCAGCCGGGCCGCGACCACGGTCTTGAGCAGGTGCTGCGCGACCTGCGTGTCGACGGCGAACACGCCGGTGATGTCGATGATCGCGTGCTCGGAGCCGGTCTCGACCAGCATCTCCAGCAGCTTCTCCATCACCACCTGGGTGCGCGCGGAGTCCAGCGTGCCCACCAGCGGCACGGCGAGGACGCCCTCCCAGATCTTGACGACCGGCGTGGTCAGCTCCAGCAACTGCTCCGACTGCTCGCGGATGATCTCCTCGCGCGCCCGCGCGTACGACTCGAACGTCAGCAGGCCGAGCGCGTCCAGCAGGCCGGAGAACGCCATGACCTGGCGGTGGATCTCCGGGTCCTCGTCGTTCTCCACCAGGGAGAACACCTCGCGCTTGAGGGAGAACACGCTCGACGCGGTCTCCGACGGCGTGAAGCCCGCGCGCACCCTGGACCGCGAGTACTCCTCCAGCTGAGCCTTGATCTCGCCGAACTCCGGCCCGCTCACGTTCCTGCCGTCGTTGCCGACCAGGGGCAGCAGTGCCGCGAAGAACTCGCGGAAGTCGGTCTCCAGCTCCGCCCGCGTCGACCGCCCGCGCAGCAGGGCCGCCACGGCGCCCACCCACTTGTCGATCAAGGGGTCGGCGTTGGTCCGCAGCAGCTCCGTCAAGCGCGGGGCGTGTCCTGCGTCTGCAGTCACTCATGCCTCCTCAGGCGGTGGTACAACCCTGCAGACAGTAGTCGTGGGCGCGGTCGGACCTTCAGGTGGTCGCTGCGTTTAGGGTGCTCCCGCCCGAGGTAAGACACCCCTGCACAACTTGGACAGAGAGGCACCCCTTGACGACCGGCGGCGACCCTCCTCATACCCCGCACGTCCTGGAGCTGAACGGTGATGTGGCCGACATCCCCGGGGTCCGGCGGTGGGCGGAGTCCGCGCTGCCCGGACTGCACGAGGACGACCTGCTCGACGTGCAGCTGGTCGTGACCGAGCTCGTCTCCAACGTGTACGACCACGGCCGGTTCCCGGCGCGCCTGCGGCTGCACCGCCGCGGCGGTGACGACGGCGTGGAGGTCGTGGTGGAGGACGCCTCGACGACGCCGCCCCAGCTCAGGCCGTCCTCACCCGACTCGGTACGGGGCCGCGGGCTCGTGCTCGTGGACCAGCTGTCCGCGAAGTGGGGTGTGCTGTCGCGGAACGCCGGCAAGACCGTGTGGGCGGTCGTGCCGTGCCCGGAGACCTGCTGAACCCCGCTGGAAGATCGTCGGGAGAACGCTCAGACGCGGCGTTGCCGGGGCAGCGTCCCCAGACCGGACAGGGCCTCCGCCAGGTTCGGGTGCACCGTCAGCAGCACGTTGACACCGGACAGCTCCAGCGGGCGCAGCACGGTCTTGCTCGCCGCGACGACCCGGAACGGCACCTTCGCCCGCTGGGCCTCCCGCCGGACGGCGACGACCATGTTGATGCCCGCGGAGCCGAAGAAGCTCACCCCGCCGAGGTCCAGGACCAGACCGGTGGGCGCACCGCGCACGGCCTCGACGGCCTGGTTGAGGGCGGGGTCGTCGGTCATCCGGTCGATCTCGCCGGACACGACGACGACGGCTATCCCGTGGTGGTGGACTGTGCGGGCGGTCTGCACGACCGCACCGCCGGCTTGCTGGCTCATGGCCCGCGCTCCCATCGGCAAACCGTGCGAAGCGCCGACTGCAGCAGCCCAACCCGGAGAACCTGTAGATGACCTCACAATGAGTGAATCGGTTTTCAGGTACTCCAGTCCACGCTATGCCTCTCCGGACCGGGACACAACCTCACCCCGTGATCACCGCCCGATGCGCAGCGTGACATCCGTGAGCGGTGCGCTGGTACAGGCCAGGACCCGGCCGGTGGCCTTCTGCTCCGCGGTCAGGCAACCGGTTTCCTGCCGGGACACCTCGCCGCCGACCAGCTGCGCCACGCACTCGCCGCAGCTGCCGACCGTGCAGGAGTACGGCAGGGGCAGGCCGGCCGCGAGCCCGGCGTCGAGCAGCGTCTGGCCCGGTTCGGCGACCGCGGTGCCGAGCCCCTCGACGACCACCCGTTGCGGCGTCGCCGATCCCGGTGTCCTGACCGGTCCGCTGGTGTAGCGCTCCTGGTGGACGTGCTCAGGCGGCACGTCGAGCGCCTGGCGCACCACGTCCATGAACGCCTCCGGGCCGCACAGGTAGTACCGCGCGTCCGGCGACGGCGCGAGACTCCCGACCCACCGCCGGACACCGGGGCCGTCGAGACGTCCGGCGCGGGCGGTCACCACGTGCGTGACGGCGAGCCGGCCGGGGTGGCGCTCCCCCAGTTCGGCGAGCTCGGCGGCGAAGATCGCCTCCTCCTCGCTGCGGTCGCAGTGCAGCAGGGCGATCCGGGGTCCGGCCGGCTCGGCGAGCAGCGCGCGGACCATGCTCATCACCGGTGTGATGCCGCTCCCGGCCGTGATCGCCACGACCTCGTGCCCCTGGACGAGCCGGAAGGAACCGGACGGGCCGCGCACGGCCACCCGGTCGCCGACGGCGAGGCGCTCGTGGACGTGCGCCGAGAACCGGCCGCCCGCCACCCGCTTGACGGTGAGCTCCAACCGGGTGGTGCCGGGCGCGGAGGACGCCGAGTAGGGCCGGCGCACCTGCTCGCCGTCGAGGTCGGCGACGAGCGTGAAGAACTGGCCCGGCCGGAAGTCGAACGGCGCGCCGTCGGCCAGCACGACCGTGACCGCACCGGGGGTCTCCGCGCGCACCTCGACGACCCCGACCTCGCGCAGCGGGTCCGGTGTGGGCGCGGCGGTACCGGCAGGGGCGATCGCGTAGCCCTCCTTGCGCAGGCCGGAGCGGTAGGCGAGGTCCAGCACCGGTCGCAGCCACCTGGCCGGTACCAGGCCCGCCACCCTCAGCAGTGCCCGGCGCGGCCGGCCCGCGGTGTTGGCGGTGAGGTGCCCGCTCGCCAGCGCGATCAGGTCGGGGGTGTCGTCGGCCGGCGCCGAGGTCCAGAGGCGGGCGCGGGTCACGGCGTCGCTCGTGCTCAGCTCCGCGGCCTCGACGTGGACGAGCAGCGCCGCGTGCGGCGGAACTCCCTTCAACGCCAGCGGTTCCAGCACGGCCGGGTCGACGGTGATCACAGCGCGGCCGCGCCCGTGCAGGACGCCGGTGCGGCCGGGGACGAGTGCGGCGAACGAGAGGCGGTCGTCCTCCAGCAGGTTGTGCAGGGTGTCCGCGCGCCGGTTGCCCCTGCGGTCGGCGATCACGAGCGTGTGGCCGTCCAGTACACGTGCGACCGGTCCGGCCTCCCCGCGCGGGCTCGTGTCGGAGCCACCCTTCAAGTCCCATGTGGACAGTGCGAGGAACGGTGCCGCGGCGAGGAAGTCGGCCGCGCCGGGCGCGGCCAGCGGGCCCTCGCCGACCTGCGCGGCGGCGGGTCCGGCCGGTACCGGCGGCTGCCACAGGCCGGACCGCAGCACGGACTGGGCGCAGTGCACGTAGACCTGCTCGACGTCGAACACGACCTCGCCGGTGCCGGACGCGGTCCCGTTGACCCGCAGCGTCTCCCCCACGCCCGGCAGCAGGAACACCAGCGACGCCGGTCCGGCGGCGGTGCCGTCGAGGGCGAAGGTGAGCCGGGTCGGTGACAGGAGGCGCGCGAAACCCGGCCGGCCGCCGACGACAGCGGTCCGGCTCGTGCCGTCGGCGGCGCGGTGGCCGAAGCCCGCGATCGGACTGCGCGCGAGCACGGCCGCGCAGCCCTCGTCGAGCGCACCGACCTGCTTCAGCACGATCATCGACGCGGGCCGCCCGACGACGGCCTCCACCTCGGCCGCCGTCCGCAACCGATGGGCGTTCTCGATCACCACGGGCTCGTTTTCCCAGCTCATTACACTATTGTGAGGTTTTGCTCAGCTCTTGGGTACTCGCTTTTGGAAGGACCGCCGTGCCGTCACCGGACGATCGTCTCGCCCCACGTCGCCGACCGCGTCAGGTGCGCGCGGAGCTCACCCGCGACCGGATCCTGACGGCGGCTGCTCACGTTTTCGTCGAGCACGGGTACGCCGCGGGCACCACCAACCGCATCGCCGAGCACGCCCGCGTCTCGATCGGCTCGCTGTACCAGTACTTCCCGAACAAGGACGCGGTCCTGGCCGCCCTGCTGGTGCGGCACGTCGACCGCGGCCGGTGGGCGCAGGCCGAACAGCTCGACCTCGCCCCCGGCTCGCTGGCGCAGACGGTGCGGGCGCTGGTCCGCGACGCGATCGACAACCACGACGAGGACCCGCGGCTGCTGCGGATCATGATCCAGGAGGCGCAGCACTCCCGGGAGCTGACCGAGGCCGTGACCCGGCACGGCGAGCAGCGGGTCACCCAGGTCCGCGACCTGTTCGCCCGCCACCCCGACGTCGGCGTGGCCGACCTCGACACCGCGGCGGAGCTCATCGTGTTCACCGTCGAGGTGAACACGCACCGGCTCATGGCCTTTCCGCGGAACACCACCGTCGAGAAGTTCGAGAACGAGCTCGTCGGGATGGTGACGCGCTACCTGCGCGGCGACCGCTGAACCGCCGTCGGGTCACCGGTCGCGGCGCAGGTGGCGCGCTGGCCCGCTCAGCGCCAGAACGACCGGCGGCGCTCCTTCGCCTCCTGCTGGGCGAACTGGCGCAGCAGTTCCCGCGCGCGGGCCCAGAGCCGGTCGACGTCACCGCCCGCGGTGAGCTCGTCCTGCAAGCGCCGCAACGGTTCGAACGCCTGCCCCTGCTCACCGGCGATCAACGTGCCGAGCCGGCTGGCGAGGTCGGCGAGCAGGTCGCGGCGTTCCCACTCCGGCAGACCGGTGGCCTGGTCCAGGCGGTCGGCTTCCAGCGCGGCGATCTCGCGCAGTTCGGCCGTGGCGTCCCGGGGCGGTGCCGGACGGGCCGAGCCGCGCAGGGTGGCCGAGATCCGGGCTCGGCCGCGGGTGGGCGGTGGCACCGGGGCGCCGGGCGGGACCGGGGCTCCAGGCGGCACCGGAGGGCTCTGCGGTGCTGGAGGTGCGGGCGGCTTCGGGGTGTCGGGCGGGGCGGGTGCGCCGGGCGGGACAGGGGCACCGGCCGGAGTCGGAACGCCGAGCGGGACGGGTGCCCCCGGCGGGATCGGGACGCCGTCCGGCGCGGGCGCGCCGGCCGACCTGGCGGGAGCGGCGGGCATCGGAGCGGCGGGCATCGGCGCGCCCGCCATCGGTGCGGCCAACGGGAACGGCGCCGGTCCGGCGAAGCCCACCGCCCCACCGCCATAACCACCGCCGTATCCGCCACCGGCGCGCGGCATGGGCGGCGGCGCGGGGTCCCAGCCCGACGGCAGCTCGACCGGCTGCACCACGCGGTGCACCTCGCCGTCGCCCACGACCCGTTCGTCCACCGCCACGAACGCGGTGAACCGGCACAGCACCCCGAACCGCAGCGAGGTCCGCACGATCTCCGCTTCCACGGCGCGCTCGCCGGTCGCGTAGCGGTCTTCGAGGTCGCGCAGCGCGGCACGGGCCCACTGCGACCGGACCGCGGGCTCGGTGTGCTCCAAGACGGGCACCGCCTCCTCCCAGGCGCCACCCTCGCGGGTGCGGCCGCGGACGGTGAACGACTCCGGCGCGGCACCCCGGTACCGGCCGAACGCCACCAGCGGCACGCCGGGGTAGATCGCGGTGGGCAGCTTCGGCAGGTCGGACGACGGTGTCACGACCACGTCGGTGACCACCGGCGCGCCGATGCGGCGCTGGATGTGCGTCATCGCCTCGTCGAGCCGGTCCTCGCTCTCGACGAGCTCGCACCGCCCGGCGCCGCGCGCGGCCAGGCGGCCGAGGAAGCCCGCGTTGACGGCGGAGTCGATGCCGACGGCGTGCACCCGCGTGCGGCCGAGGACCGGTGCGATGTCGCGCAGCAGCTGGTCCTCGTTGCCGACCTGGCCGTCCGTGACGAGCACGAGCACCGGGTCGCGGTCCGCCTCGGCCTGCGCGAGCAGGGTCAGCCCGTCGCGCACCGGCTGGAACATCTCGGTGCCGCCGCGCGCCTGCACCTTCGCCAGGTGCTCGACGGCGCGGAACCGGTGGCGGTCGGTGCCCGCGACGAGGCCGGTGCCGAGCTCGGCGGGGTGTTCCACGCGGTCGTCGAACGTGAGCACCGCGAACCTGTCGTCGGCCGTCAACGTGTCGACGATCCGCGCCGCCGCACGCCGTGCCGCGACCATCTTCCAGCCCGACATGCTGCCGGACCGGTCGAGCAGCAGCACGACGTCACGCGGCCGCACCGCCGCCCGCGGCTGCGGTGGCAGGACCGTGAGCTGGTAGGTGCCCTCCTCGCCGTCGGCGTCGGGCACGCACACCACCGCGGAGCTGTTGCCCGTGTAAGCCAGCCGCAGCACGAAGTCGCGGTCGACGCGTTCACCGGGAACGACCGTGACGGTGTTGCCCTCGGCGGTGACGGCGTGCAGGCTCGACCGCACCTCCCCGAGCTCCAGCCCGGCCGGGTCGACCTGCACGCTGATGCCCAGGCGCACCGGGTTCGGGAAGCCGGGCAGCAGCACCGGCGGCGTGATCCGGGAGGCGTCGGGCACGAGGTCGGTGTCCTGCGCGTGCCCGTCCCCGACCGACGGACCGTCGAGCGGCGCACCCGGCACGTACCGCGGCGCCACGACGAGCGGGAACCGGAACGTGGCCGCGCCGTCCTCGAACACCAGCGGCCCGACGACGCTCAGCTCGACGGTGACCCGTTCGCCCGCGGGGATGTTGCCCACCCGCATGGTGAACACGTCCGGCCGTTCCTCCTCCACGATGGACGCTCTTCGCCCCGCCGCGATCGCCTGGTCGTAGGCCTCGCGTGCCTGACCGCGCTCTTGCAGGTCGGCCACGACGGTCCGGTCGCCTGCGGTCATCTTCATGCCGGTGACGGCGGCGCGGTCGGGCAACGGGAAGACGTAGGTGGCTTCGAGTGCGGTGTCGTGCGTGTTCACGAACCCGGTCGTGAACACCACGCGGCCCAGGAGCCCGGTGACCACCGCCCGCACGTCGACGCTCTCCAACGGCAGGTTGCCGCGCTCGGTGAGCAGCGCGCCGACCCCCGCGTCCTCGGTCGTCCGGCCGACGCGGTCCACCTCGGCCGGCTGCAACGGGGTGACGGTGATGGTCATGGCGTTTCCCTTTCGTCGGTGAGCAGGCCGCGGGCGGCGAGCAGGTCGAGCAGTGGCCGCGCGGCGGCCGCGATGTCGGCGAGGTCGGCGGGGGTCGGGGTGCCGGGGGTGAGGAGGACGGCGCCGCCGGTGAGGGGGATGCCTGTGAGGAGTGCGGGTGGTGCCGGTGCGTCGGGCGGGGCAGGTGGGCCGGATCGGGCGGCGGGTTCGGGCGGGCTCGGGCGTGCGGGCGGTGCGGGTGGTGGAGCGGCACCCGCGGGCGGCACGGGCGCGGACGGCGGCACGGCACCCGCAGGCGGCGCGGGCGCGGACGGCGGCACGACACCCGCGGGCGGCGCAGCCAGCGGTGCGACCGCTGGCCAAGGCGTGCCCGCTGGCGGCGGCGGAGGCGTGGGCGGCGGTGCGGGCAGCGGCGGTGGCGCGGGTGGTGCCGGTGGTGCTGCCGGCGCGGCCCAGAACCGCGGCCGCACCTCCCCCGCCGGCGCGTCCTCCGCCACCTCCAGCAACCCGTCGGGCACGCGGGCGATCGCCAGCAGCGCCTGGTCGGTCGCACCGGCGAGCTCGGCCTGGATGTCGGCCAGCGTCCTCCCCTCCGACTGCAGCCTCTTGACCGACACCAGCTGGAGCAGGTGGCGCCGGTCGTACAGCGCGGTGCGGCCGCGCATCGCCGAGGGCCGGTCGACCAGCCCCGTCGTCGCGTACCAGCGGACCGCCCGCCGATCGGGCACGTCGCGGACCCGGCCGTTGGGCGCGCCCTGGTACTCCGCCGTCAGCGCGGCGGAGACACGTTCCAGCAGCTCGTCAAGCGTCCACACCCCATGATAGTGACACTGTCACGATGACAGTGTCAATGAAAAAACCTGATGAGGTCCACCCGGCGTGGCCGGGTAGGGTTCCGCGCGTCGCGCAACGGACGGAGACCCCTGGGTGAGCACGGAAGAGGCCAGCCTCAGCACCGGCCACGAGGCCGCATCGGGCCAGCTCAGGACCCGGAAGGCGCAGGTCCTGACCGCAGCCGTTCCCGCGCAGGTCGCGGACATCACCGCCCTGGTCAACCGCGTCTACGCCGAGGCGGAGGCCGGGTTGTGGCGCGACGGCGCCACCCGCACCAGCGAGACCGAGGTCGCGGGGCTCGTCGAGGCCGGACAGGTGGTGGTCGCGCTGCACGAGGACCGCGTGATCGGCGCGGTGCGGCTGCGGCAGCTCGACGACCGCACCGGCGAGTTCGGCATGCTCGTCGCCGCGCCGGAGGTGCGCGGCACCGGGCTCGGCCGCGACCTCGTCGCCCACGCCGAGGAGTGGGCGCGGGACGAGGGCCTCTCCCGCATGCAGCTGGAGCTCCTGGTGCCGCAGAACTGGCAGCACCCGGTGAAGGAGTTCCTGCGGAGCTGGTACACCCGCATGGGCTACGAGGTCGTGCACAGGGGTGACCTGGCCGACGACCACCCGCACCTGGTGCCGGAACTGGCCTGTCCGTGCGACTTCCTGGTCTTCCACCGGGAGCTCGTGCCGGGCACCTGAGGGCGCCCGGCACGATCCGCTCACACCACCGAGCAGGCCGCCCCGTTCAGCGTGAACGCGCCCGGCACCGAGTTGGACCCGGTCCACGTGCCGGTGAACCCGAGGCTCACCGACCCGCCGCCGGGGATCGCCGCGTTGTAGGAGGCGTTGGTCGCGGTCACCGCCGCACCGGACTGGGCGGCGACGGCGTTCCACATCTGGGTCACCGTCTGGCCGTTGCCGAACGTCCAGCGCAGCGCCCAGCCGTTCACGGCGGCCGTGCCGGTGTTCTGCACCTTCACCTCGCCCTGGAACCCGCTCTGCCACTGGCCGGTCACGCGGTACGCGACCGCGCACGAGCCGGTGGGCGCGGTGCCGGTGGTGAACGTCGTGACCGGCGACCGGGACGAACGGTTGCCGGCCGCGTCGAGGGCGTAGACCGCGACCGCGTAGGCCGTGGCGGGCGTGAGGCCGGTCAGCGTCGCCGACGGGCCGGTGGTGGACGTCAACGGGGACTCGGTGCCGTCGACGACGCGCACGACCTGGTAGGAGGTGACGCCGACCGCGTCGGTCGACGCCGCCCACGCCAGTGCCGCACCGGTTCCGGTGACGTCGGAGGCCGCGGGGGCGCCGGGGGTCGTGGGTGCCGTGGTGTCCTGGCCGCCGCCGCCGAACACCGCCGCCTCCCGCGAGGTCGCCGCGATCCCGCCCGCGCCGGTGAAGATCCGCTGGCCCCAGGCGGTGAGCCGGGAGGCGTCGAAGTCGGTGGCCATGTCGAGGTACTCGACGCCGCCGCCGTTGCCGCTCCACGACCAGCCGAGGTACCCCAGGCGCTGGGACTGGGTGTAGGAGAAGATCGTGTTCTCGTCCGGGTCGCCGTCGGAGTGGTTGTGGCCGAACTCCCCCACCACGATCGGCAGCCCGGCGGCCACGAAGCGGCCCAGGTAGTCGGTGATCTCGGCCGCCGTGTCGAACACGCCGTACATGTGGACGGAGAACACGGTGTTGCGCTGCGGGTCGGCGGCGAAGACCGACGCCGCGTTGTCCCTCATCGTGAACGACCAGTCCTGGCCCCAGTTCGGGGCGTCCACCATGATCGTGTGGGTGAAGCCGGCGGCGCGCAGCCGGCTGATCGCGGACTTCGTGTCGGCGGTCCAGCCGGAGGCACCGGTGTTGCCCCACGGCTCGTTGCCGATGTTGAGGATGACGTAGGCCTCCTGACCGGTCATCGCGCTCTGCACGCTGATCCAGTAGTCGACGGCCTTGGCGAGGCTCACGGCACCGCTCTGCTCGCCGTAGCCGGTGGTGTCGTGCACCTCCAGCACGCAGATGAGCCGGTTGGCCTTGCACTGGCCGATGACTTTCGCGACGTCGGCCGCGTCGTTGCGGGTCCACCGGTCGCCGCTGGAGAGCACGACGCGAACGGTGTTGGAGCGCAACGCCTTCAGGTCGGCGAGCGCCCGCGTGGTGCGCGAGGTGTACCAGGTGTGCGCGTGGTTCACCCCGCGCATGACGAACTCCGCGCCGGTGGCGTCGTACAGGCGGCCACCGCTGACGTGGAAGCCGGTGGCGGCCTGCGCGACCGCGGGTGTGGTGAGCAGGGACAGGCCGACGAGCACTGTGCTCATCAGCGACAACAGTCGTTTCACGGTGCGGTCCTCTCTTGCGGTCCGACTGGGAGCGCTCCCAGAAATGGGCGCGCCGAAACAACCCGTGCAGGGCGACGGGAGATCAGTGAGCGGCCGCCGAGCTGTCGCGCGGGACGAGCACGGCGGTGGGCGACCAGCGCGGGGCGACCGGGCCGCCGCCGATCAGCTCCAGCACCGACTCCGCGACCGAGACGCCGAACTGGTGCACGTCGACGCTCATCGTGGTGAGCGCGGGCGTCGCGAGCCGGCACAGCGTGGAGTCGTCCCAGGCGACCAGGCTCAGCTCGCCGGGCACCGCGACGCCCAGCTCCTTCGCGGTGGCCAGCCCGGCGACGGCCATCACGTCGTTGTCGTAGAGGATCGCGGTCGGCGGCTCCTGCCGGTTCAGCAGCGCCGCGGTCAGCTTGGCGCCCGCCTCCTCGGAGTAGTCGCCCTCCACGATCGTCGGGACCAGACCGGCCGCGCGGCAGCCGTCGACCAGCGCCGCCGTCCTGGCCGCGGTGTGCAGCAGGCCGGCGGGACCGGTGATCCGGGCGATCCGGGTGTGGCCGAGCGCGAGCAGGTGGGCGAGCACCTGCTCGATCGGGCCGGCGTCGTCGGTGCGCACGGCGGGTGCGGCGAGCTCCGGCGCCGGTTCGCCGACGACCACGGTCGGCAGCCCGATCTCCCGCAGCACGGCGGGTCTGGGGTCGACGACGGTCCGGTTCACCAGCAGCACGGCGTCGACCAGGCCACCGCTCGCCCACCGGCGGTAGGCGGTGATCTCGGCGTCGTGCGCGGGCACGACGTGCAGCAGCAACGACAGGTCGTGCGGCGTGAGGCGTTCCTCGATGCCCGCGATGAACTCCATGAAGAACGGCTCGGTGCCGAGCAGCCGGGCCGGGCGGGCGAGCACCAGCCCGACCGCACCCGAGGACGGGGTGCCCATCAGGCCCCCGCCCGGCCGAGGTCGTTGGCGCAGCGCAGCACCGCGGGACCGGTCAGCGCGTCCGGGTCGGGCAGCCGGACCGCGGTCCGCACCACGAACGAGCGCGTCTCCCCGGCGAGCATCGGCACCAGCATCTCCTCCACGACGGCGTCCGGGGCGACCCGGTCGGCCAGCAGCACCACGTCCCCGGCGTAGGAACGGGCGCGCACGTCGACACGGTATCCGCCCTCGACCGCCACCACCTCCGCGGTGAGCGGTGCCGGGTCGAGGTCGAGGTCCACGTCCTCGGCGAACGGCCGCACGACCCGTTCGGCGTCGGCGGTCGCCACGAGCACCTCCCGCACCGGATCTCCCGGCACCACAACGGAATCGGGCAGCTCGACCGCCGCGGCGGACCGGGCGGCGACGGCGAACGGCAGCGACACCTTCTCCAGCACCGCTCCCCCGACCGCCTGCCGCTCCACCCGCAGCTCACCGCTCCACGGCTCGTCGTGGTCGTTCACCACGACCAGCGCCGACCGGCCGTCGCGGGGCTGCACGGTGAGCAATCGCGGCGCGAACGCCCTCCGCAACGCGTACCAGAGCGGTTTGCGGCGCTCCCCGCTGTCGACCGCGGCCCACGACGTGGCGGGCCAGCAGTCGTTGAGCTGCCACACCAGCGCACCGGCCGTGCGCGGCCACCACGACCGGAAGTGCTCGATCCCGAACGCCACCGCGCGGGCCTGGTTGAGCTGCGTGGCCCAGTGCCAGTCCGCGAACTCCTGGGGCACCGGGAGGTGCGGTGCGAGACCGCGGTCCAGCTTGCCGTTGCCGTCCTCCGCCTTCTGGTGCGCGAGGAACGCGGGCGAGGTGGACGTCAGCGGTTCGTCGTGAACCCAGTGGGTCAGCGTCGTCCACGTCGGCGGTCCCTGGAAGCCGAACTCCGAGCAGAACCGCGGCACGTGGTCGCGGTAGCGGGTGTAGTCGACCCGGTTCCACACCTCCCACTCGTGCCGGGTGCCGTGGTCGGCGTCGTTGGGGTGGCGCTCACCGGGGCTGTGCGGGCTGCCGGGTGAGTAGTGCCGGGTCGGGTCGAGCTCGGCGACGACCGCGGGCAGCAGCTCGGTGTAGTAGCGCAGGCCCCAGGTCCGGCCGCCGAGCTGCTCCGGCCAGCCCCAGTCGGCGAAACCCCACTGGTTCTCGTTGTTGCCGTTCCACAGCGCGAGCGACGGGCGCCCGGCCAGCCGCGCGACCTGCTCGCGCGCCTCGGCCTCCACCTCGCTCCACAGCGGCTCCTCCTCCGGGTAGGCGCCGCAGGCGAACAGGAAGTCCTGCCACACCAGCACACCGCGCTCGTCGCAGACGTCGTAGAAGTCGTCGGACTCGTAGATGCCGCCACCCCAGACCCGCAGCATGTTCAGGTTCGCCTCGACGGCCTGGTCCACCCGGCGCGCGAGCCGGTCGCGGGTGACGCGGGTGAGGAAGTGGTCGTCGGGAATCCAGTTGGCGCCCTTGGCGAACACCCGCCGGCCGTTGACGACGAACGTGAACGGCGTGCCCACCTCGTCCGGTTCGACGTCCACGGTGACCGTACGGAACCCGACCCGGTGCTGCGCCCCGTCGAGGAGCCCGTCCGGGCCCAGCAGCGACACGGTCATGTCGTAGCGCGGCTGCTCGCCGTACCCGACCGGCCACCACAGCTCGGCGTCCGGCACCAGCGTGGTGACCACGCCCCGGTCGCCCTCGCAGTCCGCCTCGAACGTCTCGCCGTTCACCTCGACGCGCAGCCGCAGGGCCTTCGGTGCCGCGGGGTCCGCGTGCTCGACGTCGGCGTGTACCTCGACCCGGCCGGTGCCGTCGGCGTCGACCGTCACGAGTGGACGGACCGACGCCAGCCGCGCGGTGTGCCAGCGCTCCAGCCGCACCGGCTTCCAGATGCCCGCGGTCTGCAGGTCCGGTCCCCAGTCCCAGCCGAAGGAGCAGGCCATCTTGCGGATCATGTTGAACGGGTGCGGGTAGGCGTGGTCGCGCCGTCCCAGCCGGCCCTCCACCTCCTGCGCCCGCGTCAGCGCGGAGGAGAACGTCACCACCAGCTCGTTGGTGCCGTCGGCGAGGAACGGCCGCACGTCGAACCGGTGCGTGCGGTGCATGTTCGCGGCGGTGCCGACCAGGACGCCGTTGAGCTGCACAGCGGCGATCGTGTCGAGGCCCTCGAACACCAGGTCGGCGCGTTCGCCGGCGACGGCCGACGCCTCGAACTCGGTGTCGTAGCGCCATTCTGTGCGGTGCATCCACCGCAGCGACTCCTCGGCGCGGTCGAGGAACGGGTCCTCGATCAGCCCGGCGGCGAGCAGGTCGAGGTGCGTGCTGCCGGGCACGGCGGCCGGCACCCGCACGCCCCGCAACGAGTCGGGCGCGGGTCCCGCGACCACGCTCAGCTGCCACCCGTCGTGCAACGTCTGGCGCTCCATCATGTCCCCATTCCCCAGCGTCAGCCGGAAACCGGTGCCGCGTCGGCCCATTGCCCGGTGTGGTGGTCGTACGCCGCGGCCGCACCCGCCCGCGCCACGACGTCGCGGCGCACGTCGAGCACGCGGCCGCGGGCGTCGGGGTTCGGCGAGGCGGCGGCGAGCAGCTTCGTGTACGGGTGGTGGGCGTCGAGGATGACCGCGTCGGACGGTCCCCGTTCCACCACCCGGCCGCGGTGCAGCACGAGGATCTCGTCGGAGAAGTGCCGGGCCGTCGCGAGGTCGTGCGTGATGTAGAGGACGGCCAGCCGTTCCTCGTCCTGCAAGCGTGCCAGCAGCCTCAGGACGCCGAGCCGGATCGACACGTCGAGCATCGACACCGGTTCGTCGGCCACCACGACCTGAGCTCCCGGTGCGAGGGCGCGGGCGATCGCGACGCGTTGCCGCTGGCCGCCGGACAGCTCGTGCGGCCGGCGCCGGGCGAAGTCGCGCGGCAGGGTCACGCGGTCGAGCAGCTCCCGTGCCAGCTCCACCGCCTCGTCCTGGTCGCGGGCCTTGCCGTGCAGCAGCAGCGGGCGGGTCAGGTGGTGCTCGACGGTGTGGAACGGGTTGAGCGAGGCGAACGGGTCCTGGAACACCATCTGCACCCGGTTGCGGTACTCCCGGTCCGGCACCGGCGCGCCGGTCGGTCCGGTGACGGTGATGGTGCCGCCGCTGGGTTTCTCGAGCCGCGCGATCATCCGCGCGATCGTCGACTTGCCCGAGCCGGACTCGCCGACGAGCGCCACGGTGCGGCCGGGGTCGAGGGTGAACGAGACCCGGTCGACCGCGCGGAACGACGTGCGTCGCAGCCCGGTCCGCACCGGGAAGTCCTTCACGAGCTCGTCAGCGCGCAGGGTGGTCATCGCAGCGCCCCTTCCCGGCCGAACGCGCCGCGTTCGCCCTCCAGGCTCGGGAACGACCCGAGCAGCTCGCGGGTGTACGGGTGGGTGGCGGCCCGGTGGACCTGCTCGGCGGTGCCGTGCTCCACGACCCGGCCGCCCCGCATCACGGCCACCCGGTCGCTGATCTCCAGCAGCAGCGGCAGGTCGTGGGTGATCAGCACGACCGCGAACCCGAGCTCGTCGCGGAACCGCAGGATCTCCTGGAGGATGCCGCGCTGCACCACCACGTCGAGCGCCGTCGTCGGTTCGTCCATGATCATGACCTGCGGTTCGAGCAGCAGCGCCATCGCGATCATCACGCGCTGCCGCATGCCACCGGACAGCTCGTGCGCGAACGACCCCAGCCGGCGCGGGTCGACCCCGACCAGCTCCAGCACCTCGGCGCACCGCTGCCGCCGGTCCTCCCTCGCCATGGCGGGCCGGTGGGTGGTGAGCACGTCGTCGAGCTGCGCGCCGATGGTGGTCACCGGGTTCAGCGCGTTCATCGCGCCCTGGAACACCATGGACAGCTTGGTCCAGCGGAACGCCCGCAGCTCCTCCGGTCCCAGCGCCAGCACGTCCACGTCGGTGCCGTCGGCGTCGTGGAACACGACCGAGCCGGACGTCACCTGCGCGGGCGGGCGGTGCAGCCGGTTGACCGCGTGGGCCAGCGTGGTCTTGCCGCACCCGGACTCCCCCGCGATGCCGAGCACCTCGCCGCGCCGCAGCGTGAAAGACACGTCGTCCACCGCGGGCACCGGCTCGGCGCCCTGGTACACGACGGAGAGGTCCCGCACCGTCAGCACCGCGTCCGCGTCCGGCCGTTCGACGGCCTCGGCCCGCGGCACCACGGCGTCGGGCGCACGGCGCGGTTCGCTGCGCAGCTTCGGGTTGATGATCTCGTCGATGCTGAAGTTCACCAGCGCGAGCCCGCACCCGAACAACGCGATCACCAGCCCCGGCGGGACGAACCACCACCACGCGTCGAGTTGCAGCGCGAACCCGTTCTGCGCGTAGAACAGCATCGTGCCGAGCGTGAGCGAGTTCGACGCGCCCAGGCCGAGGAACGACAGCCCGGCCTCGCCGAGGATCGCCGCGATGACCGCGAACACGAACTGCGAGGCCACCAGCGGCAGCAGGTTCGGCAGGATCTCCACGGTGATCACCCGCCACGGCTTCTCGCCCGCGACCCGCGCCGCCGCCACGTAGTCGCGGTTGCGCACCGACAGCGTCTGCGCGCGCAGCACCCGTGCCGAGGCCGCCCAGCCGGTCAGCGCCAGCACCACCGCGATCGTCCACGCGCCGCGCTGGTCGGCCGGCACGAACCCGGCCACGACGATCACCAGCGGCAGGCCGGGGATCACCAGCACCACGTTGGAGAACAACGAGAACAGCTCGTCGGTGACACCGCCGGCGTACGCGCCGAGCACGCCGAAGAACGCGGACAGCGCGGTGGCGAGCACGCCCACCAGCAGCCCGATCCGCAACGACCCGCGGGTGGCGTGCGTGAGCTGGGCCAGCACGTCCTCCCCGGTCTGCGTGGTGCCCAGCAGGTGCTCGCCGCCGGGCGGGGTCAGGCCGATGTCGCGCACCGCGTTCGGGTCGCCGGTCAGCAACGGCCCCACCAGGCCGAACAACGTGATGACCGCGATCAGGCCGAGGCCGAAGCCGAGCTTCGGCGACCAGCGCGGCAACAGCGCGCCCCAGCCCGTGCCGGAGTTGCCCATGGTCTGCTCCTCTCAGCCGGTCGCGCGGGTGCGCGGGTCGACGATCGCGTGCAGCAGGTCGACCGCGAGGTTGGCCCCGAGCACCGCGGTGGTGATCACCAGGAAGATCCCCTGCATGAGCGCGTAGTCGTTGTTCTGCACCGCTTGCAGCAGCCGGCCGCCGATGCCGGGGTAGGAGAAGACCTGCTCGGTGACGATCGAGCCGGCCACTACGAACCCCAGCGAGATGGCGAACCCGGCCACCGACGGCAGCACGGCGTTGCGCGCGGCGTAGCGGATCATGACCCGGCTGTCGCGCAGTCCCTTGGCGCGGGCGGTGAGCACGTAGTCCTCGGACATCGCCGACACCATCATGTTGCGCATGCCCAGCAGCCAGCCGCCGACCGACGAGATCACGATCGTCAGCGCGGGCAGCGTGCCGTGGTAGAGCGCGGAGCCGATGAACTCGGCGTTCCAGCCCGGCGACAGGACCACGTCGTAGCCGCCGAGCAACGGGAACCAGCCCAGCGCCGACGACAGCAGTGCCACGAGCAGCAGTGCGAGCCAGAAGTACGGCACCGCGGCGAGGACGGTCGTCGAGGGCACCAGCGTGTCGAGCCAGGTGCCGCGCCGCCAGCCGACCACGGCACCGAGTGCGACGCCGAGCAGGAACGACACCAGCGTCGCGATGCCGACCAGCACGATCGTCCACCACAGCGACGCCGTGATCACCTCCGACACCGGCGCCGGGAACGCGCTGACCGAGACGCCGAGGTCGCCGCGGGCGAGGTTGCCCAGGTAGGAGAAGTACTCGCCGAGCACCGACCGGTCGCCGCCGGTGCCGAGCAGCAGCTCGTAGGAGCGGCGCACGGCCGGGTCGACCGAGCCGCCGCGCTGCTGCAGCCGGGCGATCAGCACGTCGACCGGGTTGCCCGGCATGAGCCGCGGGATCACGAAGTTCAGCGTCACCGCCGCCCACAGCGCGACCAGGTAGAAGGCGATCTTGCGCGCGTAGTACCGCATCAGCTGCCCGCGGGCTTGAGCTTCATGAGGACCTCGGAGCTCTCCGGCCGCGACCAGACGGCGGGGAACGCGTAGAGGTCGTCGGTGGTGGGCCAGCCGGTGAACTTCTTCGCGTTGTACTCGCTCGTCGTGCCGCCGGTGAGCACCGGGATGTACGGCATGACCTCCTCCACCCGCTGTTGGATCACGTCGAAGTGCGGCTTGCGGGCCGCGGCGTCCTCCGGGTTGATCCGCTTGAGCGCGGCGAGTGCGGCGTCGACCTGCGGGTCCTTCATGCGGCCGAAGTTCGGGTTCGCGGCCTGCCCGACCGGTGCGGTGGTGTAGCCGGCGAAGAAGTAGCTGAACGTGTAGTACGGGTCGGCCGCCGGGCCCTGGTAGACCGAGTCGATCAGCAGCTCGTACCCGCCCTGGCTGCGCGCGTCGGCCCACTCGTTCCACGACAGCTGCTGCGGCGTGACCTTGATGCCCGCCTGCTGGAGCTGCTGGGCCAGGGTGTTCACGGCGGTGATGTAGTCGGTCCACCCGGTCACCACCTTGACGGTGAGCGACAACGGCTTGCCGTCCTTGGCGTAGATGCCGTCGGCGCCCTTGCGGTACCCGGCGGCCTCCAGCAGCTGGGCCGCCTTCGCGGTGTCCGGGCTCATCGCAGCGGACTTCTCCTCGAGCGTGCCCGCGATGTACGGCTCGTCGCGCTGGAGCAGGGCGAACCCGGGCGAGATCGGGCTGCCGGTGTCCTGGAACGCGAGCGCGTTGAGCTGTGAGCGGTTCATGGCGTGGTGGATCGCCTTGCGCACGGCGGGGTCGGTCTGCGGGCCGGTGCAGCCGAGCTCGGCATTGGAGCAGGTGAACAGCGCGATCTGGTTCTGCGGCACGGTGACCGCGCGGTAGCCGGGGTAGGTCTTCTCGACGTTCTTGATGTCGGGCACCGGACCGGTCTGCCAGTCGACCTTGCCGGCCTTGAGCGCGTCGGCACCGCCCTGGTTGCCCGCGAGCGACAGGTAGCGGACCTTCTTCACCGCGGGCTCGCCGCCGTGGTAGCCGGGGTTGGCCTTGAGCGTGATCGCCTGCGGCTTGAACTCCTCCAACTGGAACGGCCCGGTGCCGACCGGGTTCTTCACCGGGTCGGTCGCCGGGGTGGCGAGGCCCTTCCAGAGGTGTTCGGGCACGATCCACAGCCGGCCGAGCACCTGCGGGCCCTCCATGAACGACGGCTCGTCGAACTTCACCACCACGTGGGTGTCGTCGACAGCGGTTGTCGTGCCCTTGAAGCCGGTCGAGTTCATCGTGCCGTTCTTGCGCACCATGTCGAAGGTGAAGACGACGTCGCGGGCGGTGAACTCCTTCCCGTCGGACCACTTCACGTCGTCGCGCAGGACGACCGACAGCTCGGTGCCGTCGGCGTTCCAGGAGAACTCCCTGCCCAGCCGGGGCCTGGGCTTGGCGTCGCGCTGCATGGCGTTGAAGAAGAACAGCGGCTCGAAGATGGTGCCGATGCCCTCGTTCGCCGTGGGCGAGTAGGGGTTGAAGTTGCCCTGGTAGTCACCGTTCTGGCCGGTGAAGGCGACCAGCGTGGCCGCGTCGGCCGAGCTCCCGCCGGACGGTCCGCAGGCGGTGGCCGTCAGGGCTAACGCCGCGACCGCGGCGGCGACGCGCAGGGACTTCGGGTTCATCGTGGATCCTCTCGCGGGCCTTCAGTGGGCTGGATCACACCAACGGAGAACATTCTTAAGTAACTTAAGAAAGTAAGTCAACATCTGCGCGTAGCACCGCCGTTACTCCGACGGCTAACCTTCGTGCGGCGAGAGGAGGCCCCGTGAGCGGCCCTGTCCGGGGCACCCCCCACGCGAGCAGCAAGGCAGCGGTGCTGGACGTCATCCGCGCCGCGGGCACGATCAGCCGCGTCGGCCTGATCAACGCCACCGGCCTCACCGGCGCCACGATCTCGACCGCCGTCCGCAAGCTCCTCGACGAGGGCTTGGTCGCCGAGACCGGCCACGCCGAGTCCACCGGCGGCAAGCGCAGGGTGCTGCTGCAGCTCAACCCGACGTCCCGGTTCGCGCTGGGCGTGCACCTCGACCACAGCGGCATCACCTACGTGCTCACCGACCTGGCCGGCGGCGTGGTCGCGCGGATCACCAAACCCGGCGCGGGCACCCGGGCACCGGCCGAGGTCGTCGACCGCATGGCGGCCGAGGCGAAGACCCTGATCGCGAGCGTCGGCGTCGACCACGACCGGGTCCTGGGCCTGGGTCTTGTCTCCCCCGGCCCGCTGGGCGCCAGGACCACGGCGGCCATCGCCCCGCCCGTGATGCGCCGCTGGGCGGGCTACCCGGTCGACCGCGAGCTCGCCGCCGCCGCGGGCCTGCCGGTGGTGGTCGACAACGACGCCACCGCCGCGGCACTGGGCGAGCACTGGTCGCGCGGCATGGGCAGCGCCTCCACCTCGGCCGCGCTCTACATGGGCACCGGCATCGGCGCCGGCCTGGTGATCGGCGGCATCACCTACCGCGGGACCAGCGGCAACGCCGGGGAGATCGGGCACGTGTGCCTGGACGTGGACGGGCCGGAGTGCTGGTGCGGCGCGCGGGGGTGCGTGGAGGTGCTCGCCGGGCCCGAGGCCGTGGTGGCCGCGGCGCGGGCCGATCGGGCCCTGGCGGAACGGATCGGGTTGACCGGCGATCCCGGCGCGGACGGCGACCGGACGCCGGCTTCTCCCGCAGCCGGCTTCGCGGCCGTCGGCCGTGCGGCCCGGCGTGGCGACCCCGCCGCCCTCGCCCTGCTCGAACGCTCCGCCCGCTACATCGCCGTGGCCGCACGGACGCTGGCCAACGTCATGGACGTCGAGTTCGTCGTGCTCACCGGCCCGAGCTTCGCCATCGCGGGCTCGGTGTACCTGCCGGTCGTGCGCGAGGAGCTGGCCAGGAGCTTCTACGCGCGCGGCGCGCACCCCGTGGACGTCCGCCTCTCCCACACCGCGGCCACCGCGCCCGCGATCGGCGCCGCGGCCATGGTGCTGCAGTCCGAGCTGGTGCCGTTGCACGCGCCCCAGCGACTGCCGGAGGACCTCGCAGAGCCGGGGCTCGTGACCGTCCGCCCCTGAGGGGCCGGGCAATTCACGCGACCGGTTGATTCCGTGCGAGTGCGCATAAGTTTCCGCGATTCATCTGCACGCAACTTCCGGTCTCACGAGCTGGGAATTCACCATTCGAAAAAGTGTTAACCGTTGCGCCATCCGAGTGGTCGGTCGTTTTGTCGGATTGCCCCGAGATAGAGCTGGATAACCAGCGATGCGTGACTGGGCGGTATTCGGGTTGATTCCTCGTCGGGACCGGAAAAGCGGCAGGGCGATGGACGGACTGGGGCTTCGGTGATGAACAGGACCTGGCACGACCTGATCCACGGCGACCACTGGCGGTCGGACGACCCGGTGTGGGTGGAGGACGACGAGGAACACAGCCGGCGCGAGGTCGACGCCCTCGCCGCCTCGGTCGAACGGGCGGTCCGAGCGCACGGCACAGCGCGGGTCGTGCTGATCCGCGCCGGCAGCAAGCTCGGTTTCTTCGCGGGCCAGCTCGGGGTGTGGCGGGCCGGGTGTGCCGCCGTCACCGACGACGGCACGCTGAGCCCGGACGAGCTCGACCGCGTGCGCCCCGGCCTGACGTTGTCGGTCCACGGCGACGTGACGGTGACCGCGAACACGGGCACCGCGGCACCGGACGGCGCGCTGCCGGAGGACATGGTGTCGGTCAACTTCACCTCCGGCAGCACGGGCAGCCGCAAGGCCGTCGCCGTGTCGAGGGGCAACCTGCTGGCGCTGTTCGCCTGCCGCGGCCTGCGGGTGCCGGTCGACCACCGGCTGACCGCGGGCAGCTTCGCCACCCCGGCGTTCGACGGCTGGTGGTTCGACACGTGGTGCGCGGTCGCCGCGGGCGGCAAGGTGGTGTGCCTGCCGGACGTCAACGAGGACGTGTTCGAGTGGCCGGACCTCGTGCGCCGGCACGGCGTCGACCGGCTGCTGCTGCCCGCCGCCGTGGTCGCCACGCTGCTCGACGTGCTGCCCGAGGCGATCGCCGGTGTGCCGTGGCTGTTCAGCGGCGGCGAGCAGTTCCACGTCTCGACCTACCGGCGCGCGAGGGAGGCCGGCCTCACGAGCCGGTTCGTCAACCTCTACGGGCCGACCGAGGCCACGTTCGCCACCCACCGGTACGTGCTGCCCGACCGCTTCGACCGCGACACCGTCCCGATCGGCCGGCCGCTCGACGGGTGCGTGGAGCGGTTGCAGGCCGCCGGCGACCGGCAGGAGCTGGTCGTGGAGGGCCCGTTCGTCTGCCTGGGCTACCTCGACCGGGGCGTGCTCGCGACCCGGTTCGACGGCCGGTACCGCACGGGTGACCTCGTGTGGACCGACGGCGGCGGCGACCTGGTCTTCGCCGGGCGCTCGGACAGCCGGATCAAGGTCAACGGGACGCGGGTCGACGCCGCCGCGCTGGAGCACGCGGTGGCCGGGCTGCCCGGTGTCACGGCCTGCCGGGTCGCCCAGCACGAACGGCACACGATCGCGTTCGTCCAGCTCGAACCCGGTGTGCCCGGCGACGAGGTGCGCGCCCCGGTCGAGGCACTGGTCCGCGGCTGCTCCGCGGCGATCGCCGTGGACCTCGTGGACAGCTTTCCGGTCAAGCCCGGCGGGAAGGTCGACACCGCCGCGCTGCTGGGCCGCCACCTGCGCACAACGGGAGTCTGAATGAGTGAGATCACGACCGCCATGATCGTCGAGTGCGTGCGGACGATTTCGAACAAGGACATAGCGGCGGACACCGACATCTTCGCGGCCGGGTTCGACTCGCTGGCCGTGCTGCGGTGCCGGGCGCTGCTCAAGGAGCAGACCGGGGTCAAGGTGCCCGGACACGTCTTCTTCGGCGGGCGCACCCCCGCGGGGATCGCCGACCTGATCGGAGCCGGCGATGCTGGTCGTTGAGAACAGCCCGCTCTACTCGGCCGACTTCTTCGCCGAGGACGACCCGTGGGCATACCTGGCCGACTTGCGGGAGAACAACCCCGTGTCCCGCCACCGCCGCTCCGACGGCTACGAGTTCTACGCGCTGACGCGCTACGACGACGTGTACGCGGCCTACGTCGACCACGACCGCCTGAGCTCGGCCTACGGCACGATGATCGACGGCTCGTACCGGCCGGAGAAGGACTCGGCGTCGGGCCGCATGCTGATCGTCGCGGACGAGCCCGCGCACGGCGCGCTCAAGAGGCCGATCAAGACCAGCGGGTTCAGCAGGGAGATGGTCGCGCGGATCGGCGAGACGGTCCGCCGCAACGTCCGCGAGGTGTTCGGCTCGCTGTCCGTCGGCGACCGGGTCGACTTCACGACGGTCGTCGCGCCCGAACTGCCCAAGGGCGTGCTGGAGATCCTCTTCGGCATCGGCCGGCAGGACGCGGCCTCGTTGCTGGAGGCCACCCGGATCATGATCGGCTACCGCGACCAGGCCTACACCGGCACCGCACCGCTCGACGCGCTGGTCGACGCGCAGATCGAGGTGCTCGACTTCATGAACGAGCTGGTGGACAAGCGCATCGCCGACGGCGCGGCCGACGACATGATCGGCGTGCTCGCGCAGCTCGTCGCGTCCGGGGAGATGCCGCGCGACGTCGCGCTGCTCAACGGGTTGAACGTCGCCGTGGGCGGCAACGAGACGACCCCGCACACCGCCAGCCTGACCATCGACACGATCAACCGCGAGCCCGCGCAGTGGGCCAGGGTCACCGCCGGAGAGGTGTCCTCCGCTGTCGCCACCGCCGAGCTCCTGCGCTGGACCTCGACGAACAGCTACGTGCAACGCCTCGCGGTGCAGGACTTCCCCGTCGGTGACGAGGTCGTTCCCGAGGGCAGCTTCGTGACGCTGTGGAACATGTCGGCCAACCGGGACCGGGCCGTCTTCGACCGCCCGGACGAGTTCCTGGTCGACCGCCAGGACAACCGGCAGATCGCGTTCGGCGCGGGCGTGCACCGCTGCATCGGTGCTCCCGTGGCGACGCTGGAGGTCCAGATGTTCGTCGAGGAGCTGGCCGCGTGGGACAAGGCGTTCGCCGTGGTCGCCCCGCCGCAGCGGCTGCGGTCGAACTTCATGCTGGGCCTCACCGAGCTGCAGGTCGAGGTCGTCGAGGCGGGGAAGCCGGGCGCATGATCGCGTCGTTCCCCGCCGCCGGCGCCGGTCGCGGGCTGCGCTGGCTGTCCGGCGCGGACCACGTCGCGTGCGGCAACGCGGCGGGGGTCGGCGAGCTGCTGTCGGGCCGGTGGGAGCACGACACGGTCGCCGAGGTCGTGCGGGCGGCCCGGGAGTCCGCCGCGGAGCACGTCGTGCTGGTCGGGCACAGCATGGGCGGGCTGTCCGCACTCCGGTTGCGCGGTGCGCTGCGCTCCGCGCTGGGGGTGCCCGTGGGGGTGCTGCTGGTGAACACGCCGTACCCGGACGCCGCCGGCCGCATCCCGACGATGTCGCACTCGACGGACGCCGAGATAGCGGACGTGCTGGCCGCCGACGGATTTCCGCCGGACGTTCTCGAGGACCCGGAATTGCTGGCCGAGATCGCCGCCGGTGTCCGCGCCGATGCCGAGGTCGCCGACCGGCTCGCCGAATGGGTGAACCAGGAAGCGGACATCGACCAATTGCACGTGGTGGCGACCCGTGGCGACAATTTCATCGGAACGGAGATGTGTGCCCGCTGGCGTGATCGGGTATCAGGTCAATTCCGCCTCGTCGAGGCCGAAGGGGGTCACATGCTTGACGGAACCCCGCCGGAGGTGCTCCGCGAGGCGGTCGATTCGGTCGTGTCGGCGTTGAGGAACCCCTGAATGAGCGAGCTCCGCAAGTCGACGGGCGTCTTCGTCGGCACCTTCGTGGCGCTGTCCACGATCCTGGGCGCGGGCATGATGGTGCTGCCCGGCACGAGCTACTACCAGCTCGGCCTGTCGGCGTGGATGCCGTGGGCGGTCGCGGCGTTGTCGGTGGTGCCGCTGCTGTACTGCTACGCCTGGCTGGGCCGGCGGTACCCGGCCGCGTCCGGTGTCGCCCACTACGCCGAGGTCGCGCTCGGCCGGTCGACCGGCCGCACCTCCGGCATGCTCGCCACGTTCGCGCTGGTCACCGGCATTCCCGCGACCGCGATCACCGGTGGTCGCTACCTCGCCGAGTTCTCCGGCGCCGCCGCGCTGAACTGGGCGTTCCCCGTGGTCGTGCTCGCGGCCGCGACCGCCGTGGCGCTGCTGGGCGCGAACGTCTCCGGCCGGCTGCAGGTCACCCTGCTGCTGGCGTTGTTCGCCCTCGTCGTGGTCACGGCGGTGATCGCGATCGGCTCGCACGGCCCGGCCGTCCCGAGCACGCGCCTCCCGGAGTTCTCCGCGCTCGGCACCGCGCTCACCGCGGTCTACGTGGCGTTCACCGGCTGGGAGACGGTCGCCTTCACGTTCGAGGAGCACAAGAGCTCGGACGCGATCCCGCGCATCTTCGTCACCTCCTACCTCGTCGTGGTGGCGCTGTACGCGTTGCTGCTGCTGGGGATCTTCGCCGTGGTCGACTCCGGCGACCCGGCGCTGAACTCGGCACCGCTGCTGCTCCTCGCCGAACGGGCGCTCGGCGGCGTCGGCCGGCCGATGACGCTGCTGCTGGTGATCGTCACGATCACGGCGAACGTCTGCGCCTCGGTGCTCGCCCTGTCCCGTCTGGTGTTCGGCATGGCCCGCAGCGGCTACCTGCCCGCCGCGCTGAGCCGGGTGCGGACCCGTGACGCGAACCCGGTGACCTCCGTGGTCGTGGTCGGGCTGGTGCTGACCGTGATCGCGGTGCTCGGCGCACTGGGACTGGTGTCGTTCGAGGCGCTCTTCGTGGTGTCGGGCGGGATCTACTTCGTGCTCTACGGCGTGGGCGCGGCGGCGTTCGCCAAGCTGGCGGACGGGGTGCGCGCGCGTGTCGTCACGGCGTTGTGCGGGGTGACCGTGCTGCTCGTGACGCTGCTCGCGGGACCGCCGATGTGGCTGTGCTGGGTGCTGTTCACGGTGGTGCTGCTGGGCACCTCCCTGGTCGACCGCCGCAGGCGGGCGAGGGCGAGCGCGACCTCCGGCTGACCGGACCACTCCCGTCACGCCAGGGCGGTGCGGCACACCTCGACGGGATCGCGGACCTCGTGCACACCCGCCGCCGCCAAGGCCGCCGCGGCGGCGAACGACGGATCGTCCAGCACGCGCGTGACGGCTGCCCGCAGCGAGTCCACGGTGGACGGCCGCACGAGCACTCCGCTGCCCTGCCGCGCGACCCGGTTCGCCATCTCCCACTGGTCACCGCCGCCGGGCACCACGACCACCGGAACGGCCGCCCGCAGCGCCTTGACCAGCATCCCGTGCCCGCCACCGCAGACCAGGACCGCCGCGTCGCGCAGCAGCTCGTCCTGCCGTCCCGGCCCTGACCTGGCCCAGTCCGGCAACGTCCCGGGCGGCGGCGCGAACGTGGACACCACGGCCCGCACGCCCAGGCCGTCCAGCGCCGCCAGCGTCATCTCGGCCATGCCGGCCGCCCCGGTCCACGCCGTCGACGGAGCGATCAGGACGAGCGGCGCGGTGCCCGGTGGCGGGGTCATCAGCTCCCGGCTCGCCTCCCACAGCAGCGGCCCGACCACGTGCGCGTCGGTCGGCCAGTCCGGTCGCGACACCTCCAACGCGGGCAACGTCGCGACCAGCCGTGCGACCGGGCCCGCTCCCCTGCCGCTCAGCCCGACCCGCCGCCGTGCCGCGACCAGCTGCCGTTCGCCCTGTCTCAGCGAACGAGCGGTCAGCGCGCGCAGCACCGCGTCCCGCAGCTTCCCGCGTACCCCGACCCCGGCCGCCAGTCCGCTGCCCATCGGCGGCAGGTGCTTCGACGGCGCGTAGAGCGGGTGCGGCGACAGCTGCACCCACGGGACGCCTGCCCGTTCCGCGGCCATGCCCGCACCCAGCGCCAGGACGTCGCACACGACCAGGTCAGGCTCCAACTCGGCGAGCTGGGGCCCGAGCGCGAGGGCCAGCTCCGCCGCCTGGTCGTGCAACGCCTTCCCGAGGTCGGCCTCGTCGCGCAGGTCGCGCAACGCCAGCCCGGTGACCCGCGCGGCCGGCACGCCCTCCCGCACCGCCGCGTCCACCCAACGGTCGCCGGTCAGCAAGACCGGGGCGTCCCCGGCCTCCCTGAACCGCAGGCACAACGCGATCGCCGGAACGACATGCCCCGGATCGCCACCGGAAACGACAACCACCCGCACGCACCCAGTTGACCACGCCCCCTGCTGCCCAGGCATCTGCAAGTACCACCAACCCTTGATCAAACCGCCGCTGACCACCACCAACCGCTTCGCCGCACGCCGAAGCGCGCGTCCGGCCGCGGGCCGCCCCCGAGGCAGTCGGCAGTAGAAAAGTGCTGGGTGATCTTGAGTTGGTGGTACTTGCAGATGCGGGAGCAGCAGGGGTCAGAGGGCGAGTGACTCGATTGCCGCGGCTGCCAGTGGGGCCGCCGTCTGGGCGTACCGGGTGGCGAGCTTGCGGAACAGCTGCTCCGCCGCGATCGCCGGCCAGTCGTGCGCCAGCAGCTCCGCAGGCAGGTGCGGGTCCTGCCGCACGAGGTCGAGCCAGTCGCCGTGCAGCACCAGCTGCCGGGCCAGGTCGTCGGGCAACGTGTCGTCCGGCGTGCGCCACCGGGCCAGGAAGTCCTGGTAACGCGCGGCGATCGCGGCCATGTCGAAGGCGCGCGCGGCCAGGTCGGCGGCCTCCGTCGGCTTGGCGTGCTGGGCGGTGAACACGGTGATGTGGTCGGCCAGGCCCAGGCCCGCGACGATCTCGGTCACGTCGTGGGTGCCCGGCGTGATCCACAGGCCGTTCTGCACCGGGCCGAAGCCCGCCCACTGCAGCTGCGTGCGCAGGTCGTGGCGGGTGGAGCGGCGGCCCTCCGGCAGGGAGAACCCGACGAGCGTCCAGGTGCCGTCCCAGTCCCTGTTCACGGCGCCGCGCTGCCAGATGCGGCGCTCACCGTCGTGCAGCACGTCGTTCGCGCGCGGGGTGAGTCCGAAGTAGACCTTGCGGCCGTTGCGGTGCTTGGTGAGCAGGCCGCGGGAGGTCATCCGGGTCAGCGTCGACCGCACGGCCTCCTCGGAGACGTCCACGCGCGCGAAGACGTCGATCACGCTGCCCGAGTAGACCGCGATGTCCCGGCCCAGCACGTACAGGCCGAGGAAGTTGAGCAGCAAGGACTGGGGCGTCACGCTGCTCACGATACATGTTGGGCAACATCTAGACGAGCGTCACGAATATGCCTTACTTTTGGTCGCGATCCCAACGGAGAGGACTCGTCGGATGGAGCTGTCTGGCAAGGTCGCGATCGTCACCGGCGCCGGTCGCGGACTGGGACGGGCCTACGCGGAAGCCCTGGCGCGCAACGGGGCCGCGGTCGTGGTGAACGACGTGGACGAGAGCGCGGAGGAGGTCGCCGCGGCCATCGGCGGCACGGCGGTCGTCGCACCGGTGGGGCCTGCGGAGACCGCGCAACGGCTCGTCGACACCGCCGTGGCGGCGTTCGGGCGGCTCGACGTGCTGGTCACCAACGCGGGCATCCTCCGCGACCGGGTGCTGTGGAAGATGACCGACGACGAGTTCGACGCCGTCATCGACGTGCACCTGCGCGGCACCTTCACGTGCGCTCGCGCGGCGGCGGTCCGGATGCGGGAGCAGGGCACGGGCGGCCGGCTCGTGCTGGTGTCGTCACCGGCAGGGCAGCGCGGCAACTTCGGGCAGACCAACTACGCCGCCGCCAAGGCCGGGATCGCCGCCATGGCACGGACCTGGGCGCTGGAGCTCGCCAGGGCCGACGTCGCGGTCAACGCGGTCGTGCCGGTCGCCGCCACCGAGATGACCAGGACGATCCCCGCGTTCGCCCCGTTGATCGAGGAGTCCGAACGCACCGGCACGCCGCTGCCGGACTGGGTGCGCCGCGACGAGGGCATGGGCACCGTCGAGGACGCCGCCGAACTGGTCGTGTTCCTGGCGAGCGACGCCGCGAAGGGCATCACCGGACAGGCCATCGGCATCGGCGGCGACCGGCTCGCGCTGTGGGCGCACCCCGCGGAGAAGCAGGTGCTGTTCGCCGACGGCGGCTGGTCGGCGGCCGCGATCGCCGAGCGGTTCGGCGAGCTCGAACCCGAGACCTACGGCATCCCGGCTCCGGTGGCACCATGACCGGCATCGACCTGGACGAGATCGTCGCCATCGACGTCCACACGCACGCGGAGATCTCGAAGGACGGCCACAGCTCGCTCAGGCCCGATCTGGTCGAGGCGTCCGCCCGGTATTTCAAGGCCGCTCACCGCCAGCCCACCATCGCCGAGACCGCCGCGATCTACCGCGAGCGCAGGATGGCCGCGGTGATCTTCACCGTGGACGCCGAGCACGCCACCGGCCACCCGCGCATCGCCAACGAGGAGGTCGCGGCGTCCTGCGCCGAGCACGCCGACGTGCTCATCCCGTTCGCGAGCGTCGACCCGTGGAAGGGCAGGGCCGCGGTCCGCGAGGCGCGCCGGCTCGTGGAGGAGCACGGCGTGCGCGGGTTCAAGTTCCACCCGAGCCTGCAGGACTTCTCCCCCGACGACCGGATGGCCTACCCGCTCTACGAGGCGATCGAGGAGCTCGGCGTCCCCGCCCTGTTCCACAGCGGGCAGACCGGGATCGGCGCCGGCGTGCCCGGTGGCGGCGGAATCCGGTTGAAGCACTCCAACCCGATGCTCGTCGACGACGTCGCCGTCGACTTCCCGCACCTGCGGATCATCCTCGCGCACCCGTCGTTCCCCTGGCAGGACGAGGCGCTCGCGGTCGCGACGCACAAGCCGTTCGTGCACATCGACCTGTCCGGCTGGTCACCGAAGTACTTCCCGCCACAGCTGGTGCGGTATGCCAACACCGTGCTGCAGGACAAGGTGCTGTTCGGCTCGGACCACCCGGTGATCACCCCGGACCGCTGGCTCGCCGACTTCGCCGCGCTGGAGATCAAGGACGAGGTCCGCCCGAAGATCCTCAAGCACAACGCCGCACGCCTGCTCGGACTCGTCAAGGAGGACGCATGACCACCGCCGTGCAAGGGATCTCCGAGCTCAAGGCGCTGGCGGGGGCCGACCTCGGCCACACCGACTGGCTGCAGGTCACCCAGGAGCGCGTCGACACCTTCGCCGACGCCACCGACGACCACCAGTGGATCCACGTCGACCCCGAACGCGCCGCGACCGGCCCGTTCGGCACCACGATCGCGCACGGCTACCTGACGCTGGCACTGCTCATCCCGCTCATGGGGCAGCTGCTGACCGTCTCCGGCGTGCGGATGAGCCTCAACTACGGGCTGGAGAAGGTCCGCTTCCCCGCACCCGTCCCGGTCGGCGCCAAGATCCGGCTGGCCGGCCGCGTCGCGTCCGTCGAGGACGTCACGGGCGACGGCGTGCAGCTGACCGTCGACTTCACCGTCGAGATCGAGGGCTCCGAAAAGCCCGCGTGCGTCGCACGCGCCGTCTACCGCCACTACGCGTGAGGTGAGGTCATGGCGACAACAACGCAGTTACGCCGTGCGGTCTCGTCCAGCTTCCTCGGCAGTGTGATCGAGTACTACGACTTCCTGCTCTACGCCACGGCCTCCGCGGTCGTGTTCAACAAGGTCTTCTTCTCCTCGCTCGACCCGCTGGTCGGCACGATCGCGAGCTTCGGCACGTTCGCCACCGGCTACCTGGCCCGCCCGCTCGGTGGTGTCCTCTTCGGACATTACGGCGACCTGCTGGGCCGCAAGAAGATGCTCGTGCTGACCATGACGCTGATGGGTGTGGCGAGCTTCCTGATCGGCCTGCTGCCCACCTACGCGCAGATCGGCTGGCTGGCACCGGCCGGGCTGGTGCTGCTGCGGGTCGTGCAGGGCATCTCCGTCGGCGGTGAGTGGGGCGGCGCGGTGCTCATGTCCGCCGAGCACGCCACCTCGCGGCGCGGGCTGTGGGCGAGCTTCACCAACGCGGGCGCGCCGTGCGGCATGGTCCTGTCGACCGCCGCGCTGACCGGTACCGCGGCGCTGGTGGGCGAGCAGGCGTTCCTGTCGTGGGGCTGGCGGGTGCCGTTCCTGCTGAGCCTCGCGCTGCTGGCGGTCGGCCTGTTCGTGCGGATGCGGGTCGAGGAGACGCCGGTGTTCCGGGCCGAGCGCAAGAAGACGTCCACGCCGCTGGTCGACGTGCTGCGCAACCACCCGCGCACGCTGCTGCTGAGTGTCGGGGTCGGCCTGTCGGCGTTCGTCGCGCAGTCGACGCTGACGACGTTCATCCTCGCGTACGGCGTGCAGGCCGGGAACAGCCGGCAGGCGATCCTCAACGCGCTCACGCTGTCGTCGGCGCTCGCGGTGCTGGGCATCCTCGGCTGGTCCGCGGCCTCGGACCGGTTCGGGCGCCGGCCGGTGGTGCTCGCCGGGGCCGTGCTGATGGCCGTGTTCGGGTTCGTGCTGTTCCCGTTGGTGGACAACGGGTACGTCGTCCTCGCGCTGGTGCTCGGCCAGGCGGTGGTCCACCCGATGATGTACGGGCCGCTCGCCGCGCTCTACAGCGAGCTGTTCACCACCGGGAGCCGCTACACCGGGGCGTCGCTGGGCTACCAGCTCGCCGGACTGGGCGCGGGCCTCGCCCCGCTGCTGTTCGCGCAGGTGCAGAACAGCGCGGGGACGGGCGCGATCCCGTTCATCCTCGCGGCCTTCTGCCTGCTGACCGTGGTCTGCACGGTCGTGTTGCGGGAGACCAGCCACACCAGCCTGACGGGAGACAGGGATGCGGAACTCGGGTCTGGGCAGCTGGCCGCACCGCCGCGCGCGCATGGCGCCGAAGCGTGACGCGCTGACCCACCAGGGGATCACCACGACCTACGGGGAGCTGGACGAGCGCACGACGAGGCTCGCGCGGCGGCTGGAGGAGCTCGGGGTGCGGCACGGCGACCGGGTCGCCTACCTCGGGCCCAACCACCCGTCGTTCGCCGAGACGATGTTCGCCGCGCACCTGCTCGGCGCGGTGTTCGTGCCGCTGAACTTCCGGCTCACCCCCGCGGAGGTCGACTACCAGTTGGGCGACAGCGGGGCCCGCGTGCTCGTGCACGCGGCCTCGCACCGCGTCACGCACGAACACGCCATCTCGCTGGACGGCTACGAGGAGTGGCTGGCCGGGGGTTCGGCGGACCCGCTCGACGTGCCGGTGGCGGTCGACGACCCCGCGTTGATCCTCTACACCTCCGGCACGACCGGGCGGCCCAAGGGCGCGGTGCTCACCCACGCCAACCTGCTGTGGAACACGTTCAACCTGATGGTCGGCGTCGACATCGCCGCCGACGAGGTGGCGCTGGTGGCCGCGCCGCTGTTCCACGTCGCCGCGCTGACGCAGACGCTGCTGCCCACGTTCGTCAAGGGCGGCCACAGCGTGCTGACCCCGCGCTGGGACGTCGACGAGTGCGTGTCGCTGATCGAGCGGCACGGTGTGACGTGGCTGTTCGGCGTGTCCACGATGTACGCCGACCTGGCCGCGTCACCGCACTGGCACACGGCGGACCTGTCGTCGGTGCGAGTGCTGCTCTGCGGCGGTGCGGCGATACCGGACGCGCTGATCCACACCTACCAGGACCGCGGGCTGGTGTTCTGCCAGGGCTACGGCCTCACCGAGACCGCGCCGGGCGCCACGTTCCTGGAGGCGGCCGACAGCGTGCGCAAGGCGGGCTCGGCCGGCCCGCCGGTGTTCCTCGGCGACCTGCGGCTGGCCGATACCGGCGAGATCGAGGTGCAGGGCCCGAACGTGACGCCCGGCTACTGGAACGACCCGGTCGCCACCGCGGCCGCGTTCACCCCGGACGGCTGGTTCCGCACCGGCGACATCGGCCGCCTGGACGCCGACGGCCACCTGCACGTCGTCGACCGCCTGAAGGACATGTACATCTCCGGCGGGGAGAACGTGTACCCGGCGGAGGTGGAGAACGCGATCGCCGACCACCCGGACGTCGCCGAGGTGGCGGTGGTCGGCGTGCCGGACGACCGGTGGGGTGAGGTGGGCCGCGCGTTCGTGCGGCCCCGCGACGGTGCTTCGCTGGACGCACCGTCATTGCGCGAGTTCCTGCTTCCGCGCCTGGCGAAGTACAAGATCCCGGTGCACGTCGAGGTGGTCGCCGAGCTGCCGCGCACGGGTTCGGGGAAGGTGCTCAAACCGGCGTTGCGCCGGATGCCGCTGGTCAGCTCAGCGCGGCCAGAAAGCGGCTGATCGGTCCGAAGGTGAACAGGCCGGTGCCGGCGGCCTGTTCGTCCTTCGCCGGTGCCAGTGTCGTGCGGGCCCGTTCTCCCAGCCCCCGGTCGCCCAGGCGGATCGCCGCCATCGCGAGCAGGCAGGCCCGCGTCTCGGTGAGCAGGTCCGCGGGCCCGGCCGGGAGGTCCCTCGCCGCGGCGAGCGCCTCGTCGTGCGGCAGCACGAGGGGGCGCACCCAGTCGCGGTGCGGGCCCCAGTCGTCGTCCAGGTCCACCACCGACGGACCGTGCAGGCTCAGCAGCGCCAGCGGCAGGAGCCCGCGCTCCATGCCCCACATGCCGGTGCCCTCCACACGGGCGGCGGCGGCCCGGTAGGCGCGGTCGGCGGCGGGGACGTCTCCGGCGGCGGCGAGCTTGAGCGCCGCGTACCAGCCGGTGAACACGCCGACCAGCGGCAGGTCGTACCGGCGGGCGAGGTCGTCGGCCTCCTCGGCGTGCCGGTCGGCGGTGCCGAGCCGGTCGAGTGCGGCGTGCGCCTGGACCAGGACCAGGTGGCCGAGGACCTCGTGGGTGACCAGGCGGTGCTCGGCGGCGTGGGCGACGATCTCCGCACCGATCGCGGCGCGGTGCGGGGCCAGCCCGGCGCGGTGGAAGGTGTGCATGAACCGGGCGTTGAGCGCGAACGCCCGCAGCCCCGGATCGTCCAGTTCGCGGGCGATGGCCTCGGCCTCCTCCGCTTCCGGCAGGCGTGCGCCGGTGCCGCGGTCCTCCATGGCGATGGTGGCGAGCAGGCGGGCGCGGGTGGCGGTCGGGCCGGGGAACGCGGGCAGGACGCGTTCGGCGGCCGCGACGAGCTCGGCGGAGTGGGCCGGGTCGTCGTTGGTGGTCCAGATCCCGGGGACGTCGAAGGAGCCGATGACGTCGGCCACGGCTTGCGGATCGGCGGGTAGCGGGTCCGCGGGCACCAGCGGAGGGACAGTCGGCGGGTCCGCAAGCCGCTGCGGTCCTCCCCCGCCTGCCGCGCGCAACGCCACCGACCGCTGCTCCCGCGCGCCCTCCAGGTCCCCGCTCACCGCCAGCGCCCGCGCCAGTCCGGTCAGCAGGTCCACCCGCACGCCGTCCGCCGCCGCGATGGCCGCCCGCCACAACCGCACGGCGTCCCGCGGCGACCGCGTCACCCCCGCCGCCGTGGCCAACGCCCTGATCGCCGCCTCCCCGCGCGCACCGGCCGCAAGGTAGTGGTGCGCCAGCAACTCCACCTCGCCCGGCCGTGCCGCACCGCTCGCCCCCGCCACCGCGTCACCCATCCGGGACTCCAGGGCCTGCGCCACCACCCCGTGCCACCGCGCCCGCCGCGTCAGCGACACCTCCTCGTACAGCGTGTCCCGCACCAGCACGTGCGTGAACCGCGCCCGCCCCGGCGCCACGTCCACCACGAACCCCGCGTCCAACGCCACGTCCAGCGCGTCGAGCACGTCCCCGCCCGCCACCGCGGCCAGCAGGTCCACGTCCACCTCACGGCCGAGCACCGACGCCTGCCGCAGCACCGTGCGCACCCCGGCGGGCAGCCCCGCCAACCGGTGCCGCAGCACGTCCCGCACCCCCGCCGGCACCGCGCCCGGATCGCCGCCCGCCGCGCTCAGCCGGGCCAGTTCCTTGACGTAGAACGGGTTCCCGCCGCTGCGTTCGGCGATGAGCCGCACGTCGGCGCCGGCCGCGATCGACCGCACGAGCGCGCCGACCGCCTCCTCGCCCAGGCCGGTGAGCTCCACGCGGACCGGTTCCGCGCGGGCCAGCGCCTCGGAGGCCACCGGCACCCGTGACGTCGCCACCACCAGCACCCGGCCGGGCAGCGGCGCCACCGTGAACGCCGCCAGCACCGCCAGCGTCTCCTCGTCGGCCTGGTGCAGGTCGTCCAGCACGACCAGCACCGGTGCCGCCGACGACACCGCCGCCACCACGGACCGGCGCAGCCGGAAGCGGTCGTCCGCCGCCAGCTCCAGGCCCAGCGCCTCCACCACCTGCTGCCACGGCCACGCCACCGGCGCGTCCTCCGGGCACCGGGCCCACACCGTCCGCCAGCCGCGGCCGGCGAGCACCGCGCTGAACGCCTCCGCCAGCGCCGTCTTGCCCACGCCCGCCTCGCCCGTCACCACCGCGATCCCCAGGCCCGCCGCGGGCACGGCGTCCGCCAGCACGGCCAGCTCGGCGGACCTCCCGACCAGGCCGATCGGCGGCGACGGCGTCAGGCGGGGCGACTGCGCGAGGACGTCCGACTCCAGCGCCCGCAGCTCCGGGCCGGGGTCGACGCCCAGGTGCTCCGCCAGGGCGGTGCGGGCCGAGCGCACCGCCGCCAGCGCGTCGCCCTGCCGGCCCTCCCGGTACAGCGCCAGCGCGAGCAGGCTCCACGCCTTCTCCCGCCACGGGTGCGCGGTGACCTGCGCGCGCAGGTCGGCCACGACCTCCGCGGCACGACCGGCCGCCAGCGCCGCCTCGGCCCGGCGTTCGACGGCGACCAGGCGCAGCTCCTCCAGCCGGTCGACCTCCGCGCGCGCCCAGTGCTCATCGGCGAACTCGGCGTAGGCGGGGCCGCGCCACAACGCCAGCGCCGCGTCCAGCACCGGCAGGTCGCCGCCCAGCATCTCCTCGAACCGCCACGCGTCCACGTCCTGCGCGCGCAGCGCGTACCCGGTGCCCTCGGTGACGAGCAGGGTCGACGGGGTCCGGGGTGGACGGTCCGGTTCGAGCGCCTTGCGCAGCGCGCCCACGAACGTCTGCACGGTGCCGACCGCCCCGTCCGGCGGGTCTTCCCACAGGTCCGCGACGAGGGTGCGCACCGGCACGACACGCCGCCGCGCCACCAGCAGCCGGGCGAGCACGGCGCGTTGCTTCGGGCCGCCGAGCCGGGCCGCGCCCGCGGTCAGCGGGCCGAGCACCCCGAACGTCACCACCCGCTGACCCCGGCACTGATCGGTTGCTGATCGGGCGCGCGCAAGGTGTCGGCGTGAACCTCACGAACTTCGACCACCAGCGCGTCCAAGTCTCCGACGGCGTCGAGCTGCACGTCGCCACCACCGGCTCCGGCACCCCGGTCGTGCTGCTGCACGGCTTCCCGCAGACGCATCTGATGTGGCGGCACGTCGCCGCCGACCTGGCCGCCGACCACACCGTGATCATGCCCGACCTGCGCGGCTACGGCGACAGCGACAAGCCCGCCGACACCGGTTCCACCTACTCGAAGCGCACCATGGCCGCCGACGTCGTGGCCGTCGCACGGCACCTGGGCCACGACCGGTTCGCGCTCGTCGGCCACGACCGGGGCGCGCACGTCGCGTTCCGCGCCGGGCTCGACCACCCCGCGCACGTCACGCACCTGGCCTCGCTCGACGTCCTGCCCACGCTGGACATGTGGGACGTCATGCGCGGGACGTCCGGCGTCGTCGGCTTCCACCTGTTCCTGATGGCGCAGCCGCCCGGTCTGGCCGAGGAGCTGATCGGGGCCCGCCCGGACGTGTTCTTCGGCCACTTCCTCGACGCCTGGGGCGGGTCGTCGTTCCCGGCGGAGGTCCGCGCCGAGTACCTGCGCGCCTCCCGCGAGGCGGTCACGTCGATCGTCGCCGACTACCGGGCGATGGCGACGGTCGACGTCGAGCACGACACCGCCGACCTCCGCGCGGGCAACCGGCTGGGGATGCCCGTCACCGTGCTGCAGCAGGACTGGGGTTCCGCGCTCGGGTTCGAGGCCGAGAAGCTGTGGCGGGCCTGGGCTTCCGACCTCGACCACCGCACCGTCTCCTGTGGACATTTCATGGCCGAGGAGGCACCGGGGGTCGTCGTGGGCGCGGTGCGCGATCTGCTGGCCCGCTGAGGGTTGGTGATCGCCACGAGCGGGAATACGGGTGGGAGCTGATCGCCGAGGGGAAGGCCGCCATGTCCGTGTCCGCGCACGAGCGGTTGCTCGCTGACCGCTACGAGCTCGACGACCTGCTGGGCTCGGGCGGCATGGCCGACGTGCACCGCGCGTGGGACACCCGGCTGCACCGCCACGTCGCGGTGAAGCTCTTCCGCGCCGGCTCCGACCTCGCGGACGCGGTCCGGTTCGACAACGAGGTCAAGACCCTGGCCGCGTTGTCGCACCCCGGCCTCGTCCAGGTGCACGACGCCGGGACCACCGGCGGCACGCCGTTCGTCGTGTTGCAGATGGTCGACGGGCAGACGCTGTTCGAGCGCATCGCCGACGGGCCGCTGGAGGTCGGCGAGGTGCGGCGGCTGGGCGCGGAGCTCGCCGACGTGCTGGACTACGTGCACGCCAGGGGTGTGATGCACCGCGACATCAAGCCGTCGAACATCCTGCTCGACCGCGACGGCAACGCCCACCTCGCCGACTTCGGCCTGGCCACGCTGGTCGACGCGACCCGGCTCACCCGGCCCGACCAGCTGGTGGGCACCGCCGCCTACCTCTCGCCGGAGCAGGTCCGCGGCGAGGCCCTCACCTGCGCGGTCGACATCTACTCGCTCGGGCTCCTGCTGCTGGAGTGCCTCACCGGGCGGCGCGAGTACCAGGGCAGCGAGGTCGAGGCCGCCGTCGCCCGCCTGCACCGCCGCCCGGAGATCCCGCGCCACCTGCCCACCGACCTGCGCCGCCTGCTCGACACGATGACCTCGCTGACGCCCCGGCGCCGCCCCACCGCCGCGGAGTGCGCGCGGGCGTTGCGGCACGTCCAGCCGGCGACCAGGCCCGGCATCCCGCTGCAGGCCCGCCACCCGGTGCGGATGCTCCTGGCCGCGGGGGCGTTCGCAGCGGTCGCCACGGCCGGTGTCACCGCGGCGCTGACCGCGTCCACACCGCCGGCCGAGTCCGCGCCGCCGACCACCACGGCTCCGGCGACGTCGGCCGTGCCCGTGGCCGCCTCCGTCCCGCCGGTGACCACCACGACCGCTCCGGCCGTGCCCGTGCAAGCCGGCGGGAAGGTCGACCGTCCCGAGCACGAGGACGTGAAGCCGGCCGACCGCAAGCCGGAGGACCGCAAGGGCGACGAGCGCAAGCGGGAGGACCGCAAGGGCAAGGGCGGGCCCGGCAAAGGCTGACACTGCCCGGCGTGCACCGCGTTCAGGCGAGGTGCCCGTCCGGCCGCACCACCCCGGCCGCCGTCCGCACGTACCCACCCCCGCGCAGCCGTTCGAACAACCGCCCGCCGTCGGGTAGCACCTGGTCCGGCACCCTGCGGCCGGTCGCGTACGCCACGTCCAGGCCGGACAGCCGTTCCGCCAGCTCGCGGGACATGTCCGGCGCCGACGCGATCAGGCCGCTCAGCAACGCCCGCAGCGCCTGCCCCTCCGGCGTGTAGGCCGTCATCAACGCGGTCTGCGCCCTGGTGTGGGCGAGCAGCGCGGCGCCGACGGGGTGGCGTTCCTCGTGGTAGGTGTCGAGCAACGCCTCGTCCGCGCGCCCGGTGACGACGGCCGCGAGCTTCCAGCCGAGGTTGTGGGCGTCCTGGATGCCGACGTTCATTCCGACCCCGCCGGTCGGGAAGTGCATGTGGGCGGCGTCGCCGGCGAGCAGCACCGTGCCCGCGCGGTAGGCGGCGGCCTGCCGGGTGGCGTTGCCGAACCGGGACAGCCACCGCGGGTCGCGCATCCCGAAGTCGGTGCCCGCGATGGCCTTCACCACCGCGCGCAGCTCGTCGAGGGTGAGCTCGCCGGGCCACTCCGGCCGGTTGCTCGCGGGATCACCGCCCACGATCCGGTGCACCCCACCCGGCAACGGCACGACCATCAGGCCGCCGTCGGCCCCGGTGGCGCTGGTGAACCCGCGCGGGGGCGGGTCGTCGAGCACCACGTCGCCCAGCCAGCCCCAGGTCGTGGCGTCGGTGCCGGGGAAGTCGACGCCCGCGGCGGCGCGGACGGTGCTGCGGGTCCCGTCGCACCCCACCACGTAGCGCGCGCCGACGACCTCGCCGTCGTCCAGCACCACACCGCCCTCGGTCAGCCCGGTGACCCGGCAGCCGCGCCGCACCACCGCCCCCAGCCCGACCGCTCGCTCTTCGAGCAGCTCCTCCGTCCTGACCTGCGGCAACGCCAGCGTGAACGGGTAGGGCGTGTCGAGGACGGCGAAGTCCAGCCGGTCCGGCAGCCCGCCGAAGTGCCCGTTCGGGATGCGCAGGCCCTCGGCCAGGAACGGCTCCACCACCCCGCGGCAGTCGAGCACCTCGACCGTGCGCGGGTGGATCGTGAGCGCCTTCGAGTTCCGGTCCCGCTCCAGCCGCGCCTCCAGCACCACGACCGAGGCACCGCCCAGCCTCAGCTCCCCCGCCAGCCACAACCCGGTCGGCCCCGCGCCGACGATGACGACGTCCAGCATCAACCCACTCCTCTTGGTCACTGACCAACACTCGGTGCCGTGAGTAGACTAGGTCAGTGACCAAGAGTCAAGCGGACGTGGTGCGCACCGCCCTGGAGATCCTCGACGAGCACGGCGCGGGCGCGGTCTCGCTGCGCGCCATCGCCCAGCGCCTGGACGTGCGGATGAACACCGTCCTGTGGCACGTGAAGACCAAGGCCCGGCTGGAGGAGCTGATGGCCGACGCGATCGTGGCGGGCGTGTCGCTCACCGGTCTGCCGGCCGACTGGCGCGAGCGGGCCGCCGAGATCGCGCGCCGCTACCGCCGGGCCCTGCTCGCCCACCGCGACGGGGCCGTGGTCGTGGCCGGCACCTACGCCGCCGAACCGGCCACTTTGGACGTCGCGGAGGCGCTGTGCGCGGCACTGCTGGAGGGCGGGCTGTCCGAACGGGACGCCGCGTGGACGTTGTGGGACGTCATCTACTTCGTCCTCGGGCTCACGCAGGAGGAGCAGGCATTGCCGGGACGCTCCGCGGATGGTCTGGTGCTGGGTGAACGGCCTGCGTTGCGGCGCGTGCTCCCGTTCCTGACCGAGGAGTCGTTCGACGAGCGGTTCGAGCACGGCCTGGCGAAGCTGGTCGCTACTTTCGGCCCTGCTGAATAGGCCGTGTCACATGTGCGCGGACCCGTCCGCGTGCTGTCGCCGGGACCGGCTGCCCACCGCTGACTCGCGGTGGGCAGCCGGTCGGCACGGGATCAGGCGGTGTGCAGCCGCAGCCCGTAGACGTTCAGGATCTCGTTGATCGGCTGGAACCAGGTGCGGCCACCGCTGGAGCAGTTGCCGTAGCCGCCGGACGTCACGCCCTGGGCCTGGTCACCGGTGATGAACGAGCCGCCGGAGTCGCCGCCCTCGGCGCACACGCTGGTGCCCGCCATCTGGTGCACGTCGCCCTGGGCGTACCGGATCGTCTCGTTGCGGCTCTGGATCGCGCCGCAGTGCCACTTCGTCGTCGAGCCCGAGCGGCACACGGAGGTGCCGACCGGCGCCTCCCACGAGCCGCGGACCAGCACGTCGCTCACCCGGCCCCAGCCGAGCACGACGGGCACGGTCCACCAGCCGCCGCCGGTGCGGACCCAGGCGTAGTCGTTGCCGGGGAAGGAGGAGCCGGCGAAGTTGCCCTGGAAGGAGCGGTCCCAGCCGTACACCGCCGCGCCGTTGCCGCCGCAGTGGCCGGCGGTGACGTAGCCGCCGTGCACCGAGAAGCCGATGGAGCAGCGGACGTTGCCGGTGTAGTACGGGTCGCCGCCGACGGTGCCGGCCGCGAACGGCTGCGGCTGCCGCACGCCGTCGGTGTTGACGCTGATGGCGCCGAACTGCCTGGCCCTGTCGAGGAACGCGGCGACCTCGGCGGTCTGCTTGCCGGCTTCAACGTTGACGACGACCGTGCCGGTCCTGGGGTCCGGGTGCCAGCTCGCGACCGCGGCCGGCACGGCACCGGTCGCGGACAGGGCGTCGAGCCGGTTCTTGTGGGCGTTCATCGACCCGGCGGACCGGGTGACGAGCTTCGCCACGGCGCCGGTGGCCTCGACCCGGCCGGCCGCCGCCCGGTCGGTGACGGCGACGACGAGGCGGTTGTCCTCGAACCAGCTGCCCGCGTGGGCGGTGCCGGCCTCGGCCTCGGCGCGCGGTGCGAGCACCGACGCGCGGTGTTCCTTCTCCAGGCGCAGCCGCGCCTGCTGTTCGGTCAGCCCGAACGCCGAGCTCATCGCCGACAGCAGGCCGGGCGACAGCTCCTGCGCCGAGGCCTGGGCGGGAGCGGTGAAGGTGGACCCGACCAGCACGAGGGCCAGCGCGGGCACGATTCTGGACACGCTGAGACGCACGCTCTTCTCCTTGTCCGTCAGGGGTCGCCTCCCGCCCCGTTGCGGAAGGCGCGAACATGAGAGCGCTCTCACAGTGACGCAGCCGACACCGGCCGGTCAACCGCTGACAAAGCTCCTGTCCTGCCCGATTCCTGACCGAACGGTCCCAACCGGGCAATCAGGTCATCATCACCACCTGGCGCACCGCCTCGCCGGATGCCAGCCGCGCGAAGCCGTCGTTGATCTCCGGCAGCGTCAGCCGGCCGGAGAGCAGGCCGTCGACCGGCAGCCGGCCGGCGCGGTAGAGGTCGACGAAGCGCGGCACGTCCCGGCGCGGCACGCACGAACCGAGGTAGCTGCCCTTGAGCGTGCGCTCCTCGGCGACCAGGTTCAGCGCGGGCAGGGTGACGGTCCGGTCGGGGTGCGGCAGGCCGACGGTGACGGTGGTGCCGCCGATCGCGGTGGCGGCGTAGGCCTGCTCCAGCACGGCCGCGACGCCGGTGGTGTCGATGACCTTGTCCGCGCCGCCGCCGGTGAGGTCGCGCAGGTGCGCCACGACGTCCGGGCCGCCCGCCACGTCGTGCGTGGCGCCGAGGGTGCGGGCCAGCTGCCGCTTGTGCTCGACGACGTCCACCGCGACGACCTGCGTGGCACCGGCCGTGACCGCCGCCAGGACGGCCGCGAGACCGACACCGCCCAGACCGAACACGGCGACCCGGTCCCCCGGCACGACCTCGGCGCTGTAGAACGCGGCCCCCGCGCCGGTGAGCACCGCGCACCCGAAGAGCGCAGCGATCTCGGGTGGCAGGTCGGAAGGCACGCGTGTGGCCGACCGGTCGGAGACCACGGTGTACTCGGCGAACCCGGACACGCCGAGGTGGTGGTGCGGCCGGGTGCCGTCCGGGAGGGTCCACCGGCGGTGACCGCTCAGCAGGGTGCCCTCGCGGTTGGCGGCGGCACCCGGTTCGCACAGCGCCTGGCGGCCGGACGCGCACCGGCGGCACGCACCGCAGGCGGGCACGAACGACAGCACGACGTGGTCGCCGGGCGCGAACTCGGAGCTCGGGCCCGCCTCGACGACCTCGCCCGCGGCCTCGTGGCCGAGCACCATCGGCAACGGCCGCAGGCGGGAACCGTCGATCACGGACAGGTCGGAGTGGCACAGGCCGGTGGCGCGCACGCGCACCAGCAGCTCGCCGGGACCGGGCGGGTCGAGGTCGAGGTCGACGACCTCCAGCGGGCCGCCGACGGCCGTGAGCACCGCACCGCGGGTCTTCACGCGACCACCAGCCCTTCCATCCGGGTGCGCAGGCCCGCGGGGATCTCGACGGGCTTGCGGGTCGTGCGGTCGACGAACACGTGCACGAAGTGGCCCTCCGCCACGACGTCCGCGCTGCCTTCGAGGAAGAACCCGACCTCGTAGCGCACGCTCGACCGGCCGAGGTGCCCGACGCGCAGGCCCGCGTCCAGCGCGTCCGGGAACGCCACCGAGGCGCGGTAGTTGCAGTGGGACTCCACGCACAGGCCGATCTCGGCGCCCTCGTGGATGTCGAGGCCCGCCGCGATCAGCCACGTGTTGATCACGGTGTCCATGAACGCGTAGTGGACGACGTTGTTCACGTGTCCGTAGACGTCGTTGTCCGCCCATCGGGTCGGAATCCGCTGCCAGTGCCGGTACTGCTCGCGCACACAACCACCTTTGCTCTGTTCGGACCTTGTTCTGGTTCTGGCACCGTCAGTCGAGCCTCCTGGTCAGCTCGACCCTCGACCGCACGCCGAGCCGCGCGAAGATGTTGCGCAAGTGGTGCTCGACGGTGCGGTGGCTCAGGAACAACCGCGCGGCGATCTCGCGGTTCGTGGCGCCCTCGGCGACCAGCCGCGCGATCTGCGCCTGCTGCGGCGTCAGCTCCGGCCGGTCGCCGGGTTCACCGGTGCTGTCGCCGGCGGCGCGCAGCTCCGCGCTGGCGCGGGCGACCCAGTGGTCGGCCTGGTAGGACTGGAAGATCCGCACCGCGTCGCGCAGGTGGTCGCGCGCCAGCTTGGGTTTGCGGCTCCTGCGCAGCCGGGTGCCGTACAGCAGCTCGGTCTTCGCGAGCTCCATCGCGGTGCCGCTGGCCCGGTGCAGGCGGATGGCCTCCTCGAAGTGCTCGTCGGCGGCGCCGCTGCCGCCTCCGAGCAGCCCGCGGCAGCGGTGGGTCAGCGCGAGGCGGGCCGAGCTGCCCGTCGCCTCCGCCCAGCGTTCGAACCGCCGCAGCGCCCGGTCCCCCGCGCCGGGCTGCCCGCACGCGACGGCCGCCTCCACGACCTGCGGTGCGGCCATGACCTTGATGCCGGCGTGGCCGGGGTGCAGGCGCAGCCGGTCGAGCGCGTCGGCGGGCCGGTCCCTGGCCAGGTCGACGCACGCGAACGCCCACGCGCCGAACGTGCCCGGTCGGGTGAGCCCGCGCTGCGTGATGTGCTCGGTGGCGGTGTCGATGCGGTGCAGCGCCGTGTCGGAGTCCCCGCGCAACGCCGCCAGCAGGGCGAGGATCGTCAGGTGGTCGACCACGGCGTTGTGCTGCCCGACCGCCGTCGCCGCGTGCACGCCCTCGGTGGCCGCGGTGAGGGCGGCCGCGTGCTGGTCGAGCAGGAGCGCCGACAGCGCCCGGTAGACCAGCGCCCACGGCACCAGCGCGGTGTACCCGCTCTCGCGCGCCGCAGTCACCGCGCTGGTGGCCATCTCGTGCGACCCGACGGCGTCACCGAGCACGTAGGCGGCCTGGCTGGCCCAGATCCGCGGCTGCGCGCCCGGCACCCGGTGGGCGAGCTCGACGACCTCGCGCAACGCGGGCAGCGCCTCGTCGTGGCGGCCGTCGAAGGTGGCGGCCATCCCGGCCAGGTGGCCGAGCGTGAGCCGGGTGGCCGGTGGTTCGTCGGGCAGCCGGATCTCCCTGGCGAACTCGGCGACGGCGCTGTAGCGGCGGTGGTCACCCGCGATGCTCGCCGCCTCGCCCGCGAACCCGAGTGCCGCGACGGCCAGTCCGCGCCGGGTGCCGACGAGGCTGCGCGCGGCCCGCATGAGCCGGTCGGCGGCGACGTCCGGGAGGCTCTCGCCCAGGTCGATGCCGCCGGCGACGAGGTCCATCAGCGCCTTGAGCTCGGGGGTGTCGGTGAGCCGGACCGCGCAGCGCAGCACCGCCCGCGCCTGGTGCGGTGCGCCGCGGGCCCAGTGGTCGGCGGCGGCGTTGAGGAGGCGGCGGGCCTTCTGCTCGGTGTCCCCGGTCAGCTGGGCGGCGCGGTCGTGGTCGCGGGCGGCGGTGGCGAAGTCGCCGCACCGGCGGGCGTGCTCGGCGCTGGCGGTCAGCAGGTCGGCGGGCCCGTCGTCACCGGCCCGGCCGGCGCGGGCGGCGTGCCACGTGCGCCGCGGGCCCGCGGGCAGCAGCTCGGCCAGTTCCGCGTGCGCCCGGAACCGCGCGGCCGGCGACAGGCCCGCGGCCAGCGTCGACCGCACCAGCCGCCGCGGGTCCAGCAGCGTTCCCGCCTCCGTCACCGCCTCCAGGTCCCCGGTGAGCCGCGCCAGGTCGTCCGCGGTCAGCTCCTCGTCCACGGCGGCCAGCGCCACCGCGGTCCGCGCCCGTTCCGACAGCCCCGCGAACCGCGCCAGCAGCCGCGCCCGCAACGAGCTGGCCTGCGGCAACCCGTCCGGTGGCGGCGCGATGCCGCCGAGCTGGTCCGACGTGAGCGCCCCCGCCAGCTCCACCAGCGCGAGCGGGTTGCCGCACGCCAGGTCGGCGAGGTCGACCGCCAGCGCGGGTGGGAGACCCGGCAGCAGGTCGTGCAGCACGAGCAGGCTCTCGGCCCGGTCCAGCGGGTCGAGCACCACGTGCGGCAGCCCGAACGCCTCCCCCTCGGTGGCGATGAGCAGCGCCGCCCGCGTCCCGGTCACGTCGGCGGCGAGCCGGCGCAGGTCGTCGTCGAGCTCGCGCACGTCGTCGAGGCACAGCACCGCCTCGTGCGAACGGCGGGCGTGGTCGAGCAGGGCGGTCCGGCCACTGCCCGGTTCGCCGCACACGACGAGCACCCCGCCGTGGCCGGCTCGCGCACGTCGGAGCAACGCGTCCACGGCGACGCGCTGCCGGTCACGGCCACGCAACATCGGGCCAGTTTCACCGCGGTGGAGGCCCAGCGGAAGGGGTCTGGGACAAATTCAACTACCAGCGTTAGTTTTACCGCTGAAGTTCTTCGCGAGACCGGTGGTTGCACCGATGCGGACCCGTGCGCGGCGGTTGCAGGGTCGAGAGGTCCTCGCACTTCCCCTGCCGAATGAGGTGTACAACGCCGTGCAACTCCGCTCCCTGCTCCCCCTGGCGCTCACGCTGGTGCTCGTCACCGGCACCGGTACCGCACACGCGGCCAACCCCTACGAACGCGGTCCCGCCCCGACGAACGCGAGCATCGAGGCGCTCCGCGGGCCGTTCGCCGTGTCGGAGACCTCGGTGTCCTCCCTGGTCGGCGGTTTCGGCGGCGGCACGATCTACTACCCGACGAGCACCGCCTCCGGCACGTTCGGCGCCGTCGCGATCTCCCCCGGCTACACCGGCACGCAGTCCAGCATCTCGTGGCTGGGCCCGCGCCTCGCGTCCCAGGGCTTCGTGGTGTTCACCATCGACACGAACACGATCTACGACCAGCCCGACAGCCGCGCCTCCCAGCTGCTCGCCGCGCTGGACTACCTGACCCAGCAGAGCAGCGTCCGGTCCCGCATCGACACCACCCGGCTCGGTGTCATGGGCCACTCGATGGGCGGCGGCGGCACGTTGCGCGCCGCCAGCCAGCGCCCCGCCCTGCAGGCGGCGATCCCGCTGACCGGCTGGCACACCACGAAGAACTGGTCGTCGGTGCGCGTGCCGACGCTCGTGGTCGGCGCGGAGGACGACTCGATCGCACCGGTCGCGTCGCACTCGGAGCCGTTCTACACGTCGCTGCCGTCCACGCTCGACAAGGCGTACCTGGAGCTCAACAACGCGAACCACTTCGCGCCGAACTCGAACAACACGACGATCGCGAAGTACAGCATCTCGTGGCTCAAGCGGTTCATCGACAACGACACCCGCTACGAGCAGTTCCTCTGCCCGGCACCGGGCCGCAGCACCCTGATCGAGGAGTACCGCGACACCTGCCCGCACTCGTAACCCGGTCACGGGTCGCAGCGCCGCGACCCGCGCCACCCCGGCCTTCGCCCTCATCGGGTGGGGCCGGGGTTCGGCCGCTCTAGCTGACGTGCTCCTCCACGACCCACGACCGCGTCCGCGACCGGTCCAGGAACAACGCCTCGTCGGCGGCCACCCCGGACCCCTCGGCGAGCACGAGCGCGAGCCACCGCTGCCGGGTGGGCTCGTCGGCGAACCTCATGTGGGTGAGGACGTCGAACTCCACGTCGGCGGACTCCGGCAGGTAGTTGCGGGCGTAGTAGTCCGGCGGTGGCGCGACGCTGAGGACGAGCGGCACGTGGTGGTGCTCGTAGTAGTCGACGAACTCGGCTCGGGTGAACCCGCGGTGTGCCTTGAGCAGAGCCATGGTCGTGATCACGACGGGTGTCAGCTCTCCCAGACGATCGGCGACTTCACGTAGTCGTCGCCGCGGTTGTACTCGCCCGCGACGACCTTGGAGCCGTCCGTGGCCGCGGTCAGCACGCAGGTCTCGTACGTCTCGCCGGCGGCGGTGAACGTCTTCGGGGCGCTGGTGGAGTCGCAGTTCGGGGTGTCGCCGCTGATGATCACGCCGGTGCCCTTGCCGTCGGCGCCGAGACCGCGCAGGGAGATCGAGATGTAGCGCAGGTCGGTACCACTCAGGTTCTCGACCTTCACCCGCAGGTAGAACGGCGTGATGCCCTTGGCCTTGTCGCCGAACTTCGCGAGGTCCTCCTTCGCGCCCTGCTCGATGGCGGTGAGGGTGACGGCCACGGTGCCGCTCTTGTCGCCGAGCGTGAAGGGGATGACCGCGCGGGAGCCGACCTTGAGCTTCGAACCGGGCGCGGTGACCTCACCGCCGGCGGCGATCGGGGCGTTCGAGGTGGAGCTGGGCTTCGAGGTGGTGCTGCTCGTCGTCTCCGCCGCGGTCGTGGTCTCGGCGGGCGTGGGAGAGCCGCTGGTCTCGGAGCCGCACGCCGACAGGAGCAAGCCCGCCGCGGCGACGATGATCAGGGAACGTCGGGCGTGCGTCACTGCGGAACTCCTCGCTGCGGAACCTGGGGCTGCCCAGCAGGCTAGGTCGCGGGTGGACGGTCCGGTATCGGTCGTTCGCACCACACGCGACTCACAGGTCGTCGAGCCCGATCAGACCGTCCTGGATGGCCCGTGCCACGAGCGCCGCCTTCGTGGGCGCCTGCCGGCCGATCGCCGCGTACTTCACCCTGATCCGCTCCAGGTGCGAGTTCACCGTGCTGAGCGCGATGTTGAGCCGTTGCGCCACGAACTCCTTCGACTCCGACTGGAACCACTCGACCAGCACCTCGGTCTCGCGCGGCGACAGCGCGGGCCGCGTCTCCGACCGGTCCCCCGCCAGCGCGCCCGCGAGTGCCGGCGGAGTGTAGGACTGCCCGTCCGCCGCCGCGCGCACGGCCTGCACGAGGTGCTCGGCGCCCTCGGCCTTCGTCAGGTAGCTGAGCGCGCCGAGCTCCAGGCACTGCAGGGCGATCTCGTCGTCGGCGCGCATGGAATACACGACGACCCGGCGACCGTCCTCGGCCAGCCTGCGCAGCTCCGCCGTCGCGGGCGTGACACCGCCCAGGTGCAGGTCGAGCACGACCACGGCGTCCTGCGGCGCCGCCCAGGCGACCTCGACGTCCTCCCCGCTGCCCACGAGCGCGATCGGTGGCTCCGCTGTGGACAGCCAGTGCGCGACCCCCGCCCGCACCACGGGGTGGTCGTCCACCACGACCGCCGTCACGTCGCCCGCCATCGCGCCTCGCTCCTCACCAGTCCGCTGTGGACGCTCGTCTCGACCGCGACCACCTCCGGCACGCCGTCGTGGTGCGGCAGCTCTCCCGGCGCGTCCGCCACCACCGCCACCCGCACCTCCGTGGCCGTCCGGAGCAGACTCACCTTCGCACGCCCACCGGCCACGGCGAGCGCACGGGCCATCGGCGCGACCAGCTCCCGCCGCACCTCCGTGGGCACCGGCGTGGCCGTGCCGCTGACCGCGAGCGACACCACCACCCCGCGCCGTTCCGCGACGTCCACACAGGCCGTCAGCTCGTGCAGCAACGGGTCCGGCACGTCGTCGTTCTCCGCGAACAACCGCCGCAGCTGCACCGCCGCCACCGAGCACCGCACCCGCGTCGGCTCGTCCGCGACGCTCACGACCTCGTCGGCGAGGTCCGCCAGCAGCGGCAGCACCGCCCCCAGCTGCCCCTCGAACCCGGCCCGCAGGTCCTGCTCCCGCTGCCGCGCCAACTCCTCCCGCGTGCGCGCCGCGTCGTGCTCGGCGGCCGCCTCCGCGGCGAGCCGCCCGTCCCGCAGGAGCACCCTCGTGATCACCATGACGCCGACCTGAAAGCTCGTGCCGCTGAGGATGACGACCCCCGCGGTACCCCCGTCGCCGTTGCCGGCGTGCAGGAACCACCCGACCGACAGGGCGAGGTGGGCGCCGAGGGCGGCGACGAGCGGCCGGGGCCGTTCGACGAGGACGAGCAGCAGGTACCAGCCGATGAGCCCGAACGCCCAGTCCTGCGACCCGAGCGGCGTGCCGGCGGCCTGGGCGGTGGTGGCGAGGACCGACGCCACCAGGACCACGGCGGTGAGCCCCGCGGCCACCGCGGTGCCGAGCTGGGCGCGACCGGCGGCGACGTGGCCGCCGACGATCGCGAGGACCGCGGTCAGGAGGGTGTACGCGGTCCACGCGGTGGCGGAGCCGGGGCCGATGGCCAGGGACGGGAGGGTCAGGACCAGTTGGATGGCGGTGACGACGACCAGCAGGACCTGGCGGGTGGTGGTGACGACGGCGAGATCGGTCATCGCCCACCGGCCCGGTCGGGGGCTGCGGAGTGGTCGGGGGTTCCGGGCGGGTCGAGGGTTGCGGGGCGGTCGAGGGCTGCCGCGTGGTCGGCCCGGCTCTTGCCGGCGGTCCACGCCAGCCGAACCGTCGTACCCGCTCCCGGCACCGAGTCGATCTCCACCGACCCGCCGACAGCGCGCACGCGTTCCGCGACGGACTCCCGCAACCCGCGCCGGTGCGGCGCGACGTCCGCCGGCACGAACCCCGGGCCGTCGTCGCGCACCACCACGGTGGCGCCACCGTCCACCCGCGACACGACCACGTCCGCGGTCGCGCCGGGTGCGTGCCGGGCCACGTTCGTCAGCAGCTCCCGCACGGCCCGCACGAACGCCAGCGCCACCACGGCGGGCACCGGCACGGCCTCCACCGGCGCGACCGCGACCCGCGCGTCGACCTGGCCCCCGGCCACCGCCGACCCGGCCGCAACCCGCACCCCAACACGGTCCCCGGCCGCCACCCGCACCCCGGCCCGGTCCCGCCCCACCGCCACGAGCGCCGCACCGAGGTCGACCGTCCCCTGGGCGTTGTCCCGTTCGGCCAGCACCACCAGGTCCCGCCGGGCCTGCGCGGCCACGGCCGAGGGCTCACCGCCATGCGCCGCCATGAGGAAGGTCGCCGCCGCCGTGTCGTGCAGCAACGCCAGGTACTCGCGTTCCCGCCGGCTGCGGTCCAGCGCCACGGCCGCCGCCCGGTTCTGCGAGGCGGCGCGTTCGCGCAGAACGTCGACGCGGCGGCTGGAGCGGCGCAGGAGCTCGTAGGCGAGCCGGGCCAGCACCGACTCCAGCACCGCGCGCACCAGGACGTCCGGTCCGGCCGCCGTTACCGCCACGACCAGCAGCAACGCCGTCGCGGGCACGGTGACCCGCGGCGGGTGCTGCCACTGCCAGGTGATCAGGGTGGTGGTGAGGACGGTGAGCGTCCACTGCTCGGCGGTGCCGCCCAGCACGACGAGCAGCACCACCACCCGCGCGAACGCCACCGGCAGGGCCACACCGGGCAGGCGGAAGTCGGCGGCGGAGGTGAGCACGACGAACGCGAACAGCGTCCAGCCCGCCGCGGAGCCCGCGGACAGCGCGCCGAAGAGGCTGATCAGGACGACACCGGCGCCGCGGACGGGACCCGCGAGGCGGGACACCGTCGCGAGGAGCCTCGCCTCCAGCAGCACGCCCGGCATTGTGCCAGGTCAGCTCTCGTGCGCCGCGGCGGTCAGGCGGCGGTGTCCCTGGTGCGCCGGACCGCGACCACGATCAACGCGATCAGGCCGAACAGGGGGATCGTGCTGATCGCCCAGGACAGGCCCATCGGCGGGCCGGGCTGTTCCATCACCTGGAGGTTCTTCAGCTCACCGGTGCCGGTGCCGGCCGGTCCGGTGATGTCGAACCGCATCGCCCACGTCCCCGGCACGGGCAGCGCCTGCACGTCCAGTCCCCACACCTCGCGCTTGCGGGGGTGGCGGGCCAGCGGGTCGTCGCCGACCACCTTGTCGGCGTGCACCAGCGTCAGCGTGCCCTGCTTGCCGGTGATGCCGTCCTCGGGCGCGAACGTGAAGTCCAGCGACTGCATGGCCTTGAGCGGCCAGGTGCTGAACCCGACGGTCAGGTCGTACGGGCCGGCCTTGACCTTCTCGGTGTGCACGACGTTCACCGGTTCGAAGGCCAGCGCCGGGGCGGCGAGACCGAACAGCAGGGCGGCCGCACCGGCCAGTCCCAGCACCGTCTTACGCATGGCTGTTCTCCTTTGCCGGCGCCAGGTGGCGCAGCGTGCGGCCGAAGCGGCGGCCGGCCAGGCTGGCGAGTGCACCGAAGACCGCGCCGGCGGCGATGGTGGCGAGGTAGCGGTCGGTCGCGGGGAACCGGCCGTCGCCGAAGCCGAGGATGCGCTGCACCGGCGCGCAGGCCGTGATGAGCACGCCGCCGAGCGCGCCGGGGACCCACGCGGGCAGCCGGTGCAGCAGCTCGGCGGCGACCCCGACGAGGACCAGCGCCATCGGGATCATGTTGGGCAGCGCGGGAACGCCGTTGGTGTAGTCGCGCAGCGGCAGCCCGGTGGCGGAGGCGTAGACCTCGGTCGCCCACGGCGAGAACCACCAGAACACCGCCTGCAGCGCCGCGACCACCACCGCGACGGCGAGCGCCCCACCGCGGCGGTTCAGCGCGTTGCCCGCCATGAACAGGATCAGCACGGAGAAGAACGCGGCACCGACGTTGATCGAGTTCACGACCCCGTTCGGCAGCGCCTGCAGGCCGATGACGGTCACCATGCTGAACGCGAGCAGCACCGCCGAGGCGCCGACCACGCCGTAGGCGCCCCACGGCCGGTCACGGGCGACGGCGAACACCATCACCGCGCCGACCATCGTGATCGAGATCGACAGCAGCAGGCCGATGTGCGGCGGCGAGGCGATGACCGCGTCGAAGCCGTACAGGCTGTGCCACCACTGGTCCCACAGCCCGTAGACGAGGAACAGCGCCGCGCCGATGCCGGAGATCAGGTAGCCGACGGGTGCGGAGAACGTGCGGCCGAAGACGCCGACAGCGCGGCCGCCGACGATCGGGTCGACGTGCCGGTCGCGCTTCGCGGCGGCCGTCGTCATCAGCACGACGGCGAGGCTCGCCAGGCCCGAGATCGCACTGCCCGCGTACAGGAACAGGTGCGGCATCGTGAAGAACGTGTCGGGCCCGACGTCGGTGTGCCACTGGATGTCCCAGGTCAAGCCGATCAACGAGATCAGGGTGCCGCCGACCACGAGACCCGCCGGCACCACCCCCTTCGGGACGGTCCTGGCTGACGGTGCGGCCACCGTCGACGCCGTGATGTCCATCGTTCCTCCCCCTTCAGGTGAGCAGCAGCGGGATGACGACCCGCTGCTCGCTGAGTGACACGGTGATCTCCCACTGCCCGGCCATGAACAGGTCGACGGCGCCGACCCGGTAGTGGCCGGGTTCGAGCGGGGCCGCGGTGACCGGGGCGACCGCGTGGCCCATCTGCGGCATCGCCGGCTCGACCACCACCTCGCCGTGGGCGGGGCTGCCGGACCGGTCGGTGATGCGCAGGTCGAACGAGTTGGTGCCGGTCCGCGTGCTCGTGGGCGTGAGGACGAACCGCAGCCGGTCGGTCTCGGCGAGGTGCGACTGCGCCTCGACGGTGCGCGGCCACAGCACGACGAGCACGCCCACCAGTGCGGCGACTCCGGCCAGCACGGCCACGACGTAGGTGCCCCTGGTGCGTTTCACTTGGTGGCGACCCCCTTCGCCGCGGGCACGTCGACGACCTTCGGCACGGTGACGATCGAGTAGTCCCGTTCGACCTGGATCCACACGAGGTAGCGGCCGGGCAACGGGAACGAGTAGGTGAACGGCACGTCCGGCCCGTAGGCCGCGACGCTCTCGTCGGGCTGGTCCGGCATGCCCGGCACCGGCGGGATCATCGAGTGCACGTGCGCCCAGATCGGCGCCTCGGCCACACCACCGGTGACGGGACCGTCGCCGACCGGACCGACGACGATCATGTGGCCGAGCATGCCCAGCCACGGTTGCAGGTCGCGCTCGCCGAAGCGGGCGGTGAGCGTGCTGGGCCGGCCCGCTTCCCGGAGGTCCACCGCCACGTCGGCCTTCCCGTCGTGGGCAACGGGAGAACCGGTGCCGGCGACGTCGATGCGGGAGCGCAGCAGCTGCACTCCCCCGCCGCGCCGGGCGATCTCAGCGGCGAGCGCGTGCACGCCCCGTTCCGCGCCGGACAGCCGGGTGCGGTACTCGCCCGGCCCGGTGCGGACCGGGTGCAGGTGCCGCAGCGCCCCGGTGGGCGACACCACGACGAGGTGCACGAACGCGTTGTCGTGCACCAGCAGGTCGTCCACCGGCCGGCCGGACGAGCCATCGGTCAGGTCCAGCACGAGGTCCGCGCCGTCCATGCGCGGCACCAGGTTCACCGGCGGCCGGGAGAAGTCCGTTGTGGACGTTCGTTGCCACGGGTCGAGCACGGTGTCGTAGGTGGGGTCGAGCTGCGCGCCGGGTGCCGGTGCCGGGGGGATGCTCGGTGCGAGCAGCGCCGCCGTCACCGCGACGGCCACGGCCGCGACCATCCCGCCGGCCGGCACGAGGGCCAGCGAGGGCATTCCCAGCACCGCCAGCACCAGCGCGGCGAACAGCAGCACGCCGGCCGCGATGAACCCGCCGTAGGTCGCGTTCTCCCACGGTGGTGCGACGTTGGCCGGCACGACGAACGGGATCGTCGCCTCGTCGACCACCAGCTCCCACGGGCCGGGCCGGTCGACCTCCACGACACCGGAGTGGAAGCCCGGCGTGGCACCGAGGACCACCTTCGCCGTGCTCGACCGGGCACCGGCGGCCCGCGCGGTCAGCGTGAGCTCGCCCAGCGGTGTGCCGGCGTGGGTGACCACGTCGACGTGCACCGGTCCGGGCACCTCCGCGACCCGCCGGATGATCACGGTCAGCTCGCGGTCGCCCAGGCTCTGCGCGACGTGCAGGTCGCTGCCCGACTGGGCACCGTCGGCCAGCGCGGGGGCCGCGACCGAGAAGACCGCCCCCAGCACCAGCAGCAGGATCGCACCACTTCGCTTCATCGTGACCGAAGATAGCGATCATGACCCGCGGGCCGCGTCACTGCGGGGTCGGAAACCGGGTCCCCCGCACGGGGGATTTCCGACCCCTGCACAGCGGGAGGAGCTCAGGGCGGCGATGCGGCAGGATCCACTGCGATGGACTCGATCAAACTGCCCCTGAAGCACCAGTCGCGACTGGTCGCGCTCGTCTGCATGGTCGCGGATGCCGGGTTCGTGGTGTACGACGCCTGCTCTGCCGGGCAGCTGGCCGTGGTGCTCGCCATGACCCTGGCCGTGGACGCGATGCTGGCCGGTCCCGCGCGGCTGTCCGGCTGGGTGGCGCTGGCGCAGGCGGCGGTTCCGGTGGTCATCCTCCTCACCATGGGCAGGGGCATCGACCACAACGACGCGGGCATGCTGATCGCCGGATACCGCGCGGGGGCGTGGCTGCGCGGCGCACCGGCGTGGGCGTCGCTCGGCGTGCTGTCGGCCAGTCTCATGACGGCCCCGCTGGTGAACGAGTACGGCGTGACGATCGCGGTGCTGGTCGCGACCAAGGCGGCGGTGCTGCCGTGGCTCGTCGGCCGCTACACCACGGCCAGGCGCGCCTACCTGGCCGAGCTGGAGAAGCAGCGCGAGGTGGAGGAGCTGGACGCGCAGGCGGCGGTGACGAAGGCGATCACCGAGGAGCGCAGCGCGATCGCCCGCGACCTGCACGACGTGATCGTGCACCACGTCAGCGCCATCAACCTGCACGCGGGCGCCGCCCGGCTGGGCACCGTCGGCAGCAACCCGAAGCTCGCCACGTCGCTGCTCTCGGTCGAGACGGCCAGCCGCGCGGCCATGGTGGACCTGCGCCACCTGCTCGACCTTTTACACGGCACCAACGCGGAGGGCGCGCGCCAGCCGGGGCTGGACAACCTCGACGAGCTGTTCGACGGCGTGCGCGCGGCCGGCACGCCCGCGCGGTTGCTGGTGCGCGGCCAGCACCGGGAGATCCCGGAGTCGTTGGACGTCACCGTGTACCGGATCATCCAGGAGATGCTCACCAACGCGCTGCGGCACGGCGACGCGTCCGGGGTGACGGTGACCCTGGAGTACGCGCCGCGCGCGCTGACCGTGACCGCCGAGAACACCGCCGGCTCCGGCACCGGCCACTCCGGCTCCGTGCGCCGCGGCCTGGTCGGCATCCGCAACCGCGCCGGCATGTTCGCGGGCACCACCCAGTCAGGTCTGGAACCGGACGGCCGGACCTGGCGCACCGCCGTCACGTTCCCCCTGGAGGCGTCATGACCCTGTCGGTGCTGGTCGCCGACGACCACGCGATGCTGCGCTCCGGCATGCGCGCGATCTTCGAGACGCAGGCCGACCTGCGGTGCGTCGGCGAGGTCGCCGACGGCAGGGCCGCGGTGGCCGAGGTGGCGCGGCTGCGCCCGGACGTGGCCGTGCTCGACATCCGCATGCCGAAGCTCGACGGCCTCGGCGCGACCGAGCAGATCCTGGCCGACCCCGGCAACCGCACGAAGGTGCTGCTGCTGACCACCTACGACTCCGACGAGTACGTCTACCGGGCGCTGAACGCCGGTGCGAGCGGTTTCCTGCTGAAGTCGCTGCCGCCGGAGGAGCTGATCTCCGCGGTGCGGGTGGCGGCGCGCGGGGACGCGTTGATCGACCCGTCGGTGACGCAGCGGCTGATCGCGCGGTTCGCCGTGAGCCTCGCCCCTCCCCCGACGCCGCCGGAGCTGGCGCTGCTGACCGCGCGGGAACGCGAGGTGCTGCAACTCGTCGCGGCGGCGCACAGCAACGCCGAGATCGCGGCCCGGCTGCACGTCGGCGACGAGACGGTGAAGACGCACGTGTCGCGGGTGCTGGCGAAGCTGGGGCTGCGGGACCGCGTGCACGCCGTCGCCTACGCGCACATGAACGGGCTCGTGCGGCGCTCGTGAAATTCGCTGTCGCGTGGCGTGGCGCGGTGGTAGACAGCCGCCGTGCAGAATCCTCCGGCGTTCCCCGAACTGCTGCGGTCGATGGACGAACGCTCCACCGCCTTCCGCTCCGCGGTCGCCGCCGCACCCGACCTCGACGCGCAGGTGCCGAGCTGTCCTGAGTGGACGCTGCACGACCTGGCCCAGCACATCGGCGAGGGCCGGCGCGCCTGGGCCGCCACCGTCGCCGCGGGCCCCGGTGCTGCGGGGAGGTCACCCGCGGACGGGGTGGCGCCGCGGGACCGCGCCGAGCTGGACGCGTGGCTCGCCGAGTCGACCGAGCTGCTGCTGGCCGCGCTGCGGGAAGCGGGCCCCGACCGCGGGTGCTGGGTGTGGTGGACCGGCTCGCAGTCGCCGGCGACCTGCGGAGCCGTTGCGCGGCACCAGCTCCAGCAGCTCGCCGTGCACACCTACGACGCACAGCTCACCATCGGCGCCCCGCAGCCGTTGCCCTCCGACGTGGCGCTCGACGGTGTCGACGAGTTCCAGCGCACCTGCGTGGCGACGACGAGCCCGTGGCCCCACGAGCCCGCGGTGGTCGACTACCGCGCCACCGAGGGCCGGTCGTGGCGGGTGCGGCTCTCCGCGGAAGGGGCCCGCGTGATCACCGGCGAGGGCCCGGCCGACCTGACCGCGACGGGCACGGCGAGCGAGCTGGTGCTGGCGTTCTACGGCCGTGTCCCGGCGCAGGCGCTGGAGTTGCAGGGCGACGCGCGGATCTTCGACCGGCTGGCCGCCTGGGAACCCGCCTGACGTCATCCCCTGGTCTGATCCGGACGTGCCGGGAGCAACGCCGCGCCACCGCCGCACGTCAGCCGATCATGACGTGGAAAGCACTCGGCGCGACCGCGGTCCTCTGCGCGACCCTGGTGACCCCCGCCCACGCCGCCGGCCAGGTGGTCACCCTGGTACCGGAAGCCGACCGGACAGCCGCGCTGGAGCACTGGACACCGGAGCGCGTGAAGGCCGTCGGAGAGGGCGAGGTCCCACCGGCCGAGACGATCGGCAAGCCGTACGCGGGAACAGCGCCCGCGGGGGTGGGGCGGTTGTTCACGTCGAGCTCCCGGGGTGAGGACCGCTCCTGCTCGGCGACGGTCGTGCCGAGCGCGAGCGGGGACGTCGTGCTCACGGCCGGGCACTGCGTCCACGGCGGCACGGACAGGCTGGGCCAGCCGATCACGATCGGCGCCGTGGTGTTCGTCCCCGGCTACGACCACGGAGCGGGCCCGGTGTTCGCGGCACGCGCGTTCGCCTGGCCGGACACCTACCGCGGGCCGTCGAGCGCAGAGGACGACTACGCCGTGGTCGCGCTCGACCCGGTGGGCGGCCGGCACGTCCGGGACGTGGCGGGTGCGCAGCGGGTGTCGTTCGACGAGGCCGGCTCACCGGTCGGCGCCACGCTGCTGGGCTACCCGGTCTCGGCGCTGAACCGGGGCGAGGCGCTGGTCGAGTGCGTGCGACCGGCGTCGTTGCGGGTCAACTCCGTCATGGCGGAGTGGCGGACGGACTGCGACCTGGCCGGGGGGACGAGCGGTGGGCCGTGGTTGCGCGACTTCGACGCGGCGACCGGGCAGGGGACGGTCTTCGCGGTCACCAGCAGGGGCACGATGAACGTCGACGGCGTCACGACGGACCTGAGCGGAGCGGCGTTCACCCCCGCCGTGCGCGCGTTGCACGAGAACGCGGGAAGGCTGTGACCGCGCGGGGGAAGGTCGAGCGCGACTGGTGGCTGCTGCTCGTCGCGCAGGCCATCAGCACGACGGGCACGCAGGTCACCGTCGTGCTGATCCCCGCCGTCGCCATCCTCGCGTTCGGCTCCGGCATCGGCTCGGCGACGCTGCTGCTGGTCGCCGAGTTCCTGCCGGCGGCGCTGCTCGGGCCGTTCGCGGGCGTGCTGATCGACCGGCTGAGGCCGCGCACCGTGCTCGTGGCCATGGACCTCGTCCGCACCGCCGCCCCGGCCGTGGTCGCGCTGGTCGTCGCGTCCGGGCTGCGGGACATCTGGGTGCTGTACGTGCTGGCCGCGGTCCTGGGTGTGGCGGGCGCGGTGTTCGACGCCGCCGCCGAGGCCGCGATCCCCGGTCTGGTGGCGCCCGACCGGCTGGACCGCGCGAACGCCACCCGGTCGGGGCTGCTCAACCTGGTCCGCGTCGCCGGTCCCGGACTGGGCGGCCTGATCATCGCGGTGGCCGCCTCCGAGCTCGCCCTGCTCGTCACCGCCGGCACGTTCTTCGCCTCGGCGGTGGTGCTCGTCGGAGCCACCTCCGCGACGCTGCTGACCTGGCGCTCGCCCGCGGCGGACGGTCCGTCCCTGGCCGACCAGCTGCGCGACGGCGTCCGGTACCTGCGCGGCGACCTGGTGCTGCGCCGGGCGGTCCTCGGCACGGCGACCATGAACCTCGCGGGCAGCGGCATCGGCGCGCTGTTCTTCGTGTACGCCTACCAGCAGCTGCGGCTCGGCCCGGACGAGGTCGGCCTGACGATGTCCGCGTTCAGCCTCGGCGCCGTGCTGGGCGCGGCCGGGTCGGCGTGGGTGACGCGCAGGCTGACCGCCGGTCTCGCCTGCGCGGTGTGCGCGGCCGTCGCGGCGGCCGCGCTCTTCCTGATCCCGGCCGCGGCGCTGGGCCTGGCGTTCCCGGTGCTGACGGTCTACCAGTTCGTCTTCGGCGCCGCCGCGACCGCGTGGGCGGTCATCCTGCTGACCCTGCGGCAACGCCGGACCGCGCCGGAGCTGCTCGGCCGGGTGGGCTCGCTGGTCGGCGCCGTCACCGTCGCCACGGTGCCGCTGGGTGCCGTGCTCGGGACGGCGCTCGCCGGGGCGGTCGGGCTCACCCCGGCGATGCTGCTGCTCGCCGTGCTCGCCGCGACCACCCCGGCGTTCTACCTCAGTCCCGGGTTCCGCTACGCCGACAGCCGCTGAGCAGCGAGCCGGCCGGAGATCAGCACCGGCGGGATGCCGACGCCGGGCGTGGTGCCGCTGCCGGCGAGCACCACGTTGCCGTCGCGGAACGGCAGGTTGCTCGGCCGGAACGGGCCGGTCTGCCCGAACGTGTGAGCGGCGGAGAACGGCGTGCCCGCCGCCTGGCCGTCCCTGGCCCAGTCGTCCGGCGTGATGACGGCGAGCGGTTCGGCGTCCACGACGAGCTTGCGCGCGGTCATCTCGGCGACCAGCTCCTCGGCGTAGCGCTCGGCCATCGCGTCCCAGCGGATCGGCGCCGCGTCGAGGTTCGGGCACGGCGCCAGCAGGTACTGCAGGTGCCGCCCCTGCGGTGCGAGGTCCGGGTCGGTCAGCGACGGGGTGGTCAGCAGCAGCGACGGGTCGCTCATCAGCCGGCCGCGCCGGATGATCTCGTCGAACGTCTCGTTCCACCGGTCGCCGAACGAGATCGTGTGGTGGGCGAGGTCGTCGGCGATGCGGCGGGCGCTCAGGTGCACCACGACCGCCGACGGCGACCAGCGCAACGGCACCACCCGGCGCGGTTCGCCGCGCAGCAGGCGCGTGCTCTGCGCCGGGCCGGTCGCGAGCACCACCGCGTCGCACGGGAACCGCGCGTCGGCCGTGCGCACCGCCTGCACCCGGTGACCGGTGCGGTCGAGCTGCGTCACCTCGACGCCGTAGTAGAACTCCACGCCCGCGCGTGCCGCGGCGTCCGCGAGCGCCTGGGGCATGGCGCGCATGCCGCCCTTCGGGAACCACACGCCGGCGATGGTGTCCATGTAGGCGATGACGGCGTACGCGGCCAAGGCGTCCTTGGGCGCGACACCGGCGTAGAGCGCCTGGAACGTGAAGACCCGCTTCAGCCGTTCGTCGTGCAGGAACTTGCCCACCGCCCGGTCGAGCGACCCGAAGCCGCCGAGCCGGGTGAGCCGCAGCAGCTCCGGCCCCACCAGGTCGAGCGGGGAGTCGAAGCTCGAACCGATGAAGTTGTCCCGCTCGACCTCGTACAGCTCCTTGAGCCACGCCCGCAGGTCGCGGTAGCCCTGCGCCTCGCGGCCGCCCGCGAAGTCGCGGACCGCTTGCTCCATCTGCTCGCCGTCGGTGTGCACGTCCAGCGCCGACCCGTCGGAGAACGACGCCCGGTAGGCCGGGTGCAGCGGCAGCAGCTCGAGGTGGTCCTCCCGCCGCTGGCCCACGGCGGCGAACGCGTCGTCGAGCAGCTCCGGCATCGTCAGCACCGTCGGACCGGTGTCGATCCGGTGCCCGTCCACGTCGAGCCGTCCCGCGAGCCCGCCGGGGTGCGGCAGGCGTTCCAGGACCGTCACCTCGTGCCCCGCACCGCGCAGGTGCAGCGCTGCCGACAACCCGGAGAGCCCGGCACCGACCACGACCACCCGGTCGGTGCGGCCCTTCACCACGTTCACCACTGCCCGGTCACGCCTTCCGCACGGTGGCCTTGCCGGCCAGCCTGATCAACTCGCGTTTCGCATCGGGGTCGATGCCCGCCCGGTCGAGCGCCATCAGCGCGTTCGCCGACAGCACGTCGATGTGCTCCTCCACCGCGTCGACGGCACCGAGCTCGACCAGCAGCTCGCACACCCGTTCCACCAAAGTGTCGTTCACCGGCCCGGTGAGGCTGCGCCGCAGCACCGCCGCCGACCCGTTCGTGGCACGGGACAGCGCGATCGCCATCAACGCCGTCCGCTTACCCTCGCGCAGGTCCTCGCCCACCGGCTTGCCGGTGACCGCCGGGTCGCCGAACACGCCGATGAGGTCGTCGCGCAGCTGGAACGCGATGCCGATGTCACGGCCGAACTCGCGCAGGCACGCCACGGTGTCCGGACCGGCGCCGGCGATCGCCGCACCGAGCTGCAGCGGCCGTTCGACGGTGTAGGCGGCGGTCTTGAGCGCCGCCACCCGCAGCGCCTGCTCCAGCGACTCCTCCCGGCGCGCGACACCGAGCAGGTCGAGGTGCTGGCCCGCCATCATCTCGGCGCGCATCGCCTGCCACGGCACCCACGCGCGCTGCAGCGCCGCCGGGGAGAGCCCCGCGGTCACGAGCGCGTCGTCGGCCCAGGCGAGGGCAAGATCACCCACGAGCACCGCGGCCGAGTCGCCGTACTGGCGGGCACTTCCGGCCCAGCGCGACCGGCGGTGCCGCAGTGCGAACAGCTCGTGCACCGACGGCCGGCCGCGCCGCATCGTGGAGCGGTCCATCACGTCGTCGTGCGCCAGAGCGCAACATTGCAGCAACTCCAGGCAAACCAGGGCGCGCACGACGGCGTCCCGCTCCCCTCCCCCCGCGGCGCGCCAGCCCTCCCAGGCGAAGCGCGGCCGGATCCTCTTCCCTCCCGCGGCGAGCATCGCGTGCAGCTCGCCGGCGAGCTCCGGCGCCACGTCCGGGCGGTCGGCGAGGAACTCGTGCAACGCCGCGTCGAACAGGGCGGCGAAGTCGTCCACCCGCGACATGCGGGTGTCCACGCTGGTCAGCAGCGACATCGTCGCCCCTCTCGGCGGTCGGTCCTGGTCAGGTGAATGGAGCTAATCAGCGCCGCAGCGGCTTCGCATGATGAGCGTGGTCGTTGTGCACGGCGACACAGCCGGTTCTAGCGTGGGCACATGTCCGCAGACCGGGAGCTCGACGCCGCCGGCATCACCACACCTGCCCTGCGTGAGGCGTACCGGCGTTGCCGTGCGCTGAACGCGGAACACGGCCGCACCTACTACCTCGCAACACGGTTGCTCAGTCCGGAGCAACGCCCCGCCGTCCACGCGCTGTACGGGTTCGCCCGCTGGGTCGACGACATCGTCGACGACCTCCACAGTGGACTCGACCGGAAGCAGGCCGCCCTCGCCGAGGCCGAGCGGAACCTGGAGGTCGCCCTGCGCGACGGCGCCTCCACTGACCCGGTGATGTCCGCCCTGCTCGACACCGCACACCGCTACGAGATCCCGCACGTCCACTTCCGCGACTTCATGACGTCCATGCGCATGGACCTGACCACCACCGACTACCCCACCTTCTCCGATCTAAAGACGTACGTGCACGGTTCCGCCGCGGTGATCGGCCTGCAGGTGCTGCCGGTGCTCGGCACGAGCGTGCCGCGCGCGGAGGCAGAACCCGCCGCCGCCGCACTCGGCGTCGCGTTCCAGCTGACGAACTTCATCCGCGACGTCGGCGAGGACCTCGACCGCGGCCGGGTTTACCTGCCCGCGGACGAACTCGCGGCGTTCGGCGTCGACCGCGAGCGGCTGGTGCACGCGCGCAAGACCGGCAAGGCCGACGAGCAGGTGCGGGCGGCGTTGCGCGACCAGGTGCAGCGGGCGAAGCGGGTGTACACCGAGGCGTGGCCGGGTATTGCGATGCTCGCGCCGCGTTCGCGCCCGTGTGTGTTGACGGCGTATCGGCTCTACGGCCGCATCCTCGACTTGGTGGAGGAGGCGGACTGCGACGTGCTGTCCCGGCGCGTCGTGGTGTCCAACGGCAGGCGGCTCGCCGTCGCGCTCCCGGCGCTGGCCAGGGCGGTGTTCGCCCGTGCGGCCTGATGGAGGGAAAGCCATGCGCGACCGGATTCCACTGCGCGTCTACTCGAGCCCGCCGTGGCGTGAGCAGCGCCCGACCTGGCAGGACGCCAAGCCCGCGCTGATCGAGGCGGCGCTCAAGCGCGCCACCGCCCGCCCGTCGGGCAACTGGTTCGTCGCGGGGGCGAGCGGGGACGTCGAGCGCGGCAAGGCCTGCGGCCGCACGATCGCCGGGCAGGAGGTCGTGCTCTGGCGCGGGCCGCGGGGCGTGCTGATGGCGGGTTCCGGGTCGTGCCCGCACCTGGGTGCGCCGCTGTGCGACGGTGCCGTGGCCGAGGGCAGGCTGATCTGCCGCTGGCACGGCCTCGCGCTGGAGGGCAAGAAGTTCGGCGCGTGGACGCCCTACCCGGCGCACGACGACGGCGTGCTGGTGTGGGTGCGGCTGGACGAGGCCGGTGGCGAGGAGCCGCTGCCGGCGCCGGTGCTGCCGCAGCGCCCGCCGGCCGGTGCGATCGACGCCGTGGCCACGCTGATCGGCCGTTGCGACCCGGAGGACGTGGTCGCGAACCGGCTCGACCCGTGGCACGGCGCGTGGTTCCACCCGTACTCGTTCGCGAACCTCAAGGTCGTCGAGACGCCGACCGAGGAGGACGACAGGTTCCTCGTCGAGGTGACATTCCGGCTCGCCGGCCGGGTCGGGGTGCCGGTGGTCGCGGCGTTCACCTGCCCGGAGCCGCGGACGGTGGTGATGCACATCGTCGAGGGCGAGGGCGAGGGCAGCGTCGTCGAGACGCACGCGACCCCGATCCGCGAGGGCCGCACCGCGGTCGTGGAGGCGACCATCGCGCACTCCGACCGGCCCGGTTTCGCGCTGGCGCGGCCGGTGGCCGGTGCGCTGCGCCCGATGATGCGCTGGGCGGCGGCCCGGTTGTGGCGCGACGACCTGGCCTACGCCGAACGCCGGTACGCCCTTCGGCGAAACGGGCGGTTCCCCGACTGAGCGAGTCGACTTGCACCGATTTTGAATCGAATTTAGGCTAGGAGGCGTCAGCACGGTCAGACCCCGAAGAGGACGTGCGCCATGCCCGAACTGTCTCGTTTGCCCAGGCCTGTCACCGACTCGTGGGACTGGCAGCTCTCCGGCCTGTGCCGCGGCATGGACAGCGCCTACTTCTTCCACACGCCCAACGAGCGCGGCTCCGCGCGCGACCAGCGCGAAGCCGCGGCCAAGGCGATCTGCCAGCGCTGCCCGGTGATGGAGAAGTGCCGGTCGCACGCGTTGGAGGTGCAGGAGACGTTCGGCATCTGGGGCGGCCTCGGCGAGAGCGAGCTGAGGGCGATCCTCTCCGAGCGCTCCCGCCGGCGGTGACCTACGCACCCCGCGCTGTCGCCGCGATGCTCGGCGTCTCCCCTGTCACGTTGAGGACGTGGGACCAGCGCTACGGGCTGGGCCCCTCCGGGCGCACCGAGGGCGGCCACCGGCGGTACGAGGAGGCCGACGTCGAGGTGCTGCGCCGGATGGTCGCGCTGACCGGCCAGGGCGTCACCCCCGCGGCCGCGGCCGAGCTGGCGCAACGCGGACCGGCTGACCGGCGCGGCACCCCGCGCGCCCTGCTCGGCGCCGACGAGGCCGAGTCGGTCCGCCGCGGTTTCATCACCGCCGCGAAACGCCTCGACGAACCGCTGATGCTCGACCTCGCCGGCAAGCTCCTCACCGCCCACGGCGTGGTGGCCGCGTGGGAGCAGGTCTTCGCGCCGTGCCTGGTGGAACTGGGCCACATGGTCACCGAACGCGGCCGGGGCGTGGAGGTCGAGCACCTGGCGAGCTCCAGCCTGCTGCACGCGCTGCGCGGCGTCCCGGTGGCGAGCAGCCCCGGCGTGCTGGCCGCGCTGCTCTCGTGCGCCCCGGAGGAACAGCACGGCCTGGCGCTGGAGGCCCTCGGTGCCGCGCTGTCCGAGGAGGACGTGCTGTGGCGCAACCTCGGCGCCCGCGTACCCGCCCAGGCGCTGTACGACGCGGTGGTGCGCCTGCGCCCGGCCGTCGTGCTGGTGTGGGCGCACCGCCCCGACCTCGCCCGGCAGGTGCCGCTCGCGAAGCTCGCCGAGCGGTCGAGCGCCCTGGTCGCGGTCGCCGGGCCCGGCTGGGCCGAGGTGGCGCTGCCGTCGTTCGTGCGGGCGCCCGGCACGTTGAGCGAGGCCATCGACCTGGTGCTCCACCGCGTCCGCGGCTGACCCGCGTCCCTCTCACCGCGGCCAGGACGCGGGCTAGGAAGTCTTGTCCGCCCTCTCCCCTCCTTGCTGCCCAGGCGTCTGCAAGTACCACCAACACATGATCAAACCGTCGCTGACTACCACCAACACGGTCACCACCTGTCGAACCAGGTTCCAGGTCCGCGGACGGCCGGCGGCGCTGTTGGCAGTAGAAAAGTGCCTGTTGATGTTGAGTTGGTGGTACTCGCAGACGCCGGCGAAGTTCAGCCGTGGTCGCGCACGCCCTTCAGCGCGGCGCGCAGGCAGACCGCCCGCACGCTGGCCGGCCGCAGCTCCGACCACCACGACGGCAGTGCGGACCGAGCTGGTCGCCGAACAGCAGCAGCGCCTTCTCACCGGTCACCGGCCACCGCGCAGGTCGGCCAGCACGGCGTGCGCGGCCCTGCGGCCGGAGTGCAGCGCGCCCTGGATCGAGCTGGTGTCGCGGTGGTCGCCGCAGACGTACCGGCGTTCGCCCGCCCGCACGGACTGCTTGAGCCGGTGCGGTGCGGCCATCGACGGCAGCGCCCGCGGGATGTCGTAACGGCGCAGCACCTCCCAGTCGCGGGTGTCGGTGTCGTACAGGCGGTTCAGGTGCCGGCGGACGTCCTGTTCGGACGCTGCGCCGAGCACGGTGGCCTGCACCAGCGGGGTCCGCGGCGAGTACGGCCGCGACACCTCCGACATCACCGCCGTGTTCACGACCGGCCCGCCGTTCGCGTCAACGACCAGGCACCCGTCGCGCAACGGCGACCGCGGCGGGCCGAAGTACCAGGTGGTGACACCGTTCCAGCGCGGTTCGACCAGCCCCGGCAGCAACCGCGCCGCCGTCGAGCCGTCCGTGGCCACGACCACCGCGTCCGCCGGGACCCGACCGCCCTCGGCCAGGTCGACCCGGTCGTCGTGCACGGCCCGCACCGCGGTCTCCAGCTGCACGGTCCCCTCGGGCAACCGGGCCGCCAGCGCCCTGGGCAGCTCCCCCATGCCGAGCGCCGGCACCGCCGCTCCCCCACGTGCGAAACTGCGCCACACCAGGTGGAAGAACCGCGACGAGGTCCGCAGCTCCCGCTCCAGGAACACCCCGGACAGGAACGGCCGGAACACCGCCTCCACCCCCCGTTCGGTCACCCCGAGCCGCCGCAGCTCGTCGTACGTCGTGCGGTCCGGTGCGGCGAGCAACGGCCGCACGGGCCCGAACGCGTCCGGTGCGGAGAACCGGGCCAGCGCCGCGAGGTCCCGCGCACCGAGCACGTGCTGGCGCAGCAAGCCGTCGAACGCCGACGCACCGCTGCGCGGGTCGGCGAGCAGGTCGTGCCGGCCCTCGTCGTGCACGAACACACCGGGCCGCAGGTGCCGCAGCGGGAACGGCCCGAGGTCGAGCCGTTCGAGCTCCGGGTAGGCGGGCAGCATGATCTGGAAGCCCCGGTCGAACCGCACACCGTCCACGACGTCCGTGCGCACCCGCCCGCCGACCTCGTCGCCGGCCTCCAGGACGGTGACCTCGTGACCGGCGGCGGTCAGCTCCAGTGCGGCGCTCAGACCGGCCAGGCCGGCGCCCACGACGACGATCACGATGGCCTCCAACGGGAACGGACGACGGGCGTCCGAGAACGGGCAACGGGCGACGGTGCGGTTCCAGCCGATACCGGCGCAGCGGGCACGGTCACACCGTCCTCCACCGGCGCGCCGCACCGCGCAGCAGCGGAACCCGCCCTTCCCGAGGCACCGTCCACAGCTCCGTCCCGGCCACCCCCCACCGGCTCAGCAGCCGGTTGGCCGCCGCGAACCCGGTGGTGGCCGCGCGTTCCATGAGCGCCACCGGCAGGTCGATCCGCACCAGGTCACCGGCGAGGACCAGGAACTCGTCGGGCGTCCGCACCCCCGGCCGGCGCGCGTAGCCGCCTGCGGGGAACAGCGGGCAGTCCTCGCGCAGCTCGTGCCGTTCGTCCACCACGCCGGCGCGCTTCGTCTCCGGGTACACCTCGGTCAGCTGGTCCCACAACCGCTTCCTGGCGTCAGCTTCGTCCACGTCGGACGGAAGTGCGTAGCCGTGCAGCTCCACGACCGACCCGCCGGTGCGGGCGGCCCACGCCCGTGCCTCGTGCTCGTAGTGGTCGAGCACGCTGATGTTGTCGAGCAGGTCGTGCCCGCCGGTGCCGAGGAAGCCAGGCCGGTCGGCGTCCACCGGGCGGTCCAGCCAGTAGCGGGAGACCAGGAACCGCGGTGCGGTGCGCAGGCCGGCGACCCGTTCCCGCCAGGCCGCGTCACCGAGGAAGGGCGACGCCTCGACGACCGAGCGCAGGCCGGGGACGTCGGCGGCGAGCACCACGGCGTCGGCCTCGATCGCGCCGCCGCCGATGGTCACGGAGTACCGCCGGTTCTCACCCGGCTGCACCGACCGCACCTCGGCGCCCGTGCACAGGGTGGCGCCCAGCGACGCCAGGTGCCGGCCCAGCGGGTCCCACAGGCCGTGCGGGAACGGGTCGGCGGCCACGTCGAACAGCAGGCCCTCGTCGGAGCCGAGGAAGTAGATGTGGAACATGACCGCGAGCTCCGCGGCCGACATCCGGGTCGGGTGGGCGAAGAAGCTGCGGGAGAACACCTCGAACGCCAGCGCGTGCGCGGCGCGGGGGAACCGGATGCGCTCCAGGTAGGTCGCGGCGTCGAGGCCGTCGAGCTCCTCGTAGACCCGTGGCACCGACACGTCCAGCAGCGACAGCGCCGCCCGCGCGTTGATGCCGGGCAGATCGCGCCAGCGGAACGTGGGGCTGCTGCGCAGGAACGCCAGCGCGTTCCACGGCACGGTCGTCGGCAGCCCCGCGAAGCTGTCGCGGTGCCCGGAGGCGTGCTGCAGCGGGTAGTCCGGCAGGGCGGTGAGCGCGCAGCCCGCCGGGTCGACGCGCTTCAGCAGCGCCCGCAGGTTGTAGTACTGCCGGAAGAACGCGTGGAAGCCGCGGGTCATGGTGGCCTCGCTGCCGTCGGCGAGCCGCGTGCTCCACCCGCCGACGCGGCCACCGAGGTAGTCCTCCCGTTCGCACAGCACGACCCGCGCGCCCCGTTCGGCGAGCAGCGTCGACGCGGCGAGTCCCGCGATGCCGCCGCCCACCACGGCCACGACGGGTGCGTCGCCGTCGAACTGCGGGCGCCCGGCCGGTGCCGGGACCCGCACGGCCCTGCGGTCCCTCACCGCTGCCCTCCCGGCGCGTGACCGAGGAAGGTGTGCACGACACCGAGCTGCAGACCGGGCACCGGCGAGCTGCACACGCCGGTGTACCCGTTGCGCCGCAACCGGTCCCGCAGGGCGGTGGCGCCGTCGAAGTCGACCACGCTGCGCCACAGGTAGGTGTAGAGCGACCGGTCGCCGGTGACCAGCCAGCCGGCCGGGACGACGACGCCGCACAGCGCCGTCCACACCGCGCGGCTCACCAGCGAGTCGCGCACCGAGTACTCGTGCAGCACCAGCCGGCCGCCGGGCCGCAACAACTTTCCGATGTGCCGCAACGTGGAGTCCGGGTCGGGCAGGTTGCGCAGCAGGTACGCGGCGAACACCGCGTCGAACTCGCCCTCGTCGACGTCCTCGGCACGGCTGTGCACGAACCGCACGGTGCTCGGCCAGCGCTTCCGCCGCGCCTGCGCGAGCATCCCGGCCGACGCGTCCACGGCGACGACCTCCACGCCCGGCGCCGCGGTGACCAGTGCCGCGGTCGAGGCGCCCGTGCCGCAGCCGAGGTCGAGCACGCGCATGCCCGGCCGCAGCCCGAGCGCGCGGGCCGAGCGGCGCAACGCCTGGTGGTAGCCCGGGTTCAGCCCCACCAGCAGGTCGTACCCGCGGGCCGCCCGGTCGAACTTCCCCGGCACCTCAAGCTTGTTCACGTGCCTGCCTTCCCCGTTCCCACACCATCAGCACCGCCGTCACCATCGCGAAGCCGTAGAGGAAGTCCTCCACCGGGATGTCCCACGGCACCCTGATCCCGCTGATCGCCCAGTCCGCGTACAGCACCACCGGTGCGTCCAGCTTCGTCAGCCACCCGTCCACCGGGACCTGGAACCCCAGCACGATCGCCATCGTCACCCAGTACGCCGGCAGGGCGAACAGCCCCGTCCGCAGCACGAGCAGCTCCAGCAGCACCACGAGCACCGCCGCGGCGACCGCGGCGAGCAGGTACTCCTCAACCATCGGGCAACCACCGGCCGGCCAGGCCGCGCACCGCCTCGTAGGTCAGCACCGCGCAGGTCGGGATGACGACGAAGAAGAGCACCTCCTCGATCGGCAGGACCCCGGCCAGCTCGATCCCCGTGGTCGCCCGCGGGTGGAAGCTCCAGTGACCGCGCAAGACCGCCACGACGTCCCAGGCGGCGAGGACGAGCAGCACCGGAGCGACCGCGCGGGCCAGCTCCGGCCACCGGCGGTAGACACCGCGGCCCATCCACTCCAGCGGCAGGGTGATCAGCAGGCACACCCCCAGCACCGCGAGGTACTCGTACTGGCTTCGCATCCGTCCGCCTCCCTGTGGACGACCGTATGGGGCTGGTCGGAGGTCTGCACAACGGGCGGGACAACTCGTCAGGGTGATCGTCGCGGGCCCAGCTCACCGCGGTGGGCGACGAACGGCAACAACTCGAACACCCGCCGGACGGCATCGGCGACACCGGTGACGTCGTGCCCGGTCTCCTCGGGTCGCACGGCGGGTCACCCCCGCTGCGAGGTCAGCGGCGGCTCGGCACGGGAGTGGCGAGCAGCTGCCGGTAGAGCCGTTCGACGCCGCGTGCGGCGTCCGGCCAGGTGTGGCGGGCGTGGACCCGGTCCACACCGGCGATGCCGCAGGTGATGCGGAACGTCTCGTCGTCCAGGACCATCCGCAGCTTTCTGACCAGCTGCTTCACGTCGTGCGGTGGCACCAGGACGCCGGTGACGCCGTCGATCACGGCATCGGTGAGCCCGCCGACCGCGGTCGCCACCACGGGCACACCGCAGGCCATCGCCTCCAACGGCAGCGCGTCCCACGTCGCCTGCGCCGGCACGCACGCCACGACGTCCGCCGACCGCAACAACGCGGGCAGCTCCGCGCGGCCGACCGACCCGGCCAGCTGTACCCGCTTCTCGACTCCCAGCCGGTGCGCCCACCGCCGCACCCGGTCGGCCTCCCCTGCCGACAGCGCACCCGCGATCACCAGCTCGACCCGCGGCAGCCGCGGCAACGCCGTGACCAGGTCGGTCAGCCCGTTGTCCGCCAGCGGGTCCGCGACGGTGACGATCCGCTGCAGCTCCGATCGTTCCGCGGTGGTGCCGTGCGACTCGAACAGGCCGACGTCGACACCGCGGGACGCGAGCGCGATCCGCCGGCGTGGAATTCCCGCGGCGGCCAGGTCGAGCATCTCCTGCTCGCAGGTAGCGACGACCAGCGCCGCCTCCCTGCCCACCAGCCGTTCGACTCCGGCGCGCTGATCGCGACCGCCGCCGAGGCCGTGGAAGGACTGGACGACGGGCACACCGGAGGGTTGTGCGGCCAGCACGGCCGCCAGACCAGGGCGCCAGAAGTGCGCGTGCACGACCTCGGGCCGTGCGCTCTCCCATTCGGACCGCAGCTCGTCGACGTACCGGCCCAGCTGGGTCTCCGGCAGGTCGGGCGGCTGGTGGTGGACGGTCACGTCGTGCCCCAGCGCGGTCAACGCCCCGGACAACCCGGTGACGTGCACCTCGCGCCAGCCAGGCGCGTTCTGGGCGGTGAGCATCGCAATCCTCATGGCGTGAAGCCATCCTTTCCGAACGGAATAGACCGTACGCAAAGGGCTGCATGCTGAACCCGATTTCGAACCTAGCGCAAAGCGCGGTTGCCCGCAGATCGCCGATCCCAAACCTGTGACGGACCCCCAGGTCTTCTTCAGCCGCAGAGGATGTGTCGCGTTGAGACAGTCCAATGTGGACAGAAAGAGACGACGAGTGACACCGGTGGAGCTAGTTTGCTAGTATAGTAGCCATGGCCGGAGAGAAGCAGCAGTTCAACATCTACCTCCCCGCCGCACTGGTGAGACGGGTCAAGCACGCCTCGGTCGACGCGGACGTGTCGCTGTCGGCGTTCGTGGAGCTGGCGCTGGAGAGCTACCTGCGGCAGCTGGACGAGGGAGGACGGCGATGAGGGTGGTGCCCATCCGCTACACGGCGGACGTCGCCGCGGCACGGCGCTTCTACCTGGCGCTGGGCCTGCGACCGGGTGCGGAGTCCCGGCCGGACGCCTGGGTCGAGCTGCCGGCCGCGTCCGGGATGGTCGCGCTGCACGACGCGAAGGACGTCGCGGCGGGGACGTGCGAGCTGGCGTTCGAGACCGACGAGCCGCTGGAGGACGTGGCGCGGCGGCTGCGGCTGGCGGGGTTCGCGCCGGGGCCGGTGCTGGACGAGAGCCACGGGCGGTCGCTGCGGGTGCGCGACCCGGACGGGGTGTGGGTGCAGGTCAACGCGCTGGACCGCGAGCTCTGCACGTGACGACGCCACGGACGCCCGCGCTGACGTTGGCCATCGGCATCGTCTCGCTGGAGTTCGCGGCCGCCGTGGCGACCTTCGTGTCCTCCACGCTGCTGCCGGCGGTCGTGCGCGACCTCGACGCGCGCACCTCGGTGGAGCTGCTGGTCTCGGGTGCCACGCTGGGCCTGTTCGTGGCGCTGCCGCTGGCCACCCGCGTCCTCGACCGGGCGGGCGCACGCGGCACGCTCGCCATCGGCATGCTCGCCTACCTCGCCGGCACCGCGACGGCGGCGACCGCGATGTCGGCCTGGGTGTTCGCGGCGGGGCAGTTCGTCGCCGGGTGCGCGAGCGGGCTGCTGGCGGTGTTCGGCATCAGCGCCGCCATCCAGCACCTCGACGACCAGTGGCGGGTGCGGGTGATCGCGGCGTCGTCGGCGATGTGGGTCCTGCCCGCGCTCGCCGGGCCGGCGGCCACCCTCGCGCTGGAGCACCTGGTCGGGTGGCGGTGGACGTTGCTCGCGCCGGTACCGGTCGTGGTCGCCGGGCGGGTGCTGGTCCTGCGGGCGGCGTCCGGCCCGGTCGACCGCGGCGCGGACCGGCCGCTGTGGCGCACCCTGCTCGTCCCGCTCGGGGTGGGCGTGGTCGTGTTCGGCGACCGGTGGTGGCTCGGGGCCGCCGGCATCGCGGTCGCCCTGGCCGGTGTCGCGTCGATCATGCCCGCGGGCACGCTGCGCGCACGCCGGGGCGCACCGGCGGCGCTGGTGGCGATGACGTTGTTCGCGGTCGGCTACTTCGGCGCGGACAGCCTGGTCACCGTCCTGCTGACCGACGGCTACGGCACGACGACGGCGCGCGCGGCCGTGGTCCTCAGCGCGGCTCCGCTGGCGTGGGCGTTGACCAGCCTGACCGTGCCCCGGCTGCGCCGCGCCGGCCGGGAGCCACCCCCGGCACTCGGCCTCGCGCTCACCGCCGCGGGGGTGGGCGTGCTCGCGGTGGGAGCACCGGACTTCACCACGGCTGTGGTGGCGTGGACGCTGGGTGGCGCCGGGGTCGGCCTGGCCTACCCCGGCCTGTACCTGCGGTGCACGACCGGTGCGCGGTTCGGCGCGACCGAGCTGGCCACCGCGGTGATCACCGCCGAGGCGTTCGGCGGTCTGCTCGGCCGTGCCGTCGGCGGTGCCCTCGTGTCGGCCGGCGACCTCGTGCTCGCGTACGGCATGTTCGCGGCGTTCCTCGGCCTCGCCGCGGTCGTCGCGAACCGGTCACGCGCCTAAGCCACGCGTCCCGCGACAAGGCCGGGGCACCTCCGGGCTGAGCCACGGGTCACGGCCGAAGCCGCAGTCACAGGCCGGCCGCAGGCCCCGGCCGAAGCCGCGGGTCACGAGCCCAGCGGGATCTCCAGGCTCACCGTGCCGCGCAGGTCCAGCCACGCCCGGTCCGGCCCGCGCACCAGCCGCAGCACGACCTCCTCGCACTCGGGGCAGCGCGCCACCAGGCCCGGCGCGTTGCGGTAGACCCGCAGCGCCGCCACCGAGCCCCGGTGGCCGCAGCCGGCGCACCGGCCGGTCGCCGCAGTCAGGTCCACGGCGAAGATCTCCCGCAGGTCGCCCGCGAGCGCGTTGCCGTCGACGTGGTCGTCGCTCATCGGTGGTCTCCTGTCAGCCGAAGCGCTCGGTGCGCACACGTCGGGGGTCGTGGCCCAGTGCCACCAGGATGTCGGCCACCGTCTCGACGAAACCGGTGGGCCCGCACACGAAGCAGTTCGGGGTGAAGTCCGGTGGCCAGCCGTGCGTGTTCAACGTGGCCACGCCGATCCGCTTCGGTTCCGGCGCGCCGTCCGGGGCCCGTCGCGTGTGCACGAGGTGCACGTCCAGACCGGCGTCCTCGCGGGCACGCCGGCGCAGCTCGTCGGCGAAGTACACGTCCTCGGGCGTGCGCACCGAGTACACCAGCCGGAACGGCACGCGGCTGCCCTGCTCGGCCCGCGCGCGGACCATCGCCATCAGCGGCGCGATGCCGGAGCCGCCCGCGACGAGCAGCACCGGTGCCGGATCGGTCGCGCGCCAGACGAACCAGCCGCCCACCGGGCCGCGCAGCTCCACCTGGTCGCCTGGGGAGAGCACGTCGCACAGGTACGGCGAGACCTCGCCGTCGGCCACCCGCTGCACGGCCAGCTCGACCCGGTCGCCGTCGGGTGCGGAGGCGATGGAGTAGCTGCGCTGCACCGAGTAGCCGTCCTCGGCGGTCAGCCGCACGTCGACGTGCTGGCCGGCCAGGTGACCCGGCCAGTCCGGCACGTCGAGCACGAGGCTGCGCGCGCTCGCGGTGATGGCCCTGTTCTCGGCGACCGAGGCCACCCGCCAGGTCAGTCGCCCTGATACCGCTGTTCGCGCCATGGATCTCCGTAGTCGTGATAACCGGCGGTTTCCCAAAACCCCGGTTCGTCCTCCAGCAGCAACTGGATCCCGCGGACCCACTTCGCCGACTTCCAGAAGTACAGGTGCGGCACCAGCAACCGGGCCGGACCGCCGTGCTCGGGCGTGATCTCGTCGCCGTCGTAGCGGTAGGCGATCCAGGCCTGCCCATCGAGCAGGTCCTCCAGCGGCAGGTTCGTCGTGTAGCCGCCGTAGGACTGGACGAGCGCGAAGTCCGCCGCCGTCTCGACCTCCTCCAGCAGCACGTCGAGCGAGACGCCCTTCCACCGCGTGCCGAGCTTCGACCACTTGGTGACGCAGTGGATGTCCGTCGTGATCTTCTCGGCCGGCAGCTCCATCAGCTGCTGCCACGACCAGACGTGCCTGTGCCCGGCCTCGGTGCTGATGGTCAGCTCCCACCGGTCGGTCGGCACCCGCGGCGTCGGGCCCGCGGTGAGGACCGGGAAGTCCTCTGCCAGGTACTGCCCTGGCGGGAGCTGCACGTCGGAGGACCGGCGCCGCCCGGAGAAGCCAGGAGAGACGATTGCCATGGGCACAAGTAGACGACACCCGCTCGCCGAACGCCACGGGTGATCACGACATGCCGTGATGATCACGTCGTGCCACGATGGCCGCGTGGCAGTCGATCGACGCAGCTTCCTCCTGGCCGCCGGGCTGACGGGCGCCGCCACCGCGCTGGCCGCCTGCACCGGCGCCCCTCCCCCGACGCCGACCTCGACCCCGACGCCGGCAGCGGCCGCACCGTCCAGTTCGTCCGTTCCGAGTGGACCGCCGGACTGGGCGGCGCTGCGGGCGCGGCTGTCCGGTCAGCTGCTGCTGCCCGACCAGGAGGGGTTCACCTACCAGGGTTTCAACCCGGTGTGGAACCAGCGCACCCCCGCCGCCGTCGCGCGCTGTGCGTCGGCCGACGACGTGCGGGCGTGCGTCGAGGCGGCCCGGCGGCGGGTGCCGATCGCCGCCCGCGGCGGTGGCCACAGCTACGCGGGTTACTCCTCGCCGGAGGACGGGCTGCAGGTCGACCTGCGCGAGCTCGCCGCGGTGGAGGTGCTGCCCGGTGACCGGGTCCGCGTCGGGGCCGGCGCCCAGCTCGGCGAGGTGGCGCGGGTGCTCGCCGCGTCCGGCCGGTGCCTGCCCACCGGTACGTGCCCGACCGTCGGCGTCGCCGGTCTCACGCTCGGCGGCGGCATCGGCGTCCTCACCCGCAAGTACGGCCTGACCTGCGACCACCTGGTCTCGGCCACGGCGGTCACCGCCGACGGCCGGGTCGTCACCGCCTCGGCCGAGCAGGAGCCCGACCTGTTCTGGGCGTTGCGCGGCGGTGGCGGCGGGAACTTCGCGATCGTCACCGAGCTCGTGTTCGGCACGGTGCCCGCGCCGCAGGTCACCGTCTTCTCGTTGCAGTACGACGCCGGTGTCGCCGACGTGCTCGGCGCGTGGCAGGGCTGGATCGCGCAGGCGCCGAACGAGCTGTGGTCCAACGTCGTGGTGCGCGGTGCCGCCGAGCCGACCTGCCGGGTCGGCGGCTGCTTCGTCGGCACCCCCGGCGAGCTGACCTCGCTGCTGGCGGCGCTGCCCGCGCCCGCGTCCCGGTTCGTCCAGCCGCAGAGCTACCCCGAGGCCACGCAGTACTTCGCGGGCACCGGGATCCAGCACGAGTCGTTCGTGGCGTCGTCGCGGATCGTGCAGAAGCCGATCAGCGACCCCGCGCGGGCCGTGGCGCTGATGAACGGCCAGTCCAGCGAGTCGTACCTGATCTTCGACGGCCTGGGAGGCGCGGTGTCCGATGTCGCGCCGGCCGCCACCGCGTTCCCCCACCGCACCGCGCTGGCCTGCGCGCAGGTCTACTTCAAGACACCGCCGGCCGACGCCACCGCGACCGCGCAGGCGATGGGCCAGGTGCGCGACGGGCTCGGCGAGCTGGTCGGCGACTCCGGTTACGTCAACTACATCGACCCGCAGCTGCCACGATGGGCCGAGGCGTACTACGGCGACAACCTGGCCCGGTTGCGGGACGTCGCGCGCAGGTACGACCCGGACGGGGTGTTCGCCTTCGCCCAGTCCGTTCCGCGCTGAGGGAGGGTTCGTGGAGGACGTCCGCGTCGAGGTGTCCGGCACCACCACGCTGATCTGGCTGGACCGCCCGGACCGGCGCAACGCGGTCGACGGCCCGATGGCCGCGCAGCTGCTGGAGGCGTTCCGGGCGTTCGAGGCCGACCCCGCGCAACGGGTGGCGGTGCTGGCCGGTGCGGGCGGCACGTTCTGCGCGGGCGCGGACCTGACGTCGGTCGGCGATCCCGCGCGGCGCAACGAGCTCGACCCCGCGGGCGGCGGTGGCGGTCCGATGGGGCCGACCCGGTTGCGGCTGAGCAAGCCGCTGATCGCGGCCGTCAGCGGGCACGCCGTGGCGGGCGGGCTGGAGCTGGCGCTGCTCGCGGACCTGCGGGTCGTGGAGAGCGACGCGGTGTTCGGGGTGTTCTGCCGGCGCTGGGGCGTGCCGCTGATCGACGGCGGCACGGTCCGGCTGCCCAGGGTCGTCGGCCTGGGCCGGGCGCTCGACCTGATCCTCACCGGCCGGCCGGTCGCCGCCGACGAGGCGCTCGCGATGGGACTGGCCAACCGGGTCGTCGAACCCGGTCAGGCGGTCGCGGCGGCGCTGGAGCTGGCCGAGCAGATCGCCGGGTTCCCGTTCGAGTGCGTGCTCGCGGACCGGGCGTCCACCTACGCGGGGCTCGACCTGCCGCTCGCGGAGGCGTTGCGCGCGGAAGGCGCGGCCGGTGTGCCGGTCGTGGCCCGTGAGGGTGCAGCCGGCGCCGCCCGGTTCACGGACGGCGCCGGAAGACACGGCACCTTCTGAGCAGGTTGCCAGCTGTCGTGCCTTTGACGCCCCAAGTCGTACTTGCAGACGCCTGAGCAGCAACGAGGGGGCGGACAAAGCTTTTGGCCAGGTGCTCAGGCGGCGACCAGTTCCTTCTCGGACTTCTTCGTCGTCTGCTTGACCTTCTTGTTCGGCAGCGAGAGCCGGAAGACCTTGTGCCACGCGGAGAACACCTGCTTGGGCAGCGGTCCGCTGACGTAGTCCAGCTCGTACTTCTCGAACAGGGCCTTCACCTTGACCGCGACCTCGGCGTACCGGTTGCTCGGCAGGTCCGGGAACAGGTGGTGCTCGATCTGGTGCGACAGGTTGCCGGTCATGATGTGCATGGCCTTGCTGCCGCTGATGTTCGCCGAGCCCATCATCTGGCGCAGGTACCACTGGCCGCGGGTCTCGCCCCTGATCGAGCGGCGCTCGAAGACCTGCACGCCCTCGGGGAAGTGACCGCACATGATCACCGAGTGCGACCACAGGTTGCGGACCAGGTTCGCGGTGAACGTCGCGGCGAGCGTGGTGAGGAACGACGGGCCCGACAGCAGCGGGTGGATCACGTAGTCCTTGAGCACCTGCTTGCGGATCTTGCGGCCGACCGCCTTGGCGCGGGCGCGGAACTCGGGGTTGTTGCGGCGGCGCTTGTGCAGGTTCTTGCCGAGCTCCAGGTCGTAGGCGGCGATGCCGTACTCGAAGAAGCAGGCGTTGATGAAGTTCCACAGCGGCTGGCCCAGGTGCATCGGGTGCCACTTCTGGTCCTCGTCGACGCGCATGATGCCGTAGCCGAGGTCGTTGTCCTTGCCGATCACGTTGGTGTACGTGTGGTGCAGCTCGTTGTGCGAGTGCTTCCACTGGTCGGCCGGCGAGACGTGGTCCCACTCCCAGGTGGTGGAGTGGATCTTCGGGTCGCGCATCCAGTCCCACTGCCCGTGCAGGACGTTGTGACCGATCTCCATGTTCTCCAGGATCTTCGCCACGGACAGGCCGGCGGTGCCGATGAGCCACGCGGGCGGGAAGATCGAGAACAGCAGGATGCCGCGGCTGGTCAGCTCCAGCTTGCGCTGCACCGAGATCACCTTGCGGATGTAGGCGGCGTCCTTCTCACCGCGGCTCGCGATCACCTCGTCGCGGATGGCGTCGAGCTCGCGGCCGAGCTCCTCGATCTGCTCGTCGGTGAGGTGGGCGGTGGGGTCGATGGCGGTCATGGAGCTCGCTTTCGAGGGGTTCGGCGGCTGGAGGTGGGCCGCTTCGCGGGGGAAGGATGTCTGTGGTGGGGTGCGGATCAGCGTTCGAGCTCGCACGGACCCGCGGCAGCGGACACGCAGGTCTGCACGAGCACGCCCGGCTCTGCCTCGGTGATCTCGCCGGTGCGCAGGTCGCGGACGGCACCGGACTTGAGCGGCGTGACGCAGCCGAAGCAGATGCCCATGCGGCACCCGGAGGGCATCAGCACGCCGGCGCTCTCGCCGACGTCCAGCAGCGGGGTGGCGCCGTCGGCCTCGACGGTTTTGCCCGTGGTGCCGAACGTGACCTCGCCACCCTCGCCGGCGACGACGACGGTCGGGCGGAACCGCTCGGTGTGCAGGCGCTCGGGGATGCCGTGCCGGGCCCAGTGCGCCTCGGCGGCGTCGAGCAGGCCCGCGGGACCGCAGGCCCAGGTCTCGCGCTCGGCCCAGTCGGGCACGAGGTCCTCGAGCCGGGCGACGTCGAGCATGCCGTGGGTGTCGGTGTGCAGCTCCAGCAGCCGCAGCGCCTTGTCGGCGACGAGGTCGTGCAGGTCGTTGCGGAAGATGACGTCCTCTTCGCGTGGCGCGGAGTGGATCATCACCACGTCGTCGAGCCGGGTGTCGCGCAGCATGCCCATCGCGGGCGTGATGCCGCTGCCGGCGGTGAGGTAGAGGACCTTGGCGGGCTTCGCGGCGGGCAGCACGAACTCGCCGGTGGCCTGGTCGAGGTGGATCACCATGCCCGGCTTGGCCTTGCGGACCAGGTGGTTGCTCACCTTGCCGTCCGGGATGGCCTTGACGGTGATCGTGATGCGGCCGTCGGCGCGGTTCGTCGGTGACGTCACCGAGTACGCGCGCCACAGGCGCACGCCGTCGACGTCGACACCGACGCGGATGTACTGGCCGGCGACGTGACCGCGCCAGCCTCTGCCCGGCCTGATCACGATGGTCGCGGCGTCCCCCGTCTCGGGGTGGACGGCCTCGATGCGACCACGCAGGTCAGCGCCCGCGCGCAGCGGGCTCACCAGGTCGAGGTAGTCGGACGGCAGCAGTGGCGTCGTGACCAGCTCAAGCAGTTTCCACGCCCTGCTGCGTAGGGCGGCACTCGTCATGACTCCAGCTTGATGCGCCACAGGGCGTAAAGTCCTGTCCGCAGGACGTGAATTTGCTCGACCAGATTGTTCGCAGGGAACAAATCGTGACTCAGGCAATGCGGCGGGCCACCGAATTGGCCCTGGACGAGACGACGGTCACCGCGCTGCGGGCGGCCCTGAAGACCACGGCCGACGAGGTGGTGCAGGCCATCATCGACGAGGTGCCGAGCTACGCCGGTGCCCTGTCGGGCCGGATGGGCGGCACGATACGGCGTGCGGTGCGCACGGCGCTCGGACATTACCTGGACCTCGCGGGTGGCGTGGCCACCGGTGGGGACGCGAGCGACGCCGCCTACGAGCTCGGCCGCGGCGAGGTCCGCGACGGCCGTTCGATGGACGCCCTGCTCAGCGCCTACCGCGTCGGTGCGCGCGTGGCCTGGCGCGGGCTCGCCGAAGGCGCCGTGGCGGCCGGCCTGCCCGCCGAGGAGGTGGCGAAGTTCGCGGAGCTGACCTTCGCCTACATCGACGAGCTGTCCGCCGCGTCGGCCGCCGGTCACGCCGACGAGCTGGCCGCACGCGGCATGGCCCACGAACGGCACCTGGAACAGCTCGCCCGCGACCTGCTGACCGGCGCGGGCGCCGAGGCGCTGCTGGCCTCGGCGAACAGGGCCGGCTGGCCACCGCCCACGACGGTGACCGTGGTGCTGCTGCCCGCCGCGCAGGCCCGCCCGGCGTTCCGCGCGCTCGACCCCGGCACGCTGGTGCTGGACGACCTGCCGGACGCGACCGGCGTCCTGCTGGTGCCCGACGCCGACCGCGCGCACCTGTTGCGCCAGCTGACCGACCGCAGCGCCGTTGTCGGTCCCGCGCGACCTTGGGTGCGTGCGTCAGCCTCATACGCACGGGCGTTGCGCGCGCGTGCGGTGTCGGCGGACATCCGTGACACCGAGCAGCACTTGGTCGAACTGGTACTGACCGCCGATGCCGACGCGTACGCCGACCTGCGCGCACGCGCGTTGGCCCCCTTGCACGCGCTGCCGGAGAACTCGGCGCGCCGGCTGGAGGAGACGTTGCGGGCGTGGCTGCTGCACCAGGGGCGGCGGGAAGAGGTGGCGACGGCGCTGTTCGTGCACCCGCAGACGGTGCGGTACCGGATGCAGCAGCTGCGGGACCTGTTCCCGGACCTCGGGTCACCGCAGCGGGTGCTGGAGCTGACGCTGGCCCTCGGCCTGGAGCACTAGCGGCGGTGCGCGGCACGCCGTCTGCCTCTGCTTGAACGACGGCACCGCGGCCACGCCGGATGCGTGACCGCGGTGCTGTTCGAGCGCTACGAGCTCAACGCGGCTGGTAGGTCAGGCAGTTGGCCATGTGGTCGCCTTCGCCCTGCCCGACCCGCACGCTCTGCGCGGTGCACTCCAGCGACGCGTTGTGCACGCAGTCGGTCCGGGTGCAGGCGCCCACCTGGGCCATCACCTTGTCCAGGCCGCCCTTGGTGCTCAGCGGGATGAACGTGCCGCAGTCGGCAGCCCCGTTGTCACCGCGCACGGTGATCGCGAAGGCGTGGCAGCCGTCGTGGTTGTAGGAGCAGCCGCTCACGGTGCACTCGTGGACGGCGGGCATCGCCGGGTTCTCGAGGGTGGTCATGTCCGCTCCTGTGATCCGTGGTGGGAATGTGGTCCGGTGATTCGGACGATGCCACCGCTCACCACGGCCCGCAATTCGAACGGCAATTAGGATAGCCTTCCCTTTCGGGATTCGACAATGACCCGGAACCGGGCGTTGAGCTGCGGATACATGCTGCGGCCGCATTCAGCTCACCATTCTGGTCGCGATCCAAACACCCCCGTCCGTGGACTATCTCCACGCAGTCCGCACATGCAAGCGGACCGGTCGGTCGTGGACGCCGGGCTCGTGGTCCTCGCGATCCCGTGGCACCGGTTCGGCGAGCTCGACCCGGCGCCGTTCGCGGGCAAGGTCGTCGTGGACGCGATGAACCACTGACCACCCGCCGGCCGCGCACTCGGCGTCGCCGGCGACGACCCGGCCGCTCTCGCGCTGGTGGCGGAGTTCCTGGCGGACATCGGGTTCGACCCGGTGCCGGTAGGCGCTCTTGCAGCAGGACGACTGCTCGAACCCGGCAGCCCGGTGTTCGGCGGCGCAGTCGACTGGGTCACTCTGGAAGGGGAACTCCAACACGCAAACCCGGGACTGATCCCGTGTTCATCTGAACACAGGAAGTCATGATCGCGGGAGCAGCGAGTCTTTCCAACCTGTTTTGGCAGGTCAGGGCGCTGTCGCGAAAGTGCTGCGCGTCGTCGGCGCGCGGAAACGCTCTCACGCTGCCACCACACTGAGTTGGTTGCAGTTACAGGCGAATGACAACGTTGTCAGATCACCCCAATTGCCGCCAACCGGCCGATGGTCGCCAGTGAGAGCGCGACGATCAAGATCGTGAACGCGGTAACAGCGGGCCACCTGACAACACGGGATTCGTCACGTGTTCCGGTCCACCGCAGCCGACACGCGACTTGGGCTGGGCACGACCACGCTTGCACATGCCCGGTGGTTCCGGAACGTCCACCGGCGGGTTCGACGGCGTCGTTGTCGCCGAGGAGCAGACCACCTTCGTGCCGGCCGGCACGAGCGCACGGGAACTTTCGGCGTAAAAGACCACCCAGGGCAAGGGCGACAGCGAGTACGCGAAGAGGCTCACCGGTCCGAACGGCGAGGCCCCAGGAGAGATCATCTGCGTTCAGGTCGTTCTGGCCGCGTGGCCGAAGGCTCCCGAACGGGAGGTAGCACGACGCCAGGAGAAGCGCCGGCTCAACGTGCGGGCCTACAACGTTGATTCGCTCGACACCCCTCGATGCGGCCATCGTCCTGGCGAACCGGGAATCCTCCTCGGCGCTTCTGCTGAAGGAGATGGGTTCCGGGCCAGGATCACGTGACCTACCTGCTCGGCAACCGCGATTTCGGCCATGAACAGGCATACCGGCTCGGCACGCTTGCCCGTCGCAGTTTGCCCGCTCTGCGGCGGCGTCTCGCGGTGTGTCCCGACACCTTCGTGCCGAAGTGGGGCTCGGAACCCGCAGCCGTCCGTGCGCAGGCAGCTTCTCCTCGGGGGCTGGGACGGACAAGCTGGTCAACCCCGGACTCGTTCCCGTGCGGTGGCCGCGGACAAGGCCCACTCCTCCAAAGCCGACCGAGCCTGCCTGCGGCGGCGGCGCATCACCGCGGTCGCATCGAAGACACATGTGATGGCGGTTCTTGCAGGTCTGCCGGAAGTCATGCCGCACAACCGGACCACCGCCCACGCAAAGCGCTCGACTGGGACACCCCAGCCGAGCGCCCGACCACGCTCCTGGCCGAAACCAGGTGACCACCTTTCTCGCGATGACCCCTGATATTTGTGCGGGTGCCGCGGCTACTTCCTCAGCACCTGTCGATACGGCGTGTTGAGGGACGGCCTCGTTGTGGGGTCAATCGCCGAGCCCGTTCGATATCCAGTTCGTGATGACGCCGGTCAAGCACGCTCCGGCAGCAGCGGCGGTCACAGCTCCAGGGCCGGCGGGCCACGCGTAGATGGCAGCACCCACGGCGCCGGCGAGACACGCCCTTGAGGTATCGGCGTACAGGCCAGTGGGGTCGACGCGGTTGACGGGGTTGCCGCCGACGTAGGCGTACCGGCTGGCGATGTCGGGCTCGAGGATCAGGCTGATGGGGTCGAGAGCAGTCCAGTTGCCGGTGGCCGAGTCGTGCCAGCGGACGCCGTGTTTGAGCCAACCGGTGTTCTCGTCAAGCAGACCTTGGGTGTGACGAATGGGGTTGGACGAGGCTGCGGTTCCGGTGGCGCTGAGCTGTTTTCCGGCGGGGTCGTAGGTGTAGGTGGCGGACACGGCTCCGGCGTTGGTGATCAGGTTGACCGGGCTGCCCTGGTTGTCGAGCGCGTAGTAGTGGACTCCGGCAGGGGTGTGCAAGGCGATGGGGGAACCGGTGGGGTCGGTGTCGATGTAGCTGGTTTGACCGTCTTTGGTGATCGACTGCAGCATCGGGACACCGTTGGTGTCGTTGCGTCCGTAGACGTAGCTCGTTGTGCTCCCCCCGGTGGTGGAGGAGACGAGCTCGTTCTGGTCGCCACCGCCCCATGTGTAGGTGCTCGAAGACGATCCTTGAGTACGGGCGGTGGTTTGGCCTGCCGCGTTGTAGGTGAAGTTGCCCCGGGTCGGGTCGGCGGTGCGGTTCCCGGCGGCGTCATGGCTGTAGCCGGTGTTCGAGATCTGGTTGCCCGTGTTGTAGGTCAGGGTCTGCGCGGTGGTGCCGTCGACCTTCGCAGTGAGCCTGTTGCCGGCCTTGTCGTAGGTGTAGGCGTAGTCGTGACCGCCGAGGTTCGAGACCGCGGTGAGCCGGTTGGAGGTGTCATAGCTGTAGAGAGACAGCGCGGAGTTCAAGTTGTCGGTCGACCACTTGATCAGACCTGTGTCGGTGCCGGCCGATGCCGACGGGCACGCTTGCCCGGCGACGTGGGGCGAGTAGCAGAACCCCGTGTCGAACGTCTTGGTCGCGTCGTTGGACGCGCGTGAGGTCCAGGTCCGTGAGATCCGACCGGCCTTGTCGAAGACGGTTTTCGTGTGGGCTGCGAAGGTGGTTCGGGAGGCGTTGGCGTTGAACCAGGTGTCGGTGCGCTTGCCGTTGTCGTCATAGGCGAAAGCGGTCTTCTGCCCGTTCGGCAGGGTCATCTCGGTGACTTGGTTGGCCGCGTCGTACACGTAGCCGGTGGTACCGCGGGCGTCGGTCTTCGACGTCAGGTTGCCTGCCTTGTCGTAGCCGTAGGACAGTGTGCCGCCGCCGGAGGTCGCGGTGCGCGAGGTGACCCGGTTCTGAGCGTCGTAGGTGAACGTCGTCGTGCCCGAGGCGTCGGTCCGGGTGAGCACGTTCCCGGCATCGTCGTAGGTGAAGGCCACGTCGGGCGTGGTGTCGGAGTACTGGATGGTCTTGACCCGGTCGGCGCGGTCGTAGGCGTAGATCGTGCGCAGTCCGCGACCGTCGCGGACTGCGTGCAGCCGTCCGAACCCGTCGTAGGAGATCACCGTCGGTGCCAGGCTCGAGCCGGCCGGCGGGGTGATGTCGGTGACCTGGTGATCGGTGTTGGCGGTGTAGTCGGTGAGGTTGTCGCGCGGGTCGGTGGAGGTGTTGAGGGTGCCGTCGGCGTTGTAGTCGACCTTCGAAGTCGCGCTCGCGGTGGCGTTGGTCGAACTGAGCGGGTTGCCGGCGCCGTCGTAGGTGAGCAGCTTGTTGTTGCCCTGTTCATCGGTACCGCCGGACGGCAGGTACCTCGCCGCTCCGGTGTTGGCGTAGGTGGCGGTGGACTTCGCCCCGGTCGGCGACGTGATGCTGGTCAGCGACTCACCGGCGTTCACGGCCGGGTCGTGCCCGAAGACGGTGACGCCTCCGGTGCCGCTGGTCGAGGTCGCGACGTCGTGGAACGGGGTGTAGGTCTTGGCCCGTCCCCGGCCGAGCGGGTCGGTCACGGACGTCACGAGTTCCTGGGCGTTGAGGAAGTAGTCGGTCTGCGGGCCGTTGGCGGGAGTGGCCTCGGTGTTGTTCGGGCTCGCGACCAGCGTCTCCCCGGCGGAGTAGTAGGTGAATCGGGTTGCCGCGCCGCCGGCCGGGTTCTCCTGGGTCACTTTCTTGACCCGGTGCGAGGTGTCGTACTGGATGGCCGTCTGCTTGCCGGCGCCGTTGGTGATCGTGGTCAGATCGCCGGTGGTCGCGTCGTAGCCGAAGCGGGTGTCCCGCGAGGTCGGGTCGGTGATCTTGGTCAGCTTGCCTGAGGTGTAGGTGTAGACGACGCTGCGGGGAGTGCCTTCGTCGCCGGTCTGGGCGATGGTGGTGAGGTTGCCCGACCAGGTGAGGTTCGCCGTCCGGGCACCGGTACCGCCGCGGGTCGACACGATCTGGGTCAGCTTGCCGGAGGTGTAGGTGAACGTGGAGGTCTGGGTGTTGCGGTCCCTGATCGACACCAGCCGTCCGGTCGAGTCGAACGCCGACACCGAGTTGCTGTCGTGGTCGGTGATCGTCCAGCCCGAGGCGGTCTTCACCATCGCGACCTTGAAACCGGCAGGTGCCGTGTACGCCGTCGCACCGGAGGGCTGGAACAGGCCCTCGCGGCCTTCGGGCGCGAGGTAGAGCACGGAGTTGTCGGAGTTCAGGACCACCTTGGTGTCCTGGCCGACCCTCATCGCCCATCCTGCGCCGGCCGATCCGGACGGCAGCGCGGCGCCCGTGCCCAGACGCAGGCTGTTGTAGGTCAGACCCAGCTGAAGATCGCCCTGGATGCCGGGCAGCGCCAGATCGGAGGTCGTGACCAGCAGATTGCCGGTACCGACGTCGACCGACGCGGACACCTTGTCGGAGATCGAGAATGGAATCCGGGTCGCCGATGGGCGAGGACCGGTCATGCCTGCAGTCAGTACTGCGGCGGCCTCTGCCGGAGTCGGCGCAACCGCGACGACACTGCCGGAAAGCAGCATCAGCGCAACCACTGCGGCGTTCACCGAACGACGGCACAGCATACTTCGGTTTAACAAATCATCCCCTTGGGCTGTGAATGGACTTCCTGTGTTTTCGCGCGATGTTCGTGACCGCACGGCCACGCCACACGATGCCGACGCACCTGCACTCGGACAACACGCCACCATCCCGACATGGCGCGACATGCCCTGACCAGGCCCTACCTCCGAGCATGGGATGACTGCCATACTGGCCCGTGACACCTGAGCTTGGGGAGGGCGGTAGGTGTGCCGGAAGGGAACGAAGAACTCGCGTGTCACCTTGCGAAGCTCAAGCAGCGGAGCGGACTGAGCTATTCCGAGTTGGGCAGAAAAGCACACGTCAGCAGTTCCACCCTGCACAGGTATTGCTCTGGAAAAACAGTCCCGCCCGACTACCAGACCGTAGTCGGAATTGCCACGGCCTGTTCAGCCGATGACGTGGAACTGGTCGAACTGCTCGCGCAGTGGAGGGCGGCGACAGGCCGACCGGTGATGCCGCACACCGCGGATCGAGCACCGGAACCTCGTGCACTTCCTCGGTCTCTGCCGCGCACGCGCGCCCTGTCCCGGGTGTGCGTCGTGCTCATGCTCGCGCTCGTCCTGGTGTCGCTGGCAGCCAGCGGCACGGACGTCGGACCCGTTGCCGCGCAGCGGCAGATCACCGGTCCGTCCTGGCAGCGCGAGCAGCCGCTGGCTCCGTCGCTGTTCGGCGTGACGGCATCCTCGGCGAGCGGGGTGATGCCGTCGTTCCGGGTCGGCAGTCTGCGGTTCTGGGACAGCGGTACGCGGTGGGCGAGGCTGCAGCCGCGGCGCGACACCTATGACTGGACCGTCCTCGACCGCCTCGTCGTCGGCGCGCGGAAGGCAGATCTGCCGGCCACGCTGGTGTTCGGCGGCACACCGGAGTGGGCCGCGCCCGCCGGGCCGAAGGCACCGTACGGAGACGGTTCGCGTAGCGCGCCGCCCGACGACCTGACCGTGTGGGAACAGTTCGTCAGCGCAGTGGCAACCCGTTACCACGGCCGGATCGACGCCTACGAGGTCTGGGTCCACGCCAACGACCAGCGCTACTTCTCCGGTACGACGGCCACTCTGGTCGAGATGACCAAGCTTGCCGGGCGCGCCATCAAGGCCGCCGACCCGCAAGCGGTCGTGGTGTGCCCCTCGATCGATCGGCTGTGGACGGACGAGGGCCGCTCCGTACTGCGCGAATTCACCGAGCTGCGCGGCTACGACCACTGCGACGTCGCAGGACTCAAACTGCATCAGCAACGCGCGGCTGACCCGCCGGAAACCATGATCGACCTCCTGCAACAGATCGACGGTGCCCTGCACGACGCGGGCGTGCACCCACGCCTGTGGAACACCGGTGTCACCTATGAATACGTGCGCGACGAACGGCTGGACGAGCAGCGTGCGATCGACTACGCCGCACGCTTCTACCTGGTCGCGATCCACGGCTCCCGCTTCAACCTCGAACGAACCTACTTCTACAACTGGGGCGGTGGCGGCCTGCCCATCACGCTGCAGACCGTCGGCAGCCCACCCACGAGCGCCGCACTCGCGGTGGAGGAGCTGCAACGGTGGCTGACCCGCACCAGGACCCGGGGATGCGGTCAAGGGCTCGCCGTCGGTCTGCCTGCCACCGTGTGGCAATGCGAGTTCACCGCGGACGACGGTCAGCTGCTCACGATCCGCTGGACCCACGAGCACACCGCGACGACAGCCCTCCCACCAGGCGCCACAGAGGTGCGCACCCTCGACGGCACCAGCCAGCCAGTGCGCGCAGGCGACAGCCTCACGATCACCGGAACACCGGTGCTCATCGTGCAGCTGCCAAGGGACTAGCAAGGCGAGTCCGCCCGGACAAGATCGTTGAGGGATCGGATGTCCCGAGAGGGCGGGGAGGAAGGCTCAAACGGTACGCCCGCGCGATCTGCCCAGCGGTATGACGTCCGTCAGCAAGTCTCGAATGGTTGCCACTGCACGGCAGCGCTACGTCCTCACCGAGCTGTTTCCCGCACTTCATGCATCACGACGACCAACTTCGATCTGTCGCCGCTGACTTGCTCCACGCGACGCGCAGGTGGTCGCGCACGCCGCGCGGACCGCCTCCGCCGCACCGCGGCTCGACGTGGTCCAGCCACGCCTAACGCACGCGGGGACTCACGAAACTGGTGATCGTGCGCACCGCCACGGTCGCCCACGACAGCACCAGGGCCGCGTAGAGCACGACGGCCACGACGACGAACATCGGCGAGTGGACCTTCGCGGCCAGCGCGCTCGTGCCGGTCACCAGCGTGCCGAGGGGGAAGACGAAGCTCCACCACGTCAACGCGAACGACATCCCGGCCCGTGCCGCGCGCACGGTCGCCGCGGTCGCGATGGCCACCCACAGCAGGGCGAAGCCCCACGTGGTCGCGCCGTACAGCACGGCGAACGCGGTCTGGCCGGGCAGCACCGCGACGCCGGCGAGCAGGTTCGCGGCGGTGATCGACTGGCCGAGCGGGCCGAGCACGATCCACAGCGTCGGCACCGCACCGCCGGGGCCGTGCTGCACCAGCCGGTGCCAGATCTGCGGCACCAGGCAGACCGTCGCGAAGAGGCTCACGCCGAACAACGCGTAGCAGAGCAGGACCATCGTCTGCTGGAACTGGCCAGGCGGCAGGTGCGCGGCGAGCAGCGCGCCGGACGCCGCGGACACCATCGGCGGCACGACCGGCATCAGCCAGCCGGCGAACGGCAGCTCACCGCTGCCGAACATCCGCAGCGGCACCACGACCGACGTCACCAGGCCCAGCACGGTGCCGAGCGTCCACAGCGTCCAGTCGATCGCGAGCGCCGCGGTCAGGCCGACGAGGTCGGCGCCCAGCAGCAGCGCGCCGGTGCCGACCGTCATCAACCCCATCGCGGGCGCGCCCCAGAAGTGCGCCATCACCGGGTCGCGCAGCTGCGCGCGCACGGTCGCCCACGTCCAGCTGCGGACTGCGGCAACCGTGAGGAACACCAGCAGTGCCGCGTCCAGCAGCCACACGAACGTCGCCGCGGTGCGCAGACCGGGGACGTGCAGCGGGAGCGAGGCAGCCGCAGTGGCGACGATGCCGGTGCCCATCACGGACGCGAACAGGTTGGGGCCGAAGGGCGCCGCTCGTCGCACCTCATGGGGCACGGTGTGTGGGTGAGGTGCGAGAGCGGTCACGACACCAAGGTGCCCTGTGCCCGTCCACCTCGGTAGGCACCGATCTCCGATGACGACATAGGCTGCCCCTATGCCTTTGCCGGGACGCGTCACCGACCTCGTCAGCTACGAGCTGCTGCTGAGCGTCGCGGAGCTCGGCAGCATCGGCCGTGCCGCGAAGGCCCACGGCATGTCCCAGCCGTCGGCGAGCGAACGCCTCCGGCTGCTGGAGGCCCGCGTCGGCGTGGCGCTGCTCGAACGCACCTCGCGCGGCGCGACGCTCACCACGGCGGGGCAGCTCGTCGCCGGTTGGGCGGCACCGGTGCTCGCGAAGGCGGCGGACCTCGACGCCGGTCTGACGAGCCTGCGCGCCGACCGGCAGAGCCACCTGAAGGTCGCCGCGAGCCTGACCGTGGCCGAGTACCTGCTGCCGGCGTGGCTGATCGCGTTGCGCACGGTCAGCCCGGACACCGCGACCGTCCTGACGGCGGGCAACTCCGCGCACGTCGCCGACCAGGTGCTCGCCGACCGCGCCGACCTGGGTTTCATCGAGAGCACCGACGTGCCCGCCGGTCTCGACAGCCGCGTCGTCGGCCACGACGAGCTGGTGCTGGTCGTCGCGCCCGGCCACCCGTGGGCCCGCCGCCGCAGGATCACCGCCGCCACGCTGGCCGCCACGCCGCTGGTGTCGCGCGAACAGGGCTCCGGCACCCGGCAGGCGCTGCGGTCGGCGCTGTGCGGGATCGACCTGGAGATCACCGCGGACCCGTTGCTGGAGATGTCCTCGACCACCGCGATCAAGGCGGCGGCCACCGGCGGCATCGGCCCTGCCGTGCTCAGCGCACACGCGGTCGCCACCGACCTGGCGACCCGCGCGCTGGTCCGCGTCGAGGTGACCGACCTCAACCTCGACCGCGCGCTGCGCGCCGTGTGGACCAGGGGCAGGGCACCCCGCGGCCCCGCCTCCGACCTGTTGACCATCGCGATGCGTACGCTTCCACCCCGTGGCGACCGGCGGTAGCAAACAGGTGCGCGCGGCGCGCAAACGCCGCAAGCGGATGGCGCGCGTCGCCCACGACCTCTCCGACGCGCAGTGGGACGCGCTGAAGTCCTCGTGGGGCGGCTGCGCCTACTGCGGTTCCGCGGCCGGCTCGTTGCAGAAGGACTGCGTGCAGGCGTTGTCACGCGGTGGCCGGTACACGCTGGGCAACGTCGTGCCCGCGTGCGGGTCGTGCAACGCCAGCAAGTGCAATGCCGAGGTCACCGGGTGGTTGCGGCGCAAGAAGCTGGACGAGAAGGCGTTCCTGTTGCGGCACCACGAGATCTCGTCGGTGCTCACGACGCGGTTCGAGCAGCCCTAGGCGGCGTTGCGGATGGCGGAGTAGCTCCTGAAGAGTGCGTCCCACGCGTCACGGCACCGCTGGTCCAACCGGGGATCGGCGGTCTGACCGCCCGCGGCGAACCACGGTTCGCACGACTGGATCTCCCCGAGCTGCTTGCGCACGTCCGCGACGGCGCTGCGGGTCGTGGGCGAGAGCCGGTCGCCCTTCTTCTCCACCTCGCCGATCACCTCGGACACGTCCGGCATGACCTTCGCGCAGTTGTCGGCGGGGTCGACGGGCTCGCCGCGCAGGCGGGTGACGCAGGAGGTGAGGAGGGTGCCGATGGCGTCGAGGCGGGCGTGCTGGTCGGCCAGCGGCGAGACGGTCTGCTCGGGGGCGGACGTCGGCGCGATCGCGGGGACCGACGTCTCGGAGCCGCAGGCGCTCAGCAGCAGCGCGAGTGCGACGAGGTGACGCTTGTGCATGGTTGACGAGCTACCACATCTTCTGGCGAATGGGTCTTGGCGGCGGGCTGCCGCCGCTATCCTGCCGCGTGCGCGGGCTGCTGTCAGCGGGAACACGCCAGAGGAGGGGCCATCACCAGGGTGAACGTGCTGGGGCCGCTGGAGGTGTGGCGGGACGGCAGCCGGATGGGCCTGGGCGGGGTGAAGCAGCGGGCGTTGCTCGCTCATCTCGCGTTGAACGCGAACAGCGCCGTGTCCCTCGACCAGATCGTCGAGGTCCTCTGGCCGAAGAGCAAGCCGCGGTCCGTGGTCGCGAACGTTCGCACGTACGTGTGGCAGTTGCGGCAGGTCCTCGGCGAATGCCTGCGCACGAACGGCACGGGCTACGTGCTGGCGTTGACGCCCGACGAGCTCGACGCGCTGCGGTTCGAGCACCTGGTCACCGAGGCGCGCACCAGCGGCGACGCACTCGACCTGCTGCGGACCGCGGAGGGGTTGTGGCGCGGCCGGCCGGTCGAGGACCTGCCGGAGAACGACGCGTGGCAGCCCGCGATCACCCGGTTGGAGGAAGCGCGACTGACGGCGACCGAGCAGCGGCTGGCGTTGCAGGTGGCACGAGGACAGGGCGACGAGGTCATCGCGGAGATGCGCGCGCTCCTCGAAGTGCATCCCTATCGCGAGAGCATCTGCTATCAGCTGATGATCGCGTTGAAGCGCACGAACCAGCGCGTCGAGGCGTTGAAGGTCTACACGGACATGCGCGCACGGCTCGCGAACGATCTGGGACTCGAACCCGGCCCTGTGCTGAAAGAGGCACATCTCGCCGTGCTGCGCGGCGAAGAAGAAGACAACGCACCGCCGATCCGGCAGCTACCGCCGTCGGTCGCCGACTTCTGCGGACGCGCCACGGAGATCGCCGAGCTAGCCGAAGCGTTGCGCGACAGCGGCAAGGTGGCGGTCGCGGGCGTGACCGGCGCTCCGGGCGTGGGCAAGTCGACGCTCGCGGTCAGGGTGGCGCACGAGGTCGCCGCGCACTTCCCGGACGGGCAGCTCTACGTCGACCTCGGCGGCACGGCCGAACGACCGCGCGACCCGGCCGACGTGCTCACCGAACTGCTGCACGCGCTCGGGATCACCGGTGCGGGGCTGCCGTCGCGGGAGGCGGGGCGGGCGGCGTTGTTCCGCTCGAAGCTCGCGGGGCGGCGGGTGCTGGTGGTGCTCGACGACGCGGCGTCGGTGCGGCAGGTGCAGCCGTTGCTGCCGGGTGCGGCGGGGTGCGGGGTGCTCTTCACGAGCAGGCGGCGGCTGTCGGAGCTGCCTGGTGCGCGGCAGGTGGAGCTGCTGCCGTTCGCACCGGCGGAGGCGGCGGAGCTGCTGACCGGGATCGCCGGACGCGATCGGGTGGAGGCCGAGCCGGACGAGGCGGCGGCGATCACGGCGGCCTGCGGGCACCTGCCGCTCGCGATCAGGGTCGCGGGCGCGCGGCTGGCCGGTCGGGGCGGGTGGCCGTTGCGGGTGCTGCGGGCGCGGCTGGTGGACGAGTCGACGCGGCTGCGCGAGCTGTCCTCCGGTGAGCTGGCGGTGCGGGCGAGCTTCGACCTGAGCGTGCGGCAGCTGCCCGCCGACGAGGCGGCCGCGTTCGTGCGGCTGGCGCTGCTGGGGCCGCACGACTTCCCCGGCTGGGTCGTGGACGCGCTGCTGGACCGGCCGGGCAGCGAGCACCTGCTCGACGGGCTGGTTGACGCGCACCTGCTGGAGGCGTGCGGGACCGACCGCCTCGGGCAGCCCCGCTACCGGTTGCACGACCTGCTGCGGTGCCACGCCCTGGAGCTGGCCGACGCGCTCCCGGACCGGGCGGAGACGCTCGACCGCACGCTGCGCACGTGGTTGTGGCTCGCCGTCACGGCGGCACGGCGGCTGCCGGTCACGTTCGGCACGACCATCGCCCCGGTCGCCGCGGTGCGGGCGCCCGAGCACCTGCTGGCCGAACCGGTCGGGTGGTTCGAGGCGGAACGGCGCACGCTGTGCGGCGCGGTCGAGCTGGCCGCGGCGGCCGGGCTCGACGACGTGGCGTGGCAGCTGGCGGCGGCGTGCGTGCCGTACTTCGACCTGCACAGCCATTACGACGACTGGGCGCGCACCCACCGGCGGGCGCTGGCGGTCACGAGGTCCGCCGAGGGCAGGGCGGCGTTGCTGCGGGGCATCGCGCAGGTGCACATCTACCGCGACGAGTTCGACGACGCCGAACGCGGCATGCTCGCGGCGCGGGACCTCTACCGCGTGGCCGGCGACCCGCGCGGCCAGGGCATCTCGATCGCGGGCGTGGGCACGGTCTGGCGGCTGCGCGGCGAGCACGAGCGGGCGATGGCCTGCTACACCGAGGCGCTGGAGCTGCTGGAGACGGCCGGTGACCTGCACTCCGTCGCCCACCTGCGGGCGTCGGTCGGCGGGGTGCACGGTTCGCTGGGCGACCAGGAGTCGGCGCGCGTGTGGCTGATGAGCGGCCGCAGGCTCGCGGCGGACCTCGGTGACGCGCACCGGGAGGCGTTGGTGCTGGTCCGGCTCTCCGCCCTGCACCGCTCCCTGGGCGAGCACGACGCCGAGCTCGTCTCCGCGCGCAGGGCCGTGTCGATCCTGCAGGACCTCACCGACGAGCGGTGCACGGCGTTCGCGCAGGTGGAGCTGGCCGAGGCGCTGCTGTCGAACGGCTGCCCGGAGGCCGCGCACGACCTGGTGCAGCAGGCGCTGGAGACCTACCGCCGCACCGGCAACCGGGAGGGCGAACCCGCCGCGCTGCGCACGCTGGCACGCGCGGCGGGTGCACTCGGTCAGTTGCTGTTGCCGGGCTTCCAGCCGAGGTAGTTGCTGAAGTAGCCGACCGAGCCGGCGTGGCCGATCTTGCCGCCGACGCTGGTCGACCAGAAGCCGCCGTTGCCGTCGGCGATGCCCACGTGGCCGTACTGGCTGATGTTCCAGAAGACGAACGCGCCCTTGGGCGGCGTGCCCGTGGTGCGGCGGGTGCCGTCGGAGGACCGCCAGTGGTCGATCGCCGAGGCGTGGTGCGTGGCGCGGTCCCACGCGAGCCGCACGGCGCGTTCGCAGTAGCCCTCGTAGGCGGTGCTGCCGCGGCGGCTGGACATCCAGTTGACGGCACCGGCCGCCGTCTGCTGGATCGTGAAGTCGCCCTCGGCCGCCGGCACGGACGCGGTGTCCTCGAGCCACGGCGCCGCGACCTCGACCGCGCTGGTGCCGGTGTACTGCTCGGTGGCGTTGGCGGGGGCGGCGGTGCTGATCAGAGCCGCGCCCAGTACGCCGACGACCGCGGCCGTCACTGTGGTGAAACGCATCGGAGAATCCCCTCTTCGCATGACCTGCTGTGTCGCGGTCAGGAGCCTTGCCGCATCCCATCCACGGCCGATACACCGCGGATACACCCGGGGTGCCGGTACCGGAGGGTCAGGCGTGGACGCAGGACTGCTCATCAGCCGGTGCTTCCTGTTGCTGTGACTGACTTTTCACTGCTCCTCCTCCTGGACGGGCGCGGCGGATCTGGGCGTGGAAGCGCGATCACCCCGGCGGCGGTGAGCACGACGGCCGCGCCGAGCAGCAGGGCCGGCTGGTAGCCGCGGCTGAGCAGCGGGGACGCCAGCAGCGGGCCCGCGACCTGGCCCGCGGAGTAGCCAGCGGTCAGCAGGGCGGCGGAGTTCGGGTGCAGGCCGGCGCCGAGGTTCAGCGCGGTGAGGGCGATGCCGAGGAACGTGGCGCCGAACAGGACGAAGGCCAGGACCACGACGACCGGGTCCGTGCTCAGCGCGGGCAGTGCGATGCCGGCGGCCTGCACCACGAGGGCGCCGGTCAACGCGCGCCGCTGGTCGAGGCGGGCGAGCAGGAACGGTGACGCGGCGGCGGCCAGGCCGGTCAGGACCCACGCGCCGCTGCCCAGCGGACCGGCGGCGGCGACCAGGAACGTCCCGGCGATGATGTAGCCGACGCCTTCGAGCGCGTACCCCGCGAACAGCCGGGCGAACGGGCCGCCGCGCGCGGTCGCGGCACGAGGGCGCGGGACCGGGCGCAACTGCCAGGCCAGGGCGGTGAACAGCGCGGACATGCCCGCGACCAGCCACCACGAGACCTGCCAGCGGCTGTCGGCGAGGACGACCACCCCGGACAGCGCGATGCCGGCGCCGACACCGCTCATCCCCCAGCCGGGCCGGGTGCTGACGGCGAGCACGAAGACCAGCGCGCTGGCCGCTCCCGCGATGAACCGCAGCGCGGACCACGCCACGACGCCGTGGGTCAGCGGCATGCCCGCCAGCGACAGCGTGAGCACCACCAGCGCCGCCCGGTGCACCGCCCGCGTGTGCAGCCGCGCGGCCGTCGCGGCCACCGCCCCCGCGAAGTAGCCGAGGTAGTTGGCCGTGGCCAGACCGGCGCCTGCCGACGCGGTGAGCCCGGCCTGGGCGGTCATCAGCGGCAGGATCGGCGTGTAGGCGAACCGGCCGAGGCCCATGCCCGCCGCGAGGGCAACGGCGGCGCGGGCACTCACCGTCGGACCACCCGACGCCACAAAGGGTCCACTTCGGACTGCACGACGAGTTCGACTTCCATGCTCCCATCGTGCGTTCGCACACCCGTGATCTCCACGACCGTCCATCTCTCTGGTGGAAGGCGCAGCCTCCTACGATGAGACCGTGGAGCTGCGTCAACTCAGGTACTTCGTGACCGTCGCCGAGGAGCTGCACTTCGGCCGGGCGGCCGCGCGGCTGCTGATCGCGGGGCCGTCGTTGTCGCAACAGGTCAAGGCGCTGGAACGGTCGCTGGGCGTGGCGCTGTTCGACCGGGACCGCCGCACGGTGGCGCTGACGGCGGCCGGGGCGGCGTTGCTGCCCGAGGTGCGGGCGCTGCTCGACCGGGCCGACGAGCTGCGCAAGCAGGCGCAGCAGCTGTCCGGGTCGTCGCCGGTGCGGATCGGCTACGTGAACTGGGTGCCGCCGGACCTGTCGCTGCGCACCGCCGGGGTTGCACCGCTCTACGTCGACGCCTGGGTGGTGCCGTCGCACGCGCAGGCCGCGCGGGTCGCCGACGGCAGCCTCGACCTCGCGGTGTGCTGGGTGCGGGCGGCCGACCTCGACCGGCTCGGGCTCACCGCCGACCTGCTCGGCGCCGACCGGCTCTACGCGGTCTCCCCCGGCACCGACACGAGCCCGGTGCGCGCGCGGGACCTGGCGGTGCTGGTCGACGACGACGTGACCTCGTGGCGGTCGTGGAACGAGTACGCCGAGGAGCTCGCGGAGTTCTCCGGCGCGAGGGTCGTGCGGATCGACAACGGCGCGATCACCGGGCCCGCGTTCTTCGACCACGTGCGGCGCTGCGTCACACCGGTGCTGAACTCGCCCAAGGGCCAGACCACGCCGCTGCCGCCGGACCTGGTGGCGCGCCCGGTCGTCGAGCCGGAGGTGCTGTGGACGTGGTCGCTGGTGCGGCGGGCCGACGAGGTGCGGCCGACCGTGCTGGCCGCGGCCGAGGCGATCACACGGGGCGCGGGCGACCTGGGGCTGCACCGGCCCGGCGTGTGGCTGCCCGCCGACGACCCGTGGCGCGCGGCTCGACCGGTTCCGAGCGGGTCGCCGCCGGAACACGCGTAACGGTCACCCTGGTGAGGATCGCGCTGGAGGTGGAACGGGCATGGGCGCTGTCCTGCCGGGCACCCCCGTACCGTGAAGGACGTGAGCACCACTCTCGGCACCCAGTTCGCCACCGCCGTCCCGGAGATGGCCGTCGCCTGGGAGGCGGCGGAGGTCGGGGACCCGACCCTGCTGGCCCTCAACGAGCCGCTGGCCGGCGAGCTCGGCCTCGACCCCGCCTGGCTGCGCACCGGCGACGGCCTGCGGTTCCTCACCGGCAACGCGGCGGAGGGCGTCGCCCAGGCCTACGCGGGCCACCAGTTCGGCGGCTACTCCCCCAGGCTGGGTGACGGCCGTGCGCTGCTGCTCGGCGAGATCGAGGTCGACGGGCAGCTGCGGGACCTGCACCTCAAGGGCTCTGGCCGGACGCCGTTCGCCCGCGGTGGTGACGGGCTGGCGGCGGTCGGGCCGATGCTGCGCGAGTTCGTCGTCAGCGAGGCGATGCACGCGCTGGGCGTGCCGACCACCCGGTCGCTCGCGGTCGTGGGCACGGGCGCCACCGTGCACCGCGAGACGCCGTTGCCGGGTGCGGTGCTGGCACGGGTGGCGGCGAGCCACCTGCGGGTCGGGAGCTTCCAGTACGCGCGCAACACCGGTGACCTGGACCTGCTGCGGCGGCTGGCGGACCACGCGATCGCACGCCACTACCCCGGCCGTTCCTACCTGGAGTTCTTCCGCGAGGTCGTCGGCAGGCAGGCGAGGCTCATCGCCCAGTGGATGCACCTCGGGTTCATCCACGGCGTGATGAACACCGACAACATGACGATCTCGGGCGAGACGATCGACTACGGGCCGTGCGCGTTCATGGAGGCGTACGACCCGGCGACGGTGTACAGCTCGATCGACCACCGCGGCCGGTACGCGTACGGCAACCAGCCGGGCATCGGGCAGTGGAACCTCGCACGGCTCGCGGAGGCGTTGCTGCCGCTCTTCGACGAGGACGAGGACGCGGCGGTCAAGAAGGCCGTCGGTGTGCTGGAGGAGTTCGAGGGCCGGTACCTGACGGCGTGGCAGGAGGGCATGCGGGCCAAGCTGGGCGGTGCCGGCGACGACCAGCTGATCGGGGACCTGCTCAAGCTGCTGCACGAGAACCACGTGGACCACACGTCGTTCTTCCACCACCTGACCAGGGGCAACCCGCGCGACCTCGTCCTGGACCTGGCCGGCGTCGACGCGTGGCTCGCGCGGTGGCGTGCGGAGGGCCCGGACACGGCGGCGATGGCGGCGGTCAACCCGGTCTACGTGCCGCGCAACCACCTGGTCGAGGAGGCGCTCGCGGCGGCGACCGGGGGTGACCTGGGGCCGTTCGAGCGGCTGCTGGACGCGGTGCGCCGGCCCTACGACGAGCGCGAGGGGCTGGAGCGGTACGCGGAACCGGCCCCGCGCGACTTCAGCGAGAGCTACCAGACATTCTGTGGCACATGAACCTGTTCCCGATCGGGCACGTCGAGTCACCGCTCACCGACCGCGCTTCCGCACCCCGCCAGGGTGACGAGGGCGCACCGGAGGCGTGGGTCGTCGTCGTGCCCCAGTACGCGCGGGCGATGGCGGAACTGCAGGCAGGCCAGGAGGTCCTGCTGCTGACCTGGCTGGACCGGGCAGACCGCGCGGTGCTCGCCGTGCACCCGCGCGGTGACGAGGACCGGCCGGAGACCGGCGTGTTCAGCACCCGGTCGCCGGACCGGCCGAACCCGATCGGCCTGCACCGGGTGCTGGTCACCGGCGTCGAGGGCCAGAAGTTCCGGGTGAGCGGCCTGGAGGCACTCGACGGCACACCGGTGGTCGACGTGAAGCCGGTCCTGGCCGACGAACGCTGACCACCTCCTCCCCTCCTTGCTGCCCGGGCATCTGCAAGAGTTGGTAGTACTTGCAGATGCCGGCAGGGGGTCAGGGGTCGCGGGGGCAGCCCTCGTCCGGTTCCAGGCCTGCGGCCAGCCCGCCGCGGAACGGCAGTTCGCCGCACAGCAGCAGCGGTGTCGAGGTCGTGTCGGTGTTGGCGCGCAGCACGAGCACGGCCTTGTCCACCGGCAGACGGGTCGCGGCGCCGAACCCGATCTTGCCGGTGGCGCCCTGGATCGCGTTGTCCGGCCGGATGCTGCCGATGCCCGCGAGCAGCCCCTCCCGCACCCGCGCGCCCGGATCCGTGCGGCGCACCTGCCGGATGCCCTCCGCCAGCACCTGCATGGCGTCGTAGGAGGCGGCGGACCGGCCGTCGCCGAGCTGCTGGCACGTCTGGCGGAACACGTCGAGGTAGTTCTTGTAGAACGGCACCATCGCGCAGTCCGACCACGCCGCGGGGCTCGCGAACGACAGGTAGTCCAGCCGCACGTTGGGGAACTGCGCCATCGTGCCCTCGAGGATGAACCGGGTCGACGAGTCGCTCGCGAGCACCGGCGGTGTGCTGCCCTGGCACCTGCTGTTCATGCCGCGCAGGAACTCCGCGAGGAACTGGGCCCGGCCCGCGTAGAACACCGCGTAGCCCGGTTTCCCGGCGGACGGGCAGGCGCCCTGGCCGAGGCTCGCTGGTGCGAGGCCTTCGTCGTCGTTGGCGACCCGGTAGGACTTGTACTGGTCGACCGCGATGCCGAGCAGCGCGAACGCGGTCTTCGCGTCGTCGGCGAGGTTCTGGCTGTAGCGGTCGGTGGGATCGCCGGAGTAGAAGATCGCCACGTTCGACACGCCCAGCCGCCACTTGGCGTAGAACGCCGCCACGGCCGCCTCGCGCAGGTTGTTGGGTCCGATCTGGTAGTAGTACTCGTTGATCGTCGCCATGTCGTCGGCCGAGGTCAGCGAACCGATCACCGGCAACGCGCTGCTGCCCAGCCGCTTCACCACCGACTTGGCCGTGTCGGTGCTGATCGACAACCCGGTCACCGCGACCACGCTGCGGTCGCGCGCCGCCAGCTCGATGATCTTGTCCGCCGCGAGGTCGCCCGACGCCAGACCGCGGCCACCCGGTCCCTCGCCGCCGTTGGCCAGCAGCATCCGGATGGGCACGTCACTGGTCTTCTGCGCCACCCACACGCCGCGCAGCTCCTCGACGAGGGCCGTGTAGCTGTTGGCGGTGCTCGGGGTCAGCACGCTCAGGAACACGATCGTGATGGCGTCCGGCCGGGTGGCGGCCTTGTCGTTCTCGGCCATGATCCGGCCGTAGACGTCCTGCAGCGAGGGCCGCACCTCCTCCGGCACGGACGGCGGCATGAAGTGGCGCAACGGGTCAGCGGACACGCCGATGCACTCCTCGCCGACCCGCTCCAGCGGCGCGCGCACCGACGGGGACCACCACGGCTCGCACCGGGCGTGGTTGACGAACGGCACGGCGGCCACGAGAGCGGCGAGCACCACCATCGCCAGCGGTGCGGCCACGGCACGGCGGAGCCGCATGGGCCCCATGTCCGACAACGCGCCGCTGACGCCCGGTGCCGGTTCGGAGGCGTCGGTCTGCAGCTCCAGCAGCCAGTTGTCCGACCGGGCCAGCTGCACGAGCCACCTGCGGTAGCCCGCCGACGCGTCGGCCGCGTGCCTTGCCGGTGCCTGCGCGGACTCGCCCGCCGCGATCACCAGCAGCGGATCGGGCCGGCTCAGCGAGTTCGCCCGCCAGGACTGTCCCTTGTGGACCGTGACGGTGTTGCGGGCGCGGCCGATCGAGTCGAGCAGCCACCGGCCGGTGCTGTCGCCACCGGCGGGACCGGCGTTCTCCACCAGCAGCCACGGGTAGCCGGTGCGCCGCCGTCCCGTCCCCCACAGCGACCACCGCCGGTGCGAGCGCCGCAGGTCCTCCAGGAACGCGCGCACCAGCAGGTCGCCGACCTCGTCCGCGTGCCGCTCTGCGAGGTGCTCCTTCACGAACGCGCGGGCCAGCCGGTAGAGCCCGCCCCGCGACCGGCCGCCGACCGGCTGCTCCCCCACCCACGTCGCCGGGCGCCACAGCAGCGCCGTCAGCGCCAGCCCGAGCCGCGGCGCCAGGGTGATGACGAGCCGGATCCACCACGGGAAGTCCTGGGCCAGGTCCTGCGACCCGTCGGGCCCGATGTTCATCCGCATCCGGCCGCGGACGTGGGCGCGGAACGCGCGGGCGATGTGCCGTTCCTCGTCCTCGGCGTCGCCGTCCTCGGGCAGGGTCAGCGCCAGCAGCCACCCGACGAGCGCGTAGTGCGGGAACCGCAGCCGCGCCGCGCCGGGCACCTTGCCGGCGAGCTGGCCGATCGCGTCGTCGAGGACCGCCCGCCGCGACTCGGGCGTGACCGGGTCGGCGCCGTCGACCCGTGCGCACGCGATCCGCTTGCCGCGCGCGGTCTCCGGCCTGCTCGCGAGCGGTTCGAGCGGACCGGCCGCGCCGGGAGGCCTGCGCAGGAACACGATCGGCAGCGGCACGTCCCGCGCGGGCCAGCGCGGGCGCCGCGAGAGCCGGTCCAGCAACGCGACGAGCTCGACCGCACCCAGGAAGTGCAGTCCGTCGGCCTGGTCCTCCCCGACGAACCAGTCCTTGGCCGTCACCATCGGCGCCCTCCCGTTCCGCTGGTCCCAAACGGGACCGGCACCCAGCGGATTGTCGGGTCAAGGGAGGTGCTCATTAGCCGGAACGACGGAATTCGTGCCGACCACGAATCCACGCGATGAGCTCAGGGGTGTGAAAACACGGGAGTTGTGGGTATACGGCGGTCATGATCGAGCCCTCTGCGCGCCAGCCTGCCGCGAGCCAGCCCGTTCCGCCGCAGCCGGAGCCGCCGCAGCCCGGCCCCGACCAGCCGCGTCCGGCGGGCCCGGACCCCGACCCCATCCCGCCGACGCCGGAGCCGCTGCCGCAGTCCACTGTGGCCGGTCGTGAGGCGGCGGGTCGGGTGCTCTGCCGCGGGGTTGTGGTCCCGCTGCGCCGGCCGAGTCGCCGCCGTGCGGTCGCGGGCGCCGGGGCGCACCCTTCGCGCAGGTCGGCCTAGCCGTTCACCTGCTCCGCACCGGTGAGCTCGGCAGCACGGGCACCGGTCCCGTGTACACCGGGAACACGACCGTGCCCTGCCTGCGCACGCTGAAGGTCATGCCCGGATAGCGGTCCTGCAGCTGTGCCGCGAGGTCCGCCGGTGGTTCCTCGGCCGTGCCCACCTCGACACCGGACCCGTCCGTCTTCGGGCCGGCGACGTTCACGTCCGCGCCCCGGCTCTTCCAGTGCTCGCGGTCGTCCATCACCCGCGTGACCGCGGCCTGCATCTCCGACTTGGTGTACCGGGCGTCCTGGAACAGGATGCGCGCATGCGGTGCGAGTCCCGCGATCTCGGCGTCGAGCGCCGGATCAGGCTTGCGGTGGACCACCAGCGTGTCGCCGCGGACCTCCAGACCCGCGTAGGTGGCGGCGTACCTCGATTCCAGCACCGGTTGGACGACGTCCGCGGCGGCCGACACCACCGGGTCGTTCACCGCGGTGGTGGGCTGCGCCGAGCGGAGCTCACCCGAGCTGTTCTGGCCGCACGAGGCCACGGCCAAGGTCAACGCAACGAGCAGCAGTGCCTTCTTCACATTCCGACCCCCGTCTGGTTCCGCCGATGAAGACGGAAGCGGACGGGGGCCGGGTTGTCGTCCGGTCGGGTGAACTTCCCGGCCGGACGACGGCGATCAGGAGGCGGCCTTCTGCAGCTCCTTCTTCAGCTGCTCCTTGCTCATGCTGGAGGCGTTGGGAACACCCATGTTCTTCGCCTGCAGCAGCAGCTCCTCGCGGGTGGCCTGGCCGGGCATCTCACCGAGGTGGTCGGCGCGGCTGCGCGCGAACTTCTCCCCCAGCTCGTAGCGGCGCTCGGCGCTGAGGCGCTTGCGCATGCCGGGCAGCACGGTCTTCTCCTCCTCCTCCACGTGGTGGGTGATGGAGTCGATGACCTTCTGCAGCATCTGCTCGTACTGCGGGGAGTCCATCTCGGCGTCGAGCAGCTTCGCGAGGAGCTGCTCCGCCTCGGCGTGCTCCTCCTGGCTGTGCTCGACCTCGTCGGACTCGCCGGCTTCCTGCTGGGCCACGGGGTACACCTCGGCTTCCTCGGCCCGGCTGTGCGCGACGAGCAGTCCACACAGGACGGGCGTGAGCAGCGGTCGCTTCTCCGGGTGGTTCTTCAGCTCGTCGAACAGGCGCTCGACCTCGCGGTGGTCCTGCATGATCAGGTCGACGACGTCGTACTGCACGGTGGTTCTCCTCGTTGGTCAGTTCCTGGGAAAGCGGGTGTTGATCGGTGCGACGCCGCGACGGCCGATGCGGCCGAGCGCCACCCCGAAGGCGGTGATCACGACGGTGGCCACGCAGAGGCCGATGACGATCGACCAGGTGAGGCCGGCGTGCAGCAGTCCGGCCGCTGCGCCCGCGATGGCGCCGGCGACGAGGCCGTTCACGAGGTTCACCAGACCGGCCACGCTCAGCGCGGTGCCGATGAGCCGCGGCCGCCGGGCGTTGCGCCAGGCGGTCTGGCCGGAGTCGACCTCGACGCCGACCGTGTCGTCGTGCACCTGCCGGACGAACACGTCCCTGGTGCAGGGTTCGATGTCGCCGTACATGTGCCGGATGCGGTTGATCCCCAGGCCGGCCTGGACGTCCTCGACGCCGAGCTCGACCGTGCGGAAGAGCGTGGCGAGGCCGATCAGGAACAGGCCCGTGAAGATCACCAGCATCAGCGTCAGCAGCACCGGCAGCGGCACGACCTGGGCCACGAACCCCAGCGCGATCATCGACGCGGAGATCGTGGTGAGCAGGTGGCCCGCCCGGCTGGACGCGTCGGCGATCGTCGCGCTGCGCACCATCTGCAGCGTGTAGTGCTCGGTGGTGAGGATCGTGAGCGTGGAGCCCTTGTCCTCGACAGTGGTGGTGGGTGGCACGTCAGCGTCCGAGGGCGTGGGCGAGCTCCTTCTTCGTCATGGACGAGCGGCCCTTGATCCCGCGCTGCCTGGCCTCGTTGTAGAGCTGGTCGCGCGTGGGGCCCTGGGCGCCGCTGTGGGACCGCTGCCCGCCGCGCTGCTGCGGCGACTTGTCCTTCGTGGACGATCGGCTGGCGGTCTTGGACTCACCGGCCTGGGCGCGGTTCTTGTTCACCGTGCGCGCGGCGATCTCCTTCGCCCGCGCGGGTGACTCACCACGGCTGCGGGCCGAGTCCTCGATGTGCTCGTACTGGCGTTCACGTTTGGCGTTCGATCCGCGTGGCATGATGACCTCCCGCTGGCCGAATACCCCCGGTCGTGCCGGTTCACACGCACACGAGCGGGTAGTCCGGTGCATGGCCATCTCTTCACGACTCGACACCGCGCGTGTCTTCGCGACGGTGTTGCTGCCCACGCTGGCGAAAGGCGTCATCGTCCGCAGGCCGGGCGTGATGGCGCTCGCCGACAAGGTCCAGTCCGACTCCACCGCCATCGACACGATGCGGCACCTGCGGGACCGGTACGGGCCCGAACCGGTCCGCCTGCGCGTCACCGGCCGCAGCGTCGCCGTGCTGGTCGACCCGGCCGACGTGGGACGGTTGCTGCGCGAGTCGCCGGAGCCGTTCGCGTTGGCCACCAGGGAGAAGAAAGCGGCGCTGCGGCACTTCCAGCCGCACGGCGTGCTCATCTCGGACGAACCGGAGCGCGACCGGCTGCGCGAGCTCAACGAACGCGCGCTGCGGCCGGAGAACGTGCCGGTCGAGGACGTCGTGCGCGACGAGGTGGACCTGCTGGTGCGGCACGTGATGAGCAACGGCGAGCTGACCTGGCAGGGGTTCAGCCAGGTGTGGTGGCGCATCGTGCGCAGGATCGTGCTCGGCAACGGCGCACGTGACGACGACCAGCTCACCGACGACCTGAAGGCGTTGCGGCAGAACGCGAACTGGGCGTTCCTGCACCCGCGGCAGGAGGGTCTGCGCGAACGCTTCCAGCACCGGCTCGACGAGCACCTCGCACGGCGCGAGCCCGGCAGCCTCGCCGCGTTCCCCGGCGACCTGTCCGGCCAGGTGCCGCACTGGCTCTTCGCGTTCGACGCGGCCGGGATCGTCACGATGCGGGCGCTGGCGGTGGGCGGCACCGGTGTGCGCGGTGTGCTGGAGTCGGCGCGGCTGTGGCCGACGACACCGATCATCCTGCGGGAGAGCACGATCGCGACCCGCTGGCACGGCACGTGGCTGCCGGAGAACACCGAGTTCGTGGTGTTCACGCCGTTCTTCCACCGCGACCCGGACCGGTTGCCGTTCGCCGACCGGTACGCGCCGGAGCTGTGGGACGGGCCGCGCGACCCGGCGATCGTGCCGTTCAGCGGCGGTCCCGGCGAGTGCCCCGGCCGCGACCTGGTGCTGGTCACGGCCGGAGCGGTGCTCGACGCGCTCAGCGAGCACCTGGCGTTCTCCGGTGTGCTGGGTGAGCCGCTGCCCAGGACGTTGAACCACTTCACCCTCCGCATGCCCGCGACCGCGGCGGGTACTCGCGTCCCATGACCACCGCACCCCTGCCCCAGGACCGCGCCGGCGCGCCGCTGCGCGCTGTCGTGACCGGCGCCGACTCCGGCATCGGCAAGGCCGTCGCGGTCGCGCTGGCCGGCGGCGGCGTCGACGTGGGCATCACGTTCCACGACGACGCCGACGGCGCCGAACGCACCGCCGAGGAGGTCCGCGCGGCGGGCGGCCGGTGTGCCGTGCGCCGCCTCGACCTCACCGACCTGCCCGGTGCCGCCTCCGTCGTCGACGAGCTGGCCGAGGAGCTGGGCGGGCTCGACGTGCTGGTGAACTGCGCGGGCACCGGCAGCAGCGAGAAGGCGCTGGAGATGTCGTACGAGAAGTGGCGGGAGGTGCTCTCGGTCGACCTCGACGGCGCGTTCCTGTGCTGCCAGCGGGCCGCGCGGCACATGATCGCCGGTGGTCGCGGCGGCCGGATCGTGAACATCACGTCCGTCCACGAGCACCTCCCCCGCGTCGGTGCCGCACCGTACTGCGCCGCCAAGGCCGGACTCGGTGCGCTGACCCAGGTCCTCGCGCTGGAGCTGTCCGAACACGACATCACCGTGAACTCCGTTGCCCCCGGCGAGATCTCGACGCCGATGACCGGCCAGGAGGACGTGGACCCGCGCACGGAGCCGCGGCCAGGCGTCCCGCTCGGACGGCCCGGTCACGCCGCCGAGGTCGCCGCGGTCGTGGCGTTCCTGACGACCCCCGCCGCCGGGTACGTGACGGGCGCGTCGTTCGTCGTGGACGGCGGGATGTCGCTGATGGGACCGCAGGCGAGCCCGCTCCTCGGCGACGAGGGGTGGAGGCGGCCCTGACCCGCGTGCGCGCCGGGATCAGCGCCTGGTCCCGGCGCGCACGGCCAAGCCGATCACCGCACCGAGCGCCAGGCCGCCGATGACGTCGGTCGGCCAGTGCACGCGGGTGCGCAGCCGGCTGTAGGCGACGAGCAGGACCAGCGGCGTGACGAACGCGCCGGCCACCGGGTCCTCCACCGCGGTGACGGTGCCGAAGGCGGCGGCCGTCACCGCGTGCTTGGAGGGGAACGACGACGAGTCCGGGTGCTCCGGCAACGCCTTGCGCGCGGGCAGCACCGAGTGCGGTCTGCGCCGGTGCACCACCAGGCTCACCAGGTGGCCCAGCGGCATGGCGGCCACGGCCGCGAGCAGCGCGTGCCGGGCGGTCCGCTTCCTGCCCGTCGCGGCGATGACACCCGCCACCGGCAACCACAGCAGGCCACCGCGCGCGCTCAGGCCGGCCGCGACGATCACCGGGTGCGGTCGTCCGGCCGGCAGGAACCGCTGTCGAGCCGGGAGTCTTCGTCGAGCTCGTTCACGGCCAGGACGGCTCCTGCGCGTGGGCGATCACGAGCTCGCGGACCTCGCACCCCTCGGGTTGGTTGAGCGCGAACAGGATCGCGGCCGCCACCCGGTCCGGCGGGTTGAGCTGGTCGAGGTCCTTCGGCCGGTACTGCTCGGTGCGGTCGTCGAAGAACTTCGTCCGCATGCCGCCGGGCACGACCAGCGTGACACCGGTGCGGCCCGCGGTCTCGGCCGCCAGTGCGCGGGTGAAGCCGACGACACCGAACTTCGAGGCGCAGTACGCCGTGGCGTCGCTGACGGCCTTGAGCCCGAGCGTGGACGCGACGGTGACCACCCGGCCGCCCTCCAGGTACGGCAGTGCCGCCCGGACGACGGCCGCGGTGCCGAACAGGTTGACCCGCACGACGTTCTCCCACTCGTCGGCGGGCACCTCCGCGAGCGTGCCGCACCGGTCGATGCCCGCCGCGGTCACCACCGCGTCGAGTCCGCCGTTGCGCTCGGCGAGCGTGCGCACCGCCTGCTCGGCGGCCCGTCCGTCCGCGAGGTCGACCAGCTCGAAGTCGTGCACGCCCTCCGGGGCCGACTTGTCCAGCACCAGCGGGGTTCCGCCCGCTTCGCGCACCGCGTCCGCGACGGCCGCGCCCAACCCGGACGCGCCACCGGTCACCAGCACCTTCATCAAGCCCTCCTCGACAGGATCTCGGTCGTCGAATGCCCGCGGTGGTACGGCACCACGACGGTGCGCCCGCCCCACCGCCGGACCACCGCGGTCTCCGGCAGCAGCTCGGCGGTGTAGTCGCCGCCCTTCACCCAGATGTCCGGCCGCAGCCGGCCCAGGACGTGCTCGGGGGTGTCCTCGCCGAACACGACCACGTCGTCCACGGACTCCAGCGCCTTGAGCACCTCGATCCGCTCGGCCTGCCCGTTGACCGGCCGGTGCTCGCCCTTGAGCCGGCGCACCGACTGGTCGGAGTTCAGGCACACGACGAGGCAGTCGCCCAGCGCCCGTGCCGCCGCGAGCATCCGCACGTGCCCGGGGTGCAGCACGTCGAAGCAACCGCCGGTGGCGACCACGACCCCGCCGCGCCTGCGCACCTCGTCCACGGTGGAGCCGGGCTCCGCCCGCATGCCGGAGACACCGCCCTGCTGCAGGAACTCCGCCGCGCGCGCGACCGCGTCGGCCACGGCGTCGTCCGGTGCCGCGCCCCGGGCCAGCCTGGTGGTGACGGCGACGGCGAACCGGTCGCCGGCACCGCACGGGTCCACGGCCGGGATGACGGGCGCCGGCACCGCGACGGGCGTCCCTCCACAGTGGAGCAACGCACCGGACTTGCCCATCGTCACCACCACGGCACGCGCCTGCCAGGTCTCCCTCAGCGTGCGGGCCGCTTCCTCCGGGTCGGCGGTGCCGCTGAACGCGGTGGCCTCGGACAGGTTGGGCGTGACGAGCCGCGCGCCGGGCACCGGTCGCGGTCCGCGCGGGTGCGGGTCCCACACGACCGGGACGCGCGTGAGCACCGACCGCAGCCGTTCGTCGGCCAGCAGCCCACGCCCGTAGTCCGACGCCAGCACGAAGTCCGCGGTCAGCACCGCGTCGAGCATCTCGTCGGTGACCTGCGGTGCCGGGCCGCCCCCGCCGCGGTCCACCCGTGCCAGCGACGTGCCGCCGCTGCGCAGCCGGGTCTTCACCGGCACCGGTCCCGACTGCCCCACGACGGCGGGCACCTCGAACAACCCGCGCAGCCGCTGTCCGGCCTCGTCATCGGACAGGGCGGTCACCAGCGTGACGTCAAGACCGTCCCGCGCCGCCATGGTGGCGGCCAGCGCGGCACCGCCGGCACGGGCGTGCTCGTCGGCGACGTCCAGGACGGGGGCGGGCGCGTCCGGGCACACGCGGGTGACGGTGCCGCAGATGTCGATGTCGAGCAGCGCGTCACCGACGACGACGAGCTTCATGCCGGCCTCCGCTCTGCTGCGTGCGGTGGGCGGGCGGGCGCCGCACGCCAGGCTGTCGGCACTGCCACGTCGCACCGCGCACGCGCCGTACCGCGCGATCCGGCCAGCTCGGGCCGCCCATCTCGCACCGCAGCCCGCGACGTCCCGGCCGCGGTCACGACACCCTCCGCCCCACGACCGGCAGCGCGGCCTCGAACGCCTCGCACAGCGCGTGCACCACGACCAGCTGCGCCTCCTGCACGTGGCACGGATCGCCCGGCAGCGCGAGCACGTCGTCGGCCAGCGCGGCCAGCGGGTTCGGCAGGGCGCCGGTCAGGGCCCACACGCTCGCCTCCGCCACCCGACCGGCCCGTGCGGCCTCCAGGAGGTTGGGGCTGGAGCCGCTGGTCGAGATGAGCAGCACCACGTCGTCGGGGCGGGCGTGGGCGAGGACTTGGCGGGCGAACACCTGGTCGTAGCCGTAGTCGTTGGCGATGGCGGTGATGCTGGAGGTCTCGGCGTTCAGCGCCAGCGCCGCGAACGGGCGGCGGTCGTGGCGGTAGCGGCCGACGAGCTCCGCGGTGAGGTGCTGGGCCTCGGCGGCGGAACCGCCGTTGCCCGCGGCGAGCAGGCGGCCGCCCGTGGAGAGCAGGTGGGCCAGGCGGGCACCCCAGCGGTGCACGAGGGAGGCCTGGGACTGCAGGCCGGACAGCGTGTGGTTCAGGCCTTCGAGGTGGCTTTCGAGGGTCACCGGGCCACCGCCAGCCGGTCGGTCGGTACGAGGCGGCCGGTCGCGAGGCCGCGGTAGACCAGCTCGGTGCGGGCCGCCACCTCGTCCCACGAGTACATGGCCTCGACGCGGTCGCGGCCGGCGATGCCGTAGGCCGTGCCGCGGGACGGGTCGGCCAGCAGCGTGCGCAGCGCCCGGCCGAGGGCACGCGGGTCGCGGGGTGCGGTCAGCACACCGGTCACACCGTCGACCACGGTGTCGGTCAGGCCGCCCACCTCGGACGCCACGACGGGCACGCCGCAGGCCATGGCCTCCAGCGGCACGATGCCGAACGGTTCGTACCAGGGCACGCACGCCACGACGTCCGCGGAACGCAGCAACGCGGGCATGTCCGTGCGCGCGACCTGGCCGGCGAGGTGCACGCGGTCGGCGACGCCGAGCGACTGCGCCACGGCCAGCAGCCGTCGTGCCTCCGGGTCCGCGGTGAGGTCCGGTGGTCCGCCCACGATCACCAGCTCGGTGTCGGGCACCATCGGCAACGCGGCGATGAGGTCGGCGAACCCCTTGCGCGGCAACAACCTGCCCACCGACACGATCCGCCGGGGCGCCGACCGCGGCACCACCGGGCCGGCCACGCCGAACAGGTCGGTGTCCACGCCGCAGGGCACGACGACGGTCTTGTCCCGCCGCAGGCCCATGGCGACCAGCTCCCGCACCTCGTCGGCGCAGGTCGCGGCGATGACGGTCGCCTCCTGCCCGACCAGGCGCTCGACCGCGACCCGCTGCGGCGGGCTGGTGTCGTCCGCGCCCTGGTGGCGGCGCTTCACGGTGCCGAGCGCGTGGTAGGTGTGCACGATCGGCACGCGGGAGCGGCGGGCGGCCAGCACGGAGGCGAGACCGGACATCCAGAAGTGGCTGTGCACGACGTCGGGTGCCTTCTCCTGCCACTGCTCGTGCAGGAACCGGCCGAACTCGGCCATGTGCGGCAGCAGCTCGTCCTTCGGCACCTCCGCGGGCGGTCCGGCCGGCACGTGGACGACCTCGTACCCGTCGGGCGTCATCACGCGGCCGGGCAGCGCCTCGCCGTCGCGGCGGGTGTGGACCACGACGTCGTGACCGCGCCGCACCAGTGCGGCCGCGAGCGACGCGACGTGCACGTTCTGGCCGCCCGCGTCCGCGCCGCCCAGCACGGCAAGCGGACTTGCGTGCTCCGACACCATTGCGATCCTCATCCGACCCACACCTCCTTCAGCACCACGTCCCAGCTCCGCAGGAACGCTTCGAGCCCGTAGCGGGCCAACGCGAACTCACGCGCCCGTTTCCCTTTCTCGTGCGCAAGAGCCGGATCGGCGATCAGCTCCCGCACCGCCGACACCAGCTCCTCCACGTCCGTTGAGATCGCACCGGCCTCGGGCGGCACCGCGCGCATGGCCTCCGTGCACGCCAGCGCGACCACGGGCATCCCGATGTGCATGGCCTCCAGCAACGACAGCCCGAGCGACGTCCAGCGCGGTGTGTGCACGTAGACGCGGCGGCGCGCGAGCTCGCGGTGCAACGACTCCAGGTCGTGGTCCCCCATGCCGCCGATCTGCTCGGTGCCCATGCCGAACACGTCGACCGGGTCGAACCGCGGCAGCAGGTCGGTGCCCACGACCCGGCCGCGCCGCACCGGTTCGTTGATCACGGCCGCCGCCCTGGGCAGCTCACCGGTGTAGAGCTGCCCGGGGTCGACGACCCCGTGCTCGACGACGATCGTGCGGGTCCTGCCGCAGTCCCACATCAGGTCGTTGAAGTGCGTGACGTGGACCAGGGTCCCGTCCCAGTCCGCCATCGGGTGCCGCTGGCCGGGCGCGGCGGGCGTGTTGTGCTCCAGGTACACGACCGGGATGCCGCGCGGTACCAGCGACAGCTCCTCGACCCGTTGCACCACGGCCACGTCGGGGTCCACATCGGACAGTTCGATCTCGCGCGCCGCGGGCCACGGCCGCCCGGCGAGCCCGATGCCGTCCGGCGGACCGGGCACCAGGTACTCGTGTCCACCTTGGACGAACGAGTGCGTCCACGAACCGTGGACGTGCCACAACAGGATCCTCACGCTGTCACCTCCGCGACCGCCGCGACGACCGCGGCCGGGTCCACCAGGTCGAGACACGGATGTCCGGGCACCGGGCACTCGCGCGCCCTGCTGCCCCGGCACGGCGCGTTCTGGTCACCGAGCAGCACGTGCCTGCCGTACGGCGCCCACCGGACGGCGGGCACCACCGGCGCGAACAGCGACACGACCGGGGTGCCGACCGCGGCCGCGAGGTGGGCGGGCCCGGTGTTGCCGACGACGACCGCGGCAGCACCCTTCAGCACCCCGGCCAGCTCGCGGAAGCCGGTGCGCCCGCCCAGGTCGAGCCCGCACGCGCCGGCAACGTGCCCGGTCAGCTCGGCCTCGGCCGGTCCGCCGGTCACGACCACCCGGTGCCCGGCGGAGGTCAGCGCGACCACCGCCTTCGCCCAGCGGTCCGGCGACCAGGTGCGGGCGGGCGCCGTCGCACCGGGGTGCACCACCACGTACGGACCGCTCAGGTCCGCCTCCGGCGGGTCGGTGACGGCGAGCCGGCCGTCGTCGCCCTCCGGCAGCTCGAACCCCGTGGCTCGGGCGACCTGCAGGGCCCGCTCCGCCTCGGGGATGTCCGGGTCGTCGCGCAACCGCACGTCCAGCAGTGACCCCGGGTAGTCGGTCGAGCGGGCCACGATCTTGGGCACGCCCGCCAGCCGCAGCAGCAGCGCCGTGGGCAGCGGGCTCTGGTGGAACGACGTCAGCACCAATGCCACGTCGGCGCGAATCCCGTGCACCAGCGCGATGACGGCCTCGATGTCGACCGGGCGCACGTCGGAGGCCGGGTTGACGATCCACGGGCACTCCCACTCGACGATCCGGCTGACGCCCGGCAGCAGCTCGGCGGCGCGGACACCGTTGGGGCCGCACAACAGCACGACCTCGCCCGCCGTCGCGGCCGCGCGCACCGCCGGACCGGCCAGCAGCACGTCACCGTCGCTGTCGAGGCGGGCGACCAACGTCCTCATCGGACCATCTCCAGCACGCCGAACAGGTCGGGTGCGGTGTGCGGTGCACCGGCGACCTCGTCCGGCCTGGTCACCTCGGTCGGCACGAGCAACGGCACCGCGCCCGCGGCCTGCGCGGCCTCGACGTCGGAGCCGATGTCCCCCACGAAGAGCGTGCGGTGCGGACTCACCCCGAGGGCTTCGCACGCGGCCAGGACCATCCCGGGAGCCGGTTTGCGGCACGTGCAGCCGTCCTCGGGCGCGTGCGGGCAGATCTGCCAGGTGCCGAACCGGCCGAGCAGCTCGTCGACCCGTGCGTTCACGGCCGTGACCTGCGTCTTCGTGAGCAGGCCACGGCCGATCCCCGACTGGTTGGTCACCACGCCGGTGAGCAGGCCGTGGGCACGCAGGCCGTGCAACACCTCGCGGGCGCCCGGCATGGGTGTCACGGCACTCGGGTCGCCGTTGTACGGGACGTCCCGGATGAGCGTGCCGTCGCGGTCGAAGAGGACCGCGTCGAAAGTCCCGTCCATAGAGGAGATTTAGCCGAGAAAAGCGGCTTGAAACGCTACTCGGCGAAGCGGTTCTCCCCGTCTCACAGCACCGGGCTGGCGTCGACCTCCTGACCGGCGCCGATGCCTCGAACAAGAGCACGAAGAGCTTCCTGTGACCCGAAAGTGGGCTCCCAGCCCAGTTCCGACCGCGCCCGCGACGCGCTGAGCAGCGGCGATGCCAGTGCGAGGTCCACCCAGCCCGGCGGAGTCGGTTGAAGCCGCAACAACCAGGACGCGTGCGCCAAGAACCGCATCAGCCGCGCCGGCACGGGAACGTGGCGGCCACCGAGGACGTCGGCGAGAACACGGGGAGTGACGACGGGTTCGGCGACGAGGTTCACCGCGCCGTGCGGGCGGTGCCGCAGGATGCGCACCAGACCGTCGGCCACGTCGTCGGCGTGGACGAACTGCAGCACCAGGTGGCGCGGCAGCGGCAGCACCGGGATGCGGTGCCGGAACAGCCACTTCGGCACGAGGCTGCCGAGGAAGTAGTCGCGGATCTCGGACCCGGCGTCGGACTGCAGGATCAGGCCCGGTCGCGGGCGGGAGATGAGCAGCTGCGACTCGAACTGGCCCAGCAGGTGCTCCACCGCGGCCTTGTGCCTGCTGTAGAACGACGACCGCACGCCCTTGACCGGCCACGACTCGTCCACCCTGCGGTCCTTCGTCGCCGGCGAGTACGCGCCGACCGACGACATGTGCACCAGGTGCCCCACGCCCGCGTCGACCGCGGCGGTGAACACGCGTGCCGAACCGGCGATGTTCGTGCGGTACAGCGCGTGTTCGTCGTGCGACGGCTGGATCAGCCACGCCAGGTGCACGACGGCGTCGGCGTTCTCGAACGCGGTGGCCAGCACCTCCTCCGCGCCCGGCCGGCCGATGTCGACGGGCGTCCAGGTGATCCCCTGGTAGGGCGCGGCGTTCGCGGGACGGCGGCGGGAGATGCCGTGCACCTCGATGTCGGGCTCGTCGGCGAGCCTGCGCAGCAGGGCGGTGCCGACGTTGCCGGTCGCGCCGGTGACGACGACCTTCACGAGCGCGCCCGAGCCGTCGCGCGGGTGTTGGCCCTGTCGATCGCGTCGACCAGCTCGTCCTTGGTCATCTGCGACCTGCCCTCGACGCCCAGCCGCTTGGCCAGGTCGTAGAGGTGCTGCTTGGTCGCGTTCGCGTCCACGCCGCCGGCGGTCTCGCCCTGCTGCGGGGTGCTGCGCTCGGCCTGCGGATCGGACGGCCCCTTCTCGTCCTTGGCCTCCCAGTGGTCGCCCACCTTCTCGAAGCTGTGCTTGAGCGCGGAGAACGCGGTGCGGTGCGCCCGTTCCCCCTCGCCGTAGGACTCGACGGCCGAGTCGTGCGCCTTGATCCACGTGCGCTGGGCCTTCTTCGACGACCGGGCCACCGTGCTGGGCAGTTCCTCGCGTCCGGGCATGGTTCTCCTCCCAGGTGTTTCTCCCTGCTCAGAAGGGCTACCCGGCGGACATGACCACCATGCACGCCATCGACGTCCGCAGCCCCTTGGACGACCAGCCGGTCGGCTTGCTCCCCGTAGCCGGTGAGGACGACGTGACCGCCGCGCTGGCCACCGCGCGGACCGCTCAGGCGGAGTGGGCGGCGACACCGGCGGCGGAACGCGGAGCGGCGGTCGCCGCGGCCGCGGCCGAGCTCAGGGCGCGGGCCGGCGACCTGGCCGCGGTGATCGAGACCGAGACCGGGCGGCCGCTCGCCTCCGCGCGGGAGGGCGTGCTCGCGGGCGCCTCGACGCTGGTGCAGTACTCCGAGCTCGGTCCGGTCCACCGTGGACGGTCGCTGCACGGCACCGCGGTCGACTTCATGATCCCGCAGCCGCGCGGGGTGGTCGTGGCGCTGACGCCGTGGAACGACCCGGTGGCGGTGGCGTGCGGGCTGCTGGGGGCGGCACTGGTCACCGGGAACACCGTGGTGCACAAGCCGAGTGAGCGCTGCCCGCACACCGGTCTGCTGCTCGACGCGGTCCTGCGCCCGTTCTTCCCCTCCGGCGTGCTGCAGACGCTCACCGGCGCGGGCCCGGTCGGTGCGGCGCTGGTGAGCGGTGACGTGGACGTCGTCGCGCACGTCGGCAGCACCGCGACCGGACGCGCCATCGCCGCGTCCACCCGCGCGAAGGTGTTGCTGGAGAACGGGGGCAACGACCCGTTGCTCATCGACGACGACGTCGACCCGAGGTGGGCGGCGGCGCAGGCGGCGCTGGGCGCGTTCACGAACGCGGGCCAGCTCTGCGTGTCGGTCGAGCGGATCTACGTGCACAAGACGATCGCCGCACCGTTCCTGGAGGAGCTGTGCGCGCTGGCCCGCCGGTGGAACGAGCAGCCGCAGCCGCTGGTCGACGTGCGGCACCGGGAGTTCGTGCACGGCCAGGTCGCCGCGGCCGTCACCGCCGGGGCGCGGGCCCTCGTCGGCGGGGAGGTCCCGCCCGGTCGCGGCGCCTTCTACCCCGCGACCGTGCTGGCCGACTGCACCTCGGCGATGCAGGTCATGTGCGAGGAGACGTTCGGCCCGGTCGCCCCGGTGCAGGCGGTGCCGACGTTCGACGACGGGCTGGCCGAGGCGTGCTCCGGCGACTACGGGCTCGCGGCGACCGTGCTGACCGGGTCGATGGAGCACGCCACCCGCGCGTGGCGTGCGTTGCCGGTGGGCACGGTGAAGGTGAACAACGTCTTCGGCGGTGCCCCCGGCGGTGCGGCCCAGCCGCGCGGGGCGTCGGGCACCGGGTTCGGGTACGGGCCGGAGCTGCTGGACGAGATGACCACCGTGAAGGTGGTGCACCTCGGGGTCAGCGGCCGGTCGTGACCAGCAGGAAGCCCGCCTCGGCCACCTTGTCGCGCGGCACCACGTTGCGGGTGTCGAGGATGCGCGGGGTGGCCGTGTGGCGGGCGAGCTCCGGCCAGTCCAGCTCGGCGAACTCCGGCCACTCCGTGAGCACCACCAGCATGTCCACGTCCCGCGCCGCGTCGGCGGGGGTGGCGTGCACGGCGATGCCGTCGAGGTCGCCGGTGACGCACGGGTCGTAGCCGGTCAGCCGGGCACCCTCCCGGGTGAGCAGCTCCGCGACGGCGAGTGCCGGCGAGTCGCGCAGGTCGTTGGTGCCTGCCTTGAACGTGAGCCCGAGCAGGCCGATCCTCTTGTCCCGCAGCGGACCGGTCTCCGCGCGGATGCGGTCGACGACGCGGTGCGGCTGGTGCCGGTTGGTCGTGACGGCCCCCTCCAGCGTGGGGAAGTCGACGCCGGCCTGCCGTGCGGTGGCCAGCAGCGCGAGGGTGTCCTTGGGCAGGCACGAACCACCCCAGCCAGGTCCGGGTTCCAGGCAGGACGCGCCGATCCGGTCGTCGAGCCGCATGCCCTCGGTGACGCCGTCGATGTCGGCGTCGACCTGCTCGCACAGCTCCGCCAGGGTGTTGACGTAGGAGAGCTTCAGCGCCAGGAAGCAGTTGCTGGCGTACTTCACCAGCTCCGCGCTCGTGTTGTCGGTGATGACGGTGGGCGCGCCGGTCGGTTCGTACAGCGCGGCCACCTCCAGCGCGTGCCGCTCGTCGCGGGCGCCGACGACGACCCGTTGCGGCCGCAGGAAGTCCTCGACCGCGTGGCCCTCGCGCAGGAACTCGGGGTTCGACACCACCCCCGGGTACCGCGCGGCCGTTCCCACCGGCACGGTGGACTTCAGCACCAGCCGGCACCCCCGCGGTGCCTCGGCGATGACCGCCTCCACCGCCGTGAGGTCGGCCGCGCCGTCGGGTCCGGTGGGGGTCGGCACGCAGACGAACGTGAAGTCCACGTCGGACAGCGCCTCCCGGTTGCCGGCCACGAACCGCAACCGCTCGGCGTTGCGCACGACGAGTTCGCGCAACCCCGGCTCGTGCAGCCCGACCTCACCCGCGGCGAGGGCGGCGACCTTGGCCTCGTCGACGTCCGCGCACACCACGTCGTGGCCGAGGTGCGCGAAGCACGCGGCCGTGGTCAGGCCGACGTAACCCGCGCCGACAACACCGATCCGCTGGGGTCGCACAGCACACCTCCTGCAGCTTCGAGGACCTCGTCCACGGTGATCCGCAGCAGGCCGGGGTCGGGTTCGGCGGCGAACGTGTCGCCGGTGGAGCCGTGCCAGAGCACGAGGTGCGGCCCGTGCCGCGGCCCCCAGAGCTGAGGCGGCACCGGCCCGAACAACAGCACCGACGGGGTGCCGTAGGCGGTGGCGACGTGCGCGACGCCGGTGTCGCCGCAGATGACCAGCCGCGCGGTGGCGACGAGGTCCAGCAGCTCGGCCAGGCTGCCCGAGAACGGCGTCGGCGAGACCTTGCGGGCGAGCTCGCGTTCACCGGGCCCGGCGGTGACGACGACATCGCTGCCCAGCGCGCGCACCACCGTCGCGTACCGGTCAGCCGGCCAGCGCCGCGCCCCGGTGCTGGCGCCGGGGTGGACCACCATCCGGTTCGTGCGCGGCCCGACCGGCGGCAGGTGCAGGTCGGCCGGGTCGCACGGGATGCCGTTGCGCTCCAGCAGGTCGCACCACCGGACCACCTCGTGGTGGTCCTCGCGCCAGTACTCGTGCGTGATCAGCCGCCGCGGCCGGGTCGCCCGCAGCAGCTCCACGCTCTGCGGCCCGCGACCGTGCAGGTTCACGGCGAGGTCGGGCCGGTCGAACGCGATCGGCGCCAGCTCCTCGGTGGGCAGCAGGCGGTCGACCGCGTCGATCCGGTCCACGACGTCCCGCAGCCACTCCGGGGCCGCCAGGGTGATCTCCGCGTCCGGGAACGCGGCTCTCAGGCCGCGCAGGGCCGGTACGGCGGTCAGGAGGTCGCCGAGGCCGAGGGCGCGCAGGACGAGGACCCTCATCGGCCGGCCCGCCGCGGTCGCAGCTCGTCGGCCGGCAGCCGGTCGGGCTGAACGGCCCGGCGGTCGCCCAGGTCGGTGGCCTGACGGTCGCCCAGGTGGGTGGCCGGGCGGTCGCCTGGGTGGGTGGCCGGGCGATCGCCCAGGTGGGTGGCCTGACGGTCGCCTGGGTGGGTGGCCTGACGGTCGTCCAGGTCGGTGGCCTGACGGTCGTCCAAGTCGGCTGTCCGACGGTCGCTCAGCCCCGCAGCCAGCCGATCGCCCAACTCACCAGAGCGCTGCCCATTCGGCGGCACAGCCTGCGGCTCGCCCACTCCACCGCTCCGCGGCCGGCCACCCTGCGGAACCGGCACCTCGCCGCCCTCCTGCGGCACCCGAGCGACCCGCCGGTGCCGCCACTCCCCGCGCACCCGGTGCCAGCACGCCACCGGCGGGATCGCCGCACTGGTCACCACCATCTCGGCGACCTCCCGCGCGTCACGCGGCCCCGGCGCGATCCGCGCCCAGGCGAACCACCCGGTCAGCCCCGCCCACACCGCCGCCAGCACCGCACCGGCCCGCCGCCGGCCCGTCAGCCCGCACAGCACCGCGCCCACCCCGGCAGCGGTGGTCAGGGCGTGCACCCGCAGCCGACCCCGCCGGCCACCGATGCGCGACCGCCAGCCGGGGCCGAGCAGGCGGCGCATCAGGGCGTCGTCGGCGTTGCCGCGTTGCTGCTGCACGCTGGTGAAGAACGTCGCGGGCTTGACCGGGTGCGTCGTGACCCGTTCCCCGCGCACGATCCGGTACCCGCGGTCCTGCACGCGCAGCGCGAGCTCGGCGTCCTCGCGGTAGGCGCGCGGGAACCGTTCGTCGAACCCGCCGCACTCCGCCAGCGCGGAACGGCGGTAGGCCATGTCGGCGGTGATCCACAGGGCGTCGGCGAGGCCGGCGGTGCCGCGTTCGGCGTCGGTCGGCCTGCGGTCGGGTGGCAGCGGCACCACGATCCGCGCCTGGGTGGCGGCCACGTCGTCCGCGAGGCCTTCCAGGTCCGCGGCCAGCTGGGTCTTCCAGTCCCGCGGCAGCACCACGTCGTCGTCGACGAAGGCCACCCAGTCGCCGGACGCGGTGCGCCAGCCGGTGTTGCGGGCGGCGGCCGGGCCCAGGCGGGTCTCGCTGTCGTCGACGACGACGACCTCCAGCGGCTCCGGGCCGGGGCCGTTCTCGAGCACGTCGAGCAGCGCGTCCAGGGACGCGCGGCCGACGGTGGGGATCACGACGGAGTACTTCATCGGCGCACCACGAAGGGGCCGATGGCGAGCAGGTCCACCGGGGACGAGCCGAAGCACTCCAGCGCGTCGCGCGGGGTGTCGACCATCGGGCGGCCCGCGGTGTTGAGGCTCGTGTTGACCACGACCGGCACGCCGGTGAGCTCCTCGAAGCCGCGCAGCATCCGTTCGAGCAGCGGGTCACCGGCCACGGTCTGGGCCCGCGCGGTGCCGTCGACGTGCACCACGGCCGGGATGCGGTCCCTCCACTCCGGACGGACGTCGTGCACGAACAGCATGTAGGGGCTGGGGATCGGGCCGCGGGTGAAGATCGTGGCGGCCCGTTCGAGCAGCACCATCGGCGCCACCGGGCGGAACTGCTCCCGGCCCTTCACGTCGTTCAACCGGTTCAGGTTCTCCGGGAAGCACGGGTTCGCGAGCAGCGACCTGCGGCCGAGTGCGCGCGGGCCGTACTCGCTGCGGCCCTGGAACCAGGCCACGATCTTGTTGTCCGCCAACGCCCGCGCGACCTCGGCGGCCACGTCGGCGGGGCGTTCGTAGGGCACGGCCGCGGTCTTGAGCACCGACTCGATCTCGGCGTCGGAGAAACCCCGGCCCAGCGCCGCGGTCGGCATCGGCTCGACCACGTCGGTGCTCGCGTGCAGCGCGGCGCCGAGAGCGGTCCCGGCGTCACCGGCGGCGGGCTGGACCCACACCTCGTCGAACGGCCCCTCGGCGAAGATCCGGCTGTTCGCCACGCAGTTCAGCGCCACGCCACCGGCCATCGCGAGCCGCCGTTCGCCGGTGTGCTCGTGCAGCCACCCGGCCAGCTCCAGCAGCACCTCCTCGACGCGGACCTGCACGGACGCGGCCAGCTCCGCGTGCTCGGAGGTCAGCTCCTCGTCGTCGGCCCGCTGCTTGGCCAGGGTGTTCCAGTCGAACGGCGTGATCTCGAAGCCGCCGTCGCGGACCACCACGTGCTCGCGCATCAGGTCCAGGTGCACCGGCTTCGCGTGCGAGGCCAGCGCCATGACCTTGTACTCGTCGCTGGACCGCAGGAACCCCAGGTGCTCGGTCAGGTCCTCGTAGAACAACCCGAGCGAGTGCGGCAACCGCTGCGCCGCCAGCGTGGTCAGCTCCTGGTCGACGTACCGGCCGGCCAGGTGCGACCCGCACTCGCCGCGCCCGTCGGCGACCAGCACGGCGCAGTTGCCCGCGAACGGTGCGGCCAGGCCGGTGGAGGCGGCGTGGGCGACGTGGTGCGGTACGAACTGGACGATGTCGGGGTCCAGCCCCGGCAGGACGGTGGAGAGGAACTGCGGCGCGCGCCGCACGTACTGCGTGCGCAGGTCCTCCCACGGCGCGTACTGCGCGTCGACCAGGTCCGGGTCGTAGGAGTAGGCGATGGCGTCGAGGTCCGCCGCCGTCAGCCCCGCCTGCTCCAGGCACCAGCGCGCGGCCAGCTCCGGCTGCTCCCACGCGGAGAACGGCACCGGGCGCTTGCCGTGCTTGCGGCGGGAGAAGCGTTCTTCCTCCGCTGCCGCAACGGTCTTGCCGTCGATCACGAGAGCGGCGGCCGGGTCGTGGAACACCGCGTTGATCCCGAGGACTCGCATGGTCAGCGGCTACCCGGCGAAGTGCCGGGCAAACGAGCGCAGCCCCTCTTCCAGCGGAACGCGTGGCTGCCAGCCGAGCACCTGCCGTGCCAGCGCGATGTCGGGGCGGCGGCGGCGCGGGTCGTCGGTCATCGGCTCGACGTGGCGGATCTCCGACGAGCTGCCGGTGACCTCGATCGTCTTGTGCGCCACGTCCAGCACGGTCACCTCGGCCGGGTTGCCGAGGTTGATCGGGCCGGCCTGGTCGGTGCGGGCCATCGCGAGCAGCCCGCGCACGAGGTCCGAGACGTAGCACAGCGACCGGGTCTGCCGGCCGTCGCCGTGCACGGTCAGCGGTTCTCCGGCCAGCGCCTGCCGCAGGAACGTGGGGATCATCCGGCCGTCGTGCGCGCGCATCCGCGGGCCATAGGTGTTGAAGATCCGCACGATGCCCGCGTCCACGCCGTGCTCCTGCCGGAACGCCATCGTCATCGCCTCGCCGAAGCGCTTGGCCTCGTCGTAGACGCTGCGCGGCCCGATCGGGTTGACGTGGCCCCAGTAGGACTCGCGCTGCGGGTGTTCCAGCGGGTCGCCGTACACCTCGCTCGTGGAGGCCACGACGACCCTGGCCCCCTTGCGGCGGGCCAGCTCCAGCGCGTGGTAGGTGCCGAAACCACCGGCGCGCAACGTGTCCACGGGCATCCGCAGGTAGTCCGCGGGCGAGGCCGGGCACGCCAGGTGCAGCACCAGGTCGACCGGGCCGAGAAGGTCGAGCGGCCGGGACACGTCCGCGGTGACCACGCCGACGCCTTCCGGCACGTTGGCCCGCGAGCCGGTGCGGAAGTCGTCGATGCACACGACCTGCGCACCGTCCCGCAGCAGCGCTTCGCACACGTGCGAGCCGAGGAACCCCGCACCCCCGGTGACGACGACCCGTTCAGGCGACATCGAGGACCGTCTTCAACCAGCCGTCCTCGCGCAGGTCGAACGACTTGTACGCGTCGATCGCGGCGGCGGGCTCCTCGTGCTTCGTGATGAACGCCGTCGGGTCCACGACACCGGAGACGACGAGGTCGAGCAGCCGCGGGAGGTAGCGGCGGTGGTTGCAGTTGCCCATGCGCAGGGTGAGGTTCTTGTTCATCGCCTCGCCGATCGGGAACTGCTCGAAGCCCGGCGGGTAGACGCCGATGATCCCGATGGAACCGGCCTTCGCGACCATCTCCACCGCCCACTTGAGCGCGAGGTCCGGCGCGTCACCGGGCTTCCACTGCTCCCCCCTCTCGCCACCGGGCTTCTCGGCGTCGACACCGACCGCCTCGATCACCCGGTCGACGCCGATGCCGCCGGTCAGCTCCTTCACCACCTCGGCGGGGTCCTCGGCGTTGAAGTTCACCGTCTCGGCGTTCTGCTCGCGGGCCTTGTCCAGGCGGGACTCGATGCCGTCGACGACGATCACCCGTCCCGCGCCCTGCCGCTTGGCCGACGCGACCGCGAACTGACCGACCACGCCCGCGCCCAGCACGAGCACGGTGTCACCGGAGCCGACCTCGGCCAGCCGGGCGCCGAACCACGCCGTGGGGAAGATGTCGGAGAGCAGGATCGCCTGGTCGTCGCTCACCGCGTCGGGTATGCGCACCAGCGTCGTCATGGCGTACGGGATGCGGGCGTACTCGGCCTGCAGCCCGTCCACCGGTCCGGTCGGCTGGGGGCCGCCGAAGAAACAGGTGCCGGCTTCCGGGCCGTTCGGGTTGGCGGTGTCGCACTGGGCGAAGTACCCGGCCCGGCAGTAGGAGCAGGTGCCGCAGCCGACCGTCGAGGTCACCACCACCCGGTCACCGGGCGTGAACCCGCGCACCGCGGACCCGACCTCCTCGACGACGCCGACGGCCTCGTGGCCGAGGACCGTGCCCTCCACCATGCCCGGCATCGTGCCGCGGACCATGTGCAGGTCGGTGCCGCAGATCGCGCTGCGGGTGATCCGGATGACCGCGTCGGTCGGTTCCTGGATGCGCGGGGCATCCACGTCGTCCAAGCGGATGTCGCCCACGCCGTGCCACACAACAGCCTTCATCGGCCCTCCTCGTTTCCAGGCTGGTTCCCGTGCCGGAGCGGCACAAACACGCCCGGACGGGTGTTTGCGGCGGGCGCACCCCGGGTAAGGCTCGTCCGATTTGCGCGCGATGTCCGCAGTTTCAGCAGGTCAGCGAGGGGTACCGCTTCCTGGTGAACCGCATCGACGACATCTGGGGACCGCGCACTCCGCACGCTCGCGACGCGCGCTGGCCGGTACGGGTGGACCTCGAGCTCGCGGACGGCGTCACCGAGTCCGATGTGGACCGGTGGGTGCCGTCGGCCTGCGTGCTGTGCAGCAACGGCTGCGGCTGCGACATCGCCGTCAAGGACGGCAGGATGGTGGGCGTCCGCGGTCGCTCCGGCGACATGGTCAACCATGGCCGGCTCGGCCCCAAGGGGCTCTACGGCTCCTGGCAGGCCCATCGCACCGACCGCCTCACCAAGCCGCGCGTCCGCCGCGGTGGCGAGCTGGTCGAGACCGACTGGGACACCGCGATGGGCGAGGTCGTGCGCCGGTCGAAGGCGCTGCTGGCCGAGCACGGGCCGTTGTCGCACGGGTTCTACACGAGCGGGCAGCTGTTCCTGGAGGAGTACTACACGCTCGGCGTGATCGGGAAGGCCGGTCTCGGCACACCGCACATGGACGGCAACACCCGGTTGTGCACGGCGACGGCCGCGGCGGCGCTCAAGGAGACCTTCGGGGCCGACGGGCAGCCCGCGTGCCACGCCGACGTGGACCTGACCGACGCGATGTTCCTCTACGGGCACAATATGGCCGCGACGCAGACCGTGCTGTGGGCGCGGGTGCTGGACCGACTGGAGGGCCCCGACCGGCCGCGGCTCGTCGTCGTGGACCCGCGCCGCACGCCCGTGGCCGAACGCGCGGACGTGCACCTGGCGCCGTTGCCCGGCACCAACCAGGCGCTGATGAACGGCCTGGTGCGCGCGGTGATCGCGAACGACTGGGTCGACCACGACTACGTCGCCGCGCACACCCTCGGGTTCGAGGACCTCAAGGCGGTCGTCGAGCCGTACACGCCCGAGCACGTCGCCGAGGTCTGCCGCATCTCCCCCGTCGACCTGCTCAGGGCGGCGGAGATCTTCGGCACCACCGGGCGCGTGCTGTCGACGGTGTTGCAGGGCTTCTACCAGTCCCACCAGGCCACCGCGGCGTCCTGCCAGGTCAACAACCTGCACCTGCTGCGCGGCCTGATCGGGCGGCCGGGCAGCGGCGTGCTGCAGATGAACGGCCAGCCGACCGCGCAGAACACCCGCGAGTCCGGCGCGAACGGCGACCTGCCCGGTTTCCGCAACTGGGACAACCCCGACCACGTCGACGAGCTCGCGCGGCTGTGGAACGTCGACCCGCTGACCATCCCGCACTGGGCGCCGCCGACGCACGCGATGCAGATCTGGCGGTACGCCGAGCAGGGCACGATCCGGTTCCTGTGGATCTCCGCGACGAACCCGGCGGTGTCGCTGCCGGACCTGGCGAGGATCAGGGACATCCTGCGGCGCGAGGACCTGTTCGTCGTGGTGCAGGACGGTTTTCCGACCGAGACGACCGAGCTGGCCGACGTCGTGCTGCCCGCCGCGCTGTGGGGCGAGAAGCAGGGCACGTTCACCAACGCCACCCGTGTCGTGCACCTGTCCGAGCAGGCCGTGCAGCCGCCCGGCGAGGCCCGCAGCGACCTGGACATCTTCCTGGACTACGCGCGCCGCATGGACCTGCGCGACCGCGACGGCGCCCCGCTGATCAAGTGGAAGGACGCCGAGGGCGCGTTCGACGCGTGGCGTGAGTGCAGCCGTGGCCGGCCGTGCGACTACACCGACCTGTCCTACGAGAAGCTGCGCGGCGGCGGAATCCCCTGGGGCGGCGCGGAACGGCTCTACGCCGACGGCCACTTCCCCACCGCAGCCGACTACTGCGAGGACTTCGGCCACGACCTGCTGACCGGCGCGTCGGTCACTCCGACCGAGTACAAGGCGCGGCGCCCGGACGGCCGCGCGTTCCTCAAGGCCGTCGAGCACACCCCGCCGCCGGAGCAGCCGAGCGAGGACTACCCGTTGCTGTGCACGACCGGGCGGTCGGTCTACCACTTCCACACCCGCACCAAGACCGCCCGCGCACCGAAGTTGCAGCAGGCCGCGCCCAACCCGTGGGTGGAGGTCTCCCCCGCCGACGCCGAAGAGCTGGGCCTGGCCCACGGCGACCTGGTGCGCGTGGAGTCGCCGCGCGGCGCGATCGAGGTCCCGGTCCGCATCGGGCGGTGTCGGCCGGGGGTGGTGTTCGTGCCGTTCCACTACGGTTTCCAGGCCGCGAACGAGCTCACCCGCACCCAGTGGGACCCGGTCTCGAAGCAACCGACGTTCAAGATCAGTGCCGTGCGGATCAGGAAGGTGTGACCGGTGCACCTCTCGACTTACCTCGGTCTCCTGCACACCTCGCTGGGCACGCTCGCCGCCGCGTTCCGCGAGATCGCCGCCGGGCACGGCGACGAACCCGACGTGCAGCACATGTGCGAGGTGCTGGCCGGCCGGACCGACAGCCAGGCCGGCCACCTCTGGCCGTTCGTGCAGCGCTACGGCGAGCACCGCGAGGACGAACCGGAACGCCTGCACGCGGCCGAGGTCACCGAGACCCGCAGCGGTGGCGTCGAGCTGTTGCGCGACCTGCAAGACCTGTACGCGCTGGCGTCGTTTACGGACATCACGTGGACCGTCGTCGGGCAGGCCGCGCAGGGGCTGCGGGACCGCGCGCTGCTCGACGTCGTGAGCTCCTGCGAGAAGGAGACCAAGCGGCAGCTGTCGTGGCTGACGACGCGGATCAAGCAGGCGGCACCGCAGGCGTTGATCGCGGCAGCGGACTAGTTCCTTCGAGTGCATCAGGGAGGAATGCGTAATCCGGGACGTGCGGGCGCGATGTAGCTGTCGTGCCGTTCACCGTTCAGCGTCCCGCTCGGGCGCTTCTGCTGGTCGTCGTGGTGCTGCTGACCCAGGGCCTCGTGCCGCCCGGTGCGGCCCGGGCAGCGTCCGGCTACCCGTACTCCATGCCGGCCGACCTCAGCGGCGTGTGGGCCGCCGGAGTGCTGGGGACCGTGGACGGCGGGGCCGTCACGACGTGCAACTCCGAGCGCGCCCCGGTCAGCGCGGTCGGTCTCGCGCCCGGTGGCACCGAGCGGATGCGCATCAGCGCTCCCGCGCAGGGGTGGCGTGCGCTGAGCGGGTGTTCGACGAACACCGCCGTCGACGGGCAGAACCGGTACTTCGCCCCGTACGTCGACCACAACACCGATGACGTCGTGCAGATCGGCGGGTTCGACCCCACCGGCACGCGGCTGTGGCACACGCCGGTCCGGACGTCCTGCTCCAGCTACCGCTACTGGACGCAGGTGCACTCGCTCGCGATCGGCGCGGACGGGAACCTGTACGCGCTGGTCTACAACCACGACTGCCGTTCGGAGAACGTCCGGCTGCTCAGCCTCGACCGCACCACGGGCGCCGTGCGGTTCGACCGCCCGCTGTCCGCCAACGCCGCGGTCTCGCAGTACGGCTACCTCGGGTCGTTCCCGCTGATGTCGCCGCACCGCACCGGTGTGACCGTGCTGGACGGCAGCTCCGTGCGCCACGTCGACCACGACGGCACCGTCCGGCCGGACGCCGCGGAGGTCGTGCGCGGCTACGACACCGTCATCACCGGGTTCTCCGTCAATGCCGCCGGTGACGCGTTCGTCGCGGTCGACCAGCTCGACAACCAGGGTTCGAGCTGCGTGCGGCACGTCCAGCGGGTCGACCTCGACGGCACGAGCCGCGTGCACGGCCTGACGAACGCGGTCGGCTGGTGCACCGCCACGCGGGGGATGCGCGCCACCCCGGACGGCGGCGTGGTGCTGAGCACCTACGGCCGCCACACCGACCCGATGATCACCGTGTCCGCGTCGGGTGAGACTTCCTCCGCGTTCGCGCCGGTGACCGGTGCGGTGGTCCAGCACGTGACGGCGCCGCAGGTCGACCTCGACGGCAACGTCTACGTCGCCCGGTTCCTCACCTACACCGGGTCCGGTGACGAGCACGTCGAGGTGCGGCAGACCGACCGGCGCGGTCGGCTCCTCGCCGTCCACAACACCGGCGCCCAGCCCACGGTCGCACGCGACACGATCGGCACCCCGCACCACGGCGAAGGCCTCGCGCTGACCCAGGACGCGGTCCTGCTGGTCACCTGCGTGCAACCCGAGCACTGCAACCTCGGGCGCATGAACAACGGCCCCACGCCGCCGCTGACGCTGTGGCGGTTGCCGTTCAAGGGCGCGAGCATCGACTACCCGCGCGGAGACCTGCTCGGCCAGTCCGGCCGCGGCACCGGGCCGTTGCGGCACGTCGCGCTGGGCGACTCGTTCTCCTCCGGCGAAGCGGTCAAGCCCTACACCGCGCCCTCGGACGCCAACGGCTGCCACCGCAGCGCGCTCGCCTACGCCGAGCTGGTCGACCAGGACCGGACCCTGGACTTCACCACCGACTTCCGGGCCTGCTCCGGCGCCACGACCGCCACCGTGCAGGTGCCCGCGAACGGAGAACCGGCGCAGCTGAGCGCGCTGGGCGACGACACCCGGCTCGTCACGCTGACCATCGGCGGCAACGACGTGAAGTTCTCCGACTTCGCCAAGGCCTGCGTGTCCGGGTCGTGCGGTGTCGACTCCGCGCGGTACCGCGAGTCCAAGGCGCTCGTGGACTTCGTGCTGCCCGGTCTGCTCGACGACCTCTACGCCAAGATCGCCCTGAGGGCCCGGGACGCGGAGGTGTGGGTGCTGGGCTACCCCCAGCTGATCGCCGGCGACGCCGACTTCACCCCGTGCCGGTACCTGGGCCCCCTCGACGTCGACATCGACGAGACCGACCAGGCCGGCGCCCGCACATTGGTGACCGCGCTCAACGACACCATCCGCGACCGGGTCGGCGCGCGCGGCACGAAGTTCCACTACCTCGACCCCGCACCGCTGTTCGAGGGCCACGAGCTGTGCTCCACCCGCGACTGGCCCTACTTCTACGGACCGCAGGTCCCGGAGCTGGGCAGCAGCTACCACCCCAACGCGGCGGGACAGGCGGCCTACGCCGAACTGGTCAAAGAGCAGGCCATCCGGCAGCACCTGGGGTGGTGAGCCGGTGCGGGTCAGCGTCCGGTGACCACGAGGACTCCGCCGCGCCGCACGAACGACTCCGGCAGCCACGGCTGCTCCACCCGCCGGCCGTTCCACCGCACGCCGTCGACGTGGGTCAGCGCCGACCGCGGCGCCAGCACCGTGATGCCGCGGCCGGCGATGCGCGCCTTCGCGAACATCGGGTTGGTCACGTGCAGCTCCGCGCTGCTGGGCGTGCGCGGGTACAGGCCGAGCGCGGCGAAGACGTACCAGGCGGACATGGTGCCGAGGTCGTCGTTGCCGGGCAGGCCGGCCGGGCCGGTGCGGTAGACCAGCGACGCCAGGGCGCGCACGGTCTCCTGCGCCTTGTCGGGGCGGCCGAACTCGCTGTAGAGCCACGGGGTGTGGATGCCGGGCTCGTTGGTCGGGTCGTAGCGCACCGGGTCGCCGCCGGTGGCCCACGAGCCGTCGGCGCGGTGGAAGAACGCGTCGAGGCGGGCCACCGCGGCGTCGTCACCGCCCATCGCGGCGGCCAGACCGGCGGCGTCGTGCGGGACCATCCACGTGTAGGTGGCGCTGGACCCCTGCGCGAACCCGAGGTCGGAGGACGGGCTGAACGGCGTCACCCACGACCCGTCGGCGCGGCGGGCCTGCTGGTACCCGGTGGCCGGGTTGAAGGTGTTGCGCCACCAGCCCGCGCGGGCGCGCAGCTCGGCGGACGGGCGGCCGAGGCGGTCGGCGAGGTCCGCGAGCGCCTGGTCGGCGACCGCGTCCTCCAGGGTCTCGGCGGCACCGCCCCAGCAGTGGCAGGTGTCCTGCGGGGCGTAGCCGAGGCGCAGGTGCTCGGCGAGGTTGGGGCGCTGGCCCTCGCACTGGCCGGGACAGCCCTTGTCGGACAGGCCGTCCGGGTGCGGGACGGTGGCCTGGCGCAGCAACGAGTCGAACGCGCCGCGGACGTCGAAGTTCTTGGCCCCCATGGCGTGCATGCCGGCGACAGCGGGCGCGGACGGGTCGCCGGTCATCACGTGGGTGGGGCCGTTGACGTGCACCCAGCGGTCCCACACCCCGCCGTTCTGCCGTGCCAGGTTCAGCAGGGACTGGGCGTAGTCACCGGCGACGCGCGGTTCGAGCAGCGCCAGCAGCTGGGTGTGGGCGCGGTACTGGTCCCAGCCGGAGAAGTTGCCGTACTGGACCCGCTGGCCGGGTGCCAGGCGGTGCACGAGGCGGTCGCTGCCGAGATAGGTGCCGTCGACGTCGCTGGCCACGTTCGGCTGCAGGAAGGCGTGGTAGAGCGCGGTGTAGAAGACCGTGCGCCGGTCAGCGGTGCCGCCGTCGACCTCCACGGCGCGCAGCTGCCCCGCCCACTCGCGCCGGGCGTCCCCGGCCACCGACTCGACGGTGTCCCGCTTCGAGATCTCGGCCTTCAGGTTGCGCTGTGCGGCTTCGAGGCTGGTGTAGGAGATGCCGACGCGCATGCGCACCTTGGTGTCCGCGAAGGACACGTAGCCGCCGGAACCCCTGCCGGCACGGGCGTTGCCGGTCAGGTAGCCCTCGCCGCCGGTCGCGGTGGTGGCACCGGGCTTGAGCGAAGCGTCGACCCACGTGCCGAAACCGCTGAACGCCTGGTCGAAGGAGGCGGTGAAGTACAGGCGGTAGTAGGACCTCTGGTTGTTCGTGCCGCCGTTCGCCCGCCGGCCGCAGAAGGCGCCGGTCAGCACGGAACCGGAGACCGTCCGCGCGGCCGGGTCGATGGTGACCTCGGCGTCCTCGCTGCCGTTCAACGAGTTCGAGACGCGGAACAGCAGCGATGCCGGCTGGTCGGCGGGGAAGCCGAACTCGCCGATGCCCGCGCGGGTCGTCACGGAGAGGTCGGCGCTCGCACCGGACTTGAGCCCCACCCGGTACCGGCCGGGTTCGGCGTCCTCGTCGGCGTGGGAGAAGTCGCTCGCGAAGACCTGGTCCCCGGTGTCCGCGGTCGGTGACGTGGTGATGGCGCCGACGTGCGGCATGATCGGCACGTCCCCCGCCGCGCCGGGGTGGCAGCCGGCGCCGTTGACGTGTGTCAGGCTGAACCCGCGCACCCGCGTGGCGTCGTAGGCGTACCCGTTGGCGGCACCGGTGTTCGTCTGGTCGCCACGGGTCGACGTCGGGCTCCAGGAGATCATCCCGAACGGCCGCACCGCGCCCGGATAGGTGTTGCCGCCGCCCGCCGAGCCGATCAGCGGGTCGACGGAGGACGTGTCGTCCCGCACCGCCGCGCTCGCGGGAGCCGCCAGCGCGGCGGTGAGGACAGCGACCAGGGTGATCGAAAGCGCTCTCACGCGCCGGAACGTACCCGGTCGCGACAACGCTGTCAGTAAACGCAGGGTGGCCGGTACCCGTCCACCTTCAGCCCCTTGAACGTCAGGTCGTTGGGCGTCTTGCCGACGAAGACCAGGCCGCGGGCGTCGTCGAGCGCGTCCGCCAAGGGGTAGTTCGGCGCACCGAGCTCCGCCAAGGTCGTCCACTTGTCCGGCGCGAAGCTGAAGAACCGCGAGACGACCTTGCCGCGGGTCGACGGGATCTTGGTGACCCACTTGGCCCCGCCGCTCCAGTCGGACGCGGGCCGCAGCTGGACGTACAGGTCGTCGGTGGCGCTGTAGGTCATCAGGAACCCGCGCGAGCGCGACAGGTCCGCCTCTGCCTCGAACCGGTTCCCGAGCCAGAGCACCATGACGTGCCACTCGGGGTTGAGGAACTTGATCTTCGCCGCGTACCGGTGCCGCCCGTCGGGGACGAGGGTGCTGCCGGTCGCGGGCTCGGTGGTGCCCTCACCGCTGGCCAGCCACTGCTGGTAGCGGTCGATGGACGGGGTGGCGCACTCGTGGCGGGCCGGAGCGGCCGCCGCCGCCGCTCCGGAGCCGAGCGAGACCGCCACCAGCACGGACGCGATCACTGTTTTCAGGCGCATGCAGCCAACCTAATGGTTCAGACCACTGCGCGGTCGAGCTGAGACGGGTTCCGGTACCGGTGGATCAGTGGAGCCGGAGCAGCGCCTGGATCGGGAGGTGGTCGGACGGGTACTGGGTGCCCTCGGCGTAGGTGTTGATCGCGGCGGCCTCGGTGGTGGCGCCGCGGGTCATGATCCAGTCGATCCGCGGACCGTCCGGCACCAGCGGCGCGTAGCCGTGGAACGTGCCGTACGCGGGCGTGAGGCGGGAGCCGTTCCAGGTGTCCTCCAGGCCGAGGACGCGGTAGGCCTTCGACCCCGGCACGTCGTTGAAGTCGCCGGTGAGCACGACCGGCAGCGTCTGGGCGTTGAGGCGGTCGCGGATGGCCTCGGCGCTGCGCAGCCGCGCGAGCTCCGACTCGTGGTCGAAGTGGGTGTTCACGAAGACGAACTGGGCACCGGTGTGCTTGTCGGCGAAGCGGACCCACGTGACGATCCGGACCACGTTGTTGCCCCACGTCCGCGAGCCGATCACGTTCGGGGTGTCGGAGAGCCAGTGGTGGTCGAACGCGAGCGGGTCGAGCCGCGCGGTGTCGAAGAAGACGGCGACGAACTCGTCGTGGCTGCCGCCCGCGCGGCCGACGCCGATCCAGTCGTAGCGGTCCGGCAGGTCGGTCGCGACGTCCTTGACCTGTCCGTACAGGCCTTCTTGAGTGCCCAGGACGGTGGGTTGCTCCGCGTTGAGCAGCCGGGCCACCACCGGTCGTCTCGTGGCCCAGGAGTTCGGCTCCACGTTCGAGGCGAAGCGCAGGTTGAACGACATCACGTGCAGTCGGTCGTGGGGAGCCGGTCCGATCACCATTCGATCGAGCATAGGCCCGCCCGCGCCGGTGCGCGGGCGGGCCCGTTCCGTGCTATGCGGGCGCATAACCGGTGGGGCGGCTGGTGAACGTGCCGCGGCCCTGCGTCCGGCTGCGCAACCTCGTCACGTAGCCGAACATCTCCGCCAGCGGCACGCTCGCCGTCACCACCGCCACGTCCGCCCTGGTGGTGGAGCCGAGGATGCGGCCACGCCGGGCCGCCAGGTCGCCGAACACGCCGCCGGCGAACTCCTCCGGCACGGTGACCGTGACCTCGGTCACCGGTTCGAGCCTGGTCATGACGCCCTGGCGCAGCGCGTCGCGGAGCCCGAGGCGGCCCGCCGTCCGGAAGGCCATCTCACTGGAGTCCTTGACGTGCGTGGAGCCGTCGGTGAGCGTCACCCGCACACCGGCCACCGGGAACCCGAGCGGGCCCTCGGCGAGCGCGTCGCGGCAGCCCTGTTCGACCGCCCTGACGAACTCCTGCGGCACCCGCCCGCCGGTGACCGCCGAGCGGAACTCGAAGGCGTCGGCCGGTTCGGTGTCGATCACCACGTGGGCGAACTGCCCCGCACCTCCGTCCTGCTTCACGTGCCGGTAGACGAATCCGGACACACCCCGTTCGACCGTCTCGCGGTAGGCGACCCTCGGCCGTCCCGTCACGACCTCGACGCGGTGGGTCTGGCGCACCTTCTCCACCGCCACCTCCAGGTGCAGCTCACCGAGGCCGGCGAGCAGCAGCTGATCGGTCTCCCGGTCGGTCGTGACCTTCAGCGACGGGTCCTCCTCTGTGAGGTGGGCCAGCGCCTGGACCAGCCGTTCGGTGTCGGCGGCGGACCTGGCCTCCACCGCCACCGAGACGACCGGGTCCTGCGTGACCGGTTCTTCGAGCAGCAGCGGGGCGTCGGGCGCGCACAGGGTCGCCCCGGTGCGCGTGTTCTTCAGCCCCACCACGGCCACGATGTCACCGGCCGTCGCGGTGTCGATCGGCGTGTGCCGGTCGGCCTGGACCCGCAGGATCCGCGCGACGCGTTCCGTTCGGCCGTTCACGAGCACCGTGTCTCCCTTGTGGAGGGTGCCCGAGTAGACGCGCACGGAGGTCACCCGGCCCGTCGCGGTCGAGTTCACCTTGAACGCCAGCGCGGCGAACGGTTCCTCCGGATCCGCCCGTCGTCGTTGCCCGTCCACGCTCTCGATCGGCCGTACGTCCACAGGGGACGGCAGGTACGCCACGACCGCGTCCAGCAACGGTTCGACGCCGCGGTTGCGGTACGCGCTGCCGCACAGAACGACTGTCGCCTTGTTCGCGTGCGTGAGGTCGCGCAAGGCGTTCCTGAGCGTGTCGTCGGTGAGCTCGTCCTTCGCGCAGAACTCCTCCAGCGCACCGGGGTGCAGCTCGGCGACCGCTTCCTCCAGCCTTCTCCTGCGGGCGTGTGCTTCTTGCGGCACAGCGGTTTCCGCGCATTCGTCGGTCCAGACGTACGCGCGCATCGCGACCAGGTCGACGACCCCGCGGAAGCCGTCCTCCCGGCCGATGGGCAGCTGGACGACCAGCGGCGTGGTGCGCAGCCGGGTCCTGATCGACTCGACGGCCCGGTCGAGGTCGGCGCCGGCCCGGTCGAGCTTGTTGACGAACGCGATCCGCGGCACGCCGTACCGGTCGGCCTGCCGCCACACCGACTCGCTCTGCGGCTCGACCCCGGCCACCCCGTCGAACGCCACGACCGCGCCGTCGAGCACGCGCAGCGCCCGTTCGACCTCGTCGGCGAAGTCGACGTGGCCCGGCGTGTCGATGAGGTTGATGCGGTGGTCGTCCCACGTGCAGCTCACGGCGGCGGCGAAGATCGTGATGCCGCGGTCGCGCTCCTGCGGGTCGAAGTCGGTGACGGTCGTGCCGTCGTGGACCTCGCCGCGCCGGTGGGTGGTGCCGGTGACGAAGAGGACGCGTTCGGTGAGGGTGGTCTTGCCGGCGTCGACGTGGGCGAGGATGCCGATGTTGCGAATGGCGCGCATGGCGCGGTGCCTTTCGGGTGGTCTCTGGTGGTGCGGTCGGCGCGATGCGGCCGACGAGACCCGGACGGCACGACAGGTCACGTGCCGGGAGAAGAGGGGTCTTCGCGGACTACCGGTGCCCGGCGCGCAGCGGGCAGCCGGGGTGCGAGGACACGAGGATCACGTCGAAGCGGGGAGCGGTGCGGACGCGCACGGCCGTACTCCCCTCGCTCGGTGATGGTGATCAGAAGTCTACGAGGCGCGTTGCGGACGTGGAACCGGATTATTGCGATCACGGGCTCGGCGTCGTACGGTCTGCACTAAGTTCAAGCTTTGAACGAAAGGGTGGATCATGAGCGCGCCCACTCCGGCGGACAAGTTCTCCTTCGGCCTGTGGACCATCGGCTGGCCGGGTCGTGACCCGTTCGGCGAGGCCACGCGACCCGCACTGGACGTGGTCGAGGCCGTGCACAAGCTGGCCGAGCTCGGCGCGTGGGGCATGTCGTTCCACGACGACGACCTCTTCGACTCCTCCAACCGCGACCAGCAGGTCGGCCGGTTGAAGGGGGCGCTGGAGGAGACCGGGCTGACCATCCCGATGGTCACCACGAACCTGTTCACCCACCCGGTGTTCAAGGACGGCGGTTTCACCAGCAACGACCGGGGCGTGCGCCGGTACGCGCTGCACAAGGTGCTGCGCAACGTCGAGCTCGCGGCCGAGCTCGGTGCGAAGACGTACGTGCTGTGGGGCGGCCGCGAGGGCTCCGAGTACGACACCGCGAAGGACGTGCGGGCGGCACTGGACCGCTACCGCGAGGGCCTGAACCTGCTCACGCAGTTCGTCACCGACCGCGGTTACGACATCAAGTTCGCCATCGAGCCCAAGCCGAACGAGCCGCGGGGCGACATCCTGCTGCCCACGATCGGTCACGCGCTGGCGTTCATCACCTCGCTGGACAAGCCGGAGCTGGTCGGCCTCAACCCCGAGGTCGGGCACGAGCAGATGGCGGGCCTCAACTTCGTGCACGGCATCGCGCAGGCGTTGTGGCACGGCAAGCTGTTCCACATCGACCTCAACGGTCAGCGCAGCATCAAGTACGACCAGGACCTGGTGTTCGGCCACGGCGACCTGATGAACGCGTTCGCGCTGGTCGACCTGCTGGAGACGGCGGGCTACGAGGGGCCGCGGCACTTCGACTACAAGCCGTCGCGCACCGAGGACTTCACCGGCGTGTGGGAGTCGGTCAAGGCGAACATGCGGACGTACCTGCTGCTCAAGGAGCGTGCGGCGGCGTTCAGGGCCGACCCCGAGGTGCAGGAGGCGCTGGCCACCGCCGGTGTGCCGGAGCTGAGCCAGCCGACGCTGAACGACGGCGAGGGCTACGACGAGCTGCTGGCCGAGTCGTTCGACCCGGACAAGGCCGCCGAGCGCGGGTTCGGGTTCGTTCGCCTCAACCAGCTGGCCCTCGAGCACCTCATGGGAGCGCGCTGACATGACGCTCGTGGCGGGGGTCGACTCGTCGACGCAGTCGTGCAAGGTCGTCATCAGGGACGCGGACACCGGCGAGCTCGTGCGCGAGGGCCGGGCCGCGCACCCCGACGGCACGTCGGTGCACCCGTCGCACTGGTGGCGGGCGTACGAGGAGGCCGCCGCCCAGGCGGGCGGGCTCGACGACGTGGCCGCGCTCAGCGTCGCGGGGCAGCAGCACGGCATGGTGTGCCTCGACGACGACGGCGAGGTCGTGCGGGACGCCCTGCTGTGGAACGACACCAGGTCCGCGGCAGCCGCCGCGGACCTGACCGCCGAGCTCGGCGCGGACGTGTGGGCGGCGCGGATCGGCCTGGTGCCGGTCGCGTCGTTCACGATCACCAAGCTGCGCTGGCTGCAGCAGCACGAACCGGAGAACGCCAAGCGCACCGCCGCCGTCTGCCTGCCGCACGACTGGCTGACGTGGCGGCTGCGCGGCACCGGCGACCTCGCCGACCTGGTGACGGACCGCTCGGACGCCTCCGGCACCGGCTACTTCGACTCGGTGGCCGACGAGTACGTCCCGAGCCTGCTCGAACGCGGCCTCGGCCGCGCCGACGTGCAGCTCCCCCGCGTGCTCGGCCCTGCCGAGTCGGTCACCGCGGGCCACCTGCGCCTCGGTCCCGGCGCCGGCGACAACGCGGCGGCGATGCTGGGCGTCTCGTCGGGCACCGACGTCGTGGTGTCCCTGGGCACCTCCGGCGTGGTGACCGCGACGAGCGAGGTCCGCGCGACGGACCCGTCCGGCATCGTGGCGGGCTTCGCCGACGCCACCGGCCGCTACCTGCCACTCGCGTGCACCCTGAACGCCGCGCGCGTGCTGGACGCGACCGCCCGCATGCTGGGCGTGGACCTCGACCGGCTGAGCACGCTCGCCCTGTCGGCCCCGGCCGGTGCGGAGGGCGTGGTGCTGGTGCCGTACCTGGAGGGCGAACGCACCCCGAACCTCCCGGACGCGACCGGCGCCCTGCACGGCCTGACCCTGTCGAACGCCACCCCGGCGAACATCGCCAGGGCCGCCGTCGAGGGCATGCTGTGCGGCCTGGCCGTCGGCCTCGACGCACTCGCCGCCCAAGGCGCCGACGTGACCGGCGTGCAACTGGTCGGCGGCGCGGCTGCCTCACCCGCGGTCCGCCGGATCGCGCCGACCGTGTTCGGCGTGCCGGTGACCGTGCCGTCGCCCGGCGAGTACGTGGCCGACGGTGCGGCCCGGCAAGCCGCGTGGGTGCTCGCCGGTGGTGCGCAGCCGCCCGCGTGGTCGCGCGGGGCGGCGGAGGTGTTCGAGGCCGCCGCTGTTGCGGAGGTCCGGGCCCGGTATGGCGAGGCGGCGCAGAAGTACCTGAGCCGGTGATGATGTGACCGGGGACTTGGGAGTGGGCTTGGGCGGCGTGCGCGCGGTGGGAGTCGTGCGCACGCCGGCCGGGTTGTGTGTGGGGTGCGGTGTGGGCGCATGTGCCACCAGCACGCGACCCGCCGCTCCCCCGTCCACTCGCGTCGGCCCACCAACCGGCATCCACGCGCACCCCTCCGCCCCCGCGCGGCGATACTGATGGCGATGACCACCGTCGACCACCTGCGGCAGGTACGCCTCGGCAACCTGCGCACCGTCCTGCTCGCCCTGGTCGACAAACCCGGCTCGCGCGCCGAACTGGCCGCCCGCACCGGTCTCACCAAGGCGACCCTGTCGAACCTGACCGAACCGTTGCTGGCCAACGGTGTCCTGGTCGAGGAGCCCGCGACCCTGACCGGGGTCGGACGGCCGTCGAAGCCGCTCCGGTTCCACCCGGAGGGGCCGGTCTCGATCGGCGTGGAGGTCAACGTCGAGCACCTCGCCGTCGAGGTGCTGGGGCTCGACGGCGAGACCGTGCACCGGCACCGGGTGCCCGCCGACAACCGGCACGCCACCGCCGAGCAGGTGCTCGCCCGCGTCGCCGACCTCGTCGAGAGCGCGAAGACCACGAGAACCGTCCTCGGTGTCGGGCTCGCGGTGCCCGGCGTGGTCCACAACGGAACGGTCGTCCGTGCGCCGAACCTGCCGCACCTCGTCGGCCACGACCTCACCGCGCACCTGACCGCGCGGCTCGGGCTGGACGTCGAGCTCGACAACGAGGCCAACCTCGCCGCCCTCGCCCACCTGTGGCCGAAGCACCTGGCGGGCGAGGACTTCGTGCACGTCTCGGCGGACGTCGGCATCGGCGCCGGGGTGGTGCTCGGCGGCGAGGTGTACCGCGGGGTGAGCGGGTTCGCCGGCGAGCTCGGGCACGTGGTCATCGAGCGCGATGGTGTGCAGTGCACGTGTGGCAGCCGTGGGTGCGTGGAACGGTATGCGGGGCTTGACGTCATGCTGCGGGATGCGGGACGCAAGCACCTCGACGAGCTCACGGAAGCCCTGAAGACCGATGAACGCGCACGGCACGCCGTCAGCGAGGCCGGACGGGCGCTCGGAGTGGGGCTGGCGACGTTGATGAACCTCTTCGACGTGCCGACCGTCGTGCTCGGCGGCAGCTATGCCGTCCTGCACGACCACTTGAGCGCCGCGATCCGGTCCGAAATGGACAACCGGGTGCTGGCGGGCGGTGAGCGGCACACGCGGCTGGTCGCGTCGCCGCTCGGCGAGTTCGCGGTCGTGCGGGGTGCGGCGGGGCTCATCACCCGGCGGACGGTCCAGCAGCCCGAGCGCCTCTACGCCTGAGCACGGCGGTGACCACCGCGGCCAGGCCCACGACCAGTGACACGTAGCCGCCGACGATGCCGTGGCCGGTGCCGGGACCGCCCTTCGCGAACGCCACCACCAGCACCCCGGCCACCGCGCCGGCGGTACCCGCGGTGAGAGCGGCCACCGCGAACCGGCGGCCGGCGAACGCGAGCACCAGCCCGGCCAGGCCGAGTGCTGCGCCGATAAGCGACCACGTGCGGCCCGCCGTCATCCCGTACGTGTCGGCGATCTGTGCGAGAACCACGACTTTCCCCTTTCAACGGATGGCCCCAGCGTGGCCGCGCAGACCGCCCGCGTCGTCGTGCGCGCACAGACACCCGTCTACTGCGTCCGCGGTAGCCGGAAGGTCCTCCCCGTGCAGGATCTACCAGCGTGAACATCCGGTTAGGGTGCACGCATGAGCAGGCGGTGGACGGACTGGGCGATCGCGGCCGGGGTGGCGGCGAGCCTCGTGGTCGCCGGTGCCGCCCGGCCGGTCACGACGCTCGAACCGCTCGGTTTCGCGCTGCTGGCGGCGAGCGGACTGGCGTTGGTCGCGCGGCGCAGCCACCCGCGTGCCGTCCTCGCCGCCACCGGGCTCACCGCGCTCGGCTACCAGGCCGCCGGGTTCGACGTGCCGGTGATCGCGTTCCTGTTCGCCGTCTACGCCGCGATGCGCGCCGGTCACCACGTCGTCACGGTCGCCGGGTCGGTGCTGATGCTGGCCGCGCTGCCGCTCGCCGTCGTGCTGTCGCCGCGCGGGCTGACCACCGCCGAGGCGTTCACGCAGAGCCGGGACGTGCTCCAGATCGCCTGGCTCGTCGCGGCCGCGGCGGCGGGAGAAGCGTTGCGGCAGGCGGAGAAGAGGGCGGACGAGGCCGAGCGCACCCGCGAGGAGACCGCGCTGCGCCGGGCGAACGAGGAACGCCTCCACATCGCCCGCGAGCTGCACGACTCGCTCACCCACCAGATCTCGGTGATCAAGCTGCAGGCCGAGGTCGCCGTCCACCTCGCGCGGAAGCGGCGGGAGGACGTTCCGGACGCGCTCATCGCCATTCGCGACGCCAGCCGCGAGGCGACCAGGGAGCTCCGCGCCACGCTGGAGGCCCTGCGCGACGACACCGAGTACCACGGCCTGGGCGACGTGCCCGACCTCGTCGACCGCGCGCGGACCACCGGCCTCGACGCCCGGCTCACGATCGAGGGCGACCGCGCGGACCTCCCCGCGGCCGTCGACCGGACCGCGTACCGGATCGTGCAGGAGTCGCTCACCAACATCGCGCGGCACGCGCGGGCCGCGTCCGCCAGCGTCCACATCGACCACCGCGAGGACGCGCTCGTCATCCGGGTCGACGACGACGGCACCGCCACCCCGAACGGCACTCCCGGTGTCGGCCTGCGGGGGATGCGCGAACGGATCACCGCGCTCGGCGGGCACCTGGACGCCGCGCCGCGCACCGGGGGCGGCTTCCGCGTCCACGCCGAGCTGCCGGTGGCACAGCCGTGATCCGGGTGCTGCTGGCCGACGACCAGCCGTTGATCCGCAGCGGGTTCCGCGCGCTGCTGCAGGCCGAGGACGACATCGCGGTCGTGGCGGAGGCGGCGAACGGCGCCGAGTGCGTCGAGCAGGCCCGTGCCCACCTGCCGGACATCGCGCTCGTCGACGTCCAGATGCCCGAGGTCGACGGCATCGAGGCCACCCGCCGGATCGCCGCCGACCCGGCGCTGGCGGGCGTGCACGTCGTCATCCTCACCAACTACGGCCTGGACGAGTACGTGTTCGAGGCGCTGCGGGCGGGCGCGGCCGGGTTCCTCGTCAAGGACGTGCACCCGGAGGACTTCCTGCACTCGGTGCGGGTGGCGGCCCGCGGCGACGCCCTGCTCGCGCCGTCGATCACCCGCAGGCTCATCGACCGGTACGTGAGCCAGCCGCAGCTCAACCGGCACGGCCTGAGCGAGCTGACCAACCGCGAACAGGAGGCCGTCGTGCTCGTGGCCCAGGGCCTGTCGAACGACGAGGTCGCCGCCCGCATGGTGATCAGCCCGCTCACCGCCAAGACCCACGTCAACCGCGCCATGACCAAGCTGCACGCCCGCGACCGCGCCCAGCTCGTGGTCCTCGCCTACGAGTCGGGCCTCGTCACACCGCAGCGCCCGTGACGCGGACCCTGCTCGCCGACTTCGGCCCGTTGGCACAACGGGTGCCGCTCGCCGTTGCAGGGCAAGCGGTTGCGCGTGGAGACGCGGCAGGACAGATGACGACGCTGTGGGTGAGGGCGGCCGCCGCGGAGGCGGCACCGGAGGCGGGCGCCGGTCAGGCGATGCCCGCCGCGATCAGCTTCGACCAGATCTCGCCCTGGTCCACCACCTCGACGCCGAGCTTCTCCGCCTTGGTCAGCTTGCTCGCGCCGACGTCCGCGCCCGTGATGAGCATGTCCGTGGTCGCCGAGACCGAGGAGGCGGCGGTGGCGCCGGCTTTCTCGCACATGCGCTGGAAGGTGGGGCGGGCGACCTTCTCGCCGGAGCGGGGGTCGCTGATGGAGCCGGTGATGACGACGGACTTGCCTTCGAGCGGGGCGCCGGCGGCGACCACGGGTGGGAGGTCCTCGTCGCGGACGTCGAGGTTCACGCCGCGGGCGCGCAGGCGTTCGATCTCGGGGCGCAGGCGGGTGAGGTGGTGGATGAGGGACTCGGCGACCTTCGCGCCGATGTCGTCGACGGCGACCAGGGCCTCGACGCCCGCGTCGGCCACCTCTTCGAGGGAGCCGAAGCCGGCGCGGCACAGGCGGGCGGCGGTGCCCTCGGAGGCCATCGGGATGGCGAGGCCGATGAGGGCGCGGCGCAGGCCGACGGCGCGGCTGCGGTCGATCGACTCGATCATGCGGGTCGCGGAGACCTCGCCGACGCGGTCGAACTCCAGCAGGCGTTCCTTGGTGAGGGTGTAGAAGTCGGACGGGTTCACCAGGTCGCCGGTCTCGGCGAGGCGTTCGATCCACACCTGGCCGATGGCGTCGATGTCCGCCGCCGCGCGGGAGGACCAGTGGATGAGGCGGCGCACGGTCTGCGCGGGGCAGGCGGCGTTGGTGCAGAACAGTTCCCGGCTGTTGCCCTGCTCGGTCAGCGGCTGCGCGCACGAGGGGCACTCGGTCGGGGGCACGATCTCGCGCTCCTCGCCGGTGCGCTTCGAGGCGTCGAGCACGCCCGCCACGAACGGGATCACGTCGCCGGCGCGGCGGATCAGGACCGTGTCACCGATCTTGATGTTGCGGGCGCGGATGACCTCCTGGTTGGCCAGGGTCGCGCGGGTCACGGTCGTACCGCCCACGAACACCGGCTCCAGCCACGCGACGGGGGCGATCTTGCCGGTCTTGCCGACGTCCCACACCACGTCGGCGAGCACCGTCGTCTTCTCCTCGGCGGCGAACTTGTAGGCGATCGCGCCGCGCGGTGAGCTGGACCGGGTGCCGGCGGCGGCGAACGCGTCGCGGTCGGCCAGGCGCAGCACGGCGCCGTCGAGGTCGTAGTCGAGGGAGTTGCGCTGCTCCTCGATCGAAGCGATGACCTCCTGCGCCTTAGCCGCGGTGCCGCAGTGCCGCATCTCGGCAACGCTGAAGCCGAGCTTGCGCAGACCGGCGTCCAGGTCGGAGTCCGCGCTCTCCGGCTCGGTCGTCAGGTCGAACGCGAAGAACTGCATGCGCCGGCCCTCGACCGCCTTGGGGTCCTTGGCGCGCAACGTGCCCGCCGCCGCGTTGCGCGGGTTGATCAGCGGCTTGTCCGGGTTCTTCCTGTTGTAAGCGTCGAAGGTGGACCGCAGCATCACGCACTCGCCGCGCACCTCGACCCGCCCCGGCGCGTCCACCCGGTCGGGCACGCCGTCGGTCAGCGCGCGCGTCAGGTACGTGACGTCGTCGCCCGTCGTGCCGTCGCCCCGCGTGACCGCGCGCGCCAGCCTGCCGTTCTCGTACACCAGCGCCAGCGACAGCCCGTCGAGCTTCGGCATCACCACCACCTGCTGGCCGGGGAACCGCCCGAAGAACGCCTCGACCTGCTCGGGCCGGTTCGCCTTCTCCAGCGACAGCATCGGCCGCGAGTGCCGCACCGGGGCGTGCAGCACGGTGGGCGCCCCCACCGAGTCGAGCGGGTTGTCCTCCGGCGTCAGCTCGGGGTGCTCGGTGAGCAGCGCCCGGAACTCGTCCTCCAGTGCGTCGTACTCGGCGTCGGCCACCAGCGGCGCGCCCTGGTAGTACGCGTCGCGCAGCTCGAAGAGGCGGGCGGCGAGCTCCTGAATCCGGTCCCCAGCGTTCATGGGCCAGACGTTACTCGGGGGGACCGACAACATCGGCTCGTTCCTGGTGGAGGCCCGCTTGAGTCCTCGTCGAGCCCGCTCCCGCGGCCACCCGATCCACATGCGACTCCGGATACTGGTTCGCGTGCCGGCGCCACGTGCTCAGCGGTGTCCACTCCGGACCTCCGTGAACGCCCGCAGGAACCTGTCGTCGGCGAACAGCCCGTGCGTGAGCATCTCCAGGCCCGTCACCGCCGAGGGTCGTGGCCGCGACGCCGTCCGCACCGAACGTGTTCAGTCTTGCCAAGATCAATTGATTCGGCGAACTCCCCGGAAAAGTGGACAAATGCTGGCCAGGCGATCACGGACTTGCTCGTGCCGCTACGCTTTCCGCTTTCCCCAGGGCGTTCAGGAGCGGAACGGATGCGGGCCCACGAAAACCGGAGACGAGACGGTCTCGAATCCGACGTGCGCAACGACTTCACCGGGCTCGCGACCGGTCCGGTCGTGCAGGTCGGGCACATTGATGGAAACGTCAACATCCATTCCCGCAGACGCCGCTACGACCTGCGCCCGTTCACCAGCCCCGCCCCACCGGACCCCGCTGAGCTGCGCAGACAGCCCAGCCAACTGCTGCTCGCCGGCAACCAGGTCGTGCCCTTCACCGGCCGGGAGAACGAGCTCGCCCGGCTCGACGAGTGGCGGCGCGGCGAGGGCCGGATCAGCGCGATGCTCGTGCACGGTCCGGGCGGCCAGGGCAAGACCAGACTGGCCACGGAATTCGCGGCGGAATCGATGTGGGCGGGCTACTCGGTGCTGGTCGCGCACCACGGCGGCGATTCTTCGGAGGCCTTCGCCGAACAGCTCACGGTCACCGAGCCGAACACGGGAATTCTCGTCATAGTGGACTACGCGGAAAGGTGGCCGCGCGCCGACCTGCTGGCGTTGTTCGAGGACCGGCTGATCCACCACGCCGGTCCCACCAGGGTGCTGCTGCTCGCCCGCTCGGGCGCGCGGTGGTGGGACCTGCTGCGCTACCCGCTGCTCAAGCGCGGTGTGGCGGCCGAGTCGGAACGGCTGACCGACCTCGCCGCCGACGTGGACGCGCGGCAGGCGGTGTTCGACTCCGCGCGGGACAGCTTCAGCACCGTGCTGGGCACGGACGCGCGGGACGCGACGCCCGCGGGGTCGTTGGCCGACCCCGCCTACCAGTCCGTGCTGACGATCCTCATGGCCGCGCTCGCCGCCGTGGACGCGTGCGACCGCAACCGGGTGCCGCCCGGTCACCCCGGCGCGCTCGCCTGCTACCTGCTCGACCGGGAGACCGACCACTGGGCCGGGATGCGGGCCGGTGGCAGCGTCGGGGCGAGCACGGACGTGCTGGGGCGGGTGGTGTTCCTCGCGACGCTGACCGGCCCGATGTCCTACCGCGAGGGCTGCCTGGCGTTGCGGGTCACCGGGCTCGCGCGGTCGCGGGAGGAGGCCGACCGGCTGCTCGACGACCACCAGGCCTGCTACCCGCCCGCCGACGACGGCACCGTGCTGGCCCCGCTCGCGCCCGACCGGTTGGGCGAGGACCTCGTCGCACGGGGCCTGAAGACCGATCCGCGCTGCCGGGACATGGTGCGCGCGCTGCTGACGACGGGCGCGCTCAGCCAGGTGATCACGGTCCTCGCCGAGACGGGCAAGCGGTGGCCGCACGTCGGCGAGCACCTCGACGCGGTGGTGCGCGAGGACCCGTGCCGCGTGATCGCCGCGGGTGGCAGCGCGTTGATGGCGGTCGTCGACACAGCGGGGACGGACCTGCTGGCCGCGATCGAGCCGCAGCTGCCGGAACGGCACGTGGACCTGGACTTCCCCGCGGCCCGGCTGACCCAGCGGCTGACCGAGCACCGGCTGGAGCAGACCCACCACCCCGCCGAACGCGCACGGCTGCTGATGGTGCTCGCCCGCAGGCTGGCCAACGCGGGCGCGTTCGACGAGGCGGTGAAGGCGAGCGAGCCCGCGGTGCAGATCTACGAGGGCCTGGCGCAGCGGCAGCCGGACAGGTACCCGCTCGTGCTGGCCGAGGCGCTGCACCACCTGGGCACGCACCTGTCCGGCGCGGGGCTCGGCCAGCGGGCGCTGGACGCCACGGCCCGCGCGGTGGAGCTGCGCCAGCGGCTCACACCGGCGTCGGCGGAGCTCGCGTCGTCGTTGAACAACCTCGCGATGGACCTGTCGGCGCTGGGCCTGCGCGGTCAGGCGCTCGGCGCGACCCGCACGTGCGTGGCGATCCTGCGCCGCCTGCGCCAGCCGCAGGAACCGCTGCTCGCGGTGGCGCTGAACAACCTCGGCATGCACCTCGCGGGCGTGGGCCGCCGGCACGAGGCGCTGGAGGCGGCCCGGCACTCGGTCGACCTGCACCGCAGGCTCGCCGCGGTCAACCCGGCCGTGTTCGACCCGGACCTCGCGGGCGCGCTGCACAACTTCGGCCTGCACTGCTCCCACCTCGGCGGCTGGGAGGAGGCGCTGCGGGCCACCGAGCAGGCCGTCGCGATCCGCCGCCGGCTGGCGATCACGAACCCGGCGCTGTTCGAGCCCGGTCTCGCGCTGTCGTTGCGGGAGCTGGCCGCGATCTGCCTGGAGCTGGGCCGCGCGCCCGAGGGGCGGGAGTGGAGCGCGCAGGCCGTCGACCTGCACCGCACGCTCGCGACCGTGAACCCGGCGGTCTACGACGCCGAGCTGGCCACGTCCCTGCACAACCACGGCGTGCACCTGGCCCGCGCCGGTGAGCAGGTCGGCGCGCTGGCCGCCACCCGCAAGGCCGTGGTGATCAGGTCGAGCGTGTTCGAGGTCCACCTGCACGCCCACGAGCTGCGCCTCAACTCCGTGCTGACGCAGCTCGGCATCGCACTGCCCGGCACCCCGCGCGCGTCGTCCGACAGCGACCTGCAACGGCGGGTGGACGAGATCTTCAACTTCCCGCGCCCCGGTTTCATGCAGTCCACCGACAACCTCGCGGCCCGCTCGGCCATCGCCCACCGCCTCACCGCCGCCGTGTGCGCCGTGCACCCGCGCTGGTCGGACCACCTCACCCCGTCCGCCGCCGCGCTGGTGACGATGGAGGCCCTGCTCGCCCGGTCGCTGGGCAACCTCAGCGCCCGCCACGCCGACCTCGGCAAGCAGGCGGAGGCCCTCACCGCGGCCGAGCAGGCCGCCGACTCCTACCAGCGCCTGGCCGACCTCGACCACGCCCACCGCGCCGACTTCGCGACGTGCCTGGCCTCGCTCGGCACCCGCCTCGCCGAGTACGGCCGCCGCGACCAGGCCCTCAAGGCAACCCGCTGGGCCGTCGCCGGCATCGGCACCGGCCGCACCCCCCAGGTCGCCGCGGCACTGCACGCCTTCGCCTGGGTCCGCATGCACTCCAGCCTCGAACTGGACGACGCCGTCCGCGCCGCCGAGGCCGCCGTCCGCATCTACCGCGACCTCGGCCGGACCTCACCTGCGGTGGCGGCCGACCTGCGGTGCGCGCTCAAGACCTGTTCGGCGCTGCTGAGCCAGGTCGGGCGGGGCCGGGAGTCGCTGACGATCGCACGGGAGCTGCGCGCGCCGGGCGGTGAGGAGGCGCCGGCGACGGTGCGATTGACGGCGCTGGAACGGCGTCCTGCTCTGACCTGATGCCCGCCCTCAGCGCGGGTCAGCGCGCACTCGTCCGCTTGAAGAGAGCGGCGACCTCTTCGGTCATCCAGTAGTGGGCGGTCTTGCCACCGGGATACCCCCAACACCACACCAACGCGCGGCCGAGCTGGTAGCAGCGCTTGCCTGCCGTGCCGAGGACGCCCGCCACACTGCTCTTGCCCTTGGGCAGGTCGAGCAGTCGGCTCAGCTCGTCACCGCTGAACTTCCTCCCCGGCTCTGTCATCAACTCCGAGAAGAGGGCTTTGGCGCTGTCGTTCAGCGTCTCCCACAGCTGCTCCGCAGCGGCACCGTCGGCACGGCTCCACGCGAGCCGGTCTTCAGGCACGGACCGCTCCTCTTCCTGGTCGGGTCGAGGCCCGACCGGCCACGCACGAGTCGCCACGAAAGATCATCGACGATTCGCCCCGCGTGTTACAGCACCTGCGCCGCGGCATCACGAACGGCAACCGCCCCGGTGCTAGTCCCGAGGACCGCGCAACGTCAGCACCACCCGCAGCACGTGCTCCACAGCAGCCGGGAACACCGCCCCGCGCAGCTCGTCGCGGTGGGCCAGGGTCTGGCCGGCGAACTCCACCATCCGGTCGGGTCCCACGCGGCGGACCACGAGCGCGGCGACCTCCTCCAGGTCGAGGCCGGGGTGGTCGAGGCGGGTCAGGGCGAACTCGACGACCAGCTCGTCATCGGTCACGGCGCCTCCTCCCACCGCGGTCCAGCCTAGTGGAGAACCGGTGGGCGAACCGGACGAGCAGGCGTCGCGAACGCGCGCTGGACCGACGGCTCGGCCAGGCCCCAGGCTGGGCACCATGATGTGGTTCACGCGGCCGGGTGCCCGGCAGTGGCGGTGTGCACCGGCGCCGCGCGAGGTGCGCGCCTTCCACGCGGGGCTGCCGGGTTACGCGCCGACGCCGCTCGTCGAGCTGCCGGAACTCGCGGCGGAGCTCGGGGTCGGGCGGTTGCTGGTGAAGGACGAGTCGGACCGGCTGGGGCTGCCCGCGTTCAAGGCGCTCGGGGCGTCGTGGGCCGTGCACCGCCTCCTCGAACGGGTCACCGCGCCGGTCACGCTCGTCGCCGCCACCGAGGGCAACCACGGGCGGGCGGTGGCGCGGATGGCTCGGCTGCGGGGGCGGGCGGCGCACGTGTTCGTGCCGGAGGCCGTGCACCCGCAGGTGGTGCGGGCGATCGCCGGCGAGGGTGCGCGGGTCACGGTCGTGCGCGGGTCGTACGGCGACGCGGTCCGTGCGGCCGCGGAGGCGGACGGGGTTCTGGTGCAGGACGTGGGGTGGCCCGGTTACGAGGAGGTGCCGGGGTGGGTCGTCGAGGGGTACGCCACGCTGTGCGCCGAGGTCGACGAGCAGCTCGGGCGGGCACCGGACCTGGTCGTGGTGCCGGTCGGGGTGGGGTCGCTCGCGCAGGCCGTGATCACGCACTACCGCAGCACGACGGCCGCGCCCTGCGTCCTCGCCGTGGAACCGGAGACCGCCGCGTGCGTCACGGCCAGCCTCATCGCCGGCGAACCGGTCACCATCGGCACGAGCGACACCATCATGGCCGGGCTGAACTGCGGGACGCCGTCGACCACCGCGTGGCCGTTCCTGCGCAACGGCCTGGACGCCGCCGTCACCGTCTCCGACGCCGAATGCACCAAGGCGGCAGCGGATCTGCACGCGCGCAACGTCCACTCCGGACCGTGTGGTGCCGCCCCGCTCGCCGGGCTGCGGGCGGCTCCCCACGGGGACCTCGGGCTCGACTTCACGTCCGTCGTCGTCCTGCTCGGCACCGAGGGCACGAGCGCCAACCCGCGAGGAGCGACCGGCTGACGGCGATGATCATCCGGTTCTGCGGCTGAGCGGCGCCCGCTACCTTGCTCGGTACGCGAGGGCAGGGGGATTCGGGGATGCCACGCAGGGAACGACCGCTCGACGCGGGCGACGGCGCGGTGCTCGCGTTCGCGCGCGAGCTGAGGGCGTTGCGGGAGCGGGCGGGGAGCCCGACCTACCGCGAGCTGAGTGCGCGCACGCACTACTCGGAGGCGGCGTTGTCGCAGGCCGCGGCCGGGCGCAAGCTGCCGACGCTGCAGGTCGCGCTGGCATACGTGCGGGCGTGCGGCGGTGACGAGGACGAGTGGCGGCAGCGCTGGCAGGAGACGTCCGCAGGCCAGCGGCCCGCCGACGTCGACGACCGGAGCGCGCCGTACGCGGGGCTGGCGGCCTTCCAGGCGGAGGACGCCGACCGGTTCTTCGGCCGCGACCGGCTCGTCGAGCAGCTGGTCGAACGCACGGAGGAGCAGCGCGTCGTCGTGGTCGTCGGGGCGTCCGGTGCGGGCAAGTCGTCGCTGCTGCGGGCCGGGCTGCTGCCGCGCCTGGGCAACGCCGTGCTGTTCACGCCCGGTGCGCAGCCGCTGGAGGAGTACCGAGCACACGCACGTGAGAACGCCGTCCTGGTGGTCGACCAGTTCGAGGAGGTCTTCACCCTCTGCGCCGACCGCGAGACCCGGCGCCGGTTCGTCGAGAAGATCACCGCTCACCGGGTCGTGCTGGGGGTGCGCGCCGACTTCTACGGCCACTGTGCCGACTTCCCGGTGCTGGTCGAGGCGATGGGGTCCGGCCAGGTCACCGTCGGGCCGATGAGCACCGACGAGCTGCGCGCCGCGATCGTCCAGCCCGCCCGCGGCGTCGGGTGCGCCGTCGAGACCGCGCTGGTCGCCGAGCTGGTCGCGAACGGGACCGGTCACGCGGGCGCGCTGCCGCTGCTGTCGCACGCGCTGCTGGAGACGTGGCACCGCCGCAAGGGCAACACGCTGACGTTGCAGGGGTTCCAGGCCGCCGGCGGGTTCGAGGGCGCGCTGTCCAGGACGGCGGAGTCGGTGTTCGGCGAGCTGACCGGGGCACAGCGGGAGCGCGCGCGGTCGTTGTTCCTCCGGCTCACCGCGGTCGGCGACGGCACCGAGGACACCCGGCGCCGAATCGCCCGCGCCGAGCTGGACGACGAACCGGACACGCGGCTGGTGCTGGAGGCGTTCACCGCGCAGCGGCTGGTCACGGTGGACCACGACCGGGTGGAGCTCACCCACGAGGCGCTGATCCGCTGCTGGCCCCGGCTGCGCGAGTGGCTCACCGCCGACCGCGACGGCCTGCGCGCCCACCGCGACCTCACCGAGTCCGCCGGTGTCTGGGAGTCGCTCGACCGCGACCCCGGCGCGCTGGTGCGGGGTGCGCGGCTCGCGGCGTTCCGGTCGTGGCTCGACGAGCCGCCGCACCCGCTGACCGCCCGTGAACGCGACTTCCTCACCGCGAGCCTGGCCGCCGAGTCCGCGGAGCTCGCGAAGGCCCGCTCCGACCGGCGCCGGCTCGGCCTGCTCACCGCGCTGCTGTCGGTGCTGCTGGTGGCCACGGCCATCGGTGCCGTCACGGCGGTCGACGCGGGTTCCGAGGCCACCCGGCAACGCAACAACGCGCTTTCGCAGAAGGTCGCCCAGGACGTGCACCGCCTGCGCGGCACCGATCCCGCGCTCGCCGCCCAGCTCGCGCTGGCCGCGTTCCGCCTGTCCCCCACCGTCGAGGCGCGCAGCGCGTTGCTGGGCTCGTTCACCCCGTCCTACGCCACCCTGCTGACCGGCCACACCGACGCCGTCAACGCGGTCGCCCACAGCCCGGCGCGGCACCTGCTGGCCAGTGCGAGCCACGACCGCACGGTGCGGCTCACCGACATCGCCGACCCGCACCACCCCCGTGAGGTGCGCACGCTGACCGCCCACACCGACAACGTCCCGCACGTCGCGTTCAACTCCACGGGCAACGTGCTCGCCACGGCCGGTTGGGACCGCACGGCACGCTTGTGGGACACCAGCTCCGGCGCCGTTCTCGCGACGCTGACCGGTCACACCGGGCCGGTCAACGCCGTCGCGTTCAGCCGTGACGACCGCCTGCTCGCGACCGCCGGATCGGACAACTCCGTGCGGTTGTGGGACCTCACGGACCTCCGCTCACCCCGCGAGGTCGCCGTTCTCCCGCACCCGGCACCGGTGGTGGCGCTCGACCTGGGCGACCGGCACCTCGTGACGGGGTCGTGGGACGGCTCGGCGCTGCTCTGGGACCTCGGCACCCGCCGGGCACGGCCGTTGACCGGGCACACCGGCGCGGTCCAGGCGGTCGCGGTCAGCCGGGACGGCACCCTGGTCGCCACGGCGGGCCAGGACCGGGTGGTCAGGGTCTGGCCGGTCGAGGGCGGCGAGCCGCGCGTGCTGACCGGGCACACGGACGCCGTGCGCGGGCTGGCCTTCGAGGGCTCCCGGCTGGTGAGCACCGGCGTCGACCGCACGGCCCGCGTCTGGGACCTCGACCACCCCGGTGACCCGCTGGTGCTGACCGGCCACACCGCCGCGGTCGTCGGCGCGGTGGTCGCGGACGGCACGCTGGTGACCGCGAGCGACGACCACACCGTCCGGCTGTGGGACCTGCCGTTGCCGTTGAGCCACAACGACTCGGTGTACTCGGTGGCCTCCTCCGGCCCCCTCGTCGCCTCCGGCGGCTACGACCGCACGGTCCGGTTGCTGGCGGACGGCCGGACGGCCGCGGTGCTCACCGGACCGGCCGGCGCGGTGAACTCGGTGGCGTTCTCCGCCGACCGCCGCACCCTCTACGCCGCGAGCGCCGACCAGCGCGTGCACCGCTGGGACATCGGCGATCCCCGGCAGCCACAACCGCTGCCGCCGCTGACCGGGCACACCGACGCGGTGAACGCCATGGCCGTCAGCCCGGACGGCAAGGTGCTCGCCACCGGCAGCACCGACCGCACGATCGTGCTGTGGGACACCGCCACCGGCACGTCCCTGGGCACCCTGACCGGGCACGCGGAGTCGGTGCAGGCACTGGCGTTCAGCCCGGACAGCCGCAGGCTCGCGAGCGGCGGCGGCGACTTCGGCGTGCGGATCTGGGACGTGGACACCCACCGGGTCACGACCCACCTGCCCGGCCAGGGGCACGTGGTGAAGTCGGTCGCGTTCAGCCCCGACGGCACCCGGATCGCCACCGGGACCACCGACTTCGCCGTCCGCGTCTGGGACGCGGCGACCGGCGCCCGCACGGCGGAGCTGACCGGGCGCACCGACACCGTCCACGCCGTCGCGTTCTCCCCGGACGGCACGACGTTGGCCAGTGCGAGCGCCGACCACGACGTGCGGTTGTGGCGCCTGTCCGACCACACCCCGTTCGCGGTGCTCAGCGGGCACACCGAACGGGTGTACGGGCTGGCCCACCCGGACGCGCACACGGTGCTCAGCGCGAGCGGCGACCACACCGTCCGGACCTGGGAGGCCGACGAAGAGCATGCCGCGCAACGGGTCTGCGCCACCGCGTCACCACCGTTGTCACCGCAGGAGCACGACCGGCACTTCCCCGGCGTCGGGCACACCCCGCTCTGCGGATCGTGACCTTCCCCGAACGGGGTGCCGGCCGTGGCGGGAGGCCCGGTACGTCCCCCGTACCGCACGCTTCCCGCCGGACGAGGGCAGACTGGCGTCCGTGACCCAAGACGTGAGGACCCGCTGACGTGCACGCCGCAGGACTGGTGCTGCACCCGCGCCGTGACTCCGCCGCCGCGGTCGAGGCCGTGCTCGGCTGGGCGGCCAACCGCGGTGTCGAGATCCTCGGCATCGACGACGAGATCCAACGCCTGCGCTGCGCCGCCACCCCGGTGTCGGCGGTGGAGCTGGGGCGGCGGGCCGACCTGGTGGTGAGCCTGGGCGGTGACGGCACGATGCTGCGCGCGATGCGGCTGGCCGACGGGGAGAAGGCGCCGGTGCTGGGCGTGAACCTGGGCAAGCTCGGGTTCCTCGCCGAGGTCGACGTGCCGGACCTGCCCGCTGCTCTGTCGGCCATCGACGCGCACGAGTTCACCGTCGAGCCGCGGCTGGCGGTCGACGCGACGTTCGGCGATCAGGAGGTGACCGCGTTCAACGACGTCGCGGTCGTGCGCACGCCCGGTCAGGGCAGTGCGCGGGTGGCGGTGCGGGTCGCGCGGCAGCCGTTCGTGAGCTACGCGGCGGACGCGGTGATCGTCGCGACGCCGACCGGGTCGACCGCGTACAGCTTCTCGGCCGGTGGGCCGATCACCAGCCCGTCGGTGGAGGCGTTGCTGGTCACCCCGGCCGCGCCGCACTCGGCCTACAGCCGCGGGGTGGTGCTGTCGGTGGCCGACGAGGTGGACCTCGACCTGCTGCCGTCGAGCGGGCGGCTGGCCGTCGAGGTGGACGGGCAGGTCGCGGGCTACGTCGAGCCGGGTGAGCGGGTGTCGTTGCGCGGGCGGCCCGCCGCCGCGAAGGTGGTGCGGCTGGGGATGACCACGTTCTACCAGCGGGCGCGGCGCAAGCTGCAGCTCACCGACTCGGCCGAGCTCACCTGAGCACCCAGTAGGTTGACCTCATGCCACAGATCACCGTCGAGTACTCCGCCGAGCTGGCCGGCGCGTTCGACCGCCGCGGGTTCGCCCTCGCACTGCACCGGGCCGTGTCACCGCTGGTCTCCTCCGAGGTGGCCGCGTTCAAGACGCGGTTCCGGCAGATCGAGGAGTCGGTGATCGGCGAGGGTGCGCCGGCCGCGATGGTCCACGTCCGGGTCGGCCTGCTCTCCGGCCGTCCGGCCGAGCTGAAGCAGGAGGTCGGCCGCACGGTCGTCGGGCTCGCCGGTGAGCACCTCAAGCCGGTGGAGGGCCTGCCCACGCAGGTGACGCTGGAGGTCTACGACATGGACCGGGAGCAGTACCGGCAGCTGGAGTCCTAGCCGCTCCTGCGGCGGGCGCGGTACTGGGCCGCCTTGATCCGGTTGCCGCACTCCTCCATGTCGCACCAGCGCCGGTTGCCGGTGCGCGAGCGGTCGATGAAGATCCGCGTGCACTCGGCGCGCCCGCACTCCCTGATCACCAGCTCGTCCGCGCGCTCCAGCAGGGCCGCTGCCGCACGCGCGATCTCGCCGCCCACCGCACGCGCGGTGCCGTGCCTGCGCACCCCGGTTTCCGTCAGCGTGAACGTCGGCGCCGGGGCGTCCGCGTAGGAGTTCACCCGCAGCAGGTCGTCCTCCGGCCGGCCGCTGCCCGCGAGCGTGGCCCTGACCAGCCGGTACACCGACTCCCGCAGCTCGACGAGCGCGGTGAGCTGGGCCGCGGTCACCTCCGGCTGCTCCGTGACCAGCCCGGCCGCCACCGCCCACGCACCCACGTCCCGCGGGCCGGTCAGCAGCTCCTCGTCGTCGCCGCCGCGCCACTTCAGGGTGCCCAGGAAGTCCAGTGCCAGGTTGCCGCTGACGAACGCGAAACTCACGTCACCATCTTGACAGGTGACGCGGGTGCCCGGCAACGTTCGCGTCACCATCTGAGAAGGTGACGCGAACTGATGATCACTGTCGAGCAGTACCTCCACTTCACCGGCCAGGCCCTCGACGGCATGGCCGCGACCGTGCGCGACCTCGGAGCCGAGCGCGCGAACCGCACGCCCATTCCCGGCGTGAGCAGCCCGTACGCCCTGCTCACGCACTGCTGCGGCGTGGTCGACTACTGGGCGGGTGAGCTCGTCACCGGCCGACCGGCGCACCGCGACCGCGACTCCGAGTTCGTCGCCACCGGACCGGTCGAGCCGCTGCTCGCCCGCGTCGGCCGCACGAAGGCCGCGCTGGAACGCGCTGTGCGGCAGGCGGACTTCCGCGCGCCGCTGAAGGCCGAGCCCGACTCGAACTTCCTCGGCCCCGGCCTCCCGCTCGACCAGGGCGCCGCCCTGCTGCACGTGTACGAGGAGCTCGCCCAGCACCGCGGTCACGTGGACATGCTGCGGGCCGTTGTCGAACGGGGCACCGCGTGAGCTTCGACCGGATCGACGAGTCCCGGCTGCGGTCGGGTTCGGGCGTGAAGTGGGGTTCGCTGCCCACGGGCACGATCGGCGCGTGGGTCGCGGACATGGACTTCGGCCTCCCGCCCGCGGTGAAGGCCCGGCTGTGGCAGGAGGTCGAGCGCGAGGACTTCGGCTACCCGCACTGGCCCTCCGGCGACCCGGTGGTCGCGGCGTTCGAACAGCGGATGCACACGCGCTACGGCTGGACGCCGTCGGCGGGCCACACCAGGGTGTTCAGCGACCTCATCCAGGTGCTGCAGGTCGTCATCGAGCACACCACCGCACCCGGTGACGGCGTCGCGCTGCACGTGCCGACGTACCCGCCGTTCCTCGCGAGCATCCGGCGCGCCGGCCGCCGGGTCGTGCCGATCCCCCTGCGGCACACCGGGGACGGGTGGCGGTTCGACGCGGAGGTGCTGCGCGGGACGGGGTGCCGGTTGCTCGTGCTCGTCAACCCGCAGAACCCGACCGGCCGGGTCTTCACCCGCGCGGAGCTGACCGGGATCGCCGCACTGGCAGAGGAACTGGACCTCGTCGTGCTGTCCGACGAGATCCACGCCGACCTCACCCACCCCGGTCACCGGCACCTCCCGTTCGCGTCGCTGAGCGCGGAGACGGCCCGGCGCACGGTGACCGCCACGTCGGCCACCAAGGCGTTCAACATCGCCGCCCTGCGCTGCGCGGTGGCGCACATCGGCGTTCCGGCCCTGCGCCGGGCGCTCGACGCGGCACCGCTCGACTACTTCGGCACGCCGAACACGCTGGGGCGGGCGGCCACCGTGGCGGCGTGGCAGGACGGCGACCCGTGGCTCGCGGAGCTGCTGGAGACGTTGCGGCGCAACCGGGACACCGTGACCGCGTGGCTGGGGCCCGACCGGCGCTACCACCCGCCGGAGGCCACCTACCTGGCGTGGTTCGAGGGCACGGCCGCGCCGGGGGTGAAGCTCAGCGAGGGCGCGGAGTTCAGCGCGGGCACCGGCGTGGACACCTCGGCGTTCGTGCGGCTGAACTTCGCGACGAGCCCGGACACCCTGGCGGAGGTCCTGCGGCGGTTGGCATCCTCGTAACGGTGTGCCCGCCGCGCTCGATGTCCTGCGGCACGCGTTGACCGGCACCCCGGACGTGCCCGCTCCCCCGTCCCGCCGCGAGCTCGCCGCCCTGCTCACCGCTCCGAACTGGACAGAGGTGCTGCACGTCCTCGCCGCGTCAGAGCCGGAAGTCCTGCGGCAGCTCGCGGAGGCGTTGCCGGCGCTGTACCGGTAGCGGTCCCACCGCACGGGACCCGCGGGCCGCCGGAAAGTTCCCGGCGGCGTTCAAGATCATCCCTTGGTGGCGCATCGGGCAGGAGGGGTGGCCGCGTGGAGCGTCCACATCGGATACTCCGGTGGCCTTGGCCGCGACCGGAGGAAGGCCGCACGATGACCACCGCGGAAATGCTGCTGCGCCTGGGCACGGGTGTGGGGCTGGGTGCGCTGATCGGCATCGAGCGCCAGTACCGCGCCCGCATGGCCGGGCTGCGCACCAATGCGCTCGTCGCCGCCGGTGCGACGTTGTTCGTGCTGCTGTCCGCGCACGGCTTCACCGGCGGCACCGCCGACCCCACCAGGGTCGCCGCGCAGATCGTGTCCGGCATCGGGTTCCTCGGCGGCGGTGTCATCCTGCGCGAGGGCCTCACCGTGCGCGGACTGAACACCGCCGCCACGCTCTGGTGCTCGGCCGCGGTCGGAGCGCTCGCGGGTGCCGGCCTGCACCTCATGGCGGTGGCCGGAACCGTTGCCGTGGTCGCCGTCCACCTGGTGTTCCGCCCGCTCGGCCGGGTGCTGGACCGGCGCCCGGACACCGGTGAGGAGACACCGGCCACCTACACCTTCCTCGCGGTCACGAGGGACGACGACGAGGCCCACGTGCGCACGCTGCTCGTGCAGGCCCTGTCGCGCACCGACTTCGCGCTGCAGTCGATCGAGAGCACCAACGCCGGCCGCGACGGCCTGGTCGAGGTGCGGGCGGCGTTGAGCGCCGAACAGCGCGACGACAAGCAGATGGAGTCGGCGGTCAGCCGCCTGTCGCTGGAGCCGTCGGTCACCAGCGTGCGGTGGCGGGTGCACGCACCCGGCGAGCGCAACGACGAGGACGGCTGGTGACGCGGTCAGCCGATCCAGTTACCCCGCACGAGGTCTAACACCCCTTCAGGTGGCCGGTACATCAACGCACGATCAGCGCGTGTCGCCCGTTCAGCTATCGCTTGACCAGCATGTTTTCCGCCCTCCGGCACGGTTATTCCCACCCCGGGAGTCACGGTGCTCCGTCGAGAGGAGGGCTCTGCGCGGACGTGGTTCCCATGCTGTGTCCCGCACATCCGAAACGACATCACGTTCCAAGGCAGTTGTCGTCAAGGAAGGAAGACAATGCGCAAGAAACTCAAGGGCGGTCTGCTGGCCGCCGCCGTGGCCGGTGGGCTCGTGCTCGCGAGCGGGCCCGCCTCCGCGGACGTCGCCGCGTTCCACCCGTACTGGTTCGGCGGCGGCGCACACCCGCTGGCCGGGGAGATGCTGCTGCACCACGCTTCACCGTCCACTGTGGCCGCTGAGGACGACGAGGACGCCGAGGACGAGGACGGGCACCACCCGCACGGCCACGGTCACCACCACACCGGCCAGGCCGACTCGGACGCCACCGCGCTCGCCGTGGGCGGTCACGGCGCCCCGTCCGGTGAGGGCGGCGACGCCGAGAGCCAGAACATCGCCCTCTCCGGTCACTCCGGTGACTCCGGTGACTCCGGTGACACCGGCGACAACAGCGCGATCATCATGTGCGTGCAGGCCGACTGCGCGGCGGACGTGTCCTCCGGCGACTCGGGCGACACCGGCAGCGGTGACACCGGCGACGCCGTGAACCTCAGCGCCACCAACGGCGGCGACACGGGCAACGGCGGCAACGGCGGCGACGCCGGGGCCATCGCGGAGAGCGCGACCGCGACCGGGTCGGAGGACGACGACCACGGCTCGGCGAACGACTCGGACGCCACCGCGGTTGCCGTGGGCGGTCACGGCGCCCCGTCCGGTGAGGGCGGCGACGCCGAGAGCCAGAACATCGCCGTCTCGGGCAACTCCGGGCACTCCGGTGACTCCGGTGACACCGGCGACAACAGCGCGATCGTGATGTGCCACAAGGCGAACTGCATCGCCGACGTGAGCTCTGGCCACTCCGGCAACACCACCACCGGTGACACCGGCGACGCGGTCAACACGAGCGTCACGAACGGCGGCGACACCGGCCACGGCGGCAACGGCGGCGACGCCGGCGCATGGGCCACTTCTCTGAGCGAGCTGTACGAACTGGACCTCGACTGATGCCGTGACCGCCGGTGGGACGGACGGGATCGCCCCCTGTCCCGTCCGTCCCACCGGCGGTTCAGTCGAATGCGGGTCTTCGCCATCCGGATGACCGGCAGGCACGGCAGCGCCGGTTCGGGCCCGTCCGGCGCTGCCGTTCCGGGCTGCGGCCTCCCGCTCAGCAGCTGATCCCGCACCGGCCGAGCAGCCGGTCCACCAGGTCGGGCAGCGGTTCGTCCGCGCCCTCCAGCCACAGCGCGACGCCGGTGCGCAGGACCGCGAAGAACGTCGCCGCCGTCAGCCGCGCCAGCTCCGGGTCGGGGCCGCGCGCCACCAGCACCTCCGTCAGGTCCCGTTCGACCGCCACCTGGTCGCCCGCCTGCCGCGCGAGCAGCGACGGGTGCCTGCGCAGCATCCGCAGCTGGGCCATCCACTCCAGGTCGGGCACGGGCCACGTGGCGTACAGCCGGGCCGTCGCCGCGCGTAAGGCCGGCCACGGCTCCTCCTCCGCCGGCCGTGCCGCGACCAGGGCGACCAGTGCCCTGGTCCGTTCGCGCTCGGCCTCCAGGACGGCGTCTTCCTTGCCGGCGAAGTAGTTCGAGAAGGTGCGCCGGGAGACCCCCGCCGCGTCCGCGATGTCCTCGACCGTCACACCGTCCAGACCGCGCTCCATCGCCAGCCGCAACGCCGCCGCGGCCAGCGACCGCCTCGTCACCGCCTTCTTCTGCGCGCGGAGCGTGGTGAGGGTCTCCATGCACCCAGACTAGCCGTGGAGTAAGTTGCCCATTGTGCAAATTTGCACGACGCGCAAGAATTGAGGGGACGAAGGGACTCGGGGTGAAGACGCAAGAGAGCGGCGCGATGGGGCACCGGCAGGTGCTCGAGTCGTTGTCCGGACTGCTGCTCGCGCTGTTCGTGGCCATGGTCAGCTCCACGGTGGTGTCCACCGCGCTGCCGCGGATCATCGGCTCGCTGAACGGCACGCAGACCCAGTACACGTGGGTGGTCACCGCCACCCTGCTCACCGCGACGGCCACGACCCCGGTCTGGGGCAAGCTCGCTGACCTGTTCAACAAGAAGACGCTGGTCCAGGCCGCGATCGTGATCTTCGTGATCGGGTCGCTGCTGTCCGGCTTCGCACAGGACACCGGTCAGCTGATCGCCGCCCGCGCGTTCCAGGGCCTCGGCGTCGGCGGTCTGCAGGCGCTGGTCCAGGTCGTGATCGCCGCGATCATCCCACCCCGCGAGCGCGGCCGGTACAACGGCTACCTCGGCGCGGTCATGGCGGTCGCCACGGTCGGCGGCCCGCTGCTCGGCGGCCTGATCGTGGACGTGTCGTGGCTGGGCTGGCGCTGGTGCTTCTGGGTGGCCGTGCCGATCGCCGCGCTCGCGTTCGTCGTGCTGCAGGCCACGCTGAAGCTGGAGACCGTGCGCAGGCAGAACGTGAAGATCGACTACCTCGGCGCCGCCCTGATCGCCGCCGGTGTCAGCGTGCTGCTGATCTGGGTGTCGTTCGTCGGCAACTCGTTCGACTGGCTGTCCTGGCAGACCGCGGCGATGGTGGGCGGCGGGCTGGTGCTGCTCGGTGCCGCCGTGGCCGTGGAACTGCGCGTGCCCGAACCCGTGGTACCGCTGCACATCGTCACCCAGCGCACCCCGGCGCTGGCGATCATCGCGAGCCTCGCGGTCGGCATGGCGATGTTCGGCGGCGCGGTGTTCCTCGGCCAGTACTTCCAGATCGGCCGCGGCTACTCCCCCACGGAGGCCGGCCTGCTGACCATCCCGATGATGGCGGGCGTGCTCGTCTCCTCGACCGTCTCCGGCCGCATGATCAGCCGTTCCGGCAAGGTCAAGCCGTACATCGTGTCCGGCACGGTCATCCTGGTGCTCGGCTTCCTGGGCCTCGGGTTCGTCGACCACGCGACCGCGCTGTGGATCGTCGGCATCGCGATGGCCGTGGTCGGCATCGGTGTCGGCATGACCATGCAGAACCTCGTGCTGGCGGTGCAGAACACCGTGCCGCTGCGGGAGCTGGGCGCCGCGAGCGCCACGGTCACGTTCTTCCGCTCGCTGGGCGGCACGATCGGCGTGTCCGTGCTGGGCGCCGTGCTGGCCAACCGGGTCACCGCCGACCTGTCCGCCGCGCTGCACGTGCCCGCGGGCCAGTCGACCGGCGAGACCAGCGCCCTGAACCTGCAGGCGCTGCCGCCGCAGGTGCAGACCGTCGTGCACACCGTGTACGGCGACGCGACCGCCCACATCTTCCTGATCTCCGCGGCCGTGGCCGTGGTCGGTGTGGTCGCGGCGCTGCTGCTGAAGCCGATCACCTTGCGCACGACCATCGACCTCGAGAAGAAGGACGCCGACACCGCTGTCGTGAGGTGACATCGTGGACCGTTCGCTCAACACCTTCGAAGCCACCAAGGACGACTTCGGCCCCCGCCCGGTGCCGTCCGCGCGGACCATCCTCGTCGGCGTGGACGGCTCCGACACGGCCATGCGGGCCGCCGCCTTCGCCTTCGGCTCGGCCCGCCGCCAGTGCGCCCGCCTGGTCGTCACGTTCGTCGCCTGCCACTCGACGCTGGCCTCGCTGAGCCCTGGCGCGGCATCGGTGTTCGAACACGAGGCCACGGCCGGCCTGTACGCCGAACTGCGCGGCCAGGTGCGGGCGGCCGCCGAGGAGCTGGACGTGCCGGTGACGTTCGTGAAGACCTTCGGCGACCCGTTCACCACCCTGCGCGACTGCGCCGACCGCTGCCAGGCGGACATGGTGGTGGTCGGCGCCTCGCAGCAGGCGGGACACCGCTTCGCGGGCTCGGTGGCGACCCGGCTGATCCGCACGGGCCACTGGCCGGTGCTGGTCGTGCCGTGAGTTTTTCGTCGGTGCTCGTCGCTACGGTCATCCCATGCCCCACGTCACGTTGCGAGAGATCGAAGAGTCCGACCTGGACGCGCTGTTCGAGCTGATGCGCGATCCCGAGTCGGTGCGCATGGCCGCTTTCGTCGCCGACGACCCGGACGACCGCGCGGCCTTCGACGCGCACTGGCAGCGCATCCTGGCGCGCCCCGACGTCACGAACCGCGCCGTGCTGGCCGACGGCCGGTTCGCGGGCACCGTCGCGAGCTTCGTGCTGGAGGGCGACACCGAGGTCACGTACTGGATCGACCGCAGCCTGTGGGGGCAGGGCGTGGCCAGCCGTGCGTTAACGCTGCTGCTGGAGCTCGTGCCCGTCCGGCCGGTGTACGGGCGGGCGGCGAGCGACAACGCCGGGTCGAGGCGGGTGCTGGAGAAGGCGGGCTTCGAGGCGGTGGGGACCGACGTCGAGTACGCCACCGGGCGGCGTGAGGAGGTGGAGGAGACGATCATGCGGCTGGGCTGAGCCCGGTCGGCTTTGGTCTGCGCGGTCGCGCTGGCCAAGCGGCCTGTGTTGCCCTGCGGGCTCATGGTGTCCGCCGGACCCGCGCCGCCTCGCCGATCCGACGCGCGTCGGATCGTGGGCTCACGTTGCCTAGTTGGCACGCGCCGACCCGCGCCGTCCAGCGAACCTGCGTCGCCCCCGACCCGCGCTGCCCAGCGGGCCTGCGCTGCCCAGCCGACCCGCGCTGCCCAGCCGACCCGCGCTGCCCAGCCGACCCGCGCTGCCCAGCCGACCCGCGCTGCCCAGCCGACCCGCGCTGCCCAATCGATCGCGACGCCCGCTGGCATGCGCCGCCCAACCGATCCGCCGTCCGGCTGCCCTGCCCAGCTGGCACGCGCCGCCAGATCAACCTGCGCTGCCAGGCGGCTTGCGCTGGCCTGCGCTCCCTGGCGGACCCGCGCTGCCCAGACCAGCCCGTCTCCCTCAGCCGACCCGCACCGCCCAGCCCACCGCATCGCCCACCCCACACCACCCAACTCGCCCGCGCAGCCAACCACCCCACGTCGGCCCCAACCACTCTCCCACCCCACCCACTTGTGCTAACGATAATCATTGTCATGTACGCTGCCACCCATGGCAGCGAGGGTCGTATTGGTAGCCGGGTTCACGCAGCACGACGTGGCGGACGAGGTGTGGCGGGCGTCGCCGGACTCGGTGCTGGTCCGGCACGACCTCAGCCGCCTCGCCGACGGGGTGGTGCGCAGGTGGGTCGACGGCCGGTTGACGGTGCTGGAGCTGGCGCACGGGTGCGTGTCGTGCACGTTGCGGCTGGACCTGGTCCCGTTGCTGGAGGGGCTCGACGCCCGTGTGGTCGTGCACCTCGACCCGGCGTTGGAGCCGGAGGCGGTGTGCTTCGCCCTCAGCGCGACCGAGGTCGAGGTGGAGGCGGTGCTCACCGTCGTCGACCCGGCGCGGTGGCTGGCCGACGCCACCGGTGGTGACACGCTGGCCGAGCGCGGCATGGGTGCGGCGGCGGAGGACGAGCGGACGGTGGCGCAGGTCGTCGTCGGGCAGGCGGAGTTCGCCGACGCGCTGGTGCTCACCGCGGCACCAGACCCGGCGACGGCGGCGGTGCTGGAGCGGCTCAACCCGTTGGCGCCGCGGCAGCAGCTCGACGGGATTGACGTGCCGGCGTTGCTCGCCGCCATTCCCGCGACGGCGCGGCGGGGTGGGTTCGACGACGGGTTCGGGTCGTTGCTCTACGGGGCGCCGCCGCTGCACGCCGCGCACGGGGTGTCGGTGGTGTGCTTCAGCGAGGCGCGGCCGTTCCACCCGATGCGGTTGCACAAGGCGGTGGACGTGCTGCTCGACGGGGTGGTGCGCACGCGCGGGCGGGTGTGGGTGGTGAGCCAGCCCGATGAGGCGCTGTGGCTGGAGTCGGCCGGTGGCGGGTTGCGGGTGGGGAACCTCGGGGCCTGGCCGCGGGACAGGGGTCAGGAACTCGTCGTGATCACCACGAAGGACCCGGCGCGGATCACCGCCGCGCTGACGGCCGCGGTGGTCACGGACGAGGAGCTCGCGCTGGCGGACGAGCTCGACTTCGTGGACCCGTTCGGCGAGTGGCACGAGGAGGCGGAGCTCTGATGCGCACGCCCGTGACGGTGCTGTCGGGGTTCCTCGGCGCCGGCAAGACGACGTTGCTCAACCACGTGCTCGCCAACCGCGAGCAGCGCAGGGTGGCGGTGGTGGTCAACGACATGAGCGAGGTCAACGTCGACGCCGCGCTCGTGGCCGGGCAGGGGACGCTCGACCGCACCACCGAACGGCTGGTGGAGCTGACGAACGGCTGCATCTGCTGCACGCTGCGGGAGGACCTGCTGGAGAGCGTGGGCGAGCTGGCGCGGTCGGGGCGGTTCGACTCGATCCTCATCGAGTCGACCGGCATCTCCGAGCCGATGCCGGTGGCCGCCACGTTCGAGTGGACCTTCGAGGACGGCACCAGTCTGTCCGACCACGCCCGCCTCGACACGATGGTGACGCTGGTCGACGCGGCCGGGTTCCTGCGTGAGCTCAAGGCGGGTGACCGGCTCGACGAACGCGACCTGGCCGCCGCGGAGGAGGACGAGCGCACGATCTCGGACCTGCTCGTGGACCAGGTGGAGTTCGCCGACCTGATCGTCGTCAACAAGACGGACCTGGTCGGCGCCGAAGAGCTCGCGACGGTGAACGCGCTGCTCAAGCGGCTCAACCCGGTCGCACGGCTGCTGCACACCCAGCGCGGCGTCATCGACCTGACCGAGGTGTTCGACACCGGCCGCTACGACCCGGTCACCGCGGCCCGGTCCCCCGGCTGGGCGCAGGAGCTCGCGGGCACCCACACGCCGGAGACCGAGGAGTACGGCATCCGGTCGGTCACCTACCGCGCCGACCGGCCGTTCCACCCCGGCCGGTTGCTGGCCGCGCTGATGGACTGGCGGACACCGCTGCGCAGCAAGGGTTTCTGCCACATCGCCACCCGGCGGGACGTGCTCGCGGTGTGGTCGCAGGCCGGTCCCAACCTCACGTTCGAACCCGGCCAGCTGCTCACCGGCGACGAGCGGCCGCGGCAGGAGCTGGTGTTCATCGGTGTCGGTCTCGACCCCAACGAGCCGCGCCGCGTCCTCGACCCCGCCCTGCTGACCGATGCCGAGCTGGCGGACCCGGCCGGCTGGGCCGCGTTCGACGACCCGTTGCCGCCGTGGAGCGCCGAGGACCTCCACGCGCACTGACCGGTTCCACCGGTCTTCAAGCGCCGCTTGTTCGGATGTCCGCGCCGAGCAACGGGATGTGGGGGTAGGGACGATGGAGTTGAACAGACGCGGCGTCTTCGCACTGGGCGCCGCACTCGCCGCGGGCACGGGGGTCGCGGGCACCGGGGTCGCGAACGCGGAGGGCGCCGGGGCGAAGCACGCGGAACCGAACCTGCCCGGGTTCAAGCACAACTACGCGCGGGTGAACGGCGTCCGCCTGCACTACGTCACGGGTGGCAGCGGCGAGCCGCTGGTGCTGCTGCCGGGGTGGCCGCAGACGTGGTGGCTCTACCACAAGATCATGCCCGCGCTGGCCGCCCGGTACCGGGTGATCGCGGTGGACCTGCGCGGCATGGGCGGTTCGGACAAGCCGCAGTCCGGGTTCGACAAGAAGACGATGGCGACCGACATCCACGAGCTGGTGCGCGCGCTCGGGTACAGCAAGGTCAACGTCGTCGGCCACGACCTGGGCAGCATGGTCGCGTTCGCGTTCGCCGCGAACTTCCCCGCAGCCGTCGACAAGGTCGCGTTCATGGACGTGCTGCACCCGGACGAGAGCTTCTACCACATCCCGCTGCTCCCGCCGCCCGGCGGATTCAGCCTGTGGTGGTTCGCGTTCAACCAGGTGCAGGCCCTGCCGGAGCAGCTGCTCGCCGGCCGGTTCCGCCACCTCGCCGACTGGCTGTTCGCGAACACCGCGTTCACGCCGGCCGCGATCGACGAGCGGTCCCGCCAGATCTACGCGCGGTCCTACAACTCACCGGACGCGATCCGCGCGAGCAACGGCTGGTACCAGGCGTTCCACCAGGACATCGCCGACGGCAAGACCTACGCCAAGCTCGTCCCGCCGGTGCTGGGCCTCGCGTCCGTCTCGTCCTACGACCAGTTCCTGGGCGCGCTGCCGGCCGTGGCGAACGACTTCCAGGTCGTGCGGGTCGACGGCTCCGGCCACTGGCTCGCCGAGGAGCAGCCCGACTTCGTGGCACGGGCGCTCACCGAGTTCTTCGGCTGACCGCCCAGCGGCAGCGGGACGACCGCGGGCGCAGGGAGTGCGCCTGCCGGATCAGCCGGACCCGTTGTCCCGCAACCGGCGCAGCAGCAGCGCGAGGTGCAGCCGAAACCGCCCGCCCGCCGAGTCGACCTCGAACCCGAGCACCGTCTCGGCGCGGGCCAGCCGGACGGTCATGGTGCTGTGGTGGCGGTGCAGCACGGCGGCGGCCTTGCGCACCGATCCGGTGGCGCACAACGCGTCCAGTGCCGCGAGCGTGTCGGGCTGGACAGCGGCCAGCCGGTCGAGTGCGCGGACGTCGTCGAGCGCGGCGACGTCGTCCCGGTCGACTCGCTCGGCCACCAGCGCGAGGCCGCCGAGCCGGTCCCACCACACCACGGGTTCGCTGTCCGCGGTGAACCGCAACGCCTTCAGCGCGTCCTGCCACGACCGGGCCGCCTCGATCGCGGGCACCACCGGCCCGACGCCGACCCGCACCCCGGCTGCGGCCGGCAGCCTTGCAACGCCCGGTGCCCAGGCGGCACCCGGCACCCCGGCGGCATCCGGCGGCCCGACGACGCCTGGCATCCCTGCGGTGCCCGGCAGCCCTGCAACGCCCGGCGCCCAAGCGGCATCCGGCACCTCGGCGGCGCCTAGCAGCCCGACGGCACCCGGCACCCCGACGGCACCCGGCACCCCGACGGCGCCTGATACCCCGGCGGCGCCCGGCAGCCCGACAGCACCCGGCAGCCCTGCAACCCCAGGCGCCCCGGCGACGCCCGGAAGCCCGACGGCCGCCGGCACGTCGGCGGCTGGCACGTCCATGCTCAGCACCGCCCGCACGCTGCCCAGCACCACCGACCGCCCCGGCAGGTCGCCGGTGGTGGCCAGCACCCGCAACCGGCTCGTGGCGGCGATGCCGAGCAGGTGCAGCGCCCGCGAGCGCTCCGCCGTGCCGGCGCCCTCCGAGAGCACCAGCTCCACCAGCGCGGGATCGCCCAGTTCGGGCAACGGCACGCTGGAGTGGTCCAGCAGCACGGCGGCGGCGATGGCGAACCGTTCGAGCAGCATGTCGTCCAACGGCGCGGGCGCGCCCTCGCGGGCCACCCACACGTCGGCGCCGCCCTCCAGTGCGCGGACCGCTGCACGTGCGGGAGCCGGTGCGGCCGTCACGCCGGTGCCAGGGGCGGCGCGCAGCACCAGGCCCTGGCCGGGGGCCCGCAGGCCGACCGGGCAGCCGGCCAGCTCGGCCGTGCTGTGCACCAGGGTGTCGAGGCCGGAGCGCTCGGTGATCAGGCGGTCGAAGAACCCGATCACCCGCACGGCGTTCTCGGCATCGGCGTCCAACCCGGACAGCCGCAGCAGCAGGCCCTTCATCCCGTCACGATAGCCCCGCGGGACGGCCGCACCGGGCGATCCGCCACCTGGCTGTCCCGGAGCGCCGATCCCCCGCCACGTGTCGGCTGCCGCCGGAGCTGGAACGGCTCCATGATCGGTGCATGAGCTACGCCATCGACCCGGAACTGCTGCCCTGGCTCGACATGCTGCCCGCACTGCGGTTCACCGACCACGAGGAGCTGCTGGCCGCCCGCGCCAGGCAGTCCGAGCTCCTCGCCGCCATGCCGACGTACGAACCGGTGAACGCGATCGACGTCCGCGACACCACCGTGCCGGGACCCGACGGCGCGCCGGACGTGCCGGTGCGGGTCTACTCACCGACCAGGGACGCGCAGCCCGTACCCGGCCTGCTCTACGTCCACGGCGGCGGGTTCATCGTCGGCGACCTCGACATGTTCCACTCCTCCGTGCTGCGCATGGTCGACGAGCTGGGCGTCGTGGTCGTGTCGGTGGACTACCGGCTGGCACCGGAGCACCCGTTCCCGGCACCGGTCGAGGACTGTTATGCGGCCCTGCGGTGGCTCTCGGCCAACGCGGCCGAGCTGGGCGTCGACCCCGGGCGCATCGGCGTGGCCGGGGAGAGCGCGGGCGGCGGGCTGTCCGCCGGGGTCGCGCTGCTGGCCCGCGACCGCGGCGGGCCCGCGCTGTGCTTCCAGCTGCTCGGCATCCCCGAGCTGGACGACCGCCTCGACACCGAGTCCATGCGCGACTACGTGGACACGCCGCTGTGGAACCGGCCCAACGCGATCTTCAGCTGGGCCAGCTACCTCGGTGGTGCCGAGGAGGTCTCGCCCTACGCCGCGCCCGCCCGCGCCACCGACCTGTCCGGGTTGCCGCCCGCGTTCGTGACCGTCTGCCAGTTCGACCCGCTGCGCGACGAGGGCATCGAGTACGCCCGCCGGCTCGCGCACGCGGGGGTGCAGGCCGAGCTGCGCCTCTACCCCGGCACGTTCCACGGGTCGAGCCTCGTCGAGAGCGCGGAGGTCTCGCGGCGGATGTTCACCGACGAGCTGGACGCGCTGCGCCGGGGACTGCGGATCACGGGCTGACCGGGGGCCGGGCCAGGCACGCGGTCACGTGATCGACGCGCGTCACCCACTTAGGTAAGGGTGAGCTAACGTAGCGGCTCGTGAGCATCGTGGTGGAGCAACGCGGAGTCGACCCCGCACCGGCCGGTGGGGGCGCCGGTCCGCGACGGCGCAGGCTGCTGGGACTCGTCCTCCTGGTGGTCATGCTCGCCGCCACCGCGGTGCTCTCCACGACGATCGGCGCACGGGCGCTCAGCCCGGCGCAGGTGTGGCAGGGGCTGTTCGGCGACCCCGGCACCGACCAGCGGCTCACCGAGATCGCGCTGATCATCCACACGTCGCGCATCCCGCGCACGGTCCTCGCGGTCGTGGCGGGGCTCGCGCTCGGGGTCGCCGGTGCGCTGATCCAAGGCCACACCCGCAACCCGATCGCCGACACCGGCCTGCTGGGCGTCAACTCCGGCGCGTCGTTCGCGGTGGTGCTCGCGGTCTACCTCTTCGGCCTGCAGAACCCGCTGCAGTACCTGTGGTTCGCGCTGGCCGGTGCCGCGGCGGCCGGTGTGGTCGTGTTCGGGCTGGCGAGCCTCGGCCGCGGCTCGGGCAACCCGCTGACGCTCGCGCTGGCCGGGCAGGGCGTCACGATCTTCCTCGCCGCGATGACGACGGCGGTGGCGTTGCAGGACAAGGCGTCGCTGGACGTGCTGCGGTTCTGGAACGCCGGTTCGATGCAGGGCGTCGGCTGGAACGTCATCGCGGTCGCCGGGGCGTTCGTCGCCGCCGGGCTGGTGCTGGCGGTGGTGAACCTGCCGACGCTCAACCTGCTCAACCTCGGTGACGACGTGGCGCGCGGGCTCGGCGTGAACATCGCGGCCGGGCGGACCGTCGGCGTACTGGCGATCACGTTGCTCGCCGGCGCGGCCACGGCGGCGTGCGGGCCGATTGCGTTCCTCGGGCTGATGGTCGCGCACATCGCGCGCTGGATCACCGGCCCCGACTACCGGTTCCTGGTTCCGTTCGCGGGGCTGCTCGGCGGGGTCCTGCTGCTGGTGGCGGACATCGCCGGCCGGCTGGTCGTGCGCCCGGCGGAACTGCAGGCGGGCATCGTCGTCGCGCTGCTCGGCGCCCCGTTCTTCGCGGTGCTGGTGTGGCTCGGGAAGTTCAGGCAGGCATGAGCACCCCCGCGGCCGACCCGGCCACCGAGAAGATGCCCGCGGGCCTGCGCCTGGGCGGCTGGTCCTGGGTCTGGCGGCCCTGGCTCGTGCTCGCCGCGGTGGTGCTCGCCGCGGCCACGTTCCTGCTGTTCTGCGTGTCCATCGCGGTCGGCGACTTCACCATCGACCTGCCCGCCGTGATCAGGACGATCTTCGGCCAGGGCGAGCGGGTCGACGAGTTCGTGGTCATGGACCTGCGCATGCCGCGCTCGCTCATCGGCCTGATCGTCGGCGTCGCGCTCGGCATCTCCGGTGCGCTCACCCAGTCGATCGCCCGCAACGCGCTCGCGAGCCCGGACGTCCTCGGCATCACCACGGGCGCCGGCGCGAGCGCGATCTTCGTGGTGACCACGTCGGGTGGCGCGGTGGTCGGCGGGTCGATCGGGCTGCCCGCGGCGGCGCTGGCCGGTGGCCTCGGCACCGGGCTGCTCGTCTACTTCCTCGCGTGGCGGAAGGGCATCGACGGGTTCCGGCTGATCCTGATCGGCGTCTCGGTGAGCGCGATGATGACGGCGCTGACGACGTGGCTGCTGGTGCTGGCCGACATCCGCGACGTCGCCCGCGCGCAGTCGTGGCTGGTCGGGTCGCTCGACTCGCGGTCGTGGGCCGAGGTGTGGACGACGCTGTGGATCACGGTCGCGCTGGTCGTGGTCGTGCTGGCGGTCTCGTTCCACCTGCGCCCCATGCACTTCGGTGACGACGTCGCCGCCGGCCTGGGCGTGCGGTACTCGCTCGTGCGGGCGGTGCTGCTGCTGTGCGCGGTCCTGCTCGCCGGTGTCGCGGTGTCGGCGGCCGGTCCGGTGCCGTTCGTCGCACTGGTCGCGCCGCAGATCACGACGCGGCTGCTGCGCACCCCGGTGCCGCCGCTGGTCGCGTCCGGGCTCTTCGGCGCGCTGCTGCTGATCGGCTCCGACCTGATCGCGCGGCAGGTGCTGCCCAACGACCTGCCCGTCGGCATCGTGACCGCGATGATCGGCGGTCCGTTCCTCGTCTACCTGCTGGTGCGCGCGAATGTGAAGCGGCCTGCCTGAGGTGAGCCTCAGTTAAGTAAGGTTGACCTATGACCGCGATGCGCAACGATGTCGCCCGGCTGGGCGCCCAGGGCGTCACGGTCGGGTACGCCGACCGGGTCGTGCTCGACGACCTGGACGTCGCCATCCCGACCGGGGTGATCACCACGGTGATCGGGCCGAACGGCTGCGGCAAGTCGACGCTGCTGCGGACGTTGTCCCGGCTGCTCAAACCGCGCCGGGGCACGGTGCTGCTGGACGGCGACGACATCGCGCGGCTGCGGACCAAGGACGTGGCGAAGCGGATGGGCCTGCTGCCGCAGACCCCGATCGCGCCGGAGGGCCTGACGGTCGCCGACCTGGTCGCGCGGGGCCGGCACCCGCACCAGAGCTGGGTGCGGCAGTGGTCGTCGGACGACGCGGAGATCGTGGCGAGAGCGCTGGCCATGACCGGTGTCTCCGACCTCGCGCACCGGCCGGTCGACTCGCTGTCGGGCGGGCAGCGGCAGCGGGTGTGGATCTCCATGACGCTGGCGCAGGGCACCGACCTGCTGCTGCTCGACGAGCCGACGACCTACCTGGACCTCGCGCACGCCATCGACGTGATCGACCTCGTCGACGACCTGCACGAGAACGGCTGCACGATCGTGATGGTGCTGCACGACCTGAACCTGGCCGTCCGCTACAGCGACAACCTGATCGTCATGAAGCAGGGGTCGATCGTCGCGCAGGGCCACCCGAGCCAGGTGATCACCAGCGAGCTGCTGCTGGACACGTTCGGCCTGCAGGCGAAGGTCATCGACGACCCCGTCTCGGAACGGCCGCTGATCGTGCCGATCGGCCGGACGCACGTGGTATCGAAGAGTGACCAAGGACTAGGTTAGCCTGCCCTAACTGGGTGATAAGGTTCGGCTGTCCTAAATTCCCCCGCCGCGTGGGCAGCGAAGATCGAGGTGCCGAATGGGCTTCAACCGTCCGAGAACAGCCATGACCTGGAAGCGGCTGACCGCTGTGGCCGCCGCCGTGGTCGTCGGCGGCAGCGTGCTCGCCGGGTGCGGCTCTTCCCAGCCGGCGTCCACGCCCGAGGGTGGCAACGCGAGCGGTGGCACGTTCCCGGCCAAGGTCGAGCACTTCTTCGGCACGACCGAGATCAAGGAGGCCCCGAAGCGGGTCGTCTCCCTCGGCTACACCGACGAGCAGACGATGCTCGCGCTCGGCACGGTCCCGGTCGGCATGGTCGACCAGTACCCGAACCCCGAGGGCACCAGCCCCGACGTCAACACCCAGTGGCCGTGGGTGAAGGACAAGTGGGGCTCGACCAAGCCCGAGGTCGTCATGAAGAACGGCGACACCGAGCCCAACTACGAGAAGATCGCGCAGCTGCGCCCCGACCTGATCGTCGCGGTCTACTCCGAGGCCGACCAGGCCTGGTACGACAAGCTCAGCAAGATCGCCCCGACGGTCGGCCGCCCCAAGGGCGAGGCCGAGGCGTTCAGCGGCAAGTGGCAGGACACCACCCTGCAGATCGCCAAGGCGCTGGGCAAGCAGGCCGAGGGCGAGAAGATCATCAAGTCGGTCGACGACAAGTTCGCCGAGATCAAGAAGGCCAACCCGGACTGGGCGAACCAGACCGCGGTCGTCACCTCCTGGTACAAGGACGCCATTGCGCCGTTCGCCACGACCGACGTGCGCAGCCAGCTCGTGACCGGCATGGGCTTCAAGGGCAACACGAAGGTCGACGAGGTCGCGGGCGGCAAGTTCTTCACCACGCTGTCCCCCGAGCGCATCGACGTGATGAACGTCGACCGCATCTTCGTGATCGCCGACAAGGCCGACGCGGACAAGCTGAAGTCGTTCGAGCTCTTCGCGAACCTGCCCGCCGTCAAGGCGGGCAAGGTGTCGTGGCTGCTCGACAGCGAGGGCCCCGCGATCGGTGCCGCGATGTCGCAGGCCACGCTGGCCTCGCTGCCGTACGCGATCGACGAGATCGCCAAGTCCGCGAAGTCGTAGTACCCGCTCAACCCCTGCGAAAGGCCTCCGAACAGTGAGCACCACCGCGTCCGCGCCCGTGACCATCCTGCGCACGGCGACCGGACGGGAGGCCCTCCGCTGGGTGTACGACCACTGCCGCACCACCCCGCTGCTGCCGATCGCCACCGTGCTGGCGACGGTGGCCGGGGCGGTGCTGCAGGTGGTCCCGGTGTTCCTGCTGGGCACCGTCGTGGACGGCGTGCAGCAGGGCCGTGACCCGGCGGTGCTGTGGTCCATCGGCACCACCACGGTCCTGGCCGCGCTGGGCGGGGCCGTCATGACCTCCGTGTCGACCTACCTGGTCGGCCGGGTGGGCGCAGATTTGCTGGCACGCCTGCGGGAAGGCGCTGTCCGCGCGGTGCTGGGGATGCCGAGCGCGCGGATCGAACAGGTCGGCCGCGGTGACGTGCTGTCCCGCGTGGGCGACGACGTCGCCGTGATCTCCAAGGGTTTCCGCACCGCGATCCCGACGATCTTCTCCGCGACCGTGCTGGTCGTGATCGCCACGGCCGGCATGTTCGGCCTGGACTGGCGGCTGGGGCTCGCCGGTGCGATGGCACTGCCCGCCTACTGGTGGGCGTTGCGCTGGTACCTGCCGCGCTCGCAGCCGCTCTACCGCGCCCGGTCCGAGGCGCAGGCCGACCGCGCGCAGGCGTTGATCAGCGGCCTCGACGGCATCGACACCGTGCGGGCCTACCGGCTGGAGAGCGCGTTCCGGGACAAGGTGACCGCCGAGTCGTGGCGGGTGCGCAACATCGGCATCGACGTCTTCCGGTTCTTCGGCCGGTTCATCGGCCGCGAGAACCGCGCCGAGTTCATCGGCCTCGGCCTGATCATCGTGGTCGGCTACCTGCTGGTGGCGAACGGGCAGTCGACGCTGGGCCAGGTGTCGGTGGCCGCGCTGCTGTTCCACCGGTTGTTCAACCCGCTCGGGCTGATCATGGCGTTCTTCGACGAGGCGCAGAAGTCCGGCGCGGGGCTGACCCGGCTGGTCGGCGTGCTGTCGGAGTCCGACGGCGACCAGCTCGTGCGCAGCGCGGTGGCCGTGGACGCGAACGCGCGGCCGCTGCCCGTGTCGGTGCGCGGGCTTTCCTTCCGCTACCCCGAGTCCGACCACGTGGTGCTGCGGGACGTGGACCTGGAGATCCCCGCGGGCACGTCGCTGGCGCTCGTCGGCGCGACGGGTGCGGGCAAGACGACCCTGGCGGCCCTGGTCGCGGGCACCGGTACCCCGCTGACCGGGTCGGTGCACATCGGCGGGACCGACCTCGCGGACGTGGACGAGGCGGGCGCGCGGGCGTTGGTGAGCATCCTGACCCAGGAGGCGCACGTCTTCGCCGGCCCGCTCGCGGAGGACCTGCGGCTGGCCGCCCCCGACGCGACCGACGACGAGCTGATGGCCGCCCTGCGCACCGTCGGCGCCGCCGGGTGGGTGCAGGCGCTGCCCGACGGCCTGCGGACCGACGTCGGCGAGGGCGGCGAACGCCTCGACGTGACCAAGATCGCCCAGATCGCGCTGGCCCGCCTCGTGCTGGGCCGCTCCCCCGTCGTCGTGCTGGACGAGTCGACAGCGGAGGCGGGCAGCCAGGGCGCCGCACAGCTGGAGAAGGCGGCGCTGGCGGCCTGCCGGGGCCGGACGACGCTGCTCGTGGCGCACCGGCTCACCCAGGCCGTCGCCGCGGACCGGATCGCGGTGCTCGACGCGGGCCGCGTGGTGGAGCTGGGCACCCACGACGAGCTGGTCGCGCGTGACGGGCGTTACGCCCGGCTTTGGGCCGCTTGGCGACTCGGCTCCGCGACCACTTAGGTTAGGCTCACCTTCACCGAGATGAGGGGATGGCTGAGTCGTCGATGGAACTGGTGGCCGACCGTGACGTGCTTCTTCCGACCGCCCGGATCGACTCCGTCCGGCGCCGCGCCGGCGAGTACCCGCAGCGGACCGTCGCCGTCGCCGCAGCCGTCGCGCTGAACCACTGGGCGGACCCCGGTCTGCGGGTCGACGGCCTGGACCTCTCCCCCGCCACGCTCTTCGGCGACCTGCTCGTCTGGGCGGACAAGGGCGAGGACGCCGCGCGGTGGAACGTCACCGAGCGCCAGGAGGGCTGGACGATCGGCCTTCCCGCGGGCGTCGCGCTCGACGAGGCGCAACGGGCGCTGGACGACCTGGCCGAGTTCCCGAACAGGGCGATCGGCACGATGACCGCCCAGACCCCCGGCGACCGGCTCGCGGAGCTGGCCAGGTGGAACGACAACGACCTCCCGCGCGACCGGCCGAGCATCGTCGAGCTGTTCCGCGCCCAGGCAGCCGAGCGCCCCGGCGCCGTCGCGGTCAACGACGGCGACCGCGCGTTCACCTACGGCCAGGTGCTCGCGCTGTCCAACCAGCTGGCCCGCCACCTCCTCGACCGCGACCTGCGGCCGGAGCAGGTCGTCGGCATCTCGCTCGACCGGTCGGCGGAGATGGTCGTGGGCCTGCTCGCCGTGCTCCAGGCCGGTGGCGCGTTCGTGCCGCTGGACCCGCAGTGGCCGGCCTCCCGCCGCGAGTCGGTGATCACCGACGCCGGAGTCGTCCTGCTGCTCGGCAGCGGTCAGGACGGTGAACCCGAGGCGGTGCGGGTCTCGTTGGAGGACTGGGACTTCAGCGCGTACCCCGCCGACCCGACCGACGTCGAGGTCGGCGGCGCGCAGCTCGCGTACGTGATGTTCACGTCCGGTTCGACCGGCCGCCCCAAGGGCGCGATGATCCGGCACGAGGCGATCAGCGAGCGGCTGCTGTGGCAGGTGCACCAGATCCTCCACTTCGGACACTCCGACGCGTCGCTGTTCAAGGCGCCGCTGTCGTTCGACATCTCGATCAACGAGATCTTCCTGCCGCTGGTGTGCGGCGGGCGGACCGTCGTCGTGCGCTCCGGCGGGGAACGCGACCCGCACCACCTGCTGCGCACGATCGACCGGCACCGGGTGACGTTCGTGTACCTGGTGTCGTCGATGCTGGACGTGCTGCTGAACATCGCCTCGGACGGCGAGCTGGCCAGCCTGCGGCACGTGTGGTGCGGCGGCGAGGTGCTCACGCCCGAGCTGTACGAGCGGTTCCGCACGCAGCTCGACATCCCGATGTACCACGGTTACGGGCCCGCCGAGGCCACGATCGGCGTCTCGCACGTGATCTACCGCGGCGAGGCGGAGCGGCTGTCGACGTCGATCGGCAAGGCCAACCCGAACACCGACCTGTACGTGCTCGACGACGAGCTGCGGCCGTGCCCGGTCGGCGTCGGCGGCGAGCTGTACATCGGCGGGTTCCTGCTGGGCCGCGGGTACGTGAACGCGCCGGGTCTCACGGCTTCCCGGTTCGTCGCGAACCCGTTCGCCACCGACGGTTCCCGGCTCTACCGGACCGGTGACCTGGCGCGGTTCGCCGCCGACGGGTCGCTCGACTTCCTCGGCCGGGTCGACAACCAGGTCAAGATCCGCGGCATGCGGCTGGAGCTGGAGGACGTCGAGGTCGCCCTCGCCGAGCACCCCGGGGTCCGGCACACCTGTGTCGTGGTGAGGAAGAACTCCGCGGGCGGCAACTACCTCGTCGGGTACGTGATCCCGGTGACCGAGGGCCTGACCGCCGACGAGGTCAAGCGCTGGGCGGCCGAGCACCTCGTCGAGTACATGGTGCCCGCCCACGTCGTCGTGATGAGCGAGTTCCCGTTGACCGCCAACGGGAAGCTCGACCGGCGCGCGCTGCCGGAGCCGGTGGTGGACACCGGCCCGGTGACGGCCGCCGTCACCGACGACGAGGCCGTCATCTGCGCCGCCGTCGCGTCGGTGCTGCGGGTCGAGGCGGTCGGTGCCGACCAGGACTTCTTCGAGCTGGGTGGCGACAGCATCCTCGCGATCTCGCTGCTGAGCGCGCTGCGGGCCGAGGGCGTCTTCGTCACGGCCACGCAGATCTTCGTCCACCGCACGCCGCGCGCGCTCGCCGCCGTCGCCACCCGTGACGGTGGTGCGGTGGTCGACCACGACGACGTGCCGACCGGTCCGGTGGCCGGGCTGCCGATCGTGCAGTGGCTGGGCGAGACCACCGACGCGATCGACGGGTTCGTGCAGTCGGTCGTGCTGAACACCCCCGCCGATCTGACCGCCGAGGCTTTGACTCGGATTCTCGACGCCCTGGTGGCACGCCACGACATGCTGCGCGCCAAGCTCGTGCGCGGCACGCGGTGGTCGTTCGACGTCCTGGAGACCGGTGCGGCGCTGTGGGAGGAGAGCACCGCCTCGCTGGAGGACTGCGTCACGGCGGCGACCGAGGGCCTGAACCCGGACGCCGGGATCATGCTGCGCGCGGTGTGGCGGTCCGGTGCGCGGCAGCTCGTGCTCGTCGTCCACCACGTGGTGGTCGACGGCGTGTCGTGGCGAATCCTGTTCGACGACCTGGCGCTGGCGTGGCAGCAGGTGTCCTCGGGTGCGCCGGTGGAGCTGCGGCCGGTGGGGACGTCGTTCCGGCGGTGGACGCAGTTGCTGGAGCAGGCCGACTTCTCGGCGGACCTGGAGCACTACCGGCGGCCGTTGCCGGGTGCCGACGCGCTGCTCGGCCGTCGTGAGCTGAACGACGACGACGTCGTCGCGCGCGAACGGGTCCGGACGGTCACCGTCGGTGCCGCGGCGACCGCGGCGCTGCTGGGCGACGTGCCGGCGTTGTTCCACGCGAAGGTCAACGACGTGCTGCTGACCGGTCTCGCGGTCGCGCTCGCGAAGTGGCGGCGGGACAACGGCCAGGACCAGACGTTCGCGCACGTCGAGCTGGAGGGCCACGGCCGCGAGGGCCGGTTCGTGCCGCTCGACCCCGACCTGTCCCGCACGGTCGGCTGGTTCACCACGCTGTTCCCGGTGGTCGTCGACCCCGGCACGGTCGACGACCTGCCCGCCGCGCTGAAGAACGTCAAGGAGGACCTCGCTCGGGTGCCGAGCAACGGCGTCTCCTACGGTGCGCTGAAGTACCTGGGGCACACCGAGTTCGGCGGCACGCGGCCGCAGGTGCTGTTCAACTACCTGGGCCGGTTCGACGGCGGCGCCACCGGTGACTGGCAGCTCGCGGAGAACGCGGGCCAGCTCGGCGAGAAGCGCGACCCGCGGATGCGGCTGCCGCGGGCGCTGGAGCTCAACGCGAGCGCCGAACCCGGTGACAGCGGTGAGCTGGAGCTCGTCACGGTCCTCTCGTGGCCGGAGGGCGTGTTCACCGACGCCGACGTGGAGCGGATCGGCGGCTACTTCACCGAGGCGCTCTACGCGCTGGCGGCGTTGACGGAGGGCGGCCACTCCCCCAGCGACTTCGACCTGCTGCCGCTCACCCAGGCCGACGTCGACCTGCTCGACGGCCCGGCGTTGCGCGACGTCCTGCCGCTGACGCCGTTGCAGGAGGGCCTGTACTTCCACTCGATCTTCGACGACGAGTCGTCGCACCGGTACGTCGAGCAACAGCTGCTGACGTTGACCGGCGCGGTGGACGCCACCCGGCTGGAGGCCGCGGCCGCACGGGTGCTGGAGCTGTTCCCGAACCTGGCCGCCCGGTTCACCGGCCTGCCCGACGGCCGGGTCGTGTCGGTGCTGGAGTCCGGTGTGCGCCCGGAGTTCGCCACGGTGGACGGCCAGGGCATGACCGGCGAGGAGATCGCGGCCTTCGCCGAACGGGACCGGCTGGCCGGGTTCGACCTCGCGCGCGGGCCGTTGATGCGCTTCACGCTGATCCGCACCGCACCCGGCCGGTACGTGCTCGTGCAGACCGTGCACCACATCATCGCCGACGGCTGGTCGGTGCCGCCGATGCTGCGCGCACTGCTCGCCGAGTACGAGGAGCCGGGGTCGGTGCACGTGCGCGGCAGCTACGCCGACTACGTGCGCTGGCTGGTCACGAGCGACGCGGCCGAGAGCGACCGGGTGTGGGCCGCCGAGCTCGCCGGGCTGCCGGGGCCGTCGTTCGTGGCGGAGGGGCACACGCCGTCCGAGCGGTTCGCGGACTCGGTGCTCGACGCCCCCGCGGGCCTCGACGAGTCGGTGCGCGCGGCCGGGGTGCCGCTGAGCGCCGCCGTGCACAGCGCGTGGGGCGTGACGCTGGGTGCGTTGCTGGGCAAGCGGGACGTCGTGTTCGGGTCCACCGTGTCCGGCCGGGACGCCGACGTCCCGGGCATCGCGGACATGGCCGGGTTGTTCATCAACACGATCCCCGTGCGGACGCGGTGGGGCGCTGACACCTCCGCGACCGAGCTGCTGGCGTCGGTGCGCGACCACCAGACGGCCGTGCTGCCGCACCAGCACGTCTCGCTGACCCGGATCGGGCGGCAGGCCGAGCACGGGTCGGCGTTCGACACGCTCGTGGTGTTCGACGTGGCGACCGACGTGACGGCGTTGAGCGGCCCGTTCACGATCGCCGAGGTCGTCAACGAGGGCGCGCCGCACTACCCGCTGACACTGGTGGTCGAACGCGGCAACGACGGTGCGCTGCGGTTCAACCTCGTCCACGACACGACCGTGGTCAGGTCCGCCGGTGCCGAGGTGCTCCTGCGGGCGTTCACCGGCACGCTGACCGCGCTGCTGTCCGGTTCGCTGGTCACGCCGGTGCTGGAGCAGGCGCGCCCGGCGGTCGCGGTGGAGCCGGCCACGCTGGTGGAGCTGTTCGACGCTGCGGCACAACGTGACCCGTCCGCGCGGGCCGTGACGATGTGCCACCTCGACGGCAGCTCGGAGGGCCTGTCGTACGGGGTGCTGGCCGACACCAAGAACCGGTTGGCGCGCTCGCTCGTCAACGCGGGCGTCGGGCCGCACGAGCGGGTGGCCGTGGCGATGCCGCGGTCGTTGCAGCAGGTCGTCTCGCTGCTGGGCATCGTGTCGGCCGGTGGCGCGTACGTGCCGCTGGACCTCGCCTACCCGGACGAGCGGCTGGAGTACGTGCTCGCCGACTCGGCGCCGCAGGTCGTGCTGGTCGAGCGGGAGCACCGGGAGCGGTTCGAACGGCTGCTCGCGCGTGCGGGCGTCACCGCGCGGGTTCTCGTGCACGGCGAGGAGGTGCCGGGTGACGGCGTGCTGCCGTCGTTCGACTGGCGCACCCCGGCCTACGTGATCTACACGTCCGGGTCGACCGGCAAGCCCAAGGGCGTCGTCGTCTCGCACGCGAACGTGGTGGCGCTGCTCGCGAACACCCAGCCGGACATGGACTTCGGCCCCTCCGACGTGTGGACCCAGTTCCACTCGTACTCGTTCGACTTCGCGGTGTGGGAGCTGTGGGGCGCCCTGGTCCACGGCGGCGAGCTGCTCGTCCCCGACCACGGCCTGACCCGGTCGCCGGTCGACTTCCACCGGCTCGTGCGGGCGCGCGGTGTCACCGTGCTCAACCAGACGCCGTCGGCGTTCTACCAGTTCATCGAGGCCGATCGGCTCTCCGACCCGCTGCCCGCGTTGCGGCGTGTGATCTTCGGTGGCGAGGCGCTGGACCTGTCCAGGCTGCGCGGCTGGGTCGAGCGCTACGGCACCGACCGGCCGGAGCTGGTCAACATGTACGGCATCACCGAGACCACCGTGCACGTCACGCACCGGGTGCTGGACTCCGCGGACTTCGAGTCCGGTGCGGTGAGCCCGATCGGCGGCCCGATCCCCGGGCTGCGCACCTACCTGCTGGACTCCTCCCTGCGTCCCGTTCCGCCCGGCCGGGTGGGCGCGATCTACGTGGCCGGCGACCAGCTGTCGCTCGGCTACCACGACCGCCCCGGCCTGACCTCGACCCGGTTCGTCGCGGACCCGTTCGGCGGCGGCCGGATGTACAACACCGGCGACCTCGCGCGCCGCACCCTCGATGGCGAGCTGGAGTTCGTCGGCCGCGCCGACGACCAGGTGCAGCTCAAGGGCTTCCGCATCGAGCTCGGCGAGGTCGAGGCGGCCGTCCGTTCCGTTCCCGGCGTCGTGGACGCCGCGGTGACGGTGGCCTCCTCCGCCGACCACCTGGTCGCACACGTGGTCGGCACGCCTTCCGCTGACGTGGCCGGGTTCCTGGGCGCGAAGCTGCCGGTGCACATGGTGCCGCAGCGGGTGCTGTTCCTGGACGCCCTGCCGCTGACGGTCAACGGCAAGCTGGACCGCAGGGCGCTGGAGGAACGCGCTGCCGGCGAGGTCGAGGCGGTCGCGTCCGCGGACGCTCCGGCGCTGTCCGCGCTCGTCGCGATCTTCGCCGATGTCCTGCCGGGTTCTTCGGTGGACGCCGACACCGACTTCTTCGTCGCGGGCGGCGACAGCATCATCGCGATCGGCGTGGTCAACCGCGCCCGCGCCGCCGGCTTCTCCCTGACCCCCCGCGACCTCTTCCTCCACAAAACCCCCCGCCTCCTCGCTTCGCACGCGGGGCCCTCCCGTGCGCTCCTGGTGAACGAAAGCTCCCCGCGTGCACTCGAAACGGCGGTGGACGGGCCGGTCGTGCCGACGCCGATCGTGCTGCGGCAGCGGGAGCTCGGTGGGGAGCTTCGGCGGTTCGCGCAGGCCAGGCAGGTGGAATGCGCGTCGCTGGCGGATGCGCAGCGTGCCGCGGAAGCCGTCGTGCGGGCGCATCCGGTGCTGCGGATGCGACTGACGGTCACGCACGGGGTGTGGTCGCTCGGAATCGATTCCGACTCGCAGGCCCCCAGGGGGGATCGGGTCCCCACTCCAATCGTCTCAGGCGGGTCTGACAGTTCCGGCGAACCGCAGGTCGGGGGGCTCGCCGCTGTCACCGGCGAGCCGCAGGTCGGAGTGGACGCCGCCGCGGACAGGTCGCAGATCGGGGTCGTCGCCGCCGTCACCGACGACCCGCAGGTCGCCGCCGACGAGGCCGCCGACCGGCTCGACCCCGAAGCCGGTGTCCTGACTGCGTTCACCTGGCTGGAGGCCACCGGCACTCTCGTCGTCGTCATCCACCACCTGGCCGTGGACGCGGTCTCCTGGATGATCCTGCTCGACGACATCACCGCGGCCCTCCGCGGCGAGGACCTGGCGCCGGCCACCACGCCGTTCACCGCCTACGCCGCGGCACTCGCCCTGAGCGCCCACCACACCGCCGACCTGCCCCGCTGGGTCGACGCGCTCGACGCGCCGCCGCTCACCCCGCAGGTCGGCCAGGTCCGCGAGGTGACCGTCAACCTCGCGGCCGACATCACCGACCGCGTCGTCCACACCGCCCCGACCGCGCTCGGGCTCGCCCTGACCGAGCTGCTGGCCGGTGCCCTGCGCACCGCCCTCACCGAGATCCAGGGCACCCCCACGGACCTCACGGTCGAGCTGGAACGCCACGGCCGCGTCCCGGTCGAGGAGCACCACGACTACACGCGCACGGTCGGCTGGTTCACCTCCATCGCGCCCGTGAAGCTGAGCGCGCACACCGACCCGGTCGAGGCGGCACGTGAACTGACCGCCAGGCAGCCCGACGAGCAGCAGCACGTGCGGTACGGGCAGTTGCGCTACCTCAACCCGCAGACCGCGCCGGTGCTCGCCGCGCTGCCCCGCCCGCAGGTGCTGTTCAACTACCTCGGGCGTGGGAGCGAGGCGCAGGCGCTGCACGTCGACGCCGGTCCGCGGCCGGGTCCGTACGCGGTCGAGGTCAACACCTGGGTCGACACCACCACGGGCAGTCTGCGGGCCACGTTCGGGCTCTCCGAGGACGTGTCGGACGAGATCGCGGCACGGTGGCTGCTGGCGCTGGAGCGGATCGCGGACGCCTCGACGACCGCGCGCCGGACCGCGCCGGTGTCGCCGTTGCAGCGCGGGCTGTACTTCCAGGCCGAGCTGGCGCGCAGCGGCGGGCAGTACGTCGCGCAGAGCTGCTTCACGTTCCAGAACCGCCTTGACGCCGATGCGCTCCAGAAGGCCATGGCGCACGTCATCGCCCGGCACCCGGTGGTGGGCGCCGGGTTCGCGGACGAGGACGGTGAACCCGTTCAGGTCCTCGCACCGGGCCGCCAGGTCGCGGTCCGCACGGTGGACGTGCTCAACCAGGACGCCGTGGAGGCGTTGCGGACGGAGGACCGCGGCACTGGGTTCGACCTGGAGAACCCGCCGCTCGTGCGGCTGACGGTGCTGCGGCTGCCGGACGGCCGGGACGCGTTGCTGTTCAGCTACCACCTGCTGCTGTGGGACGGCTGGTCGCGCGAGATCGTGCTGCGCGAGCTGTTCGACGCCTACCGGGCGATCCGGAACGGCGAACCGGTCGACTCCTCCCCCGCCACGCCGAGCTTCGAGAGCTACACCCGCGCGCTGAAGGAAAAAGACGCGCAAGCCGCGGAACGGTTCTGGGCCGGCTACCTCGCCGACCTGCCCGGCCCGACGCTGCTCGGTGACGGGTCCACTTCGGACAGCCTGCCCACGAAGATCGTGCGGACGCTGGACGTCGAGACCTCCGAACGCGTCCGGGACGCCGCGCGCCGGCACGGTGTGACGCTCAACAGCGTCGTCACCGGCGCACTCGGCCTCCTGCTCGGCAGCGAGACCGGCCGCGGTGACGCGGTGTTCGGCGTGACCGTGTCCGGCCGCGAAGAAGAAGGCACCGACGGGATCGTCGGCGTGCTGCTCAACACCGTGCCGATGCGGGTCACGGCCCGGCCGCACGACACGGCAGCCGCGTTCCTGCAGGGCGTGCAGGCCAGCCGGGTCGACGCGATGGACCTCGAGCACGTCGGGCTCGGCGAGATCCAGCGCGCGAGCGGGCAGGACCAGCTCTTCGACACCCTGTTCGTGCTGCAGAACTTCTTGGACGACAGCACGTTCGAGGAGTTCAACGCCGTCAACGGCATCGTGGGGCACGAGTCGGAGGACTCGACGCACTACCCGTTCACCTGGGTCGTGATGCCGGGCCGGCAGCTCACGGTCAAGCTGGAGTACCGGCCGGAGGTCACCGATCCCGCGCTGGCGCACCGGTTGTTCGACGAGTACCTGCGGATCGTCGACGACCTCGCCACCACCGACGGCCCGGTCGGCGCGGTCCGCGGCACCGGCCCGCAGCCGGAGCTCCAGCCCTCCAACGACTTCGGCGACCGGACCGTCGTGGACCTGTTCGACGTCGCGGCCGACCGCACCCCGGACCGGATCGCACTGGTCTCGCACGGCACCACGATGACGTTCGCCGAGCTGCGGGACCGCAGCCGCCACCTCGCTGGCGTGCTGAAGGACCGCGGCATCGGTGTCGAGACGTCGGTCGCCATCGCGGTGCCGCGCTCGCTGGACTGGGTCGTGGCGCTGTTCGGCGTCCTGCGCTGCGGCGCGGCGTACGTTCCGCTGGAGCTGGACCACCCGGACGAGCGGATCGCCGCGATCGTCGAGGACGCGCGGCCCGCGCTGATCATCACGACGCGAGCGGTCGCACCGCGCATCAACGGCACCCTGTTCGAGCTGGACGGACCGTGGCCCGCCGCCGAACCGGTGACCACGTTCGCACCGGACGACCCGAACCGGCTCAGGCACGCGGCCTACACGATCTACACCTCCGGCTCGACCGGCAGGCCCAAGGGCGTGGTGACCGAGTACGCGGGCCTGACCAACATGCTCGTCAACCACCAGCGGCGGATCTTCGAGCCGGTGCTGGCCGAGCACGGGCACCGGACGTTCCGGATCGCGCACACCGTGTCGTTCGCGTTCGACATGTCGTGGGAAGAGCTGCTGTGGCTGGCCGACGGCCACGAGGTGCACATCTGCGACGAGGAGCTGCGCCGCGACGCCACCGGGCTCGTGGAGTACTGCCTGCGGCACGAGGTCGACGTCATCAACGTGACGCCGACCTACGCGCAGCAACTGGTCGCCGAAGGGCTCCTGGCCGGTGAGCACCACCGGCCGGCGCTGGTGCTGCTGGGCGGTGAGGCGGTCACGCCGGCGCTGTGGCAGCTGCTCGCCGACACCCCCGGCACGGTCGGCTACAACCTCTACGGGCCGACCGAGTACACGATCAACACCCTCGGTGTCGGCACGTTCGACTGCGTGGACCCGGTGGTCGGCGTGGCGATCGACAACACCGACGTCTACGTGCTCGACCCGTGGCTGCGGCACGTCCCGGACGGGGTCGCGGGCGAGCTGTACGTCTCCGGCGTCGGCATCGCGCGCGGCTACCTCGGCCAGCCCGGCCAGTCGGCGGAGCGGTTCGTGGCCTGCCCGTGGGTGCCCGGCGAGCGGATGTACCGCACCGGCGACCTGGTGATCCGGCGCCCCGACGGCAACCTGCTGTACCTGGGCCGCACCGACAAGCAGGTCAAGATCCGCGGTCACCGCGTCGAGCTCGGCGAGGTGGAGGCCCGGTTCGCCGCGCACCCGGACGTCCGGTTCGTGGCGGCCGTCGCGCAGTCCGACCCGCAGGTCGACGGCGCGCACCGGCTCGCCGCCTACCTGGTGCTCGCCGACGGCGCGGACATCCCGTCGATCGCCGCCGAGGTCGGGGCGGGGCTGCCGGACTACTTGCGGCCCTCGCACTACGCGCAGGTGGACGCGATCCCGTTGACGGTCAACGGCAAGGCCGACACCTCGGCCTTGCCCGAAGCGCGGCCGCTCGGCACGCTGATGACCAAGGTCGAGGAACGTGAGCTCACCGAGACCGAGACGGTGGTGCGCGAGCTGTTCGCCGAGGCGCTCGACCTCGACGAGGACGAGGTGGGCGTGGCGAGCGGTTTCACCGACCTGGGCGGGCACTCGATGCTCGCGGTGCGGCTGGTCGGTTTGCTCCGCCGCGAGTTCGGCCCGATCATCACCATCCGCGACCTGCTGGCCCTCTCCACCCCCGAAGCGATTGCGCAGCACCTTGACGAACACTGACACCACCCCCGACGTCCGCACCGGCAGGGAGATCCTGCGGATCGCGGTGCGCCGCAACCGGGGCGCGATGACGAGCGGGACCCTGCTGATGGGGTCCTACCAGGCAGCCGAGACCGCGGTGCCGGTCCTGCTCGGCGCGATCGTCGAGTTCGCGTTGCGCGGCGGGCAGCTCAGCTCGCTGGGCCTCGCGCTGCTGGGGCTAGGGCTCGTGATGGCGACGGTGTCGTACTCGTGGCGCTTCGGCATGCGAATCCTGCAAAAGGCGAACACGACCGAGGCGCACCGGTGGCGGGTCGCGGTGGCCGACCGCGGCCTGCAACCTGTGGCGCGCGACGTCGAGCTGAAGTCCGGTGAGGTGCTGACCGTCGCCACCGAGGACGCCGACCAGACCGCGGACATCATCGAAGTGGTGCCGCTGCTGATCGCCTCGCTGGTGTCGATCACGATCGCGGGCGCCGTGCTCGCGGTGATCAGCGTGCCGCTGGGCATCACGGTGTTCGCGGGCACGGCGGCGATCCTGACCGTGCTGAGCGTGATGTCACGGCGGATCGGCACGAGCACGCAGGTGCAGCAGGCGAAGGTGGCGCGGGCCGGCGCGAAGGTGTCGGACCTGATCGCCGGGCTGCGGCCGCTGCACGGTTTCGGCGGCTCGTTCCAGGCGTTCCAGGCGTACCGGCGGGTGTCGGACGAGGCCAGGAAGCAGTCGGTCGTGGTCGCGCGGGTCAACGGCGTGTACGCGGGCACGGCGCTGGCGCTGAACTCGTTGCTGGCGGCCGCGGTCACGCTGTGGGCGGGCTGGCTGACGTTCGACGGGCAGATCTCCGTCGGGCAGCTGGTGACGGCGGTCGGCCTGGCGCAGTTCCTGATCGAGCCGCTGAAGCTGTTCTCCGAGATGCCGAAGTACGTGATGATCGCGCGTGCCTCGGCCGACCGGATGGCGCTGGTGCTGGCCGCGCCACCGCGGATGACGCCCGGCGTGGAGGAACCCGGCCCTGACGGCGGGCTCGAGGTCGAGGACGTGCACCACGGGGCGCTGCAAGGGGTTTCGTTCAGCGTGCGGCCCGGCGAGCTCGTCGCGGTGGCCGCCTACCAGCCGCAGGCGGCGGAGGAGCTGGCCGCAGTGCTGTCGGTCGCCGTGCCGCCCGCGGCGTACTCGGGCGTGGTGCGGATCAGCGGGCGCGAGCTGGCGCGGCTGTCGATCGAGGGCATCCGCGGGCACCTGCTGGTGAACCCGGCGCACCACGAGGTGTTCGCGGGAACGTTGCGGGACAACGTGGACCCGTCCGGCACCGCGAAGCTGGTCGACGAGGCCGTGGCGGCGGCGATGCTGACCGACGTCGTGGCGCTGCACGCCGAAGGCCTCGACTACGCCGTGCGGGACCGGGGAGCGAACCTCTCCGGTGGCCAGCGGCAGCGGTTGTCCCTGGCTCGCGCGCTGGCCGCGGACCCGGAGGTCCTGGTGCTGCACGACCCGACGACCGCGGTCGACGCGGTGACGGAGCTGCTGATCGCCCGCAACGTCGCCGAGCTGCGCCACGGCCGGACCACCGTCGTGATCACCAGCAGCCCGGCGCTGCTGGACGCGGCGGACCGCGTGGTGGTGCTCGACAACGGCGTGGTCACCGGTGAGGGCACCCACCGCGAGCTGCTCGGCCGGGACGCCGAGTACCAGCTCGCGGTGGCGCGCTGACCACGCCTCCCCCAGGAAAGGACCCCCACCTCCCATGCAGGCACGTTTCGCCGAGTACGGCCTCACCGCGGTCCCCGGCACCGCCGAGTTCTGGGACGCGGTGCGCGGGCCGGTCCCGGTCCCCGCTGACGGCGGCCACCGGACGTTGTTCCTCTGGCGCGGTTCCGCCGCGGTGCTGCGCTTCGAGTCGTGGTCGGGCCCGGTGCCGTTGCAGCGGTTCGAGGACAGTGACTGCTGGTACGCCGAGGTCGTCCTGCCGCCGCGGCTGCGCGTGACCTACCACTTCTTCGACGGTGACGACTACGACGGCGAGCACGCCGACCCGTTCAACCCGGTCGGCGCCGGTCCGAACCGCTCGATCGCCGCCACCCCGGACCTGGACCCGCAGCCGCACTGGCCCGTCGTGGGCCCGGACGAGGTGCTGGACGTGCCTTCCACTCGAATCCGGTGGAACGGCTCGCTGGGACGCAAGACCGTGCGTGTGCACAAGGGCGGTGAACCGGTCGTGCTGCTGCTGGACGGCGACGACTGGATGTACGTGCACCCGGCGGTGGCCGCGTTCGAGTCGGCGGTGCGTGCGGGCGAGATGCCGTCGGCCACGCTGGTCTTCCTCCCCACGCCCCGTGATCGCGACGCCGAGTACACGGGTGCGGCGCTGTGGCCGGCGGTGCGGGACGAACTGCTGCCGTTGCTCGCCGAGAACGGCGTGACCGTCGACCCGCGGCGGTTCGTGGTCGCCGGGCAGAGCCTGGCCGGGTTGAGCGCCTTCCGCGCGGCACTGGACTTCCCGGAGCTGGTGACGCGGGTGGCCTGCCAGTCGGGGTCGTTCTGGTGGACGCCCGGCCTGCCCGACCAGGGCCTGTCGCTGGACGGCCCGGCGGGTGGTGACACCGCGGAACGGGTGCGCGGCGCGGACCTGTCCCGCCTGCGGGTCGCGTTCGACGTCGGCGAGCACGAGCCGCGGATGCACCGCCACTGCGAGGCGGTCGAGGGCCTCGCGGAGAAGGCGGGGGCGTCCGTGCGTGCCACCCGCTCCCCCTCCGGGCACGACCGCGCGGGCTGGCGGCACGCGCTGGTCCGCGACGTCGCCTGGTTGCTGACCGAACGGTGACGGGCGCGCACTAGCAGGACACGTTCATCGACTGTTCACCTCCTGCTTGCGACCACCCCCAGCGCCACGGCGTCGGAGTGACGAAGGATCTGTTCTCCGGCAGATGGTTCGCAAAGGGTGGGCAGTGAAGAGAACGCTCGGCATCGGTTTGGCGGTCGTGCTCCTGGTGGGCGTGGTGGCCGCGGTCTACTTCGGCCAGGGCGACGGCGGGACCGCGCGGCTGCGGACCGTGCGCGGGGTGATCGGTTCGGAGAAGCTCGCCTTCTTCGCCGACCAGCGCGTCAGGGACGTGTTCGCGAAGCACGGCCTGGAGGTCGAGGTGGACCCCGCCGGGTCGCGGCAGATCGCCACCGCCACGGACCTGGCGCCGTACGACTTCGCGTTCCCGTCGAGCGCCCCGGCGGCCGAGAAGATCCAGCGCGACCGCAAGGCCGCCCGCACCTACGCGCCGTTCTCGTCACCGATGGTGGTGGCGACGTTCGACCCGGTCGTCGAGCTGCTGACCAGGGCGGGGGTCGTCCAGGACGGCCCCGGCTACCGGACGTTCGACGTGCGGGCCTACCTGGACCTCGCCGCCAGGGGCACGCGGTGGGACCAGCTGCCCGGCAACACCGCCTACCCGGCGCGCAAGAACCTGCTCGTCACCACGACGGACCCGCGTGACTCGAACTCCGCGGCGATGTACCTGGCGATCACGTCGTTCGTGGCCAACGGCGGTGTGGTCAGCACGCCGGAGGCCGAGGCGAAGGTGCTGCCGGCGGTGTCGAAGCTGTTCCTGGACCAGGGGTACACGCAGAGCAGCACCGAGGGGCCGTTCGAGGACTACCTGTCGGCGGGCATGGGCAAGACGCCGCTGGTGCTGGCCTACGAGGCGCAGTTCGTGGACCGGGTGGTGCGCGGCGACTCGACAGTCCGGCCGGACATGAAGCTGCTCTACCCGGCGCCGACGGTGCTCTCGAAGCACACGCTGGTGCCGTTGAAGGACAACGGCGATCGGGTCGGGGAGCTGCTGCAGACCGACGCCGAGCTGGGGCGGCTCGCGGCCACGTTCGGGTTCCGCACCGCCGACCCGCGGCACTTCACCGAGGTGGTCAAGGAGAAGAACCTCCCGGTGCCGCAGGACGTCGTGGACGTCGTCGAGCCGCCGGCGCACGAGACGCTGGAGCGGATGCTCGAAGCGATCGCGAAGCAGTACTGACATGTCCGACTTCGTGCTCACTCCCCCGGACCCCGTCGAGCCGGTGCCGGTCGAGCGGGCGGCGGGTCTCATCCCGGTGCCCGACGACGCCAGGACCGAGCTTTTCACCAGGGCGCAGGCGTTCGTCGACGCGCTGGGTGCCGTTGATCCGCGGTCGCCGGACTTCGGCCGGATCGTGGACGAGGCGCTGGTGCTCGGCGAGGCGGAGATGCGGGTGGCCGCGCAGATCGCGGGCCGGCTGCTGGACCGCACGCTCGCGTCGGTGTCGTCGCCGAACACCACGCAGGTGACGGCGAGTCTGACCGAGCTGCGCCGGTCGGTGCGCGAGCTCGACCCGCAGGACCTGTCGAAGCTGACCGGCCGCAAGGTCCTCGGGTTCCTCCCCGGTGGCAACGCCGCCAAGGGCCTGCTGGCCCGGCTGCGGGCGGCCGACGAGCCGGTCAACCGGATCGTGCTGCGGCTGCGGTCCGGGCAGGACGCGCTGAAACGGGACAACGCGGCCATCAAGGGCGAACGGCAGCGGCTGTGGGACCTGATGACCAGGCTGTCGCAGGACGCCGCTTTGGCCGGTGAGATGGACGCGGCCGTCGACCGGCAGGTGCAGATCTTCGACCTGTCCGATCCCGGCCGCGCCACCGCGTTGCGCGCCGACGTGCTGTTCGGGCTGCGGCAACGGCACCAGGACCTGCTGACCCAGCTCGCGGTCTGCGCGCAGGGGTACCTGGTGCTCGACGTCGTGCGCCGCAACAACGACGAGCTGATCAAGGGCGTCGAACGGGCCGTCACCACGACCGTCACGGCACTGCGGATCGGGGTCGCGGTTGCCGCGGCGCTGGCCGGGCAGCGCGAGGTGATCGACCAGGTCGACGCCGTGCGCGGACTGACCGACGAGATCCTGAGGTCGAACGCGACGCTGATGTCCGTGCAGGCTCAGGACGTCCAGCGCATCGCGGCGACGCCGACGGTCGGCATCGACGCGGTGCGGACCTCGTTCGACCAGATCTACGCGGCGATCGACGCGATCGACACGTTCAAGGCCCGCGCGGCCGACTCGATGTCCAGCACGGTGCACGCGCTGGACGCCGAGATCCGGCGCGCCCACGACCACCTGAGCCGCGTGCGCGGCACCGAGGAGCCAGCATGATCCGCCGCTTCATCCCGGCAGTCGCCGTCGTGGCGCTGCTCGCGGGGTGCTCCGACGACCCCGACCCGGCCAGACCGGTCGGCGACGCGGAGCCGGGGGTGCTGCGCGTGCTCGCCGGCAGCGAGCTCGCCGACCTGCAACCCGTTCTCGACGAGGCCGCCCGCGCCACCGGTGTCACCGTCAAGTTCGACTTCACCGGCACGATCGAGGGCGCGGAGAAGGTCGCGTCCGGCGCCGCCGAGCAGGGTTTCGACGCGGTGTGGTTCTCCTCCAACCGCTACCTGGAACTCGTTCCGGAGGCGCAGAAGCGGCTCGGCACCGCCACGAAGGTGATGGGGTCGCCGGTCGTGCTCGGGCTGCCCGCAGCGAAGGTGCGGGAGCTCGGCTGGGAGGGCAGGCCGGTCGGCTGGGCGGAGATCGCCGCGGCCGCCGGGCAGAAGAGGTTCACCTACGGCATGACCGACCCGTCGGCCTCCAACTCCGGCTTCTCCGCGCTGGTCGGCGTGGCGGCGGCGTTGTCCGGCTCCGGTTCCGCGCTCGACGCGGCCCGGGTCGCCGCGGTCTCCCCTCAGCTCAAGGAGTTCTTCTCCGCGCAGACGCTGTCGGCGGGCTCGTCCGGCTGGCTGTCGGAGGCGTACGCGCGGCGGGCGAAGGGCGAGGACCCCGGCGCGAAGGTGGACGGTCTGATCAACTACGAGTCGGTGCTGCTGTCGCTCAACGCCACCGCGCCCGACCCGTTGACGCTGGTCTACCCCAGCGACGGCGTGGTGACCGCCGACTACCCGCTCACGCTGCTCACGTCGGCGTCGTCGGAGGCCCGCGACGCGCACCGGAAGCTCTCCGACCACCTGCGCGGCACCGACGTGCAGCGCAAGATCATGGAGTCCACCCACCGGCGCCCGGTCGTGCCGCAGGTGCCGCTCGACTCGCAGTTCGCGGTGCGCGACCTGGTGGAACTGCCCTTCCCCGGCAGTCAGTCCGCTGTGGACGGTCTGGTCACCACCTACTTCGACCAGCTGCGCCGACCGTCCCGCACGCTCTACGTGCTCGACACGTCCGGGTCGATGGAGGGCGACCGCATCGACGGCCTGCGTTCGGCGCTCGTCGGCCTCACCGGCGCGGACTCCTCGCTGGCCGGCCGGTTCAGCCGCTTCCACGGCCGCGAGCAGGTGACGCTGCTGCCGTTCGACAGCAGCGCCCGGTCCCCGCTGACCTACGAGGTGCCGCAGGCCGACGCCCGCCCGGTGCTCGACCAGATCGGCACCACGGCGAAGTCGCTGGACGCGGGCGGCGGCACCGCGATCTACAGCAGCCTGCGCAGCGGCTACGACGTGCTGCGCCGCCAGCTCGACGCCGACCCGGACCGCTTCACCTCGATCGTGCTGATGACCGACGGCGAGAACACCGGGTCCGAGGGCATCGAGGACTTCACCGTGTTCCACACGACCCTGCCGCGTGACCTCAGGGGCGTCCCGGTCTTCCCGGTGCTGTTCGGCGAGAGCGAGACCGAGGAGATGGAGCGGGTCGCGAAGATGAGCGGCGGCAAGGTGTTCGACGCCCGCAGCCGTTCGCTCTCGGCCGCGTTCAGGGAGATCCGTGGCTACCAGTGACGCGGTGCTGCGCTACCTGGCGTCGTGGAAGAACCTCGCGGGCTGCGCCGGCGGCCTGCTCGGGCTGGCGCTGCACTTCGCCGGGCTGGCCGGGTCCTACTGGGTGCTCGTGGTCGCCGGCCTGTACGGGGTGGGCGCGCTGGCCGCGCCGCCGGAGGAGGTCGTGCTGGTGACCGCCCCCGAGGAGGAGGCGGGGCAGCTGCGTTCCGAGCTCGACGCACTGGTGGCGCGCGTGCACGGGTTCGGCGGCCGGGTGCCCGCCGAGGTGGCGCCGAAGCTCGCCGAGGTCGCCGACGTGCTGCGCGGCATGCTCGACCGGCCGCGCGAGCTGCGCGGCGACCCGGACGCGCTGCACTCGGTGACCCGGTTGATCGGCACGGACCTGCCGCTGTCGGTGCAGACGTACCTGAACCTGCCGTGGTGGTACGCCGCCGCGCGCGGGTCGGGTGCGGAGCTGCTGCGGCAGCTGGACCTGCTCAGAGCGGACGCCGTCCGGGTGGCCGAACGGTTCCACGCGGCGGACGAGCAACGACAAGCCGACCACGGCAGGTACCTGGAGGACCGCGACCGGCTCTGAGGTGGCTCAGGCCCGGCTGTCGCGACCGCGGACCTCGACACGGGCCCTACTGTCGTCGGGGTGACGGACATCGAGGAAGCGCTCACCGGACTCGACCTGGAGCGGAAGGTCCGGCTGCTGACCGGCGCCGCGCTGTTCGCGCTCCACCCGGAGCCCGCGATCGGGCTGGCGGCGCTGAAGGTGTCCGACGGGCCGACCGGGGTGCGCGGTGCCGAGCTGCGCGGCGGCACGATCGCCGCCCTGCTGCCCAACGCCACGCTGCTGGCCCAGCACTGGGACCCGGAGCTGGCGCGCGAGGTCGGCGCGCTGCTCGCCGACGAGGCCGCCGCCCAGCAGGTGCACGTCGTGCTCGGTCCGACGATCAACCTGCACCGCACGCCGCTGGGCGGGCGGCTGTTCGAGGCCTACAGCGAGGACCCGCTGCTCACCGGCGTGCTCGCGGCCGCGTACGTGCGGGGCTTGCAGGACAAGGGCATCGCCGCGACGCCGAAGCACTTCGTGGCCAACGAGTCCGAGACCGAACGGCGCACGGCCAGCTCGGTGGTGGACGAGAAGGCGTTGCGCGAGGTGTACCTGCTGCCGTTCGAGGTCGTGGTCGAAGACGCCCGGCCGTGGGCGGTGATGGCCGCGTACAACCGGGTCAACGGCATCGCCGCCACCGACCACGCCGAGCTGGTCGAGGGCGTGCTCAAGGGCGAGTGGGGGTTCGACGGCCTGCTGATGTCCGACTGGTTCGCCACGAAGTCCACGGCGGAGAGCGCGAACGGCGGGCTCGACCTCGTCATGCCCGGACCGGGCGGCCCGTGGGAGGAGCGGCTGGTCGAGGCGGTGCGGGCGGGCGAAGTCGCCGAGTCGACCGTCGACGAGCACGTGCGCCGGTTGCTGCGGCTGGCCGACCGGGTCGGCGCGTTCGGGGAGCGGTCCTGGCCGACCGGCCTGCCGGCGCCGGACAGCCCGCGGCGCCGCGAGCAGCTGCGCCGGTTCGCCGCCGGCGGCATGACCGTGCTGACCAACTCCGGGGTGCTGCCCCTGGACGCGCAGGAGGTCGCGCTCATCGGCCGGCCCGCCCTCGACACCGTGGCGCAGGGCGGCGGTTCGGCCGGGGTGCGGCCACCGCACGTCGTGAGCATCGCGGACGGCCTGGCCGCGGAGCTGGGCGACCGGCTGTCCGTTGTGGACGGTGTGGAGGTGCGCACCCGCCACGCCGCACCGGCACCCGGCGTGCTGCGGAACATCCGTGCCACGACGTTCGACGCCGACGGAGAAGTGCTCGTGCGGGACGTGGAGATCGCCGAGCTCGCCGCGTACGGCGGGTGGGCGCAGGGTGCCGCCGCGATCGAGCTCTCCGGTGAGGTCGTGCTGCCGGGTCCGGCACGGCTGCTGGTGGGCGTGCGCGGCTTCGGCGCCTGGACCGTCGAGGTCGCGGGCGAGCGGTACGAGGAGCGACTGGCCTGGGCGGACGGCGTCGTGGAGGAGGCGCTGCTGAAGCCGCCGGCGTGGACCACCGAGGTCGAGCTCTCCCCCGGTGACCGGATCACGGCGACCGTGCGCGAGGCCGCCGCGCTCGTCGGCTTGATCACCCAGCCGGTGCCCCGCCCGGCCGCCGCCGCGATCGACGCCGCCGTGCGGGCCGCGCGGGAGGCCGACGTCGCGGTGGTGGTCGTGGGTCTCACCGAGGAGCAGGAGACCGAGGGCTTCGACAAGACCACGCTGGCGTTGCCGGGTGAGCAGGACGCGCTGGTCGCGGCCGTGGCCGCCGCCGCTGCACGGACCGTGGTCGTCGTGAACGCCGCCACGCCGGTGCTGATGCCGTGGCTGGAGCAGGTCGACGCCGTGCTGTGGGCGGGACTGCCCGGTCAGGAGGCCGGTGCCGCGGTGGCGGCGGCGTTGCTCGGCCACGTCGAACCGGCCGGGCGCCTGGTGACGACGTTCCCGCGCTCCGACGCCGACGCGCTGACGCCGGTGCCCGTGGGCGGCGAGCTGGTCTACGGCGAGGGAACCGCGATCGGGTACCGCGGCGCCACCGACCCGCTGTTCTGGTTCGGCCACGGCCTCGGTTACACCGAATGGCGCTACGGCGACCTCTCGGTGTCCACTCGGGACGATGCGGTCGACGTCGTGTCGGTGCGGCTGGACAACGTCGGCGACCGGGACGGGCGCGAGGTCGTGCAGGTCTACCTGCGAGCGGTTGACGAACCGGTCCGGCTCATCGGCTGGGCGGTCGCGGACGTCGCGGCCGGCTCGTCGGCGCTGGTCGAGGTGCGGTGCTCGCCGCGCGTGCAGCGGACCTGGTCGGACGGCTGGCAGCCGTTGACCGGCGACGTGCTCGTGGCGCGCGGGCTCGGTGACGTGCGGGCCGTGCACGTGCGGGTGCCTCGGGACGGACAGGACTGAGCCGCCCGGACAGTCATCCTCGCTCAACGGTGTCGTTACGGCGCAACGACACCGTTGAGCGAGGAAGTGGCGCGCACTGGGAGACCGTGGCGGTGTGGGTGGACGGTGCCGGTGTGCGCGAGCCGCGCCATCCGCCACCGCGCCACCGCGAAGCGGGCGGTGAGGAGCCGGTCCGTTGATCTTCCTCGTCCACGCCGCGCGCTCATCGCAGCGGCGGTACGTTTGGCTCCGGGGGGAGGAATCATGGTCGAGCCGATCACTCCACCGGCGCCCGGACCCGTGCGGTCCGCGCCGGTCCGCCGGCGGGAGGTCGCACCCGCTCGCGCGCTGCCGGCCCGTGGTGCGGGCGCGGCACCTCCCGGGTGAGGCCGGACCGGTCGAGGCGCACGCCGGGGGTGGTGGCCGCGGCCGGGCTGGGGGCCCCAACCGGGCCACCGGCCAGCGTGCTCCACCTGCCGTGGGTGCCGGTGCGGTCCGGCCGGCCCGCGGCGGTGGGCTGGTCCCAGGTGGCCGGCGTGTGCGGTGACTTTCACACGCCGGCCGGGTTCTTGGGGGAACCGGACCAGACCGCTGCGCCGACCCCCAATTCCCGGTCGGTCCGGCGGCGCAGTTGCCTGATCTGGGTACAAAGGTGCCAGGTGCCGTGCACAGATTTCGCCCAGACGGCGCACAGACCGTGACCAGGGCGAAGGCGACGATGGCGCACACACGCTTCGTGATCATGGAGGAGGACGGTTCAGGGTGGAGTTCCTGGTGCTCGGCTCGCTCGCGGTGCGTCGTGACCGGACGCCGCTGGAGCTGGGCGGGCCTCGCCAGCGCGCGGTGCTCACGATGTTGCTGCTGCACGCGAACGAGGCCGTGAGCGTCGCACAGCTGACCGAGGCGGTCTGGGACTCGCCGCCGGTGTCGCCCGAGTCGAACCTGCGCACGTACGTGGCCGGGTTGCGGCGCGCGGTGGGCGACCGGCTCGTGACCCTGCCCGGCCACGGCTACCGGCTCGTCGTGCGGCCGGGCGAGCTGGACCTCGACGAGTTCGACCGGCTGGTGCGCCGGGGCGAGGAGGCGGCGGCCGACAACGACACCGAGGCCGCCGCGGACTTCTTCGCCCAGGCGCTCGGGAAGTGGCATGGCACGCCGGTGGAGGTCACCGCGGGACCGTTGCTGCGCGCGGAGTTCACGCGCCTGCAGGAGCGCAGGCTGACCGCGGTGGAGAAGTTCGCCAAGGCCGCCACCGAGCTCGGGCGGTTCGGCGACGTGATCGACCGGTTGCGCCGCGAGGCGGCCCAGCACCCGTTGCGGGAGGAGCTGTGGGCGCTGCTGATGCTCGCCCTGGACCGCGCCGGCCGCCGCGGCGAGGCGCTCGAGGTGTACGCCGCTGCCCGCAGGCACGTGGTCGAGCAGCTCGGCGTCGAACCGGGGGCCCGGTTGCGGCAGCTGCACCAGGTGGTGCTGGAGAGCCGGGCGCCCTCGCCCGCGGCTCTGAGCGCGCACCGGCAGCTGCCGATGGACATCGCCGAGTTCACCGGCCGCGAGGCCGAGCTGCGCAGGCTGTGCGAGCCGGGACCGCAGTCCACGGTGGTGATCTCGGCGATCGAGGGCATGGCCGGTGTCGGGAAGACCAAGCTCGCCGTCCGCGCCGCGCACCGGCTCGTCGAGCGGTACCCGGACGTGCAGCTGTGGGCGGACCTGCACGGCTTCGACCACGACGAGCTGCCGGCCGACCCGGCAGCGGTGCTGGAGAGCTTCCTGCGCCTGCTCGGGGTGCCCGGCGCGCAGATCCCCGAGTCGCTGGCCGACCGCGCCGCGCTCTACCGCGACCGGCTCGCGGGCAGGCGCGCGGTGGTGCTGCTCGACAACGCGGCGGGTGAGGACCAGGTCCGGCCGCTGCTGCCGGGCAGCTCGACGTGCCTGGTGCTGATCACCAGCCGGCGCAGCCTGCTCGGGCTGGACGGGGCGAAGTCGGTCTCCCTGGACGTGTTCACGCCGGACGAGGCGGTCGCGCTGCTGGCCCGCATCGCCGGCGCGGACCGGGTGTGCGCCGAACGCGAGGCCGCCGCCAGGGTCGCGCAGCTGTGCGGGCACCTGCCGATCGCCGTGGCGCTGGCCGCGAAACGGCTCGCCCGCCGTCCGCAGTGGACCGTGCTGGACCTCGTGGCACAGCTGGAGAGAGGCGGTCTCGGCGCACGGGGCGTGTTCGACCTCTCGTACCAGGCGCTGCCCGAGCACCAGAGGCGCCTGTTTCGGCTCCTAGGACTGCACCCCGGTGAGGACGTCACCGCCGAGTCCGCCGCCGCCCTCGCGGGGCTCACCGCGTACGAGGCGGAGGACCTGCTGGAGACGTTGCTCGACGAACACCTGCTCCAGCAGCACACCCCCGGCCGGTACGTGCTGCACGACCTGCTGCGCGCCTACGCCGTGGAACAGGCGAAGGCCGCCGAGCCGCCGCCCGCGCGCGCCACCGCGTTGCGCCGGGTGCTCGACTGGTACCTGCACACGTCGTGGCGTTCGGCCGTTCAGCTCAACCCGCAGCGCAAGCTGGAGCTGCCCGCGGCGGACCCGGCCGTGCACCCGCGCGAGTTCGCCGACCGCGACGCCGCGCTGCTGTGGTGCGACACCGAGCGGGCGAACCTCGTCGCCGCCGTCCGCGACGCGGCCGAGCACGGCCTGAACGGGCAGTGCTGGCTGCTCGCGCAGTGCCTGTGGGACTTCTTCAACCTGCGCAAGCACTGGGCGGACTGGCTGGAGACGCACGGCGTGGCGCTCGGTGCCGCCCGCTCGGCAGGCGACCGTTCCGCCGAGGGCCGGATGCTGATCACCCTCGGCATCGCCCTGCGCGAGGTCCGCCGCCACGACGAGGCGATCGACTGCGGCCGGCAGGCGCTCGCGATCTTCCGCGCGATCGGCGACCGGTACCGGCAGGAACCCGTGCTCAACAACCTCGGCATCGCGTACATGACCACCGGCCGCCTCGACGAGGCGCTGAAGTGCTTCGAGCAGGCAGCCGAGATCGCCCGGGACCTCGGCGACCTGCACACCGAGGCAGTGCTGCTCAACAACATCGCCCTGCTGCACGCCGACGCCGGCCGCTTCCACGAGGCGCTGGACCGCTACCGGCGGGCGCTGGAGATCCGCGGCGAGGTCGAGGACCCCTACAGCGAGGCGATCCTGCTCAACAACATCGGCGAGGTGCACCGGGGGCTGCTCGACTTCCCGGAGGCCGTCGCGCACGTCGAACGCGCGCTGGAGACGTTCCGGCGCATCGGCGACCGCTACGGGCAGGCCGAGTCGCTCGACAACCTCGGTCTCGCGCTCGACGGGCTGGGCGACCGGCGCGGTGCCGAGAAGTGCTGGCTGGAGTCGGTGGCGCTGTTCGAGGAGCTGGGCGAACCCAAGGCGGACGAGGTGCGCGCCCGGATCGGCTGAGCGTTGTCGATCCGGGCTCCAGGCCCGGTCCATCGTGATCTCCGACCCTTCACCCACGGCCTCCCCGGCCTTCTCGTGAAGGGACAACTCCATGAAGGACCTCTCGTTCGACCTGGACGACCTGGAGCTCGGCGACCTCGCGGTCACGTCGATCCGCGACTCCGCGGCGCTGCCCGAGGGCGGTGCGTCCGGAGCGGCGTCGTCGTGTTCGTGCGGCAGCTCGTCGTGCAGCAGCTGCACCCAGCCGAACCTGCCGACGCTGAACGCATGACCGACCCGACGCGGGGAGAACCGGCGCCCTACGCACTGGTGCGCCTGGCCGCCCTGCCCCACCCGGACGGCGCCGCCGACGCGGCGCCGTTCCGGCGTGCCGCGGCGGCGCTGGCGGACAAGGAGGCGGAGCTGCTCGCGCTGGCCGGGCCGCTGGGCGAGCAGCTGCACGACAGCGCCGCCGAGCACGACCCCGGTTTCCACCGCCGGGTCGTGCTGCCGTTGCGCCGCGACGTCCACAACGGGCGGACCCCGCGGCCCGCGCTGGTCGAGGCCGCGGCGGACCTGGTGTCGCGCTACCCGGACCTGCGCAAGTGGCTGGAGCTGCTGGCCGAACGCGCCGCGCTGCTGGCGGAGGCCGACCGCGCCCGGCCCGCCGCGCTGGCCGCCGAACGCGCCGTGCTGGCCGAGGTGTGCGCAGCGGAACCACTGCGCAAGGCCGCCGTCTTCAGCGGCCGGGACCTCTGGCAGGGCCTCGCCCGCGCCGGTGCCGGTGACCGCCGCGCCCGCAAGGCCGAGCCGACCGTGCTGCGCTACGCCCTGCGCGCCACCGCGAAGACCAGTCCGCTGTCCTGGTACACCGCCGTCGGCTGGGGCACCTGGTCCGCCGACGCGCCCGCTCCCGAGTGGGGCGAGCCGGTCGCCGTCACACGGGTCAGCCAGGTGCTGCTGGCCCGTCTGGTCGCCGCGCTGCTGGCCGACCGCGAGCTGCTGTTCGACCACCCGCACCGCCTCGCCGCCGACGTGCACGAGGAGGGCGACCGGGTGCGGTTCCGCCGGGACGTGCCCGCGACCGGCCCGCTGCGCGCCCACGTGGGTGCCGAGGAGGACGTCGAGCTGGCCGCGAGCGCGCCGCTGCGCTACCTCGTCGGCCTGACCGCCGCGAACCCCGGGGGCATCACCCCCGCCGAGCTCGCGAGCGTGCTGGCCACCCGGCTGCCCGACGGCGAGTCCGAGCGCGCCCACTCCTACGTGGCGCTGCTGCTCGACATCGAACTGCTCCTGCCGGTGCTCCCGGTCGACCCGCAGGACCCGTCCGCCTGCCTCGCGCTGGCGGCGTGGTTGCGCGGCACCGGACGCGCGGACCTGGCCGACCGCGTGACCTCGGTGCACCGCGACACCACCGCGTTCAGCGGGCTGCCCGCCGCTGCCCGGCCGGCCGCGCTGACCGCGTTGTTCGCTGCCTGGGCGGAGCTGGGTGAGCTGGTCGGTGCCGACCTCACCGGCGTCACGCCGCTGAGCGAGGACGTGGTGCTGCCCCAGCCGGTCCGGCTCGGCCGCGCCCACGGCTACGACGGCGTGCGCTCGCTGGCCGGCCTGACGCCGTTGCTGATGCTGTTCGACCGGCACCTCGCGATCCGCAGGAACATCCGCGACCGGTTCGTCGTGGAGTTCGGCCACGGCGGTGTCGCCCGGCTCGCCGCGTGCGCTCCCCTGCTGCGCGACTCGCTGTCCGGTGCCCCGACCGGCGGCCTCGGTGCCAGCCGCGCGCAGGTGGCGGACCTGGTGCGGGACGGCGTGATCACCGACGAGGCCGTGACCGCGGCGGCGGACCTGCTGCCCGCGTGGATGAAGACCCGGCCGGTGTCGTACTCGTTCTTCGCGCAGCCCGCACGGGGCGGACTGGTGGTGAACCACGTCTACGACGGGTTCGGCCGCTTCCCCGGCCGGTTCCTGGACCTGCTGCCACCCGAGGCGTACGCGACCGTCCGGGCCACTTTGGACGGTGTGTTCCCGCGCGGTTTCGTCGAGTACCGGCCGGTGCAGGGCTTCACCCCGAACCTGCACCCGCTGCTCGGCCGGCGCGAGGTCGGCGAGGACCCGCACTGGGCCGACCTGACCCCCGACGCGCTGGAGCTGTTCCACGACCAGGAGCACGACGAGCTCCGGTTGCGCCACCGCGACTCCCGCGCCGTGGTCGACGTGCTGTACCTCGGCTACCTGATGCCGATCTCGCTGCCCGACCGGGTCGCCGCCCTGCACACCGACCTCACCTGCGGTGGCGTGGAGCTGAGCCCGTTGCGGCGCACCACGTCCGTCGACGGCGTCCTGCGCTCGGAACGGCTGCGCCACCACGACGTGGTGCTCAGCCGCCGGTTCTGGGACGCCGACTCCGCACAGCTGACCGCGGAGCTCACCGACGTCGCCGCCGTGGCCCGGTTCCGCGCCCGCCACGGCCTGCCGGCACAGGTGTTCGCCGGACCCGGCGGCGTGATCATCTCGAACGAGGACGCCGTGGCCCGCGTGGCAGCGGCGAAACCGCAGTACGTCGACCTCACCAACGCACTGCACCTGCGCGGCCTGTCCCGCCTGCTCGCCCGCTACCCCGGCCGCGTGCAGCTCACCGAGGCGCTGCCGGTGCCGTCCGGCCAGGTGCTCGAAGTGCTGGCGGAGACCTACCGGAGGGCCGGATGACCGACGTCGTCGTGCACTACCACGACCCCGTCAAGGCCCCGTTGCTGCGCGACGGCGTCCTGCCCGCACTCGCCGCGGCCACGGCGGCGTTCTCGGACGTCACGGGCCACGTGGAACGCCACTGGCTGCACGGCCCGCACCTGCGCGTCCGCCTCGACGGTCCGTCCGCCGACCCGGCCGCCCTGCTGCTCGCCGCACTGCTGCGCTCCCACCTGGCCGCCCACCCGTCCACGGTGGAGCTGTCAGAGGCGGAGCAGCTGGCCCACGCCTCGGCCGCCGCGATCACCGAACTGCTGCTGCCACCGTTCACACCGCTGCACCCCAACAACTCCGTGCGCATCGAACCCACCTCGCACGACCGCCTGCTCGACCTGCTGCCCGCGAGCCACATCCCGTTGCGCGCGCACGGCCTGCGCCTGGGCATCCCCGCCGTGCGGCAGTCGCTCGACGTCCCCCGCGCGGTGCTGGCGCTGACCGCGATCGCCGTGCACGCCAGCCGCTACCCCGCCGGCCTGCAGTACGGCTACCACTCGTTCCTCTCGCACGTCGAGGACTTCCTGCTCGCCAACGACCCCGACGGCACCCTGCGCACCCGCCTCGACGCCGTGTGGGCCGCCAACGCCGACACCGCCCGCACCCTGGTCTCCCGCGTGGCGTGGGGCCACCCCACCAGCGCACTCGAAGCCGCCTGGCAAACCTGGACCATCGACCTGCGCCTCGCCGCGGAGGCCCACTACGACGCGGGCCACCTCGACCCGGCCCCCAACCCGCGCCACGGCACCCGCGCCCGCGAGATCGGCGACCCGGCCACCGTCCGCCGCTACAACTACGGCGAACGCACCGAGTTCAGCGCCTACCACAGTGCCATGTGGACGGTCGACCTCTCCGACCCCGGCGTGGTCCGCAACATGACGGTGTACCGCTTCGGCACCAACGTCCTCTACCAGCTCCTGACGCTGTGCGACGTCACCCCGATGGAGCGCTACGCCGCCGCCCACCTGCTGTCCCGCGCGGCCCAGGACGTCCTCGGCACCACCTGGTCCGACCAGTTCGCCGCCCTGCCGAAGGTGGGGTGAGCACGTGCTCGTGCGCCTGCGCCCGGTCGTGTGCGCGACCCGGACCCCTGACGGCCTGCACCTGCGCGGCTGGGCGTCGAGCTGCACCATCACCGGTGGCGCGGGGCTGTGGCGGGTGTGGCAGCGCCTGGCCCCGCAGCTGTCCGCCGGGCTCACCGCGGACGCCCTCGTCGTGCCGGAGGAAACGACTCCGGCGGTGCGGGCGGCGGTGGAGGTGATCCTGGAGGCGTTGCGGGAGCACGACATGCTGGTGACGGTGCCGGCGGAGTGGGACGGGCCCGCGCCGGACGTCGCCGAGTGGCTGGAGTCCGTCGCGGCCGACCCGGTGGACGCGTGGCGGCGGCTGCGGGCCGTCACCGTTGAGATCACGGGATGTGGCGAGCCGGCGAGCGCGGCGGCACGGGCGGTCGAGGCGGTCGGCCTCGCCGTGCGGGTGAGCCCTCGTGTCGAACAGCCGACCTCCCTGCTCCTCCTCACCGCGGGCCCGTTCACCCTCCAGGCGGGGTGCGGCGCCGACGTCGGCTACGTCCTGCCCCCATCCTCTCTTTCAGCCAGCACTGAAGCCACTGCACAAACTGCTCGACTCAACGCCACCGGCACCTCGCCCGCCGTCCTGGCCGCCCTCGTCGGCTCCACCGCCGTCCACCGCCTCCTCTGTGCCGTCGCCGGCCTCGAAGACCCCGCCGCAGCCGAAGCCAGAACCCCGCACCCACAGGTCCTGATCGCCCGCACCACCCCGCTCCGCGCCACCTACCACCCCCTGCTGACCGGCCCACCCCCGACGGACCCGTGGCGCGCCCTGGACGCCCTCACCGACGCCGAGCTCGGCCTGGTCGAGCCCCCGGTGTTCGGCGAGCTGCCCCAGGTCCCGGTCAAGCTCGCCACCTGCGGCACCGCGCTGGGCATCGGCACCACCGCCGACGCGGCCCGCCTCGACGCCGCCCTCGCCGCGGTCAAGACCGACGCCGTCCTGGGGGTCGACGACCTCCACGCCCGCGGCGCCGCCCTGCGCCTCGCCGCACGCCACCACCCCGGCGAGCCGGTGGAGCCGCCGGACGACCCGACCGCACGGCGGTGGTGGAAGGCGCTGACGGAACGGTTCGCCGTCCCCGCCGAGCTCCGCACCACCCGTCTCGCGCCGGGTGTGCACCGGGCGGAGGTCCACCGGGGCCACCACCTGCTGGCCTGGGCCGTCGAGGCGACCGCGGCGGACGCGGTGGCGTTCGCCGCGCTGGCCGCCACCGGGCACGCGCAGGCCGGCCGCACCGGCACCGCCCACCTCACCGGTGCCGCTCCCCACCGCGCGGACGCCGGCCAGCCGAGCTGGGTCACCAGGGAGTGGTTGTGGCCCAACGACGTCCGTGACCGCGAGCAGGAGTTCCAGGAAGCCCTCACCGCACTGCCCGGTGTCCGGGTCACCCCACGACCGCTCGACCCGGAGCCGCACGCCGCCGGACTCGTCGCCTACGCCGTGGACCCGCGATGATCACCTACGCCCCCGCCGACCCACCGGCCGTCCGTGCCGACGGCGCGCTCACCCTCGTCGGACCCACCAGCGGTGTCTGCACGGCCTGCGCGGAACACGCCCGCCTGACCGTCGCCGGCGCCCCGCCGCACGGCGACCTCCGGCTCGCGGGCCTGGTCCCGCCCGCGTTCCGCCCGTTCGTCGAGGCCGTGGGGCAGCTGGAACCCGGCACCGTCCTCGCCCTCCGCACCGACCTCGCCCTCGTCTCCACCCACCGCGTCCGCCCCCGTCCCGGCTGCTGTCCCCTGCCGGAACCCCGGGGCACCACGGAGATCACCGGGAACGCCTTGCGCGCCGACAACCCGCTGACCACCGTCGAGAACCTCACCGCCGCGGTCGTGGACCACCGGTTCGGCCCGGTCACCGGGTTGTTCCGCGCGGGCCACCTGCCGCTGCCGACGATGACCGCCGAGCTGCACGGGCACGGCGCCGGTCACGGCCGCACCGCCGGCTTCGAGCAGGCGGAACGGGTCGCGCTGTTCGAAGCGGTCGAGCGGTACAACGGAATGCGCCCGCGCAGCCACCGGACCACGTTCGAGGCGTCGTTCGCGGAGCTCGGCCCCGACCACGCGGTCGACCCGGCGGCGCTCGGCCTGCCCGACCACCACCGCTACACCCCGAACCTCACCTTCCGCTGGGTCGAAGGCTGGTCGTACACGAGGCAACGCACCATCGCCGTACCGGAACAGGTGGCCTACTGGGACGTCGAAACCCCGCCGGAGCAACGGTTCCTGCACGAGACGTCCAACGGCTGCGGTCTCGGCAACAGCCTCACCGAGGCCGTCCTGCACGGCCTGTTCGAGGTCGCCGAACGCGACGCGTTCCTGATGGCCTGGTACGCGCAGACACCGTTGCGGCGCATCCGGCTCCCCAGGGACCCCTTGCTGCACCACCTCACCGACCGCCTGGAAGAGCTCGGCTACGAGCTGCTGTTCCTCGACTCCACCACCGACATCGGCATCCCGTCGGTGCTGGCGCTGGCCCGCACCGACCGCACCGACCGCACCACGCTGCCCAGGGCTTTCTTCGCCGCCGGCGCGAGCCCCGATCCCACAGCGGCGCTGCGGTCCGCGGCCGTCGAGGTCGTCGTGGACGTCGAGTCGTTCGTCGACCGCGTCCGTGCGAACCCCGGGGCCTACGACCGGCACCGCCTCCTCCGCCTGCTGCACGAGCCGGAACTGGTGCGGTCGATGGACGACCACGTCGCCGTCAACACCCTGCCGGAGGCCGCCGACCGGTACGCCTTCCTCGTCGGCACCGGCGAGACCGTCCTCGAAGACCACCGCGACCACACCAGCCTCGAAGGCCTGCTCGACCACTACAGCGCCCGGCTGCGCCACCAAGGCCTGGAACTGGTCGCCGTCGACCAGACCGACCCGGTCACCGCGGGCGGTCTCGGCCTGCACTCGGCCAAGGTCCTCGTGCCGGGTGCGCTGCCGATGACGTTCGGCCACCGGCGCACCGCCGGTCTGCCCCGGCTGCGGGCGAAGGCCCTGCACCCCCACCCGTTCCCGTGAGATGGAGCAGCTGTGACCTGGACCGGCCTGCACTGCAGGGTCTCCTGGAACCGCACGGACGTCGACACGTTCATCGCCGACGCGCTCGCCCCGGCGATGGCCGGCCACGAGTGGTACTTCCTGCGCTACTGGGAGACCGGCCCGCACCTGCGCGTCCGCGTCAAGGACGCCACCGGGGACCAGGTCGGCGAACTCACCGCGACGCTCACCCGGCTCATCGCCGCACAGGACTTCCAGCCAGGCACCGACGACCCGGACTGGTTGCCGCACGGGGACGTCCGCGAGGTCGAGTACGTCCCGGAGACCGAGCGGTACGGCGGCCGGGAGGCGCTGCCGGTCGCCGAGGAGGTGTTCTGCCGCAGCACGGAGGTCGCACTGGCCGTGCTGCGGGCGGCCCGCACGGACAGCGCCCGCCTCACCGCGGCCATCGACCTCACCATCGCCACGGCACGGGCGCTCGACCTGAACCTGCCGCAGGCCGCGAGCTGGTTGCGCAGCCTCGGCGCGGGGTGGCGCAACGTGCAGGAGCAGGCGCCGCCGCCCACGATCGGCTCGCAGCACGCCGCCTACCAGCTCCTCGCCAAACGCGGCCGCGACCTCGCCGCCCGCTGGTACCGCGAGCCCCGCGGCGCCGTCTCGCACTGGACCGCGGCGGTCACCGACGCCGGGCGGCGCCTGGGCACCTGGTTGCCGCACGTGTGGGCGTCCCAGCTGCACATGCTGCTCAACCGCGTGGGCGTCACGCCCAACGAGGAGCGGATGATCTGCTGGACCACGGCGGCCGCCGCCCTGTCGCCCACCGGCCTGACCGACTTCCACGAGGACGGCGAGACCGCGCCGGACCGCCGTTACCTGGAGGCGAGCAAGTTCCTGCCCGGCTTCACCGACCAGCTGCCCCGCAAGACCGCCCTGAACCGGCGGGTCTGGCCGGCCACCGCCACGCTGCCCTCCACGGTGGACACCGACACGCTGCGGGCCCGCCGGACCAGCCGCGACCTGACCGGCGACCTCACCTCCGAGCAGCTCGGCACGCTGCTGTGGAACGCGATGTCCCCGAAGGACGGCCGCTGGCCCTACCCGAGCGCCGGGGCCCAGTACTGCGCCCGCATCCGGCTCATCGCGCTCAACGTCGACGGCCTCGCCCCCGGCCGCTACGAGGTGAACGAGGTCGACCGGGCGCTCACCTGGTTCGGCGAGGCACCGCCGGTGCCGGACCTGGAGGCGACCTCGATGTGGTTCGGGCCGGGCACGACCGAGCTCGGCGGCACACCGGCCGTGCTCGCGCTCTACATCCGGCTCGGCTCACTGCGGCAGACCTACGGCCTGCGGGCGCTGCGGTTCGCGTTCACCGAGGCCGGGCACCTCGCCCAGAACCTCACGGTGACCGCCGCGAACCTCGGCATCCGCACCGGGCTCGTCGGCGGGTTCTACGACGACATCGCCCACGACGTCATCGGGCTCGACGGCGTGGACGACGCGCTCGTGTACTTCCTGCCGCTGGCCTCGGACCCCGACTGACCCCGGCACCGCCTCGCACACCTGCGTCAGCATCGACGCCGACACCGAGGACCGGACCACGGAGCCGGCCGGGATCAGGGCCGGCAGCCCCCGTCCGGGTCCACCGCCCAGCTCGCCCCTGCTTGACTGGCGTGTGCAAGGTGCTTAGCTGACCGCTGTCCTGGTCGACGTTCCCTGCGCTCCCGGCGGATTCGGGGGAAGATCGCATACGTGCTGTCCCACTGGCTCCAGACCGTCCCGCCGCTGCTGGTCTACGTGGTCGTGGGCCTGGTCGTGGGTCTCGAAAGCGTCGGCATCCCGCTGCCCGGCGAGATCGTGCTCGTCACGGCCGCGCTGATGGCCTCGCACCACGACGGCGTGAACCCGGTCGTCGTGGGCATCTGCGCGAGTGCGGGCGCGATCCTCGGCGACAGCGTCGGGTACGCGCTGGGCAAGCGGTTCGGGCCGCGCGTCTTCACGTGGGCGGAGGCCAAGTTCCCCCGGCACTTCGACGCAGGAAAGGTCGGCCGCGCCCAGGCGCTGTTCGAACGGCACGGCGCCTGGGCGGTGTTCTTCGGCCGGTTCGTGGCGCTGCTGCGGATCCTGTCCGGTCCGCTCGCGGCCACGATGGGCATGCACTACGGGAAGTTCCTGCTGGCCAACGCTCTGGGCGGCATCGCGTGGGCCGGCGGCACGACGGCGGCGGTCTACTTCGTCGGCGAGGCGGCCGAGCACTACCTGGCCGAGTTCTCCTGGGTGGCGCTCGCCGGCGTGCTGGTGGCGGTGGTCGCCTTCAGCGTCCGAGCCCGGCTCCGCCGTTCACGCCGATGACCTGGGCAGTGATGTGCCCCGCCTCCGGTGCGGTCAGGAACGCCACCGCGGCCGCGACGTCAGCGGGCGTGCCCGCGCGGCCGTTGGCGGGGTTGCCGACGAGCTTCTTCCGGCGTTCCTCCGACAGCGTGCCGCCGAAGAACTCGGTGTCCTCGACGACGCCCGGTGACACCACGTTGACCGTGATCCCCCGCGTTCCCAGTGCGAACGCCAGGTCCGCCGTCCACGCCTCGACCGCCGACTTGGCCGCGCCGTAGGCACCGGAGCCGCGCCGGCCCGCGATCGAGCCGATCGTGACGACGCGGGCGTTGTCGGCCAGCCGCGGTTCGAGCGCGGTCGTGACGAGCACCGCGCTGATGACGTTGGACTCGTAGTTGGCGATCCACAGGTCGCGGACGTCGGTCAGGTTCCGCGGCGCGGGCAGGCGCCGGGTCATGTTGCCGCCCGCGTTGTTGACCAGCACGTCCACCTGGGACGGCAGGTCGGCCACCGCGTTCTGGACGGCGTCGGGATCGGCGGCGTCGAAGACCACCGCCCGCGCACCGATCTCGTCGGCCGCGGCCTTGAGCACGTCCTCCCGGCGGCCGGTGACCACGACGTCGAGGCCCTGCTCCACAAGCCGCGCCGCCACCGCCCTGCCGATGCCCGTGCCGCCGCCGGTCACCACTGCTGTTCGGGTCATGCACCCGTTGATATCAGCCGGTTTCCCGCACGTCGATCGGCTTGTCGGGGCAGCGCGGTTCACGTCTGTGACTACGCTGCTCAGGGCATCCACAGCACTGGGGAGAACACCATGACGACCCACATCCTGGACACCGAGGGCGCCGCCATCGCCTACGACGTGGAGGGCGAGGGCGGCCGGCCGCTGATGATGATCGGCCAGCCGATGGACGCGAGCGGTTTCACGGCGCTGCGCGCGCAGTTCCCCGACCGCACGGTCATCACCTACGACCCGCGCGGCCTCGGCCGCAGCACCAGGTCGGACGGCCGCACCGACAACACCCCGGAGACGCAGGCGGCGGACGTGCACGCGGTGATCCAGGCCGTCGGCGGCCCGGTGGACCTGTTCGCGTCCAGCGGCGGCGCGGTCACGGCACTGGAGCTCGTCGCGTCCTACCCGGACGACGTCGTCACGCTCGTGGCGCACGAGCCGCCGATGATCGACGTGCTGCCCGACGCGGCCGCCGCCCGGCGCGCGCGTGACGCGTTCATGGCCGCATACCAGGCCAAGGGCGGCGGCGCGGGCATGGCGGCGTTCATCCAGATGAGCTCGTGGCAGGGCGAGTACACCGACGAGTACTTCGCGCTGCCCGCACCGGACCCGGCGCAGTTCGGCATGCCGTCCGAGGACGACGGCAAGCGCGACGACCCGCTGCTCGGCACCTCGTCGCTGGCGATCACCGACTACTACCCGCGCGTCGACGACCTCAAGGCCGCGTCCACCCGCGTCGTGATCGCCGTCGGCGAGGAGACCGGCGACGCGTTCACCGCGCGCACTGCCGTCCACACGGCACGGTTGCTCGGGCAGGAGGCGGTCGTGTTCCCGAGCCACCACGGCGGGTTCATCGGCGGTGAGTTCGGGTACGCGGGCAAGCCGGAGGAGTTCGCCGTCAAGCTGCGCGAGGTGCTCGGCTGAGCACCAGGTCGGCGGCCCGCTGCACACCGCCGCCGCTGCGGACAGCGGCCCGCATCCGGTCGACGTTGCGCCGGATGCGGTCGCTGGTCGCGACCCGGTCGACGACCGCACGCAGGTCCGCGAGGTCGTGCACGCGTTCGCCCAGTCCCAGCGCGGTGATGTGGTTGGCGTTGCTCACCTGCTCGGGCGTCTGCGGGACGACCACCAGCGGCACACCGGCGTGCAGGGCCTCCATGGTGGAGTTCATGCCGCCGTGCGTGACGAACACGGCCGCGTGCCGGAGGACCGCGGGCTGCGGGAACCACGGGCGCACGTCGATCGTGTCCGGCAGCGGGCCGAGGTCGGCGCGGGCGCTCAACGCGACCTGCCACGCGCCGTCGCCGAACTGCTCGACGCACACCCGGTAGAAGTCCTCGTCGCTGAGCAACGAGCCGAGCGAGACGTAGAGCAGCGGCAGGTCGTGCCGCGGCGTCCACCGCTCGTCCAGGCGGCGGCCCAGCAGGGGTCCGACGAAGTGGCAGGTCTCGTCGAACGTGTCCCCGGCCGGCTGGAACTCCCGTGGCACCAGCACGATGCTGCACTCCTCCGGCGCGTCCAGCGTGCTCGGCACGTCGAGCTCGACGCCCTGCTCCGCCGCGAACCGCGCGCACGGTTCCTCGACCGCCCAGGCGATCGCGGGGTCCATCAGCCGGAAGTGCTCGTTGGACACGAAGTGCGGCACGGTCCGCACCGCCGGGATGTCCAGCTGGCGTGCCACCACCCGTGCGGGCCAGTTCGTGGCGTCGTAGCAGACCACGTCGGGCCGGTCGCGGCGGCAGTGTTCGAGCAGCACCGGGTGGATCGCGGCCATCGCGGCGAAGTAGTGCGGGAACCACTCGTCAACCGGGTTCGCGGTCTTCGGCTCGAACGGCGGCAGCGCGGGCAGTTCCAGCCAGCGCGCGCCCGCCGCCGTGACCGCGTCGGCGTGCTCGGCGGCGGTCGCGTACCACACCTCGTGGCCGCGCCGGGTCACCTCCTCGACCAGCGGCAACGTCGGGGTGAGGTGGCCGTGGCCGAAGAGGGTGACGAACAGCAGCTTCACCCCGCCGATCCTGGCGGGGCGTCATGCGCGCGGCAACGCGATTACCGCAGGAACGCCTCCACGACCTCGGCCACCCGCAGGCCGCTGGCGAAGTCCGCCAGGTCACGCGGGTGCTCCCCGCGCACGGCCTGCGCGAACAGCCCGAGCCGCGCCGAGTCCGAGCCGCGCGCACCGAGCTCGACCGGCTCCCACGGCCCGCCGTCCGAACCGGACAGCCGCGCCCACTGGCTGAGCCGCAACGACCTGCGCGTGCCCCAGACCGTCCACTCGTAGACCTCGGGCCCGGCGAGCCCGGAGAACGCCGACACGTGCACCGGCACGCCACCGCCGCTGCGCAGCACCCCGCGTGCCGCGACCTCGGCGGCGCCGGCCGACGGGAAGTCCGCCGACACCGACTCCACCGCCAGCGGCCCGAGCACCCGGTCGGTGAGGTACACGAAGTGCGACAGCACCTCCCGCACGAACCCGCCCTGCCGCGACTCGGCCAGCCACAGCGCGTCCTTCTGGAACTCCCGCGGCCACTTCGGGAACTGCAGCCGCACCTCGACTCCGCGCAGCTCGCCGAGGGAAGGCAGCTGCCGTTCGACCTCCAGCGTCGCGGCCATGTCCGACAGCGCGAAGTTCACCGCGTTCGGGTGCCCGGCCGCGGCCTCGGCCATCGCCCGCGCCTCGCCGAGGTCGACGGCCAGCGGCTTCTCGCAGAACACCGCCTTGCCCGCGGCGAGCGCTTTGACGGCCTGCCCGGCGTGCACGGCAGGCGGCGTGGCGAGGTAGACGGCGTCCACATCGGACAGCACGTCGTCGAGCGACGGCACCACGGGGACGTCCACCGCACGCGGCACGACGTCGACACCGGCGACCACGGTGAAGTCGGGATGTGCCTGCGCCGCCGTCAGCATCCGGGTGCCCATCGCACCCAGGCCGACGACGGCGAGGCGAATCGGATCAGCGACCATGCCGCACAGTCTCGCCTATTCGGCGGGCGCCCACGCACGGGCCAGCTTGACCCGTCCCCCGGTCTGCAGCAGCGATCCGGTGTACAGCCGCGAGGCGACCAGCAGGATCACCACGACGGTGGCGGCGAGGATGCCGAGCGACACCAGCGCCTCCCACGGTGCGGCCTGCTGGGCGAACATCCGCACCGGCATCGCGACGCCGGCCGTGAACGGCACGAACGACATGACGCCGAGCACCGCGGGGTTGTCGAAGAAGAACTGGACGCCGAAGTACGGGCCCATCACCGCGAGCATCACCAGGCCCATGGTCGAGCCGAGGTCCTCCTGGCGGCTGACCAGCGCGCCCGCGACCGCCCACAGCGACGACACCAGCACGAACCCCAGGCACAGGAACGGCACGAACCACCCCAGCGCCGGTGCCACGACCGCGAGCAGCTCCTGCTGCCCCGCGACCCGCAGCGCGATCGGCGCGGTGAGGGCGAGCACCACCACCTGCCCCATCGTCAGGATGACGTGCCCGACGATCTTGCCGGCGAGCAGCGCCTTGACCGGCACCGTGGACACCAGGATCTCCACGATCCGGGTCTGCTTCTCGGTCACCGTGCTCTGCGCGATCGCGGCGCCGCCCATGCCGAACATGAGGAACACCAGCCCGAACACGAGCACCACGACGAACCGCTGGTCCGAGCTCACCGCCGACGGGTCGAGCAGCTCCACCGGCGGCGCCTGCACCAGCTGAGAGATCACCGCGGTCGGCGGGTCGTTGAGCGCCAGCACCTTGATGCCGGAGCCGTCGGGCACGATCGCCGCCTCGACCTCGTCCGCGCGGACCAGCTCCTGCGCGGCCTGGACGTCGGCGACCTCCCGCACGTCGAGCGGTTTGCCCTGCACGACCTGGGCAGCGGACCCGACCACCGCGACCTTCGGGTCGTCACCGCCGAACACCGTCGGCAGCACGGTGAGCGCGAACAACCCTGCGATGGTGGCGAGGAAGCCGATCCAGAACCCCTTGGTGCTGACGAACGTCCTCATCTCCCGCTCGGCGACCAGCCACGTCGCCTTCGTGAACGTCTGCGCCACGTCAGCTCACCTCCTTGAAGATCTCGTCGAGCGTGGGCACGACCGGCGCGAACGACCGCACCTCACCGCGTTGCAGGGCCTGTTCGAGCACCGCGCGTGATGCCCCCTCGAACACCACGCGCGGCCCGTCCAGCTCCACGACCGACACACCCGGCACGTCCCGCACCCACCCCGCGTCGGTGTCCACGACGACCTCGTACCGGTCGTTCGCGTGCCGCTGCCGCAGCTCCTCCCGCGACCCGCTGGCCGCGATCCGCCCCTTGGAGATGATCACGACGTCGTCGCACAACCGCTCGACGATCGCGAGCTGGTGGCTCGAGAACAACACCGGCACCCCGTTCGCGGCGCGCTTGCGCAGCACGTCGAGCACCGTGTCCACGGCGATCGGGTCGAGCCCGGAGAACGGTTCGTCGAGGATGAGCACGTCCGGCTCGTGCACCAGCGCCGCCGCGATCTGCACCCGCTGCTGGTTGCCCAGCGACAGCTGCTCCAGCCGGTCGTCGGCCCGGTCGGTCAGCTCCAGGTCGGCGAGCAGCTCGTCGGTGTTGCGCTGCGCGACCTCCCGGTCGACCCCGTGCAGCCGCCCCAGCCACGTGATCTGCTCGCGCACCTTCATCTTGGGGTAGAGCCCGCGCTCCTCCGGCATGTACCCGAAGTGCGGCTTGTTCTGCGGCGTGATCGCCTGCCCCCGCCAGCTCACCGCACCCCCGTGCGCGGCCAGCACCCCCAGCACGATCCGCATCGTGGTCGTCTTGCCGGACCCGTTGGCGCCCAGGAACCCCGTCATGCGGCCGGGCCGCACGTCGAAGCTCACGTCGTCGAGCACCCGGTGGTCGCCGAAGCTCCGGCTGATCCCCGTCACCGTCAACATGCCGGGAACGCTATGCGGCCGGGTTCAAGATCGCGTCCGCCGCGCGGCATCATCCTCGCGGAGGACGACCCGTGCCGCGTGCCCGAGCGGGCACGCGGCACGGTTCCGGCCGGTTGCTCAACCACCTAGCACTTCTGGTCGCCCGGCCGTTCCCCGCCGAGGAGGTACGACGTCACCTTCTCGTTGGCGCACGCGTTGCCCGCGAACGGGTAGGCGCCGTGCCCACCGTGGTCGAGGGTCAGCATCGCCGCCCGGTCCCCGAACGCCCGGCGCATCGTCCGCGCACCGGACAGCGGCGTCGCCGGGTCGCGCTCGTTCTGCACCATCAGCACGTTGCGCGGCCCGCGGTCGGTGGGCTTGACCTGCTTCTCGACCGGGTCCGGCCAGAACGCGCACGGCATGATGTTCGCGCCCGCCGCGCCGAACAGCGGGTACCGCACGCGGTCGACGGCCACGTTGCGCTCGTAGGTGCTGACCGCGGTCGGCCAGCGGGAGTCGCCGCACACCACGTAGAACCGGCCGGAGATCAGGCTTTCGACCCGTGCCGGGACCGGCGTGTTGTCCGGCGGCAGCGGGGTGCCGGCGTCGAGGGCCTGCCAGCGGGCGGCCAGCTTGCCGAACGACGCGTCGGTCGTCGAGTACAGGCCGCCGAAGGTCAGCAGCCGGAACAGCTGGCCGGTGACGCCCTCCGGGGACGGCGTGCGGTCGAGCTTCCCGGCGATGGCGAAGTACTTCGCGCGCACCGCCGCGGGGGTGGCGCCCAGGCCCAGTTCGGGGCGTGCGGCGGCCCACCGCGCGAAGTCCGGGAACGTGTCCTCGGTGCCGCGGCCGTAGTTGCGGCTGCCCTCGACGTCCCAGCCGCCCGCGCCCAGGTTGCTGTCGAGCACCACGCGGTCGGTCGTGCGCGGGAACAGCGTCGTGTAGACCGCGCCCAGGTTCGTGCCGTACGAGTAGCCGAGGAACGACGCCTTGCGCTCGCCCAGTGCCTGGCGCACCGAGTCGAGGTCGCGGGCGATGTTCGCGGTCGTGTTGTGCGGCAACAGGTACGCCGTCGACGACGTGGTGCACTGCTGGGCGATCTGGCGGACCTCGTCGGCCCGCTTGCGCACGTCGGCCTGCGTCACCGCGTACGGCGGCACGTTGCCGAGGTACATCTGCTCCTCGGTCAGGTCGCACGTGGCCGGCGTGCTGTAGCCGAAGCCGCGCGGGTCCATGCCGATCAGGTCGTAGCCGTCCAGCACGCTCTGCGGCATCCCGCCGAGCTTGAGGTCACCGGGCAACGTCAGGCCCTCACTGGGCCCACCGGGGTTGGTCAGCAGGATGCCGCGGCGCTTCTCCGGGTTCGTGCTGGCCAGGCGCGAGATCATCAGCTCGATCTTGCGCCCCTCGCGCTTGCGGTAGTCCAGCGGCACCTGCAGGGTGCCGCACTCCAGCCCCGGCCGCGCCACGTCCGCGGGACACTCCCGCCACTGCACGACCGGTGCCGGCGTCGCCGATGCCGCGCCCGGCACCACCAACGCCGTCGCCGCGGCCAGCGCCGCGGCCAGGGACAACGCTTTTCGCATGTCCGAATTCCTCCCCCGACGGCGCGCTGCTCGAGCGCGCCCTCCACTGTGGAAACCCGGCCGTTCGATGCGGAACGACCGGGTCCCAGTCGAAACCGTGCCGTAGCGGCACGGTCAAGGCGGGAGGGCCGGTTTCAGCCGAAGGTCGACGGCAGGTGTCGACCTTCGTCGCCCCCGGGGGTGTCGTTCGTCCTCGTTCGTCGGTACGCACGGCGACCGAGGACGCGTCGGCGTGCTCCGGCAGGCGTTGGTCACGTCGCGTGTCGCTGCCGGCCTTGCCGTGCGACTGCCCTTGCGCGACGACCCCGGCACTGCCGCACGTGGCAACCGGTCAGAGGTCGCGCCCGGCCCCGGCCGACGGCACCGCGACGAACGTCCTGGGTGCGGTGAACCCGTTCTCCGCGAACGCTTCCGCGACCCGCCGCTCGACCTCGCCGCGCACCTCCCGCGGCACCAGCGCGATGGCCGACCCGCCGAACCCGCCACCGATCATCCGCGCTCCGAGCGCACCGGCCTCCTCCGCGGTGGCCGCGGCGACGTCGAGCTCGGCGCAGGACACCCGGTAGTCGTCGCGCAGGCTCGCGTGCGACGCGCTCAGCAGCGGCCCGATCTCCTCGTACCGGTCCTGCCGGAGCAGCGCGACGGTGTCCTCGACGCGCCGGTTCTCGGTGACGACGTGCCGGACCAGCGGCCGCAGGTGCTCGGGCAGCCCGTCCCAGCCCCCGGCGTCCCGCAGCGACGGCAGCCCGAGCAGCCGCGCCGCCTCCTCGCACCCCTTGCGCCGCTCCCCGTACCCGGACTCGACCAGCGAGTGGCTCACCCGCGTGTCGATCACGAGGACCTCCAGCCCGTGCCGCGCGGCGTCGAACGGCACCTGCTCCCGCTCCCCCGACCACACGTCGAGGAACAGCACGTGCGCGTCCGTGCAGCACAGCGACGCCGTCTGGTCGAGCAGCCCGGTCGGCGCGCCCACGAAGTCGTTCTCCGCCACCTGCACCCACTTGGCGACGTCGCTCGCGGACTCCTCCCGCCCGCTCAGCCCCAGCAGCGCCAGCGCGCTCGCCACCTCCAGCGAGTGCGACGACGACAGCCCGGCCCCGCGCGGCACGTCCCCGGCGATCACGAGGTCAGCCCCGCCGGTCACGCCCTGCTGCCGCAGCACCCACGCGACCCCGGCGGGGTAGGCCGCCCAGCCCTGCACGCCGCCCGGCTCGACCTCGCCGACGGGGACGGGCTCGGCGGTCGTGGTCCGGTCGCCCTCCACGGTCGCGAGCGTGAGCAGGCCGTCCTCGCGCGGCGCCGCGGCCACCCACGTCCGCTGCGGGATGGCGAACGGCAGCACGAACCCGTCGTTGTAGTCGGTGTGCTCGCCGATGAGGTTCACCCGGCCCGGCGCGGACCACACCCCGATGGGGTCGGTGCCGTGCAGCCGCCGGAAGGCCTCAGCCGCGTTGTTCGATCCTGTTGAGCTCATGCCACCCGATCCCACGCCGTCGTCCGTGTTGCCGCAGAAGTGCTGGCGATGAGGATGACGGGCGAGGGCCGGTCTTGACAATGTTGAATCTTGGTCGACAAAGTTCGATGACGTTCCCGCCCTGGTCACCCGCCGGGCGTGACGATCCCCTGCTCGTAGGCGAACACCACCGCGTGCGTCCGGTCGCGCAGCCCCAGCTTCGCGAGCACGCGGGACACGTGCGTCTTCACCGTCGCCTCCCCCAGGTACAGCGCGGCGGCGATCTCCGCGTTCGACGCGCCCTTCGCCAGCTCCACCAGCACCTCGTACTCGCGGTCGGTCAGCTCGGGCGGCCGGGTGCGCGCGGGTTGCCGGGGTGCACTGAAGCGGGCGATCACCCGCCGGGTCACCTCGGGTGAGAGCAGCGCGTCGCCGCGTGCCACCACCCGCACCGAGTCGACGAGGTCCTCCGGGGAGGCGTTCTTCAGCAGGAACCCGCTCGCTCCCGCCCGCAGTGCCTCGAACAGGTAGTCCTCGCGGTCGAACGTCGTGAGGATCACCACGCGGGTGCCGCCGTCGGCCGACAGGATGCGCCGGGTGGCCTCCAGGCCGTCCATGCGCGGCATCTGCACGTCCATCAGCACGACGTCGGGCCGCAGCCGCGCGACCAGCTCGACGGCCGCGGCGCCGTCGCCGGCCTCGCCGACCACCTCGATGCCCGGCTCGGTCCCGAGGATGACCCGGAACCCGGCGCGCACCAGGTCCTGGTCGTCGGCCAGCACGACCCGCAGACTCACACCTTCTCCTCTGTCGGCAGCGATGCGCGCACAAGGTAACCCGCCGAGGTGCGCCGCGGTCCCGCTTCGAGGGTTCCGCCGTGCACGGCAACGCGTTCGCGCATGCCCACGAGCCCGAAGCCGCTCTCACCGGAGGGGCGCCCGCGCCCGTCGTCGGCCACCTCCAGCTCCAGTGCGCTGTCCAGGTACCGCATCCGCACGTCGACGTGGCCGGCTCCGGCGTGCTTCACCACGTTCGTCAACGCCTCCTGCACCACCCGGTACGCCGAGACGGCGACGGCCGGCGGCACCTCGCGCGGCTCGCCGTAGACGCCGTGCGAGACCTCCAGACCGGCCGACCGGGCGGTTTCGAGCAACTCGGGCAGGTCGTCGAGTCCGGGCGCAGCCTGGAAGTCCTGTTCCGCGTCGGCCCGCAGCACGCCCAGCAGCCCGCGCAGCTCGCTGATCGCGGTCCGCGCCGTCTTCTCCACGGTCTGCAACGCGTCCCGCGCCAGCACCGGGTCCGAGTCCAGCACCCGCCGCGCCGCACCGGCCTGGATGCCCATCACCGACACGTGGTGGGCCACCACGTCGTGCAGGTCGCGGGCGATGCGCATGCGTTCGGCGGCGATCGCGCCCCGCACGTTCTGCTCCTGCGACCGGCGCAGCTCGTCGGCCTGGAACTCCAGCTGCGCCTGCCGCCGCGCCGCCGTCCACGCCATCTCACCGACCACATAGGCGAAGACGAAGAAGAAGATGTTGAATTCGAGTCCATAGAGGACACGGGCGAGCACCGGGTCCAGAAGGCCGGGCACGAGGTCCTCCGGCACGTCCGGGCCGAGCAGGAACTGCACGAGGTTGAACCCGAGCCACAGGAACATGGCGGCGATCACGCCGATCCGCGACCAGCGCGCCAGCACCCGGTTCGGCTCCCACGCGCCGACGGTGAAGATCGCGAGGAACAGCACGGCCGACGGGACCAGGCTGTCACCGGCCTTGTTCACCTGGGCGGCGATGAACAGCGCCGACACGACCAGCATCACCGCGATCGGGTACCGGCGGCGCACGACCAGCGGTACCGCCAGCGCGACCATCCAGGCGAGCTGCTCGCGCAGGCCGGCCGGGTCGGAGAACGCGTACCCGCCGATGCTGTCCACCAGGACGGTGAACTCGACCCCGCCCAGCAGCACGAGCACCGCGACGCCGATGTCCCGCCGCCGCTGGGCCGGGGCGGGGCCGGGCCGGCGCCACTGCAACCACTGGGGTTCGTCCACCGGCCAACCCTATCTTTCCGGCGGGCAGCGGACGGCGTTCGCACCGGGGACCGGGCAGGGCGAACTCCCGATTTTTATGGCCAATTGGTATGTACCTATTGGTCTGGACCTCATCTTAGGGTGTGGCGGCAACCACCCTGCACGCAAGGAGCGGACATGAACCGCAAGCTCATCGCCGCCGCCACAGCGGCGATCACAGCGGCCGGACTGGCCGCCGCGGTGGCGCTGACGACCAGCGCCACCGCGGCCGACACGACCGACCAGGGCATGCTGACCGCGATGGCCCGTGACCTCGGCATCTCCCCTGACCAGGCGCGTGCGCGCCTGAGCGCCGAGAAGGTCGCCGGCCAGACCGACGCCGCGCTGAGGGCGCAGCTCGGCGCGGCCTACGCCGGGTCCTGGCTGGACGGCACCGGCCGCACCCTCACCGTCGCGGTGACCGACTCGGCGCTGACGGGCGCGGTGCGCTCACGGGGCGCCGTCGCCGTCGCGGCGAAGCACAGCGCGTCCACTCTGGACAGCGCGAAGACCAGGCTGGACGCCAAGGCCACCACGGCACCTGACGCCGTTCCCGGCTGGTACGTCGACGTGCGCACCAACAAGGTCACCGTGCTCGCCCGCTCCGGTGGCGAGGCGCAGGCGAGGGCGTGGGCGGCCGAGGCGGGGGTGCCCGGCGACGTCGTCACCGTCGAGGCCAGCACCGAGGACCCGAGGCCGCTGGTCGACGTCATCGGCGGCAACGCCTACAGCATCCCGGGCGGCGGCCGCTGCTCCATCGGCTTCGCCGTCGAGGGCGGCTTCGTCACGGCGGGCCACTGCGGGTCCGCGGGTGGGCGCACCTCCAACCCCGGCGGCACCATCCAGGGCAGCAGCTTCCCCGGCAACGACTACGCCTGGGTCCGCACCGACGCGGGCAACACCCCGCGCGGCCTGGTCAACCGCTACCCCGGCACCGTCCCGGTCGCGGGCTCCCAGGAGGCCCCGGTCGGCGCCTCGGTCTGCCGCTCCGGCTCCACCACCGGCTGGCGCTGCGGCACCATCCAGCAGAAGAACGCCTCCGTCACCTACCCCGAGGGCACCATCACCGGCCTGACCCGCACCAACGCCTGTGCGGAGCCCGGTGACTCCGGCGGCTCGTGGCTGACCGGCGACCAGGCGCAGGGCGTGACCTCCGGCGGGTCCGGCAACTGCCAGTCCGGCGGCACCATCTACTTCCAGCCGGTGACCGAGATCCTGCAGGCCTACGGTCTGCGCCTGGTCACCTCCGCCGGCCCGACCACGACCACCCAGCCGACCACCACGACCACGAGCACCCCGCCCGGCGGTGGTGACTCGTGGGCCGCGTACACCTACTACGCCACCGGCGCCCAGGTCACCTACGACGGCGGGTCCTACCGCGCGCTGCAGGGGCACACGGCCCTCCCCGGCTGGGAGCCGCCGAACACGCCCGCCCTCTGGCAGCGGGTCTGACGGCACTCCCCTCCCACCGCCCCCGACGGCCACCCGCCGCCGGGGGCGGCCCGTGTGCGGCTAGGGTCGTCCGGTGGTGAGCCTGCGCCTGACCGTGCTCGGCAGCGCGACCCCGTACCCGGCGGCGGACAACCCGTGCTCGGGCTACCTGGTGTCGCACGGCGACACTCGCGTGTGGATGGACGCGGGCACCGGCACCCTGGGCCCGCTGCAACGCCACACGTCGCTGGCCACCCTGGACGCCATCTGGATCTCGCACCTGCACGCCGACCACTGCGCCGACCTGCTCACCGCGTTCTACGCCCTGCGGTACGCCGACGTCGACCGCGCGCCGGTCCCGCTGTTCGGCCCGCCCGGCACCGCCGACCGGCTCGCCGCGTTCCTCACCAACGGCCCGCGGCGCAGCCCGGTCGAGGACGCCTTCGCGATCACCGAGCTCACCGACGGCCACGAGGCGCGGATCGGCGGCCTGCACCTCACGTCCAGGGCGGTGCGGCACGGCCTCCCGGCGTTCGCGGTGCGCATCGAGGCGGGGACGTCCCTGACCTACTCCGGTGACACGGCACCGTGCGCCGCCCTCACCGACCTCGCCCAGGACACCGGCCTGCTGCTGTGCGAGGCCGACGGCACAGTGCCGGACGAGGCGCACCACACGCCGGAGCAGGCGGGCGAGACGGCGCGGCAGGCACGGGCGCGACGGCTGGTCGTCACGCACGTGGGCCGCTCCCTGACCCCGCAGGACGCGGTCACCCGTGCCGGCACCCGCTGCGAGGGGCCGGTCGGGTACGCCGCGCCCGGCGCCGTGCTCACAGCTGGTTGATGCGCACCAGGTTGCCGGCCGGGTCGCGGAACGAGCAGTCCCGCACGCCCCACGGCTGGTCCTCGGGCTCCTGCAGCACCTCGCCGGCGCCGGTGGACTCGACCCACTTCCGCGCGCGGTCGAAGGTGCCCTGGAGGTCCTTCGTGGCCAGTGACAGCGCCGTGTAGACGCCCTTGGCCATCAGGACGGCGATGGTGCGGCGTTCCTCGTCGCTCACGCCGGGGTCGGCGGCGGGCGGGTGCAGCACGATGCCGGTCTCCGGCTGGTCGGGTGGCCCGACGGTGATCCAGCGCATGGTGCCCTGGCCGACGTCCTGGCGGACCTCGAAACCGAGTGCGTCGCGGAAGAAGCCGAGTGACTTCTCGGGGTCGTCGGCCGGCAGGAACGCCGCGGCGATGATGACGGACATGGCGGTCAACCTAATCGGACGGACCGGCCGCCGCTTCTCGATTCCTGATGGGTCGCATCACGGCCTTCGCGAGGCAGTTCGGGATGCCCTGGCCGTCCTCGGCCGCGACCTTGCGGTACTGGCTCGGCGACATGCCGACGAGCTCGGAGAACCGGGTGCTGAACGTGCCGAGCGAGGTGCAGCCGACCTCGAAGCAGACCTCGGTGACGGACAGGTCGCCGCGCCGCAGCAGCGTCATGGCCCGCTCGATGCGGCGGGTCATCAGGTAGCTGTAGGGCGACTCGCCGAACGCCGCGCGGAACGCCCGCGACAGGTGCCCGGCGGACAGGTGCACCCCGCGGGCCAGCGCGGCCACGTCGAGCGGCTCGCGGTACTCGCGGTCGATGCGGTCGCGCACCTTGCGCAGGAGCACGAGCTCCTGCAGGCGCGGGTCGGAGGCGGTCACGCCGACCAGCGTAAGACCCGCGCCTGACAGATCGCTGACTCTCCTCAGCCGGGTGTCCGCGCCCCGGTCGCCTGCCGGTCCTGGCCGGCCGCCCACGACGCCAGCAGTGCCAGGCCGTCCGCGGCCGGCGTGCCGGCGGGTGCGGTGTAGACGGTGAGGAGCAGGCCGGGTTCGGCGGGCAGCTCCATCGACTCGACGTCCAGGTCCAGCCGGCCCACCACCGGGTGGTGCAGGCGCTTCCGGCCGGACCGGTGGTGCCGGACGTCCTGGGTCGCCCACCGCTGCCGGAACGGTTCACTGCGCGTCGACAGCTCACCGACCAGGGCGACCAGCTCCTCGTCGTGGGGGCTGCGCCCGGCTTCCAGCCGCAGCTTCGCGGCCACGTCGCCGACGATCCGGTCGTAGTCCACGAAGAACGCCCTCGCCGCCTCGGGTTCCAGGTACACGAACCGCGCGGTGTTCGCCGGCCGTCGCGCATCCGCCGGCAGCGGTGCGTACAACGCGCGGGCGAGCTGGTTCGTGGCCAGGACGTCGTACCGGCCGTTGCAGATCCAAGCCGGCGCGTCGGTGATGGCGTCGAGCACCTGCTGGAGCGCCGGACGCACCGTCATGGCGGGGCGCCGGCGGCGTGGACCGCCGGGTGTCCTGGACTGCCGCGCGAGGCGGAACAGGTGTTCGCGCTCGGCCTCGTCGAGCCGCAGGGCGGCGGCGACCGCGTCGAGCACCCCGTCGGAGGCGCCGGCGAGGCCACCGCGCTCCATCCGCACGTAGTAGTCGACCGACACCCCGGCCAGCACAGCCACCTCTTCGCGCCGCAGACCGCGGACCCGGCGGTTGCCGCCGCCGTGGGCGGGCAGTCCTGCCCGTTCCGGTGTGAGCCGCGCGCGACGCGAGCTCAGGAACTCCTTGATCTCGGTGCGGAGGTCGGTCGTCGCCATCCCTTCACCGTAGGCGCTGGCCGCAGGGCGTGGGAGGCCCTGCCGGTACCCCGCACTACGTGCCCGACGCGGTCGTCGCGATGCCGCCGTCCACCGGGATGACGGCGCCGGTGAGGTAGGACGCGGCCCGGCTGGCGAGGAACACGGCGGTTCCCGCCATGTCGTCGTCGCGGCCCAGCCGGCGCAGCGGGGCCTTCGCCGCGATCCGGTCGCCGGCGGTCTCGATCGTGGCCGCCATCATCTGCGACGGGAACGGTCCCGGCGCCACCGCGTTCACCGTGATGTGCTGCGGGCCCAGCTCCCTGGCGAGCACCCTGGTGAGCTGGTGGAGCGCCGCCTTGCTGCTGGCGTAGGAGTAGTTGGGCGCCTCGGCGACGTGGATGGCGGCGATGCTGCCCACGTTGACGACCCGTGCGGGGTCATCGGCGGTGCCTGCCCTGCGCAGTGCCGGGAGCAGTGCCTGCACCAGCCAGAACGGCGACTTCACGTTGAGGTCGAGCACGGTGTCCCAGCCCTCGTCCGGGAACGTCTCCAGCGGCTCGCGCCACATCGCGCCCGCGTTGTTCACGAGGACGTCCAGGCGTTCCGAGCCGGCCTGCACGAGATCCGCGAGACGCCGGCACTCGTCGTGCCGGGACAGGTCGGCGGGGATCGCCCGGACGTCGCCGAACTCGGACAGCCGGCGCTGGGCCTCCGCGCACGCGTCCTCGTTGCGCGAGCTGATGACGACGCGGGCGCCCGCCTGCAGGAGGCCGCGCGCCATCATCATTCCGATGCCCCTGGTGCCGCCGGTGACGAGCGCGTGCTTCCCGCTCAGGTCGAAGAGCTCCGCGTGAGTGGTGAACCGGTTGTCCGCCATTGGTTTCCGTCTCCCCTTGGTTCGGCTGCCGCGGAAACGCTGACACGCGTCCCGGGGCGTCCGGGAGACCCTGCTGTGACCGGTACTGCGAGAGCCCCTGAAGCAGAACGCGGGTCCCGAGCGGTCACACCCGCCCAAGACCCGCGTCCTGACGATCACCGCCTGCTAGCAGGCGCCCTGGTCGCGCCAGACGCCCCACTCACCGGTGGTGCCGGGCTCCTCGCCCTGCGTCCACCACTGGGCCCGCCACTTGCGGCCCTTGTGCGAGACGTCGTTGCCGCCGTTGTAGACCTTGCCCCGCTCCCACGCCGGCAGCGCGCACACCGGCGGGTTGGAGGTGGTCGTGGTCGTGGTGGTGGTCGTGGTCGTCGTCGTGGTGGTCGAGGTGGGCGGGGTGCCGCCGCCGATCCGCGGGTGGTCGGCGGAGATGGCGTAGGACTGGCCGCCGAAGGTGAACACGAAGTTCGACGGCGTCGAGATCGGCAGCTGGTAGCTGACGGTCAGCTCGATCGACGCGCCCGGTGCGAGCGACTGCCACGACGGCAGCGCGAGCTCCGCCTTCTGGAAGTCGCCCTTGAGGCCGCCGACGTTCGGCCCGCTGTGCCCCTTCGACACGACCTTGAGCCCGAACCCGGACTGGTCGGCCATGCTGCCCGGCGCGCTGGTGCCGTAGTCGAACGCGATCTTCGTGCCACCGGGGATGGTGACGTTCGAGCGGTTCGTGAACTTGATCTTCGGCGTGATCGGGTAGTTGTTGTCGCCCAACGCGAAGCCGTGGACGTCGACGTCGACCGCGAGCACCTGTGACTGCTGGGTCGTGGCCTTCGCCGCACCGTAGGGCGCCGCGCCGTTCAGGCCGGTGTCGATCGTCGACAGCAGCGTGTCGCCGATGAAGTACTCCTTCTTGACCGGGTCGTACCGGTAGTCACCGGCGAGCTCCCAGATCATGATGCCACCGAGGCCCTTGTCGCGGACGTACTTGGCCTTGGCCGCGATCGACTGCTCGTTCTCGGTGGAGAGGAACACCTTCTTGTCGTTGTTCCACAGCCACGGCGACTGCATGGTGGTGTCGTAGAACGGCGAGTAGGTGCCGGTGAGCCGGTCGGTCGGGTCGTTCACCGGGTCGAGGCCGTACTGCGCCGAGTACGAACCGGTGATCTTGTTCTCCAGGTTCTTCGTGTGCCACAACGGGTTCACGCCCGACGGGACCTCGGCGCCACCGGCGGTGACGTCGTGCCAGAGGTTGTCGATGCCGGTCGCGCCGTTGCCGCACGGCGTGGTCGAGCCGACCGACGTGCCGGTGCCGGGCGGGCACTGCGACTGGTTGGGCAGGGCCGCGCGGCCCCACAACCCGTTGGTGCCACCGGTGACGCCCTGCCAGCCGCGCGAGTAGAACGGCACGCCGACGTTGATCCGGCCGGCCTGCATGGCACCGCGGTAGTAGTGGTAGGACCAGTCGGTGTTCAGGTAGCCCATGCCCTCGTACTGCGGTGCCGTGTACACGCCACCGGCCGCGAGCTCACCGTCCTTGCCGTCGTCGTACAGCGCCGCGTTCGGGCCCACGAAGTGGTTCCACGAGCCGTGCAGGTCGTAGCTCATGACGTTGAGGTAGTCGAGGTACTTGACGACCTGGTAGGTCTCCTGGCCGCGCAGCAGCCAGCCGGAGGCGGGCACGGCGGCGGTCAGCAGGTAGTGCTTGCCGTCGGCGGCACCGGCGCGGTCGAGCTTCTCGCGCAGCGTCTTCATGATCGCCTGGTAGCCGGCCCACAGCGTGCCGCGGTTGGCGTTGGAGATCCAGAAGTCGTCCGGGTTGCCGGCGTGGTTGTTCGACGTCGCGTACTCGTAGTCGATGTCGGCGCCGTTGAACCCGTACTGGCGCAGGAACGCGACCACGCTGTCGGCGAACGTGTCGATCGCCGCCTGTGACTGGCCGAGCTTGTAGAAGCCGCCGGAGGCGTTGCGGGTGCCGTCGGCGTTGAAGAAGCCACCGGTCTCGGCCCAGCCGCCGACCGAGATCAGCGTCTTGACGTTCGGGTGCTGCTTCTTGTACTTCGTCAGCTGGTTGAAGTGGCCCTTGTAGGGCAGCGACGGGTCCATCTCGGCACCCGCGACGCCCGGCCACTCCATGCCGATCGAGGAGTTGTTCGCGTCCGGCGCACCCACGGAGATCTTGTTCTGCGCGTCGATGTGGGCGAACGCGTAGTTGAGGTGGGTGACCTTGGTCCAGGGGACGTCCTTGGCGAGGTAGCCCGGCTGGCCGTTCTTGCCGGTGCGCCAGCTGGTGAAGTACCCGATCACCCGGCGGGACTTGTCGGTCCCCATGTTCTCGCGGCCGGCGGTGTCGTAGACGGTGCAGTAGGGCACGTCGACGCCCGGCGTCTTGTACAGCCCGTCCGGCCGGCAGTCCTCGTGGGCTGCGGCTGCGATGGGCGCGTTCGTCACGGCTATCAGGGTCCCGGCTAGCAGGGCTAGCACCGGGACCACTCTGGCGAGCAGGCGCAAGGGAAGGACCTCCTGGCTAGGGCGGCGGCCACTGCCCCGAACCGTAAAATGGTCCAGACCTTTGCGTCAATACTCGATCACTGACAAGAGGTGTCAGCGGTATCGGTTCAGCATCTCCACCATGACTGCAAACGATTTCGACTTCCTCCACGGGCGCTGGCGGGTCGCCAACCGCAAGATCGCCGACATCGCCGGGCGCGGCACCGAGTGGGTCGAGTTCGGCGCGCGGGCCGACGTGCGGCCGGTGCTGGGCGGCGCGGCGAACGTCGACACCTTCGACGCCGGCGACTGGGAGGGCATGACCCTGCGGCAGTACGACCCGGCCGCCGGCCTCTGGCGCATCTGGTGGGCCTCGACCCGCGCGCCGGGCCAGTTGGACCCGCCGCTGGAGGGCCGGTTCACCGACGGGCACGGCGTGTTCCTCGGCGAGGACGTCGTCGGCGGGCACGCGGTGGCGGTGCGGTTCGACTGGACGGCGGGCCCGGCACCGGTGTGGCGGCAGTCGTTCTCCTACGACGGCGGCGACACCTGGCAGGGGAACTGGGTCATGCGCTTCGAACCGGCCTGACCGGCGAGGAGCGCGGGACGCCGGGGCGGGTACCCGGCGTCCCGCGCCCCACCCGGCTCAGTGGTGGTGCCGGTGCACGACCGCGTGCCCCTTGCCGCGCGCGATCATCCACCGGTTCACCGGCACCGTCACCGCGAACGCGACCGCCAGCGAGAACACCAGCGCCGCCCAGAACACCCAGTCCGCCAGTCCCGCGTCCATCGCACCCGGCACCAGCAGCATCACCGCGTTGTCGACGACCTCCATCACGGCGATCGACACGGTGTCGGCGGCCAGCGCGACGCCCACGGCCGCCTTGAGGGCGAGGCCGGAGCGCAGGACCGGGCGGATGGTGAGCGAGTAGCCGAACAGGAACGCCAGCGCCACGGCCAGCACGACGGTGGCCAGGTTGCCCCAGCCCAGCGCGGTACCGATGACCATGCCGAGCACCTCGCCGATCGCACAGCCGGTGAGGCAGTGCAGCGTCGCCGAGACCGCCTGGCGGGTCAGGCTCACGGGTGCGTGGTCCATCTCGTCCTCCTCCGTCAGCGCTGAACGGTACCCCTAGGGGGTATGGGTATCAAGGCAGCGGACGGGTACGGTGGCTCACACGACGAGGCGCCTCCTCACGGCTCTCTGCGTGCTCGGGAACTGCCGAGTCCCGTCCACACGGCACCGTCCACAAGGCGCGGAGAACCCAGCCGCGAACAACGCCGCGGACGTCACGTTCGCCGGCTCGCGCTAGCCGATCTGGGTCAGCGCCAGCCCGCCCGCCATCAGCACCGTGCACGCCAGCGCGTGCACGCCCGGGTTCTGCGCCAGCAGCGCCACGAACTCGCGGATGAACGCGCTCGGCACGAAGTACCACGCCGTCGGCGCGCCGATCACCTGCATCCGCAGCCCGTGCGAGCGGGACAGCACGGCGGTGCGGAACACGTGGTAGTTGTTCGTCACCGCCACGACCGACCCGGTGAGCCCGCGTTCGACGAGCAGTTCCTTGCTGTAGCGCAGGTTCTCGTCGGTCGTGCCGGCCTGGTCCTCCAGCACGACGTCGTCCTCCGGCACCTCGCGCTCCAGCAGGTACCGCTTCATGGCGAGCGCCTCGGACACGTCCTCGTCAGGACCCCTGCCGCCGGTCACGACGATCACCGGCGTGCGTCCGGCTGAGCGTTCCCGCAGGTAGAGGCGCAGGGCGCGGTTGAGCCGGCTCGCGAGCAGCGGGGGCACCTGGGAACCGACCAGCCCGGCGCCGAGCACGACGATGCCGTCGAACCCGCTGCGCCGGCCGGTGCGGCCGTAGATCACCGAGTACAGCAGCAGGCTCACGAACAGGAACGCGATGTAGGCGGAGACGAGGAACAACCCGATCGCGCTGCCGCGGACCCAGTCGTTGGGCTGGGTGATGCCCCAGAAGAAGTAGGCCATCTCGCCGAGCAGCGCGAGACCGGCGAGGAACGACAGGAGGTTGCCCAGCGACCGGCCCTCGCGGCGGATCATCACCAGGCCGTTGGCCAGCAACGCGAGCGGCAGCAGCAACAGCCCGAACACCGCCAGCGCGAACGCGAGCAGCAGCGGCAGGCTCACCGCCGGGTTGTCCCGCCCCGCTTCGGCGAGCAGCAGCAGGAACAGCACCAGCGTGATGCCGAGCCAGATGGCGTTGCTCAGCCTGCGCCGGTCACGGACCACTCCGACGAGGAAGAACAAGGCGGGGATTACGACGAGCAGACCTACCAGCACCGGCCAAGGGTAGTACCCGTGATCACGCGCCGCTCTCGGGCAGGGGCCTCTCGGCGCCCTCGGCCTCCTCGGGAGCGGGCTGCGGCTTGGGGCGGGGCCTCAGCTGGACGACTCCGGTGGTGAGGTCGAGGGGACCGGTCTCCTCGAAGTCCTCACCGGTACCGGAGTCGCCTGCTTCGCTGCGGAGCTTGCGTCCGGGGAACAACTCACCCAACTGACCCATGCCCCGACCATACCGCTCGGACCGACGGCGGGTCAGAAGACGGCGATGAGCAGGATGATGAACAGGACCACGACGGCGATCGGCAACCACGCGTTGAGCGGGCGCCTGCGGTAGTGGCTGCGGACCGTGGTGGAGCGGAACCAGCTGTACGGCGTGCGACGTCGGTGCCGCTGAACCCAAGGCATTTTTCCTCCCAGCGTTTCGTTGCACCGGGAATACCCAAAGTCAGAACCAGCTACTCCGGTTCTTGATGCCTTCCAGGCCGCTGGCGGCCATCGCCGGGTCGCCGTTGTCGTTGCCGAAGAGCACCTCGTACCACGGCCCGATCCGGTGCCACAGCAGCGAACGCTCCCTCAGCTCCGGCGTGACGCCGTAGGTCGCCGCCAGCGCGCCGGCGAACTCCGGCGGCGTCGAGTGCAGCGCCCACGCCAGGTCGATCGCCGGGTCGCCGACGTGCACGTCACCGAAGTCGATCACGCCGGTCAGCACGCCGTCGCGGCCCAGCACGTGCTCGGGGCCGAGATCGCCGTGCACCAGCACGTCCGCCGGTGCGGCCGCGACCGCGTCGAGCAGGTCGGCCTGGTCGGGCACGAGCGGCAGCACCTCCGCGCGGAACCGGTCGAGCGGCACCGGCGGTGTCCCCACGCCGCGCGCGACCGCCCCGGCCACCGGGACCGCGTGCAACGCCAGCAGGAACTCCCCCAGCTGTTCGCCCTGCACCGCGTTCAGCGTCGCGAGCTCAGCACCGGGCACGAGCTCGTGCCGCACCACGAACGGGTCCACCGAGACCAGCTCCGGCACCGGGACGGGCAGCGGCAGCAACGGCGCGAGCCACGGCATCACGACCGTCTCGCGCCGCAGCACCGCCTCGATCGCGGGGCGCTGCGGCCGCCGTTCCACCCAGCGCCCGTCGACGAGCGTCGCCGTGCTGTCCCAACCCTGTCCCAAGAACGTCACGGCGCCAGTGTGGCAAGCAGGTCCCGTGCGCCGGAACCGAATTTCGTCAGAGCACGTACTTGCCCGCCCGGCTCGCGTGCTCGCCGTCGACCAGCACGTCGTAGCGCTTCGCCTCCAGGGTCATGACGCTGGAGAAGTCGCGCTTGCCGCGGGTGGTCCAGTGCGCGGCGAACCCGAACACGGCTCCCCAGAAGGCACCGATCACCAGGCTGAGCACCAGCATCCACACCCAGGCCACACCGGAGGTGAACAGCCCGAACAGCAACCCGATGAGCACGCCGAACCAGGCGCCGCCGGCCGCACCGGAGACCGCGGCCTTCGCGCGCGTCATCCGGCCGGTCACCTGCTCGACCGTGCGCACACCGTCGCCGATGATCCGCACGTGCTCGACCGGGAACCCGTCGTCGGACATCCGGTCCACCAGCCGCTGGGCCTCCGCGTAGTCGGAGAAGCTCGCGAGCAGGCTCGACCGCGCCGCCGGCTGAGCAGGCACAGGCACGGGGGTGGTCGCCGGTTCCGTCGTTCCAGCCTCAGGAGTCACGGTCTACGACTAACCGGTCCGGGCGCCGCGCAAACACCAGGCCCAGCGCCAGCAGCGCCGCTCCGGAGGCGAGGAACGCCAGGTCGTAGGCGAGCTGGTCGGGGCCGGGCCGGACGTGGTGGATGCCCAGCACCTGGTGGTCGACCACGCCCTCGACCAGGTTGAACACGCCCCAGCCGACCAGGACGCCGCCGAGCAGCACCCGGTCCGGCAGCGGTGCGCGCCGGTTGAGCAGCGCGGTGCCGACGAGCACGAGGACGAGGCAGAGCAGGTGGAACAGCCCGTCGCCGACCATCATCAGCCGCATGTCCTCCTCGGGGTACCAGCCGGACAGCACGTGGTGCCAGCCCAGCAGCTGGTGGATCACGATGCCGTCGAGGAAACCGCCGATCCCGAGCCCCAGCACGATCGCCGCGAGCATCAGCCCACCACCGTCCGGACGAGCAGGAACAGGTTCAACGCCGAGATGACGCCGGCGGCCGCACCGCCGGCCACCGTGACGCGGCGCCGGTTCGCGGCCGCGCCCATGACGTCCTTGCGCCGGGCGAGCAGCACCATCGGCACCAGCGCGAACGGGATGCCGAACGACAGCACGACCTGGCTCAGCACCAGCGCCCTGGTCGGGTCGACGCCCAGCGCGAGCACGACCAGGGCGGGCGCCATGGTCACCGCCCGGCGCAGCCACAGCGGCATCCGCCTGCGCAGAAACCCCTCCATCACGACCTGGCCGGAGTAGGTGCCCACGCTGGACGCCGCGAGACCGGAGGCCAGCAGCGCGAGGGCGAACGCCAGTGCCGCGCCGGGGCCGAGCAACTGCCCGAGCCCGGAGTGCATGTCCTCCAGCGACTCCCGCGGCGCACCGGCCTGGTGGAACGCCCCGGCCGCCACGACGAGCATGCTGACGTTGACCACGCCGGCGACGCTGAGCGCGACGACGATGTCGGTGCGGCTGGCCCTGAGCACCCCGCGGACGTCACCGGTGCCGTGGTGCCGCTGGGTGAGCGCCGAGTGCAGGTAGATGACGTGCGGCATGACGGTCGCGCCGAGCATGCCGGTCGCGAGCAGCACGCTGTCGACCCCGGCGAAGCCCGGCACCAGACCGGCCGCCGCGCCGGTCAGGGGCCCGAGCTGCAGGGTCTGGTAGAGGAACCCGCCGAGGACGACGGCGAGCAGGCCGATGATCACCGACTCGAACCGCCTTCGGCGCAGCGGTGCCAGTGCGAGGATGCCGAACGACACCACCGCGGTGATCAGGGCGGCCGGTAGCAGCGGTACGCCGAACAGCAGGTTCAGCGCCACCGCCGCGCCGACGAACTCCGCCAGCTCGGTGGCCATGGCCACCAGCTCCGCCTGCACCCACAGCAGCCGGGTCACCGGCCGCGGGTAGTGCTCCCGGCAGAGCTCCGGCAGGTTGCGGCCGGTCACGATGCCCAGCTTCGCGGACTGGTACTGGATGAACATCGCGAGCAGGCTCGCGGACACGATCACCCACAACAACAGGAACCCGTGAGTCGCGCCGCCCGCCATGTTCGTCGCGAAGTTGCCGGGGTCGACGTAGGCGACCGCGACGACGAACGCGGGTCCCATGACGACGGCGGCGGTGCGGACGCGAGCTGGCACCGTGATGCCGACCATCGGTGGAGCCTCCTCACGTGAGCTTGCGGATGGCCTTCTCGATCAGCCCGAGGTTCGCGGGGCTGGTGGCGTAGAGCAGCGGGTCGGGCATCGGCGCGGACGCCTTGCCACCCAGCGGTTCGGGGTTCATGACGTAGGAGAACTCGTGCTGGCCGTCCGGTGCGGTGCCCGAGGCCCAGCCGCCCTCGGCGCCCGCGGGGCCGTCGGAGTTGTGCCAGATCGTGCCCGCGTGCTCGGCGTGCTCCTCGTCGAACAGGGTGCTCGGCGAGATCGGGCCTTCGAGGCCGTCCTCCTGCAGCTCCTCGATGGCGGCGAGCCACATGTTCTGGTGGGCGGTGTCGCGCGCGAGGTTGAACTTGAGCATGTCGCGCACGCCGGCGTCGTCGGTCATGTTGTAGAGCCGCGCGGTCTGCAGCCGGCCCTGCGCCTCGGCGGCGACGTTGGCGCGGAAGTCGGCCATGAGGTTGCCGCTCGCGACGATGTAGCGGCCGTTCCACGGCACGCCGTTCGAATCGGACAGCGTGGGCCCGCCGCCGCTCACGATGGCCTGCTGCGGGTCCATGCCGCCGATCACCGCGGCGACCACCGGGTCGTCGGCCACGGCCTTCGCCGTCACCTCGGACGGTGCGCCTTCGAGCAGCCGCGCGACCATCGTCGCGAGCATCTCGACGTGACCGATCTCCTCGGTGGCCACGTCCATGATCAGGTCCTTGTACTTGCCCTCCATCCGGCAGTTCCACCCCTGGAAGAGGTACTGCATCGTGACGGTCATCTCGCCGAACGCGCCGCCGATGAGCTCCTGGAGCTTGCGGGCGTAGTGCGCGTCCGGCCGGTCCGGCTTGGCCTCGAACTGCAACCTGCTGGTGTGCAGGAACATGTCGCCTCCCGTGTGCTTGAGAACTGCACGACGAAGCTAGGAAGCGCATGTGACCCGCACGGTGCGAAGACACCACCCGTACGACACGGCCGCGTCACCGCGGCTGGTCAGGACGGAGCAATTTCTCCGGTGGACGTGTGAGGCGGCAACCACCGGGCACTCGGCGACTCCTGATGTCGGTGGTATGGCGGGTGACTCACATGGCGCAGTTGCACCTCCAACTGCTGGGTGGATTCCGGTTGGACTGCGATCACACGCCGATCCACGTGGTGCCCGCCGCCCGCAGACTGCTCGCGCTGCTGGCGCTGCGGGACACCCCGGTGCCCCGTCCGGTGGCCGCCGCCCTGCTGTGGCCCGCCGCGACCGAACGACGCGCCGGCGCCTGCCTGCGCTCGTCGCTGTGGCGGCTGGTCAAACCGACGACGCCGCTGGTCGTGGTCGCCGAGGACGCACTGGAGCTGAGCCCCGCGGTCTCGGTCGACTTCCGCCAGGCCAGCGCGTACGCCGCGGTCCCCGGAACGCACCCGGAGGTGCTGACGCAGCTCACCGCCGACCTGCTGCCGGGCTGGTGGCAGCCGTGGGTGCAGACCGAGCGGGACTGGTGGCGGCAGGCCCGGCTGCGGGCGCTGGAGGCGTTGAGCGACCGGTTCCGCGTGTCCGGCGACCACCACCACGCCCACCAGGCGGCACTCGCGGCGGTGCAGGCCGACCCGTTGCGGGAAAGCGCTCACCGCACGCTGGTCGAGCTGCACCTGGCCGACGGCAACCCGGCGCAGGCCGTGCGGCAGTACGAGAGCTACCGCCGCCGGCTGCGCACCGAGCTCGGCCTCGAACCGTCGGACCACATCCGGGCCCTCGTCCGCCCGCTCCTGCGCGCCTGAGGTTCGAGCCTCGGCCGGACGGGCTACTCCCCGTCCATGGACCACAGCAAGGCACCGGTGCTCGAAGCGCTGCAGGACTTCCGCTCACGCGGCTTCGTGCCGTTCACCCCGCCCGGCCACCGCCAGGGCCGCGGCGTCGACCCGCGCGTGCTCGACGTGCTCGGCGAACAGGTGTTCACCGCCGACGTGGTCGCGCTGAACGGCCTGGACGACCGGCTGATGAGCGGCGGGGTGATCGAGGAGGCCCAGCAGCTCATGGCCGACGCCGTGCACGCCGACCACGCGTTCTTCTCCACGTGCGGCAGCTCGTTGTCGGTCAAGAGCGCGATGCTCTCGGTGGCCGGCCCGCACGAGAAGCTCATCGTCCCCCGGCACGCGCACAAGTCGGTGGTGTCCGGCCTCGTGCTGAGCGGCGTCAGGCCGGTGTGGTTGAGCCCGCGCTGGGACGCCGACCTGCACCTGTCGCACCCGCCGGGCCCCGACGAGGTGCGTGCCCTGCTGGAGGCGGAGCCCGACGCCAAGGGCGTGCTGCTGGTGACCCCCACCGACTACGGCACCTGCGGTGACATCAAGGCCATCGCCGACGTGTGCCACTCGTTCGGCAAACCGCTGATCGTCGACGAGGCCTGGGGCGCGCACCTGCCGTTCCACGCCGACCTGCCGCCGTGGGGCATGGACGCCGGCGCGGACGTGGTGGTGACGAGCGTCCACAAGTCCGGCGCCGCCGTGGAGCAGAGCTCGGTGTTCCACCTCCAGGGCGACCTCGTTGACCCCGCGGTGCTGAAGTCCCGCGAGGACCTGCTCGGCACGACCAGCCCGACCTCCCTGGTCTACGCCACCCTCGACGGCTGGCGCCGGCACATGGTCGAGCAGGGCGAGTACCTGCTGACGGCCGCACTGGCACTGGCCGGCGCGACCCGTTCCGCGATCTCCGCACTCCCCGGTCTCCAGGTCGTGGACTTCACCGGCCTCACCCACTCCACCGACCCGCTCAAGATGGTCATCGACGTGTCCGGCCTCCACATCAGCGGCTACCAGGCCGCGGACTGGCTGCGCGCCGAACAGCGCGTCACGGTCGGCCTGTCCGACCACCGCCGCATCGTCGCCCAGTTCACCCACGCCGACGACCAGCGCACCGCCGACATCCTCGTCGAGTCGCTGCAGGCGCTGACACGGGCCGACCTGCCCACGCCGAAGCCGGTCGACCTCCCCTCCCCCGACGACCTGCAGCTGGAGACGGCGATGCTGCCGCGCGACGCGTTCTTCGCCGAGGTGGAACAGGTGCCGGTCGAGAAGGCCGCCGGCCGGGTGGCCGCCGAGATGATCACGCCGTACCCGCCGGGGGCGCCCGCGGTGCTGCCGGGTGAGGTGATCAGCGAGGAGGTGCTGGCCTACCTGCGGAGCGGGCTGGCGGCGGGGATGGAGCTGCCGGACCCGGCCGACTCGGAGCTGGAGACCGTGCGGGTGGTGGCACGGGGCTGACGCCGGGGGAAGTGGGCGGCTCGCGCTGAGGGCGACCGCGCCGGTAGCGGCTCGCGGTGGCGGCGACGACCTGCGTGGAAGACGCGGCTTGCGGTAGCTGGGACGGCTCGCGGCGGCTGGCGTGGCTCGGGTTCGCGGCGCCACCGCGTTCGCGACGCGGCTCGTTCGCGGCACGGCGCGGCTCGTTCGCGGCACGGCGCGGCTCGTTCGCGGCACGGCGCGGCTCGTTCGCGGCACGGCTCGCTCGCGGCGCGAGCCGCCCCTCCACCGGACAATTCCTGTCCTGCCCGACACCGCCGCCGGCGTTGACCGCTCCTCCTACCCCACGCCAAGGTGAGAACGTTCTCACCGCCGGACTCCCGGGAGCTGACAACGATGTCAAGGCTGCTGGCCGCCCTCACGACCGCCCTCCTGCTCGCTCCGACCCCCGCCACCGCCGCACCCTCGTCCAGATGGCAGGTCCACGGCCCCTCCGCGCTCACCGCCACGGTCGAACTCACCAACGGCTCGCCGACGCTGGGCGTCACCCGCGACGGCGTCCCCGTCCTCGCCCCCGCTCCGATCGGTCTCCGGACCACGACCGCCGACCTCACCACCGGCCTGCGCCTGACCGCCAGGAAGGACCGGACGGTCACCGAGCGCTACTCGATGACGACCGGCAAGGAGCGGCAGCGGTCCACGACCATGACCGAGACGACGCTGACGTTCGAGGGCGCGGGCCGGTTCGACCTGGTCGTGCGGGTGGCCCCGGACGGCGTGGCCTACCGGTACGTGCTCCCGGCCGCCCACACCGTCACCGGCGAGGCGTCCGCGTTCCGGCTGCCCGCGGACGCGCCGGCCTGGCTGCTCCCCTACAACGCGTGGTACGAGCAGAACAGGGTGCGCACGACGGCGGGCGCGGCCACCGGTGAGTTCGGCTACCCGTCGCTGTTCCGGGCGGACGGCGCGTACGTGCTGCTCACCGAGTCCGATGTGGATGGACGGCACTCGGGCAGCCGGTTGCGGCGCACCACCGGCGACTACGAGGTCGTGCTCGCCGACGCGCAGGTGACGCTGACCAGGACGCCGTGGCGCACGGCGGTCATCGGTGACCTCGCGACCGTCTCGACGTCCACGCTCGTCGACGACCTCGCCTCACCGTCCGAGCTCGCCGACACGTCGTGGGTGAAACCCGGCAAGGTCGCGTGGTCGTGGCTGAGCGAGCACGACAGCCCGCGGTCGTTCGAGCGGCAGCAGCGGTACGTGGACTTCGCCGCCCGGTCCGGCTGGCCGTACGCGCTGGTCGACGAGGGGTGGAGCGCGCAGTGGGTGCCGGAGCTGGTCCGGTACGCCCGCGCCAAGGGGGTCGAGGTCCTGCTGTGGCTGCACTGGACCGACCTCGACACCGCCGAGGAGCGCGACACCCTGCTCCCCCGCTTCAGGCAGTGGGGCGTGAAGGGCGTGAAGCTCGACTTCATGGAGTCCGACTCGCAGGCGCGGTACCAGTGGTACGACGCGGTGCTCGCCAAGACCGCGGAGCTGCGGTTGATGGTGAACTTCCACGGCTCGACGATCCCGCACGGGCTCGCGCGGACATGGCCGCACATCATGACCATGGAGGGTGTGCGAGGAGCGGAGAACTCGCCGCCCGCGGGCAACAACCCCGTGCAGTTCTTCACCCGCAACGTCGTCGGCTCGATGGACTACACGCCGGTGTCGCTGGAGGTCGGCACGCGGGAGGCGTCGGTCGCGCACGAGGTGGCGTTGCCGGTGGTCTACGAGTCGGGCTGGACGCACTTCGCCGACAAGCCCGAAGCCTACGAACGGCACCCGCAGGCGTTGCGGTTCCTCAACCAGGTGCCGACCACGTGGGACGAGACGCGGCTCATCAGCGGTGACCCCGACACGCACGCGGTTGTCGCACGGCGCAACGGCGCGCGTTGGTTCATCGGTGCGATCTCGGCCGACGCGCGCACGCTCGACGTGCCGCTGTCGTTCCTCGGTGGCGGGCAGTGGCTGGTCGAGACGGTCCGGGACCCGGCTGTCCGCGGTGACGTCACGCGTGACCGGCAGGTGGTGTCGTCGGCTCAGACGCTGTCGCAGGTGGTGCAGCGCAACGGCGGGTTCGCGGCGGTCGCGTGTCGTTACCGGCCCGGTCTGCAAACCTGTGACCAGGTGATTCCGCAGGTGCCGGTGACGTCGTTGACGATCACGCCGACCGACGTGGACGTCGCGCGGGGTGCGTCGTTCGAGGTGTCCGGGACGTTCACGAGCACCGCGGACGTGTCCGACGTGGTGCTGACGGCGGCCCCTCCCGCGGGCTGGATGGTCACCGGTGCGCCGGTGACCAGGACGAAGCTGCGGGCGGGCGAGACGGTGACCGGCACCTGGACGGTGCGGGCGGGTGGCCCGGTGGGGTTCACGGACGTGCCGGTGTTCGCGGAGTTCCGCGCGCATCAGACCGTGCACGTGGAACGGGCGGTGCGTGCGTTCGTGCCGCCGCCGGTGCCGAGCGGGACGCCGTTCGCGAGCGACCTGCCGTTCGTCAGCGAGTCGAACGGCTGGGGTCCGGTGGAGCGGGACCGGTCCAACGGTGAGACCGGCGCCGGTGACGGGCGGCCGTTGCAGATCGCGGGCGTCACCTACGCCAAGGGCCTCGGCACGCACGCCCCGGCTGAGGTCTCCCTCTACCTGGGTCGCGGGTGCCGGACGTTCGACGCGCTGGCCGGCCTCGACGACGAGACCACGTCGCCCGGTTCGGTGAGCTTCCAGGTGTTCGGCGACGGGCGGTTGCTGCACGACAGCGGTGTCGTGCGCGGCGGCGACCCGGCCCGGCCGGTCTCGGTGGACACGACCGGGGTCCGGATGCTGGGCCTGCGGGTCACCGACGGTGGCGACGGCCGCGACTTCGACCACGCCGACTGGGCGGACGCCCGCCTGTCCTGCTGACGCACGGCAACGGCCGGGGCAGGTCAGGTGCCCCGGCCGGTCTTCTCCTGCAACCGGTCGATGAGCTGCGACGCCTCGACCTTCGTGAGCTCGCCCGGCACCTCCTCGCCCGCCTCCTGCGCGAGGGTGTACAGGTACGACTCCTGCGGCCCGGTCATCGGCTCGTCACCGGTCGTCCAGTCCTGCGGGTCCTTCTCCGGCGTGCGGTTCACGATCGTCCCCTTTCACTCGAACGCCCGTTCGAGATACCCGAGGGGACGCCGGTTCACACCCGGATCGGGGTGGTGGGCGGCACGGCCTGGCTCGGCAGCACCACCGCGGGCTGCCCGGTGCCGGACTGCGCCAGCAGCCGGTGGGCCACCGTCAGCAGCGTCCGCGCTTCCATCAGCTCGCCGTGCGCGAGGTGGTCGTCGGCTGCCCTCACACAGGCCAACGCCTGCGGCGGCACCGCTCCTGCCAGGGACAACGCCTCCCGCAGGTCCTGGACGGCCGGTCCGGGTGCCCCGGTGCGGAGGTGGGTGAGTGCCGAGGTAACGGCATCGTCGAGATGCACGGTCATCGCCGCCTTTGAACAGCCGAAGGTACCGCGCCGACTGCTTGACGCGCCGGACGCGAATACCCGGTCCGATCCACCTCAAACCACGACTTCACCCGTTCCGGTCACGGTGACGGGTTGCGGTGGTGGCGAACCGGCGTGAGCACAGCACGCCATGGCGCGGTGAGCCCATCTCCTGGCCCGACATGCGACTGATGGCCGTCTGCCAGCTTGCCCACACCCATGGCACTCGTCCCACCCGCCACCCCTCCCTCCCCAACCCCGCTTGACCGCACGCGGGGCCCTTTCGTGCGCTCCTGTCGCACGCGGGGACCTTTCGTGCGATGCCCGCGCGCGAGGGCTACCTGCGTGCGCAACGAAAGGGCGCCCTCCGAGGAGGGCGCCCTTGGGGAGCGAGGGTCAGAGCTCGTCGAGCGGGCGGCGGGTCACCGGCGGTGTGACGTCGCCGAGAACCGGGGAGGCGGGACCGGTCGCGGGCACCTGCTGCTCGGCCACGACCCCGGTCGAGGTCTCGGCCGGCACGTGGCCGCGCGCCGTGTCCCCGCGACCGCGCCGGTACGCCTGCGGGAGCACGGCCTCGGCGCGACGAGCCAGCCCTCCCACCGCCACTCAACGCTCACGAAGCCGGCCGCAGGTCCCGATCACTCGCCACCAGGTCGCTCCACGTGCGGCCGCGCTGGCTCGGCGGGGCGGACCCGTCCGCCGCGCAGATCGGGTACACCAGACCGAAAGGAACCGGCTGATCGAACTCGTCACCCGTGTGGACGTCTACCAGCCGACGCACGTGTGCCATCACAACCACTCCTCACGACCGAACAGGGCCGCACGCATCCGGGCAATCGCCGGGGCGGGGGGACCGGGGTTTGGAATCACTGATTACCCCGCGAGCTGCGCGAACATGCGCGCAAACGTTGCTGCATAAGAGTGAAACAAGTGTCCTAAGTGGACAAAATCACGGCGGGGACACCTCTGTGCCGCACAAGATCACCGCTCGACGCGATCACTTCGGCGCATTCCCCGCGCGGTCGACCACGGCGAAGTCCACCGCGGAGGAGGAGACCTCGGTGCCCGGCTCCAGGCCCTCCCACGCGCCGGTGCCGGGGCGGAGCAACACCCACCGCGTGCCGATGTACCGGCCGGTCGCCGGGTCGATGATGATGTCCTCGCGGGCGTCCGCTCGCGCCAGGCCGAGGGCGGTGCCGGTCTTGCCGTCCAGGTTCGCCGTCTCCTCGGTGACCCGCAGGTCCGGCAGGTGCTGCAGCGCCTGGTAGAGCGCGGACCTCAGCTCCGGCGACGCGTCGGGTGCCGCCAGAACCGTTGCGGCGTGGGACAACGCGTTCGCGGCGTCGTTGCGCGCATCGGCCCACAGTCGGTCGTACAGCGCCTGCGGAGCGGTCGGCAGCGAGGTGAGGAACCGGGGGTTGGGCTGGTACCAGCTGCCCGCGCGCTCGGTGCACGGCTTGCCCCAGTCCGGATCTCCGCCGAGCTCCTCGTTCACGTCGGGGTAGTCGCCGCACGGTCCGCGGCGCTCTTGCACCGGCGGGTTGCCCGCGAACAGCCCTCCGTCGCCCTCGGCCTCGACGAGGTCGTCACTGCCGACCAGCCACCGGCTGCCCAGCGTGGAGCGGCGTTCCAGCCACTCGCCGGTGCGGTCGGCCGGGACCCAGACCTCGACGAGGGTGTGGATCAGTGCCGAGAGGGGCTTGCCCGTTCTGGTCGTCGCACTGCCCACGTCCCAGGAATGCGTTGCCACGTAACGGTACTGGCCCTCCGACGGCGCGGTGTGCGCGGTCGTGGCCGCGGCGGCGCGGCGCAACGTCTCCGCGGCGCTCGCGGCGGGACCCGAGTCGTCCGACCACAGCGGGGGGACGGCGACGAGGGCGCCGACGACGAGCGCGACCGCCGCCGCGGCGACCAGCCAGCGCTTCCTGCCGGGCCGCGGCGCCTCCGCCGCCAGCATGCGGGCGAGCGCCCGTTCCCGCGCCGCCGCGCTGAACGCCGGACCGGCCGGCTGGTCGGCGATCGCCTGGTCGAGCTCGTCGTCGGTCCACATCTTCTCAGTCATCGTTGTTCTCCAGGACGATGTCGGGACACGCGGTGCGCAGCTGCCGCCGCACGCGGTGGAGCCGGGACCGCACGGTGCCGACGGGGATGTCGAGCGCCTGTGCGACCTCGGCGGAGTCCAGCCCCGCCCAGCCGGTGAGCAGCAGCACGTCGCGGTCACGCGGTTCGAGCCGCTGCACCGCCACGGCGAACTGGCGTGCCCGGACCTCGGCGTCCACGGTGTCCACGACGCGGCTCTCGTGGCTGTCGCTCTCCCGCCCGTGCACGAGGCGCGCGTAGGCCTCGCGTTCCCGCCGGCGCCCGCGCAGGTGGGTGTGCAGCAGGTTGGTCGCGATGCCGAAGAGCCACGCTCGCGCCGATCCGCGCGAGGGGTCGAAGCGGGCACGGCTGCGGATCGCCGAGACGAACACGTCCCCGACGAGGTCGTCGGCCGCCATCGGCACCCAGCGGGCCAGGTAGCGGTGCAACTCGTCGGCGTGGCGGGTGAACAGAGCTGTGAAGTCCTCCCCGTCCGAGTGCTCCGCCGAGCGCTCGTCGTCTGGGGGGACTCCGTCCCGCGAACTGCGGTTGATCACGGTCATCACACAGGTACTTAGCCGCAGCCCGCTTCCACGTTCACCGGAGTGGCCCCAGCGTACCGGCAAGCTGGGCCACCCACCGCACCCGTCAGCGTGCTAATTCGAATTATTACAAGGGGTTGACGACACCTGGGCCGCCGCAGCACAATCCGTGCCAATTCGAATTGGCAGGTGGTCATGGCCAAGCGGCTCACCCAGCAGGACATCGCCAGGATGGCAGGCGTCAGCCAGGCCACGGTGTCGCTGGTGCTCAACAACCGCCAGGACGGCGGCGTCCGGATCGCGCCGGAGACCCGCGCACGGGTGCTGGAGGTGATCCGCAGGACCGGCTACGTCGCGAACCCGATCGCGCGCAGGCTGCACGACCGGCGCAACCAGATCCTCGGCGTGTTCACCTACGAGGCGGTCTTCCCGAGCACGCGCGCCGACTTCTACCAGCCGTTCCTGGAGGGCATCGAGGAGCAGGCCGAGGCGGTCGGCTGCGACCTGCTGCTGTTCACCGGCGCCAAGGCCGTCGGCGGGCAGCGGCGGATCTTCAGCGACGACAGCCGGGTGCGGCTGGCCGACGGGTGCCTGCTGATCGGCCGCACGGTCGACCGCGACGACCTGGCCCAGATGCTCGCCGAGGGCATCCCGTTCGTGTCGATCGGCCGCCGCGACGACGCCGGCGCGGCCGTGCCGTGCGTGGGTGCCGACTACCGGGCCGCCGTGCGCGACCTGGTCGACCGGGCCGTCGCCCACGGCCACCGCAGGATCGCCTACGTCGGACCGGGCACCGGTGCCGAGTCGTCCGCCGACCGGTTGCGCGGGTTCCGCGACGCCGTCGCGGCCCATGGGGTCGAGGGCACGCACCTGCCGGCCACCACGCTCGGCCACGTGCGCGGCGCGGGCGTCACGGCCGTGCTCGCCGAGGAGGTCTCCGACGGTGCCGCGCTCGTGCTCGCCGCCCGCGAGCACGGCCTGTCGGTGCCCGGCGACCTGTCCGTGCTCATGCTCGGCGCGGCCACCCGGCCCGCACCGGGCGACGTCGACCTGACCGGGTTCCGCATCCCCCGCCGCGAGATGGGGCGCAGGGCGGTGCAGGCGCTGACCGAGGTGCTCGAACACGGCACCACACCGCGGGAACTGCTGCCGTGCGCGTTCGTCGAGGGTTCGACGCTCGGCGCACCGGTGGACCACTGAGGAGGAAGCTTTGCCGCACCACACGGACGTCGTCGTCATCGGCGGCGGACTCGGCGGAGTCGCCGCGGCGCTCGCACTGCTGCGCGCCGGCCGCCGGGTCGTGCTCACCGAGGAGTTCGACTGGCTCGGCGGGCAGCTCACCAGCCAGGCCGTGCCACCGGACGAGCACAGCTGGGTCGAACGCTTCGGCGTCACGGCTTCGTACCGCGCCCTGCGCGAGGGCATCCGCGACCACTACCGCCGCAACTACCCGCTGACCCCGCGGGCACGGGCGTGGCGCGAGCTCAACCCCGGCGCGGGCAACGTCAGCCGGCTGTGCCACGAGCCGCGCGTCGCCGTGGCGGTGATCGACGAGATGCTCGCGCCCTACCGCGGCAGCGGCCGGCTCACGGTCCTGCAGCCGGCGCGGCCGGTCAGCGCCCGCACCGACGGCGACCGGGTCGTGTCCGTCACCGTGGAGCACCACGGCAGCGAGGTCGAGCTGTCCGCGCCGTACATCCTCGACGCCACCGAGACCGGCGAGCTGCTCCCGTTGACCGGCACCGAGTACGTGACCGGATTCGAGTCCACACTGGACACCGGTGAGCCGAGCGCACCGGAGGTGGCGCAGCCGGCGAACATGCAGGCGATGTCGGTGTGCTTCGCGATCGACCACGTCGACGGCGACCACACGATCGACAAGCCCGCGCGCTACGACTTCTGGCGCGAGTACCAGCCGGACTACTGGGGCGACCGGATGCTGTCGTTCCGCTCCCCCGACCCGCGCACGCTCACCACCGCCGAGCGCACGTTCACGCCGAACCCGGACGACGACCCGCTGTCCGTGCTGTCGGACCAGCGGCTCAGCGCGGGCGACAGCAACCTGTGGACGTTCCGCCGGATCGCCGCGCGGCGCAACTTCGTCGAGGGCGCCTACGACAGCGACATCTGCCTGGTGAACTGGCCGATGATCGACTACTTCGAGTCGCCGGTGATCGACGTGCCGGACGCCGACCGCCACATCGCGGCGGCACGGGAGCTGTCCAGGTCCGTCCTCTACTGGCTGCAGACCGAGGCACCGCGCCCGGACGGCGGCACCGGCTTCCCCGGCCTGCGGCTGCGCGGTGACGTCACCGGCGGCGGCGCCGACGGCCTCGCCCAGGCGCCCTACATCCGCGAGTCGCGCCGGATCAGGGCCGAGTACACGATCGTCGAGCAGGACCTGTCGCTGGCCGTGCGCGGCGACAAGGGCGCGGTCCAGCACCACGACGCCGTCGGGGTCGGCATGTACCGCATCGACCTGCACCCCTCGACCGGTGGCGACAACTACCTCGACGTCGCGAGCTGCCCGTTCGAGATCCCGCTCGGCGCGCTCATCCCGCAGCGGGTGGAGAACCTCCTGCCCGCGGGCAAGAACATCGGCACCACCCACATCACCAACGGTTCCCACCGGCTGCACCCGGTCGAGTGGAACGTCGGCGAGGTCGCGGGCGCGCTCGCGGACTTCTGCCTCGCGCACAACACCACCCCCCGTGCCGTGCGCAACACCCCCGGCCTGCTCGCGGACTTCCAGCACCGGCTGGACCGCGACGGCGTCGAGCTCCGCTGGCCGGACGTGTCCGGTTACTAGTCCAGGGAGACAACGATGTCCCGACTGCTCGCCCTCATCTGCACCGCACTGCTCGCCCTCACCGCCTGCGGCGGCTCCTCGGCCCAGTCCGGTCCGAAGACGCTGCGCATGACCGTGTGGACCGCCAACGAGGCACATCTCAAGCTGCTCACCGAGATCGCCACCGAGTACAAGGCCGCGCACCCGGACGTCACCGAGATCAAGTTCGACTCGGTGCCGGCCGACGGCTACACCACCACGCTCACCACCCAGATCGCCGGCGGCAACGCACCGGAACTGGCCTGGCTGCTGGAGGAGTCCGCGCCGGACTTCGTCTCCTCCGGCGCGCTCGCCCCGATCCGCGGCAAGGTGGAGAAGGCCGACGAGCTGGTGCCGTCCGCGACCAAGCTGTGGGAGAAGGACGGCGAGCTGTACGCCTACCCGTTCTCCACCTCGCCGTTCGGCCTGTTCGTCAACACCGACCTGGTGAAGGAGCTGCCCACGACCTGGGAGCAGGCCGTGGCGGCGTCGGCGGGCAAGAACCTCGTGCTGCCGGACTTCAAGTACCAGAACTGGGCCGTGCTGTCGACCATCTGGCGCGGCTGGGGCGCCAACGCCTGGAGCGAGGACGGCAAGCGCTGCGGGTTCGCCAGCCAGGAGATGAAGGATGCCATGGCGTTCGTGCACAAGGCGATCTTCACGGACAAGGCGATCCCCGGACCGGGCACGACCGTCGACTTCTTCGCGGGCAACGCGGCGATGGCCGTCAGCCAGATCTCGCGCGCCGGTGCGTTGAAGGACGCCAAGTTCGGCTGGACGCTGCTGCCGCTGCCCCAGGGCCCGAAGGGCGACTACGCGGTGATCGGCCAGGCCGGCGTCGGCGTGCTGAAGCGCTCGAAGAACGCCGATGCCGCCGCGGACTTCCTCGGGTTCCTCACCAACCCCACCAACTCCGCGAAGCTCGCCCAGTTCTTCCCGCCGGCCAGGCAGTCGCTGCTCAACGCCGACACGCTGGCCAAGTCCAACCCGCTGCTCAAGCCCGAACAGCTGCAGTCGGTCGTCATCGACGGCATCAACAAGGGTGTCGTCAAGCCCAGCCACCAGGGCCAGGAGGAGCTGAACCAGACGATCCGCGCGGCGCTCGACCCGCTGTGGAAGCCCGACGCGAACGTCGGCCAGGTGCTCGACGGGGTGTGCGCGAAGATCAAGCCGCTGCTGGAGCGCCCGTGACGTTCTGGACCTACCGCAGGCGCGACAACCTGGTCGGCTACCTGTTCGTCGCGCCCGCACTCCTCGGCAGCATTGCGTTCGTGCTGGTCCCGCTGGCCCTGGTCGGCTGGTACAGCCTGAACGAGTGGAACGTGCTCGGCGGCACCTTCGAGTTCATCGGCGCGGAGAACTACGAACGCCTCCTCGCCGACGAGAAGCTGCGCGACTCGCTGGTGGCCACGGCGTGGTTCGCCGGCGGGCTGGTGGTGCTGAACCTGTCGCTCGCGCTGCTGCTCGCGGTGCTGCTGAACCAGAAGCTGCGCGGCACCACGTTGTTCCGCACGCTGTTCTTCTCACCGGTGCTGGTGTCGCTGGTGGCGTGGACGCTGGTGTGGCAGCTGATGCTGCAACCGGAGGGCAGCGTGAACGGCCTGCTCGGGTTCTTCGGGGTGGACGGGCCGAACTGGCTGCGCGGCGAGTCCACGGCGATGGTGTCGGTCATCGTCGTGCAGGTCGTCAAGAACGTCGGCCTGAACATGGTGCTGTTCCTGGCGGCGCTGCAAGGTGTCCCGGCGCCGCTGTACGAGGCCGCGAAGCTCGACGGCGCCGGGGCGTGGACGCGGTTCCTGCGGATCACGATCCCGTTGATCAGCCCGACCATCCTGCTCACCTCGATCATCACGATCGTCGGCTCGTTGCAGGTGTTCGCGCAGATCGCCGTGCTCACCCAGGGCGGGCCCGGCACCTCGACCACCGTGCTGATCTACTACCTGTACCAGCAGGCGTTCCAGTTCCACCACTTCGGCTACGGCGCGACGATCTCGGTGCTGCTGTTCGCCATCGTCGCCGCGCTGACGCTGGTGCAGTGGCGGATGCGCCGGAAGTGGGTGCTCCATGAGTCGTAAGGTCTGGCTGTACGGGTTGCTGTGCCTGCTGTGCGTGCCGTTCGTGTTCCCGACGTGGTGGATGGTCACCTCGTCGATGAAGCCGATCGGCGAGATCTTCTCCGTGTCGCTGCTGCCGTCCGACTGGACGTTCTCGACGTACTCGCAGGTCTTCGAGCTGCAACCGTTCGGGCAGCAGTACTGGAACAGCCTCTACATCGCGGTGGTCGTCACGATCGGCACGATGGTGGTGGCGGCGATGGCCGGGTACGCGTTCGCCCGCATCCGCTTCCCCGGCCAGAACGCGCTGTTCGTGGTGGTGCTCGTCGGCCTGCTCATCCCGAGCGAGGTCACCATCGTGCCGCTGTTCCAGCTCTTCCAGCAGCTCGGCCTCACCAACACGCACTGGCCGCTGATCATCGTGCCGATCTTCGGGGCGCCGTGCGTGCTGGCGATCTTCATCATGCGCCAGTTCTTCATCGCCCTGCCCGCCGAGCTGGAGGAGGCCGCCCGCATGGACGGCCTGGGCAGGGCCGGCATCTTCTACCGGGTCGCGCTGCCGCTGTCGCGGCCGGCGCTGGGCGCGGTCGCGATCTTCACGTTCCTGCACTCGTGGAACCTCTACCTGGAACCGATCGTGTACCTGTCCACACCGGACATGTTCACGCTGCCGCAGGCGCTGACCCAGTTCGTCGACATCTACGGCGGTCCGATGTGGAACGTGCAGCTGGCCGCCGCGACGATGACCGCCGTGCCGATCCTCATCGTGTTCGTGCTGGCACAACGGCAGTTCATCGAGGGCCTCGCGCACACGGGCGTGAAGGGGTGATCGACCGGGAGATCGCGGCCGCCGCCGACCTGTCCCGGCCGCCGCTGACGCCCGGCGGCATCCCGGAGCGGCGCCGCACCGGCCGGGTGGTGACCGACGCGGAGCTCACGCGGGGCGGTGCGGTGACGTTCTCGGAGGAGGACGCGGACGGGGTGCCCGTGCTCGTGCTGCGGCCCACCGGCGGTGACGGGCCGCCCGTGCTGCACCTGCACGGCGGCGGGATGGTCGCGGGCACCCGCCGCTCCGACCTGCACGTGCTGGCCGAGTGGGTGGAGGAGCTGGGCGTCACGCTGGTCTCCCCCGAGTACCGGCTGGCGCCCGAGCACCCGCACCCGGCACCTGTGCGGGACTGCTACTGGGCGCTGACCTGGATGGACCGCGCGGGTTTCGCCCCACCGGTGGTCGCCGGAACGTCGGCGGGCGGCGGTCTCGCGGCGGCGGTGACGCTCATTGCCCGCGACCGCGGCGGTCCGGCCGTCCGCGGTCAGCTGCTGATGTGCCCGATGCTCGACGACCGGTGCGAGACCCCGTCCAGCCACCAGTTCCTCTCCGGGACGACGTGGGTCCGCGCGTCGAACCTGACCGGCTGGACGGCGTTGCTCGGCGCGGCCCGCGGCGGCCCGGACGTGTCGCCGTACGCCGCACCGGCCCGTGCCACCGACCTCTCCGGCCTGCCGCCGACGTACGTGGACGTCGGCTCGGTGGACGTCTTCCGCGACGAGGCGGTCGACTACGCGGCCCGGATCTGGCGCGCGGGCGGTGACGCCGAGCTGCACGTGTGGCCCGGCGGCTGCCACGGCTTCGACCAGCTGGTGCCGGACGCCGTGCTGTCCCGCCGGGCCCGCGCGGCCAGGATCGAGTGGCTGCGCCGCGTGCTGTAGCCGCGGCTTCGGGCAGCGGGGCACGACCGGTGCCGGCCAGACGCGTGCCGCGGCGGTGCCGTTCCCGAAGACCGCTGACTAGTGGGCGGATTCTCAGCGGAGAGCATCAATAATCCGCCCGTTGCGGGTACCCCGAGCTCATGACTGCCACCACCCGCACGATGCAAGCCGACGCCGACATCGTGTTCAACACCGCGTCGGACGACACCCGCGCCCTGGCCTGGCTGCCGCCGTCGCTGCGCACCTGCGAGACCGTCGTGCACACGGAGGAACGTGCCCTGGAATGGCGGCGCGACGACGTGCAGCAGGCCTACCTGCGCGTGGCGCCCGGCGGCGCGGGCACGAGCGAGGTCGAGCTGCGGATTCCGGACGACACCGACGGCGACGGCGCGTTGCGCGCGCTGGAGGCCGAGGTGGCGGACAACTTCACGGCGGGCTGAGGGTGCGACCGTCCGCGGGCCAGCCTCGCGGCGGTGTGAACTTCCCCGCGGGCGGCATAGCGCCCGGCCCGCGGGGTAACCGCGCGGCATGACCGATCCCGTGAACCCGGAGGCCCCGCACTCGCCGGGCACCCCCGACCTGGACGACCTCGACACGCCGGAACCCGATGTCACGCAGGATGGCGCCGACACCGAGCCCGAGGTCCCGCAGGAGAACCCCGACGCCCCCGAGCCCCCGGACTGACCGCCGGGGCCCGTTCAGACCCGGACCTCCCGGTCCGACCTCGGCCACACGTACGGCAGGTCGTCCGGGACGTCCGGGAAGAACCGCCGGTAGAACTGCGGGTCCTTGCGCACCAGGGCCGACCGGTGGCTGCGGTGCAGTCCCTCGTCACCCAGCCACCACGGCAGGTCGCCGTCCGCCGCCAGCTGCTCCTGGGTGCGCACGACCGTGATCTCCTTGGCCCGCGCCAGGTCCGCGCGCATGGTGGTCTCGCACGTGTCGCGGTACCCGCCCGCGCGCCACTGCGCGCAGGTCTCGATGCCGTACCGCACGAGTGCTTCCTCGTAGCCCGCCCACATCCGCACGGCCGGGTGGTTCCGCCAGCCGTGACCCGGCACGACCAACGCGCGCTGTACCTGCAGGGTCTCGACGCGTTGTTTGCCGAGCCTGCGCTGGTCCAGCACGCGGGCCGTGAAGGTGAAGTCCTCGTAGGGCAAGAAGGTCTGCACGACAAAGGCGTACCCGCACAGCCCCGTCGCAATCCCCGCACAGGTTTTCGGGGTCACCGCACGGGTAGCCGAGCGACATGAGCACGGATGTTCGAGTCATGCCGATGGCCGCCCACGAGTACGCCGCCGAGGTGCGCGAGGGCACCGAGACGACCCGGCACCACGTGGTGCTGTCCGAGGGGTTCTTCGACGACCTCGCACTGGTCGAGCCCGACGAGCCCGTCCTCGTCAGCGAGATCATCCACTACCTGCTCGACCGCGAGCCGAACACGTCGGTCCCGCACGAGCTGGACGCCGCCCGCCTGGTGGCCGAGGACCCGGAGTTCCTCCCGGAGCTGCGCCGCCGCCTCACCTGACCAGCCGTGTGGGGCACCCGGGCTGCTCGTGCCGCACGAGGGCACGAGCAGCCCGTCCACGTCACGCCACCGCGGTCCCCTCCAGCTCCACCACCAGCCCCGGCACCGCCAGCCGCGACACGCCGAGCATCGTCGTCGCCGGCGCCACGCCCGCGGCGCCCAACCGGCCGGCCAGCACGCCGTAGTGCGCGAACAGCGTGTCCACGTCGGTCGTGTACACGGTCAGGCGAACGAGGTTCGCGAGCGCCATCCCCGCGGCGGCCAGCACCGCCTCCAGGTTGTCCAGGCTCAACGCCAGCTGCGCGCCCACGTCACCGGCGTGCTCGGGCTCACCGGAGGCGTTCATCGCGGCCTGCCCGGAGCAGTACAGCGTCCGGGTCTGCCCCGACACGACCTCGCCCTGGTTGTACCCCAGCTCCACCGACCACTCCCACGGGTTGACGGCGGTCCGTTCCACTGCCACTTCCAACTCCATTCGTCGAATCCGAAAAGGAGCTTCGCAAGCAATACACGACACCCTGTGTCATGTATTGCCGTACGGTTCGGGCATGCGCGCCGATCGCCTGGTGAAGCTGGTACTGCTGCTGCGCCAACGAGGACGGCTCTCCGCCACCACGATCGCCCGCGAGCTCGAGGTCTCCACGCGCACGGTTCTGCGTGACGTCGAGGCGCTGTCGACCGCGGGCGTCCCCGTCTACGCCGAACGCGGGCGCAACGGCGGGTTCGCGTTGCTGCCCGGTTTCCGCACCGAGCTCACCGGGCTCGGCCACGACGAGGCGCTCGCCCTGCTGATCGCGGGCTCACGGCGGGGCGCGCAGGTGTTCGGGCTCGGCTCGGCGCTCGCCTCGGCCGTGCTGAAGGTGGCCGACGCGTTGCCGGCGGGCCACCGCGACCTCGCGGCCGGTGCCGCTCGTCGGCTGCTCGTCGACCCCGACACGGACCTGCTGGAACGCCGCACCGCGACCGAGGAGCTGTCCGACGCGCTCGTGACCGAGGTCCGGCGCGCGGTGTTCGCCGGGCACAAGCTCAAGATCCACTACGCCGCCCGCGGTCAGCAGCCGCGGTGGCGGACGGTCGACCCGATCGGGTTGGTCACCGTGCGGGGCCAGGGCTACCTGCTGGCCACGGCGGACGGTGCCGACCGCACCTACCGGCTGGCGCGCATCAGGGCGGCGGAGGAACTCGACGACCCGGCCGACCGCCCGGACCACGTCGACCTCGGCAAGACCTGGCAGGAGCGCGGCACCCGGTTCCGCACCGGCGGCGAGCAGACCACGGTCCTGCTCCTGCTCGACCCGGCGCGGCGGCAGCAGCTCGCCGACACCGCGCTGACCGTCCACTCCGAACACACCGAGGCCGACGGCCGGCTGCGCGTGGAAGCCTCGTTCCAGGACGCCTGGCACGCCGAATGGGCGCTGTGGCAGCTCGCCACGGGCGCGGAGGCCCTGTCACCGCCGTGGCTGCGCACCGCGCTGCACGACCGGGCCGTCGCGATTGCCGGTCGCTACCGGTAGCGCGGGTGCGTGGTGTGCCACTCGAACCCGCCACCCATCCAGGCCTTCACGCCCCTGAGGAACCGGTGCAGCTCCACCGACGGCACCGCCAGCAGCGCCCGGTGCCCGGCCTCGAAACGGCTCGTCGACACCGGTCGCGACGTTCGACTGCGCCCGCAGCTCCCGGTACGGGATGGTGTCGGGCATCAGGGCAGCCTGTTCTCCCACGGCGACGCGGGTGCTCCTGTTCGTTGGAACGCTCACTGCCGAACAGCAACTGACCCTTGCACCTTTCGCAGCAGTCGGCGACACACCGTTCAGGGTTGTTTCGGCCACGAACGTATCGGTCGGCTGATCGCGCGGGTAGGTGCCTTAACGCACACTTCAGGTACGGAAGCCCCGCTTCTGATGGTTTGCTGCACCCGTTCGCATGACAACGCTCCGCGTTATTCCACGCGACCTGACAGCACCAAACGGGGGAAACAACGGCAAAGCACCACACGGCGCCCGGTCGGCGCACCAGGCTGTGAGCGGATGACTCTAGGAGAACCGATGGCGGACGCGGTCGCCGTGCACAACCAGGGCGGTGCGCTGATCGAGCAGTACCAACGCACGGGCGACCACCGCCTGCTCGACGAGGGCGTGTCGGTGCTGCGCGACGCGTTGCGGCTGGGCGGTCTCACCGAGACGATCAGCACCCTCGCGTCGTCGTTGCTGCACCGCTACGAGACCGCGCACGACCCGGCCGACCTCGACGAGGCGATGGACCTGCTGACCCGCCTGGTCGACGGGCCGGGCGTGAACCTCACCCAGGCCACCGAGATCGTCCGCATCCAGCGCCACCGCTACGAGCGCGACGGCGACCTGAGCAGCCTGAACGAGGCGATCGCGCTCGCGCAGGGCGTGGTCGGCCAGACCGGTCCCGGCCAGCGCGACTACGACCTGATGCAGCACCTGCTCGGGCTGGCGCTGGCCGAGCGCTACGACCGCACCCGCCACCTCACCGACCTCGAAGGCGCGATCGCCGCGCACCGCATCGCCGCCGACAACGCCCGTGACGAGCTCCGGCCGGGCATGCTGCTGAACCTCGCGGCCACGTTGCGCGCCCGGATCGCGGCGACCGGCGACCTGTCGATGCTGGAGGAGGCGGAGGCGATGGTCGGCGGTGCGCTCGCCGCCCTGCCCAAGACGGACCCCGAACGCGGCAACGCCGAGTGGCTGATCGGCGCGCTGGCGCAGTTCCGCGCCCAGCTCAACCGCGACACCGACGTGCTGACCGACGGCATCGGGGCGTTGCGCAGGTCCGTGGAGTCCGCGCGCGACCCGGAGTCGCTCGGCACCCGGCTCGACAGCCTCGCCGGTGCGCTGCTGCAGCGGTTCGAGCAGGCCGGGGAGCCGGGGGCGCTGGACGAGGCGATCGAGGTGCTGCGCCGCACGCCGCCGACCGCCGAGCACCTGACGAGCCTGGGCAACGCGCTGCGGCTGCGCTACCGGCACCTCGGTGACGTGGACTCGTTGCGCGAGGCGGTGCGGGTCCTGCGCGACGCGGTGGCGGCGGCCGTCGACCCGCACGCGCACACCGCGGCCGCGACCAGCCTGACGCGCGCGTCGACCGAGATGGCCGAGCGGTTCCCCGAGCTGGTCACCGACGCCGTCAACGCCGCACGGGCCCTGGTGGCCGCGACGCCCAGCGCCGACGCGAACGAGATGCTCGCCGTCGCGCTGCGGATGCGGTTCGACGTGACCGACGCCCGCGAGGCGCTGATCGAGGCGGGCGAGCTGTTCGAACAGGTGCTGCGGCAGCGCCCGGCCAAGGACCCGCTGCACCCGCGGGCGCTCGCGAACCTCGGCGGGTTCTGGCAGCAGATCTACGAGCTCACCGGCACGCCGGAGACGTTGAACGAGGCGGTCATCTACTACGGCAGAGCCGCGCGCGCCGACCCGCAGCAGGCCTCCTACCAGCACTGCTTCGCCCGGTTGCTGCTGCGCCAGGCCGAGCAGGCCGGTGACTCGGGCCGGCTGCGCGCGGCGGCGCGGGCGCTGGCGGAGGCGGCGGCGAGCGAGGCGCTCGACCCGGTGACGCGGGTGCTGGCCGCGCACACGGCGTCGGTGACGTCGGCGGGGATCAACGACTGGGAACAGGCGCTGCGCGGTGCCGAGCGGGCGATGGCGTTGCTGCTGCGGCTCCGGCGGGCCGACGTCGAGAACGGGCTGGCCGAGCTGACCGGGCTGGTGGCCGACGCGGCGGCGTGCGCGGTGCAGGCCGGACAGCTGGCGCTGGCGGCGCAGTGGCTGGAGTACGGCAGGGACCTGTTGCTGGCGCGCGTGTTCGAGGACGACCGGCAGGTGGCGTTCCCGTCCGTCGGCGACCTGCAGCAGTCCGCGGTGGACGGTCCGGTGGTGCTGGTCAACGTGAGCCGGCTGCGCTGCGACGCGCTCACGCTGTGGCCGGGCCGGGTGGAGCTGCTGCCGTTGCCGCGGCTGCGCTACGACGACGCGGTCGCGCACGCCGAGCACTTCGGCAGCGACGACCGGGCGTTCGCCGAGACGCTGGAGTGGTTGTGGGACACCGTGACCGAGCCGGTGCTCGAAGGCGTGCCCGAGCACACGCACGTCTGGTGGTCGCCGACCGGCCCGCTCGCCGGGCTGCCGCTGCACGCGGCCGGGCGGGACGGGCGGACCGTGCTGGACCGCGTGGTGTCCTCCTACACGCCGACGGTGCGCGCGCTCACCTGGGCCCGTGCCCGCGCCGCCGCACCCGTGGGCGCGCCGAGCATGGTCGTGGTCGCGCCTGCCGACGCGCCGTACGAGGTCGCGGTGCTGGCCGAGCTGTGGGAGGCCGCCGCGCTGGAGGGCCCGCTCGCAACGCGGGAGAACGTGCTGGCGGCGCTGGAGCACCACCCGTACGTCCACTTCGCCTGCTCCGGCTCCCCCGACGACAACCCGGCGCGCAGCGGGCTGCGGTTGCACGACGGGCCGTTGACCGCGCTCGACGTCGCCCGGCTGGGACTGCCGGCCGCCCGGCTCGCGGTGCTGTCGTGCGGGCACCTCGCCGGTGCGTTCCTGCTCGCCGGCTACCCGAGCGTCGTCGACACCCTGTGGGAGGTCGGCGAGCAAGCGGCGGCGGACGTGAGCGTCGCGTTCCACTCGGCCCTGCTCGACCACGGCCTGAGCCTGCCCGCGAGGGCGCTGCACGCCGTCGTTTGCGAGCTGCGCGACCGGTATCCGGCGCGGATCTGGGCGGCGTTCACCCACACCGGAGCCTGAGCCCGGCCGACCGCTCGCTCGATTCAGCAGCGTGAGCTGGCGGTGCCCGCGGGCGGTTTCGGAATTCAGTAATTGAAACCCTTTGCAGGAAGACAATTTCAGTCACGTGAATGTTTGACACATTCCGCGGCTGTCGGCTACAAAGATTTCGCCCCGCCCTGCCGAAGGGTTCCCGCAAAGATGCGAACTCCGATAGCTCTGCTGTCCGCGGTTGTGATAGCCGGTCTCGCCCTACCCGTGACCGCGACGGCCACACCTGCGGCGACCGGCCTGGACGTCTCGTCCGGCAACCGGCGGGCCGCCATTCCCGGCCTCTACGACTGGTCGAAAGCCGGTTATCGCGGCACCGGCGTGCTGCCCGGCGACAATGACGTGAACCCGAGCGCGAGCTGCCGGATCACGGCTGCGGAACTGGCTTCCCGGTTCGGCGTCCGGCCCGATGACGCGGCCGACGACACCGCGGGGCTGCAGGCCGCGATCGACTTCGTCCGCACGTCGTGCTCACCGGGCGCGAGCTACTCCAGGCTGAGCCTGATCACCCTGCCCGCCGGGGTGCTGAAGGTGTCGAAGGAGCTCCACGTCGATGCCGACCACCTGGTCATCAGGGGCGCGGGCGCGACCGCGACGAAGATCGTCTACACCCCGGACGCGACCACCCGCTACGACGCGCTGACCCCGGACGGCTCGGACTGGGACGAGGACGGGATGACGTTCGGGCAGGGCAAGGGCGGCTGGCTGTGGCCGGGCCGCGGCCTGTTCCGCGTGCAGTCGCGCGGCGTTCACCCCGGCTACGCGAGCGACCACTCCCAGGCCCCGGAGAACCGCAAGGACATCTTCGAAGGCACGGTGAACGTGCACTGGAAGGCCGGCACGAAGGTCACCGCCGCCGCGAAGACCGGTGACCGCACGGTGAAGGTGGCGTCCACCACGAACATCACGGCCGGGTCGCTCGTCAACGTGCGCGCGGCGAACTCGGTGAAGTTCTACGAGCAGCAGAACGCCACCGGCACCCCGCACCCGTTGCTGAACATGCACATGCGGCAGCAGATCTTCACCGTCGCGTCCGTCTCGGGCACGACGGTGACGCTGGACAAGCCGCTGGAGTTCGACGTCCCGGTCAACTCCACCTCGGACGGTTCGCCCGCGATCGACGGGACGACGTACGACTCGAAGGTCTCGCCGCTGGTGGACCCGGTCCTCGGCGTCGGGTTCGAGAACTTCGGCTTCACGCAGGAGGTGCCGGGTCTCGACCCCGCCGGGGCCGTCCACGACTACGGCAACATGGCGCCGGCCGACGAGATGCACGGCATCGTGTTCAAGTGGGCGGCGAACTCGTGGGTGCGCGGTGTCCGCGCGGAGATGACCGGGTCGCACCCGATCGTCACCGAGGAGGCCAAGAACCTGCAGATCGTCGACAACGTCCTCGACGGTGCGTGGAACAAGGGCAAGGGCGGCAACGGCTACTTCCGCGGCTCGCGGGTGTGGGACTCGCTCTACGCCGGCAACACCTCCCGCAACCTGCGCCACTTCACCTTCCAGTGGTCGGCCTCGGGCAACGTCGTGATCGGCAACGACTTCGACTCCGACCTGAACCTGCACGGCGGCTGGGAGCGCAACAACCTGTTCGAGAACAACACGGTCCGCGTCCCCCACGCCCACCGCTCCGGCAACTGCCGCGCGAACTGCGGTGAGGAGGGCGGCGGCGGTCCCGACGACTCGAACTGGTTCCCGATCTGGTGGGGCGCGGGTCAGAAGGCCGTGAAGTGGTCGGGCGCCTCCGGTCCGCGCAACGTCTTCTTCAACAACGCCATGACCAAGCAGCTGTCCGCCGGCGGTGGCTACGAGCCGTTCTACGCCGACCGCCGGCGCGTCTACCAGTTCGGCTGGAACGGCAGCGGGTACCGGCACCTCGACGTGAACGGCATGCCGATCACCGACTGGGCGAAGAACGAGCAGCGCGACTACACCGGCGGCCACGGCGTGGACGCGACCAGGACCGACGCGGCGAAGTCGTTGTTCCTCAAGAACGTCCCCGACTCGACCACACCCGTCGAGGAACCGGCGGGCACGGTCCCGGTGTCGACCGCCGGCCAGCTCCAGGCCGCACTGGCGAACGCCCGGCCCGGTGACGTCATCAGCCTGGCCCCCGGCACGTACCGCGGTTCGTTCGTCGCGCAGAAGGCCGGTACCGCGAGCAACCCGATCACGCTCACCGGCCCGTCCTCCGCGGTGCTGGTCAACGACGGCCCGTCCGGCACGGCGCCGACCCCCTGCCCGGTGCCGGCAGCGGGCTGGGACTCCGGTTACGGCCTGTGGTTGTTCGACGCGCCGCACTGGACCATCAGGGGCATCACCGTCGCGGAGTCCAAGAAGGGCATCGTCCTCGACAACTCCCACCACGTGACGATCGACGGCGTCACCGTGCGGAGGACCGACGAGGAGGGCGTGCACTTCCGCCGTTCCTCCGCGGACGGCGTGCTCAAGGGCTCGACGATCACCGACGCCGGTGTCTTGACGAAGGACTACGGCGAGGGCGTGTACATCGGCTCTGCGAACTCGAACTGGAAGTGCCACGGCAACTCCGGCGGCGTCGACCGCTCCGACCGCGTGCAGGTGCTGGACAACCGGATCGGCCCGAACGTCTCCGCCGAGCACGTCGACGTCAAGGAGGGCACGCAGGGCGGCCTGATCGCCGGCAACACCTTCGACGGCACCGGCATCAGCGGCGCGAACTCCGCGGACTCGTGGGTCGACGTGAAGGGCTCCGGCTACCGGATCGAGAACAACACCGGCACGTTCACCGCACCCGGCACGTTCAAGAACGGCTACGAGACGCACAACCCGAGCACCACGCCGTCGTTCGGCAACGGCTGCGGCAACGTGTGGCGCGGCAACCGTTCCGACCTCGGCGGCGTCGGTGAGTACGGCGTCCACGTCAGCTCGACGTCGAAGTGCAAGGACAACCCGAACGTCGTGCACGCCTCGAACACGGTCTCCCGCGCGACGAAGGGCCTCACGAACATCCCGGTCACCCCGTGACCCGGGGTTGAGGTGGTCCGGCCGGTGCACGGCGGCGTCACCGGCCGGACCACGTCGCGGCTCTCAGGCGGGGGTCACACGTTCGCCTTCAACGCTCGCACCTCGTCGCGCAGCGCGCGCACCTCCTGCAACAGCAGGTCGTCGTGTGCGCCGGAACGGGGTGCGGGCAGCGTGACCTCCTCCTGCATCGCGCTGCACACCACCGCGATGAACAGGTTGAGCATCGTGAACGTGCCGACCAGCAGGTAGACCAGGAAGAAGATCCACGCGTACGGCTTCTGCTCCATCAGGTCGCGCATCACGTCGGACCACCCGTCACCGGTGGTGATCTGGAACAGCGTCAGCAACGTCGATCCGAGCCCGGAGAATCGCGGGTCACCGGTGTCGCCGAACAGGTTGCTCGCGATCACGCCGCCCACGTAGACGAGCAGCACCAGCAGACCCGACAGCGACACCAGGCCTGGGATCGACCGCACCAGCGCCGTGACGACGCGGCGCATGCTCGGCACCATCGCGACGAGGCGCAACGCGCGCAAGATCCGCAACGCGCGCAAGACCGACAACGGGCCCGCGGACGGGATCAGCGCGATGGCCACGATCACGAAGTCGAACACGTTCCACGGGTCGCGGAAGAACCTCCAGCCGAACGCGTACAGCCGCGCGCCGAGCTCCAGGGTGAAGATCATCAGCGCCAGGCGGTCGACGAACGTCAGCACGGGACCCAGCTCCGCGTGCAGCACCGTCGTCGTCTCCGCGCCCAGCGCCAGCGCGTTGACGACGATCACCGCGACGATGAACGCCTGGAACCGGTTGCTCTCCACTGCCGACGCGACACGGGCGCGCACCATCTTCACTTGCTCGCTCCTAGCACAGGGGTTTTGGGTGCTATCGGCGGTGGAGGCGCTCCACTGTTCACCCGATGGAGTTGATCAGCTCCAGCCGGCTGGCGGTGCGGGCGAGGTCGAGGGCCCGGCCGCCGACGATCTCGGCCAGCGGGTGGTCGCTCACCAGGGTCAGCCGGGCGTCGCGGTCGACGAGGACGTCCACGACGTTCGCGAACCGCTGCTGCGCCTCCCGGTCGCACGTCTCCAGCCGCGGCACGCCCACGACCACCCAGTCGTCGTGGCGGTCGGCGAGCGCCAGGTAGTCCGCTGTGGACGTCGGCTTCTCGCACAGGTCGCCGAAGTCGAACCAGATCCGCCGCCCGTCGACACCGAGCGCGGTGATCGCCCGGCCGCCCACGTCGAGCACCACCGGGACGGCCGGCAGCTCCACCGCACGCACGACCGCCCCGGTCTCGAACCGCGAGCGGGCCCGTCCGCGCAGGTGCCGGTAGTCGGTCGGGCCGTCGAGCTCGACGGTGTCCATCAGCTCCTCCACGAGCGCGATGCCCGGCAGGAAGTGGTCGTGGTAGAGCGGGTTGGGCAGCAGGCCGTCCGGCGGGTAGTTCGAGGTGGCGATGATCATCACCCGGCGTGCCCGCAGCTCCTCCAGCAGCCGCGTCATCAGCATCGCATCGCCGACGTCGTGCAGGTGGAACTCGTCGAACGCGAGCACGTCACACCGGCCGATGAGCTCCTTCAGCGCGTGGGCCACCGCACCGCGTTCGTGCAGCCGTGACGAGATCCGGGCGTGCAACTCGTGGAAGAACGCGTGGAAGTGCACGCGCCGTTTGTGCCGCACGGGCAGCACGTCGAAGAACGCGTCGGCGAGGAAGCTCTTGCCCCGCCCGACCGGCCCGTGCAGGTAGACGCCCCGGCGCCGCTCCCCCAGCCCTGCGAGCCGCTCGACCGCCCGCGCCTGCGCCTCGTCCAGCTCGTACCCGCTGCTCGCCACGCGCGCGAACAACCCGTCCCGAAGTTCCGCCACCGCTGCCCCCAGCTCTCACCTGTCTGCTCCCATGCTGCCCCCACCGGCCGGACGCCGAGCCCGCCGGGGGGCTCGGCTCAGGAGCCACGTGCTCGCTGAACCACGCCTACGATCACCGGCGTGAGCAACGTCGAGGTCGAGCCCGCCGAAGTCACCTGCACGCCCACGCCGGGCGGGGTCGAGGTCCTCCAGCCGCGCGACGTGCCGTTGGGCGGCCCGCGGGCGATGTCAGTGCGCCGGACGCTGCCGCAGAAGCAGCGGTCGTTCATCGGCGCGTGGTGCTTCTGCGACCACTACGGGCCCGACAACCACAAGATGGACGTGGCGCCGCACCCACACACTGGGCTGCAAACGGTCAGCTGGTTGTTCACGGGCGAGATCGAGCACCGCGACAGCCACGGCGTGCATGCCTACGTGCGGCCCGGTGAGCTCAACCTGATGACCGGCGGCCGGGGCATCTGCCATTCCGAGGTGTCCACGGCGGCGTCGACGGTGTTGCACGGTGTCCAGCTGTGGCTCGCACTACCCGATTCCAACCGAGATGCGGCACGTGATTTCCAACACTACGTGCCACCCGCCGTTCAGCTGGACAACGCCACCGTCAAGGTGTTCCTCGGTGAGTTGGCGGGTTCGAAATCTCCCGTTCACACGTTCACCCCGCTGCTGGGTGCGGAGATCGTTCTCGCACCGAACAGCAAGATCACTCTTGGTACCAAGACCGACTTCGAGCACGGCGTGCTGCTCGACACCGGCGACGTGAAGATCGACGAGACCGCTCTCACGCCGGGGCAGCTCGGGTACGTCGGCACTGGTCGGAGCACCCTCACCCTCACGACGGAGGCCGGTGCGCGGGTAGTTCTGCTGGGTGGCACGCCATTCGGGGAAGAGATCGTCATGTGGTGGAACTTCGTCGGCCGCACCCACGACGAGATCGCCGCCTATCGCGAGGAATGGCAGGCGGAGACGGACCGGTTCGGCCGTGTCGAGGGCTATGCCGGAAGCCGCCTGCCTGCGCCTCCGCTGCCCGGTGGCCGTCTGCGCCCGCGCGGCAACCCGTCGTGACCAATGTCAAAAGTCATATTCGGACCGCTTGAAAGTCGCGTTGTCATCGATTTTCCTGATGGAGGCATCCAGGGAGGATGTCGCACGTCTTAGGAGGCATGACGAACGTGACACGAGTGGGCGCCGAGTCGGTCTTCGCCTTCATCGCACCGTCCGGGCGCCCCATGCCCGTCGAGGTCGAGCTGGGCTACCGCGCCGACGACCCGCACGCCGTGACGATGACGTTCCGCATGGGACGCCAGGAGACGGTCTGGCTCGTCAGCCGCGACCTGCTCGCCGACGGCCTCATCACCTCGGCCGGCGCCGGTGACGTGCGGCTGCGCCCGCACAACTCCACGACCGCCGTGCTCGAACTGCAGTCCGACGTCTCGCACGCGGTCTTCCACGTGCGCTCGACCGAGCTGCAGGAGTTCCTGAACTCCACCTACGACGTCGTCGCCCCCGGTCGCGAGACCGACCACTTCGACTTCGACGCCGAGCTGCGCAAGCTGCTCGACTAGAACTGGGTTGGAACTGTGGCGTGACCCTCGACCTCGCCGCGCTCTACCGCGACCTGCACCGGCACCCCGAGCTGTCGTTGCAGGAGTTCCGCATCGCCGGAGTCCTCGCCGACGCACTGCGCCCCCTGGGCTACGCCGTCACGACCGGGGTCGGTGGCACCGGTGTGGTCGGCGTGCTGCGCAACGGTGACGGGCCCACCGTCCTGCTGAGGGCCGACATGGACGCCCTGCCGGTGCGCGAGGAGACCGGGCTGCCCTACGCCAGCACAGCGCGCGCGGTGGACGCCAACGGCGACGAACAGCCTGTGGCGCACGCGTGCGGCCATGACATGCACGTCACCTGTCTGGTCGGCGCGGCCGAAGCGCTCGCGAACACCCGTGACGAGTGGTCCGGCACGCTGCTCGTGGTCGGTCAGCCCGCCGAGGAGCTCGGCCGGGGCGCCCGGGACATGGTCGAGGACGGGCTGTTCGACCGGTTCGGCACGCCGGACGTCGTGCTCGCCCAGCACGTCGCTCCCCTGCCCGCCGGGATGCTCGCTCACGGCAGCGGCCCGTTGATGGCGGCCAGCGACACCGTGAACGTCACCCTCTTCGGCCGCGGCGGTCACGGTTCGTCGCCGGAGACCGCTGTCGACCCCGTGCTGATGGCCGCGCACGTCGTCGTGCGGTTGCAAGGGATCGTCGCGCGCGAGATCTCCCCCAGCGAACGTGCGGTGGTCACGGTCGGCCAGATCCACGCCGGGACCAAGGAGAACATCATCCCGGACACCGCCGGGCTGGGCATCAACATCCGGACGTTCAACGACCACACGAGCGGCATCATCCGCGACGCCGTCGAACGGATCGTGCGCGCCGAGGCCGCGGCCTCCGGTGCGCCGCGGGAGCCCGAGTTCGAGTGGCGGGACGCCATGCCGCCGCTCGTGTCGGACCCGGACGCCACCGCACGGACCGTGGCCGCGTTCACCGAGCACTTCGGCACCGAGCGCCTGATCCCCGGCGCGGTCGTCAGCGCCAGCGAGGACGTCGGCGTGTTCGGCACGGCCGCCGGCGCACCGACGGTCTTCTGGTTCCTCGGTGGAATCGACTTCAACGCGCGCACGCCCGACCCCGTGCCGATGAACCACTCCCCCGCCTTCGCACCCGATATCGAACCAACGGTGAAAACCGGCGTTGAAGCACTAGTGGTCGCCGCGAAAGCATGGCTTGATCACTAGCCCGCTGTTTTCACCCGAATGTGGCTATTACTTGTTCCAAAAACAAGCCATAGCGTATTTGGCATGACCGCGATGACCTCTACGGCCTACAGCCGAGACCTCGGCGACGAACTGCGCCGACTCCGGGAAAAGTACACGACGATGACGGGCCGCGCGCTCGCGACCCAGCTGGGGTGGGACCCGAGCAAGGTCTCCAACGTCGAGAACGGCAAGGCGCGGGCGAGCGAGATCGACCTCGTCCAGTTCCTCACGGCCTGTGGCCAGAGCCTGGACTTCATCGAGACCTTCCGCCGCCGCTACGCCAACGCCTTCGACCCGTACTACGCCCAGGTCGCCGACAACCTGCGCACGCTGGCCATGACCGAGTCCCTGGCCACGAAGATCACGAGCTTCGAGGTCCTGAAGGCGCCCGGCCTGCTCCAGACGCGGGAGTACGCGCGCCAGCTCCTCCTCGACACCTCGTTCCACGAACCGGCGGACATCGAAAAATTCGTCGACCTCCGCATCGAACGGCAGACGATCCTCCGACGCCCCTTCCGCCCGGAATGCTTGTTCTACGTCCACGAGCTTGCATTGCAACTAATCCTGGGCGACGCACAGCTCATGGAGGACCAGTACCTGCGTCTGCTGTTCAACACCCACATCATGCGAATCGTGCCCGACCGCTACCGGGCCATCGCACTACAGGGAAAGACCACGTTGTTCGAGTTCGACAAGGCCGACCCGACCACCTACAGCGAATCGGACCTGGTGCAGGTGTTCGCACAAGACAAGGCGGCGGTCGCGCGCGCACGGCAGCTGTTCAGCCATCTGGATGCCATCGCCTTGGATGAGGAACAATCGAAGAGCATGCTGACGGAGTACATCAGCGCTCTTCGAAAGGACTCCGATGACCCAGGACCGGACGTGGCGTAAGAGCACTTACAGCGGCGGCAACGGCAACACGGACTGCGTGGAGGTCGCGCTGACCCAGGACGCGCTCGTGCGGGACTCGAAGAACACCGGTGCCGAACTGACGTTCTCCGGTCCCGCCTGGCGCGCCCTGGTCGGCTGGGTCGCCGAGTAGTCCGCTCAGCGGGCCGTGAGACCCGGCTGCAGCGGCAGCAGCGGTGCGACGACCCGCGCGAACGGCCCGCTCTGGGCCGTCGCGCCGGTCGGCACCGCGAACGGTGCGGCGGCGTCGAGCACGTCGGGCAGCCGGGCGTAGACCGCCCAGTGCTCGTCCCACGCCTGGATCACGTCGAGGTGGCCGCCGGGCAGGAACCGGGTCAGGTGCACCCCTGCGACCTGACCGGTGTTCCCGAGCAGTGGCAACAGCCGGAAGCCACCCTCCCGGCGCAACCTCTCGATCAGCTCCGTGCTCTGCATCGCACCGTCACATCTCCTACGCCTAGTGGGCGGCCAACTCTGCACTCTCCCGATAAGCGCGCACGGCGTCATCACGTTCGGCCGTGGTCCACCCGAGCGGACCAGCGACCAGATCGGCCACCCGGTCGACGACCGAGGCGCCGCCGTCGAGGTGTTCCACCGCGATTCGCGTCCGCCTGGCAAGGACGTCGTCGAGCGAAAGCGCTCCCTCGTGCGTCACGGCGTAGACGACCTCGGCGGCGAGGTGGCCGGCCACGTCCTCGGTGAGCGCCGGGTCCCGGGAGACCAGCGCGAGCACGTCGGAGATCGCCGAACCGTAGCGGCGCAGCAGTCGCTCCACAGTGGATGCGGACAGGCCGGACTCGGCGGCGACACGGGTCCGGTCTGCCCACAGCTCTTGGAAGCCAACGGCTCCGCACAGCGGCAGGCGCGCGGTCAGCGACGGCGCGACGGCCTTGCCCAGACCCGCGACGGCGGCGTTGACGACGTCGGCGGCCATCACGCGGTAGGTCGTGTACTTGCCGCCCGCGATCACGAAGAAGCCCGGTTCCGGCTGGGCCACGGCGTGTTCGCGCGACAGCTTCGCGGTGTCGCCGGACGCGCCGTCGAGCAGCGGGCGCAGACCCGCGTACATGCCGACGACGTCGTCGGCCGACACGCTGTCGCGCAGCACGGCGTTGACGTGGTCGAGGATGTACGACACGTCCTCGGGGGACGCCGACACCGCGGCCGGGTCGCCGTCGTAGGGCGTGTCCGTGGTGCCGATGATCCAGTACGCGCCCCACGGGATCACGAACAGCACGCTCTTCTCGGTGCGCGTGATCAGGCCGCCGTCGAGCTGGATCCGGTCGCGCGGGACGAGGACGTGGACGCCCTTCGACATCCGCACGTGGAACGGAGGGGTGCCGGGGCTCATCGAGTTCAGCGAGTCGGTCCACACGCCGGTCGCACTGATCACGCGCCGCGCGCGCACCACGTGCGTCACACCGGTCAGCTCGTCGCGCACGGACGCGCCGGCGACGCGGCCGCCGTTGCGCAGCAAGGAGGTGACCTTGGCGCGGGACAGCACGGTGGCGCCGTGCTGCGCCGCCGTGCGCACCAGCGTGGTGACGAGGCGGGCGTCGTCCACCTGCGCGTCGTAGTAGCGGATGGCGCCGGCGAACGCCGAGGTGTCGAGCGAGGGCGCGATCTCGGCCATCCGCCTGCGGGACAGGTGCCGGTGCATCGGGACCGCACCGGCGCCGCCGATCGAGTCGTACAGCAGCACGCCCGCGCCGACGTAGGCGCGTTCCCACTGCTTCTCCAGCGGGAAGAGGAACGGCACCGGCCGCACCAGGTGCGGTGCGAGCCGGCGCAGCAGCAACCCGCGTTCCTTGAGCGCTTCGCGGACCAGCTTGAACTCCAGCTGCTCCAGGTAGCGCAGCCCGCCGTGGACGAGCTTGCTGGACCGGCTCGACGTCCCCGCCGCCCAGTCGTGGGCCTCGACCAGTGCGACCGAGAGACCTCTCGACGCCGCGTCCAACGCGGCACCCGCACCGACGACACCTCCACCGACGACGAGCACGTCGAACTCGGTGCCGTCCAGGGCAGCCAGCGAGTCGGCACGTCGAGCCGGATCCAGCCTTGCGAACACCTTCAGCTCCCTCAGCAGAAAATCAGCGGACGTCGGCGTCGACCCAGTCGAACGACTTGGTCACGGCCTTCTTCCAGTTGCGGTACTGGCGCTCGCGCTCGTCGGCGTCCATCTCGGGCGCCCAGCGCTTGTCCTCGGACCAGTTGGCGCGCAGCTCGTCGAGCGAGGACCAGTAGCCCACCGCGAGACCGGCGGCGTAGGCGGCGCCCAGCGCGGTGGTCTCGGCGACGACCGGCCGGATCACCGGCACGTCCAGCACGTCGGCCTGGAACTGCATCAGCAGCTCGTTGGCCACCATGCCGCCGTCGACCTTCAACTCGGTCAGCGGCACGCCGGAGTCGGCGTTCATGGCGTCGAGGACCTCGCGCGTCTGGAAGGCGGTGGCCTCCAGGACGGCGCGGGCGATGTGGCCCTTGTTGACGAACCGGGTGAGGCCGACGACCGCACCGCGGGCGTCGGAGCGCCAGTACGGCGCGAACAGGCCGGAGAACGCGGGCACGAAGTACGCGCCACCGTTGTCCTCGACCGACTTCGCGAGCGTCTCGATCTCCGGCGCCGAGCCGATGATGCCGAGGTTGTCGCGCAGCCACTGCACCAGCGAACCGGTGACCGCGATCGAGCCCTCCAGGGCGTAGACCGGGGCCTCGTCGCCGATCTTGTAGCAGACCGTGGTCAGCAGGCCGTTCTTCGACGCGACCTTCTCCGTGCCCGTGTTGAGGAGCATGAAGTTGCCGGTGCCGTAGGTGTTCTTCGCGGTGCCCGGCTCGTAGCAGGCCTGGCCGAACGTGGCGGCCTGCTGGTCGCCCAGGATGCCGGCGATCGGCACGCCCTTGAGGACGCCGCCGGGGCCGCCGTGGCCGTAGACCTCCGAAGAGGACTTGATCTCCGGGAGCATGGACAGCGGGATGCCCATCTCCTCGGCGATCGTGGCGTCCCACTGCAGCGTGTCGAGGTCCATGAGCATGGTCCGCGACGCGTTGGTGACGTCGGTGGCGTGCACGCCGCCGTTGGGGCCGCCGGTGAGGTTCCACAGCGTCCACGTGTCGGTGTTGCCGAACAGCAGGTCGCCGGCCTCGGCGCGCTCGCGGGCACCCTCGACGTTGTCGAGGATCCAGCGGATCTTCGGACCGGAGAAGTAGGTGGCGAGCGGCAGGCCGACCTTGGCCTTGTAGCGGTCACCACCGCCGCCGAGCCGACCGAGCTCGTCCACGATGGCCTGGGTGCGGGTGTCCTGCCAGACGATCGCGTTGTAGACCGGCTGCCCGGTGTTCTTGTCCCACACGACGGCGGTCTCGCGCTGGTTGGTGATGCCGACCGCGGCGATGTCGCTCGTGTTGAGGTCGGCCGTGGCAAGCGCCTGGCCGATCACGAACCGGGTGTTCTCGGAGATCTCCACCGGGTTGTGCTCGACCCAGCCGGCCCGCGGGAAGATCTGCTCGTGCTCCTTCTGACCCACGGAGACGATGGAACCGCTGTGGTCGAAGATGATCGCCCTGGTGCTGGTCGTGCCCTGGTCGACGGCGAGGACGTACTGCGTCATCGAAACTGTCCTTTCGGGATGGTCAGAACACGGTCAGAACGCGAGAGCTGCGACGACACCGGC